>NZ_BJNY01000049.1 GCF_006539925.1 Glutamicibacter uratoxydans | reverse complement strand
TTATCGTCGTTGCGACGGAAACCGCCACGATCATCATTACGATCGCCGCGGAAACCACCACGGTTATCATCACGACGCTTGAAGTCACCACGGTTGTCATCGTTGCGACGGAAACCGCCACGATCATCATTACGATCGCCGCGGAAACCACCGCGGTTGTCGTCACGGCGCTTGAAGTCACCACGGTTTTCGTCGTTGCGGCGGAAGCCATCTCGGGAGTTGTTGCGTTCCCCGCGGAAGCCACCACGATCATCATTACGATCGCCGCGGAAACCACCGCGGTTATCATCACGACGCTTGAAATCGCCACGGTTGTCATCGCGACGCTTAAAACCATCGCGGGAATTGTTGCGGTTTGAATCTGAGCCCCGGAAGCCGCCTTGCCCATTGTCGGAACTACGGCGGAAATCGTTAGACATTTACTGTCCCCTTCAGCGGATATCTCAATACCGCAACCTTCGTGCCTGAAATCAGTGCACTTCCCTATTAACTAATAAACATGCTCAAACGGCATGAACAACTTCTATCAAGTTTACGGGAGTAACTGACGTACCTCTAGGGAAACAGAACTAATGTGGGCAGACACTCAATTCAAGACAACCTGGTAGCCGCCACTATAAAGACCCAGTCCTTCAACAAAGCCCCCCATTCAACGGGGGCACCCGGGCAGTGCCGCCGGTTAAACGAAAAAAA
>NZ_BJNY01000048.1 GCF_006539925.1 Glutamicibacter uratoxydans | reverse complement strand
GTAACGCTCAGGACAAATCGAGAGTACGTGTTGCTGGTCACGAGCTGGTTCCCAGTCAGCTTGCGCTGAATTCACGACAGCGGCTCCGACTGACGGGATCACTACTGCCTCGGTCAATAACTCAACAGCCAGCGAAACTCCCCTTCAAGGACTTCAGCGGTGCAGCGCAGACCGAGCTTAGCCGCTACGGCCGCCGATGCACTATTCTCCGGATGGATGTAGGCGGCAAAACTTGAAACTCCGTGCGCCCGCAACCAGTGGACGACTGCTGTGGCAGCCTCGGTGGCCATCCCCAGGCCTTGGTCTGCCGGTTGAACCATCCAGGCAAGGTCCGCCTCCATGCGCTCCCCCACGCGCTGCACAGTAGCCTGGACATAGCCGATCAGGCGTTTTTCCGAGCCCACAGCAATCACCCAGTTGCACCACCACTGGCTCCCATCAGGAGAGTGGCCGGTTGACTGCTTTTGATAACGAGCTCGAAGCTGGTCCACAGTTGGCGCGGCTCCTCCGATGAACTCATAAAGCCCAGGATCAGACAAGACGTCAACCATGATTGGCGCATGCTGGATGCTCAGCGGCATGAGAAGGCTGCGCAGCGTTGGTATCTCTGAGAGTTCCGGCCAAGTCATGCCACAACCTTATCCGTGCCAACCGGCAGCGTTCTTGTTGAGGCCTGCACCTCGATCAATATGGCACCGAGCCTGCCGCAAGGACACTGGCTCCACAGAAAAAAGAAAAGACGGAAGCATTTTTTT
>NZ_BJNY01000047.1 GCF_006539925.1 Glutamicibacter uratoxydans | reverse complement strand
GTCGGATCGCGCCTGTGGCCGCTCTCGCGCGCCTCGGCCCCGAAGTTCCTGCACGACCTGACCAGCTCAGGGTCCACGCTGATCCGTGCCACCTATGACCGGCTGTGCCCGGTAGCAGATGACCGCATCATGGTCGTCACCGGACAAGCCCACCGCAACGCGGTCCTGTCCCAACTGCCAGAACTCGTGGACCAGAACCTCGTGCTGGAACCAGAGCCGAAAGACTCGGCCGCCGCGATCGGGCTGGCCGCCGCGATTCTCTATCTTCGCGATCCAGAAACCATCATGGGTTCCTTTGCTGCAGACCAGGTGATCGAGCCGGAGTCAGTATTCCAGGATGCGGTGCGTGAAGCGGTGCTTACTGCGGCCACTGGCAAGATCGTGACCATCGGTATCCACCCCACCCACCCTTCGACCGGGTTCGGGTATATCCAGACCGGTGAGCTGCTGGGCATTGACGGTGCTGCCAGCGCCCGGGATGTGGCGCAGTTTGTGGAGAAGCCTGATGAGGATACGGCCCGCCAGTATCTGGCCCGGGGAGGGTTCTTGTGGAATGCGGGCATGTTTGTCGCGCCGGTGGCGTTGATGTTGGAGCATTTGAAGGCTAATGAGCCGGATCTGCATGCTGGGCTGATGCAGATTGCCTTGGCGTGGGATACCCCGGAGCGCGATGCGGTGATGAGTGCTGTGTGGCCTGGTTTGCCGAAGATCGCGATCGACTACGCGGTGGCCGAACCTGCGGCAGCAGCTGGTGATGTTGCTGTGGTGCCTGGCGTGTTCAATTGGGATGACGTGGGGGACTTCGCTGCGATCGGCCGGTTGAACAAGGCCCGCGAGGAGGACGGCGTAACGACCCTGGGCTCCAGTGTGCGTGTGTAT
>NZ_BJNY01000046.1 GCF_006539925.1 Glutamicibacter uratoxydans | reverse complement strand
TCTCAACCATGAACTCGGCGAAATTGCAGTACGAGTAAAGATGCTCGTTACGCGCAGCAGGACGGAAAGACCCCGAGACCTTTACTATAGTTTGGTATTGGTGTTCGGTGCAGCTTGTGTAGGATAGGTGGGAGACTGTGAAGCTTGGACGCTAGTTCAGGTGGAGTCATCGTTGAAATACCACTCTGGCTGTACCGGTCACCTAACTTCGGACCATGATCTGGTTCAGGGACAGTGCCTGATGGGTAGTTTAACTGGGGCGGTTGCCTCCTAAAATGTAACGGAGGCGCCCAAAGGTTCCCTCAGCCTGGTTGGCAATCAGGTGTTGAGTGTAAGTGCACAAGGGAGCTTGACTGTGAGAGTGACAGCTCGAGCAGGGACGAAAGTCGGGACTAGTGATCCGGCGGCACCTCGTGGAAGGGCCGTCGCTCAACGGATAAAAGGTACCTCGGGGATAACAGGCTGATCTTGCCCAAGAGTCCATATCGACGGCATGGTTTGGCACCTCGATGTCGGCTCGTCGCATCCTGGGGCTGGAGTAGGTCCCAAGGGTTGGGCTGTTCGCCCATTAAAGCGGTACGCGAGCTGGGTTTAGAACGTCGTGAGACAGTTCGGTCCCTATCCGCTGCGCGCGTTGGAAATTTGAGAAGGGCTGTCCTTAGTACGAGAGGACCGGGACGGACGAACCTCTGGTGTGTCAGTTGTACTGCCAAGTGCATCGCTGATTAGCTACGTTTGGAAGGGATAACCGCTGAAAGCATCTAAGCGGGAAGCCTGCTTCGAGATGAGATTTCCATGCACCTTTGTGTGTGTGAGGCCCCCAGCTAGACCACTGGGTTGATAGGCAGGATGTGGAAGCAAGGACCTGAAGACTTGTGTAGCTGACCTGTACTAATAGGCCGATGACTTACAACACAACACTAAAACAATTGTGTTAGCAAAAATTATTATTGCTGTTCGCGTTCACTATACGGTTACGAGACAACAACCTCGCAACAAAAAACAGATACTTGACGGATACACCGGACCCAGGTTGGTTTGTGTGTTTCGTGATTGTTACGGCGGTCATAGCGTGGGGGAAACGCCCGGTCCCATACCGAACCCGGAAGCTAAGGCCCATTGCGCCGATGGTACTGCACTTGTGAGGGTGTGGGAGAGTAGGTCACCGCCGGACTTAACTTATGAATGGGTTTGAGGCTCCAACCAGTTGGTTGGAGCCTCACCTT
>NZ_BJNY01000045.1 GCF_006539925.1 Glutamicibacter uratoxydans | reverse complement strand
ACTGAATCGCACCGGGTTTAATAGAGGCAAGGAAAATGGAAAAGGAACACTTCTCTCTTGCCGATCAAATACACCGACGAACTCAAGACCCGCGCCGTTGACCTAGTGATCCATGCGCAGGCCGACCCCAGCACCGCGAACGGCGCGATCCGACGCGTCACCAAAGAACTAGGGCTGAGCAGTGAAACTCTGCGCACCTGGGTACGCAACTACAAGAACAGCGGCGCAACAACACCAGCGCAGTCCATCGACTTGGAAGCCGAGAACAAGCGGCTGAGGGCCGAACTGGCCGAGACCAAACGAGCCAACGAAATCCTGAAGAAAGCAGCGACTTTCTTCGCGGCATGAGCTCTTGCCGCCCTTCAAATAATTGTTGATTTCATCGATCAGCACAAAGACGAGCTTGGGGTCGAGCCGATCATCCGCGCGTTGCCAGGAACCCGCACGCAGGTCGCCGTGAGCTCATACTATGCGGCCAAGAAACGACGCCCTTCAGCCCGCAGCGTGCGGGACAATCAATTACTTTCTAAACTTCGTGACGTATACGAGGCGAACTATTCCTGCTACGGGGTGCGGAAAATGTGGCATGCAATGAATAATCAGCATGCCGATCAGTTCGGGGCCATTGCTCGGTGCACCGTAGAACGGCTGATGAAAATCGCTGGTATTGACGGGGTGCGCCGCAAACGGAAGAAGCCTAAGACCCGTTCTGCGGATCCAGAATCATGCCCAGTAGATCTGGTGGACCGTCAGTTCACCGCGGCAGCCCCCAATCGACTTTGGGTGGCTGATATAACGTACGTTCCGACCCAGGTCGGGTGGGTATATGCCATGTTTATCCTTGATGTGTTCAGCCGCGAAATCGTGGGCTGGCAAGTCACTAATCACCTGCGGGAGTCACTGGCCAGGGACGCTTTGATGATGGCCCTGGCCCGGAAATACAGGGATGGTGAGGACGTGACCGGTCTTGTGCATCACAGCGACCGCGGCGTGCAATTCCGGTCTGTTAGGTATGGGCAGGCCTTGGCCGAGTCCAAGGTCGTTGCGTCAGTGGGTTCCAGGGGCGATTCGTTCGATAATGCCATGGCCGAGGCGCTGAATTCGGTTTATAAGGCGGAGTTGATCGACCGGAAGCAGTGGTCTGGGCAGGTTGAGGTCATGGCTGAGACTTCAAGGTGGGTTGGCTGGTACAACTCCCAGCGACTGCCTTCGGCGCTAGGGTATAGGTCACCGACCCAGGTCCATCAACAGTGGGCCGAACAGAATTACAAGGTCGTGGAAGCCGCGTAGGAAAACAAGTTAAGGAGCCTCTACTAAACCCGGGGCTTGACACC
>NZ_BJNY01000044.1 GCF_006539925.1 Glutamicibacter uratoxydans | reverse complement strand
GGGTGTCTGGTCTCAAGACATCCTTCACCCATGTCACGGGACATCCTTCACCCAAGCACAAAGACCAAAATCCAAGCTCGAGAACTCTGGAGATACTTCACCTAAAGTCTTGGGACATCATGCACTGTCACCCTGCAACAACATGTCTCAGGACATCGTTCACAATCAAAAAATGTGACTATAAGAAACAAACAAATCATCACCGCCGTCGTCCACGGCTCGATGAATACTAGATCCGCCGCCGCTCACTTCAACGTCTCAGAACGCTGGGTCAAAGAACTGATACGACGCTACGCCTTCGAAGGCGAAACAGCCTACGAAGCTCGCTCCAAACGACCCAAAACCTCTCCAGGCAGAACACCAGAGGCCACCCGAGAACGGATCGTCACTCTCCGAGAAATACTTGTCGCCCAAGGACTCGACGCCGGCGCAGAAACCATCCAAACCCACCTCGAAACAGAAGGGATCTCGCCACCGTCCAGAGCCACCATCCACCGCATCTTGCGCCAAGCCGATCTCGTGAGCGACCAACCACAAAAACGACCCAAAAGCTCATTGATCCGCTTCGAAGCAGCCCAGCCTAACGAAATGTGGCAAGCGGATTTCACCCACTGGCGCCTTGCAGACGGATCAGACACCGAGATCCTGGACTTCATCGATGACTACTCCAGATTCTTGATCAGCATCCGCGCTTACCGCCGCGTGACAGGGCGCAACGTAGCAGAACAGTTTGCCATGGCCTGCGACGAACATGGGCGCCCCCAAAGCTCACTGACCGACAACGGACTGGTGTTCACCACCCGCTTCACCGGCAAAACCCAAGGAGACACCGCAGCAAAGAACCAATTCGAGAAGCTTCTTCAAAAATGGGATGTCAAACAGATCAATGGGTCACCGAACCACCCTCAGACCCAAGGCAAAATCGAGCGCTTTCACAGAACTCTCAAGCTCTGGCTCACGGCCCAGCCACGAGCGACAAGCGTAGCGACACTCAACAAACAGCTGAGCGAATTTCAACAGATCTATAACGAACGAAGACCGCATAAAGCAGCAGGCCGGAAACCACCTAGCATCCGTTACCGAGCCGTTCCCAAGGCAGTCCCAAAACCTTTGCCGCAAGAAGAAGTGCGCCAGAGAAACGACGTGGTCGACAAGGACGGGAAGCTCACCATTAGATATGGCGGGAAACTTCGACACCTAGGTATGGGGCGCACCTATTCAGGCATCCGGGTGGAAATGTATGTCAACGACCGGGAGGTAACCGTCGTGAACAAAAAAACCGGAGAAATCCTGCGATACTTCAAAATCGATCCATCGAAGAACTACCAAAAAGCAATTTCAAGCCTGAATAGGTGACTGCTTAAAGACTAATGTCTCGGGACATCGTTCGTACGATGTCCCGAGACATTACA
>NZ_BJNY01000043.1 GCF_006539925.1 Glutamicibacter uratoxydans | reverse complement strand
GGACTGGTCCCCGAAAGTTGGACTAACTAAATACTAAGTCTGGTTTCAGACTGCAAGGGCATAGTGCCGATATTCCATCGGTGCCATGCCCTTCAGTCGTTCCTGACGCCGTTCCATGTTGTACCAGGCGATATAGTCCTCGATCGCCACGGCCAACTCTGCCACGCTCTCAAAGCGTTCACCGTAGAACATCTCGGTCTTCAATTGACCAAAGAAGTTCTCCATCACCGCGTTGTCATAGCAATTGCCCTTACGCGACATGGACTGCACCGCACCATGCTCAGCCAGCAGATTCCTCCACGACCAGTGCCGATAATGAAATCCCTGATCCGTGTGAACCAAAAGCTTCTTCTCAAACTGCCGGTCACCCAAGGCCCTAGCCAAGCTTTCGGTCGTGAACGCTGTGGTCGGCGAAGTTGAGAGAGTGAAGCTGATGATGCTGCGGTCGCACAAGTCCATGATCGGCGAGAGATACAGTTTCCGGCCGGTCACCGGGAACTCGCTCACGTCGCTGGCATAGACCGTATCTGGGGTATCGACCTCGAATTGGCGGTCCAGCAGGTTCTCAGCGATCTTACCCGCCTCGCCTTGATAGGAGGAATACTTCTTCCGGCGGCGCACCTTAGAAGCGATCCCCAGCTGACGCATGAGTTTCAGAACCAGCTTCTTACTGACCTTCCACCCCCTGGCAAGCAGTACGAGACGGATCTGTCGATACCCATAACGTGCATGGTTTCGGTCGAACTCCTTCTTGACCACGGTCTTGAGCTCGGCATGCCGATCCGGGCGCGCCAGTGCTTTGACCTGGTAGTAATAGGTTGATCTAGCCAGTCCAGCAATAGCCAGCAGATCAGTCAGATCATGCCCTTCGGACTTGAGGGTGGCGATCGCCCGAGTTTTCAGGCGTGCCCCTGCTCCCTCAAGTCCCGTAATTTTTTCAGGTACGCCACCTCGGCCAGCAGGCGCTTGTTCTCACGGCGCAGCTTCTCTTCCTCGCTCAAATGTTCGGGCTTTGATGACCCCTTGGGGCGACCTTTGAGCTTAGGTTGAAGTGCTTCATCCCCGCCTTCACGCCACTTATGCGCCCAACTCTTGACAAGATTCGTCGAGCTGAGCTCGTATTCGGCTGCCAACTCCATGGCCGTGGCACCGGCGTGGAACCGGTCAACGACTTCCTTCTTGATTTCGAAGGAGTATGAGGTTTTGGTGGGTTTCTCCATGAGGCATAGCCTGCCATGTAATCGCCAGCGATCGTAAAGTTTCTTCGCTGCTCCGCGTCCGACATTTAGCCGATTGGCTGCCGCTGTGTATGCCAGTCTTGATTCGAAGAATTCGACGAGCTGTTCGCGTTGAGACTCGGTCAAGCTGCTGAGTGTGCGCATGAAAATGCTCCCCAAAGGTTGGTTCTGATTTCTCAGTCCAACTTTTGGGGAGCAGTCCA
>NZ_BJNY01000042.1 GCF_006539925.1 Glutamicibacter uratoxydans | reverse complement strand
TCGTTGAATCGAGCAGGGCAAAATCTTAGACAGCAATTTCAATGTGGGGCTCTTCGAACATCAAGGCTCGATTTTTGATTTACGATCAAACTAAACGTTTTGCCCAAGCCGTATTAGGACCGTATTTCAACAAGTCATATACACAGATTGCCTTTGCAAAATTGGTTGCTAGATCCCCATTTGCTCTTACCTTTGATGTTTCAATCTTCAGCAAAAAAGCTTCCAATTCGTCAATATCGATTTCATCTCGTGAAAAAGCGCCGAAGTACGCCAAAGTATCGTCCGTAGTACACTGCCGAGCCATATTATTAAAATCACCAAATTGCTGAGCAGCCTTAGTAGCTTTCTTCCTAAGACTCTTGACGGGACGAAGCTTAGATTCAACGTCACCAAGCCACCGTAATAATTTAGGAGACAGAATATCTGGGTCTTTTATTTGACCATCCGCATTGAGGTACCCACCTAAGCTTAAGTGCTTATAGGCCGGGAAATTTCCTGGGCGACTCAATAAATCAGGTAATGTCATCTTCACAATAAAATCGCTTTCGAAATCGCGATCATGCAGCAGGTCCATGCAGACGTCGATTCTATTCAGTCCCCTGTAACCATGCTTCTGCAATTCAGCAATGACGCCAACACCCAATACGAGATCGACTGATCCATCCCCGTCAAAATTGGCAACATGTAAACGATCATGCTTTGTCTCGTCAAGCACCAATGAATAAACATGTTCTTTGAGATGCCTTAGAGTTTTCGCTGAATATTTGCGTTCAAGAGACTGCAGAGCTGAGAAAACATCCTCGTAGTTGGGCACCGTCAGCATGTGCACAGGGATACTGTGCGTGCCAGCTGCCATAACTGTGCCAACCATGGCTGGCGTCGAGTCAGGCTGCCAATTCACGAAGAGTAATCGATCCTGTAACCTCGAAAGGTTCTTGTCCCTCAGACAATTAGCCAAACTTGAAAGTATTTCTAACACATCAGGATCCCCAAAACCATAGCCAAGAAATATTATTGGATGCTCTGCAAATAGCGTCAACAACTTCGCTGCAAGATAGGTATTACGTCCCTTAAAAGATTCACAATCATCTGTTGTAAATATAATGCTATTCGGATCGCTCAAACTACCATGAATTTTGTAAATTTCCCCAATGCCTGCAGGCTCGGAAAAAACTAGTTCATCCTGACCAACAAATACTTTAAAATCCGGGAAAAGATTCTCCATGAATCCGTCGTAATTCGTTGTAATTACTGCATCAATTTTTGCCTTTCTCAGCAGTTCTATCTCCTGCAAAAGCTGCGAATCATCTGTAGTCTGAGCCTCTTCTCGATTGAGAATTTCAGTAACGTAGACCTTAAGCGCACTTGAAGGATCAATTAGTTGGTCTTCATATTTTTGCCGAAGAGCTGATTCACTTTCTTGCCACATTTTGGTCTTCAGTGGTTCAATTAGTAATTGCGCCATTTGCGGCGAGTTATTACTAGCGGTCGAACGATAATAGCTGTAATCGCGTTCAGTAAGTGCAGCAAGCTCAGCAAGCAGACTTTTCCAATCAGGCAAGTTCAAATACCTGCGTGTTACGCCGGATCCAACGAACAATATTGGTGCCGCCGAAAAATTCCTCAAATGGTCTGAAACCTGTTGAGCAAACTCCGTTAAATCAGTTGGCGATCCCAGTCCAACTTCACTAGTCACATTCTCCCCATTCACGATTAGCGCAACGCGCTTTAACCCCAATATTATAGACTTCTTAATAATCTGATCAAAATATAACCCTTCGGTTAATTTTGACCGTATTTCGTATGAAATAAGATGAAGCGAAACCCCGGTTGTTGAAGAACAACAACCGGGGTTTCGCAATACGCTACCTATAGCT
>NZ_BJNY01000041.1 GCF_006539925.1 Glutamicibacter uratoxydans | reverse complement strand
TTGGTGGTTGGCGGGGTCCTGGAGGGGCCCCTATTTTCGTTTAACCGGCGGCACTGCCGCCGAGAGTCCGGGATCCATTTCCCAGGCGCGGTGATATTTTGCCGGTTCTGATGTTTCCGGGTGTTCTTATCAAGACAAGCTATGCTTTCGGCAGAATCTTGCCGAAATTAGCGTATTCGTGGATTATGGAGAGAAAGCCCGTCAAGATCGGCACTATTTTGCCGAGTTGGAGTTACTCGTGGATTCTTTGTCCGAGATTGGTTCACTGATGCAATCAGTCCGAAAAGAAAACGGACTGACGCAAGAGCAGCTAGCTGAGCTTGCAGGTATATCTGAACGAACTCTTCGTTCGATTGAAGCTGGCACCGGGAACCCGTCGTTCGCTGCGGTACTCTCAACAGCGGCGATCTTGGGAATCAAGATTTCGGTAGAGCGATGATTGCTGAACTCCAAGATCTTAAGCACGTACGTACTGCAGACGTCTACCAAAATAGAAGCCTGGTTGGGACGCTCACGCGCCTTTCTGACGGCAGCATAGAGTTTTCCTACACTGATGATTACCTAGCTTCAGGAGAACCCGGTATAGCAAGCAGCCTGCCCGTTTCAGCATCGCCCTACATGAGCGGAAGTGGCAGCCTGCCTGCCTTCTTCTCGGGGCTTCTGCCTGAAGGGCACAGACTGACAGTTCTGAAGGATGCTGCCAAGACCAGCTTGTCCGATGAACTAACGCTGTTGATGATCGTAGGTGCTGATACTCCGGGCAATGTGAGCATCGTGCCGTCGGGACGTCAGTTGTCTGATCCACCCGTGGTTGCCAGGATAGATGATCCTTCGAAATTGGATTTTGTTGCTCTCTCGAGAACAATGGACCTTCACTCGATCCCAGGTGTTCAAGACAAGATCAGCGCGACCATGCTGACCACGCCTCTGGCGTTAGGCGAAGCATCTTATCTGCTGAAGCTGGATCCGAGGGATCATCCATATCTAGTTGCTAATGAGGCGTTGCATTTGAATGCAGCTCGCCTGCTGAAGCTCCCAGTAGCCGCAAGCAAGCTGGTCTACGACCGGAACCAGGTCGAAGGACTTTTGGTTGAACGTTTCGACCGGTCACGGGATCCGGAGCTCAGAGGAAGCAGGCGCTTCGCTCTTGAAGACGCCATGCAGGTCTTGAACTTACCGCCGGCTTCAAAGTACGCCGTGACAGCCGAGGAAGCCAGTTTGGCGCTTGCCACACGCTGCCATGCTCCCGTCCTTGCACTCCGAAACTTTTATATTCAATTCCTCTTCGCATGGTTGACTGGCAATGGCGACTTGCATGGGAAGAACGTATCCATCCTGGCGAATCACTCTGGAGGATTTGTGCCGGCGCCAATTTATGATGTGCCCTGCACGCTCCTCTACGGAGATGACACTCTGGCGTTGTCGGTGAGTGGAAAGAGCAAGAATCTCAAGCGCAAGCACTGGGTTGAGTTTGCCGACAGCCTTGGCCTGAATCAACGTGCCGCGAATTCGGCCAATCTGCTGGCCCTCAAAGCCGCTGAATCTGTGGACCTCAGCGTGCTTCCATTCGAGGGGTCGCCACTGAGGGGTACTCAGCGCGAGCTGCGCCATCGCCGCCTAGAGGTGGTCATGTAGCGAGGAGGCTGAAGGCTCTGCTTTGAGCTTTCTGGGATTTGGTCGCCTGAGGATTGAGCCCATGGCACCAGCTGGGGTAGACGCGGAACCCGCGTTTTCCCTTGGTTCCGGCGGAATCTAGAATCCCCAGTTCTAGTAGGTGGGATGTGTCGAATGCGAAGACGCCGAATTGGGGCCCATCCGACACGAAGACGAGTACTCCTGCGATCTTGTTGTCTTCAGGGAATGGAGCCGTCTGTCCAGATCTGTTTCGATGCCACAATGCGACGAATGCACCCGGCTTAGATGGAGTCACGCGAGCAGTGCGAATGCGCCAAGACGCCCCAGCAATGGCGGCCACTCCGGCTTCATAGTCGCTGTGCTGCTCCTCGGGACAAACTGAGTCTGCATTGACGCCGGCTAATTGGCAGTAGCGTTCTAGAGCCGGAAACTGCAAGAACGAGTCCTCTCTTCGGAATCCACTATAAGGATTCGCGTCGAATATAGATTCGAATCCTAACATCAGAAGAGCCCAGCTGCCCTTGGGGGCACATCCCAGGACAGGTTCTACTTGCCCTGAACGGGACAGCAAACGCGCCGGCGAGGACGAAAGCACTGGATTCCTAGGGCAGTGAATTCGCCGGCGAACCATCCCAGGCACTATTCGGCAACTGATGCAGTTCATGCGTTTGCCAAGGCCCGTCAATACGTAGATAGTCGGGCGCGGTCCCGCAGTGGTTGAACCCGCCGTTCTCCACGACGTGACGGGAAGCAGCAATGTCCGTAAGCACTTCACCTTGCAAACAATGAAGATTCTGTTCCGTGAATGCTATACGACTCAGTTCTCTGGGGGACGCGGTCGCAATGCCTCGCCGGGCGAATCGACGGTCAACTGCGTACGCGATCTTGGCTGACTGGAATGCTTCCCAAAAGACCGAGTTCAGGTAGGCGCGGCCTACGAGCGTAGTGCCTGGGAAGACCGGGTACATGAATGATGTGTCTGCTGGCTTTTCGTCCATAGCGTTCTGAACCAGTTACCGCTGATGATCCAGCCTGGAGCACCCATCTGGCCGACACGGCTCCGTGCCCTGCAGGTGAACGCGGTTGTATGCGAGCAAATCAGTAAGAGCTGTGGCACCAGTGATGGTGGCTGTACGAAGCGTGACGGTGATGTGCTCGAGCTTAGTTTTGAGTGAACGGAGGTTCTGCTCTACGTCCGAGGGGTGACTACATAGACGTTTCGAAGGTGTCGGCAGCTGACAAGCTAGCCGACTGTCGACGACGCTGGCATTCATCGAGCGAATTGCTCGCGATGCTATACCTGCACTTATCCGCCAGGTCATTCTCTGAGGCTGTACGAGGGGTTAGCCCGCATTCGTAAGACTGACACTTCATTGGGACATCGGTCTATCAAGAGCCAAGCAGAGTGAAAACACCTCAATTACACCAACAAAGAATGCCATTCTTTTAG
>NZ_BJNY01000040.1 GCF_006539925.1 Glutamicibacter uratoxydans | reverse complement strand
AGTGTTTGTTGTTTGAGAACTCAATAGTGTGCCAAGTTTGTTGATACCAAATTATTTTTTGTTTGGTGAATACGAAACATTTTGCTTGGAATGACACACCCCCGTGTGTTGTTTCGAGTGTTTTTATTCGCCAGGATTTATCACCACGTGTGGCCTTGTCTTTTTCCGATGGGGTTGTGGTGGCTTTTTGTTTTTTATGGAGAGTTTGATCCTGGCTCAGGATGAACGCTGGCGGCGTGCTTAACACATGCAAGTCGAACGATGAAGCTAAAGCTTGCTTTGGTGGATTAGTGGCGAACGGGTGAGTAACACGTGAGTAACCTGCCCCCGACTCTGGGATAAGCCTGGGAAACTGGGTCTAATACCGGATATGACCTCCTACCGCATGGTGGGTGGTGGAAAGATTTATCGGTGGGGGATGGACTCGCGGCCTATCAGCTTGTTGGTGAGGTAATGGCTCACCAAGGCGACGACGGGTAGCCGGCCTGAGAGGGTGACCGGCCACACTGGGACTGAGACACGGCCCAGACTCCTACGGGAGGCAGCAGTGGGGAATATTGCACAATGGGCGAAAGCCTGATGCAGCGACGCCGCGTGAGGGATGACGGCCTTCGGGTTGTAAACCTCTTTCAGTAGGGAAGAAGCGAAAGTGACGGTACCTGCAGAAGAAGCGCCGGCTAACTACGTGCCAGCAGCCGCGGTAATACGTAGGGCGCAAGCGTTATCCGGATTTATTGGGCGTAAAGAGCTCGTAGGCGGTTTGTCGCGTCTGCCGTGAAAGTCCGAGGCTCAACCTCGGATCTGCGGTGGGTACGGGCAGACTAGAGTGATGTAGGGGAGACTGGAATTCCTGGTGTAGCGGTGAAATGCGCAGATATCAGGAGGAACACCGATGGCGAAGGCAGGTCTCTGGGCATTTACTGACGCTGAGGAGCGAAAGCATGGGGAGCGAACAGGATTAGATACCCTGGTAGTCCATGCCGTAAACGTTGGGCACTAGGTGTGGGGGACATTCCACGTTTTCCGCGCCGTAGCTAACGCATTAAGTGCCCCGCCTGGGGAGTACGGCCGCAAGGCTAAAACTCAAAGGAATTGACGGGGGCCCGCACAAGCGGCGGAGCATGCGGATTAATTCGATGCAACGCGAAGAACCTTACCAAGGCTTGACATGTTCCAGACCGGGCTAGAGATAGTCCTTCCCTTCGGGGCTGGTTCACAGGTGGTGCATGGTTGTCGTCAGCTCGTGTCGTGAGATGTTGGGTTAAGTCCCGCAACGAGCGCAACCCTCGTTCCATGTTGCCAGCACGTAGTGGTGGGGACTCATGGGAGACTGCCGGGGTCAACTCGGAGGAAGGTGGGGATGACGTCAAATCATCATGCCCCTTATGTCTTGGGCTTCACGCATGCTACAATGGCCGGTACAATGGGTTGCGATACTGTGAGGTGGAGCTAATCCCTAAAAGCCGGTCTCAGTTCGGATTGGGGTCTGCAACTCGACCCCATGAAGTCGGAGTCGCTAGTAATCGCAGATCAGCAACGCTGCGGTGAATACGTTCCCGGGCCTTGTACACACCGCCCGTCAAGTCACGAAAGTTGGTAACACCCGAAGCCGATGGCCTAACCACCTTGTGTGGGGGGAGTCGTCGAAGGTGGGACTGGCGATTGGGACTAAGTCGTAACAAGGTAGCCGTACCGGAAGGTGCGGCTGGATCACCTCCTTTCTAAGGAGCTAACCAATTTTGGTTGCCCATGCCAAGCACGAGTGTTGTTTGGGTGGGTTGCTCAAGGGTGGAATATTGATGAACTTAACACCTGGAAAACATGTCTCAGATTAGCTGCTATTCGGTGGTTGGTGTGGGGTGTGGTGGTGTTGGCATGGTTGTTGCTGTGTTGGTTGTGGTGTTTAGTACGCAGGCCCTGTGGGGTTTGTTGGAAGGGATTGCAGCTGGTGTGGTGGTGACGGATGTGTTTGGCGCACTGTTGGGTTTTGAGGCAACAAGCCTCCTGACTGGGATCATTCTTTGTGGGTGGTTGTGGTTGGGGCTTGGTGTTTCGGTGTTTGTCCTGTGTCTGCTGCACGCAGTCCTTGAAGGGTTGGCCTTGATGGCTGGTCTGAGGGAGTGTGGTGTGGGGGTGTGGGGTTGTTGTTTGGGAACTGTATAGTGAACGCGAGCATCTTGCAGACAAGATGAGTCATTGGCGCCTGTCCTGGGTGTTGGTGGTGTTTGAGTCTTGTTTGTTGTGATTTTTGTTGATTGTTTTAGTGCTCAATTCGTTGAGGAACTTTGATTTTGTGTTGAAGTTTTTAAGGGCGCACGGTGGATGCCTTGGCATCAAGAGCCGATGAAGGACGTGGGAATCTGCGATAAGCCTGGTGGAGTCGATAACCGGACGTTGAGGCCAGGATTTCCGAATGGGGGAACCCCGCACCATGTTATGTGGTGTGACCTGCAGCTGAATGTATAGGCTGTGTGGAGGGAACGCGGGGAAGTGAAACATCTCAGTACCCGCAGGAAGAGAAAACAATAGTGATTCCGTTAGTAGTGGCGAGCGAACGCGGATGGGGCTAAACCGGTTGGTGTGTGATAGCGGATAGGCGTTGCATCATCGGGGTTGTGGGGTCAGCATGTTACCAGTTCTATCTACGCTGGTGGGATGAGGTGCGGGCGTATAGGTGAATCGGTTGGAATGCCGGACCAGAGAGGGTGATAGTCCCGTAGGTGTAATGCGTGCCGCCGTTCTTTTGTTGATTCCCGAGTAGCACGGGGCCCGTGAAACCTTGTGTGAATCTGCCAGGACCACCTGGTAAGCCTGAATACTACTTGATGACCGATAGTGAATCAGTACCGTGAGGGAATGGTGAAAAGTACCCCGGGAGGGGAGTGAAATAGTACCTGAAACCGTGTGCTTACAATCCGTTAGAGCAGCCCTTGTGGTTGTGATGGCGTGCCTTTTGAAGAATGAGCCTGCGAGTTAGTGCTGTGTCGCGAGGTTAACCCGTGTGGGGTAGTCGTAGCGAAAGCGAGTCTGAATAGGGCGTTTGAGTGGCACGGTCTAGACCCGAAGCGAAGTGATCTACCCATGGCCAGGTTGAAGCGCGTGTAAGAGCGTGTGGAGGACCGAACCCACTTCAGTTGAAAATGGAGGGGATGAGCTGTGGGTAGGGGTGAAAGGCCAATCAAACTTCGTGATAGCTGGTTCTCCCCGAAATGCATTTAGGTGCAGCGTTGCGTGTTTCTTGCTGGAGGTAGAGCTACTGGATAGGCGATGGGCCCTACAAGGTTACTGACCTTAGCCAAACTCCGAATGCCGGTAAGTGAGAGCGCAGCAGTGAGACTGTGGGGGATAAGCTTCATAGTCGAGAGGGAAACAGCCCAGAACGCCAACTAAGGCCCCTAAGCGTGTGCTAAGTGGGAAAGGATGTGGAGTTGCTGTGACAACCAGGAGGTTGGCTTAGAAGCAGCCACCCTTGAAAGAGTGCGTAATAGCTCACTGGTCAAGTGATTCCGCGCCGATAATGTAGCGGGGCTCAAGCACACCGCCGAAGTTGCGTCATTCAAATTTTTGTCTGGTTTCGATTGGACGTTTGGATGGGTAGGGGAGCGTCGTATAGCGGGTGAAGCTGCGGTGGAAACCAGTGGTGGACGCTATACGAGTGAGAATGCAGGCATGAGTAGCGAATGACGGGTGAGAAACCCGTCCGCCGAATGATCAAGGGTTCCAGGGTCAAGTTAATCTGCCCTGGGTTAGTCGGGACCTAAGGCGAGGCCGACAGGCGTAGTCGATGGACAACGGGTTGATATTCCCGTACCGGCGAAGGACCGCCCATACTGAGCAGTTGATGCTAACCATGACGGAGACTGGCGCTAATGCCTTCGGGTGTTTTGTTGGTTGATGTGGTGGGAACCGATGTTGTGAGGTCAGCGTATTAACAGGTGTGACGCAGGAAGGTAGCCGAGCCAGGCAATGGAATTGACCTGGTCCAAGGGTGTAGGAAGAGTGGTAGGCAAATCCGCCGCTCATATGTTCTGAGACCTGATAGGCGCCCCGTTTGTGGGGTGATTCGGTGATCCTATGCTGCCTAGAAAAGCATCGGCGCGAGGTCCCAGTCCGCCCGTACCCTAAACCGACACAGGTGATCAGGTAGAGAATACTAAGGCGATCGAGAGAATCATGGTTAAGGAACTCGGCAAAATGCCCCCGTAACTTCGGAAGAAGGGGGGCCTGCCCCGTGATGAGGACTTGCTCCTCGGAGGCGGGTGTGGGCCGCAGAGA
>NZ_BJNY01000039.1 GCF_006539925.1 Glutamicibacter uratoxydans | reverse complement strand
AAGGTGAGTGCCGGTGCTGGGTAATTGAGAATCTTTCTAGTTTTGCAGAGCATGTACCATCGAGGAACTTTCAACACGCGACACTAGGATGAGAAAGACACGGGTGTTTCGATCCGCTCCAGAGGTGATAGTTACGGGTACGCCGCGGCCGATGCTCTGAACGAATTTGACGAAGGTGAGTCTAATTTCCTCAGTGGGCTTTGGCACGTGCAGGACGACGTTTATCAAGCGGTCGTTGTGTAGGTACTTTGGTTCAACATCTTATGGCTGAATTAGATGTTATGTTGCCTGACTCGCCTGAAAGCAGAGCACCAACTTTTAGGCCGAGTGGTTATTGCTTGAAGTAGCTTGGATAATTTTCAAACGCTCATCTTCAGTAAATCATGCGATTGTGCAGAGAACCGCATTGCTCATTGACGGGACGAATTTTGCTTTAATCAATTAATAGATTGGTCACTCCGATTGTCACAACTACGTTAAGTGTTCGCAGAAACCAACGGCGGATTACGTATGAACTTCAAACGCCTATTGAGCACCGCGCGAAGCGAATTAGACAAACTCAGAGACAAGGCATTTAAGGATCCGTGTTCTACAACCGTGCTCATGGAAGTCATTGGAATGGCTAAGAATGGCTTCCCAATCAGTGTCAAGGTATCCGAGAACTATTCCGAGCATTTCCTCCGATAACACTGATACTGTACACGTTCGTATGTGATATGACGTTTTGTAGACATTGTGGTGCCCTTGTCACAAACGTTGATTTCCGCATAGCGGTTGTTTAAATAGTTGGTATGCGGAACAAAGGAATCGATTTGGTGCGGGTAATGGGTGTCATCGCCGTTGTGGCAGGGCACGTATGGGACACAGAATTGGCTAGACTTCTCATCTACTCGTGGCACGTGCCAATTTTTTTCTTCTTTTCCGGTTATTTCTGGAAGACTGGCCGTTCCGTCACAGATGATCTACGCGGCCGGTGGCAATCGATTGTGCGGCCATACCTTTTCTGGCTCGGAGTTCTTGGCATGTTGTTCCTGATTGCCGAGTACTTCCGTAATGCACTATCACTTAAGGACTTTGCGGGAATTGTACTGGGTGGTTCGTACTTGACCCGACCATTTTCTGCGTTCTGGTTTGTTACCGCATTGATTGTCGCGTCACTCCTGTTTAGGTTCTTCGAGCGGTTCCCGGCGTGGGTGGGGGTGTCAATCACTGGGGTAGGATTGCTCGCTGCTTACATGATTCCGGAGGTAGTTTCGGGGATTCCTTATGCAGCCGGCGTAGCTATTCCAGCCTTGCTGTTCATTTATGCAGGAAAGGCCTGCCAACAAGTTCGATTATCAGGTGCGCGCCTTGTGGTAGCTGCTTTTGTACTGATTGGCGTAGGCCTTTTGTTCGCGATTAGCGGTCTCTCGGCACCGCTTGATATGAAAGCTTCGAATTTTGGCACGCCGGTAGTGAGTATTGCCGTGGCAGTATGTATATGTGCCGGTTTAACCTTGTTTGGATTGTGGATGGAACAGTTCATAAGTGCAGTATTTGGCCGCCTGATCGGCGAATTGGCTATTGGCGGGTTCATGGTGGTGCTCACTCATGCCGCCGTGTTGTATGCCTTGGGGACACAGCCTAACCAGATCATCCCAGATTTCTACCTGGCGCTTACAATTCCATGGGCCGCAGCGGTGTTCTTACACCGTACTCGCCTATCTGGGTGGGCGCTGGGCTTGCCTCAACGACTCAAAGTGCCGCCGCAGTCGGTTACCCCAGAGCGATAGTCTGATTTCATACATCGCGATGGCGTGAGCGAAAGCCCTTATCTCAACAGCGCGCGGTGGCATGGTCAACCCGGAACTGAAGTAGAACGCACTGAGCCTTCTACGACAGGACTTGCAAAGTTCGATTCTTAGCCAAAAGCGTTGCCGATTTGCATGAATGTTTGCTTATTTGGAAGCCAGCAAGATTGTGGTTCAGTGCCACAAAATTCTCTCGTTTAGAGTCATCCTGGATAAACGCCTTCCACTCTGCAATTGTCTGGGTGGTGGAAGGAGCCGTTTCCAACGGTACGAATGATCAAAGGGAAACGTTACTTCAGCTTCGCATCGAGGGATTCTAAGGATGTGACATCGCGTCCACCACAGGCATCTCTCTTATCAGCGGTGCCGAAGTTATTAACGCAGGGGATACCGCCGCGTGCAGCGGGGACGAACTCAAGAACTTCACTGGAAGAGATGGCTAAGCAACGCATCGGTCAGTATCCGAGGCCAGAACTGGGTACATGTGTAGCTGTGATCACAGATCAAGGAAGTCCGGTTGAACCTGAGCACTGAAATATGACGCAGGTCGCGCATGACGGGCGCTGGTCACCTGCTCATAACGCTCGATGCCCAAGGCGACGAGGTGAGCATTTCTTTGAGCGTTGAAGTACGAATCGAACTAGCAGTTGATCAAGCCCACGAACTGTTCCTGAATACAATGATCAAGGGGCTGGTACACTGTGCGAAGCTAAGATCACGGCAGGTTGATCTGAGGGGACCGAGCACCGAATCGAAGAACGCGGTTTGAACCAGCCACTGGCAGCGCAGTTGGCAATCTGTCATTTCTTCAAGCTGAACATGAACCTAGTGGTCTAGAAGTTCACCGGGTCTGGTAAGTTTGTATTTTGTATGCACGCGGCTAAGCGGGCGTACACTCATCGGTATCGGACCGGTTGTGTTCGCAGGCCGGATCTCGAAGAAGAATGGCAGCAGGCGGTCAACAAGTAATTTGACCAGCAGTAGCTGCAGCGAGGGCATGCGAATTCCAGTGGGTTGGTCTTAGATGAGTGGCTTTTGGATTCGCTCAGCGGGGAATTCGCTCGAATCATTGTTGTGATGATGGAGCGTCGCAATGATACTGTACCAACTCTTTTCATTACGCAGAATAAGCAGCCGGATTGGGTGCTGGTGCCTTGGCTGAAACGATCATGAAAACGGATTGCGCCTAACACGATCAGGATTGAGACTGGTACGTTCAACGGGTGTGATACATACTCGGGTGCTGAACACTAGCAGCAGGTTGCTTTTGCGCTGCGATTCTTAGTTCAGAGTTACCAGTCAACTGCTGAGATTTGCTGATGGCTTTGAACGAAGATTCTGGATGGCTCTGAGCCGCAATCTTGCCAGCTCTCAAAGAGTCTAATGCTGACTATACCGGCAATTTTGATCAACTGTGCAACTGGAATTGAACGATCGATCCATCACTCCGACCGTACTGAACTTGAACAACTTAACCACTGTGTTGAAGCTTCCGTCGCGTTAGTCGAGTCCGCGCACGGTAGGTTCGACATCATGTTTTGAGACGCCCCTTTAGGAGGTCCCGTTGCTATGCGGTATCCAGGCCTCTTGCATCGTCCTGCGTCCATACCCCGCCTGCGGAGAATCTACCTGAACGATGGATTCGTTACAGCGCCTAGTCAGCAACGTTGCACGAGCCTCTACCAGTTTGGACAGTATTCGCAGTTGTCCCTTTTGGAAAGTTACTTAAATTGCACATGGCTTTCAGGTCTCACAGACTGGCATAGTCTCTGAGTAAGTGAATGGGAAAACTCATCTCAAGAAATGCTGAATATTCAAGTTCAGAAATTCGAACTTGGCTGATATTATTTTCCGCACTCTGTCTTGTATTGTTGACGGTAGCAAAATTAGATTCGAACAGAAGAGCATGAGTGGAGTTATGCATGTAAAAGGGAGTGCAGAGAGTTGATCGAAAATACCCCTATTTTCGTCGCAGAAATTGATCAGTGCTCACTATCGGTGTTGCACTTCGCGAGTTAGGTACTTACCACCCTAAACAATGTCATTCATACTGTAAAAAATTGGTGGTTTCCGGTCGCTCGCACGCTTAGGTAACGGAGTGCATCTGACGTCAGCTATATTGGTGGAAAGTAGGTGTTTCCAACAAAAACATAACCCTATGCAAATGTCGTTAGGAAAAGTAGTAAAATATGTTAAAACCTTGCGTGAATATCTCAATGATCCACGGTACATTATTGGAATTGAATATTCACATGAATAATTAAACTCCTTGAGACGGTTAGTCTCAAGGAGTTTAATTAGCACGTTTCATGGTTTCGTTACTGATCTGCAAAAAATATTACTTAGTATACCTTTATGTGCAGTTTAGCAACGATATTTGGCTTAAGAAGTCGTGCCTGTATAGCTTACCGCACCTGCGCCACCAGCAAGCAGTGATACGTTGAGCAATCCATTCATGTTCCACACTAAGGTGTTCTCACAAATGATCTGAGCTCCAAGACCCCACTTGAAAGTGGTTTTGATCGTGACAGACAGAGTCTGTGGGGAAATACGAGGAAGTCCCGTTCGGAAATTATTGGAATCAATACGAACGTTATTGAAAGCAAACACCGCTGGCATTGCTCCAACAGCACCCAACACACCAGCACCAGGTGCAAGCCCAACGGTGGAATCGTAAGACACACCGTCACTCATAGTCAAGGTTGCCTTCGTGACGATGTAAGTGAATGCGGGCTGGAAATCAAAGATGTTTCCAATCAAAGTACCGCAATCTGTAGCATCCAGAATTACTGGATTGGCCAATGCGAGAGTGGCACGGCTGCTGGCAGCTAGGCCCGCTAGCACTGAAACACCAAATCCGGGATTGAGGCATCCTGGGCAAGGAGGCTCCGGTTGTGTGGTGGCAGCAGCAGTTGGCACAGAAAGCGCAGTGGCTAGTACTGGCACAGACCACGCCGCCCCTTTTACGATGGTTCGGCGGTCAGTACCTTGACCCTTTTTGATCATCTTCATTCCTTCATGGGATTGAGTGGATCGAAAGATAATGCTCATTTTCGATCAGGACAAATGACGTACCCTAACATTCTACATAGACGATGCCAGAATGGGGACCTTTAATCTAGAAATTACTCGAATGCAGGACAAGTTCACGATGATGCATTTTAAAGATATGGTGGATCAGTTGATAGAAAACTCTTTGAGACCACCAAATATCTCAAACTGGTACACTGCACAAAAAACCCTAATGTTACTACGAATGAAGAGTAGCACTGAAATTTCCTCATAAAATATGGACAAAACTTGAACTGTCGTGATATATGTAACCGCAGTATACTGACATCAACCAGCTCAAGTGTGCTGAGTACTGGTCATTGTCAACTATTGCCCTTAGATGCGCAGCCATAGTTTTCACAGCAAACTCAGAATCTAATAATGTGAACTCTAGCCGTGCGAAAGCGCCGGCCTGTGAGTTTTGATCGTGGAAGTTAAACAATGCTTAATGAAGCACTTAAATCGATTCAGCTGTTTTCGATTATCACACTTTCCTTATGTTTGGTAACTAGTGGATTTCTTAAATTGGGAAAAACCGAAGAAACTAAAGAAACCTTCGCGGCTCTTATTCCAATAAGATTTCTTCAGAAGAATTATTTCTTCAAGTTGTATCCGATTTTAGAACTACTTCTTGGCATCTCGCTGGTTGTTTCAAACGGATACCTTTGGACAATAACCATTGCTGCGGTTCTGTTTTTATTTTTAATACTTTTGCTTGCAGTCATGCGAGTGGTATTGAGCAAGAAATCTGTATCTTGTAACTGCTTTGGTTCCAATCAGATCATTACAAGTAAGACTCTTTATAGAAACTTATTTTTCTTTACCATCTCGCTCATACTACTCTCGTCACCTCAAGCTAATATCCTGGTGGTAATGCTGTCGAAAAATCTACCAACGGTTGTTACGTCAATCATCAGCATTTCATTGACGTTGCTCCTAATTTATTTATTGAAGCCCAGTGGTGGACACGCCCCTAGAATGGAACAAGCGAATGACCAGATATTGATGATTCCGAAGATATCTATAGTTGACTATGACGGCCTCACTAAATATTTGCCCGATTTGGTAACTGACGGGCCGGTGTTACTGATACATATCAAAATGGGGTGCGGCTCATGCACATCTATAGCCAATGAGTTCGTCGATAATCAACTGATTGGTAACAAAGTATTGGTTCGAATGATGGAGGCAGAGGCCGCTAAATCAGACAATCGCAGTCGAGTTTGGGACCTCGATGGCAACGTAGCTCATACGCTAGGTTTAACTGTGACCCCATCAGCGCTCTTACTGGCGGCGGATCGATCGATTCCTTTCAACCCTGTTTATGGGATCAGTGAAATACGAAGATTGGTAAGTCAGATTGAGAATATCTCCTAGTGTCGCGTGTTGAAAGTTCCTCGATGGTACATTCTCTGCAAAACTAGAAAGATTCTCAATTACCCAGCACCAGCACTCACCCT
>NZ_BJNY01000038.1 GCF_006539925.1 Glutamicibacter uratoxydans | reverse complement strand
AAATGGCTCTTTTTATGGTGACTGTCGCCACAGCAGTTTCTAGATCGAGGGAATTCATTAACGTACTCGCTACGGTCCACCGACGAAGGAACTACAAGTACAGAAGGACTGAGCCCAGGGAGACACCAAGTTCCAACGTGCCATGCTTGCGTCTTCTCCCGTGGAACAGAAGAATCAACGAAGCTCCGCACAAAATCTCTAGATCGATACCGTGCGGATCTTTAGCAATCTGTTCATGGGATTGCTTATGGGCAACCGCTCCGGGATCAAATAGCCACAGCATGTCTTTACCGCATCAGCATCACGGCGCAATCAATTGATGCCCAGTGCAGTTCATGCAGACCTATTGCTCAGGCCATTCAGATTCATGAGTATTCGACAGCAGCGATTCGCCACGCCTCGGAAGTGAGCTCCACTCAGCGGTCGCTTCGCTCAATTGGATCTATTGCCCGGATGTCCCGACTGTTGTCTACTGCATTCAGCAGTTAACAACTAGCCAGGTGCGCAATGGTTCGGCGCTTCTGCCCTTTGTTCGGTGGTTCTCCAATGGGGAAAGAAGGGCTACCGAAACTCCATGTTGCAGGAACCGGTGCCGTCGATGGCATGTGAGTCCCCTTCTGTACGTGCAACGTTGAAGTCGCTTTGCAGCCAGATGCCGGCGGGACCACGCCTTTCCGTGCCGGCAGCACCGCGCGCTACGCGCCTCTCGATTTCTCCATTCCTCGCTAATGAACCAAGGCGGGCAGCGGCATTCAGAACCTGACGCGAAGCGAGAGTCGGGGTGCAGAGCCGACTTCCTCCCCAATCCATAGGACAGGCGCGGACCACATAATGACCGGTTCCGCCTTACGTCTTTGCCACTTTCCGTAAATTCGTGGGTCAGACGATGCATCATGTAGCCCCTATCTAAAAGCCTCGTCAACGACTGGCTTTTATTGCGTACAGCTGCATGAACCTCTCCAAGTTGTACGTGTTGAGAAAACAGGATTAGAAATTCCATGATGAAAACCATGGATTCAATCAAGACTCTTAAGTTATGCTGATTTCAACAAATTATCCAAAGAGTAGATATATTCACTTTGGAGCATTCTTAGGAGGTCATTATGGCTGAGAAAAAGCTAGAACCGCAGAAGCCTACACCGGCGTTCGTTGGAGCCAGCTGGTTGGCGCTGCTGATTGGTATGGGCACATATCTCATCGGGCTTTGGAATGCGAACATGATGCTCAACGAAAAGGGCTACTACCTCGCACTGTTGCTTTACGGCATCTTTGCTGTCATTTCAGTGCAGAAGTCGGTTCGCGATAAAGCCGAGGGTATTCCGGTTACCAACGTGTACTACGGTATCGCCTGGGTATCAGTCTTTATCGTGCTCTTACTGCTGGCTATCGGGCTGTGGAATGCCGATCTCCTGTTGTCCGAAAAGGGCTTCTATGGAGTATCGATGGTGATGGCCATGTTTGCAGCTATTGCAGTACAGAAGAATGTCCGCGACATGGAAGCCTTCAAGGAACTTGAAGACGAAAACAAGAGCAGCTCCCGTGCGCTGTTCACAAGCAAATTCTTAGGGCAGTCCGATCAGACCCCTAATACTGATAAAAAGCCGTCAATCTAGGGCCCGGCACAGCCGACCGCTCGGCGGAACGAAAGTTAAAGCAAAAAACGCGAAACCGAAGTTTCGCGTTTTTTCTTTGTGACCCCAGCGGGATTCGAACCCGCGTTGCCGCCGTGAGAGGGCGGAGTACTAGGCCGCTATACGATGGGGCCGTATGCTGAAGTTGCCTTCAGCTCACTAAATTACTTTAGTGAAGCGCTGGGATACCAGGACTCGAACCTAGAATGACGGAACCAGAAACCGTTGTGTTGCCAATTACACCATATCCCAATGTGACTTGGTATCCAGCGGATTCAATTACCGAAGTAATAATCTCCCGAATGCCTTAGCACGAGATATAACTATACACACTAAATCTGAATATCGCACATCCACTCCCTCATTTACGAAGTGATCTACGACTCGTTCGCATATAGTCCACAAATGGGGCGGTTAAACAACAAGGAGGAATCCGAAGATTCCTCCAAGTGCTTTGAAGTCGGGATAACAGGATTTGAACCTGCGACCTCGTCGTCCCGAACGACGCGCGCTACCAAACTGCGCCATATCCCGTGATCAAGAACGATTTTACTCTACACCCGCAATGGCAGCATTACATAATCGACGACCTCAGAAGCGGTGGAAGCCCGATTCTCGCTCATTCGCAATAGGCAGCGACATCGCTCAGGATCCTAGATCGCTTTCCCAGGATTCAAAATATTCAGTGGATCCAGAAGGCTCTTAATCTGATGCTGTAGATCGATGACATCCGACGACTGCTCCCACGCCAGCCAGTCCTTCTTGATAAGTCCAACTCCGTGTTCACCGGTGATGGTTCCTCCCATCTCCAGCGCTGTACGCACCGATTCCTCAACAGCACGGTGAAGCCTTGCAAGCGGTTCATCGCCTTCGTCTTCGCCCACAAAGAAAGTAGGGTGCAAGTTTCCGTCGCCCACATGCGAAATCATTCTCATGTGCACCTGTTCCTTTTCTGCTGTCTGCTGCAGCCGGTGAACATACTCAACCATTCTGCTTTTAGGAATCGCGACATCTTCACCCGTACGATATGCGTCATCCTTGGTGTCACCCCTACTCGTCCGGCGCATTTCGATCAGCGCAGTTGCGCCTGGGTCTCCCTGGAGGCTGGCCCGTACAGTGCTCGCTGCGAAAACGTCTCGGACGGCTTCTTCTTCCCGCTGAGCACCATAGCCGTCAAGACGAAGTAGCAGCATTGCCCCGCCAGCGCTGGCATAGTCCGTTGAATACTGATCGTCGAGGACTTGCATGGTCGCATGGTCGATGAGTTCCAAGATTGCTGGCTGTATTCGAGCACGGGCAATCTTTTGTACCCCTTCGACGGCTTGTTCAAGGGTTTCAAACACCAACGCTAGATCGCGTTCGTCGACCGGAAGGTATCTCAGCCGAACGACAGCCCGAACAACAACTCCCAACGTGCCTTCAGAACCGGTAAATAGCGCCACCAGGTCATATCCCGCGACACCTTTGAAAGTATTCTTGCCGACGCTGATCAGCCTGCCGTCGGCCAGGACAACGTCGAGTGCCAATACTGACTCACGAGTGACTCCGTACTTCGCGCATCGCAATCCGCCGGCATTCGTGGCAATGTTGCCGCCGATCGTCGACATCTTGTAGCTAGCAGGATCAGGCGCGTACATCAGTCCGAACTCGGAGACTGCTTCATTCAGATGATGGTTAATGACGCCAGGTTCCACGACGGCAACTTCGTCTTCGGGCCTGATCTGAAGAATTCTGTCCATTTTGCTCATATTCAGGACAACAGCCTCACCCAGTACGTGGACGGCACCGGATACTCCGGTTCCAGCACCTCGGGTGATCACCGGTACCTTGTATTCGCTAGCCAGCCGCATGACTGCCTGGACCTCTTCAACTTCCCGCGCATAAACCACAGCAGCAGGAAGAATAGGCAGCCGAGACAATTGGCCGAAGTCTCTTGAGTTCTCCAGCCTGGCTTCTTCTGCGGTGCTCACAGATTGTTCCGGCAGTACCTCGTACAAAGCCTCAATGAGCTTCTGGGTGTTTTCCGACAATCTTCTATCCCCGATCTCATGCCTAATGTTCCTACGCACGAGCTTACGAGTGTCAGCCCAGTTTCTCGAAAACCAGGCAAACATGAAGCAGCCGGCCTAATGACTGTTCATGTCATTAGACCGGCTGGGCAATTCCAACAGCTTCGAAGCTAGAGGACTGCTTGGCTTGTGCCTTCCGGTTCTCCATCGTGGTCGGTTTCAGCGTCTTCTACTTGTTCAGGTACAGCTTTGCCGCGAACGAAGAAGTAATAGCAAAGTGCTAGAAGACCGATCCAGACCACTCCGGTAATCAGCGCGCTGCGCGTGTCCGGAATGATGCCGATCAGAACGATGACGAAAAGCATGAAGGCAACAGCCGCGTAGCTCCCCAGCGGCCACAATGGCACAGGGAATCCCGAAGGCTCCAAAGCACCTCGCGCAATGCGACGCTTCATGCTGATATGAGAAATCAGGATCATGGTCCAGACAACGACAGTCGCGAATGTCGCCAGCGCAGCGATAAGGAAGAAGATCTCATCTTCGAACCAGACGTTGAGAAGCACGCCGATTAGCAGCGCCCCGATCATTGAAAGCGAAGTGACCCATGGAACGCCGTTAGCGGTTGTCTTCATGAATACCTTGGGAGCTTGACCCTGTTTAGCCATGCCGTGGATCATGCGCCCTGCACCGAAGATATCGGCATTGATTGCCGAGAGTGCAGCGGTAATCACTACGACATTGAGAATATTTGCCGCGGACGAGAATCCGATCGAAGAGAAGATCGAGACGAAGGGGCTCTCCGAGCCGTCAATGGTGTTCCACGGCTGGATCGACATGATTACGCCAAGAGTCAGTACGTAGAACAGCAGGATTCGCACGGGTACGGAGTTCACAGCCTGCGGTATGACCTTCTTAGGATTCTGCGCCTCGCCCGCCGTGATACCGATGACTTCAGTACCGCCAAAGGCAAACATCACGATGGTCAACGAAGCGATCACACCCCAAAGGCCGTGAGGCATGAATCCGTCGTTGACAAACAGATTGGCAACACCGGCGGCCCCCTCACTCTGGTTGCCCAAGCCGAAGATGATCACCAGTATGCCGCCGGCAATCATGGCAATGATGGCAACGATCTTGATCAAGGCAAACCAGAACTCCAGCTCGCCAAATACCTTGACTGACAATAGATTCACTGCCGCGATGAAGAACACCACTGCCAAGATCCATACCCAACGTTCAACGTTGGGGAACCAGAAGCCCATATAGACGCCAAAGGCGGTTACATCGGCCAATGCGACCACGAACATTTCGAAGGTGTAGGTCCAGCCTGTTGCAAAACCAGCAAAGCGGCCAACGTACTCAGTCGCATACGCGCCAAAGGAGCCGGCAATCGGATTGCGCACCGCCATTTCGCCCAATGCGCGCATAACCATGAACACGACACCTCCACCGACCAGGTAGGCCAGAAGCACTGCCGGTCCCGCCATCTGGATGGCGCCAGCTGCGCCGTAGAAAAGCCCGGTTCCAATCGCCGAGCCTAGGGCAATGAACCGAATATGGCGGGTGCTCAGTCCTCGCTTGAGCGACTGGCTCGTTTGACTCGTCCGCATCTTGATCCTCCGCGATCACTCAGAATTAGATGGCTTTTACCAGCGCTCAAATATCGACTGTTAAAAACCTCGCCTACCATGTAATCGCAGTCACAAGCCCGTTTTTGTATACCAACGCCGACGCAGTCTGACATCTCAGACTCGACAAAACTTCAAGCTGAAGTACCGGACAGAAGATTCATATATCAATTCCTACTATCCGGTAGTCAGCTACTCAGCATTCACAAGGTCGAATCAGCTGACATCGTTAGCGTCGCTCAAGTACGATTTGTCCAAACGTTTAGCACAGAGTCTGTGATGCGTGAAAAAGTTTGTCGCCGTAAAAAGTGGAATGACAGAAGCCGTTTTATGAATGCGCGCTTCATATGGACATGACGACAGGTTCAAGTTCATACCGGCCTCACGAGCACATCGCAAAGCACAATGACGTCGTCAGTCATCGAAATCGGCAATTAACCGATGCCCCCTTCAGGAAGATCGTAGGTAAGTTTCCAGAGAGATCTTGTTGACCCACGCACCTGAAATTGGATGATCACGTGTATATCCCTGTAGCTGAAGCAGCCTCCCGACAGGAGCGGGCCAGCCACACGCTAAGCCACCTGCCTGCTACAGATGCTGCCACTACTCTTCTTTAGCGGACGACGGGCAGTTACGGCGTCCCATTGACTGCTGCATCTCAAAGTATCCGTTTCAGTTCAAGGCTCAGTGCTCGGGCCTATCTGTCCATAGCCCGAAGGAAATACCGCACGTATCGCTAAAGTTTGCGAACCAACGATCGTCCCCACCCAGATCGGTTCTGGCCCGCTCAACACGACCGCCTAGCTCTACGACCCGTAACAAGCACTTCTCGAGGTCCTCGACTTCAAAATAGATCCGAGTTCCTACAACCGGAGCTAGGTCCAGACGCGCATTTTGAAGACCGCCAATGCCTGAAGAGCCATCTCTAATGATCCAATAGCTCGCATCAAGTTCAGAATCTTCGAATGCTTGGTCGAACGTCCAGCCATGCAGCTTTCCGTGAAAACGCATGAACTCTTCCGGGTTCAATGTCGCGACTTCCCACCAGACCATGTTCGCCATAACGTCATCCTAATTCCCATCTGCCTGAGACGGTCAGTATCTAGTTGGGCTAAACCAGCGATTCTTCGATCCGTTCTCGAATACCGGAGTTTCATTTTGAAGACACGATGGATGGATCGCGTAAATCGAGCAGGTCTGCTTGAGGATCCGCTTTGCTGACGAGACTAATGAGTACTGTTTTAGAAGAAAGTTGTTGGAGACGCCTACGGTTTTCCAAAGGGATATGCTGCCTTGCACTTGCACTGTAAGGGCATTTCAGTCAATAGAGTCGCAGCATACTCTGCGTGCGGTGTCTGGACGCAGCTACCGCTGCCAGAGCTCCTGAATGTCTGCGCACAGTTGCAATCCTTCGCGGGCACTGCCTGACTAAGCCAAAAGAGGCCATTCAAGATCCCATCAGCCCTCGGTGGCAGTGCCGCCGGTTAAACGAAAATA
>NZ_BJNY01000037.1 GCF_006539925.1 Glutamicibacter uratoxydans | reverse complement strand
GGGCCGGATCTACATGGTAGATCCGGCCCGCGGCATTTTTCATCCCCCTAGGCTCGCTCAAAGCTACTTCTTGTCCCAGTTGGTTGCAGTTGCTACGCTCGGCATGTGCCGCATAACGCTGCATCACATACACCAAGGAGCCGCCCACATGCGCACCCTCATCGCCACCGCTTTTGTCTCGTTGGACGGGGTCGTAGAAGCCCCCGGCGGCGAACCCGGCTACCGCAATTCCGGATGGACCATCAGCTCCGTCGACTTTGATCCGGCGGCCTACGAATTGAAAGGCACCGAGCAGGGCGAGGCTTCAGCCATGCTGCTGGGCAGGAAAAGCTATCAGGCATTCAGCCCAGTTTGGCCGGGGATGACCCAAGAATTTCCCGCCTACAACGCCATGCCCAAGTATGTGCTCTCTACGACTCTCGCCGAGAAGGACCTAGTGGACAACTGGGGCGAGACGACCATTCTGCGTTCAATCTCCGATGTCGCGCGGCTTCGTGCAACCGACGGCGGTCCGATCAGCATCCATGGGTCGGCAACATTGGTTCGTTCATTGCAGGAGCACAATCTGATCGACAGGTATCACCTGTTGGTTTTTCCGGTGCTGCTTGGCGAGGGCAAGCGCCTCTTCAGCGACGCCTCGATACAAGCCCAAAAGCTGAAGCTAGTAGATTCAGCTGTCTACCCGAATGGAATTCAAAAGAATATCTTCGATGTAGTCCGGGAGCACTAGCTGGTCATTGAGCGTGCCAAACTGGCAAATCACAGGTAAGCCCTGGTCAGCAATTCCAGATAGTGCCCAGACGGATCCAATAAATACACGCCACGTCCGCCGTGCTCATTGTTTATGGCTCCCGAAACTAGCCTCTGAGGATCGGCCCAATGCTCGATTCCTTGCTGCTGAATCATCGCATAGGCCCTATCGAAGTGTTCGTCATCCAAAAGGTAGGCATAATGCTGCGGCGGAAAGTCCATGGGCGGCACCGCGAACTGCAATAGGACGCCGTTGCCGATGGTGATGTTCTGAAACGGTCCCCAGTTTGGTGCATCAGTAGCTTCCAGCAACTGAAGGTAAAACAGTTTCATCTCTTGAGCGTCAGTGGACGCGATAATGGTGTGGTTGAAATACGCGGTCATTCTCTCCCTTTCATTGGTTCGGCTGATTTCGTGAAAACTGCCGAATCAGGGAGGAGCCCGAATCAGGAAACGACCAGATAGCCGTTCCGGGAGCGGCGTATTTCAGCCTTGCTGGTCTTCATCGTCATCGAGCATAGCATTTCAGTTTTCGACAAAGAAGCCCTACACAAAGTGGGACCCCGAGGGGTCCCACTTTGCTTTGGTAACAACCCCGCACCACCGGGGTCGGTTCCGGGTGTTCGCAATGTCTACCCGGAGACTAATAGACCAGTGGTTAAACCACCTGGTTGAGCCATCGTACAGTCGTACTTTCGGCTGCATGACGGAACGGCTCAAGTTCTTCATCCCACGCTTCGCCGAGGGCAACCGACATCTCCTGATAAAAGATCGAGGGATTTCCGTCGCCCTTCTCATAGGCCCAGCGAATCCGTTCTTCGCTGATCATGACGTTGCCGGCGCAATCGATGGTTGCATGGAAAATTCCCAAATCAGGAGTTACCGACCAACGGCTTCCGTCAGCTCCAGGGCTCGGTTCCTCGGTCACCTCAAAGCGCAGATGCTGCCATCCGTGAATCTCGCTCGTCAGAAGAGCACCAGTTCCTTGCGGCCCGACCCACTCAATTTCGGCGCGACGAAAGCCGGGTGCAGCGTGCTGTTCGGTCCACTCCATAGTGACCGGTGTTCCTAGCACGGACCCGATTGCCCATTCCAGATGTGGGCATAATGCAGTAGTGGCGGAATGAATATAGATTACGCCTCTAGTCATCGGTGCAGACATGCCATCCTCCGTTACGGTGTTGATCGTCTTCCCCTACGTCAACATCGTGGTGGTGCACTACTTTCCGATATCTCTATCTTGCCCGAAGTTGCTGCTGTTTCGCCACTTGCAACCGTGATTCATGGTTTTCACGCAAACTTTTCGGCATACATCTACGCCCGAGGATGTGCCTGCGAATAGCTTTGCCGCAACCTCTCAACCGAGACGTGCGTGTACAACTGAGTGGTGGCCAAGGAAGCGTGACCCAAGAATTCCTGCACGGCTCGCAAATCGGCGCCGCCGTCTAAGAGATGGGTAGCGACCGTATGTCGAAGTGCGTGAGGTCCAGTCGCAGCCGTATCCCCCAAGGATTTCAACGCCCGTGTAATGACCTCTCGCGCCTGCCTAACGTTCAATCGTCCACCGCGAGCCCCGAGGAGCAAAGCGTTGCCTGACTTCTGCTCGTCGGCAAGTACCATTCGATAGGTTTCCAGCCACGTTGTCAGCACCCGCTGCGCAGGAAGGCCGAAAGGCACAACTCGTACTTTGTTACCTTTGCCCAAGACCCGCAGCGTACGCCGTGAAAAATCAATATCCGGAACATCCAGACTTACCAGTTCGCTGATGCGCAGACCTGATGCGTAGAGGAGCTCCGCGATGACCTTGTCGCGGGCTGCTAGCGCGAAATCCTTTTGGTCTTTCTTCGGTTCCTTTTGGTCATTTGCGTCCTGAACGTTGTGGGACGCCGCCGCCTCTGCTGCGTTCTGGGACAAGAGCCTGTCAATCTGGCTCGGTTGCAGCACATGTGGAAGCCTGCGCTCTTTCTTGGGCGCGACCAGCCTCAACGCTGGGTCGTCGTTGATGATCTGATTCTTTTGCGCCCACGCGAAAAAATTCTTAACTGAAGATATTCGGCGGGCAATCGTTGTTCGGGAAATCTGCGCCTCGTGCATGCCGGCGAGCCACTCGCGAAGATCCTCGATCTGCACACGATCCCAACGGACTTTATGAAGTTGACTGCCAAGGAACCCGCTCAGATCGCGCAAGTCAACCGCATAGGCTCGCAGCGTGTTTTCACTACGCCCTCGTTGAAGACGCAGAAAGTCCAAATAATCGGCAATTGGCTCGCTCAGAGAGGCGGGCACACTATACGCGGCATTTTCCACATGTTCCTGCTTCATCACTTTGAGAATACCGCTTTTGGATCTGAACAGTTGAGTTGGGCCACCAGTGGGTCTGGTGCCTTTGAAAGCACAAGCAGACGGTCTACTTCGATTCGATGCGCTGTAGCTTCCACCCCAATTCATGCTCCGCGGCTAGCCGGCGTTCAGCAAGTAAGGCAAGTGCTTTCAAAGTTTCAATGACCGTTAGCCCGCTGCGGGCACATACTTCGTCGACACTGAGCTGATTTCTAAATGACAGCACATCGAACACTAATGCTGCTTCCGATGGCAACCCATCGGTGGGGTACTGTCGAGGATCTGCGGCCGCTGCTATGGGCAGTTGGCCCTCGGGGGCCACGCCCAGCAACTGTTCAACATCTGCCGGAGAAGAAATGAGTTCGGCAGAACCTGACCTAATCAGCTTGTGGGTGCCCGCAGAGTTTGGCGAGAACACGCTGCCTGGCACGGCGGCAACATCGCGGCCCAACTCCACTGCATGGCTTGCCGTGTTCAGCGCCCCAGATCGGAAACGGGCTTCTGTAATTATCGTGAGCCGACTGAACGCGGCTATTAGTCTGTTTCGATTGAGGAACCTGAATCTTGTGGGACTGGTTCCTGCCGGTACTTCCGAATACAAGACGCCATTCGCAATGACCTGTTGAAGCAGCGAATGGTTGCCTGCCGGATATAATCGATCCGCGCCTCCGGCAACGATCGTGATCGTCGGTGGAAGCGGATACTCCCACGGGTCGTGTGAAAGCCCTGCTCGATGAGCAACAGCATCGATCCCGTACGCTCCCCCGGATACAATGCAGAATCCGCGTCCACCCAATGCACGGCCAAGTTCATAGGTCACTTGACTTCCATAATCACTGGCATCACGCGAGCCAACCATCGATACGGAGTTTTGCGAAGATACGCTGCCCAAATGGGCCGGATTCGAGGCCCTCCACCACAGGCACAATGGCCGCCCGAATCCCAAATCATTCAGTTGGATGGGCCATTGAGGATCTTGATCGGTTAAAAGTCCACCGCCGCAGCGTTGTATTGTCTCCAGTGCCGCTTCTGCATTGGCAAAGTCGATTCTCTTGCGCCATCGAGACAAGGAGACCTTGAGGTCTTGGGCCGACCCTGGTGTTGGTCTTTGTCCTGTAAGCTCGGCCAGCTGTCCAGCCAAACCTTGAGGATAGTGGTCGCGCCGCTGGATAAGCGACAGAAGTTCTTGCGGGCTCATCAATTCCAGTAAGGCGCCCGCAGTTACATCGTTGGGCTCAATCAATTGATTCAGTTGCGCCATCAATAACGTGTGCGACGGTTGCCCAACTGGCGTAAGTTGTGGAGTGACGGCAGGGCTTCTGCCTTTCGTATTCATGCTAGTTTTCCTATTCATAATGTTGACTTGCGGATTTGAACCATCTGCATGTCCAGGTTGATCGGTTAGTAGTCGGTCAGCCTTTGTCGCAACTGCACGGCGACGTCGATATCGGCAGCAGTAGGAACTTCATGGGCTTGCCGATCCGCGATCGTCCAGGCAACGCGAAGTACTCGGTCGACAGCACGAGCCGAAAGCGCCAATCGATCGGCCGCGTGGGTAATGGCCCTTTGCGTCGCTGTTGGATACGGAAGTTCTTGGCGCAAGATGTTCCCCGGCACTTGCGAATTGCAAGAAATCCCGAATCGCGCGAGCCTGGCCGTTGATCTGGTTCTGGCGGCAAGCACTCTCGACTTCACCTTGGCGCTGGATTCATTCGTGTTGTTTCCCGTCAGCTGCACCCCAGACACCGGGTTGATTCTCAATTGCAGGTCGGTCCGGTCCAGGATTGGGCCCGATAGTCGCGCGAAGTAGCGTCGTCGGGCCATCGGTGTACAGCTGCAGCCAGCGCCGGAACCGTAGTTTCTTCCGCAAGGACAAGGGTTTGAGGCCATGATCAGCTGAAAGCGTGCTGGCAGCCGGGCGTGGCCAAGCGTCCGATCCAGATTAATGAATCCGTCCTCGATCGGCTGGCGCAAGGCATCCAGCACACCAGAATTGAAGTGCGCTACCTCATCGAGGAAGAGCACTCCGTGGTGGGCTCGCGTTATTGCGCCAGGGAGTATCCGTCGAGTTCCTCCGCCAATTAGTGCTGTCAAGGACGCGGTATGGTGCGGTGCGATAAAGGCTGGCACACGCTGCAACGATGAAATCGGGTCGTCGGCCCCATTGATCAATGATCGCACCGCCGTCGCTTCAAGCGCCTGCTGGTCGTTAAGCGGCGGTAGAATCGTCGGCAAACAGCTCGCCAGCAGAGTTTTTCCAGCTCCCGCGGGACCAACCATCATCAGGTGGTGGCCGCCAACAGCAGCGATTTCAAGGGCCAGCCGCGCTTGTTCTTGCCCGTTGACGATTTCCAGATCTCTGTTTTCGTGGGCAGTTGCTGGCTCGCCGGCGTTGTTCCGAATTGAACGCTTCGCCGGGGTCTTGTGCCTGAGATTGATGCTCAGTATTTCCGGGTCTGCTCCACAATGGATGAATACCTGCCCTACATGTTCCGCTGCCAGCACTTGGGCTCCCGGAACAAGCTTGGCTTCTGCCTCATTGGCCTTGGCAACTACTACCTGAGGCAGCCCCATAGCAACAGCCAATTGCACGGCAGGCAAGACTCCAGGCACTGCACGAAGCATTCCGTCCAAACCAAGCTCCGCCAGATATACGGTTCTGGCCGGAGGGAGCAACTGACGGTCTGCAGCCAATGCGGCGACGAGAATCGCCAGATCAAAAGCTGAACCGAATTTTGGCAACGTGGCTGGTGAAAGATTCACCGTCAATTTTCGATTAGCCAACGGCATTCCGCTATTTCGTGCGGCAGCCTTAACCCGCTCACGCGCTTCGTTCAGCGAAGCATCTGGCAACCCGAGAATAACGAATCCTGGAATACCGTTGCCTAGGTCGGCTTCTACTTCCACCAAAGATGCGTGCACGCCTTGAAAAGCAACCGCATAGGATCGTGCGAGACTCATGAGCGCACGTCCTCAAGATGCTCTATGACGATGCCGCCCTGGACGAGTACATAGACTTCGACTACATCGATTCGCACTTGTGCGATATAGGTCTGGTGGCTCTTTCCCCATAGAATCATCAGCCGCTGCAGCCGTCGATACTTTGCGGAATTCACAGCTTCGAATCCGGTGCCGTACCGTTTTGACGATCTCGTTTTCACTTCCACGCCAATGTAGCGCCCGACCGCATCTTGGACGATCAAATCTAGTTCTCCCGATTTGCACCGCCAGTTGCGATCGAGAATCGTGTAGCCTCGTTGCCTGAGAAAATCTGTTGCAGCTTGTTCCCCTCGATCGCCCAACAGTTGCTGCTCGGTTTTCGACATCAGTTCGTCCTTACCTCGATCTCTTCTGTTCAAGATCTATGGTCGAACCAATAGTTTTGTCAGCTGCTGGACTGGCGCCCAATTGTGGATACGGACAGTCTGCTTGCCGTTGCTGGGCTTCCGGCCCGGTACTGCAAAAACAAAGTGGAAAACCAAACTCCTTGACAGGCGCATAAGACGCACAAGGGGCGAAAGCAGCCAGATTATGGCAGCTTTCGCCCCTTGAGCAATGAAGGATTCCGCAATGATCGATGGACGATCAATGGATCCCAACAAGCCTTAAGATTCTAGGCCCTCTTTAGGGATTTGGAATTCGTCCCGATTCAGCTCTTCAACGTTGACGTCCTTGAAAGTCAACACCTTGACCGATTTGACGAACCTCCCTTGTCGATAAATGTCCCAAACCCACGCGTCGGTAAGCGTCAGTTCGAAGTACACCTCTCCTGCGTTGGACAACGTCTTCACGTCCACCTGATTGGCCAGGTAGAACCGCCGTTCTGTTTCCACAACATAGTTGAACAGACCAACTACCGTTTTATATTCACGGTAAAGCTGCAACTCCATGTCGGATTCGTAGTTTTCTAGTTCGTCGCCTGACATCATTTCGCCTTTGTCCCTGTGGCTTTACCTTTGTCCTTCTCAGTGGTGGAAGTCAAGTTCCAGCTCTGCCGATGAAACTCGCAGGGCCCTTGATCAACGATGGCAGCTCTGTGCGATGCAGTGGCATAACCCTTGTTGACGTCCCAACCGAAATGAGGGAATTCCAGAGCAAGCTCTGCCATGATGCCATCGCGTTCAACCTTGGCCAATATCGAGGCGGCTGCAATTGCCTGGCAGGTCATGTCACCTTTGATAATGGTCGTAACTGGGACCTCAAGCCCTACTGGCTCGCGGTCGCCTTCTAACAGATCGAATAGATCCTGTTCTGGCGCCGACAGCCAGTCATAACTGCCGTCAAGCAGTACAGCGTCAGGCTGAACTGCACACAGCGCGACCGCACGCGAGCCGGCCAGTCGGAGCGCCGCCGTCACGCCAAGTTCATCAATTTCTTGAGCACTCGCATGCCCTACCCCGTAGCCAACTGCCCAGTCTTTAACCTGCGGCGCCAGTTCTTCTCGGCGGTGCGCACTGAGCAGTTTCGAATCGCGCAATTCAGGAAAATCGAGAACAGCATCAATGTCAATCACGGTGAACCCCACGGTGATCGGGCCTGCTAGCGCACCACGGCCCACTTCATCAGCAGCCCCGATGTATCGCACCTGGTGGTTCCTGGCGAGGTTCCGCTCATGATCTAGGTTGGTGGATTTGGCATTGTTCCTTGCGAGTTTGCGCTCGGAGGTAGGGCTAACTGCAGGCATTACTTGCTTCGATCCGGAACGTTGGCAAAGACTTCAGAATGTGAATCGACGACGCCCCACCGGCTTGCAGGCCAGGAAATTGTCGAGGCCTTTCCTTGCACCGAGTCAATGTCTACAAAGCCGCCTTGGACGTCAGTGTGGAAACGTGAATCAGCACTTTCTGCACGGTGATCTCCCATGACCCAAATCTTCCCTTCGGGAACGGTCACTTTAAATTCCATATCGCTGGGCGTGTTGCCTGGATAAATGTATGGCTCAGTAATCGAAGTGTCATTGACCACAAGCTTGCCGTCGGCACTGCAGCATTCAACAGTATCGCCGGGCATGCCGATGATTCGTTTCACCAGGTATTGCTCCCCTGCAGCGGGGAGGATACCAACAAAGGACAGGGTAGATTCGAGCGTGTTTGGTTCTTCCTGCAATGGTGGCAGCCAGTTGAGGTCGTCACGGAAAACAACGACATCTCCACGTTCAAGCTCGAACGGGCCAGGGACCATGATGTTCGCGAAGATCCTGTCATTGATCTGCAACGTCTGTTCCATAGAGCCCGAAGGGATGTAGTAGGCACGGAAGAAGAAGGTCTTTATGACAAATGACAGTACCAACGCGATAGCCACGATGATGACGATCTCACGGATGAAGCGCCAGGTTTTGTATAGCGGTCCTCGCGATTGTGGACTCTGTGCAGATTCGGCACTCACGATGCGGTCGGCACCTTTCTTTTGCTGTAGATATCTCCATCTTACGTTTTACCCAGGCCCGCCCCTTGCTCTGGCACGCTAGTGACGTCCCGCCATCGAATTGGTGTCGGATCTTCGCAAGCTAGGACGCCTGGCCCATGGAGCTAGTTCCCGCTGGTGGAAGCTGGCGTGGCGAGGCCGTTGCCTTCTTTCAATTCCAGTGGAATCTGGCCTGCCGGCTTATCCTTTTTCAAACCTGTCTCGATGGCGTCGCGTTGCTCCGGATCTACCGACAACGTAAGGCCTCCGGTGTTGGGGTTCAACGAATAAGCGTAGATTCCACTTCGAATCGCTGGTTCCTGGCGTCCCTGCCATGCCATGATTTTCGCAATGCCTTCACGCAAATCTGCGTTTGAAAACGCGACAACTTGACCAACTGCGCCGGCATCGGTAATTGTTTGCAAGTCGGCTTCATTGGTGGTGGATACATGAAGCTTTCCGTCTTCAATCCATCCTTGAACAAAGGAATCGGCAAGTTTTTCAGCCAGCTTGTCACGTTGCTCAAGAAGCGCATCTTGGTTCATCTTTTCGCCGCTTTCTGCGCTCGAAGTGCTGGATGGCTGCGTGGTGTTTTGTGGCTGGCTCGATACTTGGCCACATCCGGCTAGAGCCAACGACAGCGACACTGCGGCTAGCACGCCTGCTGACTTGCTCCGGGTCAAATACTTGATATCCAATGCTTGCTCCTTGTCAGATACGTCCATTGGTGAGCGAGAACTCAGCACCTAACTCGATGCTACCGATGGACTTAGATAGTTTTCTTATAACTACGTGTGAAATCAAAGCGCCCCACTACCTTGTGGGTAGTGGGGCGCCAGAGGCTAAAACAGCCTAGTTTGACTTACTACTTAGCCGTGGCGACGAGCGCTGCGGCGGAAGAGCAAGAACGCTGCACCGGTCAGTGCCAATGCACCACCAGCGGCGAACAATGGAAGGCTGTTCGCACCGGTGTCGGCCAACTGGTCATCCTTCTTCGGGTTCTGCTTTGGCTCCTCCTTCTGAGGGGCCTTGGCTTCCGAGGACTTGGTTGGCTGATCATCATCTGCAGAAGCCGTAGGCTTCTCTGATTCCGACTTGGTTGGCTCTTCGGTAGGCTGCTCCGATTCCGACTCGGTCGGCTGCTCGGTTGGCTCC
>NZ_BJNY01000036.1 GCF_006539925.1 Glutamicibacter uratoxydans | reverse complement strand
CGCCGGTGCGTGCGTTGAAGCCCTCGTTTGCCGGGGACTCCGCCACCTTGGAAGCAACTACAGCACCGTCGAAGCCGGCGTTGGTAGCGATCCAGAACAGAGGCTGAACCAGTGCGCGGCGGACGATTGCAATACCTGCAGCTACGTCGCCTTCAGCGCCGGTAGCGCGGGAGTCCTCATCCAGGGCGGCCAGGGCGTCAACCAGTGCGGTACCGCCGCCGGCAACAATGCCCTCTTCAAGCGCTGCACGGGTGGAGGACACAGCGTCCTCGATGCGGTGCTTGCGCTCCTTGAGCTCAACCTCGGTCGAAGCGCCGACCTTGATGACGCCGATGCCGCCGGCCAGCTTTGCAAGACGCTCGGAGAGCTTCTCGCGGTCCCACTCCGAATCGGTGCGGTTCAGCTCGGCCTTCAGCTGGGAAACGCGGTCCTGGACATCTTCCTCGGTGCCAGCGCCATCAACGATGGTGGTGGAATCCTTGGTGATGGTCACGCGGCGAGCGGTGCCGAGCACCTCGGTGCCCACCAGGTCCAGGGACAGGCCCAGCTCAGGGGAAACAACCTGCGCGCCGGTAAGGATCGCGATGTCCTGCATCATTGCCTTGCGGCGGTCGCCGAAGCCTGGAGCCTTGACGGCAACTACGGACAGCAGGCCGCGCAGCTTGTTGACCACCAGGGTCGACAGGGCTTCGCCCTCGACGTCCTCGGCGATGATCAGCAGCGGCTTCTTGGCCTCCAGGACCTTTTCCAGCAGCGGCAGGAATTCTGCCACGGTGGAGATCTTGCCTGGGTTGATCAAGATGAGCGCATCTTCCAGGACAACTTCCTGGCGGTCTGCGTCGGTGATGAACTGCGGCGAAAGGTAGCCCTTGTCGAACTGCATGCCCTCGGTGAGGACCAGTTCGGTGGCGGTGGTGGAGGATTCTTCAATGGTGATGACACCGTCGGTGCCAACGGTCTTGAAGGCCTCTGCCAGCAGGTCGCCGATTTCTTCGGACTGTGCGGAGATCGCTGCTACGTTGGCAACCTTGTCTTCCACTGCCACTGCGTTGACGGCCAGGCGTTCGGAGACGATGTCGGCGGCCAGTTCGATGCCCTTGCGGACATCTCCTGGAGCGGCGCCGGCGGCCACGTTCTTCAGGCCTTCCTTGACCAGTGCCTGAGCCAGGACGGTAGCGGTGGTGGTGCCATCGCCTGCAACGTCGTTGGTCTTGGTGGCAACTTCCTTGGCCAGCTGGGCGCCGAGGTTTTCGTATGGATCTTCCAGATCGATGTCACGGGCAATGGTGACACCGTCGTTGGTGATGGTCGGGGCTCCCCAGGTCTTGGCGAGCACCACGTTGCGGCCGCGTGGGCCGAGGGTGACCTTCACAGTGTTTGCGAGCTTATCAATGCCCGCTTCAAGGGCGCGGCGTGCGTCCTCGTTGAATGCTAGCTGCTTAGCCATGCATTTACTCCTGAAAAGTTGTAAAGGAAGGCGTTACTTGACGACGATTGCCAGAACGTCGCGAGCCGAGAGCACCAGGTACTCTTCGTTGCCGACCTTAACTTCGGTTCCACCGTACTTCGAGTACAGAACTACGTCGCCTTCAGCCACGTCCAGTGGAACGCGGTTGCCGTTGTCGTCTACGCGGCCTGGGCCTACTGCAACAACGGTGCCTTCCTGTGGCTTCTCCTTGGCCGAGTCTGGGATGACCAGACCGGAAGCGGTGGTGGTGACGGCTTCGACCTGCTTGATGACAATGCGGTCTTCGAGCGGCTTGATGGAGACAGACATGGTCTCTCCTTTTCAGTGTATGAACCAATGGTGTAGGGGTGCGCCCTACTGGCATTGGACCAACCGTCGTCGCGGTGCCAGTTGGTGGTATCCAGTCAGGCGGTAGTTGATGGTCTACATCTTTCTTAGAAATCTGTAGAGTACAACGTCCACTGATGACTTTAGGACGATCATTAGCACTCGGTCAAGGCGAGTGCTAACGAACAGACTACTTCCCGCCACCGGTTCACTCAGAGCGCAGATCCACTCCCCAAGACATAGCCCAAGACTCTTTTAACGCAGCACATCCCCGCCAGGAAAACTGTGTCGTTTTCCCTGCGGGGATGCGCCAGATGACTTGCGACGCCTCATTGAGGCAGCCGAGCCAGCTTTAGCCGTTGGCCTTCAGTTCATCGCAGCTGCGCTTGGTGCGGACTTCTGCAGATTCCTCGATGTCATCCGGGGCCGACAGGTCCATCTCGGTCAGCTTCACTACCTTGGACTTGGTGACCAGTCGGTGCACCAGCCACAGGCCAAGGAAGATTGGCAGGCCGATGTAAGCGGAGAGCACTTCCATTCCTCGGCCGGCGAGCACTGCCTCATAGTTCTGGCCTGCAATAACCAGAATCAACATCACGAAGGCAACGATTGGGCCCAATGGGAAGAATGGGGCGCGGTACGGCAGATCCTTCACGCTGTATCCCTGCGCGAGGTATCCCTTGCGGAACCTGTAGTGCGAGATGGCGATGCCAACCCAGACAATGAAGCCGCACAAGCCGGAGACATTCAGCAGCCAGGCGTAAGCCGCACCCTGGCCCACCAAGGCGGTCAGGAAGCCGAACAGGCCGATTGCTGCGGTTGCCAGCAGCGCAGCCATTGGCACGCCGCGGCGGTTGACGCGGCCGAAGATCTTTGGAGCCTTGCCGTCGTGCGCCATGGAGTAGAGCATGCGGGTCGAAGCGTAGAGTCCCGAGTTGCCTGCGGAGAGGATCGCGGTCAGAATGACTGCGTTCATTGCGGCGGCGGCGAAGGCAATTCCTGCACGCTCAAAGACCAGGGTGAACGGCGAGGAAGCCACGTCGGCTTCGCCGCTGGAGAGCAGGCTTGGATCGGTGAACGGCAGCAGGCAGCCGATGACGAAGATTGCACCGATATAGAAGATCATGATGCGCCAGAAGACCGAACGAATAGCCTTTGGCACTTCGCGGCGAGGATCCTTTGCCTCGCCGGCCGCAACGCCAACGAGTTCGGTTCCCTGGAAGGAGAAGCCGGCGATCATGAAGACCGAAATGATGGATACGAATCCGCCATGGAATACATCGTCGCCGATCTTCCAATTGGCTAGAGGGTCAGTGTGGTCTCCGAGAATTCCGAAGATCATCAACAGGCCGGCGATGATGAAGGCGACGACGGTGACGACCTTGATCAGTGCGAGCCAGAATTCGCCTTCGCCGAATGCCTTGGCCGAGAGGGCGTTCAACCCGGTCAGCAAGGCAAGGAATCCGCCAGCCCAGATCCACCCTGGAACATCGGGCAACCAGAAGCTCATAACGATGCCCGCGGCAACCAGCTCCGCGGCCACGGTAATGGCCCAGTTGAACCAGTAGTTCCAGCCGATGGCAAAGCCAAAGGATGGGGAGACAAAGCGAGTAGCGAAGGTTTGGAAGGAACCTGCCACTGGGATCTTGGCTGTCATTTCGCCGAGCGACTGCATCAGCAAGTAGACCATAAGGCCTACCGCGGCATAGGCAACGAGCGCTCCCCCGGGACCCGCTTGGGCAATGGTGCCGCCGGAGGCGACGAATAGACCAGTGCCAATGGAACCGCCGATGGCGATCATTTGGAGGTGGCGGCTGCTTAGCCCGCGCTTGAGCTTGTGCTCTGAGGCATCGGCACTGACAGATACAGAGTCAGTTGAGGCGCCTGACTTCTCTTGCGAAGACTCCAAGGTCTTCTCGCTTTGATTCATCACATGTGAAATGAAACACCAAGAAATGGCCCTTTGGCGACAAGTTGCATCGAATGAGCGACAAGTGGTTCAGCCGATTTCCTGCGCCACTTGAAGCCGCTCTGCGGCTCTCGGAAAAATGAAGCGGAGAACTTTACGGCACGGCTTCGCGCTAAAAACGTTGAACGAACCCAAGACGTGACAAGGGTTACGCTTTCCTATCTCATTTACTTCCATGGAAAAGTTTTCCTTACGCACATGACGCCTGCGGTTTGGCGACCCAACGCTCACATTTCCTCATGAACTGCTTCACATCTTCATTCGAGCATTAGCGCAAATCGCGAAAGAAAATTCTTAAAGACGCCAATGTGACGCGTTTGTGACGCGTAGTTTATCTTCCTAACGAAAGTTCAACCGCGACTCGATCATAGCTACTGCATAAATTTTCGGAGCGGGCACCAATCACGCCAACAACTCTTTCAAACCCCGTGGCGCAGGACACCGGGCTGCTCGGAAGATCCGAACATTAACACCGCTAGGCTTGAACTATGGCTCAGGCTTCTAACGATTCAACGCTCAATGAACAATTTGCTGCACTCCTCTCTGCCGAAGGCTGGAGTTTGCTGTCAACTATCGACCCGTCGATGGTTGCTACTAAAGATGCGGCTTGGTCATTGAATGAAAAACTTCGCCGCGAGGGCCACGATGCCCAGGTAGTGCGTGCTGTGATGGCACAAGCGGAGCTTCGCTACCGCGCACGCGTGAAGTTCGGCCCCTTTGCCGACTCGCTGGTCTTTACTCCGGCAGGCCTGGAGCAGGCGACGCGGCTGACGATCGCCGGCTTGCACGCACGCCGCTTCGCCAATGCAGGTTGCACCCATGTAGCCGATCTGGGCTGCGGCATCGGCACCGATTCCATCGCATTGGCCAGTGCCGGGCTGAAGGTCACCGCGGTAGAGATGGATGAGACTACCGCTGCTGCGACAACCTTGAACCTGATGCCATTTGAAAACGCCACCGTCATTCACGGCAGCGCCCAAGATGCAGACCTAACGGAAATCGATGGCGTCTGGCTGGACCCTGCCCGGCGCACCGACGTCAAGGGCAGCACTCGACGCCTCTTTGACCCTGAAGCTTTCTCCCCTCCCCTCTCGTTCGTCGAGCAGCTTGTAGATTCAGGCATGGACGTTGGCGTAAAGCTCGGCCCAGGAATGCCACATGAGGCCATCCCCGAGACGGCAGAAGCCGTGTGGATTTCAGACCACGGCTCTGTCATCGAAGCCTGCCTCTGGTTTGGCCGGCTGAAGCGTGAAAACATTGCCCGAGCAGCGCTGGTCATCGACAAGGACGGCGCCCACGAACTCACCAGTCCAGTCACCGTTACAGCTGACGCAGCGGCCCCAGTCGGCGAGCTCGAAGAGCACATCTATGAGCCAGATGGCGCAGTCATCCGGTCCCATCTGATTTCAACCTTGCTGGAATCAACCGGCGGACACCTGCTTGACGAGCACATTGCCTACTTCACTCATAAAGATAAGTTCTCAACCCCCTTCGCCAAGGGCTACAGGGTCATTGCCGTTCACGACTACAACGTCAAAAAACTGCGCAGCTGGGTCAAGGCCAACGGCATTGGCACCCTGGACATCAAAAAACGAGGCGTCGACGTGACCCCCGAAGAACTGCGCCGCATCCTTCTGGCAGGCACGCCTAAGAGCGCAAAGAACAAGGCAACTCTGATCCTCGCCCGCATTGGCGACAAGCGTGTAGCGTTCGAAGTCGAACCGCACTAATTCGATACGTCATATGACGCGGTTTCGACTGACTTTGTGCCGTCGAAGTGGGAAACTCGTACCACCAAATACAATGGTTACGGCCATTCTCCGTACGTTTACGGGGCTTGCTGATTATCGTTCATCACGGTTCAGGCTCTGCTTGGATCGACTACGCAGTTAAAGGAGTCCCGTGCAGAAGATCGAATTCGCCGACTCGCCCCAGTCCACTATCGGTGTTGAATGGGAAATCGCGCTAGTCGATCAGGAAACTGCGGATCTCTGTTCAATTGCGGAACAGGTGCTGGGACAGCTCAAAGATAATGCCGGCATTCCCCGCCACGAGGAACACCCGACCATCAAGCCGGAACTGCTGATGAATACCGTTGAAATTGTCACCGGTGTCCATAAGACCGTTTCGAGCGCAGCCGAGGAGCTTCGGGCCAATGTGCGCACACTCAGCGAGGTCACCACTCCCCTGGGTGTTGATCTCTATTGCGCTGGTTCGCACCCCTTCGCGGCCCCGACTTCCCAGCCGGTGACCGATAAAGAGCGCTACGCCAACTTGATTGACCGCACTCAGTGGTGGGGACGCCAGATGGTGATCTACGGCGTACATGTCCACGTAGGTTTGGACGACCGGGAAAAGGCACTGCCAATTACCGACGGCCTAATCAACTACCAGCCGCATTTCCAGGCGCTCAGTGCTTCCAGCCCCTACTGGGGCGCCGAAGACACCGGTTATGCTTCGCAGCGCTCTCTGATGTTCCAGCAGTTGCCGACTGCCGGCATTCCCTTCCACTTTGACACTTGGTCGCAGTACGAGTCCTATGTTGCCGACATGCTGTACACCGGCGTGATCGATGACATTTCCGAGATCCGCTGGGACGTACGCCCGGTAGCCCGCTTGGGCACCGTTGAAATGCGCATCTGCGACGGCATGAGCTCTCTGGAAGACATCAGTGCAGTGACGGCGCTGACCCAGTGCTTGGTACATGACATGTCGTTGGCTTTGGAAGCAGGAAACAAGATTCCAGTCATGCCTGACTGGTACCGCGTGGAGAACAAATGGCGCGCCGCCCGCTACGGACTTGATGCCATCATCATTCTGAATGCCCAGGGCGATGAAATGCTGGTAACCGACCACCTTCGCAGTGAAGTGAAGCGGCTGACCCCTATTGCCGAGCAGCTCGGCTGCGCGGATGAACTTCAAGGCATCATTCGATTGATTGAGCGTGGCGCCGAGTACCAGCTGCAGCGACGTGCCTTTGAGGCTTCAGAAGGCGACTACCGAGCTATCGTTCGCGACAACGTATCCCGGATGAATGCGGTGTAGGCCGCCCGTGGCTGCGCCTGTCTAAGGACGAAAATAGAGACGGTCTAGAACTTCACGCGCCCGCGGCATCGAACTCTCGAAGCGAAATCGTCGAGGGTATCCAGAACTTCCGGTGCTTGCCATAGTCTGTTTCTCGAACCAGAATTTGCCCTGGTGAGAATCTGGAGCTCTTCGAGTTGTTCAATGGCATTAGTCGCAGCTACAACACTCGCGTTTAGTTCTTTGGCGACAAATGCTGTCGAGACCACAGGCTGTTGAAGCAGTAAATCAGGCATTTTCTGGGCGGTGGATCCAGCGCGGAATCGGTGGTGGCTATTCCAATTCGAACGCACTTGGGCCAGCTGTTCCACAAGCCAGCGGCCTGAAGTCACCGCTTCGAATGAGGCCTCTGCCAAGCGGATAATAATCGGCTCACTCTCACCTTTTCGGTAGGCAGTCAGCGCGTCAAAATAATTGTCGACGGATGACAACAGTCCCGCAGATATTGGCGTCGTCGCATTTCGAACGAGGCCGGAACTTTTCAAAACAGAATGAATGAGTGCGCGCCCAGTTCTACCATTGGCATCGGGAAACGGGTGGATCGTTTCGAACTGGGCATGCGCCAGCGCCGCCATGATCAGAACCGGCAGATCCGTTCGTGCTATGAATTGCACCAAATCATTCATCAATGCGTCAACGCGTTCATGATGCGGCGGCACAAAGTGGGCTCGATGAGGCGACTGGGCTCCTCCGCCAATCCATACTTGTTGTTGCCGCCAATGTCCCGTAAGCCGAGGATCTGAGTCCTCCATCAGAATCCTGTGCATCTCAATTATTGGCTCAGGACCCAACTCAGCCGATAGATCCATAGCAGCGCTCATGGCATGAACGTTCGCGACAACCAAGTACGCGTTCCCTGGCTTTGAAGGTCCAAGCTCAGCCAAAGCCAGCTGTTTTGACGATGCTGTGATCTGTTCAATTTCGGAACTCGAAGCACTCTCAGAACGCAAGAGAATTGACGACATGTGCATCGGCGTTGAGCCCAATTGGGTATCAAACCGGGCTAGTTCGCGGCTCGCATCATCGACCAAGGCCAAGACTTCGCTGGAGATCTTAGGCGTTGCCAGTGCAATTATTCCCGGTACAGCGGCTCTGTAAGGGCCCCTTGCCGCCATTCGAGCTCTACGAGATAGCGAAGCGTCAAAATTTGATATCCATGGACGCTCTTCATACTCCACCGACGGCCATGCCTCTACTTGCATCAAGGTCCGCAATGCAAGTAACCGCGAAATTGCACAACACGTCTTCCACTCAACGTCCACCAGATTAGCCCGTCCAAGATCACTGCAACGAGATCGGTGAGGTATTCCGACATCGGAACACGAAAATGGCCACCCGAAGGCGGCCATTACTTTCGCTATTACTTGTGGGAAAGAACGATCTGCGTCACCGGCTGCGACGAGTCAGTAGCAAAATCCAGCCCCGACGGCTCTGCGCCGTCGGCAACCAATTGGGCACCCAGTGCGGCCACCATTCCGCCGTTGTCTGTGCACAGCGAGAACGGTGGAACAACCAAAGCGATACCCGCCGAAGCGCAGCGTGCCGCCAGCAGCTCGCGCAGGCGAGTATTCGCAGCAACTCCCCCGCCGAGCAGCAGGGTGGTCAGTCCCTGTTCCTGCATAGCGCGAACTGCCTTGGAGGTAATGACATCCACGACGGCTTCCTGGAATGAGGCAGCGATATCAGCAACTGGGATTGGCTCACCGTTGGCTTCGAAGTGCTCCACGCAGCGCGCCACAGCCGTCTTCAACCCGGAGAAGGAGAAGTTGTTGCGGTGCTTGCCTGGGTTTTCGGCCGACCCGACAAACTTCGGCAGGGTAAGTCCCCGCGGGAACCGGAAAGCCTTCTTGTCCCCGTCCTGGGCAGCCTTGTCGATAGCAGGGCCGCCCGGATAGCCGAGCCCCAGCAGTCGGGCAGTCTTGTCATAGGCTTCGCCGGCTGCATCATCAATCGTCGAGCCAAGCAGCTGTACGTCATTGGTCAGCGAGGTGACCTTCAGGATTTCGGTATGGCCGCCGGACACCAACAGCGCGCCGAAAGTTGGAGGAAGCATGGTGCCTTCCAGCACTCCTACGCCCACGTGCGCCACGAGGTGGTTGATCCCGTAGAGCGGCTTGCCCGTCGCCAAGGCCAGGGCCTTCGCAGCGGAGACGCCGACCATCAGCGCACCGGCCAGGCCCGGGCCACTGGTTACTGCAATGGCGTCGATATCGTCTAGGGTCAGCTCGGCGGTGTCGAGCGCCGACTGCAGGGTCGGCACGAAGGCTTCAAGATGCGCACGCGCCGCAATCTCAGGAATCACGCCGCCGAAGCGGACATGCTCGTCCATGGAGCTGGAGACGGCGTTGGCCAGCAGCTTGGTGCCGCGGACGATTCCCACGCCGGTCTCGTCGCAGGAAGATTCGATGCCGAGGACTACCGGTTCCTTGATGGTGCTCACGCGTTTGTTTCCTTCTCCAGCTGCAGTCTCATGATCAGTGCGTCGATGCCGCCCTTGTAGTAGCGCGGGCGGCGGTGGATGGTAGTGAAGCCCAACGACTCATACAGGTTGATCGCTGTGGGGTTGTCGAAGCGCACTTCCAGCATCACGTCCAATGCCTTCAGCTCCCGTGCGGTGTCGATCAGAAGATTCATCATCTTCCGGCCAAGGCCCTGCCCCTGATATTCGGGCGAGATCGCGATGGTCTGCACATCGCTGATGGGCAGGACGGTGCACAGCCCGGCGTAGCCGATCACTCGGCCCTCGTCTTCATAAACCCAGTACTTGCGGGTATCGGCCTGAGCCAGTTCAGATTCAAAGCCGGCTAGGGGCCATGCATCTTCTGGGAACAGCTCGGTTTCCAGCTGATGGACAGCAGGAATGTCTCCGGCTGTCATCGCGCGCAATTCAACGCTCATGCCTTCGCTGCCTTCTCAGAGGTTTTCTTCATGAAGGCAGGAACCTGGGCGTCGGACTCGCGAAGGTACTGCGGCGCTGTATTGGACAGGTCCTTGCCGGCAGCCAAGTCCTTGAAACCATGCTCTGCGAGGTTCGCTGCATCGGCAATCCAGTCAAAGGACTCGGCCACCGGCTGGGCGCCGATTTCCTTCAGCGCTTCGTCGTAGATCCCAGCACCCACGCCGTACACCGGCAGGGCTGGAAGCGCAGAAGCGGCGGCAACGTGTGGGCCGTCGAGCAAGGTGCCCTGGGCATCGTAGCGCGCCCAGTAGAGCTCCTTGCGGCGAGCGTCCGCTGCCACCACGAATTCAGCAGGAACTGCATCCTGGTCCAGCACCCGCTCGGCGAGCGCGTGCAGGGACATGACGCCGTGCACCGGGACGTTCCAGACAAAGCTGAAGGTGCGGGCAGCTACCAGACCTACGCGCAGGCCGGTGAAGGGACCTGGGCCGACGCCGACGAAGATGCCAGCCAGATCCGGACCGTTCTGGTTGTTCTCTGCCAGCAGGTCGCGGACGTAGCTTGCCAGGGTTTCGGTCTGGTCATTGCCCTTGGGCGAGGTGCGCAGGTCGATGACGGTGCCGGTCTCTGCGTCGAGCAATGCCACCGAGGCATGGGCAGAGGTGTCGATGGATAGGTAGTTAGGCATGTGCTTCTCCGGTAGCTCGGCATGCAGCAGCGCCGACTTCAATTCCTCGAAAGCCTGCTCGTCCCAACGCGGGCCGATGGCCTTGAGCGTGAAGAGGCGGGGCTCGTCGATTTCTGTTTCGGATTCTTCCCAGGGGTTCTCAGGCTGATCTACGGTCCCGGCCAGCGCCTCGCGGTCGAGGATGAGTTCAAGCCGCGAGTCGGTCAGGTGTTCAACCTTGCCCAGCCCCCACTCCACCACGGTGACCGATTCGGCCAAGGTGGATTCAAGATCCAGCGTGTCCACGTCATTCTGGTCCTTGAGCCGGTAGGCATCCACGTGGATCAGCCCCGGCCCGTCCACCAGCGACGGGTGCTGGCGGGCCAGGACGAAGGTCGGGGAGATGATTCCTTCGCGTACCTTTAGTCCCAGCCCCAGCGATTGGGTCAAAGTGGTCTTGCCTGCGCCCAGCGCCCCGGTGAGGATCAGCAGGTCCCCAGCCTGCAGCTTGGCGCCGAGCGCCTCGCCAAGTGCTTCGGTGGCGGTGAGGTCATTGAGCTGGCAGGAGAATTCCTTGGCTGCTTCACTCACCGGCTTCGCCCCAGCTACCTTCGACGTAGAAGCGCGGAACGCGCGGCGAGATGCGGGTGACGACCTCATAGTTGATGGTGCCTGCAGCGTGGGCCCAGGTGTTCACCGACTGTCCGCCTTCGCCGAAGATGATGGCTTCCTTGCCGATGAAGTCCTCCGGGTTCACCTCTGGCCCCAGGTCGATGACGCACTGGTCCATGGCGATGCGGCCGCGGACCGGGTAGGTCTTGCCGTTGACGGTGACAGGTCCCCCGGTGGCGACGCGCGGCAGTCCGTCGGCGTAGCCCATGGGGATCAGGCCTAGGTAGGTTTCTTCGCTGGTGCGGTAGTTCAGGCCGTAGGAGACGCCCTGGCCTGCGGGAACCTTCTTGACGTTGGCGACGCGGGTGATCAGCTTCATCGCCGGGCGCAGCGCGAACTTGTCGGGTGCTTCGTCTTCAAAAGGGCTCAGCCCGTAGAGGCCGAGTCCCAGGCGCACCATGTCGTGGTGCGAGTCCGGGCGGGAGAGGATGCCTGGGGTGTTGGCGATGTGCCGTACTTCCAGATCGAAGCCGGCTGCTTCAATCAGTTCAATGGCCTGCTCGAACACTGCCAGCTGTTCATCGGTTTCCGGGCGTTCCGGCTCGTCGGCCACCGCCAGGTGGGAGAAGATGCCCACCACGCGCAGCAGGCCTGCTTCCTGGTACTCGTTGGCGCGCTGCAGCTGGCCTGGCAGGTCTGCCATGGTGGAGCCGTTGCGGCCCAGCCCGGTATCCACCTTGATGTGGATGCGTGCCGGGGTTTCCACTCGCTGCGCGGCTTGCGCAATGGCGTCCAGGTCCCAGCCGGAGACGCCAAGGTCGATGCCGGCCAGGATGGCTTCATCGAAGGGGGTGTCTTCTGTGTGCAGCCATGCGAGCATTGCCGAGTCGATGCCCGCCTTGCGCAGGGCCAGCGCCTCGGTGACGTGAGCGCAGCCGATCCAGGTTGCGCCGGCCTGCAGTGCGGCATTGGCCACCTGCAGCGCTCCGTGCCCGTAGCCGTCTGCCTTGACGACTGCCATGACTGCTGAGGGGGCGACGAGGTCTGCAACTTGCTTGACGTTATTGCGGATGGCTGACAGGTCGATCACCGCGCGGCGTTCCCACTTCGGCGAGGTGGTCACGGTTAGCTGGGCGGTTTCGGTGCTTTGCTCAAGTGCTTCGGAGTTCACCTATCCATCTTCCCACTTTTGCCAAGCGCATGCCCGGAAGCTGACTGCGCACTGGAACACAGTGTTGTGCGGCTTAAAAGTTGGAGGCGGGGATAGCAGCCGTTGGACGACTGCTATCC
>NZ_BJNY01000035.1 GCF_006539925.1 Glutamicibacter uratoxydans | reverse complement strand
GCAGCTGATGTCAAAGATTCTTTACGGCCCGACGATAGATATCCCCTACGACCCACATCTAACGCTCTAGAAAATGAGTATGGCCACCTCTGAAGAGGTGGCCATACTCATATAATCAGTGATTAATTTGTTGGAATCCACGTTCCAGACGACGAGCAATTTCAGCGACATCCAAGTGCGTACTGCTCACCTCGATCACCAGGTCATACGCTTCATCATCTCCCAGTACCCAGACAGCGCCGAGATTCCGGTAGTACGTTAGACGAACAGCAATCCATGCACAACGCTTATTCCCATCAACCAACGCATGATTCCTACAGAGAGAATCCAAAAGTGACGCACATTTTTCGTGAATCGTCACATACTGAGGATTACCGTAGAGCTGAACCTGAGGACGTTCCAATGAACTTTGCAGTAACCCTGCATCTCTCACATCTGGAAAAGCGTCGTAAATCGCCGAAAACGTTCTGAAGATGTCTTGGGCATCCGGAGTCCAAGTCACGTGACATTGCCCAGCCGGTCGAGGAGCGGCTTGTCATTCTGCTTGATGTGCGCGATCGCGTCATCTAGCGAACGAAGCTTCTGGGCGTCAAGCCCATTCTCCACGTGTTTGGCGACGAAACTACTCATTTCTCCTTTCGGAATCTCCTCGCGCAGCCGTTGTGCAATGTCATCAGGGAAGCTGATAAGCAGCTTGGTCATAACCAACTCCTTTCCGTATATCTATCATACATACACAATTGGGAAACTATCTAGTCCCGGTGAAGAATAGTAGATGATGCCAGCTCGCTTCGAACGGTGAGGCATCTTAGTTAATTTATTGATTGCTGTAATCGTCAGGATCGTCATGGCGAGACTCGAAAACCTTCAGATATTTCATTTGAAGCACCAGTAAATGTTACGTACTTCTCGATTAAAGAGCCTGTCAGGTTGTTTGTGTAAGCGACCTAGTCACAACCTAAATACCTTGGTTCGTAATACTTAGTTCATATACGGTTCGATACGCTCTGGATAAGCCATCGCCAGCTGCTGCAACGCCTGCTTCCAACCATTCGTTCCGGCCCCTTCCACCAGATGCGCCCCAACGCCGGCCCGCGGGGTCCGGCCTTTCTTCTGCGCGTCCTTGAACCGCTCACGAGCACGCTTGTCCTCGATATTGCAGATCGCCAGCCAGAGCATCTTCACCGCGGCTGTATCCGAGGGGAAATGTCCCCGGCTTTTGGTCATCTTACGCAGCTGATAGTTCATCGACTCAATCGCATTGGTCGTATAAATGACCTTGCGCAGCTCCGGCGGGAACTCCAGGAACGGGGTGAACCGTTCCCACGCGTTACGCCACGTAGCTACCGCCGAAGGATACTTCCGCCCCAACTCGGACGCTTCGATGAACCGTCCCGGAAACTATGCCGCCAGTTTACTGGCGACTTCATCGGGTAACGAGCCGCTCATTTCATCATAATAGAGTTCTTCAAATTCAACCGGAGTGCAATACCTCAGAGTCGAATGCAACCGGTCAAAGTTGTACCAATGCACCCATTCCACGACCACGTCATCCACGTCCGATTTGGTGTCCAAGGCTCCAGTGCGGAACGGTGAATCTTTAGCAACCGCCTCATTCTTGAACAACCCCATCACCGTCTCAGCAGCGGCATTATCGAACGCATCCCCAATCGTTCGGGTCGAGGGAATGAGTCCCTCCAACGCCAGCGTCTGAGTGTACCTCTGAGAGGTATATTCTGACCCCGCATCGCTATGATGGATGGTGCCAAACACCGGTCTCACATGAGCCTTTCGCTCACTGCGGCGTTGCCATAGAGCCAGTTGGAGTGCTTCCTCCACAAACGCCGTGTCATGCGAGGTTGAAGAAGCCCAGGACAAGATGCGCCGTGAGAACAAATCGATCACGAAAGACACGTAGGCGAACCCGCCCCGAATCGGAACATAGGTGAAATCGGTGATCCAAACCTTGTTAGGTGCATCCGTAGAGAAGTTCCGATTCAACAGATCTTTCGCCCGGACTTTATCTTTAGCGCGGATCGTCGTAGTCGTTCTCCGCCCCCGCACCAGGCCCTTCATCCCAGCTACTCGCATCAAGCGATCCACGGTGTGTTTTGAGATTTCAGGGAAGCCGTTGCGTTGCAGCCAGACCCGCATTTTCCGTCGCCCATAAAGCACTTCTGGCTTCGGCTTACCTGTCTTTTCATCTGGTTTCTTCAGATCATGAAGGACATTCAAAACCATTGCGTCCATGACAACTCGTGGTGCCGGTTCATTCTTCTTCCAGCTGCGATACGTGCGGGCAGAGACCTTCACGCCCTGAGTGTTCAGGGCGGCGCAGGTCTGCTGGACTGCGTAGCCGCGTTCGCGTTGCTGGTCGATAAACTCGGTGATTAGTGCCGGCGAGGGTCCAGCTCCCTCGCGAAGAAAATCGCTGATGCCTTCAAAATATCGTTGGCTTCTTCAAGGTCCCGGACCTTGGCTTTCAACGCTTTGATCTCAGCGAGTTCTTCACTGGTTGGACCGGTCCGGTCACCGTCATCAACTTGGGCCTGGAGGACCCAGCGGCGCAGGGTTTCTTTGCCGATATTGAGCTTCGGAGCCAAATCAGCGCAGGCCGCGTAGACCGACGTGTAACGGTCGAGGCGTTCCATTGCGTAGGCCACTGCGCGGGCTTTGACTTCGGGGGTGTACTGCTTGGGCATGCTTTCCATTCTCTCAAAAGAAAACGGCATAAAACCCGGGACGATTCATCGAAGTCATCCAACGCCTTGCCCGCAGATTCGATACTCGGCGCAAATCACAGTCCATTAAAAGCTAGAAAATCACATCCAGGCAGTCGGTGGAAGTACTAACTAAAACACAAATGGAACCCCATTGTGGGAAGTCTTTGGCGAATGTAGATATCAGAGTTTAGGTGGGAGTGTTCTTCATATACTGACGATAACGTCGTTTTGGAAACGGCCTGTTTGTGCAGCGTAGATCTTCAGCTCTTTATAAGTGATTCGGGAACGGCCACGGTGATTTTGTTGTGATCCCGCATTACGAACCAGGACAACGCCTCTTCAAGGGAATAGGGAAGACCGAAGTGCTGGCCTGGATTGAAGCTCTTGGGGATCCGAAACGTGCAAATCTTTTGGTGAAAGTGATCCACCCAAGTGGGGAGGTAGAAATCAAAGTGTTGACGGTCAACAAGGAACGGGAATTGGTGCTGATCGACCAACTTAAGCATCACCGTTCGTGGAAACCTTGCTGATCTAAGTCATGGTTACACAAAGCAAGAAGCCGCTTCACCAGTTCAGGTGAGGCAGCTTCTTTCTCTATTATTCGCCGTTGACGCGGCTTTTAAGCCTCACCGTGTCTTCTGGTGCTAAGGCGATTATCTAATAGCCGGCAGTTTCGGAGGCCTCGTAGATGAAGAAGACCTGCTCGGATTCATCGTCGAGTGCATAGGTGACGAGTACTTTACACAAAGCGAACTCTACCGACATGTTCCGCCTGACGGTTTCTGCCGCTAATTTGCAAGTGTGGAAACAGCTGACATTCCACTTACTGCTAGCTTAGAACCTTGGCAGTCTGACACAAAGGCAAGACTAGAGTGCGAATTGACCATCCTAACGTGAATCGATGACCGCTAGAGGACTCTAAAGCCGCTCACCATGGGGCAGTCGAAAGGATCTCGGGCGGACAAGCCTACCTTGTTTAAATACCTAATCACCTGTCCGTAAGAGCCGCGAACAGAAGCGACCGTGTAAGGGATCTGGTGCTCGTTGCAATATTCGCGGACAATTTTCGATACAGCCGCCAAGTTCGCCCTAGGCATGGAAGGGAAAAGATGGTGCTCAACTTGGTAATTGAGCCCGCCATAGAAGCAAGTAAGTAGTCCATTGGAAAAATTGGACTTACCCATAATATTTCTACTTGTCAGTACCTGCCGAGAGAAGAAATCAATCTTGGCATCTTTTGGAACCATCGGCATGCCCTTGTGATTCGGTGCAAACGAAGCACCCATGTACACACCAAAAACAATCAACTGGACGCCAAGAAACGCGAACGCCATACCCAGCGGTAAGAAGACAAAAATTGCAGCAACATAGAGAATGATGCGGATGAGTACCGACATCAGCTCACGTCTTCGTTGCTTGACCTTGTTTCCAACTATCAAATATTTAAGCGACTGGTAATGAAGATTCAGCCCCTCGAGAGACAAGAGAGGGAAGAACAGATAGCCCTGCCGTTCTGTGATCCACTTGGAGAATCCTCGCTGACGTTGAGCATCCGCAGGTACAAAAGAGATCGTGTCCCAGGCGATGTCGGGATCTTTCCCAATTGTGTTCGGTGTGGCGTGATGTTTGGAGTGCTTGTTCATCCACCACTGGTAACTGATTCCGACGACAAAGTTCGCCAGAAAACGTCCTAGTCTGTCGTTGGATTTGCCTGTTGACAAAATTTGTCGGTGAGCTGCTTCATGCGCTAAGAAAGCAAACTGCGTAAGAATAAAACCTAATGAACCTGCCATAAGTAGCTGGAACCAACTGTCACGTAGCAACACAACGCCTGCAATGGTTCCTGCCAGCGAAAGTACTAGCACGGTTGCAAGAATCAGGTAATGCCCGCGTCGGCGGCGTATGAGTCCAGCTTCGGCGACAAGTTGTTTGACGTGGAAAAAGCTCCGAGGATCACCGGGTCTGGGAGTTGGTGTCACACGGTCAAAGATAGTACTACTACTCAAGGCATATACCTCTGGGGTTGGTAGCTGGCGACTTCTCAGTCGAAAGAACTGAAAAGCTCGGCTCCTATCTGCTCAGCATATAGACCGACTCTGTGTTCCTGCTGATTGTCGATCACGACATGGAAAACCTTGCGCCATCTCAAGAAGCTACTTGAACCCTGAATGTCCCCGAAGTACGGGCTGGCAGTGTGTTTCTCTTCCCTGTGAGTAACCAATCCGTGCTAGACTTACTAGATAGAGAACCAGCCTGTGGTTGTGGTTCGGTTGAAAAAGCGAGTCATGCTTTTTAGTTCAGTGAATGCTTTTTACTTTCAACGCTTTACCAAGGCGTTTTTTCAGAATAGCCCTCCCGCTTTGGGACGCTATTCGTTTCCCGCTTACAAACATCAGGACTCCCTTCTGTCTCGTTCATCGGCACTAGCAATGAGTTCTACTGATGGGATTCTACGGATCTTCTGGCAACCGCCTTGTGCTCTCTTTATCAGTATTCGATAAGAGCACACCGACGAGTCATCAACCATAGTCACGTAAGCAATGCAACCCCCGTTTCGTCCAGTAAATGCGAAACACACGGCCAGAGCATCTGGCTACTAACGAAGAGGAAAATAATGGCAACAGGTACCGTGAAGTGGTTTAACGCTGAAAAGGGCTTCGGATTCATTGCCCCATCAGACGGATCACCTGACGTGTTTGCACACTACAGCCAGATTCAGAGCAGTGGTTTCCGCAGCCTTGAAGAGAATCAGACTGTTGAATTCGATATTGAGTCAGGCCCCAAGGGCCCGCAGGCAGCGAATATTCGCATCGCCTAACTCAGAATCTGTTTGTGGGGCGGAAGCAACAATCCGTTGCTTCCGCCCCACAGTGTTTAGAACATCTTTCATGACGAGCTTCTTCTAATATTGAAGGCTTGTATTCAACTCCTATTTAGAATTGAATCGAATGACACAAGCTCAACCCGGAGAAATCGGCATCGCAATGATTACGGCACTACTCCATGGGGACCGTGAGGGATTCAATTTTGTTGTGTCCGAGCTCGAAGGCGGCAACGCTCAAGCCGTCGCGATTCTTGCACGTTTAAGCGAAACTATGATCGCGATGATCGCTGATCTTCTCGGAGTTGAGCCGGACGAAGCTCTAATGAAAATCGCCGCCTCTATCGCGCTTGGTAGCTGAAAAACTCAATTGAAATGTGACGCGGCTTTCGCAGCTATCAACTCATGCTGTGGATGAACATTTCTTAGTTGAAAATCAAGAAACAGAGGTAGCCTGAATCCAAGTAAGGCAGCTAAGACTGCAAAAATCTTAGTTTCATCTTAAATCTATTAGGACACACACTCCATTGCTAAACTTCGCCTACATCACTAAAACTTGGGGGCGGCAATGGCTGAGAGTGGGTCAAGCCTTCTCGGCGTGCTCATAACGGGAATCGTAATCACCGTATCAGGCGCTTCTCTGATCTACACCGCCCTTGGTACAGGATCATTCGGCATGACATTGGTCGGGTTCGTTTCTCTAGCAGTGGGCATCCCAGCCATCGTTATGGGCATCAAAGATCATTAGTGCGATTTTCAGGAACCCTGGAACACTTCGCTTTGCAATATTCGTGGATAGTTACTTGATTGGCGATTTCCGTGAGTTCTATGCATATGGTGGAAGTTCGCGTCACGAGGGACCACCGCGGCCACACGCGAACGAGGAAAAACGAACAATATCACTTGGACCTCAACCTACTCGCACATTGCCCAACAACGAGCAAGAAAGTAGGACATAATGCCAGGACGTTATGCACGATCGGCCACTGCAGCCCGAGTATCCGAATTCCTTGGAACGAGAAGCGGACGACGCTTTCTTCGCAGTCAGTCTTGGAAAGAAGGAATGCCGGTTGTCATTTCACAACCCCAAGAATTGCTTTCTGACGCCATGAGTCTCGTAGCCACTCAAATGGACACCGCGTTGATAGCCTTTCTAGAGCCCACCACAAATGAGCTCCTCTTCATTTACGTTTCACTACCCAACAAGGAGCTTGAGATCGTCCCGACGGAGGCACCGCAACAAACCGTGCTGAATTTCTACAGCACCGTCAACCGAACATTCGCCCGAACGTTTAGAATCAAGGGGTGGCGATATAGTGCCGTCGCCCACGCGATCAGTACCTGCAATATGAGAACAGAGCCGTACGACGTTCTTCGCGGGTTTGAACGCAGCGAACCGGTACCGAGAAAATCAGTTCTCTAACCCAGCGAAGCCGCTCCATCTTCCTTTGAGATGGAGCGGTTTTCATTTTTCCCGGATGCCGAATAGGTCGAGTTGGTACGGCTGTTCCGGTTACTGGGTACCGCCGCCTTTCGTCGACCGGGTACTCCGATTACGGCTTGCTGGTACTGCTGACGGTCCGATGAACGCCACCGTGGATCGGGCCAACAACTTCACGTGGCTTTCCGGGTTGTTCAGCCACCGTGCTTCCAGGAATCCGGGCGTGAACATTCATTCAACCTGCTTCGGTGCGTAGGCCGGGCCCCGGCACTAGTCGCGGCTGCTCCAGGGGACGAGCTCCGGTAGTGTGTGCCTCAAGAGGGCGCGGGGAGACGTGGTGTTTGACCATTGCGGCTGGGTTCTCTTGGTTAGACAACGGCGATGTCGTCACCCACGCGAATCGGGTTCGATGAGTGTTCAAGGAGATAGTATGGACCTTCCATGTCTTTGCGCAGACCAGCCGTCACCCGGGTGACGTTCCACAGAGCGTGCTGCCGCATTCGATGCTTACCGGCTGTCGCAGGATGCGCAGGACGTCTATGGCTTTCTTGCAGTTCCATGAGGGCGGAATAGCGGTACCATCTCGCCGGAACAGAAGTACCTTCAACCCCTATTCGGCACCGGAGGTAATACTTTGTTTTCGATTATCGAATGCACGATATGACGCGTGTCACACTTTCTACAAGTATAGGATTTGGGTCATGCAAAGACGGAAAGAAGGAGAGGGAAATGGAAATTACTGTCCACAGTGCAATGTGCGTGGCTTCGGGTAATTGCGGTTTGGTAGCCCCAAGTATTTTTCAAAATAGGGAGGAAAACCACGGATTTGTTGAGCTACTGCAAAATAATCCCTATCAAGATGACGCACCTTCCGCTCTAGAAGCAGAGTATCTTTGCCCATCCGGGGCCATCCAGATCGATAACCACAAAATCCCCGCAGACAAGCTTGCAGCCAGTGATGAAGGAAGGAAATAGCTCTCATTTTTCGACTTCTGTGCACCTGAACGTCCTGTAAATCGAATGATTCACAAAGAAGCTTGGAACACTAGTCGAGCAGGACTTTCCGCAGACCAAATTGCCACCCGTTCGGTATTCCTCAGCGTGAGGTCCTTCCTCGGGCGTAATTCAAAGCTCCGCCTTCTCCCGCTCGTTCGGGAAATTTCAATTTGAAATCAGTCCAGATATCTCAGTTTTCTAGCCTCGCGTCAGTTAGAGGTACTAGATTGAATTCTGAGAGCGTCGGGCAGAATTCTCGCCGATATCTGTCTAACTAGCCCAAAGCTGTCTCCATCGAGCTCTAAGATTCGGGGGATAGAAAACGTTGCGTCAAATCGATCTCCCTGCAGATATGAGAGCGAATCATGAGTCATCGCATCGGCAATAATTTCTTGGCCGAGTACCGACCGCCGCATCAATCCTTGCAGCGCCAACTTTGCCGCAATTCTCGCCCATCCCCAGCGTCGTGTAGGCCGCATCAACGCCACGTCTAAGAGACCATCATCGAGGCGAGCTGTCGGGATTAGAAGCATGTTTCCACTCAGTGTTCCGCAATTACCGATAATGACAGTGTGTGCACGGGTACTCTTCTGCTTGTGTTCATCGATCGAATACGTGAGGCTAAAGAGTCTATGCGCGAAGACCGATTGAGCGATAGGCACGCTATAGGCGATCCAACCGAAGTATTTCTTCAGTCGTGTGCTTGTGGCAGAAGCCATGTCGGCGTCTAGACCTACCCCAGACATGACCAAAAAAATTTCCTTGCCATGTTGTCCACCAGGACGCCAAAGCTCGACAGCAGCAGCATCGATGGGAAAGGAGTCTTCTTGGAATGCCATGGCAACACAGTGAGCAATATCGTTCAGCGGAATTTTGAGGTTCCGTGCGAGCAGATTACCCGTGCCACAGGGCACCAATGCTATCGGAACGTTGGAATCAATGACTACACTGGCTACCGCACGAACTGTCCCATCACCACCCGCGACGATTATTACCTCGGGCTGTTTCTTGAGCACTTGGAGGGCGGCACCTGAGCCAAAGTCTCTAGGGTCTGAGGGGTGCCATGTAGTCGTGGCCCAATTGTGTCGTGCTTCTTGGAGCTGAATGTGCTGTCGGAGCTCGTCTATAGGCGCTGAAATTGGGTTATAAATGACTGCTGCGTGCGGACTGGTCACAAGAATTCCTAAGTAATGAAATAGGACAACTATGGGACCCAGACTGGGCCTAGTTGAGTTACCTGTTGAGGTTCGGCGAGGCTTCGAAGTAACTGAAACTATTTTGTCATTGTGGTGTTTTCACTTGGATTAGCGGTGCTGAGGCGATGGACAATGCAAAATGCGCGTTGGCTGTCAATCCTTCATGTCAGCTTGATGTTCTGCGAAGCGGACTTAGGTTAGTACCAAAGCAATGAACTCGGACTCAGTAGGCCAGTTGGGAGCAAGTGCAGCGAATGAAAGAGTCGAATCGGAAAGCGATCGAGTGGCTGAAATTCCGGATTGTTGAGGTCTCTGGGTGGTTACTTGTTCTCGCTGGTCTTGCTGCTTTGATTCTTCCTGGTCCTGGATTGTTGTTAACTGCTGGAGGGGTGGCGCTGTTGTCTATGCGCTATAAATGGGCCAAGAGGCTCTTGCGCCCGATCAAGCGAAAAGCCATGGATCTATCTCGTCTGAGTGTCCAGAGTTGGCCCAGAATACTGCTGAGTACGCTCTTTGCGTGTCTCCTCCTTGGAATTGGTACGTGGTGGGGCATCGGTACCCCTGTACCGACATGGTGGCCAGTTGATCCTCAGTGGTGGCTATTCGGCGGATGGGGAACGGGCGTGACCCTCATGGCTTCTGGGGTGATCGCTCTCGGCACGCTGATATACAGTTTTCATCACTTCCGCAGCGAACCATAGAACTCAAGCAATGCATGCCCCTCTCGCCAGCACTCATTGGTCGCTCACTGGTGATTGAGCTTCTTGCGCTGCGCCGACAGTATGGATCGCAGTTGGAGAATTCGGGCAACGGCGACAACAGCAACCAACAATCCGCCGGCAACAGCTGAAATAAACATGGTCAGACCCAAGCCGACAGAACCGCTCCAGCCGAAGTATTCAAGCGTGACAGTTGCCTGATTTTGGGCAATGAAAATGATGAGCAGAACTAAAAGAACTAATCCGACGATCAGGGCTGCCCAGACCACTGCCGTGCGAGATACTGGCCGTTTATTTTGCGGCACCCCGGTTACATCAGCGGATGTTGTCGACTCGTAGATTTCATGGGCATCAAAGGGCTTGGGGTGCGAATTGCTGCTCGTACCTTGTTTTGGGTGAGTTGTAGATGATTGTTGGTGCTCGGGGGACGAACCGGATGGAGTTTTCATGTTGGATACTCGATTCTGAGTACTGGTAGGCAGGGAGCGGTTACGTTATTTTCAGATCGATGAATCGAACGAGATCGATTTCGCCAGATGCTGTACTGACTGTGATCGCTCGGTTTCTGCGTCGATCTCTTTTCGAAACTCTGTTTCGGCAACGTCCTGGTGGTGTTGGAATTTCTCACTTTGTTGGGCGAGCGCGCAGGCTATGGCAAAGGCTAGCCCGTCGCGGAGCTCTTCAAGGGAGGTGTTAGCTATCTCTAGTCGCCTGTTTGAGATATTAAGCTTTATGTCAGGGTAGCCAGATGAAGCTAGCTGCTCCTGAACTTCGAGGCTTTGGATATTTCGAATCTCTTCAGCTTCAGGACGTCGACTGAACACCACTGCGACCATATATTTTTCGGGTGCTTGCGCAGTGAAGAGGGTTCCAGGCAGCGAATCTACCAGTACTTCGCCCACGGTGAGTGGGTCGTGATTCGTTCGGGCATGTTGTGTTTGATGTTCCATAGGTCATCATCTCTTGTGTTGAGAATGCGAAGCTCTAGGATCAGTTGTGCTCACTGAATTTCGGGCTAGAGATCGTGGGGATTTGTCGGGATTGGACTCGGGACCTAGATGTGGTTCTTGAGCGCTATAGGCGACACGGTGCCAACCACAGAATGTGCAAGTCCACAACACTTCTCGCATCGTTACGGCCACGTCTTGATGCATTCCTTCGTCGTGGCCGCCGTCGTTATCCCAGCGGCGTATTTGGTTTTCATCGTCTTGGTAACGGCGGGTTTCCGTTTCCACCACAGATTTCCTGAGGCAGCGCGGGCATCGCTCGGGCTTTTGCATGACGTCGACACTGCTCCTTCCGAGCTAATTGATGCGTGTTCACGAAGCGAGCGGATGCAGAAATTTCAAGTAGCAACAGACCATCCAGCTGCGACAAAACTGCTTTCTTTGCCTCAGGCACTGGAACAGCTCGTTGCAGATTAGTCGGAGCAGTCTGAACATACCAAGCCACAAAATTGTGAAGGGTGGTTGAAGGATCTCGATGGAACCCTCATCGGATGACTGTTCTGTGGATGGAATGAAGCGTGCATCGCACTGGTTTTGAGAGCCCAGTAGAAAAATACTCTCTGGTTCGAATGCAACCGGTTCAACACTGTTGCTTTAATCTGAACGTCTTTACGCGATGGGAAAGACACAAAAGCTATATGCCGGTGAAGACACCCGGTAACGGTAAAACCCGGTAGAGGAGTGCTCCAATCACAGTATACGCCTGATTAGTTGACAAAGCTGTGATATATTTCAGCCGCTCAAATTCTGATCAGGGACTCCTTACCTGATCACACTGATGCGTATCGGAAGAGCGAACATCTTGTGTAGCTTGTGTATCAAGGTGACTTCAATCCCATGACTATAAGGAAAATTCCGACCGCCAGGCAAAGGAAGGCTCCCACGGACCCCAGCATCGAATTACTTCCAACAACATAGAACAGAACCCACAGGCTGATTAAAGAAATGACCAGTCCGGCTATGCATAGCCCAATGATTGCTGCATCCTTTGAATCCATTGTCGTTTCCAGACACTCTCGAACTCACGGCACCTTGCCGCGGGTCTGGGCGAGAGCGGCAGTTCAGGTGGACTGGCAGGAGGAAGAACGCGCTTGTGCTCTCGGTCAAGATCGTTTCGTTGGATGGTCGTCCTAGGGCGGAGTTAGCCTTCGAAAATGACGTCCTCGATAAAACACCAAATGCCAAAAACTTCTCCGACGTCATCTTTGACGAGGACATATATCAGCCCATGTGTCTTGACGGACGCCTTCGCTTCGACGTACACCGAGCCGATGAATACGGGTAATTTAACGGAAACTGTTTTGTGGGGGCTAAATGCGGTTGCCTCAGCGTTAAAGTCGGGACTTAAACGCATTAGATCGTATTCCACCCCGTGGTGCGTGAACTTCCGGGCTGGGAAATTTGCATCGGGAGGGGGTCTTCTCAGATTATTCATGGTGCAACTGTAGTCCTATTACCACTCTGGGAACGGAACGCGTCCGAAAAAGCTTCCGAACCTTGTTCAACTTAAGCCTTGCTGCTTCACTGACAGTAGATGTAGCGGAGACGGTGCTCTTAATGAACGGCAGAAAAAAGATCGATTGATCTGTAAAAGTGTGCAGGATGCAGCCGGCTCGTATTGAGTGGTCAGTGAACAGTGGGTTGACACGAATTATGGGATGTTAGG
>NZ_BJNY01000034.1 GCF_006539925.1 Glutamicibacter uratoxydans | reverse complement strand
TTGGCGGAGGATAGGGGATTTGAACCCCTGAGGGCGTGAACCCAACACGCGTTCCAGGCGTGCGCCATAGGCCGCTAGGCGAATCCTCCTCAGTGTGCTCCGTGGAGCAGGATCCAGCATATCGAAATTTTCACTGAAGCACGAATCGAGCGGAAATATCTGCCGCTACCTCGGCTTCACATGAAATAAACCCCGTATTTACGCGGATAAATGAAGTTTTCCCCAATGCGCACCACACTTCACCACCCTCCCGCCGGTGGCACAAATACTGGAATCATGAGCAAAAGAGAGGTATTTCACAATGGCGACGCGTCGCGACGCCTTCCAATGTATCCGCCGGGTCTCAGAAAGAACTACGGCGCCAACGGAGTGTGGGACGGAGAATTAGACCAAAACAAGTTCTTCAATCAGTTCGCTGTGGCAGCCCTAGATCTCTACAACTCGTCTCCCCTCTCTACTGTCAAGGACGGGTTGGAACGGCTCAAAAGCATCGGACGACTGCGCAGCATGCTTGATGCTGCAGAAGCCAGCGTCATGGCAGACAGCTTTGAAATCTTTGTCCGAGACGCAACGAGCAAAGGAACCCAAGAGGCGCTGATCGACCAACCCGATGACCAGGACGCTCACTTGTCGGCCCACTACTATGGCGTCGATTTAACTGATGACGCGACCATCAGGTCTTCCTTTGTTGCAGAAGCATCCGTCGCGCTGCGGGATACTGCCAGTAGGGTGTATGCAAAGCTTTTCACCGCCGAGGGTCTTCGGAATATCTGCACCAACACCCTAGATGCATTGAGCAATGGAGACATCACCACCAGAACGGCCAGAGAGATCGTCAAGCAATCCCAGGACCTGGATCCGGCGGACATCAAGCAGATGGAGCATGTACTGCTGCCCCTGGCTCGAACAGCTACCGATTCTGCAGTCTCGCAGCGCGCTCGGCGGATGCGCGAGCGCCTTCACCCGAAGCCTATTGAAGAACGCCATAAGAAGGCACGCGAGGCCCGTGCAATTACCTGGTGGAAAGAAGACAACGGAATGGCCGTCCTGCAGGCCTATCTGCCCGCGGAAGACGTCATCAGCATCGTCAATACGGTCAACTGGTTCGCGGCGCATGAGGAAGTGGACGAAGACGACCAGCGCAGCGAACGGCAAAGGCGCGCAGATCTGCTGCGAGATGTCATCCTCGACGGATGGCCTGAATCGCCGGGCACCGTACTGAAGTCAAGGGTCGCGGTGACTATTCCTGCAGTAGAAATGCTGGCGAATCCAAAGCGAGGGCTCGCCGAACTTGAAGGATATGGTCCCATCCCCATAGAAGTTGCTTTGAAAATCGCCAAAGACGCCCCTTCGTTCCTCAAGGTTCTCACCGATCCATGGACCGGAGCAGCCATTGATGTTGCCAAGGAGAAGTACCGCCCGAGTAAGGCGCTGAGAGACCTGCTTCGATGGCGCGATATCCAATGCAGGTTCCCCGGCTGCAATAAGTTGGCGGAAGAATCAGAAACAGACCACATCGACGGCTGGGCCAAAGGCGGGCATACTTCCCGCGCCAATACGCAGCTGCTGTGCAAACGGCATCAACTGTTCAAACATGCCCTTGGCTGGGAAGTCATCTACAAGCCAGATGGTTCGGTGCAGTGGCGCACCCCGAATGGAATGGTCTGCCTTGAGGTGCCGGGCAGTGTGTCGAACGTTGAGAATTTCGACTTTGCCCGGGATCAGACCCCAACCCTGCCAATTGTGGAAATGACAGTCAGGCTCCGGCATGTACTTGGCTGGCACGACGACGAACCGGAAGCCCAAGCCAGCTGAGCAGAAAAATTGTTCAACTTCGGTGCCTGCCAACAGTGCAAGGCAAGCCATGAGAGCAACAGCACTCTCCCCGATTTTTATCCACACCCCATCCTCGGGTAGTATTTTTGGTGACCCCTCGTGTGGTGTCATCCTGTTGAACTCCCCCAGGACCGGAAGGTAGCAAGGGTAGATGGGCTCTGACAGGTGCATGAGGGGTCTTTACTTTTCCAGCAAGTCGAATGGAGTCCACGTGGGCGCTGGCCGTTTCGCCCCTAGCCCTTCAGGGCCGCTCCACATTGGCAATCTGCGCACAGCAATCCTGGCTTGGCTCTTCGCCCGATCCACCGGCAGAGACTTCTATCTGAGAATCGAAGACCTCGACCGTGTCCGCGCCGGCGCGGAAGCCGTACAGCTCGACGAACTTGAGCAACTGGGACTGGACTTTGACGGCGGACTCATTCGCCAGTCAGACCGCTTGCCTGTCTACCTGGAAATTGCCAACGAACTCAAAGCCCGCGGGCTGGTCTACGAATGCTTCTGCTCGCGCAAGGACATTGCCGAAGCCGCCAGCGCACCACATGCCGCCCCGGGCGCCTACCCCGGAACCTGCAGGAACCTCAGCGACGAACAGCGGGCTCAGAAATCCCTTGAACGCCCGGCCGCACTGCGTCTGCGCGCTGAAGTGAACGAATTTTCTGTTCACGATGAACTTTTCGGCAGCTACACCGGCATGGTTGACGACTTTGTGCTGATCCGAAATGACGGTGCCCCCGCCTACAACCTGGCGGTAGTCGTCGATGACGCGGCCAGCGGCATCGACCAGGTGGTGCGCGGAGACGACCTGCTCTCTTCTGCCCCGCGCCAGGCCTATCTTGCCCAGCTGCTCGGCTATGAAATTCCCAGCTACGCCCATGTTCCGCTGGCGCTGAACGAGAAGGGCCAGCGGCTGGCCAAAAGGGACGGAGCGGTGACGCTCGAAGAGATCACCGAACAAGGTGTGCATCCCGCCGAAGTGCGCTCATTTTTGCTAGAGTCATTGGGCTTGCCCGGTGAGAATCTGCAGGCGGCCCTGAAGGCGTTCAACCCGTCGTCGCTGCCGCGTGAACCCTGGGTTGTGAAGCCCGAGAACATTGTCCAACAGCTGATGCCTCCGGCATCGAACAACCGATAGGGAACCGGTGTGAGTACAGCGCTTTACCGCAGATATCGTCCCGATACCTTCGCCGACGTCATCGGGCAGGAGCATGTCACCGCTCCGCTGATGACCGCATTGGAGAAGAACCGGGTCAACCATGCGTACCTGTTCTCCGGTCCCCGCGGCTGCGGCAAGACCACCTCTGCCCGAATCCTTGCGCGCTGCCTGAACTGCGAGCAGGGGCCGACCCCGGTTCCCTGCGGCACCTGCCCGAGCTGTATTGAGCTTGCCAACGGCGGCCCCGGCTCGCTGGATGTCATCGAGATCGACGCCGCCAGCCACGGCGGTGTGGACGATGCCCGCGACCTGCGCGAGCGTGCTACCTTTGCTCCTACCCGCGACCGCTACAAGATCTTCATCATCGATGAGGCCCACATGGTCACCCCAGCAGGCTTCAATGCGCTGCTGAAGATCGTTGAAGAGCCGCCGGCGCACATCAAGTTCATTTTCGCGACCACCGAGCCTGACAAGGTCATCGGCACTATCCGCTCGCGAACCCACCACTACCCATTCCGCCTGGTGCCGCCCGAGGCGCTGCTGGCGTACCTGGAAGAACTGTGCCAGCGCGAGAACGTATCGGTTCACGACGGCGTGCTGCCGCTGGTGATCCGCGCCGGCGGCGGTTCGGTGCGCGACACCCTGTCGGTGCTGGACCAGCTGATTGCCGGTGCACGCGAAGGCGTGCTCGACTACGAAACCGCCATCGCGCTGCTGGGCTACACCCACTCCACGCTGCTGGACGAGGTGGTGCTGTCGCTGCACGAATCGGATGGCGCAGGGCTGTTCGCCGCGATCGACAGGATCATCCAAACCGGCTTGGATCCGCGCCGCTTCGTCGAGGACCTGCTCGAACGCTTCCGCGATCTGGTGATCGCCAAGGCAGTGCCGGAAGGACTGGAAAAGATCCTGCGCGGCGTTCCCGGCGACCAGCTTGAGGCGCTGCACCTGCAGGCGGGCCTCGCCGGAGCCGGAGAGCTCTCGCGCTGGGCCGACGTCACCAACCAGGCGCTGACCGATATGACCGGTGCTACGTCGCCGCGCCTGCACCTTGAACTTTTGGGGGCTCGATTGATGCTGCCCGGATCGCAGAATTCGGACAGCTCCTTCGCCGCGCGCCTGGACCGGCTGGAGCGCCACGCCATGACCGGCGGCGCGCTGCCAGAGCTGGAAGACGGATCTGCTGGCGACGCTGCACCATCAATGGGCTCCGCGCCGAATCCTGGCGCAGCACGCCAGGGCGCCGCCGCAGTTCGGCAGGCCCTGGCCGCAGCCAAGGCACGGCGTGACGGCGAACCAGCTCCGGCAGTCCAGCCCGAAGCCACTCCCGAGCAGCCGGCTCAGCAGCACCAAGCACAGCAGCCAGCCCCGGCTCCTGAACAGCCTGTTGAACAGCCGCATGCCGCTGCACCGGTCCAGGACGCAGCACCAACAGAACCTGCCTCGGCCCCTGCGCCAGCAGCCGAGCCGGAGGACCCCAACGCCCCACTGGATCCCGACGCCGCAACGTCCTTGAACACCGGTGCGGATGCAGACTGGGGAGCCACGTGGGGACCCAAGGAAGACTCGCACCCGGTGACCACCCAGATCCAGCCTGGTCCGAGCATTCCGGCGAACCGTCCCGAGGGCGTCGCCCCGTTCAGCCTGGTGCCGGATCCTGCCAGCGGCGAGGACCTGTCATTTGGCACGGGCGTTTCAATTGACGACGTGAAGCAAAACCCTGCCATGGCAGAGTTCGCCAAGCGTGCTGCCGAGAATCGTGCCCAGCAGCAGGCAGCTCAGGCGGCACAGCAGCAGGCGGCTGCTCAGAACCAGCCGCCGGCCCCGGCTCAGCCAGCCCAGAACCAGCCGCAGCACTCTGGCCACCAGGCCCAGGCGCTGCAAGAAGCCGCACAGCGCGCGGCCCAGGAACAGGCCCAGCGTGAGCTAGCCGAACGCGAAGCAGCCCAGCGCGCAGAACAGCAGCGCGCCCAAGAGCAGGCTCAGCGCCAGCAGGCCGAACGCGAGGCGGCTCAGCGTGCGGCGCAGGAACAGGCTCAACGCGAAGCCGCCCAGCGTCAGCAAGCCGAACAGGAAGCTGCGCAGCGAGCACAGCAGGAAGCCGCACAGCGCGCTGCCCAGGATCAGGCCCAGCGCGAACTGGCAGAACGTGAAGCAGCCCAGCGCGCCGAACAACAGCGCGCTCAGGAGGAACAGGCTCAGCGCGAAGCTGCCCAGCGCCAGCAGGCTGAACGCGAGGCCCAGGAACGCGCCGCGCGTGAGCAGGCACAGCGCAGCCAGCAGCCGGCGCAGCAGCAGCCGTCAGCACCTGCACAGGGCGGTTCCCCGGTGGCCCGCTTCCAGCAGGCATGGCCTGCCTTGCTCAACCAACTGCAGTCCAATTCGAAGGTGCTGCACTCCATGGTGGCGAACTTCGGCTCCGTGGCAGGCTTCGACGGCCGCACCGTCACCCTGGCCTTCAGCAGCCCCGGAGTGCTGGTCAACCTGCGCAACCGCCCGGACATGATGCAGATCCTTACCGGACTGCTCTCCCAGGTCGCCGGCTCCCCTGTGGAAGTGGTTCTCACCGAAGGCGGTTCAAACACCCCAGGCGGTGGTTCCCCAAAAGGTGAGCGCCGGCCGATCCCGGCGCCAACCCCAGCACCGACCAAGTTCATCAAGGCACCGAACGCTGGGGTAGCTTCGCGCGCCCAAACCCAGCGTCCCGCGCCGGCCGCTGAGCCAGCTCCAGCGGCTCCAGCGGCTCCAGCGGCTCCAGCGGCTCCAGCGGCTCCAGCGGCAGACTACGGCTATGCCGGCGATTTCGACGACGTACCGCCGCCGTTGGATGACCCGTACTTCGACGAGCCGCCGTTCCCGGACGACGGCTACGGAGCTGATCCCTACGCGCAGCCTGCGGCGGCTCCGGCCCAGCCGGCTGCCCAGGCTCAGGCTCCTGCGCAAGCCCAAGCTCCAGCACCGGCTGCGCCGGCAGAACCTGCCCCGCGCAGCAGTGCTCCGCGCAGCTTTGACGGCCCGCCGGTTGCGCCACGCCCGCGCATGACTGCAGGGCTGAGCGCCAAGCAGAACGAGGGGTCCTCCTTCAACATCGCCCGTCCGGTGTCGTCCACTCCCCTGCATCCTGGCAGCACCACCGATTCCTTTGAGTCGCTGGCCGCCGCTAGGGAGCCGGCCACTGAACCAGCCTCGCCGCAGGCTCCTGCGCCATCGGCACCGGCTGCACCAGCTGCGCCGGTCGCGCCGCGGCCGCAGTTCGCCGCTTCGCAGCAGCAGGCCCAACAGCCTGTCCAGCCTCCCGCCGGCCAGCCTTCGGCTCCAGCCAGGGAGACCGCTCCGTCCTGGGGCGCAGTAGAGAAGCCTGCAGCGCAGGCCCCTGCCGCACCGCAGGCTTCCGGGCGCATGAGCCGCTACCAGCAGCTGATGAACCAGGCCAAGGACTCGGCCCCGAGTCCGGCGCCGGTGCAGTCGGCCAGCGGATGGGGCGGCGCGCCGACCCCGCCGCCGGTGGTGGAAGACCCGGCAGAATTCGTCCCGAGCGAGGACGACATCGAGGTGGAAGATTCAACGCTCATCGGCGTCCCCGCTGTCGAGCGCCTGCTGGGCGGCATGGTCATCGAACAGCGCGATGTGAACGGCAATGTCGTGGAGCTCAAGCGCAGCCTGTGATCCTGCACCCTGCAGTTCAAACTGTCTGGGTGAGACACTAGTGTGTACGTTGGCGGCAAATGCCGTGGACCAAGCAATAACGAACCCGAATGATGAAAGTGGGCGCACGTGTACGAAGGTGCTGTACAGGAACTGATCGACGAGCTCGGTCGGCTGCCTGGCATCGGCCCCAAGTCGGCCCAGCGCATCGCCTTTCACATTCTGGATGCCGATGCGGAGGACATGACCCGGCTGGCCGCCGCCATCCAGCAGGTCAAGGCCAAGGTAAAGTTCTGCGAGATCTGCTTCAACATCTCGGAGCAGGACACCTGCGCGATCTGCCGCGATGAACGGCGCGACGGCTCCACGATCTGCATCGTCGAGGAGTCAAAGGATGTGCTGGCCATCGAGCGCACCCGCGCCTTCTCCGGCCGCTACCATGTGCTGGGCGGGTCGATTAATCCGCTGGCGGGCATCGGGCCCGAACAGCTGCACATCCGCGAATTGGTCACCCGGCTGGCCGATGAATCGATCACCGAGCTGATCCTGGCCACCGACCCGAACCTGGAGGGCGAGGCCACCGCGGTGTACCTGGTGCGCGCGCTGTCTCCGCTGGGCATCAAGATCACCCGACTGGCTTCCGGTCTTCCTGTGGGCGGCGACCTGGAATACGCCGACGAGGTCACCCTGGCCCGCGCCTTCGAGGGGCGCCGGGTTGCCGGGCGCGCCCAACAGCCTTCGGCTCCGACCCTCGCGGCACCCGCTGAACCTGTTGAAGTCAAGATCGCGCCGGCCAAGGATGAGGCTTCCCGCGAGCCGGCCCAGCAGAACGTCTTTGCGCCCTCGCGCCCAGTGGTCCCGGAAATGGACGACCATCGCAGCACCCGCTGACTTTCACTGGTCTGCCGCAGCTGATCCCGTCCGGTCCCCGGACGGGATCACTCGTTTAAGCACAGGTTATTCCCCGTATTGCGCGGTGTGGAGCAAAACACACATAGTTGATGATAGTCAACCAATAGTTTATAGTTGACATCAATCAACCTTATTTTTCTTCTTTGGGAGTCTCAATGACCGCAACCGCACCGGTCTCGCAGCCCAAGATGAGCCACGCCCAGATCATGCAGGCACTGACCGGCCTGCTGATGGGCATGTTTGTCTCGATTCTTGCCGGCACCGTCGTATCCAGTTCCCTGCCGGTGATCGTTTCCGATCTCAGGGGCGGGCAAACCGCATTCACCTGGGTCGTGACAGCTACCCTGCTGGCCACCACCATCTCCACCCCGATCTGGGGCAAGCTGGCAGACATCGGCAACCGCAAGCTGCTGCTGCAGATCTCGCTTGCCATGTTCGTGCTCGCCTCGGCCGCGGCCGGATTCTCGCAGGACACCAGCTTCCTGATCACCATGCGCGTCATCCAGGGCCTGGCAGGCGGCGGCATGGGCGCACTGAGCCAGATCGTCATGGCCGACATCCTCTCGCCGCGCGAACGCGGCAAGTACATGGGCCTATTCGGTGCGGTCATGGCGGTAGGAACCGTCGGCGGCCCGCTGATCGGCGGCTTCATCACCGACACGATCAACTGGCGGTGGAACTTCTTCGTTGCGCTGCCTTTCGCGGTCATCGCCATTTGGCTGATCCAGCGCACCCTGCACCTGCCTGCCGTGGCCAAGCGCAAGGTCAAGATCGACTACCTGGGCATCATGCTGCTTTCCTCCGGCGTTGCACTGCTGCTGATCTGGATGTCGCTGGGCGGCACCCAGTTCGAGTGGAACTCCACCACCAGCTACCTGATGGCGGCCGGTTCGGTGCTGCTGCTGGTCCTGTTCGTGGTCACCGAGCTGAAGGCCGCAGACCCGCTGCTGAACCTCGACCTGTTCAAGAACCGCACCTTCACCTTCGCAGTCATCGCCTCGCTGTCGGTCGGCCTGTCGATGTTCGGCACTTCGGTCTTCCTGAGCCAGTACATGATCATGGCCCGCGGAGCCACCGCCACCCAGGCGGGCCTGATGACCTTCCCGATGATGGCCGGCCTGCTGGTCATCTCCACCGTTGCCGGTGCGCTGATCACCCGCTACGGCAAGTGGAAGGCGTTCGTCGTCGTCGGCTCGGTGCTGCAGGTCATCGGTCTGTTCCTCCTGGGGACCATTCACTACGATACGAACTTCGTGCTGGTGGGCGCGTACATGTTCATCCTCGGCGCCGGCGTCGGCTTGGTCATGCAGAACATGGTGCTGGTGGTCCAGAACTCGGTTCCCGTCTCCGAATTGGGCGTCGCCTCTTCTGCGGTGAACTTCTTCCGCACCTTGGGCGGCACCGCTGGCACGGCGGGCCTCGGCGCCCTGCTGGCGATCAACATCCCGAATATGATCGCAGACAAGCAGAGCGAGATCGCAAGCGCCATGGCCCAGCTGGGCGACAAGGCGGCGGCGGTTTCCGCACAGCTGTCCTCCGGCTCGCTGCCGAACCTTGCCACGCTGCCCGAACCGATCCGCGTGATCTTTGAATCGGTCTACGGCGACGGCGTGGCCTCGCTGTTCGCCTTCGCCGCACCGCTGGCAGTGATCACCGTGGTCGCCGTCTGCCTGATCCCGAACCAGCAGCTGCGCACCCAGACCGCTGTGGAACGCCACGCGGACGGCGAAGGCCAGGAAGCCCCCGCCGCCGAACCAGAGCAGGAGCCGCGCGAGCCTCAGGCGCCACAGGCGCCGAAGCACAACAACCCACACGCCGGAGCCTAGGGGAAGCAATGGAAACCGCCGAGCGCACGACGCCGATTCCCGAACGCAGCGCACTGTACGACGCGACCGAAGAGCAGATGTTCGCGCTGATCCAGATCGTGGCCCGTTCCAAGCGGGAAGTAGCTTCCCAGTTGGAGCACCTGATGACCCCGGCCGCGCTGCCGGTGCTGGGGATCATCATGCGCACCAAGCGCATCACGCAGTCGGAAATCTGCGACAAGCTGTTGATGGACAAGGCAGCGCTGTCCCGGATGGTGACCAAGCTCGAGGAATTGGGCTTGGTCACCCGGGAGGTCGATGAACAGGACCGGCGGGTATCGCACCTACTGCCCACCGAGTTGTCGGTTCAGCGGTGGAAGGAATGGCTGCAGGATTGGCGCCGCGACCTGCGCGACAGACTCGAAGGCTGGAACGACGAAGACCTCTCGGCTTTGATTTCCCTGCTGGGAAGGCTGAACGAGGATATGCAGGTTTCCTGATTCTGCAACACGCTGCGGCCGCGGCGGCCGGACTACCCTGGCCGCCGCGGCCGCAGTTTGATCCCAGCCGTTCCGGGCCCGGGCCGGGTATCCTGCACCTATGGCTACTAAAAGCAGCAACACCGGGGCAATCGCTCAAGCCACCGGCAAGTCATGGGAAGCATGGTCCGCCGATCTTAGCGCGGCGGATGCCCAGAAGCTCACCCACAAGGAAATCGCCCAACTGGCCGAAACCCTAATGAGCGCCGAAGTGTCCAACACCGGCTGGTGGGCGCAGTCGGTGGCCGTCGCTTTCGAGCAGGAAATCGGGCGCCGGCTGCCCGGCCAAGGCCAAGATGGCACCTTCCAGGGCTCGACCACCGCCACCCTTCACACGGACATCGACGGCGCCTTGGAACGCTGGGTCCAGGCAACCAGGGACCTGAGCGACTTCAACGGGCAGCATATGACCGACGGCCCGAATATCAGTTCTTCGCAGCGCTGGCGCTACTGGCGCGCCGCATTCAGCGACGGTTCCAAGGTTCATGTGGATATCGGCGCCAAGGGCGAGAAAACCACTATTTCGGTGAACATCACCAAGGCACACAGCGCCGAGGCCGTATCAGGCTGGAAAAGCTTCTGGCGGCAGGTCCTGGCGCAGGCCAAGAACTAGCGCCGGCGCCTGGCTCTACACTGGCACTATGCCAACACTGAAGGAAACTACTCGGGAAATTGCCGACGCCACCGGCAGGCCATGGGCCGATTGGGTCGAGCTGCTGCACCAGGCGGATGCGACAAACCTGCATCACAACGAGCTCCCTTCATTGGCCCAGACGCTCATGCCAGCACAAACCGCGGATCCCGGCATCTGGGCCTCGCGCATCGCCTCCGCTTTCGAGCTGGATGCCGCCCGGCGGCGTCCGGGACGGGCAATCGATGGCACTTTCCAGGGCTTTGTCAGCGCAGTTCTCGATTCTGATCTGGATGCATCGCTGCAGCGGTGGCAAGACCTCATGCGCCGGCAGGAGTCGTTCAACAGCCGCCGGATGATCAGCACGCCCGTTGTTTCTTCCTCGCGGCGCTGGCGCTACTGGTCTGCTGATTTCTCAGACGCCACCGAGACTCAGGTAGACATAGGCCTCAGAGGGAGAAAATTGACGATTGCAGTAAATATTACTAAGGCTCAATCGATGGATGCGGTGTCGGAATGGAAGAACTTTTGGCGGCAAATTTTGACTCAGTTTGCTGACCAGGATGCGCTTTAGCACACACCTGCGGGGACTGGCTAGGCAATATGACCAATCGTTAACGTCACAAGTAGGTCATGAATGCGCGAAGCTGTCACAATATTGATCTAGCAGGTATCTCGCACGCCTATTTCTGCCGATTTTGCGGCAGTCCGTGCGGGTTGCAACTTTCAACTGGTGGAGGCAGTGCCCATGGGCCTAATTGTGCAAAAATTTGGCGGTTCGTCCGTATCTGATGCCGAGGGCATCAAGCGCGTTGCGCGCCGAATTATTGACACCAAGAACCAGGGCCACGACGTGGTCGTGGTGGTTTCCGCCATGGGCGACACCACCGACGATCTGCTGGATCTTGCAGGCCAGCTCACCGATGATGCGCCGGCCCGCGAAATGGACATGCTGCTCTCCGCAGGCGAGCGCATCTCGATGTCCCTGCTGGCTATGGCCATCAACAAGTTCGGCGAGCGCGCCGCATCCTTCACCGGTTCCCAGGCTGGCCTGATCACCGACTCCACCCATGGCAAGGCGCGCATCATGGAGGTCTCCCCTCAGCGGGTGCGCCGCGCCATCGACCGCGGCTTCATCGCCATCGTCGCCGGCTTCCAGGGCATGAGCAAGGAATCCCAGAACATCACCACCATGGGCCGCGGCGGATCGGATACCACCGCGGTGGCGCTGGCCGCAGCCCTGGGCGCAGATGTCTGCGAGATCTACACCGACGTGGACGGCGTCTACACCGCAGACCCGCGCGTGGTGCCTTCGGCGACCAAGATCGATGAAATCTCCAGCGAAGAAATGCTGGAAATGGCGGCCAGCGGATCCAAGATCCTGCACCTGCGCTGCGTGGAATACGCCCGCCGCTTCGGCGTGCCGCTGCACGTGCGCTCGTCCTTCAGCCAGCACGAGGGCACTTGGGTGCTCCCGGACCCCAATGACAAGATCAAGATTCAAGAGGGAGAACCCTTGGAACAGCCAATCATCTCAGGTGTTGCCCACGACCATTCCGAGGCCAAGGTCACGGTCATCGGCGTTCCGGATATCCCGGGCAAGGCGGCTCAGATCTTCGGAGTGATCGCCGCAGCCCAGGCGAATATCGACATGATCGTGCAGAACATCTCAACACATGGCTCGGGCAAGACCGACATCTCCTTCACCCTGCCGATGACCGAGACCAAGCATGTACTGGAAGCTCTGGAAACCGCCCGTGCAGAGATCGGCTTTGAAGAGATTGAGCACAATGACGAGGTCGGCAAGCTGTCGCTGATCGGCGCCGGCATGCGTTCGAACCCTGGCGTCTCCTTCACCTTCTTCGAGGCCCTGCACCAGGCGGGCGTGAATGTGGACATGATCTCCACCTCGGAGATCCGCATTTCGGTGGTCACCGACGCCGACAAGCTCAACGACGCAGTGCGCGCCATCCACACCGCGTTCGACCTGGACACCGAAGTGGAAGCCACCGTCTACGGCGGAACCGGGCGCTAGTCCATCAGTTTTCCAAGAACCGCGGGCGGCCAGCAATGCTGGCCGCCCG
>NZ_BJNY01000033.1 GCF_006539925.1 Glutamicibacter uratoxydans | reverse complement strand
ATGATGCCTCACATTGTGCGCACCCCAGCGGGCGCGGAAATCGGTGCTGCGGGTGGACAACTCGCCGATCAGGTCGTGAAGCTCTTTATTGTGTGGATCCCGTCCTGCCTCAGTGCGCAGGATCGCCACCGTCACATCGGCAAACATGTCCCAGTCCGGGTAGAAGTCGTGGGCTCTTTCATCAAGGAACGTGAACCGGGCGATGTTCGGCGGCTGGCCTTGGATCCTTCCTGGCATGTCGTAAATATCTTGATAGAACGCCCTCGCGAGGATGTTGGCCGCGAGAATATCCATACGCCCGTTACGCACGAACGCTGGGCCGCCTGAAACTGCGTCAAGCATCCATTGAAGGCTTGGGTGAGGTTTCCAACTTTTAGGATTCCGTCGTCGAGGTGGTCGAGCAACCGGGCTGGCGGCATGGGCAAGATCGAACAGATGGGCCCGCTCTGAATCATCCAGCAGCAGCGCCTTGGCTAAGGCGTCAAGGATTTCAGGGGATGCGCCGCTGATCGACCCGCGTTCGAGCTTGGTGTAATACTCAACGCTCACTCCTGCCAGAGTCGCAACCTCGGTACGGCGCAGGCCTTTGACCCTTCTGTTTGTACCAGCGGGCAGGCCGACCTCATCCGGGGTGACTCTTGCCCGGCGAGACGTGAGAAACTCGCGGACTTCTGCTCGATTATCCATAGTTCAACGGTACGTGAGCCCCCACAGCTAAGAGAGGTACTATCAGTACCCCTTTTCTCTAGGACTCCCTCACAAGGATGAGCCAGCGGAGTATTGATAAGTGTCAACAGCACGACGCACTACAACGGCTTCTCTGTCATTCGACAGGCCACAGGAGCCACGGGCCTAACCGAAAGAGAACCCACGATGCGCGGTGTCATCATGCACGCCCCCGGAGACGTCCGAGTTGAGCAACGACCGGACCCAGTTATTGAAGAACCTACCGACGCGGTCATCCGTGTGACCGCGAGTTGTATCTGCGGCTCGGATTTATGGCCATACCGTGGTGCGGAGCCAGCAGACAATATCCCCATGGGACACAAATACGTGGGCGTTGTGGAGCAGATCGGCGCTGCTATCGAAGACATCCAGGTCGGTGACTATGTCGTCGGTTCCTTTGTGGCCTCTGACAACACCTGTGAAATCTGCCAGGCAGGATTTCAATCCCGATGCCAACACCAGGTGATGATGGGAGCCATCGGCACCCAGGCCGAAAAGGCTCGCATCCCTTTGGCTGACGGCACCTTGGTCAAGGTACCAGGCGTCCCGACTGATGCACAGGCCAAAAGCCTCTTAGCTGCTTCTGATGTTCTGGGCACTGGTTGGTTTGCCGCTGTTGCGGCGGCCGCCGGACCAGAAAAAACCGTTGCCGTGGTGGGCGACGGGGCCGTGGGACTGTTAGGTATCCTGGCCGCCAAGCGCCTCGGCGCTGACCGAGTCATCGCATTCTCCCGGCATGCTGACCGTCAAGCGCTAGCGCGAAAGTTCGGCGCTGACGAAATCATCGAAGAACGCGGAGAAGCTGGCATCGCCCGAATTAAGGAACTCACCAACGGTTACGGGGCCCACAGCACAATTGAGGCAGTAGGTACCCAAGAATCCATGTTGCAGGCCATTGGCTCAACGCGCCCCGGCGGACATGTCGGGTATGTCGGCGTTTCCCACGGGGTGAACCTCGACGGGCTTGACCTGTTCTTCGCCACCGTGAATCTACTAGGCGGACCCGCACCAGTGCGCCGCTTCCTGCCGGAGCTCATTGACCTGATCATGACCGACCAGATCGACCCGGGCCTCGTCTTCGACCTCGAACTTCCCCTCGAAGAAGCAGCCAAGGGGTATCAGGCTATGGATGAACGCCGCGCTACCAAGGTCCTGCTCACAATCTAATCCAATTGCCGAGCGCCCCGCAGGTCTTTGCGGGGCGCTTCCTCATGCCACCCCATGAAAGAACTAACTATGAACACCTCTGAACTGCCCCGCAAGGTCGGTCCGCTGCTCGCAACACTCCTGCTGCTGCTGACTGTTTTCGGTCCGATCTCGATGGATCTCTACCTTCCGGTGCTCCCAGCACTGACTACTGATCTTGGGACCGTCACCTCAATGGCCCAACTCACCCTCACCTCGTGCCTCATCGGGCTAGCGGTTGGTCAGATTATTGCTGGCCCCATTTCTGACCGCTACGGGCGCATGCGCCCGCTGCTGGTCGGCCTCGTAGCGTATATTGCTGCATCAGTGCTCTGCGCGCTAAGTCCAAGTGTGGAAACCCTGATCTTTGCCCGCCTGATACAAGGTCTTGCCGGATCAGTGGGCATTGTCATCGCCCAGGCAGCCGGACGCGACGTCTACGAAGGCGGGGCACTGATCCGCTTCTACGGACGAGTCACCGTCATCGGCGGACTCGCAGCAATCGTCGGCCCGGTCATCGGCGGCCAGCTCGCTCAAATACTCGACTGGCGTGGAATCTTCCTCTTCCTCGCCGGACTCGGCGTCCTGATCATGGCAGCAACATTGCTGATTTACCGAGAGACACTGCCGAAGAAACTACGCAGTACCGGGGGAGCTAAACAATCGGGCAACGACTTCCGAAAACTCTTCACTGATCGCGTCTTCATCGGTGCCGTATTGATCTGCGGGCTAACCCATGCGGCCCTGTTCGCCTATCTGGCCGGAGCAACATACATCCTTCAAGACGGATACGGCCTCTCCCCGCAAGGCTACGCGTTAGCATTCGGTGCGAACTCCGCCGGCTACATGATCTTCGGAGCCATCGCTGGACGTACCGCCGATCGCTGGTCCGAACGGGGAACCCTTGCCGTAGGTGTCACCATGACCGGGGTCGGTGCAGTAGGACTGCTCGCGACCGGGCTCTGGTCACTGCCTTTGCCGGTGATCCTCGGCTCACTCTTCGTCATGGCCTCAGGCGTCGCCTTTGCCGCGCCTCCTTCGGCGTCGCTGGCACTAGCCGGCTACCCGGAACTAGCCGGTACTGCTTCTTCGGTACTCGGTCTGTCCCGATTCGGACTCGGGGCGATCGCAGCACCGCTTGTTGGCATTGCAGGACCTTCTACCGTGACACCACTGGGCATTATCACGGTTCTGTGCGTCGTTCTGTCGGCCCTCTGCCTCGCCATGGTTAGGTCGCAATCTTCAGTACTTCAGAGAGTGAATGCACACTAACCAGAGCCACTGCAGTACACCCCAGTGTTTCCTTTTCTAAAACGACCGTAATTGATATAGCAAAGTGGCTATTGTGAAACAAGCTGCGTTCACTATCTAGTGACAGCCGCACTGAGTTTTACCCGGGGCCATGCATTTTTAGAAACTTGTCGATTCCAACTGTCGTCCCAAGTGAATTGCTTGAATGATCGTCATCGCTGTGGAGATTCTGGATAGAAGCGTCATTTGATCTCAATCGATGACTACTGCCAGTTAACTTGCTTAAAGAAAGTTAGATGGTTATATTCAACGAAACAGTCCTGCTATCTCAGGAGTCTCATGAAAAATACAGCCGTGAGCCCGACCCACTCCGCCTGGATCGCCGGGGGTTCCTCAGCACTCCTCTGGGCCAGCGCATTCCCAGCAATTCGCATTGCAGCCCCGAATCTCGGCGTCTTTGGACTGACTACATCGCGATTGATCATCGCATCAGTGACGCTCCTAATCGTTGGTACGGTAACTCGAAAGATTCGACTTCCCCAACTTGCTGACCTTCCTCGGATTTTCGCCTGCGGTATTTGCGGAATGGCAGGTTACTTCCTACTGCTGAATTGGGGTGAACTCTTCGTCCCAGCAGGGACCGCCAGCATGATCGTTTCAGCTTCCCCGATCATCAGTATCATCATCGCCTGCATTTTTCTCGGTGAGTCCCTGACGAAATCAACCATCATCGGCAGTGTGATTGCAATTGCTGGTGTAAGTGTTGTTTGTTTGTCGCGATCAGGAATCGATTTATCCTCCGCGGTATGGATCATTGTGGCCGCTTCAACGCTCTTGGGAATCTACCACCCGCTGGCGAAGCCTCTTCTAAAAAAGTACACCGGGCTAGAAGTAGCAACGTACGCAACGGTGAGTGCATCCCTGTTGACTCTGCCATTTCTTCCAATAGCTTGGCCGCACCTAATAAGTGCTCCTACTGAATCGTGGGCCGCCGCCCTGTATCTAGGCGTTTTTCCCTCAGCATTCGGATACGCGCTGTGGGGTTTCGCCCTTGCACGTCTAAGCACTGCAACTTCAACATCCCTCTTGTATTTCGTACCAGTAATCGCTGTCGTTATCGGATACCTTTGGCTCAATGAAGTCCCACTTCTCACTGAAATCCTCGGCGGCTCGCTGGCTGTAATAGGTGTGGTGTTCATGAACGCCTTTCGAACACCCCGCGAACCCTCAACACAAAACCGTAAAGTCCGGCAAACCTAGGTACATCCACTGCAAGACGGAAGGAAAAAGCCATGCCACTACGTTCAGACTGGTCCCAAAGACCATGCCCCATCGCTCGCGGAATCAATGAAATCGGCGACCCGTGGACACTGCTCATTCTTCGTGAACTGCTTTCAGGCATTTATCGCTTCGATGAGATTCGAGAAAATACAGAGGCCGCGGAAAACATTCTGTCTGCTCGACTAAAGGCTCTGATCGCTAAAGGACTAGCGGTACAACAGCCTTACTCTGAAGGCAGACGGACGCGCTTTGAGTACCGACCAACTCAGGCTGCACTTGATGCCCTGCCAGTCCTCCATGCCTTCGCCCTTTGGGCCGAAAAGAACACGCCCAGCGATACTCCCGATCGGGCTCTAACAATCGTCTGTCGAGAATGTCATGAACGCAGCGTCACAGGAGAATCCTGCAGCTCTTGCAACACGCACTTCACCACAGAAAATGTTTCTTGGATTCGCCCAATCTACGCCAACCACATCCCTAGACCACTAAGCGGAGCCTCATGAAATCTCTCCAAACGACACTCACCGAACAAGGTCTCTGCTTCGTTGACGTGGCCGATCACCCCCAGCACTTGTCACCTACGACGTATTCCTCCCTGATGGAAGCGGGCCTTAATGCGCTCGTCACGCCTATTCAAGAACAAGATTCTGACACGGCTACGTTCTTTCAACGTTTCCAGTTGGAGCCGCATTTAGGCGCAAATTGTGTCATTGTCGAAGGACAACGTGGAGAAACACGTCGACTCGCTGCATGCATTACTTTGAGTGCTGATCGTATTGATCTCAATGGCGCCGTCCGCAAGTCACTCGATGCCAGGAAAGTCAAAATGGCTCCGCCAGAGGTGCTAATTCAGCTGGACATGGAGTCCGGCGGGGTGTCGCCCTTCGGGCTCCCTGCTGAGTGGACACTCCTGGTAGATCCTGCGGTATCCCAGGCAGAAGAACTCATTGTCGGCAGCGGTATTCGAACATCAAAGCTACTAGTGAGCGGTTACAGTCTCAGTCAAATACCAGGCGCAAAGACCTGTGCAATAACCAGACAGTGATCTTGCATAGTCTGTGGTTCGTGCCAAAACTGACCCGCTCAAGAGCCACCCCGACTCTTGTTGAAATATGGCTCCCGATACTGGACACAATACCTGCACATTTTAGAATGTCTCGAAACGTCTTACTCGATGATGAGCATTTCGTGATTCGTCAGGTTCGCTAACGTGCGTACATCAACCGATCCCGGTTCCGCTGACCAGAGAACCAATTGTTGCCTTTGGGCTCCAGCATAGGTAAAGGAATCCCAGTTCAATCTAATTCGCCCTGCCACAGGGTGAATCATGACCTTCGAACCGAAATCCTGATCTGCAACCCGATGCTCAGCCCACCACCTACGGAAATCATCACTGGCAATGGACAGGCGACCGACAAGAGCCGCAAGCTGCGGATCATCAGGGTTGAGGGCTGCTTCACGACGGAGAATACCTACACAAGTCCGCGCGACACTTGTCCAATCCTCGTAGAGTTCTCGCATGTCCTGACTGGTGAAAATCAATGAAACGTAGTTACGTTCCGCGACGGGGAATCGAGAAAAGTCAGTGATCAGGGCAGCCGCGAGATCATTCCATGCCAAGACATCCATGCGTGCCCCCAGGACGAGGGCTGGAATATTGACTAGCTGATCCAGTAATAACTGAAGTCTGTCATGTGCCGCTTCACGGCCCGGCACTGCCGTTGAAAAACCACGAGCTCGGTTCAACAGATCCTCAACATAGGCTCGTTGCTCCGAGGTCAACGACAATGCCCGGCTGATCGCGTCGAGCACCTGCTCCGACGGAGCCAGTCTTCCCTGTTCCACACGCGTGTAATAGTCAGTACTCACACTCGCGAGCTGCGCCACTTCTTCACGTCTCAACCCAGGAACACGCCGACGGGTGGCAGTGCTCACCACATGACCAGGAAGGCTCTCAGGTGAAGCCTCTGCACGTCGAGCACGCAGAAAATCGCCGAGAGTACGCAACTGAGCCGAGTCATCCATACATACAAGACTAGAGTCCAAACACTCACGCCCGCATGGGATAGATCATTCCTAGGTTAACTCTTTGACTGTTTACGCAGCTGATTCACGAGCAAAGTTAATGACACAACAGGAACAAAACGCTTCCTAGACAGCTAGTAAGGAGTAGTTATGACCGCTGGAACTATTGAGCACGTCCGCTTCCAAAACAAAGACATGTATTGGGAAATTGCCGCCGACATTTATTTCCCGAAGAACCTTGATGCATCCAACACGTACCCGACCATCGTCGCAGCCCACCCAATCGGCAGCTGCAAGGAGCAGACATCCGGCAACATCTACGGTGCGGCTTTGTCCGAGGCCGGTTTCGTCGTCATCGCCTTCGATGCAAGCTTCCAAGGAGCCAGCGGCGGGTTGCCTCGCTTCTTGGAGAACCCGCATCAGCGCGTTGAAGATTTCAGCCGTGTCGTGGACTACGCGGTCACGCTGCCCTATGTCGATGCTGAACGTATTGGTGTTCTCGGAGTCTGCGGTGGCGGTGGATACACCTGGGCTGCTGCCAAAACCGAAAAACGGTTTAAGGCCGTTGTGTCGATTACCGGTGCGAACTTCGGCAATCTGCAGCGTAGCATGGCAGCCATGAACGGCGGAATCGCAGCAGCGCTGAAGGGTATCGCACAGCAACGTACCGCAGAAGCTCGCGGTGCTGAAAGCGTGACGAACGCTTTCCTTCCGGAAACTGCCGAAGCTGCTGAAGCCACCGGCGATATCGATATTATCGAGGCTTTCGACTACTACCGCACTTCTCGGGGCCAGGCAGATAACGGTTGCGTCCTGTTCGAAGCAGCTCACAGTTCAACCGTTCTCGGTTGGGATGCCTTAGACCATGCCGAAGAGCTACTCGATCAGCCGCTACTGATTGTCATAGGTGACAAGGACAAGCAGGGGGCATTCGGTGCCTACCGTGACGGGCACACCGCCTACGAAAAGGCCGCCTCAACGGACAAGACCTTGCTGGAAATTCCGGGTGCTTCGCACTATGACCTCTACGATCGTCCTAACGGCGCAGGTGAGGCTCTGAGGAGCGTCATTCCGTTCTTCCAAGAAAAGCTCTAACGTGGGCCCAAGAGTCGTTGAGGCTATGGGCTGCATGAAGTAACTACTTTGCGTTGATAGAGAACAACATTCATATCAATCCGACGCGAACGAACGAACAAGGCCGATCGTTCGCGTCGGAGTCGAAACTTCACAACGATCGGTGCCGTTTGCTTCATCTACGCAACGCAACGGCTACGTCCGGCTGCTCCCCGAACTAGCGTGAGGGAAAATCTCGGCGAGAAGACTCTTTATTCACTTAATATCTATTCATGTCTCATGTAAAACTTCTGAAATTGTGACGCTAAGGTGTCGCTGTTGTCGTTTGGTGAGGTTATCCAACTATTGATTCTCGCTCGATCAGGGGCATGTAAATCATGGATTCCTCTAAAATCTCCGCCTCCTCCAATAAAAGAGCAACCGCACGGCTACCCATCTCTTCGTAAGGAAGGCGCATAGTCGTCAGGCCAGGGCGCAGGTAGTCAGCTATATCTTCGTCATCGAACGAAAGAACGGAGATGTCCTTGCCCGGTTCTAAATTCTTTTCCATCAAGGCTTGGTAGACGCCCATTGCCACTCGGTCATTAGCGCAAATAATGGCATCTGGCTTCAGCTCAGATTCCAATAGGCGGGCCGTCGCCTTGTATCCATCATCGGGATTCCATTCTTCGAGAAGCCACTCACCGATAATTTCAATGTTCGAGTCTTTAAGCCCTTGATAGATGGCGTTCATTCGGCGCGTAATGCTGGGGTAGCTTGCCGGTTCTTTTTGAGCGCTTTGAAGATGGCCTATCACCGCCACGTTTCGCACTCCCGACTCGACGATACGCTTTACAGCTCGCTCCCCGGCGTCTGCCTCGTCAGGCATAACACTTAGGCCGATTGCAGGGTCCAGACTATTAACGAGAACAACAGGAAGTCCACCGAAATCTACAGATAGATTGCGGGCACGCGAATCCATAAATCCTAGGATAAGGCCGTCAACTTCACGATGCCGCAGTTGTTCTACTGCTTTGCCCAAACCGAGCTCTGAGCCGAAAGTTTCAGAAATTAGCACCGTATGTCCGAGCCGGTCTGCGGTGCGTAGAATCCCTGTGATCATTCCCGATGCATAGCGCGTTACTGTGACATTGTCCGAGATGAATCCCAGAGTTTTCGTCTTTCCTAGTCGGAGTGACTGAGCAGCCGGGTTGGCTCTATAACCTAATTCGGCGGCCACCTGTTTAACCTTATGAGACGTTTCTTCGGATAGGCGAGAGCCTGGTTTGTCGTTGAGGATCAAACTGACGGCAGCATTCGATACACCAGCGGCGCGTGCAACATCTGCCAATGTCACTCGCTTCGGTTTTTGCGTAGTCATGGTTCCTTCTGCTGTAGCTCTCGACGTTTAATTCGACCCTAACCCATTGCCAAGCCATATCTTTGACTGTTATCTTTCTTGCTAAAAGCTTTTAGCAACTCCGATACGAAAGCTGGCAGCGCCGCCCATGACCTCACTAGCTGGTTTCCCTCGCCCCGAGCGCCATTTCACCCCGAAAAGCAATTGGATCAATGATCCCAACGGTCTCTTCTTCGACGGACTGAACTATCACCTCTACTTCCAGCACAATCCCCACGGAATCGACCACGGAAATATGTCTTGGGGGCATGCCTTGAGCACCGATCTAGTACACTGGGGCGAACAACCCATCGCCATCATGCATGACGAAGCGGCAGACATTTTTTCCGGTTCCATCGTGGTAGACGAGAGCAATACCAGCGGACTCGGCGATGGAATCAACGCCCCCGTGGTCGCGCTCTACACCGCAGCCGCCACCGATGAAAGCAATCAGGCCCAGGCGCTGGCCTACTCCCTCGACGGCGGAACGACCTTCACGAAATATCAGGGGAACCCGGTCCTCGACCGAGGATCCAAGAACTTTCGCGACCCCAAGGTCTTCCGCTACGGCTCCGGCGAATCTGCCTGCTGGGTGATGGTGACAGTAGAAGCCGAAGAGCGCAAGGTCCTCATCTACCAGTCGACGAACCTCATCGACTGGGAGTTCGCCTCAGAGTTCGGCCCGCAGGCCGCAGTAGACGGCGTCTGGGAATGCCCCGACCTGTTCCCTCTTCAGGTTGAAAACAGCGACAAGGTCCGATGGATACTGCTGGTTTCCCTGAACCCAGGTGGTGTCGCCGGTGGCTCAGGAACCCAGTACTTCATCGGCGACTTCAACGGGGCGACCTTCACCCCCCAGAGCCGCAAAGAACAATGGCACAGCGAAATCTTCAGCCAGATCGGCCAAGATAACTGGCTTGACTGGGGCCGCGACTTCTACGCGGGTGTCACGTTCTTCGGCCTGCCCGAAGAGAGGAAGACCCTGATCGCATGGATGAGCAACTGGGACTACGCCCGCGAACTTCCACATCGAGGATGGCGTGGCTCCATGAGCACCGCCCGACAGCTATCACTCATAGAAACCGAACAGGGGTTACAGGTTCGCCAGCAGTTCCTCGGTACTTCGCTGGAAAATCCTCAAGCTTTCTCCTTCACGGATGCTGAAACCGAGATTGATATTGCCGGCCCGACCTTGCTGAATGCATCCATTGTCAACAACGCGGCAGGGCCGATTCGCCTGGGGCTGCGCCGCAACGACGGTTCGCTAATCAGCGAAGTGACCATCAGCCAGCAGTGGCTGCTGCACCGCCGCGAGGCCGGGATCACCAAACACGAACTGTACCCCTCGGTTCAGCGTATGCCGTTGCCGGTGTCCACCGACGACTCGCTGCAGCTGCAGATCCTGCTGGACCACGGTTCGATTGAAATCCTCGCCGCCAACGGCCTGCGTTCGTTGACCGACCAGCTCGTCGGCGAAGCCGTGCCTTCCTACCTCAGCATCAGCTGCGCAAGCGGAAGCACGATTGACATCACGCTCTTCGAGGCCTCTGAAAGTGAGAAGGACCTCACCGTATGAACAACGTGACTATCATGGGCGAAGCTCTCGTAGACGTCGTAGGCACCGTTGCGCACCCCGGAGGCTCGCCACTGAACGTAGCAGTAGGCCTGTCCCGACTGGGACATATGGTCACCTTCTCCACCGAACTCGGCGGCGACGACTACGGACAGCTCATCGGGCGGTACCTGGAGGAATCCGGCGTCCAGCTGGCCGCCGGAAGCATCACCGGGCGCCCGACCTCCACCGCCGTGGTGACCTTCGACGAAGAGGCCAACGCCGAATACTGCTTCGACATCCATCAGGATCTGCCGGCCGTGGATGCCGACGGCTCGGTTGCGCTGCTGCATTCTGGTTCCATTGCTTCATGGATCAGCCCCTCGCAACACCGTATTCTCGAAGCTTTCCGTGCTGCGGATGCCACGACGCTGCGCAGCTACGACCCCAACCTTCGGCCAGCCCTGGTCGAAGACCGCGATGCAGCTGTTGCTCAGATCGAAGCGCTGTGCGCGCAGAGCCACATCGTTAAGCTCAGCGACGTTGACGCCCAGTGGATCTACCCGGAGCTCTCCTTCGAAGAGGTCCTTGCAGACCTTGCCTCCTTGGGCCCGGCGTTAGTCGTCATAACTAAGGGCTCAGAGGGCTGTCTGGCCCGCTACGGCCAGCAGATTGTCGCGGTGAAGGCGCTGCCCACCACCGTGCACGACACCATCGGCGCCGGGGATGCCTTCATGTCTGGACTACTGCACGGAGTTCTGCTTTCTGCAGAGCTGTCCAGCGCCCTGCTGGCACGTGAAGAGCTAGAACAAAAATCCGTCTCCAACGCCTTGCACTACGCGCTCGCTTCCGCCGCACATACCGTCGCACAGGCCGGAGCCAACCCGCCATGGTCGCTCAGCCTCGACACCAATTCCAGCACTACTTCCCTCTAGCATTCGGAAAACGATGACTGATCTCAAAACCTCTCTAAAAAACCCGCCGTATCTTCAGAGTTCCCTCTCCATGCTGCTGTTCTTTGCCTCCTGGGGTATCTGGTGGTCCTTCTTCCAGATCTGGCTCACCAGCGAGACCTCAGGGCTAGGCCTGAACGGCGCCCAGGTGGGCACCGTCTACTCGGTGAACTCCCTGGCCACCTTGCTGTTGATGTTCCTCTACGGAGCGCTGCAGGACAAGCTGGGCATTAAGAAGCATCTGGCCATCGGCGTAGCGACAGTGACGGCCTTCACTGGGCCCTTCTGCCTCTGGATCTACCAGCCGCTGCTGCAGGACCACTTCATGCTCGGCGTCATTGCCGGCGCCGTAGTGTTGTCCGTCGGCTTTCTGGCTGGCGTGGGACTGCTCGAAGCGCTGACCGAACGCTTCAGCCGCCGCTTCAACTTTGAATACGGCCAGGCGCGTATGTGGGGCTCCTTCGGCTACGCAATTGTCGCCCTGGCTGCAGGCTTCCTCTTCACGATCAACCCGATGATCAACTTCTGGGTAGGCTCGGCCATCGGCCTAGTCCATCTGCTCATCCTCGTCCTGTGGAAGGCTGGCTCCAAGCAGCACGGCTTTGCCGAAGGCCAACTCAAAATGTCCGCAGCGAGTACTCCGGGTGTAAAGGAAATGCTCGGCTTGCTGAAGCTTCCAAGCCTCTGGTTAATCATCCTTTTCGTAATGTTCTCTTGGACCTTCTACACCGTCTTCGATCAGCAGATGTTCCCCGACTTCTACACCGGGCTGTTTGAGAGCCAGGAAACCGGCCAGCAGGTCTATGGAGTGCTGAACTCCGTCCAGGTCTTCGTGGAAGCCACCATGATGGGCATCGTTCCGCTGATCATGCGTCGAGTGGGCGTGCGTTCGGCGCTGCTGATCGGCGTAAGCATCATGTTCGTGCGCATTCTGGGCTGCGCCCTGGTGGATGATCCGATCCTCGTTTCGGCCATCAAGATGCTGCACGCCATCGAGACCCCGCTGTTCATCCTGCCGATTTTCCGCTACTTCACTCTGCACTTCAACCCGGCGCTCTCGGCCACCCTGTACATGGTCGGCTTCCAGGTATCCGCACAAATCGGCAACGTACTCCTGTCCACTCCACTAGGCATGCTCCACGACGGCCTGGGCTACAAGTTCACCTTCATGATCATTTCCGGCGTGGTCCTGCTAGCCGGGATCTACGGATTCTACACTTTGAAGAAGGACGACGAGCAGGTGGACGGAGATCCATTTATGCGAAATGTTGAACGAGCTGCCTCATGACTGAAAAGCTGACTCCATAAACATGCTGGGCAGTGAGATTCTCACTGCCCAGCATGTTTGAGTAACGACCTAGCCAAATTGGATGTAGCAGGGGCATTAAAAAGGGATACGCGCTAATTGCGTGCTCTTTGGGACGTCAATTCAAATACTGTATCGAAACCGGGGTAGCGAGCCTGGTGCCTTCAAATTCTCTTGGCGGGCCGGCTCCATGACCATGTTGCTGTGCTCCTTCCAGCCAGGTTCAAGAACCAGCACATTCTGGCTAGGCTTCGGCAATCGCAGAGCCGCAGACTTGAACCGTCGTGGCTTCCATTTCAGGAACGATCTCATCGTTAGTTCCACCCTTATTCCACATACCTGGTCGGCACGTCACGGTAGATGTAGGAACTGATCAAATAGCCATGGTCCTTCGTTTCCTGCAGCGTGAAATACAGCAGGCACGTCAGCCCAGGATCTTTGTCATCCATACCAGCACCACTCCAGACCCACTTCGCAGCCACAGTTCGTTCCAAGTCGTGCTCATGGCCAGCAGGAGGCTTCACGCTCGACGCGTTCTCGTCCTCATGAATTTCATCGTGTAACCGTACTGTTGGCACGCTGACCGCGTTCTCTGATGCCATCTCAGTCCACTCGGCAGACGGTGTACCTGGGCCTTGACGGTCCATGATCTTGTTCAGTTCGCCGGTGAAGTACTTGCTGGCACGCTGTTCCGCAGCCCGAGGTGAACCGTCTTCCGCAGGCGTCCACGTCGTCAGCACTTCAGCAGCCTCCAGCACCAGCGCGTCGGCGTCCTCCCCAGTAACAGATGGTGCAGCCGAGGCTACGGGTGTTTCTGTGGCGGCCACCTGGCCAGCATCCCGGGAGCCTTGCTGTCCCAGAAGGAGCACCACAACTGCAATGACCACAACGACCGCTAACAAGCCGCCAATGATCTTCAGAATCAGTGCCTTGCGCCGTGGATCAGGAAAGTTTCTCACCAGAGCACCTTTCTATGAGCTGCTGCATTTTGATCGAAGCCCGAGTCTCTGACCAACTAAAGGCTGTCTCCTGCAGCAAGTTGTCAGGCTTGATTTCATGCTTGTGTTCCAGCAAGAAGTCCTGCACTTGGTCAAACGTCGCAGGGATACTGCTGATGATTGGGTCATTGTCATATTTGATGCCGAAGCCGAAGCTGTCGATGAGCCATGTTTCCTCGGCCAGTTGGTCTTGGCATTCAGGTTTGGCGTATGAAAAACCATGGTCAGTGCTGAAATTTAGTGCTGGAGCAACCGTCGGGTGGCCGAAGAATAACTCGATATAGCTTTGTGAATATGGATCTTCATCACGCGGAAAAGACTCAGGAATTAACAGCAACGGTGGCCGCGGAGGTTCGAGCCTGGTGTGCACGGCAGAATGTAAGCCAGCGTTCCCTGGCTAAAGTTCTCGGAATTTCGCAGAGTTCAATGTCCTACCGCTACTCAGGGAGGACGCCATTTACATTCGGTGAACTCATGGCCATCGCCAGCATTTTAGGGATCACCCTTGGTCAGCTTCTTGGATCTGACCTGGTTAACGAGAAAGACCCCCAGCACATTGCTGAGGGTCTTGATCTGGTAGCGGTGCCGGGACTCGATCCCGGGACCTCACGATTATGAGTCGTGCGCTCTAACCAGCTGAGCTACACCGCCACAAGTGAGAAATCATCCAGTAGAAGCCAAGATAACTTCTCACTCA
>NZ_BJNY01000032.1 GCF_006539925.1 Glutamicibacter uratoxydans | reverse complement strand
TTACCTCCACAAATTGAAATTTCTCGGGACATCCTCGATGTCCCGAGGAATTTTTTTTATGCGGTCGCTCATTCTATTTCAATGAATCATTGCTTCTCAGCGTTCGAGGAGCGCGCGAGTGGTGGATTCAGGCCGCAGGTCGAGGCGGCGCAGCAGTTGCGCATTGAGTGCGACGACGACGGTCGACAGCGACATCAGGATGGCGCCGACAGACATCGGAAGCACAAACCCCACCGGAGCGAGCACTCCTGCCGCAAGCGGCACGGAGACCAGATTGTATCCGGCCGCCCACCATAGGTTCTGTTTCATCTTCCGGTATGCAGAACGCGATAGCTCGATCACAGAAAGCACCGAACGGGGATCGTCGCTGGCGAGAATCGCCCCAGCAGATGCGATGGCCACATCTGTGCCGGCCCCAATGGCCAGTCCGACATCAGCCTGCGCCAAGGCAGGGGCGTCGTTGACTCCGTCGCCGACCATGGCGACCTTCCGGCCTTCGGCCTGCAGTTCCCTCACTTTCGCGGCCTTGTCCTCGGGCCGGACCCCGGCGAACACGCGGTCGATGCCGAGATCGTCAGCAACGGCGCGGGCGACTGCTTCCGCGTCACCGGTGATCATCACGACCTGAACGCCCAGCGCGTGCAGCGCATCAACTGCTTCTCGCGACTCCGGGCGGACCTCGTCGGCGAGCTTGAGCGCACCGATCACCTGCCCATCCTTCACCACGTGCAGGATGATCGCCCCGTCGTCGCGCCACCGGTTGGCAATCTGAAGTTCGGCCGCGTGTTCCTCGGCCAGCAGATGCGGGCCGCCAACGCGAATCGTTGATCCCTTCACGGCTGCGGTGACTCCGACCGCCGGCGACGAGGCAAAGTCTCGGCTTGCCGGGATAGTGAGCTGCTTGAGCTCTGCCGCTCGCACGATCGCTTTGGCGAGCGGGTGTTCGCTGTCCGATTCAGCGGCCGCCGCCAGGGCGAGCAGGTGGTCCGGATCGATACCCTCCACGGCAGAAACCTCCGTGACGGATGGTTCGCCCTTGGTGAGGGTGCCGGTCTTGTCGAAGAGCACTGTGTCCACGGTGCGCATGCTCTCCAAAGCCAGACGGTCCTTGACCAGCACGCCGCCGCGGGCGGCGCGTTCGGTCGCGATGGACACCACCAGCGGAATCGCGAGTCCCAGTGCGTGAGGGCAGGCGATCACGAGCACGGTGATGGTCCGGATGACCGCGTCGTCGGGCAGGCCTACTATGCTCCAGATGAGTGCGGTGATTGCAGCAGAGCCCAGCGCAAACCAGAACAGCCAGCCTGCGGCGGTATCCGCCAGGCGCTGTGCCCGCGACGACGAATTCTGCGCCTCGGTGACAAGACGCTGGATTCCAGCCAGGGTGGTGTCATCGCCGGTGGCGGTGATCTCGATCCGCAGCCCTGAATCGGTGGCAACTGTCCCGGCGGTGACCAGGTCGCCAATGGTGCGCGCCACGGTGCGGGATTCGCCGGTGACCATCGATTCGTCCATCGCCGCGCGTCCCTCCACGATACGCCCATCTGCGGGGATGCTGCCGCCGGGACGGACCACGACCACATCACCGACACTGAGCACAGCAGGGGAGACGACGACAATCTGCCCGTCCTCGACCCGCTCGGCTTCGTCAGGCAGCAACGCCGCAAGAGAGTCCAAAGCCGAGGTTGTCTGGGCCAGGGAGCGCATCTCGATCCAATGCCCGAGCAACATGATCACGATCAGCAGAGCGAGCTCCCACCAGAAGTCGAGCTCGTGGTGGATCAGGCCAAGACTCGCTCCCCAGGAAGCGAAGAATGCCACGGTAATCGCAAGTCCGATCAGCAGCATCATGCCAGGCTTGCGGGACCGGATCTCCGAAACCGCCCCGCTGAGGAACGGTTTGCCTCCCCATGCGTACATGATGGTTCCGAGTACTGGGGATACCCATTGCAGGCCCGGGATATTCGGCAGCGTGTAGCCAAGGATCATCGCGAACATCCCCGACAAGGCGACTGTCGGGATAGCGATGGCCAGCATGATCCAGAACAGGTGGCGGAACTGGCCGACATGATCTCCATGTCCTGAATGGCCGCCGTGGCCTGCGTGTTCCATCGGGGCATCGTGCTGCATCTGTGCAGCATGGCCGTTGTGTGCATCCTGCGTCATCAATGCAGCGGGGTGGCCGCTGTGTTCGGCGTGGTGGTCATGCGGCTCGTGGAGCGTTGGATTGGTTGACGGAACGTGCAGGTGGTTCATTGGTCCGTCTGGTTTCTGGGCTGTGTGCCCGTCATGATGTCCGTTCGAAGGATCGTGGTGGTGTGTCATGATGGCCTCTCTCAAGCCATGGAAGTGGGGACGCTGTGCCTCAGCATCATTGGGGACTGTTTAGTGGACGCATCCGCGAACTGAATCGTGCTGTCCACGTCGGCGATCTGCTCCACATCGGGGTAGAGGAGGGCGCTGCTGAGTTCGCAGCTCATCCTGCCTGACTGGTGCTTGCTCGTGGTGCACATTTCGCTAGCCTTCGTGAATTATCAAATACCCCATAGGGGTATTTATTGAGCCAACCATATACCCATAGGGGGTATTTCTGTCAAGGATTGTGAGGCAATCACCACGCGGACGTGCATCTGCCTAATGAGCACGTCATTTGCCTAGAAAGTTCCGGCTAGGCCGAGAATGGCGCTTCAGCAGTAGGCTTCGTGTTCGCGTCGAATCACACCTGGTTGATTGAATCCGATTGCAACAACGCTTCTTCCGTGGCTGCGGGTTCGGTAGGCCGGAAGTTTTGGAGCGGGGATTACAGGAGTTCTGATATTGGAGGAAGTCCACATGCTGAGTAGTTCCGGCAGCAGGTGTTTCGCCACCTTCACGGGAATCTGCCAGATATTACGAAAAAATGAAGTAAAACACCGTTGTGAACACTGAGGTGTTTTGTGTATCGACTATCCACAAATAGACTACATGCGAATATTTAGATTCTCATTCGAAGATATTCACTCAAAGACGCCCAACTCTGTTCAATGGTCAGGCAACGCCTTGATCTCCTTCTCGGACGTTTGAAAGGTCCCACTCTTGATTCACAACAACCACCCGGAGATGAATGCTCCGGTGCCAGCTTCTACCACTGCTTCGTCGGTTGGGCGGCGACGCTTCCTTGCAGGAGCTTCCGGAATTCTGGCTTTGGCCACGCTGACAGCCTGCGGCGCCAGTTCGACGACTGCTGCAGCTTCTGCCGAGCCAACAGCTGACACGCCAGTTCCGCGGTCGCCCGAAGAAGCATTGAAAGCCCTCAAGGCGGGAAATGAGCGCTTTACTGCGGGGCAGATGATCCACCCACATCAGGGCGAAAGCATCCGGAAGGAAGTTGCAGGACACCAAGCACCGTGGGCATTAGTTCATGGCTGTGTCGATTCGCGCGTGGCACCAGAAGTCGTCTTCGACCAAGGCATCGGAGATCTTTTTGTGACGCGTACTGCCGGGGCAGTACTTGATGACACCATCGTAGGAAGCATGGAGTTTGCGGTCAGCGCGCCATATGCTGTGCCAGTTCTGGTGATTCTTGGACACACCTCCTGCGGAGCCGTGACCGGGACAGTGAAGGGCCTGAAAAAGAACCCAAAGGATCCGTCACTGCCGGCAGAGATGAACGATTTCGCTCAGGAAATTGCGCCGATTGCGCGAAAGGTCCCGGTCGAGGGCACCGAGGCAGAACACATTAATGCAGTGGTCCGCGCCAATACTGTCGCGGTAGCCCAGGGCCTGGTTAAGCGCTCGGCAATCATCCGCAAGGCTGTCGACGAGGGCACGACGAAGGTTGTCGCCGCCGTTTACAATCTTGAAACCGGCGCCATCGATTGGGAAGTAGCGGCCTAAGTCCAAGTGGTCATGCTGGATCGGCGCTTTCCGCCGAAAGCGCCGATCCAGTGTACTGAAAGAGCCCAATTTTGTGCCGCGTTATTCGGCCCTGAAAATTCCTATACCGAGGCGGACTTGCGGCTGACCATCTCGTTGATCCAGATGGGTGCGAACGGAGATGTGCAACCCGGGGGCGTAGGATAGTCGGCCAGTACCTGCAGCTTTTCTCCAATTGTCAGCGCGCGTTCACGCAGCTGCTCATGCTCGATTCCGATCTGTGCAAGGGTATTGTTCATCGCCCATTGCAAGCGCTCCGGAGCCGACTTCATGTCAGCTTCAATGGTGTCCAGCAGGCCGCCCAAGTCCAAATTCTGTGGAGCCTTGACTACTTGATGGGCAGTTAATTCCCAGCCTGCGCTGGCGACAATAGGATCCTGATCCGCGATGAGAACCTTGCGAAGCTCTTCAAGATACTTGCTCTTCTTGGCAACATAGTTCACGAACCAGCCTTGAACCTTGGGAGTCTTGGCTTCGCGCAGCCAGCGTTCAAGTTCATCAAGGCTGTAGCCCTTGGGCTTGCAGATGAGAATCGCAACCAATCTGGTCGCTGTGTCTCCTGTGGCCCAGAGTTCTTCTGAGAGTTCTTGGTTGCTCTTTAGCGCTTTGGCTAAGGCACGCAGCTTTGTCAGGTTGACCCCCAAGTCATCTCCGTGCTTTTCGTTGACCGCACGCATTTTGGGGTTCTCAAGCTCCGCAAGTGCGGCTTGCACGTCAGCGACCGAGCTTTGCGGCGTCAGGACCGTATTCATTTCATCTCCTTGGCTAAAGACTTGCGCTCAAGACTATCTGCCACAGGCTGCCGCAGAATAGTTCTCAATTTCTCCGGCGCAACTCGCCGCGGATCCGACAGGTAGATTTCGTGGTGTTTTCCCGTCAGCTTCATTTGTTGCTCATCAATGAACTGGTGCATCCGTTCCAGAACAGGTGCTTCATCATCGTAGGACCCGTGATGCAGCACCTGTACGCAGCTACCCTCCTCCAGGGAATCCAATCGCAGCTTCTGGTGCACCGGAAGTTGCTTTGATGCGCTGGCAGCTTCAAGTGCGAGACAAAAATCCTCGCGGGTTATCCAGTCAGGCACGGCCAGCATCATGGTCCAGTCCCACGCGGATTTATCGCGTGAAATGGTGAATGAGTCCATGTCCTCGGCCCACCACAAGCCTTCCAGCGGTGGAACCACGTAATCGCGCCCGGAGGCCTTGCTGGCAAATTTGAGCTTATATGCGACCGGATACAAGGTCTGCAGGGCGTGCTGATAACTCGGCTCGTTATTTGGATCTCCGTGCCCGTCAATCATGAGGTAGGTAGCCGCCGGTAGCGTGAGCAACTGGAACTTTGATGAGGCGCGGTATGCTTCTGTCTTCTTGAAATCGAACTTCTCCATCAGAACCACTTACGCCACTTGAAGACGCCATAGAGTCCCGCGGCGAACACAACCATGAGCAATACGGCCGCCGGGTAGCCGAAGGACCAATGGAGCTCGGGCATGTCGTCAAAGTTCATGCCGTAGATGGCGGCGATGAGCGTCGGAGCGAAGAGAATTGCTGCCCACCCCGAGATCTTTTTCATGTCCTCGTTTTGGCGCTGGGCCACGAGGGTTGAATTAACGTTGAGGATCTGCGAGAGGGCTTCTCGGTATTCCATCGTTTGGGTGTGGGCGCGGGTCAGGTGGTCGCTGACGTCCTGCAGATAGGTCTGCAACTCGGCTGGGACGTTGTACTTGCTGAAGCCCGCTGCGAGAGCCTGGACCACCTCGATTAAGGAAGCAGTCGCGTGCTGCATGTCGATGACTTCTTGGCTAAGCCGGTAGATGCGTTCGGTGACCGCGGCGTCCCCGCTGAACACCTGGCGCTCAATCTGTTCCTTGTCGATGCCCAAGCCCTGAAGCACTGGCACGTAGCCGTCGACAATTTCATCCAACAGGCGGTAGAGCACCGCCTCGGCCCCCATCTTCAGCAGCGATGGGTCGCTGAGTAGTTGCTGTCCGCTGGCGATCTCTCCGCTGAGGATCGCCTGGGCCCACTGGCCGCCCGGGGTGCCGTCGATCCATCGGTTGTCCTGGCACAGGATGGCAATTGCGCCCCTGCGCAGCAGGATGTGGAACTCTGAGAGCTCAACTTCTTCAAGCTCATCAAGGTAGAGCGCCGAACGCACCACTAAGAGCTTGACCTCGCCATAGCGTTCGAGCTTTGGACGCTGGCCGGCGTGAAGCAGGTCCTCGACCAGCACCGGGTGCAGGTCCCATGATTCTGCCAGCTCCTGGACATCGGCGAAATCGGGTGCCGGGTAGAGGCTCAATGCGATACGGTTCTCGCTGCCCGCCGAGTAGTCGAGTGCTGAAGCGGCGGTAGTACCGTTGGGTGCCTGCGTGACCAGGCCGTCCTGGACGAATCTGAAGACCGGATTCACATGGCTCTTGCTGCGCTGAGGGGCGCGCACCCCGCGGCGGTGGTCTCTGACCATGGGCAGACTCCTTGCTCTGGAGCGAACGGCTAGGCCGCCAGCCAAGTGCGGTGCGGCTCTTGAATGAACATACACGAGGCCGGCATCCGCATCAGCGAACCCGGCCGTGAAAATTGTGGAGCTAAGGGGAATTGAACCCCTGACCTCATCAAAGTGTAGGCCTGATGGTCCTTCTTACTAGTCAGGGTGGATATGCCGATTTTTGGGATTTTTTCATCTTGGGGCGAAATCCCTAGTCACGACGATTACCGACGTATTTTTCGATCTTGGTTATCCGTGGGGTTATTTTTTGGTTACCGAATCCGAGGCTCTTGGATCCAGTGATTGGTTAACCCATTCTTAGTATAATCACAGGTCAGGAACGGATTCAATCGGACAAGATTCTCGCGAGCCGTAAAAATTGGTGGCTGAAGGAACCCCGGTTTCGATTTACCGGGGTTCCGTCGTTCTAGAAGAGGGCTCCCTCGAAGTGTGGTTTTCGATCTTTTGCCAAAGTCGGCCATTTAACACCAACGCGAGTGAGGTATTCCACATTTAGCTGTTGTCCGCCAACAATCTGCTCGAGCAAGTTTGCCTGGCGTTCCTCGAGGTGTACTAGGTGAGTGAGAATCACAAGGATTTCGTGTAACTCTTTAGACCAGTCTGACGGCCAGCTTGTGGCAATTAGATCATTCAACGGTGACGTCTTCTTGCCTTTTGGATTCTTGCGTCGATAACCAACCCAAGACTCAACAACAGAGATTCCACCTACAGTGTATTCCCAAACTTTTGGATCTACGTTTGTCCAGACGCCCTTCCCAAGCGTCAGCGTTCGTGTCGTTGGCTCGTAGATAACTGACTCAGGCATTTCAGCGCCTACAGTTCTTGAATATTCAGGCAGTGGAACCCCTGTGAACGCATCGAAAATACTTGAGATTCCCACAGGAGCTTCACCTCGTTTCCCAAAGGTATGCAACCAGATAATTGTTTGTCCTAGCCGTACGCTTTGCTCCCACAAATCAGTGGAAGATGTCAGTGGAAGCCGGTTACTGTAGTGGGTCAGCTCGTCTTTGAACATGGATACGTATTCTGGATGTGCAGTTGTGGCCGCAAGGTAGGCCGCTACATGCTCTACTTCAACTTTTACGCCAAAATGCTCGGATAGGGCTTCCAATAATCCTGGCGCTATATTGGCGCTGCCATCAGGGTGATAGATCGGGAATGCCCGCCCTCCTCGGTTATTGAAGTAGTTCATGTCCGGCATGAGCTCGGAAAACATAACGCCAGGGCCTTTCCCTGGGAAGCGGGCATGCTGCTCTGCAATGAACAGTTGTTTTTCTGACCTTGCTGCCCACAACGAAGGACTAGGCATGTGAAGGAGTCGGTTGTCCGCAATAATGTACTGCCGGTCAAAGGACCTGTAACCTACCGGAACAATGGAGGGTGCGTGTGGCCATTCAACTTCTTCAAAGGGCACATGTGTTTCCCGCTCTGTACCTTCTCCCGGGAGCGGCCGTTTTGCTTTTGTCAGAGACGTGTCTCTAGTTTCCCTGAACTTTTGAGCTTTTAGATCTCGGTCAGTTTCGAGCAGCAGATCGTTCCAACGCTGTTCTAGAATCTCTGAACTTGGGTTATAGACCCAAGTTTTGTTCGGCTTGATCCCCGGCGCAGCCCAAGGAAAAATATCGCCGAGTACGAGGTAATCTGCCCACACTTCGCCTGCTGCTGGAACGAATCCGTCAGTCCAATCAGTGCTTGTTTGAATAAAAGACTCATCGTCCAAGCGAAGGTTTCCTAGTGCCTGGAACTTTTGCTCGCGAAGTCCATGCAGCTCTGTGTACTTAATCTCGGCTGGCACGGTTGGGTCATTTTTCTGGTCACGGATAAATATTGCAATGGCCACTTCTGTCTCAATGTTGAAGACTGTAGTGTTTGCCGGTGGTTGTTTACCCTCTGGGGTCAGATTGATGATCCAGCCGCGCGAGGTGTTTTCGCGGATCCACTGGCGCATACCCTTAAAGCCAGGCCCATTCAGGTAACCCGTTGCGGTGATAAAGCAAACGACGCCATGATGGCTGCCTGGTGTGCTTTCGAAGACTTTCCACATAGCCCAACGCCAGAAGTAAACGTAGAGATTCTTGAGCACGTACTCGAGGCGTCCATTGCCCGGTAGGCGGAAGTCATCTAGAGGAGCCTTTGGACGACGGAGGTCGCCACTCTCGACCCATCCACCTAAACCCTCAGACTTGTCCTTATAAGGTGGATTGCCGATGCACACCTGAATAGGTGTCTCGACTTTCATGCGATTGGCGCGTTGACGCTGCTCCGCAATGAGCTGCAAAGTGTAGCTCAGTTGCCGTGATGAACCTGCATTCGGATCTTCGAGGGTGTCGGCAACATACAGGTTTAGGCCACCAGCTGGCAGTGCTCCACCGAAGTCTTTCACCGCTTGCGTGAGGCGAAGTTCTGCAACGGAGAATGGTCCAGATTGTAGCTCGATGCCATAGAGACGCTCGGCAGCAGAGGACACCGCATCGCTGACAGCGCCCTGCCCATATTTGGATGCTTCATCTGCCACATGGCGGAGGACGGAAAGAGGATAGGTGCCCGTGCCCATGGCCGGATCAATGACAGCAACAGACTCAGCAGATAGACCGTCGGGTGTGCCCAGGAATGTTTTGAGCGCTTCATCAGTCAGTCGTGTCATCGAGTCGACGATTTCAACGGGCGTATAGAACGAACCAGACTTCTTGCGCTTTTCCGGGTCATACGCGCTGAGGAAGTGCTCGTAGAGATGCAAGTAAACATCTTGCCTACCTTGCGAAATGTGATCCCATTTGGTTGCTGAAAGAGTACGGACAATAGTCTCGATAGCCAGGCCAACTGTGGACTCGGCGATGTGCTCGGTGAGGAGGTCTAGCGCACGACCTAACAGAGTATGGCTGGCTTGCAAGCGCTTGGCAATTTCAGGGATCTGCAGACCATCTAGCTTGATCCCCTCAGAGAGACCGACGACCAGTGCGAAAACCACTGTCTGAGCGAAGCCGTCAGCAAATTCTTCGTCGGTGGCTCGCGGGTACAGGCTTGCGCGCCAGTCGCGGTGAAGTCCAATGAAAGGTCGCATGCTCGCGTCCAGATTATTGGCTTTGGCGAAGCGGCGGTCGGCCTTTAGAGATTCTAACACTTCTTCGCGAAGCATCACGGCCAGCGGTGCGATCGTATCGACCAGCTTGCCTACCGAAGTAATTGGCGTCGGAGTCCACGTAAGGAAGCTAGTCAGCAGGGGCAGGAAAGAAGCCGGCGCAGTCAGCTGCCCTTTGTGTGTAGCTAAGCTAGGAGTGTGGAGCGATGAATCCGCAATCAGCTCACCGTAACGCCACAGGCGCCAATCAGTGCCATTTGTGTGGAGTAGATTTGGAAGATTGCTCAGTCGCTGCCACTGCCGCGCATTATGGGAAGTCTTGGCATAGGTTGATGGGTCTAGGGAGACGCCAGGTTTCTTCAGCTCGACATGGCCTGACATTAGCCCATTGATGCGGATGCCGTAATCGGGACGTACTGCGCCTGAGTCTTCACGCACTTCACGGTGCATGACAGCTTTGAGGCCAAGTAGCTCTTGCGCTACTCCGGTGACGAGCTCTGTGACGGGCTGGGAGAGTGCTGCTTCTGGCTCGCCAGGACCATTAAGCAGATCCTTTGCGAGTGCGCCGTACCCTTTGACCAAATCTGAAAGATCAACCATGGTCAAAACTTTACTGTGAGTAGCGACAATAAGTAGAACATTCCTCAATGGGCGTGGTCGAAATTGCCCCCACCCCTCCACCCGTAGACTCGTAACCTCGCCAGTATTGCTATCCCTACGCTGCCCACCATGTCAAGCCCAAATATCAAGCCTGCTTTCTGCTCCATCGTGATGGGCACATGCTGATGCATGTACACATTTCGGCCTGAACAGGGATTCTATGAGGAAACCCGCGGGCTGGATTTGATGCAAAACGACGTTTCGTCGGCCAAGAAATCCCCGAAAAAATGTGAAAGTTCATTCGTATGATCGCATAACAACAGCGACTATCTAAACCGGTTGAACATTGACTCGATCGCTGCAGCGTCCCCGGATTCGGAGGAGGAGCCCGAACCTCGATACCCGTCTATGTCATCGTCCATATCAACGCTCGATAATAGCTCGTCTCGACGCTCGTCAAGATCTATAACGGAGTCCGGCAGTTCTAACCTCTCTGCAATTCTGATTAGGCCGTCAAAGTCGACTTCGTTTTTCAGGGAACTGTTCCATATTTCATTTTCTACCAGGTCTTCGAAAATGGAAACTGTGTCGCTGGGGAACTCTTCTTCAAAAAATTCTTCGATGATATCGAGATATGCACCCCAGTCATCTGGGTCTGCAAAAGTTTTGTTGTCCCACAGCTTTGCTAGGGCAAGTTTGAAGGATTGCAGTTGGGTATGAAGCCGGTCTGCAATCTGTGGGAATCGCAGTAGCCGGATGACGTCGCTAGGCCGCCCTTTTCCTTCGGCCCAGCTGGAAAGCAAATAGTCCACAGTAGAACCCCACCATGACTCACTTGGAAGTAGCGAGTTAGGCAGTGAAAGCAGTGCGAGGAGCAGCCTGTCAATCTGATTCTTTTGATTCATTTGCTGGTCCAGTAGGCGGACGACTGACTCAGTGAATATGTGCGAAACTGGTTGTAAGTTGAATCGTGGCGTGGTTGATTTGAGTTTGACGAATGAATATCTTGAGCTCTCGTCTTGACGCCCTGCCGTAGCCACAGTTAACAGCTGTTCAATGGCTACAGCATTCTTAATTATCCTTTCAATTGACTGATTGTCATCTTCCAAAATGGAGAGTACAAATTCCCGAACCGTAGGACTGTCAAAATTCACTGAGATCGTATTGCCAGACTTCTCAGTTTTTACAAAAGTCTGCTCCAGAGTCCGTAGTGCGAGCTTGGTTTCACGCCCCGTCACATGTTGACTGTTTTGATAGCTTGTCGCAATCGCTGTTGTAAGGAGCTCAACTGATACACCTTGGAATGAGCATAAAGTCTGCAGAATGCGGCGTTGAAGCTCGTTAAGGTGCCGGTCGTATGCATTTGTCCATAGCTTTACTGGGTTGTCGAGGATGCCGGTGAATTGAGATAAATAGTCTGTACCTGCGTCGCGCAGCAAGTCTCCTGTAGCGTACTTAATTAGTCGCGGATTGAAACCTCTGTGATCAACAACTGATTTCCAGCCTCCATCGGAAAACTGCGAACTAAGCTGTGACGGAAGCTCGGAATGATAGACATGATTGTAAAGAATCTTAGCCTTTGCGTTTCGTGAATACGATGGTAACGCAAGTGCGAGGCGTGAACTGAAGCCTATCTCCTCTAAACTTAGGTATGTCTGTTCGGCATCGCGCAGAATGTACTCGCGTGTGGTGAGTACAAGGAGGTGCTTCTTGCTTTTTGAAACTTTCTCCATGAACTCAACGATGCGCCTGTCTTCGTTTTTGTTAAGTTTTTCCGACAGGGCGATGGCACCGAGGAAATCGTCATAGAGGAAGAACTGTTTTCGGTTGGGGTCAAACATTCTCCAACCAGTTTCTATGTCGTCGGAGATCTCGATGGGTTCAAATCCATGGTTAGCAGCGTCCACTATCAACGAGTGCGCTAACATGGTCTTTCCAACCCCTGGAGGACCTGCGATAAGGCAAGTTCGTTCAGCGTTAAGAATATCTTTGGCCTTATCGAAGTTTATAGTGTGAACGAATCGAGTCATATCTTCTTGTGCCCGCTCGAGAAGTCTGGCAGAGGCGTTTATCGTTCCAGAATTTATGACGTTGAACAGTACGCCACCTGAATTCAGCCACAGTTTCACGTGCTCACGTTCAACCTCTGAATGTCGGGCAATTAATGAATCAATATCAGTGCCAGAATAGACGTCATCCGACGAAATCATCCAGCGACCGAAGAGCTTATAGAGCTCATCCTTCTGGCCAACCGTGAGCTCTTGCGAGGTTATGAAAAAGTAGCGACTTGGGTTTAGTTTCTCGACCTTGGACACTTCATCTTTTGCTGCTCTGAGTAAACCTGAATAGGAAGTTTTCACGTAGTGCTTGCACTGGGCTATGCCAACCGTTTTTGGCGTCGGACGCCAGCGCAGGTCGATCCCCTGATCGCGCCCGGCTGCAAAGCGCTCAACCGGGAGTCTAAGATCGCGAGTGAATAAATCGGCGCAGAGCTCTTCGAATTCAATATCTGATAGTGAAGCAAAAATTTCGCACCTATTAATTAACCAACCATTACTGGAAAATAGCTAATCTGGACATGCCGGGAAACTTATCAGGCAGCCATTTTCGGAATTGCGGGCACCAGCTGCCGTCTAAGCAGCTCCCATGGCTGGGAGTTACTCGCTGCGCGCAGTGCCCGTTGGCCGCGCTGTTTGGCGGACATCGCTGGTTCTCCCGGTTCTAGTCGTTACTCTGTTCGAGCAATCATTATCCGGCTGGAGTGGGATGGCGACCCTTTGACGTAATGTGCAGAGTTGTACCCATCGAGATCGCCTTTGGTCTAATGGGTAGTTTAATGCACCTTAGGAGGTGCCATGTCTAATTCCTCACTCGAGCCTGTTGTCGTGCCATGTTTTAAGAACTGAAAATTGATATGTACGTTGACCTGTAAATTTAGGTGACGCGCGGGCCTGATGTGAATCTTGGATCTGCGACTACCAGTCAGCCCTAGCGGGCCACCGCGCCGTCTGCAGCCCAGCCCTCCGGGCCAGAAGCCGGGAAAGTCCGTTGTGATTGGCCGGTACAACGCAAAGAGGGCGATCCGAATGCCAATGCGATCCTCAGGTGTGAAACCTGATCGAAGAACCTTGGAAACTAGGTAGCTGAGCTGGCATTGGCGAAGCCAGAAAGTCTGTAGCAAGAGTGGCCAAACCTCGACAAGCCTGAGATAAGTTACTGGACGTAGCCCTTACCAAATTGTTGACTCGATGTGTTTGGATGTGCGTGGTGACGACTCGTGGTTCGTGATGTTTTCTTAGAGCCCGGCTTCTGCAGAATAGCGCTTGAAGGTACTCCTGTTCTTCCAACTTGGTAAGTATTGATATCAGTTGTCCATGAAGCCATGAGTTTCAGTGTCCACGAAGTCGCGAGATTCCACACCACGTAGCTGGAATGGAGGTACCGTTTCACCCTATTCCGCACGGCTCCCATTTTTATACCCACTCCACTGGCCTCCCGCCAGATCGGGGTTCCTGGGTTTGCTTTTGGCAGCTGTGCAGTCGCGCTGGTAATACTTGGATATGGCTAATTTGTTGGGGTTCAAATTTCAGGGGTACAGAAGCTTTTCAAGCGAACGGCCGGCAGTGCTGTATCCGCTGAGCAAGATCAATTTGATCGCTGGTCAAAACAACACCGGAAAGTCGAATGTCTTGAGAGTCATCTCGGCAACCTACTCCGAAAACAAACGAAGCCTCTCCGTATTGGATCGCCCTCAAGGTGTAGCAGAGAGTCATTTTGAAACCTTGGAATTTTTGAGCATTGACCGGCTTTTTGAGCTTCCCAATCCGAAAAATGCTACGGGCGATTTTCGAGAGGATCTCAAAAAATTTATGCTCGATGAAGGTCTTGATTCGGTTCATCAGCCTGTTGAAGGTGTCTGGTTGCCAGTTGGAGATGAAGGAAGTCTTGAGCGAGCTTCGATTGAGCAATTGTCTATGCAATTTCACAACACCAGCACATCGCAGAACCTGATCGGGAAGATATCTTCAACTTCATCGACATCAAAAGGCTACAACGAAGCTATTATCTTGAGGTGGATCTTCAATGATGTGCCACCTCCACGCAGGGCTTTTACTGTCGAAGGTGGCCGTTCGATATCAGCGGACAATGACGCTGAGCCTGACTTGAATGGTGCCAGTATCAAGCGTCGACTCTTGAAATTGCAGAACCCGACCACTGACAAGCTTAATGACAAAAACCTATTTGCCAAGATTCAAGATTTCGTTCGGGCAGTTCTCGACGATGACAGTATTACGATCGAGATTCCTTACGATCTATCCACCATCCACGTAACGCAAAACGGTGTGACTTTGCCTATTGAGAATTTAGGCACCGGTGTTCATGAAGTTGTGATCCTTGCGGCTGCCGCGACTGTCGTTCGAGACTCAATATTATGTATCGAAGAGCCTGAAGTTCATCTACATCCAGTTCTCCAGCGCAAGTTGCTGCGCTACTTACACCATGAGACAACCAACCAATACTTCATTGCGACACACTCCGCACACATGCTGGACTCTGCGCTGGGGTCAATCTTTCATGTCTCTAAACACAGCGGATTTTCTGAGGTACGCTATGCCGGGTCAGCCAGTGAGCGGTCTGCCATCTGCGCAGATCTTGGATACCGACCTTCCGATCTTGTCCAGACAAACGCCATTATTTGGGTCGAGGGACCATCGGATCGTATCTACATCAAGCACTGGATTGAGGCACTTGCTCCAGGCGAATTTATTGAGGGCACCCACTATTCGATCATGTTCTACGGAGGCGGGCTGCTGAACGCTCTGTCGCCGTCAGATTTAGAAGAAGTTGATGATTTTATTTCACTACGCAAGCTCAACCGATACATGGCTATCGTCATAGATTCCGATAAAAAGTCTCCTCAAGCCCGCCTCAATGCCAGCAAGCGAAGAGTAATTGATGAGCTGAAGGAAGACCCAAAGACAGGCTTTGCGTGGGTTACTGCTGGCTACACCATAGAAAACTACATTCCAGAAGAAGCTCTTAGTAGGGCGATTAAACTGGTGCATTCTAAAAGTACCAAGGACAACAAGTTTGCTGATCAGACTCGTTGGGCGAACCCGCTTTCGTCTGAACGGTTGGGGACGAAGCCCAGTAAAAACTTGATCGCGAAGGCTGTAGTTTCCGAAAAAGTTACTGACTGGCCGTTTGACCTTAAAGAAAACATTGGAAGATTGATTGATTTGATCCGACAGGCAAACTCGCACACATAGACAAAGTAGCCGCTGACTGAGACCACTACAGACGGAAAATGTTTTCAAATTGAAACTTAAAGCAAAGGCGACCTCTGGAATGGTGGTGAATTTTCGATATAAAATTCGCTAAGAAGCATTATGGAATTTGATCTTGGGGTTGAATTCTTTGTGTCTTCTTGGTGGCGGTCCTCACTCGCAAAGTTGGTACCGCCACCACTTGAGCTCGATAGTGAGGTGTCGATGCAGAGGCGAGAAAATCGTGTCACTTGGCACCTGGACAGGGCTGTGGTGGAGCAGCTAGATACAGTCGACGGCGACAAGACTATTGAGCAGGCGCTAGCTAATGCCGGCATCATGAAGGCCAGGCAGCGAAGCCCCACGGCGATTGGCTAGATGGAGCGGTTGGAGGAGCTACTTTGAGGGCTCGTCAGAATTGAGGGAATAGAGACGTGGTGGGATTAGTGGGGCTTAGCCGTTCTGTACCCGCAGGCGTTTCCCGCCTTGGAGCTTCGTGCCGGTTTTGGTTCCAGCCAGCCAAGTGGCCACGTCTTCGATTGCGTAATGAAGGTCGCGGCCAGTACCGCGGGCCGACCAGTTGGCCAGCGTTCGAGGACGAAGCCGGAGGTAAGTCGCCAGCCCGGGGCGGGAGAAAACCTGGCCAGGGGCGAAGGTTTCTGGGCGGAGGACCAAAATTTTTGCTGTCATGCAATGGAGGTGTGTGGCTACAGCTCGCCAGTTCACGGCGTTAGGCAAATATTTATGTGAAGTGCGTCACATTGGAGAAATTCTTAGGCTTGGAAGGCGTGGATTTGGACGAAATGGAGGCCGGCAAAACACTCCGATTTTGTCGATCTTGGTTATTTCGTGGTTAGAAAATGTGCCCATCCAGTAGGGCAACCTAATCGCCAATGTCACGCAGGAAATTTTGTGGAGCTAA
>NZ_BJNY01000031.1 GCF_006539925.1 Glutamicibacter uratoxydans | reverse complement strand
GGCCAGCAATGCTGGCCGCCCGCGGTTTCTGTGTAGAAAGCCCAGCGCAGCAGCCTCAGCGCTGCGGATCCAAGGTTCTGCGGTAGACGACCTCGCCCAACCCGTTGCGCAGGGAGACAGTGAAGCGGTCCTGCTCGTCGAGGTCCACATGTCCGAAGAACTGGCCCTTGCCATCGCGCGGAGACTGATTGGTGGTGCCAGCCAAAGAGAAATCGACCTTGGGGCCGAAGGTGCCGTCCATCGCATTCGGGCCGAAGGATCCGGCGTTGACCGGGCCGGCGACGAACTCCCAGAACTCGTTGAAGCCCTTGAACGCCGCCCGCTCAGGAGAGTAATGGTGGGCTGCGCAGTAGTGCACGTCGGCGGTCAGGAAAACAACGTTCTTCACGCCGCGGTCCTTGATGGCCTTCAGCAGCCGCGCAAGTTCCAGCTCGCGTCCCAGCGGCGCCCCGTGATCTGCGTTCGCAATTGATTCCTGCGCCTTGCCGTCGGGCACGATGACTCCCAGCGGCAGGTCGTTGAGCACCACTTTCCAGGTCGCGGTGGAGGAGGCCAGCGAGTCCACCAGCCAGCGCAGCTGCTCCTCGCCGAAAATCGGAGTTTCCTGCGTTTCCAGCCCGGCGGTGTTCTCCCCCTTGGCGCTGCGCATGTCCAGGGCGAAAAGGTCCAGCGCCGGTCCGCGCGAAATCTTGCGGTAGATGCGTGCGGCCTCAAAGCCGGTGCCCCTGCGCATGGCCCGGGGGTCCGCGATGGGCTGGTATTCCTGCCAGGCGCGGCGCCCGCGGGCCGCCAGGATGTCCACGTCGTGCACCGTGTAGCGCTCGTCCTGGATGATCTGCCCCGGATACCAGTTGTTGTGGGTCTCGTGGTCGTCCCACTGGGCGATGACTGGCACCTGCGCATACATGGCGCGGACGTTCTCGTCGAGCATGTTGTAGCGGTGGCGGCCGCGGAACTCGGCGAGGGTTTCAGCGACCTTGGAGACTTCCTCGGTGACCAGGTTGCGCCAAATCTGTCCGTCGGGTTCCACGACTTCGGCGGCGATGGGCCCGTCGGCGTAGATGGTGTCGCCGCTGTGGATGAAGAAGTCGGGTTTGGTGGCGTGCATGGCGGCATAGGCGCGCATGCCGCCGATCTCTTCGTTGATGCCCCAGCCTTGGCCGGCGGTGTCCCCCGACCAGACGAAGCTCTGGGCGCGGACCGCATCGTGGTTCCGGCGCCCGGTGCTGCTGGCCGCGGTGGTGAAGTGTCCGGTGCTGGTCTGTCCCCAGGTGCCGAATTCATCTTCAAAGCCGATGCGCACCGCAAATCTGGTGCCTGCCGGCAGGTGCTGCGCCGAAATCTTCGCCGTGAAGTCACTCTGCTCGGTGGCCCAGGCTCCGCGCAGCGTGCGGTTGAACTGGCCGCGGCCCCGGATCACCTGTCCGAACTCGTCAATTGCCTGCAGCTGGGCGCGCAGCCGGCCGCGGCCGCTGGAGCGGGCCCACAGCACGGCATCTCGCGTGGAAACGTCGCCCATGGAGAATCCGCTGGTCAGTTCCAGCCGCCGGCGCACCAGGCGCGGTGCTGCGAAGGCGGATGCTGGGGTGCTGCCCATGGCAAGAGCGGCGGTGGCCAGCGTTCCGGTGATAAGTTTACGGCGCGATAATTCAGTCATGGCGAGAGTATCCCGCCCCGCCTTGACCGGCTGGCATCGGCAAGGTTAATGCGGTCTTACGCCAGGCTGGAAAAGCGCATCTTCCCTGCGGGCGCGGAGCTTTCCCACCGCGCGTAGAGTGCATGGGCCCGGGGCCGATGGACACTTTCGGAAGTACACTGGGGCTACGCTTAAGTCATGGCCTCCACGCTTGGCCGGCAGGAGCGCCGTCGGAAGGATAGACCCATCAGCAAGCCACGGTTCATTGCCACTTCACCGCCAGCAGACATCCCCGTGCCGCGGCAGGTACAGGCAGCCGCGGGCAACGACAAGATCATTCCCGTGTGGAGCAACCAGCTTGGCGGCCTGACTTTCAAGCTTGTGGGAGATTCCTCGGTCCGCTTTGCCAAGTTCTCGCCGCTTCATAGCGCCAAGCCCGACACCAAGGCCCTGGACCTGCAGGAACTGGACATGCGCCATGAAGTTGAGCGCCTTGAATGGGCTTCGCGCTACGTTCGCGTGCCGCAGGTATTGGGGTTCGATGAGTTCGACGATGGGCAGCTGCTGGTCACCGCCGCGCTGCCGGGGGTCAGCCTCGTGACCGAATTCGGTCGGGAACACCCCGAAGAGGCGGCCCGGGTGCTGGGCGCGGGGCTGCGCGAGCTGCATGCCAAGCTCCCGGTTCAGCAGTGCCCCTTTGAATGGAGCCTTGCTTCCCGGACGGCGCAGCTGCCCCACGAAGTCCGGGAGCGTTTCCTGGCTGAAGCACGCGATGAAGATCTTGTGGTCTGTCATGGCGACCCCTGCGCTCCGAATACGCTCTTCAATGAAAGCTTCCAGCTCGTTGGCCATGTCGATCTGGGTACGATGGGCGTCGGGGACAGGTGGGCCGACTTGTCGGTCGCAGCGTTGAGCACGATCTGGAATTTCGGCTACGGCTACGAACACTGTGTTTATGAAGGCTATGGGATCGATCCCGATGAGCAGAAAATCGATTTCTACCGCAGGTTGTGGGACGCCACCTAGGGTGTGCGCCCCACAGCCGGGCTATGCGAAGATTTTCGCCAGCGCCGGGCTCTGTGCCTCAAGAAGCGCATTCCATTGTTTGCCCAGGCCCCACACGCTGCCTGCATTCGTTGCGGCCAGCACCACCAGCGCCGCCGCATAGACGATATGCTCGTCGATCACCGGATTATTCGACAGCGGCAAGGCACTGAGCCACATAAGCAGCATCAGTGCGGTGCCGGCAACCGCCAGGGCCCGCAGGCCGATCCCCAGCAGCAGTCCGACGCCCAGCGCCCCGAGTCCGAGCATGAAAAGCAGGTCGACCACGAGCGATCCTGCCATGGGAGCGAAGAAGCCGGAAGCCGCCCCTTCCAAGTGGCCCAGGTAGCCTGCAGTCGGGCTGCCGCCGTGCAGCCAGGACTTCTGCGATGGGGTGGAGAAGCCCAGGCCGAAGAGCTTGTCGACGAACGCCCAGAGGAAGACGAGGCCCAAGACGATGCGCAGTACGGCAAGGACGACTGCTGGCTGGGAACCTGTTGACATAGCGGCTGCTGGTGCGTGTTCAGATGATGTTTGAGTAGTCACGGATCAACAATAAGGGCAACCTAAATATCCGAAGTCTCGATTAGCCAAGATTGACCTTGCTAAATTTGGTTCTAATTTAATGGATTAAATTTCCGCATTTCATGCAGTGAATCATCGTGTGCATCAGCAGGTCACAATTCGTCACGTTGTCGCGACTTGGCATCAGCGCGCTACGTACCTGTGCTCCGGGCGGCCACGCGTGCCGTATCCCAGCTGGAGTTCCAATGCATCATTGGCAACCAGTGCGGCAAGGTAGCGCTGAGCCGTAGCCCGGGCAACGCCCACCGACTCGGCGACCTCGGCGACGCTCAGCGGCCCTGTCGCTGCCTTGACACAGGCAAGCACCGCCTGCTCGGTCGGCGCCGCTCCGGAGCTTGAGGCGGCAGACTCTTCAGCCCCCTGCAGCGTCCTATACAACCGGTCCACGCCCTGCTGATCCAGCTGCGCGGCAGTCTCCAGCTGTCGGCGGTACCTCGCCCAGCCTCTGAGCTTCGAGGCCAGGGTCTTCGCATCGAAGGGCTTGATGATGAACGACAGGGCGCCGCGGGCGATGGCCTGCGATACGTTCTCCGGCTCGGTTGCGGCGGAGATCATGATGGCATCCACCCCCAGCGCCGGCAGCAGCTCAAGGCCGCTGACATGCGGAAGGTAGAGGTCCAAAAGCACCAGGTCCGGCTTATGGCTGGAGATCGCCTTCGGCACCACCCGCGGATCCTGGATGGGCTCCAGCGCTTCGAATCCTGCAATCGCATTGACCATTTCCGCATGCAGGGCGCCGACGCGGAAGTCGTCGTCGACGATCAGCACCCGGTAGTTCCCCGCGGTCTTCTGGCTCATCATCCGTTCCCTTCCCGTAGGTGGCGAGAAATAGTCGAGTTTTTCGCGTCGTCGATCACGGCGGGGAGCCGCGCACACACCACGGCGCCCGCCCCTGAGCCTCCTGGATCCGCAACCCATACGTCGCCGCTGCGGGCTCGCGCCAATCTGCGGATCAGAGGCAACCCGACGCCTTTCCCGTGGGTCGATCCGAGGCTTGAACCAGTGGAAACATCCGGGGCAAAAATATCCAGGCCCGGAGGTATTCCCGGCCCGGAATCCGAAACCGCCAGGTGAAGCGTCGCGCCCTCGGAGAGCAGGTCAACCTCGACCCAGCGGTCCTCATCGGATTTCAGGGCCGCGGTAAAAGCGTTGTCGAGCAGGTTGCCCAGCACCGCGGTGGCGTCCTGCGCATCGTGGGCCGAGGCAATCTGGCCAAAAAGCATTGACTGCGGCGAGACGCGCAGCTGAACTCCCAGCTCGTGGGCGCGCACCGCCTTAGCGGAGATGAACGCCGAAAGATAGGCATCCGACACCGCTTCAAGGCCGGGAACCTGCGCAATTTTGGGGCCGGTTTCCATCACCTCACGCAGATATTCCTCCGCCTGCTCCATCTTGCCCAGGCTGATCAGCCCGAGCACCGCATGCATCCTATTCGCGAATTCATGGCGCTGGGCGCGCAGCGCATCCGCCATGTCCTGCACCGCGTCCAGCTTGGTACCCAAGGCCTCGATGGTAGTCACATCGCTGAGCAGCACCACCTGGCCCAGATCTACACCGTCCCGGGTCACGTCAGTGACCTTGGCAATCAACGAATTGCCGTTGACCGCTAAGCGGACCGGCGCCTTGTTCCGATCCCTAATCGCTGCGACCAGGGCAGGATCCAGCCCGGCCGAAGCAAAATGCCGGCCGACGACGTCTTCCAGCTGGGTCCTGTGCGGCAAGCCCAGAAGCTGGCGCGCCGCCTTATTGCGCACGGTGATCCGGCGGTCGGGGCCGATGCCGATCACTCCCTCGGTCACGCCGTAGAGCACCGCCTGCTGGTCTCTGACCAGCTGGGCGATTTCGGACGGCTCCAAGCCGAGGGTTTGGGCCTTGAGGCGGCGAACGGTGAATCGCCCAGCCAGTACTGCCAGCACCGCGGCCATGACTGCAAAGAGCGCAATCCAGCTAAAGGAGGTCATCAAGGCACCGGTCAGCGAGTCAGTGGTGACACCAACTGACACCTCACCTATAACTATGCCTTTGGCAGAATATATTGGAACCTTGGCACGCACCGATTCGCCCAGCGTTCCATGATCACGCGACACGTCCTCGATTCCAGCCAGCGCCACCGGATCGGTAGATACCTTCTGCCCCAGCTCCTGCGGATTCGGGTGACTCAGGCGCAAGCCCCTGTCCTCGGTGATCACCACAAAATATGCCTCGCCCCGGGCGACGATCGCCTCCGCCATCTGCTGCAGCGGCCCGGTCTTCAGGCGCTGTGCATCCAGCTTGTCTTCACCCGCATAGTGCTCGACTTCGGCAATGACCGAGGGCATTACCGCCACCGAACGGGCAATGGTCAACGAGCGGTTCTCCGCGCGCTGGAAGACGTTGTCATAGCTGGCATAGAGGGTCCCGGCCGTGACCAGCACGATCAGGAAGCCGATCACAAGGAATTGCAGACGCATGATGCGCGATGCAAAGTGCCTGGGTCCTGAACGTACAGCTGACATGCACCCAGCATAACCACAGAATCGGCCCGCCGAGTTTTATGAGCAAAAAGATTCAAATAACCAAAAGGGTCAAGAAAATAGCACAACCGGACCAGCGTGAGCACCGCCACGTAGCTTGAATAGGCATCCTCATTCCGCTGGGTGCCACGACGACGTGTCACCTGAACACCAAAGGAGGTCGGGGCAATGCTAGTTGCACTCGGATTCCTCATGGTCGCCACCTTCATGGTGCTGATCATGACCAAACGCATGACTCCGCTGTTGGCGCTGATCATTGTCCCTACCGCATTCGGGCTGTTCGCCGGGGCAGGCTTCGGCCTGGGCGACATGATCATGGACGCGATCAAGTCGATGTCTGGAACCGCAGCCCTGCTGATGTTCGCCATCATGTACTTCGGCCTGATGATCGACGTAGGCCTGTTCGACCGCCTGGTTGCAGGCATCCAGAAGCTGGTCGGCAACGACCCGGCCAAGGTCATCATGGGCACCGCGCTGCTCACCGCAGTCGTCTCGCTGGACGGCGACGGCTCGACCACCTTCATCGTGGTCACCGCGGCCCTGCTGCCGATCTACCAGCGCCTGGGCCTGAGCCCAGTGGTGCTCACCTGCGTGGCCGGCCTGACCAATGGCACCTTGAACATCGTCCCGTGGGGCGGCCCAACCGCCCGCGCGGCCGCGGCGCTGGGCGTCGAGGCTTCCGACATCTTCGTTCCCATGCTGCCTTCGCTGGGCATCGCACTGGTAGTCATCGGCATCTTCGCCTGGCAGATGGGCATCGCTGAACGCCGCCGCATGCAGCGCGAGCGTCCAGAACTGTGGGGCACCTCCTTCGGCGGCGGCAACATCACCGGCGGCAACGGCGGCAAGACTCCGGGCGGAACGTCCGGCTCCCCTGTTGCAGTGCTCGAAGCAGTTGCCACCAAGGGCACTGGAACCGAAGCCGCCACCCTTGACGGCACCGTGCTGGATCCGAACCGCGACACCCTGCGCCCGAAGACCTTCTACTTCAACCTGATCCTGACCGTCGCCATCATGGTTCTGCTCGTGGTGGACGTGCTCCCGCTGTCCTACCTGTTCATGGTCGGCACCGCACTCGCCCTGGTAGTGAACTTCCCGAAGGTCTCCGACCAGGTGAAGATGATTTCCTCCCATGCCAGCGAAATCATCGCAGTGGTCTCCATGGTGCTCGGCGCTGCGGTTCTCACCGGCGTCCTTTCCGGAACTGGAATGGTGGATGCCATGAGCAAGTGGCTGGTTGACATCATCCCGACCTCGATGGGCCCGTACATGGCAGTGATCACCGGCCTGATTTCCATCCCTGCCACCTTCCTGATGAGCAACGACGCCTTCTACTTCGGCATCCTTCCGGTGCTGACCGAGGCTGGCGCGCACTTCGGAGTTCCGGCAGTGGACATGGCCCGCGCCTCGATCACCGGCCAGCCGGTGCACATGCAGTCGCCGCTGGTTCCGGCAATCCTCCTGCTGGTTTCCCTGGCCCGCGTGGACCTGGGCGACCACCACAAAAAGGTTTTGTGGCGGGCATTGGTCGTCAGCCTGGTCATGCTGGCTTCAGCCGTTCTGCTCGGAGTCATCCAGATGGGCTGATCCTGCGGAATCTTCCCAAAGATCCGTCGTCAGCGTGGGGCGGTGCACCTTCAACGGTGCACCGCCCCAAGTGTTTAATGCCGCTGGCTATGTTGTGAACCATGCCGGCGCATAATCCCACGGCGGATCTTCTCCAACACGCCCGTCCACCGCTTCCCGAATGAGGTCGGCATGCCCTGTATGCCGCCCGTATTCCTCGATGAGGTCGCAGATGATGCGCCGAACGCTGGGGCGCTGGCCGTCGAATTCCTCAGCGATTAGCTGCTCCAGCGCATCGGGGGCTTCCAGCCCCTGCTGGATCCTGCGGCTCTGGGCTACTGCCCTGTCGTATAACTCGTAGACCTGCCGTGAATCGGCGGCGTCCACGTCGAAGGGATCCCGCTGGGAGTCCCTGAACTCCAGCAGCGTCTCCGGCTTGCTGCGGGCGATGAGCCACGTGAATTTTTCATCCTCCACGCAGGCCAAATGCTGCAGCAGCCCGCCGAGGCTGAGCCGGCTCGGCCCATGCCGATACGACAATTCGCTGATCGACAGCCCATCGCATTTATAGCGGAATGTCGCCCGCAGCCGTTCCAGCATTCCCCACAGATGCTCATGTTCTCCCGCCGCAATTGGCGGCTCCCACTGTGGTGCGTTCATAGGTTCGCGTCCTTTGCCTGCCTGATTTCCGAGGTTCAACAGTGAGCAGTCTAGAACTACGCGGCGCCACATAGTAGGGGCCGGAGGCACCTGCCAGGGATCTGTCGGCGCTCGAAGCGCGGCGGCATCTCTTGCGAAAGGGTCGGATCTGTGAGTTCAGAAACCAAAGTGGAGTTCGGTGCAGGTCTGAACGGATAATTGAAGCATGCCCCAGACCTTCACCGTCCTTTCTGCTGCCGAATGGACCAAGCAGGCGGCCGCCCACGAGAATCGTGCGCGGGTGTTCGGCGAGCCCTTTGTTGCACGGCGGATGAAGGCGCAGAAGCATCCGATCGAAGATTTTCTGTTCACCTACTACACGCAGAAGCCTGGACAGCTATACCGCTGGCACCCGGGCCGCGATGTAGTCCTCACCGGTGAGCGGGCGGCAGAGCGCTCCAGCTGGAAGTTCTACCGCAGCGTCGACACCGAGCAGGGACCGGGGTTCACCTTCGACGCCGAGGCTTTCGCCACGGCGCGTGCCGGGAATATCCGCTACGCACAACTGATCCTCTCGCAGACCATCACCAGGCCTGCGAACTTCGCCTGCTTCGGCCTGCACGAATGGGCCATGGCCTACAAGTCTGAAGTCAACGGCATCCGCCACGAGTACCTGCCGCTGCGCCTGGGCGCCTCGGGCACCGACGACGTAGTGGAATCGCACAAGATCCGCTGTACGCATTTCGACGCGTTCAGGTTCTACACCCCGCAGGCGGCGCCGCTGAATGAGCTTCAACCGACCCGGGACAGCCAGCGGGACCTGGAGCAGCCAGGTTGCCTGCATGCCAACATGGATCTGTACAAGTGGGCCTACAAGCTCGCCCCTGCGGCCAGCAGCGAACTGGTCATGGACTGCTTCGAATTGGCCTGGGACATTCGCACCATGGACATGCAGGCCTCGCCCTATGACCTGGGCGATTGGGGGCACGAGCCGATCCGCATTGAAACGCCGGATGGCAAAGCCGAGTACGTCCGCCGGCAGAAGCAGTTTGCGCAGCGCGCCGAAACGCTGCGCTTGCGGCTTTTGGAAGTCGCTAATTCCTTGAACGTGCCAGAATAGCGCTCTGCCCCTAGCCCTGCGCCGTTGGCAGATGGACAATGAAGCGCATGGGAATCATGCGAAGAAGATCGGCGGTGGCAGCTGTGCTGCTCGGCGCCCTGTGCACCGCTTCCTTCTCCGGGTGCGCCGCACAGGCGCCCAGTAGCGCACCCACCCATCTGGAAATCACGATTCGGGCGGATGGCAATGCCATTTCGGCGCAGTTTCTCCTTGACTGCAATGGAGCCAATGCCCTTGATTCAAGCACGCTTCCCAATGCGGCGGATGCCTGCAAATTAATCACAGACAAGCCCGAAATAATTTCCAGCCAGGACGACCCGCAGGCAATCTGCACCGAGATCTACGGCGGACCTGAGAAGGCCGAAATCAGCGGGAAGCTCGCGGGGAAAACCATCAGTACCAGCTTCAGCAAACACAACGGGTGCGCCATAGAACGCTGGAATAGGGCAGAACTATTGCTGGATCAGTGAGCCGTTATACAGGGTCAAATACCCGGGATTCAGACCCCATACAACATAGAATTAAATACTATGGAGTTCTTCCTGCTGGTAATCGCGCTGCTGTTCGCCACGATCTTGATCGTGGGTATTGGCGAGCGGATAAAACTCCCCTATCCGATTCTCATGCTCATCTTCGCCATGCTGGCGGGCTTCCTCCCGTTCATGCCGGAGATGCACATTGACCCGGAACTGATACTCCCCATCTTCCTGCCACCGCTCCTGTTCGCCACCGCGCAGCGCAGCAGCTGGTCAGTGTTCCGCTTCCGCTGGAAAGCGCTGATCCGGCTCGCGGTGATCCTCATCGTGGTCACCGCCGGTGCCGTGGCCGCCACCGCCTGGGCCTTCGCCCCGATTACTTCTCTGCCCCTGGCTTTGGCCCTGGGCGCGGTCGTCGCCCCGCCGGATCCCGTGGCGGTTGACGCGATCGCCACGAAGGTCAAGATGCCGCGGCGGCTGACCTCGCTGCTTGAAACCGAGGGCCTGTTCAACGACGCCATGGCCATCGTGCTGTTCCAGCTGGCAGTGCAGGCCACCGTCAACAAGTCTGATGTCGGGCTGGAAATCATCCCGCAGTTCCTGCTCGGCGCCGCCGGGGCGGTCATCCTCGGCCTGGCCATGGGCTGGCTTATCGGTGCGCTCAACCGCTTCGTCCCGAACCTTGCAGCACGTTGCGCGGCAACCCTGGTGGCCCCCTATGCCGTCTACATGATCGCCGAGGAGCTGCATATTTCAGGCGTCATTGCCGTGGTCGTCACCGCCTTGGAAATGGTGCGCCGGGACCGGCCGCAGGACTCCCAGGAGCGGCTGACCCGCCATGCCTTCTGGGAAGTTCTGGAAATGCTCGCCACAGGTCTTGCCTTCGGCCTGATGGGCATCGAGATGAACCAGGTCATCCAGGAAGAGGGCAAGAACCTGCTCGGCTTCGTCCCCGGTGTGATGGCCATCTGCATCGTCGTCATCCTGGTGCGCGGGCTGTGGATGTTCGGCTCCTACTACCTGCCGAACCGTTCGAACCCGAAGATTCCGGCGGCCAAGGACACCCTGGTTCTGACCTGGTGCGGCATGCGCGGCCTGGCCACCCTGGCGCTGGCTTTGGCGCTGCCGAAGTACACCGCCGACGGCTCCCCCATCGAGGCGCGCAACTTCGTGGTCGTCGCCGCCTGCATGGTGCTGCTGACCACGCTGGTAGTCCCAGGCCTGGCCCTGCCGTCGCTGATGCGCGTGCTGAGGCTGCGCAACAACGAGCAGGACACCAAGCGGGCCCGGCGCATGCTGGCGCGTCGCGCCGAATCCGTGGCGATCAAGGCGCTGAAGGAGAACATCGAGCTCACGCAGCTGCCGGAGAACTACCAGCAGGCAGTGCGCCGGCGCATGAATTCGCTGCATACAATCCTGGCCCAGGACCCGGATCCCCATGATGCGATCTCCGATGAGAAGTACACGCAGATCCGCGCGGTGATCGCCAAGGCAGACTCGATTCAGGGCATCGCCCTGGAGGCAGCCCGCGACGAGCTGCTCAAGGCCCGGCGCGAGCCGAACGTGGACCCGCATCTGGTCGATGAAATCGTCGGCCGGCTGGACCGCCGCACCGCGACCCTTGACCGCTAGCCGCGGCGGCTAGGCCGCGCTGCGCTGCAGCTTCACGATGACCTCGTAGTGGTTGGTCTGCGGGAACATGTCCATCACCCGAGCCAGCTGCGGGGTGTAATTGCTCAGGCGCTTGAGGTCGCGCGCCAGCGACTGGGCGTTGCAGCTGGAATAGATGATGTGTTCAACATCTGAATCGTTCAGCCACTGCGAGAGCTCGGCTGAGATGCCGCGCCGCGGCGGGTTCACGATCACCGCGTCCGGCGCCCATCCAGCGTTCAGCGCGAACTCGGTGGCGTCCTGCGCCATGAAGTGCGCGTCCTCCAGCCCCAGGGAAGCGGCGCTGGTCTTGGCGGCTTCAACTGCCTCGCTGCTGGTCTCGATGCCGTAGACCGCCCGCCCCGGCGCTGCGCTGTGCAGCGCAAAGCCGCCGACGCCGCTGTACAGGTCCCAAACGCTTTCCGGATTCACGTCGTTGATCCATTGGGCCGCCTGGCGGTACAGGGCCGCCGCAATCTGGGTATTGGTCTGGAAGAATCCCTGCGGGCGAAGGTGCATGGGGATGCCGTTGAGCTCGAACTGCAAGGTGGTGCGGCGGGTCAGGATGATCTCTTCTTCGCCTTCGAGCACCGCCTTGTGCTCGGGAAGGAAATTCACCGATACGACGGAGCCCGGTGGCAGCTGCTCGACGAACTGCGGCAGGGAGCTGCGCAGCGCCACGAAGTGCTTCTTGGTGCGCAGCACCCAGCGGACCATGATCGCCCCGGTGTCCGAGAGCGTCAAGATCACGTGCTTGAGCTCGCCCTTGCGCTTGGGCACGTCATAGGGAATCAGCTTCAATTCGCGGATGAAGCGCTCGATGACGGGGAACATGGCCCGCAGCGCCGGGTCGATGACCCCGCAGTTGCGCAGGTCCACGCCGTGTCCTTCGGCGTCGAGAATTCCAATGGTCGGCTGCGCGGTGGTTCCGGAAATCACCATCTTCGCCTTGTTCCTGAACCCGGCCTCATTGCTTGGCTGGGCGGGGAGGAACGCCAGCGTGTCGAAATCTGCCAACAGGTGCTGGCAGTGATCCACTTTGCCCTGCAGCTGGTCGAGGTAGGGCACGTTCATTAGGGTGCAGGATCGGCAGCGTGAGGCGGAGAAATAAAGGCATTCCATGGTGCCTTTGATTTTAGCGAAGAACGCCGGGGCGCACATCAAGAGTTCTCGACGCGGATTGACCGCAAATTTTCAGCTTCCCGGGCTAAGCTCAATTTCGGATCAAATGGTTTTCGAGAAAGATCATCCCGCGCCAGCGTTGGCCGGGATGCAGGTTGGCAGGCCGCGAAAGGAAAGATGGCACTTCGTAGTTCGCACGTCAAAACACATCGTGGTGTGGTGTTATTGGCCCTTCCCATCGCTGCAGTCCTCGGCGCATGCACCGCCTGCGGCCAGGGCGCACCGCAAACCGAAAATGTTGTTTCAGCTCCCACTGCTTCGGCGCAGGATTCCCAGGCGCCAGCGAAAACTGCCAAGCAAACTCAAGAACCAGCAGAATCTGCAGCTCCTTCCACTTCGAAAGAGCCCAGCATCGCGGCGCCGAGCCACAGTGCAACTTCTTCCCAGGCCCCTGAGCCTTCTGCCTCCACCAAGGCGGCTCCGGCATCGACCCTTGCTCCGCTGTCTTCTGGGGATTCCGCCGGCTCCACCGTGACGGTGCTGCCCAGCGCGGCTCCGCAGCTGTCCAAGTCCACCCGGGCGCTGTTTGCCGCTGTGCAAAACGGCAGCATCAAAGACGCCAAGAAGGCGCTGAAGGACGGCGCCGACGTCACAGCCCAGGATTCGGCAGGGCGCACCCCGATGATGCTCGCTGTGCGCAAGGGCAATGCCGCGCTGGCAAAGCAGTTGCTGGACGCGGGATCCAATCCGAATGCCAAGGACGACTACCAGGATTCGCCCTTCCTGCATGCTAGCGCCACCGGGATGACTTCCACAGTGACCCACTTCCTGGCCCGCGGCGCAGACGTTGATGCAACGAACCGCGTGGGCGGCAACGCACTGGCGCTGGCCTGCGAGACCGGCCAGGTCGGCACCGTTCGGGCCCTGCTGAAAACCGACATCGACGTAGACCACGTCAATGACCTGGGCTGGACAGCGCTGCATGAAACGATCGTGCTGGGGCAGGGCACCAGCAACTACGTCACCATTGCCCGCATGCTGGTCACCCACGGCGCCAACCCGAATCTGAAGGACCAGACCGGATCAAACGCCTTCGAATTGGCCAGCGACCGCCAGCAGAACCAGATGGTCAACATGCTGCGCCAGGTCAGCCGCTACTAGCTCCTAGAGCGCATCCACGTAGTACCAGGCGCCGTCTTCCTTCACGAAGGTGCTCACCTCATGCTGGCTTCCGGCATTCGCGCCCCGGCCGTAGTGGGCGGCGAATTCAACCACGCCGCGGCTTGCCTGCGCTCCCCCGGAACGGGTCTTGATGATTTCCAGTCCCGTCCACTCAAGTTCTTCATCCAGCTGAAGATCCTGCGGGCGGGTCGATTCGTGCCAGGTGTCCAGCAGGTACTGCTCAAGCAGCAGCACGAAGGCGCTGTAGCGCGAACGCATGAGCGCTTCAGCGGTTTCCGGCAACACGGTTTTGTCCTGACAGCCCAAGTGGAAGGGCTGGCAGCACTGGGCGTAGCTGGGCTTGTGCTCGTCGAGCGCGCGGCAGGGACAGGTGGCTGGCAAGGAGTTTTCCATCCGTTCAGCTTAGCCGTGAGCCTAAGATCACATGCATAAGTCCTAGAAGAATTAGTTGTTTGCCACACAGACAGGTTTCCCACGTCACTTTCACCGGTAGACTTGATCCTGCAAGCTCGCGGAGCGCCAAATCCCAAGGTGTGAGACGGCACCTCCGCGTGGCATTTAACCTCACTTCGCGCACAGGAGATACGCCGGATGCCCCGCATCGTTGTAGATGTCATGCTCAAGCCAGAAATCCTTGACCCCCAGGGCAAGGCCATTGCGGGAGCGCTGCCCCGCCTGGGCTTCAACTCCTTCGAAGCTGTCCGCCAGGGCAAGCGCTTTGAACTCACCGTTGACGGCGAGGTGACCGACGCAATCCTGGCTCAGGCCCGCGAAGCCGCCGAGACCCTGCTGTCCAACCCGGTCATCGAAGACGTCGTCAACGTCGAGGTCGTCGCAGACTAATGAGCACCGAACTTCCACTGATTGGCGACTACTCGACGCCAAGCCCCGAGCTGTCCGGTGCCCGCATCGGCGTGGTGACCTTCCCAGGCACCCTTGACGACCGCGATGCCGCACGTGCAGTGCGCGCCGCCGGCGCCGAAGCCGTCTCCCTGTGGCATGCAGACACCGACTTGCAGGACGTTGACGCCGTGGTCATCCCCGGCGGCTTCTCCTACGGCGACTACCTGCGCGCCGGCGCCATCTCCCGCTTCGCACCGATGATGGACAAGATCGTCGACGCAGCGAACTCGGAGGCCAAGCTGCCCGTGCTGGGCATCTGCAACGGCTTCCAGATCCTCACCGAGGCGCACCTGCTGCCCGGTTCGATGATCAAGAACGACCACCTGAAGTTCATCTGCCGCGACCAGGTGCTGCGTGTAGAGAACAACCAGACCGCCTGGACCAACGGCTACGAGGCCGGCCAGGAGATCACCATCGTGCTGAAGAACCAGGACGGCCAGTACGTTGTCGATGACAACACCCTTGCCGAACTGGAAGCCGAGAACCGCATTGCGTTCTCCTACGTGGGCTGGAACCCGAACGGCTCGCGCCGCTCCATCGCCGGCGTGACCAACAAGGCGGGCAACGTGGTGGGCCTCATGCCGCACCCGGAGCACGCCATCGAGGTCGGCTACGGTCCGGACCACCGCGGCACCGACGGCCTGACGTTCTTCACCAGTGTTTTGACCCACCTCGTTGGAGGCAAGAAGTGAGCCAGGATTTCAACATCGACACCGTAGGCAACGCAGCTGCCACCCCGGATGTCGAACTGCCATGGGCCGAGCTGGGCCTGAAGCAGAACGAATTCGAAGAGATCGTCAAGATCTTGGGCCGCCGCCCTACCGCGGCTGAGCTGGCAATGTACTCGGTCATGTGGTCCGAGCACTGCTCCTACAAGTCCACCAAGAACCACCTGCGCCAGTTCGGCCAGAAGGTCACCGAGGAGATGAAGAAGGACCTGATGGTCGGCATGGGCGAAAACGCCGGTGTCACCGACCTGGGCGACGGCTGGGCCGTGACCTTCAAGATCGAATCGCACAATTCCCCGTCCTTCGTGGAGCCATACCAGGGTGCTGCCACCGGCATCGGCGGCATCGTGCGCGACATCATCTCCATGGGCGCCCGCCCGATCGCCGTGATGGATCCGCTGCGCTTCGGCGCGATCGACCACGAGGACTCGCAGCGCGTGGTGCACGGCGTGGTCTCCGGCATCGGCGGCTACGGCAACTCGCTGGGCCTGCCGAACATCGGCGGCGAGACCGTGTTCGACCCGATCTACCAGGGCAACCCGCTGGTCAACGCGCTGGCTGTCGGCGCGCTGCGCCACGAGGACCTGCGCCTTGCCAACGCCTCCGGCGTGGGCAACAAGGTAGTGCTCTTCGGCGCCCGCACCGGCGGCGACGGCATCGGCGGCGCTTCGGTGCTCGCCTCAGAGTCCTTCGACGACACCAAGCCTTCCAAGCGCCCAGCGGTCCAGGTGGGCGACCCGTTCGCCGAGAAGGTGCTCATCGAGTGCTGCCTGGAGCTGTTCAAGGCTTCGCTGGTCGAGGGCATCCAGGACCTGGGCGCCGCAGGCATCTCCTGCGCCACCAGTGAGCTGGCATCCAACGGCGAAGGCGGCATGCAGGTCGAGCTGACCGACGTGCTGCTGCGCGACTCCACCCTGACCCCGGGCGAAATCCTGATGTCGGAGTCCCAGGAACGCATGATGGCTGTCGTCACCCCTGAAAACGTCGAGGCGTTCGAGGCTGTCATGGCCAAGTGGAACGTTGAGTACTCCTGGTTGGGCGAGGTGACCGACACCGACCGACTGATCATCACCTGGAAGGGCGAGGTCATCGTCGATGTGGATCCGAAGACCGTGGCCCATGACGGCCCTGTCTACGACCGCCCGTACGCCCGCCCAGAATGGCAGGATGCGCTGCAGGCTGACACCTTCCGCTCCTCGGAAGCTGGCGCCAACCTGCCTGAATCCGGCGATGAGCTGAAGGCTGCGCTGCTGGAGCTGATCGCTTCGCCGAACCTGTGCGACAAGTCCTGGATCACCCGCCAGTACGACCGCTACGTCGGCGGCAACACCGCACTGGCCGCCCCGGATGATGCAGGCGTGGTCCGCATCGACGAGTCCACCGGCCTCGGCGTTGCCATCGCCACCGATGCCAACGGCCGCTACACCTACCTGGACCCGTACGCCGGCGCGCAGCTGGCACTGGCCGAGTCCTACCGCAACGTCGCCACCTCCGGTGCGATCCCGGCTGCGGTATCCGACTGCCTGAACTACGGCTCCCCAGAGGATCCGGATGTCATGTGGCAGCTGGCCGAGGGCATCCGCGGCCTGTCGGATGCCTGCATGGAGCTGGGCGTCCCTGTCACCGGCGGCAACGTTTCGCTGTACAACCAGACCGGCGACCGCGCCATCCACCCGACCCCAGTGGTAGCCACCCTGGGCAAGCTGGATGACGTAGCCCGCCGCACCCCATCGGGCTGGCGCGAAGAGGCCGACGGCCAGGCCATCTACCTGATCGGCACCACCGCCGATGAGCTGGACGGCTCCGAGTTCGCCAACCTGCGCGGACACCTGGGCGGCCTGCCTCCAAAGGTCGACCTGGCTGCCGAAAAGGCACTGGGCGCGATCCTGATCAACGCCAGCCGCGACGGCATGATCGACTCGGCGCACGACCTCTCCGAAGGCGGCCTCGCAGCAGCCTTGGCTGAGATGGTTCTGCGCTACGGCGTCGGCGCCCGCGTGGCACTGGATGAGATCAAGCAGCGCGACGGCATCGATTCGTTCACTGCACTGTTCTCCGAATCCCAGGCCCGTGCACTGGTTGCCGTCCCGCGCAGCGAAGAGGTCCGCTTCAACGACATGACCAGCGCCCGCGGTGTGACCGTGGCACGTCTGGGCATCGTCGATGCACAGTCCGGCTCCCTTGAGGTGCAGGGCGAGTTCACCGCTACCGTGGATGAACTGCGTGAAGCCAACGAAGGCACCATGGAAAAGTACTTCGGCTAAACCCTGAACTGCTTTTCTAGACAGGTGGCCCGCTTCCCCTCTTGGGAAGTGGGCCACCGGCTTATGTTCTCCAAGATTCTCTACCGCACAGGCAGGCTGCTTGCGGTTCAAACAGCCAAAGGACCTGCCTGTTCCTCATGAACAATCTGCGGAATACCGCGCCGCTGAATCCAACTATCCAAGTGCCACGTATTCGGATGCGGCTAGTTTGAATTCTTCAAATTTAATACGGGCCTGGTTTTCGATATTCGAATCCAAAAGGCACATAAACATACATATTGGCTTCGAGGTCTAGTTTGCAATGGCCGGCTTGTCCTAGCACCACCAGCCAAGCTGTGCACACCAGAATCCTGTTGTAGCTGGCGCAGCTGGAACGAATGCGAAGACCGAAGGCACAACCGATACCGCCAGCACAAGATACTTTTTCACAGATCAACCTTTCAAAGAATACTTATCAACGAGCCGCTCGCCCGATCCGATCTAGATAAATATTTTCACTACGGTTGATTTTCGATATTGTACAAAAGAACAACATTCCGGGTTTTTGTTTTCGGCATCGATCAGGCGCCACAGGTTACCGCGCTTCACTAATTGCTCCAAGAACCAAGGCTACTGGCTGGCTCGGCTTGAATCTGAGTATTTCGGCTCACCATTGCACAATGGAAAATGTCGTAAGAATTTCAGGGAGGCCAAGAATCGATGACAGAATGAAACCTGTGCATCTATCAACCTCTTTGAAATACCAGTTGAATCCACTGTCGCCTGGGATCGCAGGTCGAGTTGTGCCTGCAATCATCGCCGTATCCCTCTATTTAGTAGATATCAGCACCGGTGGATTGCAGTTTGCGCCGAGCCCAGGGTTCCTATGGCTCGCGGTTCCATACTCCCCGCTCTTGGCCCTTTCTATTGGCCGGTTTCCTGGTGCGATCACTTGGATTTTCAGCACAGCACTCATCGTATTTCAAGGAATGTCTGGAGCGCTGCTTCTAGGCCTTATCTTCCCGTCAATGTTCCTTATGCTCTCATACTGCTACCAGATGAGGGACAAAAAGGACTTTTGGTTCCCCATTACTGCCGTCGCCGGATTGCCAGTCTTGAGGCTATTTTTTGATGGACCGCAATTGTCGCCAGCGTTCTTCGTAAGCCTCCTCACTGGGCTAGCAGCAGTCGCCGGTATTGCGCTCAACGCCTACCACAAACGTCACCTTTCGAACTCAGCGGAAATCGAGTCGCTAAAGCTCGAGAAAGAGCGTATCCGCAGAGAGGAACGGACACAGCTAGCGTACGAGCTACATGACATCATCGCCCATGATGTGACTGTCATAGCGATGCAGGCTCGCCGAGCCGAATTCGTTAAGGATCCCGATAAAACGAATCAAATACTTGCAGGAATTGGTGATGCTGCGCAACAGGCCCTCCAGGACCTAAGAAGTCTGGTGCTGGTCTTAAAACAAGACGATGATTCCGCAAGCCATGTCTCACCTTTGAGTGATCCTGTTGGAGGCATTACCTCCGAAGTCATGTTGCAGAGTTCCGGTGAGACGACCACCGCCATTGCATTAGTACATGATATAGAAGCTATCGCTACAGCAGTTCGTAATGCCGGCTTTATCGTTGACCTCAATATTTCCGGAAACGTTGGAAAAATCCCCGCAAGTATCCGCCAAGCGCTTCGACGAACTGCTCGCGAGCTTGGAACGAATATTCTCAAGCATGCGGCCACTTCTGGAACAGTTGACATCAGTCTTGAAATCTCCGACAACCAAGTACTTTTAGAGTCTTCAAACAAGATTTCTAGTGCAGTACCACTAATGTCTACAAACACCGGTTTGGAAGCCATGCGGGCTCGATGCGAAGCATTCGGTGGCAATGCACATGTCGAAAATCATTTTGATAATTGGTCTATCTTAATTAGAATCCCTTTGAGTGGCATTAAAATCGAGGTCATTTAGGTTTTGCCGATTCTGACTTTTCATATCTTTCATAAGTACTAAGGAGTACTCCGTGACCACGGTATTGCTTGTCGACGATGAAACCTTGACGAGAGAAATATTACGAGATTACCTCTCAGCGGATCCCACCATCATTATCGTTGGAGAAGCAGGTGATGGCGCAGCCGCAATCAAGCAAGCCGTAGCATTGAAGCCTCAGGTGATCCTCATGGATATGCAGATGCCACTAATGGACGGCGTTGCAGCAACCCGTGAGATCCATAAGCTGCTCCCGGAAATAGCTATTCTTGGTCTGAGCTCATTTGCCACTGACCGATATGTAGTTGATCTTTTAAGAGCTGGCGCTTCAGGATATCTGGTCAAAGACACTAAACCTAAAGAGCTGACAGCAGCTATTAATAAGGTTGCTTACGGCGAATCAGTTCTCTCTCCAGAGGTGACACGACATGTAGTCAGCGGAATCTCTGAGTCGGTGCCAGCTGAAGTGGCACCCGATCAAAAATTGCTTGAAGTTCTTACCGATAAGGAATTGGAGGTCATTCGGTTACTTGGCCAGGGCATGAGCAACCGCGAAATGGCTACCGAACTGTTCGTAACGGAATCAACGATCAAAGCAAGGTTCGTAAAGATCATGGAGAAGCTTGGCGTTCGCGACAGGGTCCAGATCCTAGTAACCGCTATTGATAAGGGGCTCCTAGATTTGCGTGCTAGTTCCCGGGCTATGAACTAGCTTTATGGTCCATAAAGTTCTCATGACTTGCATTTACCAAGAACTTCCTCCAGAGGTCGAACAAACTCATTGAGCGCAGCTTCCAGAGCTGAATCATCAACTTCTATCAGTTTCTCTCGTGGTGATCGGATGAGGTTTCCGGACCACCCCATGGTTTCGTACTGAACTATTGAGTTTGCCAATTCTAAGGGAGCCCGCCACGCCCTACTTAGGTTGGCAATAGCAAATTCTCGTGCCTGTGACACGGCAGTTCGATTTTGCTCTGCACTAAATCCCTGAACGGCTTCGACTAAGCTCATCGAAGCTGCTAAAGAATTTTTCTGCGGAGCGACGATATTCCAGGAAATAGTAGGATTCCCGTTCTCCAGTTCACGACCAAGTTGAAGAATCGCACCAGTTTTTGAGTCGTTGAGCGCTGCGTACAACAGACTCAATGGCGTACCGACGAGAAGGCACATTGCCATGAAAGTCGCAGCCGGCGAAGTGACCCCCGACGGATCGATACCATGGACGAGAACCTGTTCGAATCCCTGAGAAGCAGTTTGTTTCAAACTGCTTCTAGCTGGCGTAGCTTCCACGGTACGGCAACCGTCAAAAGACTCCAACAATGTCGTTTCAAGCGCGCCATCAACATACTTCGGGGAGACGAGGGCTATAGCCGGCTTACCGAGTGCGTTTCTGGTCCTGCTGCGGATCTCAGCTTCAAAAGCGCGAGCCCATTGCCCTACCATTGAAGGTTCGATGATGGCAGAAAACCGAATACTCTCTGGGTCGGCACTCCATCCCTGCCAGACCGGAGTAAGTTGTGAAACTACCGCTGACGCCGCTTCTTGAAGTTCTTGGAGGGCCTGTTTAGTTGTCTCGCGCCCAGACCGCCAGCCTACTGACAGGGTAGAGAACTTCGAGCGTTCGTCGTGGATTACGGTAATCGAATGCCCTGTATCAATCATTACTGTTCCTCCTGTGAAGGCAAAAGTTCAAGGACATGCCAGGACCTGTTCAAGAGACTTTCACTGGTTTTCTCGACCAGTGCTCGTGCTTGGGCCGGCTGTTCTCCCAAGGCCTTTAGGGCGTCATAGAAGCTGCGCACGAACGCGGTGTCCTGTCGCAGCAGTACGTCTCGTGCTATTGACCGGGCATGCGACTCATCATTGTGGATCTGTTTCTCCACAGTGAAAATCGCACGCTGAACTGCCCGTGCCGTCAAAGTGGCGTCAGCAAATTTTAGTGCCTGAATACGCGCTTCTGCTCCGAGCCCGGCAGGTCCATCTTCGATAAGAACAAACAGATCGTTCGTTGTCATGTCGCCCGCGCCGAACATTCCCGCACTAGCGTCTACCCCATTGAGCAAGCTCAGCATGGATGCGCAGATGGTCTCGCCGAGCAATTGCTCCGAGATTCCTGCCGAATCCGACATTGGTGCCACACTGATCACGCGTTTCTGCTTTACATTTGGAAGACCTATGCGACGGGCCGAGCTGCCGCGGAACAAAGCAGAACCTTGCTCGCTTCGAGCTGGCTGAGGCTGTTGAATGGGAATTTCCGCCTGTTCCAGTACCTTCATCATGGTTTCGGCTGCTGACGGCCCTGACGCAACAAGTACAGCTTCCGAGCTTCGATATCTAGTGGCATGGATACGACGGAGGGTGTCAGCCTCTGCTTTCCCTTGCAGTCCTTCGTCTCCAGACCCATCGTGGCTGTGGGCGAAGTCAGCCCACACCTGCGGAAGCATGTGAGGCCACGGAAGTATTTCTCCAGGAGCCTGGGAAAGACGTTGTCGACGTTCCGTAGCCACAGCAGCGATTTGATCCAGAATTTGTTGTTCATTCAACGACGGATTGAAAACCTGCTCAACTAGGCGGTCGACCATTGCCTCTAGGTGGTGTGGAAGCCCGGTTTCATAAAACTCGGTGTAATTCATATGGGTGTGCCCACCGAGAACTCCTCCAGTCGACTGAATCGCTTGTTCGCGTTCTTTCGAACTGCAGCGCTGTGAATCCTGATAAACCATGTGCTCCAGCAAATGCATAAAGCCCTCTTCACCAGGCAATTCGTCTCGCATCCCCGAAGGGAAAGCAAGTACCACCGTCGTTGTGAGTGCGCGTGGATCGCTAATGGAGATCAGCTGAGTACCTTGAGGCAAGGTCTTGCTCAAGGAATCTTGGCCCAAACTGTCCTTAGCTTTCAACATGTGGTCCTCCTAAAAACTTTGCTGCTCAGTGAGTTCATCAATCGATCGGCTAGATGCAGTAGTAGTCCTGCATGTTCCTCACTTGCACCGGCATAATGGTGCCAGTCATAAGCGTGTTGTGACAGGCGATATGCCGATGAAACGTTCCACTCATCGGTGCTGTAGCTGTTCGGCACTTCGCTCATCAATCCCTTTCGGACAGCAGCGACGTTGTCTTGGAGGTCGGGGTAAAAGGCTTCCAACTCAGCAAGTTCGCCAAGCACCCATCCGAAATCGAAGTGGGGGTCGGCTATTCCAAGATCCTCCCCCGTGAGCAGAACCTGGTCGTTCGGGTTCGTCGAAACAAGAAAGTGGGCCATGCCCGGTTGTCCGTGTGAAACACAGCGGTCCGAACTTTGGGCCATTGATTGAGCCCATTCGCGGAGTATCGACAGATTCTTGGAACCTAGGATCCTATTTGCAATTTTCCATTGACCGTTTAACCAATCCTGCGAACGCTGCAAAGATCGGGGGGACATATCATGTGTTAGCGCTGCACCGGCAGGCGATACATGTACCAAATTAATGGCCTTGCCCCACTGCACTCCGATTTTTCTCAGTTGCGCAGGCGTCTGTGTGTGGAGTGCTGTGTGCATCGTCATCTCAGCGGTAACCACGTACTTGCGCCGCGTTCCATCGCCTTGGCCGATTGCTAGAAGTTGCTCGTTCTGAGTGTCCTGAAAGCTAACTGTGTGATCAGAAAAAGCATAGCGCGCCTTATCTCCAAGTTCATGCAGCCAATGGAATGCTGCCCCGGTTGAATAAACCTTGGTTTTAAGGAGCCCCGTCTGCACGCTCTGGACTAGTGATGCGTCGTTCTCAAGTAATTTCACGTCGCAACCGGTTCTGATTTTACTTCGGCGTGCTCAGACCGGAAAGCTTCGATTTTGCGAAGCACATCAGGGAACGCCGGTGGGACCCATGCGTGGGTAACCTCGCTAGATTCACTGTTACCAGGGACTGGGTCAATCACCATGAAATTTGACGGTGCACGTAGCTTTTCAAGTGTGCCGCGGACTATCTCATTGTTCATGGCACGCGGTGGGAGCGCAGGCGCAATACAGACGGGAGCGTTAGTTGTCAGTGCGGCTAATAATGAAGGGGAGTCGGTAATACCGTTGGCCAGACGAGAAATGTAGTCAAGCGTTGCAGGGTAAATAAGAATTAGATCTGCCCATTCTGCGAGCTCAATATGCGCTGCAATTACTTCATCAGACCATTCATCCTGCTGCACCCGCGTTCGCATACGCGCTTCAAAACCATGTTTAGTTGCGAATCTTTTAGCGGATTCACGCATGATAACTCTGAACTCAGTATTCGGCGCAGCTTCTCTAACCCAGTCCATCCAGAACGGCATGATTTGGGTCATCGTTGAGCCCGTCAGCACCACGGCAACTTTGCAAAACTCGAATTTTTCGAGCGATAGATCAAGAGTCGTGGCGGTTGCTGCACTTTGATTGGTAATCATACTTTTCCTTGATTATTCCTATGACCAAGGCGGTTCGTTGGTTAGTTTGACCAACGAACCGCCAGTGGTCTACCTGTGGGAAATTAGCAGCCCAAGGTCAGCGTCGCGCCGATAATGACTCCAGCACAGAA
>NZ_BJNY01000030.1 GCF_006539925.1 Glutamicibacter uratoxydans | reverse complement strand
CCACCTCGGCACCACCGCCTCAAAGGTCATCAAATGACGCCACCGATTCGATTCACGAGCGGGTCGGCGGAGCACCTACCATGGTGATCTTCGATAATGCCATCGGCGTGGGCCGCAGAGTGAGCAAATAGATCAACGAAACAAAAATTTTTCGAAGCGTTCAAGTACCACTACCGCTCAGCCTCCCGCTTCTGCAATCCTGAGTCAGGGCATGAGAAAGTCAATGCTGAGAACGAGATAGGTTTCTTGCGCCGGAACATCATGATTCCTATCCCTCCAGCCCTCTCTATGGAATAGCCCAACGAAATGCTCACCTTCCAATCGGCGAAGTTCGCTGAACGGATTCATTGGAAGAAGCAACTCACGACGACTATGTACCTTGCGGATCATTGGAATGAGTAACGGGCGGATGTGGATTTTTTTAGAGCATGCACAAGACTTGATGCTTTTCGGTTCCGAGGGGACAGGTAAAACGCATTAATCGACCGCTTTAGCTGATGCGTGCCGGCGTGGGATATCGTTCATGTTTTTCTCCACTGCTGGGTTGTTCATGACCTCGCGGAAGGCTAAATCCTAAAACCAATTGGATAAGGAGCTGGCGTTGATTGCGAATAGTCATCTGCTGGTCACTGACGAGTTCGGGTATCTGCCGATGGACGAATACGGAGCACGGCTTCTGTTTCAGGTGTCCGCTGTTGGTTCTGAGAGGTGCAGTTTGGTGCTCACCACGAATTTGGAGTTCAAAATGGGGCCAGGGTATTCAGCGATGAAAATATGGCCGCCACGGTGATTGCGCAGCTCGTGCGTCACGGGAGGTTGTTGCAGTTCCGTGGTCAGCCGTACCGGGTTGATGAACGTTATGATAAGCAGACCCATTATTTCGTTGGTGAGTGACGCTGTTCCGTTTAATGGTGTTGGCTACCTCGGGTGAATCCATCGGTGCTCAGTGCCCTGGAAACGGTAAGCGGAAGTGGCATAAAACCGTGCTGAAGTGGCCTACTTTTAGGTGCTTTAACGGCCTACCTCAAACTTGACGAAGCACAGAGCTTTGTAGTCGTGTTGGAGAATTCGGCCTAGTATTCTAGGAAAAAAGACGAAGTGTCGCGTCAGAACCGACTGAATGCCATGGCAATCATACACAGCTAATATCGGTACTTGCTGTAATGGTCTCTGAAAGAATTTCGACACTGACACCTAAGCTGACAATTGGGCAGCTAGGAATCTTGTTGAAGCATCTGCCATATTCAGTGGAATGACAACAGTCTAGGCGTTGATTGAGATTACGGTGATTCAGACGCAGCATGCTACTTAGGGGACCAACGCTGCTATGACTAGCAATCCCTACCTAAGCGAACCAAATTTACGGTGATAGTCGCGGCAATCGACTAGAATGTAGGCAATGAGTCGTCTTTCGACGAGAACGTATTGAAATATCGGTATTCCTTTCAATGTTGGTCGAATTTTTATGGTTCCTTAATATTAAAGTTTATGGGTTGCGAAACATATTCTCGAAAATAGTACGGGTGAAGAGAGTCAACGGTGATTAAAACAAAAGTTACTTGCCTACGAGCAGAAAAGATCATACATGCTTTTGGGGTTTCCGTACTTGTTCGCCTCACGGTGCCGGATACCAGTGCAACGGGTTATGCTGAGCAGTTAATGCAGCGGCTTACTGAAGTCTGGGCGGACTCTCCTACTCCACGGCAAAACAAGAAAACGATACTTGAAGTCGACCTAGGAGTAGTTGATGATAAGAAATTTGAGCGAATTCAGTCGGTTCTAAGCACGGAAGTCACTCTTGCAGCTCTACGAGCTCATTCTGGCGATCTCTTAATGTTCCATGCAGGTGGAATTGCTCGCGACGATGGAAAAGTTGCAATGATCATTGGGCCATCAGGGGTCGGTAAGACGACAACGATGCGTCACCTTGGCTTACATTACGGTTATGTTTCAGATGAAACTGTTGCAGTCAATTTTCAAGGAGAAGTCTTACCGTACCGAAAACCACTATCCATTATTACCGATGGTCATGAATTCAAGGTGCAAGTAGCTCCAAGTACGCTCCATCTCCTGCCACTTCCTACTGCTCCATTAATTCTTTCAGGAATAGCATTGCTAAAGCGACCGGACACAATCGAATCGGACACGGTGCTTGAGCCAATAGGCCTTGCACAGGGGCTCATGATGGCTATCGAACAAACCAGTTATCTGGGAGAAATTCATCGACCACTTGCAAAGCTCGCGTCACTTGCTTCAAAAGTTGGCGGTTTTAAAGTGATGACTGTAGGTACTCCAGAAAGAATACACAGAGTAGTTGAACAAATATTTGACTCGCGCGAAGTGCCACGTTGGACATCCATAATGCCAGATGAGAATAGAATGCCAAGGACGGATACGGCTTTTATTCCTCTCAACGTTGTTGACGCTGTTGAATGTTCAGACGGTACCGTTGTCTTTACCAAAGACAAACAAGCGATACTCCTCGACGGCATCGGTCCACAACTATGGCGATCTTCATGCAATCTAGAATCATGGCAGCAACTGATAAACCGAATAGAAGCATCTTTTGGACCTGCGCCACACATGGATACGAAATCAGCCATCATTAAAGCTTCAGATAAGCTTATCGAAGCTGGAATTATTTCCAATAATATTAATGATTTAAGATAGGTGAAATAGTGGAAAGAAAGACGAATAGGTCGGATCCTTCGCGAAATAGATTATGGCAAAGAATTAGATCTTCAATAGTCTTCCACTTGGTCTTGGCAGTGGTTTTAGTTTCGGGAGTACACGGGTTCTTGGTAAAACCCTACGATATACCAAGCAATTCTATGGAAAAGACCTTGGAAAGTGGTGATCGAATCTATGTTAATCGATTACAGAATCGCCAATCGAATCCGATACACGGCCAGATTGTTGTTTTCAACGCATCTCCTGACTGGGGACAGTCCGCTGAAGGAAACGTACTGAAAAGAATTGCAGGTACAGCCGGAGATATCCTCGGATTTGGCGCTACGAATCATCATGCACTGGTCAAAAGAATTATTGGAGTTCCGGGGGACACTGTGAGTTGCTGCAGCGCAACAGGAACTTTAATGCTGAACGGAAACCCGATTCATGAGAACTATGTGTATGATGATTTCCCATTTCGATATGGATCTTTGGATTGTGAAACATCTCCTCGATCGAAACGCTGCTTTCCTCCGATTGTCGTTCAAACTGGAAAGTATCTTGTACTCGGTGATCATCGATCGGACTCAAATGATTCTGTTTATGCCTGTCGTGGCGAAAAGCCGAGTGGAAATTGTTCAAAGCAGGTTGCTAGAGAGGATGTCGTTGGCCCTGTATTATTTCGCGCCTGGCCTCCATCTCGCATAGGCACGGTTTATTGATAGATAGCAATTTGTAGCTTTCCACTATTTTGGCTCATAGAGCGTTCCTATGGAAACTTTGCTTATCTCAACAGTCTGTTAGCCGCGCAGGGAAAGTTGGGTCCGGCACTAAAAAGTTGGACTATACTGATAATCGTCTCGACGTCACAAATGATGTAACCAAAATGAATAGCTTTGAGTTTTCAATAGGAGAATTGAATGAAAATTGTAGTCGTTGGCACTGGATATGTAGGGCTTTCAAATGCCGTTATACTAGCACGCCACCATAATGTCGTAGCGGTTGACATTGACAAAAATCGTATTCAACTAATTTCCCAGAAGAAATCGCCCATCATCGATGCTGAACTATCAGACTATTTAGCCAACGCAAAACTTAATCTGTCAGCTGAAGTTGTTTCGGAATCCTCATACCTAGATGCACGTTATATTATTATCGCCACTCCAACCAATTACGATACAGAAACGAACCATTTCGATACATCTACTGTAGAGAGTGTTATTGATACAGCAATTTCTGTGAATCCTGCAGCGTCTATCGTGATTAAATCTACTGTCCCAGTCGGGTTTACCAAAAGTATTCAAGAACGTTATCCGGCCACTACGATCATTTTCTCGCCTGAGTTTCTTAGGGAAGGGCGCGCACTATTCGATAACCTTCACCCGTCGCGGATTGTAGTCGGACAGCGAGGAGCAGAAGGAGCCGAACTAGCTGAACTGCTGTTGGAGGGGAGCCTCGAATCTAAAGTCCCGATTCTTCTTACTGATCCAACTGAAGCCGAAGCGATCAAGCTGTTTTCCAACACCTACTTAGCATTACGAGTGGCATATTTTAACGAGCTTGATACATATGCTGCATCACGTGATCTTGATTCTGCTCAGATCATTACTGGTGTAGGGATGGATCCAAGAATTGGATCCCATTACAATAATCCGTCATTTGGGTATGGTGGTTATTGCCTGCCAAAAGACACCAAACAGCTTTTGGCGAATTACGCTGAAGTACCTCAGAATCTCATTTCAGCGATCGTGGACGCTAACCGAACTAGGAAAGATTTTGTCGCCGAAGACATACTCAAATCCAATCCTTCCGTAGTTGGTATTTATCGATTGATTATGAAGAATGGTTCCGATAATTTCCGTGAGTCTGCAGTTCAGGGTATTATGAAAAGGATCAAGGCTAAGGGTATTAGTGTTATAGTATACGAGCCGTCCTTAACGAGCGCGGAGTTTTATCATTCTGAAGTAGTTTCAGATTTGAGTGAATTCAAAGATCGCGCCGATATCATCGTTGCAAATCGTTTTACTATGGAACTTGACGATGTTGAAGAGAAGATTTACACAAGAGATATTTTTGGTAGAGATTAAGCAGTGCGCCAGTTGAATTCGTATTTTGCAGTTAATTATCGACCAACGCTCAGATTTGTAACAAAAAATTGTCAATAGTGAAAATGATACAAAAATGAGAACTTGGAACGCAGTTTCTTTTGGTGCATTAGATATGCGTGAGTGGGATGGCCCATTCGCGCATGTCGACTTCATTGTTTTACCGATTTACCCTCTTGCTGAGCCGCTTGGATTGGTAGGACCACCTGCCGTTCTTTGGCAAAGGCTCCTTGAAGGACAGGTATCAGAAGAACACCTTTCGTCTGAGGAACTAGAACTGATTCTTGATTTTGAACATGTGGGAATCGCGACGAGTTCCGGTAAACATTCGAATCATATCGTTGACGTATGTACTCCTTGGTTGAGCTCGCCCCTCCACGAACTTGTTTATGCGCTTGTCCAAAGCATTGCGAGTGATGCAAAAATTGATGTCATTTTTGTTAAGGGCCCGATTCTTCGCAGTCAAGGATTGCGCACTCGTTTCCATTCGGGCGATGTCGACGTTTGGGTAAGACCATCTCAACTCGAGTGTTTGGTGAAATTAATGGAACCTTGGGGTTGGAAAGTTCAACCAGGGATCTGGCAAGGCACAAAGGTTAACCATTCTACTACCCTGTCGCCAGACAGATGGGGGTGCGAGCTTGATATTCATGAACATTTTCCTGGAGTAGCTCTAGATTCCGAAGAAGCATTCGATCGATTCGCAACCTCTTTGACTAAACATGAGTTTGCCTCCGTTGATGTAGAAGTTCCGTCTATGGAATGCCATGCAATTATTCAATCGTTGCATGTCTTGCGGCCAAATTTCGGTACCACCGGAACCTCCGATAGAGTCTTGGTTGCCCGTGATACGCTGATGACAGCTGGAGCTGAGACGATCCGCCTGGCACGGGAGCTAGGTGCAAGCGCCGTCCTACATGAACCATTGAGTATGGCGTTTCCGGAGCACGAATTTTCTCAGCCTGAAGCTTTACCAGATAATTGGGTTTGGCGCGGTAAGAAAAATAGGGTATTTGCGTACTGCTATGCGCTTCGAATGGTTCCTTTGAGAATGAGGCCATTAATTTTATTCCGATTTATCTTTCCGTCTCGTGCAATACTCCTAGAATCCGAGCGAATTGCCGGTGGTAGTGCATCAAACTGGTTCTCCTTATGGTGTAAACGATTAGCCAGGGGAGTCAAACCATTATTTTCAAACTTTAAAACGATTAAGTAAATAAAATTTTTTGTGACTGATTATCTTGGGGTAGATTAATTATGAGTGGTGCTATTGTTCACGAATGGATCGAAGAATTTGGTGGCGCCGAAAAGGTCGTGGACTCCATGATGGATCTGTATCCCGACGCGGATTTGTGGTGTGCATGGAACGACGCACCTGGTCGGTATCAGGGCAGGAACGTGTTCGAGTCCCCAGTCGCGCATACGCCACTCCGGGGGAGGAAAGCTTTAGCACTACCGTTCATGCCATGGGCATGGCGAGGAATGCGTACCGATGTGAAGTATGACTGGATGCTTATTTCCTCGCATGCTTTTGCTCATCATGCAACCTTTAGTGGCGTTAACCACGACATTCCAAGACTTGCCTATGTGCATACTCCGGCACGCTACGTTTGGCTTCCAGAGCTCGACGAACGCGGCAATAGTATGATCGCCAAGACGGTAGCCGGAGCCTTAAGACCACTTGATCGATACCGTGCTTCTTCGCTTTCAGGTATTGCTGCTAACAGTAAATTCATTAAGGACCGAATTGCTAACTCTTGGGGTCTAGAATCAAGCGTTATATACCCTCCAGTTGATGTCTCAGAGATTTCAGATTTCAATGAGAACGTCTTGACTCCTCGCGAACAGGAGTTTTTGTTGAACCTTCCTTCTGCTTTTATTTTGGGCGCATCGCGGTTCGTGCCGTACAAAAAGATGGATGTTGTGATACGCGCCGGTGCGCTTAGCGGTCTTCCTGTTGTTCTGGCTGGGGGAGGTCCGGAGTTGAATCGCCTAAAGAATCTTGGAATCGAGATGAATATCGCACTTACATTGATTGAGGAGCCTTCGACTAATCTTTTACGCGCTTTGTATCGAGCTGCTTCCGTATTGGTCTTTCCTGCGATTGAAGATTTTGGGATAATGCCTGTCGAAGCTCTTGCTTCCGGGACGCCAGTTATTGTGAGTAATTACGGGGGGACAACTGAAACGGTAATAAATGGAATTAATGGAGCTCATATTCATGACTGGCGTGATGATAAGGAAATTTGCAATGCTGTCGACAGCGTTTTGAAATTGGACGCGAAAGTTATTAAAGAATCAGCGACAAGATTTTCAGCAGAGCGATTTCAATCTGAGCTCGATATTTGGGTGAGATCATCTATTTCTTGAGTGCCTACCTGTTGGGCGTAATTGATAGTATCTCTTGCTTCTTCAGCTTAATGTTTCATTATATCCAGTCAACTAAGCTAAAATGTTGCTAGATGATAGAATGCTCTTCTGCTCTTTGGCAGAAAACCGAAAGGGACTACGCTCGTGGAGTTGAAAGACTACTGGCGAATTTTTCGTGCTCATTGGATCGCTGTAGTCGCTATCACGGTAGTCGGCGGGCTAGTTGGAGTAGGCTGGGCGTTCGCTCAGCCCAAAGTATATGCGGCATCCGCTAGCGGCTTATTGACTACGGGTGTGAATAGTGACATCAGCAAGGCAACTATAGGTGAAAGCTATGCGAAGTCTCGCATCAAATCTTATCTAGACATTGCCAAGTCTACTACTGTTGCAAATTTAGCCGCTGAACAACTTGGAATCGACGTTCCAGCTGACAGTCTGCTCCGTCAGATTACAGTCACTAACCCAATCGATACAGCAACAATGAAGGTCACCGCGGAAGCTGACTCAGCAGAAGGTTCCCGTGACCTAGCTGCGGCATGGATAGATGCAATTGGCCAGCAGGTTTCTGAAATTGAAAATGCAGATGTTTCTGCCAAGGATGAAGGCGCTTCGATTGTCTCCTTTAGGTCGTTGGACTCTGCCTTACTTCCACAGGAACCTATATCCCCCAACAAGAAGTTGTCTCTGCTAATTGGTTTGCTCATCGGAGCAGCTATTGCAATTGGATATGCGCTACTCCGGAATATTTTCGATCGTCGAGTTCATTCTATTGAAGAGGTTGAACGCGAAACCAACATGTCGGTAATCGGAACTATACCTTTTCACAATGGATTTACTTCCGAACATCGCATGCTCGAAAGTACAGGTGGTAATGACAGAAGCGAGAAGGGACGAGAAGAATATGCGATAGCAGAGGCACTGCGTGAGCTGCGAACTAACCTCCAGTTTATGAGTATCGACAACCCTCCTCGAAAGATTGTTATTACGAGCGCGCTTCCTTCGGAAGGTAAATCCACTCTTATTGCAAACTTAGCTAGTACCATAGCCGCATCTGGGCAGAATGTTGTTGTAATTGATGGTGACCTCCGTCGTCCGATGGTGGCAAAGACTTTTGGTTTGCTAGAAGGCGTCGGTCTCACAGACGTGCTCATAGGTAGAGCGCGTCTTACTGATGTTCTTCAAGCACATGGAAATTCCGGTAAATTATTCGTTCTCGGTGCTGGGAAGATTCCGCCAAATCCGAGTGAACTGCTAGCATCCAAGGCTCTTCACGATATTATTGACGATCTCGCAGAACATGCCATCGTGCTCATAGATGCACCACCGCTTCTACCGGTAACTGATGCAGCGATTCTCACGGCTCGAACCGATGGCGCACTCATCGTGACGCGTGCCAATAGAACTACTTATGATGAACTCAAAGCGGCACTCGAAAATGTAACGAAAGTCAACGGTTGTATTCTAGGTATCATAATTAATGGAGTTAGTGGCAAGGGACAAATAAGCGATGGCTATGGTTACCGTTACCGTTCGTACTATGGTCAGATACAAGAACCCGAAACCACAACAGGTGCTATTCCAATAGATGATTTCGACAATATTTTACAGAAGCATCAGAGCAATGTTGAAGGATTAGCAGAAACTACCAACTCGGAGACTTCAGACTATCTGGAGATTCCACAAGTTCGGCGTGGTAGAAGAGTTTCTGATTCGTGAGGCATAAAACCAATTACGATCCCCTCTTCACGATCGTTACCGTTTGTACCGGTAACATCTGTCGATCGCCTTTAGCTGAATCCTTACTTAGAGTTCGTTTGGCTGATGATCATCGTTTTGAAGTGACTAGTGCTGGACTTCATGCCGTAGTGGGGGCACCTATGGATCGTGATGCAGCTCATCAGTTGATTTTACACGGCGGTGATCCAGAGGGTCTTGTAGCGAAGCAAATAACAGTGGATTACCCTAAAGCAGCGAATCTTTTACTAACGATGACTCGGGCCCAGAGGGATGAACTTATTCAAAAGTACCCTTTAGCCATGCACAGAACATTTACTTTGTCTGAATTTGCGAAACTATCATTGAAATTGCAAGGATCTTGTTATTCTGTCGATGAGTTGGTCACACGTTCAGCACTTCATCGCGCTCAAGTTATTCTAGGGAGCTCAGACGACATCACGGATCCGATCGGGGCTAGACCTAGAGTTCATGAGAACGTAGCAAATCAAATTAGCGAACTTGTTGATGTTATTTCGTCTCAGCTTTTGTATGTAGCGAAGATCAAGTGAAAAAAATCAGCTTCGGTTAGAGATAGGCCTCCTTGACTAGAAGAATTACGTTATTTTGGGCGGTAAATTAGTTTTTCGGGACAACGTACGATCCAGTCCCGAAACATAATTTTCGTAAACTCATCTATTTCTGACAATATTGGGCTCCTTGGTCCTGCTTAGTCTTCCAGTCGACGCTTGCTGAATACGGACCCTTGAAAGTTGAACCCACCGGACCATTTATCAGTCATTCTGAACACGTGATTAATATGGCAAAGTGGGAAGAGATTCGTCTACTTCATCGAATGTGATGCCTCAGGACATAGGTGACAATTCTGCATCAAGCCTTCGGTAACACTTCTTGAATCAACACATCGGTGACATTCCCGCATCAGGACTCCGGTATCTGCCCGCTGTCACCGACGTGTTGGATTCAATACTTCTCAACCAAATACGTGCTTGGCCGACTTCATGCCCACGTGCTTGACCCCTGGCTGCGGCCAGTCGAACACCGCAAACACCTCACCGTCCGAGGTCGCGAAGAAGATCTCTTCCGGGCTCCATTGAATGACCACGGTCCGGGTAGCCATGCGGGTGGTCAGCGAATACATCACCTTGTTGAACTGCACCCTTCCGTTGGAATACACCTTTAGCCGACTCCTCCCGGCAGGCTCTGCGCTTTGTAGGCTGCCGGTGAGCTTTGATGAAACCGGTGATACCGCTGCTGAAGGTTGTTGTTGCCCGTCTGGGGTCTGCGGGAGGGCATCGATCTGAGACGACGCAGGATCTCTGGGCCGCAACGGGTCAGTTTCTGCCTGAAGCGCCATCGCTGGCTCCATCGGTTCAACGCGTGGCCTGCGCGGCGGCAGGGCTGGCTCGGTGGCGTCCCAGGCCTGCTGTGGGGTGATTCTGCCCGGTAACCCCTGATGGGGGCTCTTCTGGTTATAGATCTCGTCAAACGCGTCGACAAACCGTTGCAGTTAGTCCATGGTACTGGCGATCGGCTGCTTGTCCAGGTAGCGGAACAAGGTCTGGTGAAACCGTTCGTTCTTACCTTGGGTGGTTGGTTTGTAAGGTTTGCCGGTGATCATTTCCACCCCTAATGAGCTCATGAAGATGAACAGCTGGCTATGGTGGCCCAGCCGTGAAGGGTTCAGTGCACGGCCGTTATCAGTGAGCAGACGCTGGGGAACACCGCGCGCTGCGATGCCCTTCTTCGCTACCGCCACGGCCGCTTCACTCGTCTCGCTGGAGGAGACCAGAGAGGCAACGGCCAGACGTGAATGGTCATCTTGGAGCTGGAAGATCACGCATTTACGTCCTCCGGTCAGCACGTATTCGGTGACGTCCAGCTGCCAGCAGGCATTCGGGGCGGGATAGACGAACCGGCGCCAGGCGGCGCGGGGCTTCTTGCGTGGTTCAGCGCGGGCTACGTCCCGCTCGCGGAAGATCCGCGACAGGGCGGCAGTCGACGGCGCATCCAGTCCCATGGACTTCATCTTGTCGTGCACGCTGATCGGTCCGTGGTCCAGTCCCGAGGCTTCCAACGCGGCACGGACTTTCACCGCTTCATCCTTGATCTGCTCGTCGAGCTGGCGCGGGGAGTGTTGCGGGCGGCGGGAGCGTGGTTCAAGGGCGGCAGCTTGTCCTTGCTTGCGGGCGATGGCTCTGATCTTGTAGAACGTTTTACGGCTGATTTCATTGGTCAGGCAAAAGGTGCTGACCGCGCCGCGCGGGGCATCTTCTGGCCACTGAGCGATCTCCAGGCGCAGGCGAGGGTCTATGGGTTCATTGGATTTCACAACTTCCCATTGCAGTTGACCACGACTGGATTAACTAACCAAAAGTGTCACCACCACAACATGCTGGTTTGTCACCGATGTCTTGATGCATAACTGTCACCTATGTCCTGAGACATAACAATTAACACTGAATATCTAACGCTATGGCTAGTGAAAATGGAAAATACCAGACTCAATCTTCAGTTGTCATCATAGACTCGGACGACGCGCCCTGCTGAGAAATAGTTGTGTTTCAACTACTTTGAAACGGCAAGGGTGTTGAAAAACCTACTTCTCATTCGACAGTCTGAAGTATCTACCCTTCCTCGGTTTCCAACGGATGACTTGGGAAACTAAACAATTCAAACTAGAAAGAAGCTATCGAAGCAGGAACGGGCGCAATCGCAGAAGTTAATACCGTACTCATTAGACACATTGTTTATGAATCAGCTGAGATAATATAGGAGGCAGAGAGCGATTTCCAGGAGCTAAGCCAGCCGGGGGTTCGCTTGTTACGTCTCGGCAATATTCCAACTAGTATAAAAAAGAGGAAGTATGTCAAAAGTACTACATGTGGCAGATGCATTTGAAGGAGGCGGGGCAGAGTCAGTTTTTAGAGCAACGATCAAAGCTTCCATCGAGAACGGTGACACGACACATGTATTTACTGGAGTGCCGGCTAAGAACCCGTTCTCATATGTTTTTTCATTCGGAACAGCGAGACGGCTATATCGTGAACTAAATAGATTTCGGCCCGATATTATACACATTCAGAACTATTACCACTCCTTGTCCCCTAGCGCATTGTGGGCGATATCTTTATACAAGAACAAGAAAGATTCTCCGAAAGTGAGTGTAATATTTACCGCTCATGATTATCATATTGTCTCGCCTAACTCAGGATTCCAATACTTTCGAAATGGCGAACGGCATAATCTAGAACCCACTGAAAGGCGACTCAATCTCTTTCGCCGATGGGATAACCGGACGTGGGTCCATTCTACGATGAAGCTATCCCAGTATTTTATTGCGTATAAAATTCTCGATCTCAGAAAAGTAATAGACATGGTAGTGTCGCCCAGCAATTTTCTTGCTCGAATAATTAGTATTCGATGCCCTGAGATACCAATTAAAGTAGTTAGAAACCCAATTACTTGCAGTAGTGAAATTGAGAACACTAATCCGAAAAAAGTTTCAGTTGATAACTCCAAAATAAATCTCTGCTTTTTAGGGCGTGTATCTTCAGAAAAAGGTGTACAAGAGTTCATTGAGGTACTTGGCAATACCAGTATCAAGAGAAATATTATTCTTCATATAGTTGGTTCTGGAGAATCAAAAATACTTGCATCAATCCGCGATCAAGGACTTCGCTCTGAAGTACAAGTCAAATTTCATGGGTATGTAGCAGCTTCCGAAGTTCCTCTTTATCTTAAACAGATGAATATTTTGGTTTTACCCTCACTATGGTTTGAGAACGCGCCCTTAGTCCTAATCGAAGCCGCACTTTTGGGAATTCCTACTCTGACCTCGGAGATAGGTGGTATGAAAGAACTCAGTCAGCTTACGACTGCAAGCTGTGCCGTTAGAATTAATGATCACAATCAAGTCGAAACTGCGATTCAGGTATTGAATTCGAAACAAGGGATGAATAATTTAATAGACAGAGATATATTTGAGTGGTCTAAATTCAAGGATGACCTTCATGATACGTATTTAACGGCTGCTGAAGGAATACGGAATGAAACTGCTAACGGTTAAAAACGTGGAAAACATTTTAATATTTCGTGAACGAATACTTCCTGAATCAGAAACTTTTATTCGGAGCCATTATGAGTCCCTCGTGAAAAGCCGATGGAACCCACTGCTTGTGGGGTTAACCAGAGTTGAGTCTCCTCTTACGACGCAAGAAGATGTGCTCCTATTCGATAATGTCACGAGACTTCGACAAAGAATATTTGATATATTGCGATTCGATTTCAAAATTTATAACTGGCTTAAGGAAGTAAAACCGGCGCTAATACATGCACACTTTGGGTCAGGTGCAGTAAAGATTCTACCCTTGGCTAGAATGCTTAATATACCTCTCGTGGTGTCATTTCACGGGGTCGATATAAACGTCTTGCCAAATCGTGATACTTTCCAAGGAAAGTTGTATCGACGGCGCCTAAAAGGTCTTTTTAAGTACGCAGATGGTCTCGTGGCAAACTCTCACTTTCTAGCGCAAAGAATTGAGCAGCTGGGTGGAGCTCCTGAGAAGATCAAAGTGATTCCGCCTCATTTCAACTTGGTTTCAGAAACCTGCGAGTCACCAAGCGTAGATCTCCGTAGAGGTGTTTTATTTGTCGGACGTTTAGTTCCAGTAAAAGGTGGTGAAGATGCCTTGCGTTCATACGCTTTGCTGCCAGCTGAATTGCAGAAAGAACATCCTCTCATTTTAGCTGGTGATGGAATGCTGATGAAGACTTTGAAGACTCTCGCTAGCGAATTAGCGATAAATGTCGAGTTTCGAGGTGTGTGTAGTAGGGAAGAGATTCGAGAACTGATGCTTCATTCCGCTGTCTTGCTAAACCCTTCAAAAGTAACGCCCGATGGTGCCACTGAGTCTTTTGGGATTGTTTTTGCTGAAGCAGCACTTGCGCAACTACCTGTAGTATCTTATGACAGTGGAGCTGTATCAGAAATAGTTCTCAATAAGGTCACTGGGTTGCTTGCAGACGAAGGACGGTTCGATGTTCTCGCAGACCATCTTGCGGGTCTTCTTGAAGATTCAATAACCCGTATGAATATGGGTATAAACGCTGCTGAAAATCTAGTTGAAAAGTTCAGTCCAGACAGAAGAGATGAATTAGTCAATGACCTGTATCGACAAATTCTTAGAGAAAAGATTTAGAGTCTAATTGTTATTATGCTTTAGTTATTGTTGTTACTCAAACAGTCGCCCCGACTCTTTAGATTTTATCATTAGCTAATGAACTACCATTCAAATGATACATTCACATTATTTTCTGGAATTTCATAGTTCGATTATAAAAGGATTGAAATGACGACTTTTGAACCAATCGATTTCGTTGTTACGTGGGTCGATGATGACGACTTAGAATGGCGTGAAATGAAGAACGCATATTTGGGTGATCGGCGAACAACGAGGGAAGGTGCTTCGGAATCTCGCTTTCGAGATTGGGGCGCACTTCGTTATTGGTTTAGGGCAATAGAAGAAAACTGTGAATGGGTTCGCAAGATTTTCTTAGTTACCGTTAACCCGCTGCCCTCTTGGCTCAAATCGCAGCACCCGAAGCTTGTCGTAGTCCATCATGAACAGTTTATTCCTGGCGAGTATCTGCCAACCTTTAATTCTCGCGTGATTGAGATATATTTACATAGAATCCCTGACCTTAGTGAAAAATTTGTATACTTCAACGATGATATGTATGTTCTTAATCAGATTGATAGAAATCATTTCTTCCCTAAAGGTCGTCCAGCAGCGATTCCAGTAATGAATGCCTTATCTGTTGGAGACAATATATCGCATGCCATGTTGAATAATATTCGTGTTATCAACGAGAATTTTAATAAAAGAATTGTTATTAAGCGGAGGCTATTTGATTGGTTTAGTCTCCGACTGGGCCATCATTTCATTCAGAATATCGCACTACTCCCATGGCATCGATTTACAGGGTTTCATAACCATCACCTACCGTTGGCACTGCTGAAATCTACATACTCAACTGTCTGGAATTTTGCCTCAGACGAGCTGAAGCTGACTTCGGAATCTAAATTTCGACAGTTTCATGATATTAATCCATTTCTGTTCTATTATTGGCAACTTTGTTCCGGTGTGTTTACCACCGTACAACCATCTAGCTACGGCAGATACTTTCAAACTGATAAAACGAGCGTAAACGATTTGACGCAAACTATTCGAGAGGGTAAAGAGCGGGTTATTTGTATAAATGACGGTGAAGTGGAGGACTACGAATCGTTGTCTGATCAAATAGAGGAAGCTTTTCTGAAGCGTTTTCCGAACGCCTCTTCATTTGAGACTAGCAATTGAAAATGTGACGTCGAGGAAGAAGACAACGAGATTGACAGCCAAGTTCCTCATGCGCGGACCCACCAGGCGGGCGCGATTGTTGAAGCGGTCGGGTTTCAATTGTGGGGCGTACTTGGCGGCCTCGGCACATAGCACGGTGAACCGATGTTTGATCCAGGTCTAGCTGATGCTGGTACGCGGGTTCTTGCCAGACATCCTGGCAGTACCGCTCCAGCACGCTCCGGTTCAAGCCGTTGCCCAAGTCCAGGATGTCCATGTAATCGCGGTAGCTTTGCACTTCGATCTTCTGCTGATCCAGCAGCCGGGTAGCCACCTGAACGGTGGCTGGGTCGATCCCTGTTGAATGTTGTCAGTACCTTCGGGAACTCCGATACGTTGCCTGACCTGTTTCGTGCTTGGGTTAGTGATTGAGTAAAGCCAATATTAATTGCCCTGTCTGTTTACCCGTTTGATCGGTCGAAAAGGACACTAATTCACATGCTCACCGTAGGCTAGAACCGAGGTCATGACATTCATCCGGAAGGTCCGCACCAATTCATGTGTGGTCCCAGTGCAAATCGTGAACCGGCACCGGACGTACCGTGAGCAGAATATCGCTCAAAGGTACTCCTGTTCTTCCAACAAGGTGTGAAATCTCGTGACTTCGTGGACACTGAAACTCACGACTTCGTGGACAGCGGATATCAATACTTTGTATTCAGTTACCAACCTGGCTGATTGGTTGGTAATTGCCTGCAAATTAGTTGTGTTCGAAGATAGTCGGTGATTGCTCTTCCCTCGCCTGAATGATGGCACGGTACTGCTCAGCCTTCTTCTCCCATTGTCGAGTCATGAGCGTCATCTGAATGCCTCTGATTGCATAAGAGGAAACGATTTTCCCCTCAACTTTGAGCGCCACCATCGGTAATGGGAATGACATGACAACTTCGCTCGTCTCAGGGTCAGATAACAAAAATTCTTTGTCTGTAATCGTCCTGATGAACTGGCGGCGAGCGAACGATGTGGGCAACGAAATATGAAACCCCTGAAAGAATGTGCTCCGATTTTCCTTCGTCACTTCTACGAGTATCTGGTTTGATTCCAGCAGGGGCACTGGAGCCGATGCATCATGAGTGCTTTTCATGGTTTCACCCGTCTTTGACACCACCACATCCAACCTACTGAGCGTGGACTGGGCCAATCGACGCTTACTGAGATATTCGGCAGCTTTTGCCTCCAATACTGATAAGTGGATCGATTCAGTCGCCGGTGTATGCTCTAGCTGGTCCCAAGCAGAATGTGGAGTGGCTTGGCTCAAGGATTGATGCGGTCGCCGTTTGTTGTAGTGTTCTCGATACCGTTTCAGCAGCCGCTGCACGTCGGCTAGGTCCTGTGGCTTGTTCGCGGTGAATATTTGACTCGTTCAGAGCCACCAAAATTGCGATTCAGAGCCACCACTCGTAAACAGCAATATTCTCTGTCAGAGCCACCCTGTATAAACTCCTCCCACCATGCATCAGCCTGTGTGGTGGAAGGAGCCATTTCCAATGGTACGAAAGATCAAAGCGAAGCGAATACTCCAGCTTCGCGCCGAGGGTTTCTCCGGACGCGCCATCGCGTCCACCCAAGGCATTTCCCACAACAGCATTGCCGAAGTCATCACCGCCGCAGACGCTCTATCTCGCACGTGGGATGAGCTCAAAGACCTGAACGATGAACAGGTCTACCAGCTGCTATTTCCTGGCCGCAGCGAACACGAGACCGTGTTCACCCAACCAGACTGGCCCACCGTCCACAAAGAATTGGCCAAAGTCGGCACGAACCTCAAGCTCCTGCACGCCGGATACGCCGACAAATCCAAAACCACCGGTGCCGCGTTCATCGGCTATGACCGGTTCTGTAAGTCCTATCAACGCTACGTGCTTGAACACGGTGCTTCTTCGAGGGTCGAACACAAAGCTGGAGTCAGCGTCGAAGTTGACTGGTCAGGTCCGACCATGGCCTTGCACGACCCAGTCACCGGCCGACAATCCACCGTCTACTTGTTCGTCGCCTGTCTTCCGTTCAGCCGGTACGCATTCGTGGAACCCTGCACCGATATGCGGCAAGATTCCTGGCTGCACTGTCATGCAGCGATGTTCACCGCCTTGGGCGGCAGCGTCCCGAGGATCGTGTGCGACAACCTAAAAACCGGAGTCATCAAGCACCCCACCGACGGTGAAATCATCCTCAACGACACCTACCTGCACCTCGCTGAGCATTACAGCTCGGCAATCCTGCCAGGATGCGTACGCAAACCCAAAGACAAGTCCAGCGTGGAAAACACCGTGGGGCATGTAGCGACCTGGGTGATCGCCTCTCTGCGCCAGGAAAAGTTCACCACCCTCGGCGAGTTATGAGCCGCGGTTTATCGTCAGGCCGCCGCATGCAACGCCTAGCCCTTCCAAAAGCGTGCCGGTTCCCGCCAGAGCGTATTCACCGAAGAAGAGCAGCCCCTGCTACGGGATCTGCCAGCAGTCCCGTACGAGATCAGCACCTGGGCCACCGGTCGCAAAGTCGCCAAGAACAGCTACGTGACGTGGAAGAAGAGCTTCTACTCCGTCCCGCTCAAGCATGTCGGCGCGACCGTTGACCTGCGCATCACCTCCACAGTGCTGGAAGTATATCTGCAGTCGCAACGCCTGAGCAGCCACCCGATCTTCCCATCCACCATGGTTAACCAGTACCAGACCAACGACGCCGATATCCCACCCGAGCGTAAATACCGGGCATGGGACGCCAATCGGTTACGTGGCTGGGCGCACTGCATCGGCCCGAACACAGTGGAAGTCATCGACAAGATCTTCATTTCTGCCCCGGTGCCCGAGCAAGGGATCAACCCTGCGCTGGCGGTGCTGCGCTTGTCCTCGAAATACGGTGCACAGCGTTTGGAAAACGCCTGCTTCGTCGCTTTGCAATCCAGGATCAAGTCCCCGCGCTACGCGCATCTGCATCCGATCTTGCTCAATCGGCAAGACGAGCATTGGAAAGATACCGCCCTCGCGCCAGTTTCAGAAGAAAGCAGTGGATATGTGCGTGGCAGCGACTACTACGCGAGGAAGAACTCATGAATCTGAATACAGAGACCAAGCGCAAACTGCGCGAAATGGCCGCCGGCGACCTGCTCACGGCCTTCGAAGCCCAAGACGATGTGCTCAGCATGTCCCTGAGCGTTGAACAGCGCATCGAGATGGCCGTAGACCAAGCCCACGGATTATTCGTCAATGCCAAGGCCAACGGTCTGATCCGCCGTGCAAAGCTGAGGTATCCCGCTGCTGACCTGCGCCGAGTGGACCGGATCGAAGAACGGGGCCTGAACCAGTCCTTGCTCGCTCAGTTAGCGACTTGTCATTTCATTGAGCTGAACAGGAATCTGGTCTTCTAAGGCTTCACCGGGTCAGGAAAATCGTACCTAGCGTGCGCTGTTGCCAAGCAGGCCTGCGTGCATAGCTATCGGACTGGCTATGTGAGGTTGCCTGATCTGGAAGAGGAATGGCAACAAGCCACTGCCAAACAGCTTGGCCAGCTGAAGCTGCTGAGTAAATACTCGAATTACAGCGTCTTGGTACTTGATGAGTGGCTGCTGGATCCTCCGGCCGGCGGGTTCTTGAAGTTCATTTTCGAGCTGATGGAGCGACGCTACGATGCTTCGACAACGATCTTCTGCACCCAGTACAAGCAGTCAGACTGGCATGCCCGGTTGGGGGCTGGTGCGTTGGCCGATGCAATCAAGGACCGGATAGTTCACCACACGATCTGGGTGGAAACCGGAGGGTTCAACATGCGTGAATCGATAGCGCAGGCTGAACAATAAGCTGGTTCCCGCAGAATGCTGGTGAGCTGTTTGGAGCCACCCTTGAGTTGAAAATCGGGGGTGGCTCTGAACCAAAATATTCGGTGGCTCTGAACCGGAATAACGAGTGGCTCTCCTGCGGAATATCGGTGGCTCTGAACGAGTCAAATATTCATTCGCGGTTAAGAAGCGTTGTAATGTACGGTGTGATCGTTCGTTTTTCCCTTGAGTAGTAGGTCGTCCTGTGATCGGCATGCTTCCCTTGGATGCGAGGAAGATTTCGACCGAACTGAACCGAACGTCCCGCTACGTAATTGGTTGAACGCTTTGGAATTATCGCAGAGGACTTCTTGGGGTGCACCGTATTCCGTGATGGCGCGCGCGAGTACTTCTTGGGCGTCCTGGCTGTTTTCGTGGCGTTGGAAAGCTCGGGAGCCAACATCGAATCTGCTGGCATCATCGATGAGTTGGTAAATGGTGATGAGCTGATTTTTGGCGGTGCGGTATTCAAAAGCATCAAGTTGCCACAGAGCCATGGCCGTTGACCTTGCAAAGGGAACGTAGGAAGATTTCGGTCGCTTGCGTGGGCTGCGGTCCACGTGGCCGACGCCGGCCAGCAAGCGACCTATCGTGGCGACTGACGGAATTCTGCCGCCGGGGGAAAGTGTCTTCGTTAATCGTTGCTTCGTAATGAATGGTTTTGGGGCCGTAGTCCCGACCATCCTTTTTGAGTTTCTGGCGGATCTTTACCAGCTCGTTGATTACTTCTGGGCCGTATTTCCTGGCTGGTTCTCTTGGTGCTCTGGATTGCGGATGAAGAGTTGCAGCAGATTCGTTGGTTGCTCTGTTCCGCAGTCGGTAGAAAATGCTTCGTGAGATCTTCTGAGTTTTGCAGAATTCGCTGATGCTCAGGGCATCTGGTTGTGAAGGGTCGAAATTGATGATCATGGATCGCACGCGGGGTGGCAGGGCACTTGACATGTTTTCGACAGTGCCAGAAAGTGGTCTTGTTTTGTCCACGAACTGTTGAGGCAATGTGTCCACGAATTGATGAGTTCGTGTGTCCACAAAGCGATGAGACGGGACCTACAAAGTATTGATATCCGTTGTCCACGACAGCCATGAGTTTTCAGTGTCCACGAACTAGCGAGATTTCACACCACGTCTCACTGGGATGGAGTTACCGTTTCACCCTATTAGGCAACCGTGATCGGCGTTGAACACATTGGTTCAGCACACATAAGATAGCTGAACTCGCTGTCCTCTTGTCCAAAGCAGAAGATCAACTACCCCTTGGGCAGCAGGTCCTTCGGCTTCGGCGATACCGAGCAAACCTCGATGAAAATCAGTGATGTTGTTGATTGGCAAGACTTAGAAACCATAAGACAAACTCTGGTCAATCAGTCCAGAAGCATCAGTAGGACCGGCAAAGTGATCGCCTCTCCCACAACGATTTTCTGGGAGATCATCGAAGCCGACTACGGCTGGCTCGGATTCACCATCGTTGCTGATGACGCAGTCGAAGCCATGATTCTGGCCAGCTTGATCGAACCGACATAATGGGGATAAGACTACCTTTGTCGCGTTTATTCCGGATGATTTCGCTGAGGTGATTGGTGATTTGAAAAAAAAGGGGTCACTAGCCGTGGCACGTAACAGATCTGGGTCCTCGGCTCTGCGGGTGAGGAAGGTAGTGCAACGAACCATCTATTTCGCGGAGGTTTTCATCTGAGACAACGTATCAGTGTTCCCAGACGTATTGACATGACGCAGCAAGGTATTGCTGTAGTCGATTGATACACTAGTATGTTTTTGTTGCGCCCGGACTTCCACGGAAACACTTCTTGCACTTTAGAGAATACTGTTTGACGATTTAATATTATCAGGTCAAGAGCCAATCAGATGTGTGAACTTGTTTGATTGCACGGCTGAGCTATCACCATCTGTAGTGTGACTCCGAAGAATACACCCCGAAGATTAGGGAAAACAGGCTAGAATTGAACAACAGAAAGGGGCAATGAAGTTTCGATCTAATCGTCTTGAGTGGTTTCATAGCAGACCGTTTTCGAACCCACGAGAAATTGTCGAATATCAAATCACCGCTCTTAATTAGAACTGTTGGTTGCTTGAGACGCCTCGTTCAGAAGGTTGTTGTTTCACTGTATCTGAATTTTGAAAGCCCTAAGGGGAATGTTAATTATATTAATATTGAATTATTCGAAGTAAGGGCTGCGATAAGCAGAAGAGTCTTCTAGTCAATAAAAAATTTTTCAAAGGAACCACGATGTGAACTTGGCGGAATTGTTGTCATAATTATATAGCAACTTCAACATCGAGAATAAAGGAAAAACAGTAATCATAATGGTATGGTCAGTGAACCTGGCAGCAATTTTTATTTCACTTTTGTTGTATAGACGATCCGCGCATTCACTGATCGTTCTTTATATCGGAACTTGGATTTTTTTTCCATTCTCCGCCTATTCATACTACGTGTCGCTTACCCCTCCTTTCCATGTGCTACCTCAAACATGGTTAGTCCTCGCCCCTTTATTATTTATAATTTTCTTTGAGAAGAAGAGATTGGATGATAACAAGAAAACCAGCCCAAGAGTTGCCCAGCTTGTCTGCGTAGTCTTGATAATGATGATTATCACCCTCGCCGGAAATTCAAGAATTGATCTTTTCTTTAATCAAATATTGGGGCCAACTGCAGCTTTATTTTTGACGCTTCGGGCGAGATGTAAAGACGTAACTGCAGCTTTGAAGATTCAAATCTGGATAATTCTATTTAGTTCTCTTCAAGCAATTGCAATTATCGCGGAGTCGACCCTTAGTAGATTCCTTTTTTACCGCTCAGCGAATGAGCAGCAGTTCGAATGGTATGTAAGCAATATTTTTGACCGACCATTCGGGACAACAGCTCACCCTTTAGTAGCGGGCCTACTCCTGGCGGCAACGATTCCATTGTTAGGTAGCCTATCTTCGACGCTAGCCCGAATTCTGACTGCCCCCCTATTGTTGTATGGAGTACTACTTACCGAAACACGGGTCTCACTGCTCATTGCTGCTGCCGGAATCGTTTATCTCGTCGCTATTGCGAAAGCATCATTCACTTCGAGACTATTCTTTTCCATTGGAATCTTCGCGGTACTTTTTTGGATCATCACTAATATCTCACAATTCTCGGTGTTCTCTAGGTATGGCCTGTCGGACAGGTCGTCCCAGTTGAGGGATCAAGCTTATGATTGGTATTTCTCCCATTGGGCGGAACACATATCGATAGGGAAGGGTATGGGGTACAGTTATGAGATTGCGAAACAAGAGTCACTCAGGAGCAGCTTCGAAAGCTCACTTATTCAGTTGTCCTTAGACTTTGGTCTCATCGTAACTTTAATGTTAATCTTCGGATTCGTGTTGCTACTGTTGCGCCGAGGGCGTGATTATGTTCGATCTAGAGGTGCTTTGCCGGCCTTTTTAGCAGCTGTGGCTTGTACCGTTACATTCAGTTCAATTAATGTTCAGAGTCTAGTTGGTCCAATTATATTTGTACTTGCGGGTCTTGCCGTTGCCGTGAAAACTACTTCAAAAACATCGAGTATTACCGAAGACGATCTCGTTCTTAGTCCAAAATTATAAATAAATGAGGTTAGAAATTCAAGATTTATTCGCGCACAAGAAGACCTTAATTAGTGTCTCAACATATAAACGTACCTCGGATTTGAAAAGACTAGTAGATTCAGTGGCGCCTCAACTGAATTGTGGTTCTTGCCAGCTTCTGGTTGTCGATAATTCGCCTGATGCGGATGCAATGTCCTTTGTTCATAGTCTTGGTCCAATATGTCAATATGTACATGAACCGCTCCCTGGCATAGCTGCTACTCGGAATCAAGGCCTTCGAATAGCTGAGGAGGGAAATTACGATTATTTGATTTTCCTAGACGATGACGAGTGGGTATCTACTGATTGGCATAACCAGATCATTGCTGTTGGGAATGAAACTAACGAAGGCGTAGTCGTCGGTCCAGTGAGAACCGTATATACAGATGAGACGCCTATGTGGATCAAGCGATATGGATTTCACCAACGTGTAATGTTGGCCGAAGGTGCCCATCCTAGGAGTACGGCGACGCACAATACTCTTTTAAAGGTGAACCAATGGAGATTAGCTGGAAGTATTCAATTTGATGATGATTTCTCTTTCACCGGGGGGAGTGATTCTGATTTCTTTGCGAGATTATCTGATCGTGGAGTGAAAATTTACTACACGCGCCGGGCCGTTGTTTTTGAATTTGTTCCAGAAAACAGAGCAAGCATGTCATGGCTAACCAAGAGAGGACTTAGAGTTGGGGCTGTTCACGCTAGGATTCGATTAAGAAGTGAGCCTCGATCTAAGTTGATTGCAGGAGGTATTTTGCGCGCGCTGAAAGGCTTACTGTTGTTACCTTTGGATATAACCTTGCGTAAGCAACGGGTTGCTGAAAGCTATGCAACGTTCCTACGAGGCGTTGGTATGTTTTTGCAAGGAATCGGAATTTTCCGGTTTGAAGAGTATTCGAGAAAATAATATTCAATTACTTCTTGACGACGAGTATTCGCTCAGTTTTGTTTGAGGAATGAATATTATAAGCCATAAGAGAATTTCATAGGAAAAATTTAATGCGCGGAAATGGTTCAAGAAGTATTGCCCTAGTTTCATTGGGTAATTCGGTTTCGCCTATAGTTGCGTTAGTGACTGCTCCAATATTGGCTCGTGAACTGGGTGTCGTGGGTCGAGGCGAGCTTGCTGCTGCGACTGCACCGTTGTTCCTCGCTGCTTCTGGATTTAGTTTTGGCGTACCAGAGGCTGTTAATCATTTTGCCGCAAAGAATCCTAGTATTTCACGAAAATTCCTTTCAATCGGCAGCCTTTTATGTGCGATATTTGGTGTGATAGGTTCGCTCATAATATTATTGACCGCTGATTTGGTTAGTCAGGGAAATCGTGATCTGACTCAACTTATTTTGATTAGTGGGATGGCTTTGATACCCACTTTGGTCGTTTCCGCATTAAGAGGGTTTGCCCGAGGCGAACAACTATGGAGACTTGTAGCGGTAGAACAAGTAGTGTCAGCTGCTTTCCGACTGCTGTCAATCATCGCGCTGACTTTGAGCAGTCAATTAACTCCGTTTACGGCTTGTATTATTACGGCCTTTTCTGGAACTGTTGGTGGGATCGTTTACTTGAGTACAGTTTTCCATCGCAATAGAAGCGTGAGTAAGTATCCCCAATTTAGCACTATTCATGACGAAGCATCCGTCCGTACTGTTCTCGGATTCGGAGTAGGAGTTTGGCTGGGTGTAGCGGCTGGAACCATTCTTTCAAAGCTTGATATGCTGTTGGTCCTTCCGCTCTCGAGCGCTTCCGAACTTGGAATTTATGCAGTTGCTGTGAGTGTTGCTGAGTCGGTAAGGGTCTTCAATATGGCCGTGAGAGATGTCGTCTTTTCGATGCAGTCGGCGCGAAACGATGATGTTATGCTTGCGCGGGCTTCAAGGGCATCGACATTAATCACAGCTGCTGCTGCATTGATAATTGGCATTGCTTCCATTTGGCTGATCCCGTTATTCTTCGGCCTCGAGTTTAGCGAGTCTGTATGGGTGGTTGCTGTATTGCTCGCGGGCGCAGTATTGGGTAATCCTGGATCTGTTCTTGCTGCGGGGCTCTCGGCGCGTGGTAAGCCAATTTTGAGGAGCCTGTCCATTCTGGGTGGTGTAATCGCAAATCTAGTTGGACTCTTAGTCCTGGTTCCGATGTTCGGTGCATTCGGAGCTGCTTATGCCTCGGTGATTTCAAGTTTTGTCACTGCATCTTTAGTTTTGATATTCGCAAAACTTCACTTTGGACTTAAGCCAAGTGATTTTATTGTTCTGAAGATATCTGATGTTAAGTTTGTTGCTTCATCTATTATTCGACGTGGAAAATAGGGATTTCTCAAATCTCATTTGATTGTGAGATTAAATATTTTTTACGTGTTTGGTGCCTTTCAATTTAGAGAAAATCACCTTTGTTTGCAAGCTTGTGAAAGCCGGTAAAAAGTAGCCGGATCCACTATCTCCATCTCATGATGACACTTGCTGCTACTAGTTGTATTTGAATGCAGATACATAGGGTGGCAGTTTAATCGTGCTAGATATCGATAGTTCTTTGACGTCGACGTTAATTTGATTCCAAATAACACAAGTGCGGCATTTTCAATTGTGCTTTCTATGAATGTCTAGAATATAATTGCTTGTCATATTTTTGCGTATAATTTTTGATCAACTTATCATATCTAATTTTGGTGAAGTGTATCAATTTAGGTTTAGTATCAATTTTGCCTCGAAAATTGCCGCATCTAAAAAATGGCAAATGCTTCTATTGTATATTGTTGCTAGGTCTAGTAGCGGCGACAATCAATCAATTATGCGCTCTTCTGTATCCGATAGTTTTCGACTCTTTGGACGAGCCGCAGAATTAGTTATGATTACCTGTTTTGAAACTGACTATTCGAATGACTGAGGAGGGGATTTTTAGTTGACCGTAAGCGTTCCCTTCAAAAATACCTAACGTCCGTTGCTCAAGATTCTCTCAGCAATTTGAGCTCGCTTTTGTTAATATGAGGGGCTGAACATAGATTCTTGAATTACCCTTGGAAGCGTGAGTGAAGATATTTTTTCGCGTTTTTACGGTGTCATCCCCGCCGGCGGC
>NZ_BJNY01000029.1 GCF_006539925.1 Glutamicibacter uratoxydans | reverse complement strand
CGGGCGCCGCCAGGATGAAATTCCCGGCGGCGCCCGCTGCCGTATTTGAATTCTGTCAGTTGACTGAGAGGAATAATTTTTCTCTAGTCAGCTGTGATAGCTGCTCGTAGTGTCGGAAATGTCCCTACGTTAAAGGAGCAGCAATGCAGTCTGAGAACGTTCTAGGCAATATCGATTGGGCGTCGATGCTACAGAAGATAGTCATCGCGCTGATCATCCTCATCATCACCTGGCTCATTGCCCGGCTAGTTCGCTGGGCGGCGGCCAAGCTGGTCACCAGGGTGAAATTCCTTCAAAAACAGGGCAACGACGGGCAACAGATCGGCCAGTCGCTGGGCAAGGTCGCGGGCCTGATCGTGTGGCTTTTCGGCTTGGTGGCCATCCTCCAGGTCTTCGCCCTTTCTGAAGTCCTCGCCCCCGTGCAGGGCATGCTGGCAGCGGTCATGGCGTTCATCCCGAACCTCATCGGCGCAGGCTTCATCTTCTTCATCGGCTTCGTCCTGGCCAATATTGTCAGGCAGCTGCTGACCACCGGGCTGGGCGCAGTGGACTTCACTGCGCTGTTCCACAAGCTCACACCCAAGGACCATGCGGTCGACCCGCAGCAGGCCCACGAGGTCCAGGGCAAAACGGTCCAGATCATCGCGAACGTCGTCTTTGCCCTGATCCTGCTGGTCGTGGCCATCGCGGCGCTTCAGGTGCTGGGCATCGCCGCGATCTCGCAGCCTGCAGAGCAGATGCTGCAAATGGTCTTCACCGCCATCCCGCAGGTGCTCATCGCGCTGGCACTGCTGGCAGTGGGCTTCCTGATCGCCAAGTTCGTCGGGCAGCTGCTTGAATCAACGCTGCACGCTGTAGGCACAGACCGGGTTGTGGATGGCTGGGGCGTCGTCCCCGAGGGGCAGAGCGCTTCGGGAATCATCGCCGGAATCGTCAAGATCGCCATTGTGCTGTTCTTCGGCGTCATGGCCGCCACCATGCTGAACTTCCCGGCGATTACCCACATCCTCAACGAGATCCTGGCGCTGGGCGGCAAGATCCTCTTTGGTGCGGCGATCATTGCCGCCGGCTTCGTAGTGGCCAACGTGATCGGCAGGTTCCTTGGCGAAACGACCGCATCAAAGATCATCCGCTACACGGCCATCGCCCTGTTTGTGGCCATGGGCTTGAAGTACATGGGCATTGCCGACTCGATCATCAACATGGCCTTCGGCGCAGTGGTCATCGGAGCGGCGCTGGCCGCGGCACTCGCCTTCGGGCTGGGCGGCCGCGATGCGGCGGCCAAGACCCTGTCAAAGATCGAGGCCGATCCCAAGCCGTTCGACGGGTCAGCCGGGCCGACCCCGCCGGCAGGCATCTAACACCATCCGCAGGGACGCACGGCAACGCGGCGGCGGGAGGCATCGGGAATACTCCCAATGCCTCCCGCCGCTGCCGCGTTGTCACTCAGGCTAGTAGATGGCAAGGACCTTTCCGGCCGGCGCCGGATCGCTGGTCAGCCGGGAATAGCACAGCACGTCGATGCGCTCGCCGTCGATCAGGAACTTGCCGCGCTCAACGCCTTCCAGCAGGAATCCGGCGGATTCGGCGACCGCCTTGGAGGCCGGGTTGTTGGCGCGCAGCCCCAATTCGAGGCGCTGCATGCCGCAGTCCTCGAACAATTGTGCCGCCAGCGCCCGCACCGCCTGGCTGGTTAGGCCGCGGCCCCGATAGCCGGCATGCATCCAATACCAGACCCAGGCGTTTTTGTTCGTGTCATCGATCCGCGCACAGACCAGGCCCACCAGCTGTGCATCTAGGCACACCGCCAGCGGATGCTGCGAGGATTCTGCGGAAAGCAGGAACTGGATGTAGATGCGGGCCTGTTCCAGGGAGCCGACCTCTCCCTGGCGCGCCATGTCCGGTGCTGAACTGAAGGCCTCGAAGACCGCGTTCGCGTCATCAGGGTGCAGCCGGCGCAGATAGGCGCCGGAGGCCGCCGCCGCGGGCGCTGGCGCGGGATGATCCACAGGCCGGGGTTCGGGCGCCGTGGTGCCCTGGTGGAAGAACAGCTGCCACCGCCGGCCGCCGCGCACCCACAGCGAGCTGCGCCGGGAGGCGGTCTGGGCGTTCAATTGGTAGCGCAGGAGCACGCAGTCCTCGCTAAGCTGCAGCAGCCGCGGGTCATCGATGCCTAAACGGGTTGACTTTTCTACTGGTTGAATCTGCGGGTCGGTGAGCAGCGCATCGATCATTCCAGCCTTGGAGAACTGCCTGCCTGAAGCGCCGACCTCCTCGAACCGCTCATGCAGCAGCCCAGCCAGCGCGGCGGCGTCGCTGCGAATGGCCGGGTCGAGCAATGACTCCTCAAGGCCGATCAGTTCCAGTCCTAATGCGCTGGTGGGGGATAAATCCACTGGCGTCCTGTTTTTCTGCATGTCAGCAACCTACCGCAGCAAAGATGACGGGGAAAAAGTCTTACGTTTAGCCATTGCAGGGCGGCTCATGCCTATAATCGCTTGAACCTCCGCGGGAGCCTGAACCGACCAGGCTGAGAGGGCACCGAGCCGACCGCCAAACCTGATGCGGATCATGCCGCCGTAGGAAGGATGTGCTCGATGCACGTTGTCATCATTGGTGCCGGAATCATCGGACTGGCTACAGCTTTCGAATTGCAGTCCCGTGGGTGTGAAGTCACCCTGATAGACCCAACCAGCGGCCAGGGCGCCAGCCGCGCCGCCGCCGGCATGCTGGCCCCCGCAGGAGAAACCACCTGGGGCCAGGGCATCCTGCACGAGCTGCTGGGAGCATCCAACGAGCTTTACCCAGACTTCGTGCGGCGGATCGAAGATGTGACCGGACGGCGTCCTGACTACCTTCAGAATTCAACCCTGGTGATCGCCGCAGAACCTGCCGACCGGGACGCCTTGCACGACCTGGTCGAACTGCAGAACTCCCTGGGCTTCAGCGCCGAAACGCTGCTGCCCAGCGCCGCCCGCCGACTGGAACCGGCGCTGGCAAGCAATATCGCCGGAGCGGTGCTGTGCAAGGACGACCACCAGATCGACCCGCGCTCGGTTACCGGGATCTTGGGAGAACTTTTCGCAGACAGGATCATCGCCGAAGCGGCAACGGAACTGATCAGCGTCAATGGAGCAACCCGAGCCGTGCGCACCAGCAGCGGGCGGATCGTGGAAGGCGACCAGATCGTGCTCGCCGCCGGCCTGGGCCAGGTGCCGGGAGCGCCGAAGCTGCCGCTGCGCCCGGTCTACGGAGACATCCTGCGCATGCAGGGCCCGGCCCGCTACCCGCTGCTGAGCCGAACCATCCGCGGCATCGTGCACCGCGAGGCCGTCTACCTGGTCCCGCGCAAGGACGGAAGCATTGTGCTGGGAGCCAGCAGCCGCGAAGACGGCAACTCGCAGGTCAACATCGGGCACCTGCACAAGCTGCTGGACAACGCCCGGCGCCTGGTGCCGGGGATCGTCGACTGCTCGCTGAATGAAGTGATTGCCCGGGCCCGGCCCGGCACCCCGGATGACAGGCCGCTGATCGGCCGCGTGGATGAATCCCTGGTGATTTCCACCGGCTACTCGCGCCACGGCGTGCTGCTGTCGCCGCTGGGCTCCGCGCTCACCGCAGACCTGGTGCTGGGCGCCGCAGCAAACCAAGACCACGCGGCGGCGGTGGACCCCAACAGGTTCGCCGGCCGCCAGGCCAACGAAGAAACACCCGCACCAACCATTATGGAGATGCACCGATGAGCACCATCGAAATCAACTTCAACTCGCAGCCCACCAGTGTGCCGGCAGGCACCACGCTGCTTGAGATCATCGCCGGGCACATCGGCAAGGAACTGACAGAAGCAGGCCAGGCGGTGGACGGCAGCAAGCTGGGCCTGGCCGCGGCAGTGAACGGCGCAGTCGTTCCGCGCAGCGGCTGGGCGGCCAGGGAACTGGGCGAAGGCCACAGTGTAGAACTCGTCACCGCGGCACAGGGAGGCTGAGCATGAGCCAGAACATCACCGAACTATCCACCGCCAACGACCCCTTTGAGGTGGCAGGGCGCACCTTCGGCTCCCGGCTGATCCTCGGCACCGGCGGCGCCACCTCGCTGAATACCCTGGAAACCGCGCTTGCGGTCTCCGGAACCGAGCTGACCACCGTGTCCATCCGCCACTTCGGCGCCGCTGGGGCGTCCGCCTCCGGCAGCGTCTACGAGCTGCTGGCCCGAAACAATGTGGCCCCGCTGCCCAATACCGCCGGATGCTTCACCGCCCGCGACGCGGTGCTCACCGCGCAGCTGGCCCGCGAGGCGTTGGAAACCAACTGGATCAAGCTGGAAGTGATCGCCGACGAGCACACCCTGCTGCCAGACCCGCTGGAGCTCTTCGCCGCCGCCGAACAACTGGTGGCCGACGGCTTCGAGGTCTTCGCCTACACCAATGACGATCCCGCCCTGGCGCTGCGCCTGCAGGATGCCGGGGTGGCCGCAGTCATGCCCGCCGGGGCGCCGATCGGTTCCGGGCTTGGCATCCTGAACCCGCACAACATCTCCACCATCGTCTCGCGCGCCACCGTACCGGTGATCTTGGATGCCGGGGTGGGCACCGCCTCGGACGCCGCCAAGGCGATGGAGCTCGGCTGCGACGCGGTGCTGCTGGCCAGCGCGGTGACCCGCGCGCACAACGCGCCGCTGATGGCCGCCGCAATGCGCGACGCCGTGCGGGCAGGGCGCGCGGCCCGGCTGGCTGGGCGCATCCCGGTGCGTGACATGGCCCTGGCTTCCTCGCCCAGCGAAGGGCTGATGAAGACCCTGGTCGGAGAGTTCTCATGAGCCTGGCTCCCGCCGCGCAGCGTGCGCCGCTGGTCGAGCCGGCGGCAGAACTGGACCGCGGACAGCTGGCCCGCTATTCACGCCACCTGACCCTGCCCGGGGTAGGGCAGCTGGGCCAGCGGCGCATTCTCAATGCCAAGGTGCTGGTCATCGGCGCCGGAGGGCTGGGCAGCCCGATCGCCAACTACCTGATCGCCGCCGGGGTGGGCACCTTGGCAGTCTTGGACGACGACACCGTGGAATCCTCCAACCTGCAGCGCCAGAGCATGCACCGCCAGCAGGATGTCGGGGCGCGCAAGGTGGACTCGGTGACCCGGCTGGCCTCCGAGCTGAACGATTCGGTGGAGGTCATCGCCATCCCCGAGCGGCTGAGCACGCAGAACGCGCTGCAGCTGTTCACCGACTACGACCTGGTGATCGACGGCAGCGACAACTTCGCCACCCGCTACCTGTCCAACGACGCGGCGGAGATCACCGGCACGCCGCTGGTCTGGGGCACGCTCTTCCAGTTCTCCGGCCAGGTTTCGGTCTTCGACCCGCGGACCGGGCCGATGCTGCGCGACCTCTTCCCGGAGATCCCGGATGCCGACTCGGTGCCAAGCTGCGCCGAGGGCGGGGTCTTCGGCGCCCTGTGCGGCGTGGTCGGTTCGCTGATGGCTGTCGAGGCGCTGAAGCTGATCACCGGAGTTGGCGAAACCCTCTCGGGCAAGCTGTGGCTCTACGACGCGCTGAACTCCACCGTGCGCACCCTCGGATTTGAACGCGACCCGCAGCGCGAACCGGTGACCGAGTTGGGCGACTACCAGCCGGTGCTCTGCGCCGTCGGCCCTGCCATCGAGCAGATCGATGCACAGGAACTGGAGCAGCTGCGCGCCGGGGGAGAGACGCTGGTCATCGACGTGCGCGAGGGCTGGGAACGGGAACTTGCGGCCATCCCCGGCAGCACCCACATTCCGCTGGGCCGAGTGCTGGATGAAGGCTGGGGCGCAATCGACCTGGCAGGAGTACGGCACCTAGTGCTTGCCTGCAAGTCGGGAGTCCGCTCGCAGCAGGCCGCCGTGGCCCTGTCGACTGGCGCCCCGGCGGTGCAGCTGCTGAACCTTTCCGGAGGCACCGTCGGCTGGTACGCACAGATCCGCGGCGAAGAGCTGACATACTAGGGTGATGATCCGCTCTGAGGACCTTGACTTCCGCGAACTGAACAGCGCCGATGAACAGCAGGCGCTGGATGCCCATCAGGAACTGCTGGCCGATGACTTCCACTTCCTGTTCTGGACGAGCAAAGGCGAAAGCTGGGACGAATACACCTACCGGATGTTATCCTGGCGCCGCGGCGAACACCTGCCCGAAGGGTGGGTGCGCAGCGGGTTCTTCGTCGCTGTGGACCACGGCCATATCGTCGGCCGCGTGTCGGTGCGTTATGAACTGAACGAGTCGCTGGGCCACGTCGGTGGGCACATTGGCTATGGGGTGCTGCCCGAGGCGCGGCGCCAGGGCGTCGCCGCGGCGCTGTGCCGCTTCGGGCTGCAGGAACTCGCGGCAGCCGGTGTCGACCGGGCGCTGATCACCTGCAATGCGGACAACGAAGGGTCCAAGGCGACCATCATCGCCTGCGGCGGGGTGCTGGATGCGCAGCTGCCCACCGTGCGAAACGCCGAGGGGGTCGAAGAATTGCGATTCTGGGTTCCCACCGGCCGCGCCAGCTAGTTCACCGGCCTTACAGAAGGTTTTTTCTGTATGTTTTGCCACAGATCAACAGATGTACATTCCATAGGGCGTAAAATAGAACGTTGGGTCGAGAATGGCCCCGACTCCTTAGACCCTTAACTCGAGCAGAAGTGAGCCTTCACGCATGTCAGATAACATCACGAGCCGCGACGAACTGCGCAACGTAGCCATCGTTGCGCACGTTGACCACGGCAAGACCACCCTGGTCAACGCAATGCTTCAGCAGACCGGCGCTTTCGACAGCCACGGTGAAACCGAAGACCGCGTGATGGACTCCGGCGAGCTGGAACGCGAAAAGGGCATCACCATCCTTGCCAAGAACACCACCGTGTTCTACGAAGGTCCAGCAGCCAACGGCAAGAAGATGACCATCAACGTCATCGACACCCCGGGCCACGCTGACTTCGGCGGAGAGGTCGAGCGCGGCCTGTCCATGGTCGACGGCGTTGTCCTGCTGGTGGATGCTTCTGAAGGCCCGCTGCCGCAGACCCGCTTCGTGCTGCGCAAGGCACTGGCTGCACACCTGCCGGTCATCATCGTTGTGAACAAGACCGACCGCGCCGATGCCCGCATCGACGGCGTCGTCTCCGACTCCATGGACCTGCTGCTGGGCCTGGCCTCCGACCTGGCCGACGAAGCGCCGGACCTGGACCTGGACGCCATCTTGAACGTTCCAGTCGTCTTCGCCTCGGGCAAGGCCGGCTACGCTTCGATGAACCAGCCAGCCGACGGCTCGCTGCCGGACAACGAAGACCTCGAGCCGCTGTTCGAGACCATCATTAAGCACGTTCCAGCCCCGACCTTCACCGAGGGTGAAGTTCTGCAGGCCCACGTGACCAACCTTGACGCATCGCCATTCCTCGGCCGCCTGGCACTGCTGCGCATCTTCAACGGCACCCTGCGCAAGGGCCAGCAGGTTGCCTGGGCCCGCCAGGACGGCACCCTCAAGCAGGTCAAGATCACCGAACTGCTGGCCACCAAGGGCCTGACCCGCGTTCCAGCTGAAGAGGCCGGCGCCGGCGAAATCGTCGCAGTGGCAGGCATCGAAGACATCATGATCGGCGAAACCCTCACCGATCTGGAGAACCCGAAGCCGCTGCCGCTGATCACCGTTGATCCACCAGCGATCTCCATGACCATCGGCATCAACACCTCGCCGCTGGCCGGCAAGGTCAAGGGCGCCAAGGTCACCGCACGCCAGGTCAAGGACCGCCTCGACAAGGAACTGATCGGCAACGTTTCGTTGAACGTTCTGCCAACCGAGCGTCCGGATGCTTGGGAAGTTCAGGGCCGTGGCGAACTGGCACTGGCAATCCTCGTTGAGCAGATGCGCCGCGAAGGCTTCGAGCTGACCGTGGGCAAGCCGCAGGTTGTGACCAAGATGATCGACGGCAAGGTCCACGAGCCAATGGAGCACATGACCATTGACGTGCCTGACGAGTACCTGGGCGCCATCACCCAGCTGATGGCATCGCGCAAGGGCCGCATGACCAACATGGCCAACCACGGCACCGGCTGGGTCCGCATGGAATTCATGGTTCCAGCCCGCGGCCTGATCGGCTTCCGCACCCGCTTCATGACCGAAACCCGCGGCGCCGGCATTGCCGCCTCGCTGGCCGAGGGCTACGAGCCATGGGCAGGCCCAATCGAATACCGCATCAACGGTTCGATCGTTGCCGACCGCGCAGGCGTTGTCACTCCATTCGCGATGATCAACCTGCAGGAGCGCATGAGCTTCTTCGTGAAGCCAACCGAAGAGGTCTACGAGGGCATGATCGTCGGCGAGAACTCGCGTGCAGATGACATGGACGTGAACATCACCAAGGAAAAGAAGCTCACCAACATGCGTGCAGCTTCCTCGGATAGCTTCGAGAACCTGACCCCGCCACGCACCCTGACCCTTGAAGAGTCGCTCGAATTCGCTCGCGAAGACGAGTGCGTGGAGGTCACCCCGGAGGCAATCCGCATCCGCAAGGTGCTGCTGAACGCCAACGACCGCGCCAAGGCAACCCGTGCCCGCTCCCGCGCCTAACAAGCTGCGCAGCCCGCAAGGCGGCAACCTCAACGCAGTACTGCGTGGTGTGGTTGCCGCCGTTGCGGCGGGCATTTTCGGCACCACCATCCACGCATCGCTGTTCTACGCCGGCGACGTCCCGATCATTTGGGGCGTAGGGCTGGCCTGGCTGCTGCTGGGCCTGCTGGTGTACTGGGCGGCGATCTCTTCGGGGAAGATGTGGGCCGGAGCTATCGGTTTCATCGGCTGTTATGTCACCGTGGGATTGATTTCCTATGTGGGGCATGACCAGATGATTCTGTCCTCCGCCTACTTCAAGTACCTGCCAGGACCGACCCTCGCCTCCATGCTGTGGATGTACGGGATGGTGGTTCCGGCGGTTATCGCCCTGATGGCTGCGCTGCGCGTGATGCGCCGCAGGCACCGAGAAGCCTAAAAAATATGGCGTCCTTCGAAAGAAGGACGCCATATTTTTTGGTTAATCAGAAGTTTCGATGTCCCGGCGGTCATTGCCTGTCAGATCCAGATGGTGGGCCAGGAACAGGGAGGTCGGCACCCCGCCTTCTTCAGGGTCGCGCATGGCGTAGTCTTCGATCACTTCCCGCAGACGACCCATCATTTCCTTCTGCGAAGCCTCGCTGAGTTTCAGGCCGACGCGGACCACCTGCATTTCCTGAGGGGCCAGGCCGTCGATCTCCTGCAGGAAGGTGTCCACAAGCATGGGGGCGGCGTCCGGGATGCGGGTTCCCCAGGAGAGCTTGGTGCTGCGGTACGGGACCTCTTTGGCGCCGCGGTTGCCGCGACGCGGCTCCTCGGCCTCCAGGAAGCCGTTGTTGACCAGGGTGCGAACGTGGTGGAGGGACGTAGCAGGGTTCAGTTGCAGGATATCTGCGATTTCCTTGTTGGTCCGTGATTCATGCAAGCACAGGCGCAGGATCCGCAGCCGCAGCGGAGAGCTGAGGGCGCGTGCACGGGCTTGAACAAGTTCATCGGTTGGCATACTGCCAGCATACGCGAAAAACGCTCAGTGATTGGTAGTTTCAAATCACATGTCGAAACTCATTGCCCAGCGATATTTTCTTTTCCGCGCGGCCTAGTTGGAGCTGGGGTCGACACGCGCCCTGCGCCGCGGGGGAGCAGGCGGCACCCGTTTTGCATTGGTAATCTTCGAGCGCTGAATTTCCACGATGCCGCCGCGTGTTTCCAACACGACGAGCGATTCTGTAACCTCCACCACATGGCCTATTGCATCGCTGAGGGTGGGGCCGGACAGTTCCTGCGGGTCTAAACGATAACGGAGAACAATACGGTCCCCAGGGGTTAAATCGTTGAAATTCAGCATGCTTAAGTCATATTTCTGTAAAAAGAATTCATCTAAAGTGACAATAATCGAAATGTGAATGGTCGGTTACGTCACAGCTGTCACCGGGGATCTTGGAAGTCCTAGCAACAGGACTAGACTGTACTTTGAGCTTGTAAAGGATTCAATGAGCATATTGGAATCCAACGGGCTTTAGTTGAAACCCCAATGTGCAAGGAAAGGTCGCAGCTCCCGTGACTTACATCATCGCTCAGCCGTGCGTCGACGTGAAAGACAAGGCGTGCGTCGAAGAATGCCCGGTTGATTGCATCTACGAAGGCGACCGTTCGCTCTACATCCACCCGGATGAATGTGTTGACTGCGGCGCCTGCGAGCCGGTGTGTCCGGTTGAGGCCATCTACTACGAAGATGATGTGCCAGATGAGTGGGCCGACTATTACAAGGCCAACGTAGAATTTTTCGATGAACTTGGTTCGCCCGGCGGCGCCGCTAAGATTGGTAACACCGGCACCGACCACCCATTCGTCGCTGCCTTGCCACCACAGAACCAAGGCTAGGTTTATCACTCATGCTTGAGCTCCCCGACTACCCCTGGAATCAGCTCGCACCTTATCGCGAGCTAGCGGCAAAGCACCCAGGAGGGGTCGTGGATCTCTCGATCGGCACGCCGATCGACGATACCCCGCAGCTCATCCAAGATGCGCTGCACCAGGCGGCGAACTCCCACGGCTACCCAACCACACAGGGCACCGAAGAAGTGCGCCAGGCAATCATCGACTGGTTCGCCCGCCGCCGCAACGTCTCAGGGCTGGGTCTTGAAGACGTCATGCCCACCGTCGGTTCCAAGGAAATGGTGGCCTGGCTGCCGCTGTTCCTTGGAATCGGCCCCGGCGATATTGTGGTTCGCCCCAAGATCGCGTACCCGACCTATGACATCGGCGCCCAGCTGGTAGGGGCTACCCCCATCGCCACCGACGACCTTGACAGCCTCAGCGCCGCAGAGCGCGCGAAGGTTAAGCTGATCTGGGTCAACTCGCCAGGCAACCCCACCGGCAAGGTGCGCAGCGTTGAGCAGCTGCGCCAGGTCGTCGACACCGCCAGAGAGCTCGGAGCAGTGGTCGCCTCGGACGAGTGCTACGCCGAGCTGGGCTGGGATCAGTATGAGGGCCAGGTCCCCAGCATTCTGGATGCGCGGGTCAACGGCGGCAACCTCGATGACCTGTTCGCCCTGTACTCGCTGTCCAAGCAGTCCAATCTTGCCGGCTACCGCGCGGCATTCATCGCCGGCGCCCCGAACTTGATGCCCACCCTGGTCAACAGCCGCAAGCATGCAGGCATGATCGTCCCGGGTCCCATTCAGCACGCCATGGTGGTCGCGCTCAATGATGATGTGCATGTCACTGTGCAACGTGATATCTATCGGGCTCGCCGGGCCGCACTGCGCCCCGCATTGGAAAATTTCGGGCTGGAGATCGAGGATTCGGTGGCCGGGCTGTACCTGTGGTGCACCGAAGGGAAGCCCAGCTTCACCACCATTCAACGCCTAGCAGAGCTGGGAATTGTGGCAGGACCGGGCGTCTTCTACGGAACTCACGGCGAGCAGCATGTCCGGGTGGCGCTCACTGCGAGCGATGAGAGGATTGCTGCTGCCGTTGAACGGTTGAATTCTTCCGTCAACCGATGAAGATGACACGCTGATTGGCAGAATTGGCCAAAAACACGGTATGTTCTACGTTGACGACTGACCTTTCGGAACTACACGCTTTCCGGTTAGGAGATGCAATGACAGACACGACGTCTGCACAGCTACATTTTGGTGAAACTAACCTTGAACTGCCGGTCATTCCGGCCGCTGAAGGCAACAACGGTTTCAACGTGGCGCCACTTTTGAAGACCACCGGGAATGTTGCCTATGACCCAGGCTTCATGAACACCGCAGCTACCAAGTCTGCAATCACCTACATCGACGGCGACGCAGGCATCCTGCGCTACCGCGGATACCCGATCGAGCAGCTGGCAGAGCACTCGAACTTCACCGAGGTCACCTACCTGCTGATCCATGGCGAACTGCCAACCCCGCAGCAGCTGTCCGATTTCGACAACTCGCTGCGCCGCCACACCCTGCTGCACGAAGAGCTCAAGAGCTTCTTCGGCGGCTTCCCGCGCGACGCACACCCGATGCCGGTGCTTTCCTCGGCAGTGTCGGCACTGTCGACCTGGTACCAGGATTCGCTGGATCCAAAGGACAGCGCCCAGGTTGAGCGCTCCACTTTGCGCCTGCTGGCCAAGCTGCCTGTACTGGCCGCCTACGCTCACAAGAAGTCCATCGGACAGGCTCTGCTGTACCCGGACAACTCCATGAACATGGTGGAGAACTTCCTGCGCCTGTGCTTCGGCACCGCAGCGGAGCCTTACGAACTGGATCCGGAAATGGTCAAGGCACTTGACTTGCTGCTGATCCTGCACGCAGACCACGAGCAGAACTGCTCGACCTCCACCGTTCGCCTGGTCGGCTCCTCGGACGCCAACCTGTTCGCGTCGGTTTCCGCAGGAATCCATGCGCTCTCCGGCCCCGCCCACGGCGGCGCCAACGAAGCAGTGCTGAAGATGCTGCGCGAAATCAAGGCTTCGGGCATCACCCCAGATGCCTACATGGAGAAGGTCAAGAACAAGGAAGACGGCGTACGCCTGATGGGCTTCGGCCACCGCGTGTACAAGAACTACGATCCTCGCGCCAAGATCATCAAGAAGACCGCACACGACCTGTTGGCTAAGCAGGGCAACAACGAGCTGCTGGACATTGCGATGAGCCTGGAAGAGAAGGCACTGAGCGACGATTACTTCATCTCGCGCAAGCTGTACCCGAACGTAGACTTCTACACCGGCTTGATCTACACCGCCATGGGCTTCCCGGAAAAGATGTTCACCGTGCTGTTCGCGATCGGACGCCTGCCGGGCTGGATCGCGCAGTGGCGTGAAATGATCTCGGATCCAGAAACCAAGATCGGCCGTCCGCGTCAGCTGTACATGGGCGAAACCGCTCGCAACTACCCAGGCGTCTAAGCTAAGGGACCGGTTGCCAGAATCCTGCCGTTGGGCGGGGAATCCACTTACGTGGGTTCCCCGCCCAACGCTGTTTTAACCCCTAGTTCAGGCGTATCCTAAGGGGCAGAGGGCCTACAAAGACCCTCCGGCGAGTCAGGTGGTTTAGATGTATTTTCGTCGTGGCACAAATTGGTCTTTGACCATGTATACCGATCCGCATTTGCTGATGGCTCTTTATCTTCGCGAGGTGGCGGGAGTCAACCCGCTGGAAGTAGGACCCAACTGTAAACTGGCCTCGGAGGTGAAGGAACGAACCAGCCCGCATCTGGTTCACGGACAAATCAAACAGGAATGGGGTTCGTGGTGGGACTCGCTGACCGCAGGCGGCGCACCGGGAAACGCCGCCACTGGACCACAGCTGCTTGAATGGCTTGAACGGGAAGGGTACCCGGAACTGGCCCGGCTGGCCCGCTCCCATTATGGACAGACCACGCTCTTCGCCCAGCAGCACGCACAGGAGTTTGATTCACACAGCCACAGCTATATTCCAGAACGCATGGACGAGATTGAACAGCTTCTGATCGAACGCGGGGTAGATCACGGCCAAACCGATGAGCAGAAGCATGTGCAGATCATCGATGTGCCGCTCAAAGAGCCGCGCGCTTGGCTGACCGGAGGGGCGACGATCATTGCCAGTTCCTCGTTGTTGCGGGACTCCAAGGCATTTCAGGGATTTATCCAGCCCATGGTAACGATTATCTTTCCCGAATAGCTGATCGAGGCCAAAACAGTGAATGCCGGGGAACGGTAGTTCCCCGGCATTCGCACATTAAATTGCAGACTAGTTGGCGTGCAGAGCGCTGTTCAGCTCAACAGTCTGGCCGGCACGTGGCAGTGCTTCCACAGCACCGGTGACCGAATTGCGTCGGAAGAGCAGGTTGGGAACACCTGAGAGCTCTAGGGCTTTAACAACCTCGCCGTTGACCGCAACGCGGGTGCCGGCGGTGACATACAGGCCCGCCTCAACAACCGAATCATCACCGATGGAAATGCCCACACCGGCATTGGCGCCCAACAGTACGCGTTCGCCGATGACAATTCGCTCCTTGCCGCCCCCGGACAGGGTGCCCATGATCGAGGCGCCGCCGCCCACATCGGAGCCGTTGCCCACAACCACCGAAGCAGAGATGCGGCCTTCGACCATGGAGGCGCCCAGGGTGCCGGCATTGAAGTTGACGAAGCCCTCGTGCATCACGGTGGTGCCTTCTGCCAGATGGGCTCCGAGGCGCACGCGGTCGGCGTCGGCAATGCGCACACCCGATGGCAGCACATAGTCGACCATGCGCGGGAACTTGTCCACGCCGTACACGTCCACGTTGCCGCGGGCCCGTAGCCGCAGGCGGGTGACCTCGAAGTTCTCCACGGAGCAAGGGCCGAAATTGGTCCAGACAACGTTGGCAAGATGTCCGAAGATGCCGTCTAAGTTGATGCTGTTCGGAGTAACCAGGCGATGGGAGAGCAGGTGCAGGCGCAGCCAGACATCGGCGGTGTCGGCAGGAGCCACGTCAAGATTGATGGTCAGCGATACCAGCTTCTGCGTGGTGCCGCGCGCATCGTCGTCGGCCGCGGCGGCGGACAGTTCACCGGCCAGCTCCGAGTAGCTGTCCAATTCGCCCAGTGCCGGTGCGGGGTACCAGACGTCCAGGACGGTGCCGTCCGAGGCGATTGTGGCAAGCCCGTGACCGGAAGCCAAACGTACAGATGAGTCACTAGATGCTGTCACAGATTCAGAAGTCATACACTGATCTTAACGTTTCGGTAAGCTGTAACGTTTAAAAATGACAAGCTAGTGAAGCACTATACGTAGGACAGCGGCCACGATGAATGAACTAGACCTGCGCCAAGATGTTGCAGTGTTGACCGAAGAAATCATGAACATTGAATCGGTCTCCGGAAATGAAACCCAGCTGGCAGATGTCATCTTTGACGCTCTGAGCGGGCTTGGACACCTACGCGTGCACCGCGATGGGGACGCGATCGTTGCACGGACCGAACTGGGTCGCGAACGGCGCGTGGTCCTGGCGGGCCATATCGACACGGTTCCGCTGCCGCGCACCGAGGGAGCCAAGGGCACCGTGCCCTCGCAGGTCGTGGATGGCGTGCTCTACGGACGCGGTGCTACCGACATGAAGGGCGGCGTGGCGGTACAGCTCGCGCTGGCAGCCGAGCTGACAGCGCCCAAACACGACATCACCTTCATCTTCTACGACCATGAAGAAGTCGAAGCCTCCAAGTCAGGACTGGGACGCCTGGCAAAAAACACTCCAGAACTGTTATCGGCCGACTTCGCAATTCTGCTGGAGCCGACCAACGGAACGGTGGAGGGCGGCTGTAATGGCACCAGCCGGTTCCTGGTGCGCACCCACGGCCAGGCGGCGCACTCGGCCCGGGCCTGGATGGGGCACAATGCGATCCACGACGCCGCCAAGGTGCTGGGCCGGCTGGCAGACTACGAGCCGAAGACCATTACCGTTGAAGGATTGGATTTCCGTGAAGGGATGAACGCCGTGCGCATCAGCGGGGGAGTGGCAGGCAATGTCATCCCCGATTACTGCGAGGTCGAGGTGAACTACCGCTTCGCACCGGATAAGAATCTGGAGCAGGCAGAAGCAGTAGTTCGCGAGCTGTTCGAGGGCTTTGACGTCGAGCGCACCGACGGGGCCGACGGGGCACGCCCCGGACTGGACCAGGCGATCGCCGCGGAACTGATCTCGGTGCTGGGGCAGGAGCCCAAGCCAAAATACGGGTGGACCGACGTCGCGCGATTCTCGGCCCTAGGCATCCCGGCGGTGAATTTCGGCCCAGGCGACGCGCTGCTGGCCCATTCGGATGACGAGCATGTGCCGCAGCAGGCAGTGCGGGACTGTCTTGCCAGCCTCCGGGCCTGGCTGAGCTAGCACTCCGAAACCGCGAAAAACCTCGAGGAACAATCCACAGTTGGAATGTTCCCCGAGGTTTTTCTTGTCGTTGCGGTGCTAGTCCGCCGAACGAGAGCTCAGCCGGCTGGACACATATGATGCCAGCTTGGACAGGGCGAAGTTCAGGATGATGAAGATCGCCGCAGCAATCACCAAGGCCTGCAGCATATTCGAATTGCCGGTACCCAACAGCTTGGCATTGAACAGCAGCTCGTTGAAGTTGATGATGTAGCCCAGGGCCGAGTCTTTCAAGATCACAATGAACTGGCTGATCAACGCAGGCAGCATGGCAGTCAATGCCTGAGGAATCTCGATCAGGCGCAGGCTCTGCGAACGGGTCAAGCCGATGGCGATGCCTGCCTCGCGCTGTCCTTTGGGCAGGCCATGAACGCCGGAGCGGATCAGCTCGGCAATCACCGATCCGTTGTACAGGGTCAGGCCGATGACCACCGCGTAGAACGGCGAATCCTGGGCATTGACGATCCCGGAGTTGGCGAGCATGATCCAGAGGAACAGCATCATCAGCAGCACGGGTACCGCACGGAAGAATTCGACCACGACTGTGCTCGCCCAGTTGATCACCTTGGTGTGGGACAGGCGTCCCATGCCGAAGATGAAGCCGAAGAGCAGCGAGGTCACGATCGAGATGGCCGCAGCCTGCAGGGTCTTGTACAAGCCGGGCAGGATGTAGCTTTCCCAACTGGAGCCCTTGAGGAAGACATTCCATTTTGCGGGCGCCAATTCGCCGGCGCCCTTGAGCCCGATGACCAGATAGACCAGAAGCCCGATCAGGGCCAGGACGCCCAGGATGTTGATGATCAGGATGCGCCTTCGGGCCTTGGGCCCGGGAGCATCAAAAAGTACCGATTGCTGTGGAGCGCTCATCGTGCCACCGCCAGTTTCTTGGAGAGGCTGGTGATTAGCAAGCCGATCGGCACGACGATCACTACGAACATCATTGCTACGGTCAGGAAGATCAAGATGCCTTGATCGGCTCGAAGCTCGATCATGGTTTTCATCAGGCCCGAGATTTCAGCCACCGAGCCGGCGACTGCCACAGTGGTGTTCTTGATCAGGGCGATCAGGACATTGCCCATCGGGACAATTGCGCCGCGGAAGGCCTGGGGCAGGATGACCATGCGGGCCGCCGGGAGGAAGCCCAAGCCGATGGCGCGGGCAGCTTCGGCTTGGCCCAGCGGCACGGTATTCACGCCCGAACGGATTGCTTCGCAAAAGAACGACGCATGGTAGATCGTCAAGCCGATGATGGCGATCAGGAAGAAGTTGAATTGGAAGTCTTCGGACAGCTGGAGTTTGAAGACTCCGAAGAGGACGAAGACGCCGAATGCGATGATGATGGTCAGCGGGGTATTGCGGAAGATGTTTACGTAGGCAGTGCCAAATGCGCGCAGGCTGGGGATCGGTGAGATTCGCATAATTGCCAGAATCGTTCCCAATACGGCACAGGCGATGAATGCCCAGAAGGTGAGCTGCAGGTTAGCCCAGAAGGACTCCATGATGCGCGCACCGTATTCATCCCAAAGACTTAAATAGCCTTCCACGGCTGTATCTCCTTGGTCGATCGATGAGCTGGAAACCGATGGTGCTGTGCCAGGCTGTTGCGTCCGGGCGCAGCACCATCGGTTTGTAAAGCGAGCTAAGGCTTAGCTGCAGGATTCGAACTTGGTTGGTGGATTCAGATCCGAAGGCTTGTAGCCGGTGCCTTCGGTGTTCTTGTCCAGTGCCTTCTTCCATTCACCGGAATCGATCATCTTCTTGATGGCGGTGTTGATGGCCTCGCACTTGTTGTTTTCCTTGTTCAGACCCACGCCGTATGGCTCCTCGGAGAATGGTGCGCCGACGACTTTGAACTTGCCCTTGTTGGCGGTGGTTGCGGCCAGGCCTGCAAGGATGATGTCATCGGTGGTGATGGCGTCGATGCTGCCGGACTCAAGCAGTCCCAGGCAGTCTGCGTAGCCCTGCTGCTCCACCAGGTTCACGCCTGGTACGTCCTTCTTCACATTTTCAGCCGAAGTTGAGCCGGTCACCGAGCACAGCTTCTTGCCATCAAGTGAGTCCTTGCCGGTGATCGCGGTGTCATCGGCACGCACCAACAGATCCTGGCCAGCGATGAAGTATGGGCCTGCGAAAGCAACGCGTTCCTTGCGGGCGTCGTTGATGGTGTAGGTCGCGAAGATCATGTCAACCTGCTTGGTTTCCAACAGGGTCTCGCGGTTGGCCGAAGGAGCCGACACGAATTCGATCTTGCCCTCGTCGTAGCCCAGTTCATTGGCCACATAGCGTGCGACGTCGACGTCGAAGCCGGTGTACTTGTCGCCGTCCTTGAAGCCGAGGCCTGGCTGGTCGAACTTGATGCCGATGCGAACCTTGTCGCCGTCCGAGCTGGCGCCACCGCCCGCGTCGCTGCCGCCGCAGGCGGTGAGGGTGAGGGCCGCCACTGCAGCCATTGCAGCGAATGCTCCGAAACGATTCTTCCGCATTGTTCCTCCTAGTAGGTTGCGGTGATGATGCTTAGTGGTTGGTAATGAGCTTGCTCAAGAAGTCCTTGGCACGCGCACTCTGAGGGTTGGTAAAGAATTCTTCAGGGGTAGCTTGTTCGACGATCTGCCCGTCGGCCATGAAGATCACTCGGTCGGCGGCCTTGCGCGCGAAGCCCATCTCGTGGGTGACCACGAGCATGGTCATGCCTTCGCGGGCCAGCGACACCATGGTGTCCAGAACCTCGTTGATCATTTCAGGATCCAGCGCACTGGTGGGCTCGTCGAAAAGCATCACCTTTGGCTTCATCGCCAAGGCGCGGGCGATGGCAACGCGCTGCTGCTGGCCGCCGGAAAGCTGGGCTGGAAGCTTTGCCGCCTGGTTCGCCACGCCGACGCGCTCCAACAGCTGCATGGCGAGCTTGTCCGCCTCGCTCTTCTTCATGCCCTTGACCTTGATTGGGCCCAAGGTCACGTTCTCAAGGATCGTCTTGTGTGCAAAGAGGTTGAATGACTGGAACACCATGCCGACGTCGGCGCGCAGACGCGCCAACGCCTTGCCTTCCTCCGGAAGAGTCTTGCCATCAATGGTGATGGTGCCCTCGTCGATGGTTTCCAAGCGGTTGATGGTGCGGCACAGAGTTGACTTGCCCGAGCCGGAAGGACCCAGGATCACGACGACCTCGCCCTTGACGACATCCAGATTGATGTTGTTCAAGACGTGAAGCGCCCCGTAGTGCTTATTGACCCCAGCCAGGCGGACAATTGGGCCGCCCGAAGATGCTTCTGCCTGATGATCGCTGTTCATGGCATAGACAATACTTGATGTGACGTGCGCAACGCGAGACTTCGAACAGGTCACAGCGAGTTGTTATGAAATTGTTCTGTAACCAACTCTTCAAGCTTGACCAAAAAAATACCGGTCAGCGGATAGAGTGAAGTCATGGTTCATAAGCGAAAGAGTGAAGAAAACGCTCGTGCTGGACGCAAAATGCACATTGAGGCGAGCTGGCCGGGGAAGAAGCCGGAGAATCAGCTCGACCACTATCTGCTGGAAAGCCCGCAGGAAGACGTCACCCATACCGATGTGTGGCGGGTGCTGCGCATCCAGTCTGAGTTCGTCTCAGGCTTTGGTTCCATGTCTGACACCGGACCGGCGGTTGCCGTTTTCGGTTCTGCCCGAACCGAGGTCGACAGCCCATACTACAAGCAGGCTTACCGCATCGGACAGCGGTTGGCAGAAGCCGGGGTCACCACGATTACCGGCGGCGGACCGGGTGCAATGGAAGCCGCGAATATGGGCGCCGCCGACAAGGATGGAATTTCCGTTGGGCTGGGCATCGAACTTCCCTTTGAAACAGGCTTGAACACCTGGGTGAACAAGGGCATGAACTTCCGCTATTTCTTCGTGCGCAAAACCATGTTCGTCAAGTATTCGCAGGGATTCATCGTGCTGCCAGGTGGCTTCGGAACTCTGGATGAACTGTTTGAAGCGCTGACTCTCGTGCAGACCAAGAAAATCACTACCTTCCCCATCGTTCTGGTCGGCACCGAGTACTGGGGCGGATTGGTGGACTGGCTGAAGGACATTGTCGCCAAGGAACGCTGCATTTCCCCCGAAGACTTGGACCTGTTCACGTTGACCGACGATCCGGACGAGGCCGTAGATATCGTCTTCACTGCGATGAACCAGGCGGCGGCCGCACGGGCGACGGGGCAGTAGAACAGTGCCTTTCCTTCTCATAGTCCTTGCCCTGCTAGTAGTCGGCGCCGCGGCGATGCTGTTGACCCGGCATCGGAAGATCAGCGACACCGGCCGACACTTCGAAGCTGTCCCAGAACCGATTGTTGGACTGGCTGAACCGCATGCATCGCTTCCTCCGGTGCTGCTTCCCGAACATCCGCGTGCTGAGGATATCGAAAAGGTGAAGTTCTCCCTGGGCCTTCGCGGGTACCGCTGCGACCAGGTGGACGACACTTTAGATGTGCTTTCGGCGGAGATCACCAGGCTTGAAAATGAAATTCGTGAGCTGAGTTCTCGGCGTGTGATTAGCGACACTGAACAAAATTAGCAATAATAATAGGTAAGTGGTTCCTACTCAGCGACATAATGGAAGCGAAGTAGAACCAGGCAATAGATTGATCGCAGAGTATTTTTTGCGCTGCATACAATCGATAGACGAAGGGAATAGCTTACATGGCTGCGATGAAGCCACGCACGGGCGACGGTCCAATGGAAGTCACCAAGGAAGGGCGAAGCCTGATTTTGCGACTGCCTATCGATGGCGGCGGACGTCTAGTCGTTGAACTGAACAACGATGAAGCAACCGAACTGCGCAATTGCCTGGTTGAAGTCACCGAATAGCTATTAGCTTTGGCCCGCTAGCGGCGTTAACAAGGAAGGACCGACGAGATGTCGGTCCTTTTTGTTGTCTGCTGAGTGCTATTTGCGTCTAGGCATCGGGCGCAGCGAGGCGACGAACAGTCCTTGTTCGCTGGGCAGCAGGTGCGTGATGAGTCGAGGGTCTTCGCGCAGCATCCGCAGCGCATCGCGTGTGGCTACCGTTGATGCCTGGCGCACGGCAGGCTTGGGAAGCTTGTGATTGTCGAAGGCATTGTTTACGACGATGACTCCGGAAGGGCCGATCAGCCTCTTGGCTTCCGCAACATACTCCAGCAGCAGTTCTCCGCCGGCATCAATGAGCACCAGGTCGTAGGCATGGTCGGCAAGGCGGGCCAAGACGTTTTCCGCGCGTTCGTGGATGATGCGTGCCTGGGCCGAGGCAATGCCTGCCTCGCGCAGTCCCTGGCGCATGGCGTTTGCATGTTCGAGATTGGATTCGATGGCGGTCAGCGTGCAGTCGGCGCCGAGGACCTCGAGCATGGCCAGCGATGCCACCCCGACTCCCGAACCGATCTCTACAATATTCTTCGGACGGCGCAGCGTGCACAGTAGCTGCAGCATTGAGCGGCCAGCAGGATCAATGCATTTCACCCCTAAATCGGCAGAGCGTTCACGCACTGGTGCGACAGAGTCCTTCTCGTGGATCTGGGTCTGGCTGAAGCTCCAGCTCGCAAGAAGTTCTGAATTCATCGAAGGCATTGAGGCTTGGTCCTTGGAATTTTGCGTTTAGGGACAGGACAATCGTACTTCTCTTCGCCGTGGTTGGCGGTTGCTATCTGCTGCGCAGGCGATTCTTAGCTGTAGCTCAGCTTAATCGCACATAATTTAACTGTGAACAACACGCGAAATGACTCAACTGCCACCCTGGCGCACCCGGAAACCACCGTGCCGTCCTGGGAGCAGATGGTCAGCGACCACGGCCAGCAGGTATTCAGATTGGCCTATCGGCTGACCGGCAACCGCCAAGACGCTGAAGACCTTTCCCAGGAAGCATTTGTCCGAGCCTTCAAGGCGCTGGATGGCTACACCCCGGGAACTATGGGCGGCTGGCTGCACCGCATCACCACCAACCTCTTCCTTGACCAGGCACGGCGCAAGAGCAAGATCCGCTTCGACAGATTTGCCGATGGCGCAGAAGACAAGATGCCAGGCAGCGCCCCGTCGCCGGAACGCCATTTCGAGTTCAATAACTTGGATGTCGACGTGCAGGCGGCCTTGAAGGCATTGAGCCCCGAATACCGCGCGGCAATCGTGCTCTGCGACCTCGAAGGCTTCTCATACGAGGAAGTCTCCCAGATCCTTGATGTGAAGCTGGGAACAGTCCGTTCGCGCATCCACCGCGGCCGCGCCATGCTGCGCGACGCATTGGCCCACCGCAATCCTGCGGCAAAGGCACCGAAGACGGTTTCTCTGCCACGCCTGCCGCTGGGCCGGCGCACCGCAGTACAGGGCTAACATTACGGCGCGCCCTAGCGCGCTGGCTTAGCCTGTTTGATTTGGACAAGGTAATCTTAAATACGTGGATTTGTTTGGTATCAATGGCAGCGAGTTTATTATTCTCGCTGTACTCGCGGTCGTTGTGCTTGGGCCCGAGAAACTTCCTGAGTATGCCAAAAAACTGGCAAATCTCGTCAAAGAAGTTCGCCGCATGGCCAACGGCGCCAAGGAGCAGCTGCGCGAAGAGGTCGGCGACGAGGTCGCTGATATCGACTGGCGCAAGCTGGACCCTCGGCAGTATGACCCTCGGCGGATCATTAAGGAAGCCTTGGTGGACGACTTCGACGACGCACTGAACGCAGCAAAGGGAAAGCCCGAGGCCGCAGCCGCTCCGGTCCGAACGGCCATTGCGCCGCATGTTGCAAGCCAGGCTCCGCTTAGCGCAAATGAACCCGCGCCTTTCGACAACGAAGCGACCTAGAAACTTTATATATGGAGAATCCCCGCAGCGAAAGCTGCGGGGATTTTTGTGCCCGGGCGCTAGAGCGACAGGGGGAGGGATCGTCCAGCCAGTCCACGGGGACGGTGGCCCACCTGGGAAGCAAGTTCTGCCAGGGCCTCGGCAGCCGGCGCCGGCGGTGCACTGAGCACCACTGGGCTGCCCTGGTCCGACCCAAGGCGCACGGATTCTTCCAAGGGAATCTGGGCCAGCAACGGAACCTGGTAGCCAAGCTGGGTGCTCAACGAGTCGCTGAGCTTCTGGCCTCCTCCCGAACCGAAGACCTCCATGCGGGTGCCGTCGGGAAGCTGCAGATAGCTCATGTTCTCCACCACCCCAATCACCTTCTGTTGGGTCTGCAGGGCAATGGTGCCTGCGCGCTCAGCGACCTCCGTGGCAGTTGACTGGGGAGTGGTGATCACCAGCAGCTCGCTGTTCGGCAGCAGCTGGGAGACGGAAATCGCCATGTCGCCGGTGCCCGGCGGCAGGTCGAGGAACAAGTAGTCCAAATCGCCGAAGTAGACATCGGAAAGGAACTGCTCCAGGGAACGGTGCAGCATCGGGCCGCGCCAAATCACCGGCTGGTTCGAATCCAGAAACATGCCGATGGAAATGACCTTGACCCCGTGGGCCACCGGCGGAAGGATCATGTCATCCACGCGGGTCGGCTTCTGGGTGATGCCCATCAGCGACGGGATCGAGAAGCCATGGACATCGGCGTCGATCAGGCCGACCTTCATGCCCTGGGCCGCCAGCGCGGCGGCCAGGTTCGCTGTGATCGAGGACTTACCCACTCCGCCCTTTCCGCTGGCCACTGCAATCACCCGGGTCAGCGAGGAAGGGTCTGAAAACGGGGTGCGCCGGCTGGCCAGCTGTTCACGCAGCGCCGCGCGCTGGTGCGGATCCATGACGCCCAGGGTAACGTCGACCTGGTCGATGCCGTCGAGCTTCTGCAGGGCGGCGCGAACATCGTTCTCAATGGTCGAACGCATGGGACAGCCTGCGACAGTCAAAAGGATCGTCGCAGCCGCGCGGGAGTCTTCCACAGACACTGCTGAGACCATGCCCAGCTCGGTAATGGGCTTGCGCAGCTCCGGATCAATGACGGAATCCAGGGCCCGAAGCAGCCGGTCCTGGGGAAAATCTTGCACTGCGCTCACTGCTTGTCGTTCTTTCGGTTGCTCGTATGGACAGGCGGGACCACGTCGATCAGCCCGGTCTGTGCCGCACTGCCCTTGTTTTTGCGTTTTGCCCTCAGGTTCAGCTCTTCGCCGTCGGCGGTTTCCAACAGCTCCTCCAGCACATTTCGCAGCTCGGAACGGACGTAGTCGCGGGTGGCTACGTCGCGCAGGGCAAGGCGCAGGCCGGCCAGCTCGCGGGTCAGGTATTCGGTATCCGACAGGTTCCGTTCGGCTCGGGCCCGGTCCTCGGTCAACGCCACGCGGTCGCGGTCATCCTGGCGGTTCTGCGCCAGCAGCAGCAGCGGAGCTGCATAGGAAGCTTGCAGCGAGAGCATCAAAGTCAGCGCCGTGAATCCGATGGTCGCATCGTCAAAGCGCCATTCAACCGGTGCATAGGTGTTCCAGATCAGCCAGAAGGCACAGAACAGCGTCATGTAGAACAGGAACTGGGGAGTGCCCATGAAGCGGGCGAACTTCTCGGTGGTGGAACCGAACGCATCAGGGTCGGGGGAGAACTTTGGCCAGAAGCGTTTGCGGGCTGCAAGGGGAGTGTCCAAGCCACTAGTCTTGCGCTGTTCAGCCATACCGGTGAACTCCTTTGCTGCTGAGCTGTGTATTGCATGGTCCGCACGCCGGCGGAGGCGAAGAACCGTTTATGTGCTGCGGTTCCCTCAGGCGTCTTGGGTGCGCCAATCGTCGGGAAGCAGATGGTCGAGCACGTCGTCAACGGTAATGGCGCCGACCAGGCGGCCTTCCTTGTTCGTCACCCCGACGCTGGTGAGGTTGTAGGTGGCCAGGTGGCGGACCACTTCCTGGATGTCGGCAAGATCCGACATCGGCTCCAGCTCGGTATCGAGGATGTCGCCCAGCGGGTTGGGCGGAGCGGTGCGCAGCAGCGCCTGGATATGCACCTGGCCCAAATAGCGGCCGGTGGGGGTTTCCAGCGGTGGACGCACCACGAACACGGTGGAGGCCAGGGCGGGGGAGAGCTCCTCCAAGCGCACCGAGGCCAGGGCCTCGGCCACCGTGGACTCGGGGGTCAGGATCACCGGAACGGGAGTCATGATCGAGCCGGCGGTCCCTTCGGGGTAGGCCAGCAGACGGCGCACGTCCTTGGCTTCTTCCTCATCCATCAGATCCAGCAGCTGGTGCTTGGTTTCCTCGGAGACCTCGGCCAGAAGGTCGGCCGCGTCGTCCGGGTCCATTTCCTCCAGCACGTCGGCGGCGCGTTCAAGGCCCAGGGCGGAGAGGATCTGGACCTGCTCGCGGTCCGGAAGTTCCTGCAGCACGTCGGCCAGGCGCTCGTCCTGCAGGTGCGCGGCGATTTCAAGGCGGCGCTTTTCATTCATCTCATGCAGGGCGTCGGCGAAGTCGGCGGCCTTCATGTCGTCGTGGGTGGCCACAAAGGTGTCGGCTGCCTGTGGTTCGCTGCGTGCCCCGTGGCGAATGTCCTCCCAAGAGACCAAGACCTTGTCGCGTTTGCGGCTGCGAAGACCCAGCAGCGAGGTGGTGGCCTCGCCGCGCTGCACATAGTACTCGTTGATCTCCCAGTCCCCGCGGCGGGTCTGGGACAGGCCGATGTCCTCGATGACGCCCTTGCCGCTGCCGTCCACGAAGCTGATGACGCGGTCGAACATCTCCGCGACGATCAGCGTCTCCTGGCCGCGCTGCTGGAAGCGGCGCATGTTGACCAGTCCGGAGCAGATGATCTGGGTGGACTCCATGGACTGGATGCGGGTCATCGGCACGAAGACTCGGCGTTTGCCGGGCACCTCGACGACGAGGCCTACACAGGCAGGGGCCTTCTTCGGGCCGCGGGAGACCACCACGACGTCGCGTAAGCGTCCTAGGCGGTCGCCCAAGGGGTCGAAGACGTCAAGCCCGAGCAGGCGGGCGACGAAAATTTTTGACACTTGTGCGCTCACCCTTCTAGGTTATCGTGCACAGGGTGCAGTTGCGGTGCGCAATGACACATGATGCCAAGGTTTCTTTCGCCCACAGTGATCGCAACTCCACAACTGGGCGCAATCACAGCATTTCAATGCACAATATAGATATGACCTCGCCACAAGGAGTAAATTCCATCAGCCCCAACGGCCTGCCCCGCGGCGAGCTGCTGGGCCGCTACACCAGCTACCTCGACGCCCAAAAGCTCGTCGACTATCTGGCCGACAACAATTTCCCGGTGGCTTCGGTGACCATCGTCGGCAATGATGTTCGAACCGTCGAACGGGTTACCGCAAAGCTGTCCTACCCCAAGGTTGCCTTGGCCGGCGCAGCACAGGGCGCCATGATGGGCCTGTTCGTCGGACTGCTGATGTCGCTGTTCAGCGGTGGAAGCAACGGCGTCTACCAGATTCTCTCGGCTGTCGGCCTGGGTATGGCGATCTGGATGATCGCCGGGGTCATCAGCTATTCGACCCGCCGCGGCAAGCGCGACTTCGCCTCCTCCAGCCAATTCGTGGCCACTAGCTTCGATGTGGTGGTGGACTTCGAGAACGCCCAGGCGGCCCGAGCCCTGGCAGCCAAGCTGCCGATGCGCCCGCAGCCGCCGATGGCAAACGCCCCCGTGCAGCAGCCGGTGCAGCCTACCCAGGCGCCAGCAGCGGCCACGGGCACTCAGCCAGCGGCAGCGCCCGAGAAGAAGGACGCGCGCAGCGGACAGTTCCCGGACCTGCCGGACGGCCGCCCGCGCTATGGTGTGCGCGTGGACGCCCCGGCTCCGGCGGCACAGCCAGCAGCCGAGGAAGCAGCCGCAGCCGCCGAGCCTGCCCAGGATCTGGCGGCCCAGGAACCGACAGTGGCCCAGCCTGCTGCACCGGCGGCACAAGAACCACCTGCGGCAGCTCCGGCGGAGCCTGAAGCCCCGGCAGAGCAGCCAAAGGCCGAGGAAGCAAAAGACAAGGACGCCTAGCCCGGCTGGGTCCAGAAACAACTACACGGCGGGGGCCTTCAGCACTAGTGCTGAAGGCCCCC
>NZ_BJNY01000028.1 GCF_006539925.1 Glutamicibacter uratoxydans | reverse complement strand
CGGTTCGCCTTCGCAGTCTCCATCGGAGAAGCCGTCTGAGACGCCGTCGAAGTCGCCGAAGCCTAGCCAGACTCCGAAGCCGACCAGCCCGAGCGCCGACCCGGAGCCTACCGAAAGTGCTTTGCCGACAACTCCAACAGAGTCAGCCGAGCCCGAACCTGAGCCAAGTGAAACGAGCAAAGCACCGGTAGAAACAGAAGCGCCTAAAGTGCCAGAAGGATCGGAAAACAGCCAAGCGCCGGAGAAGACCGCAGAGCCATCTGCCGCGCCAAGCAGCAAGCCGGCGGAGCCCGTGCAGCCCACAACGGCACCGAGCAAGTCAAGCGCAACTACCAAGCCGGCAGAACCTAAACCAGTTGACAAGCCAAGCCCAAGCAAAATCAGCTCAGAGGCTCCAAGCCCAACGGTGAAGGCCACGGCCAGCGTGCCGAAATCCAGCACCAAGGCAGTTGAGGTGCAAAAGCCTCAAGCCAGCGTCGAAACTCAGTCCGTCAAGGCGGCAACCCCGAAGGGAACCGCAAAAGACGAACCTGCTGAAGGCAAATCGACCGCGCCTGCCGCCACGGTGAAGCAACAGCCAAAAGCCAAACCATAACCGGAGTTCAGGCTGTCGAAATGCCGCCCCTGGAAGTTGCTTTCAGGGGCGGCATGCTCCTGCGCAGCATCCTTGACCAATCTCACCGTGTGTACCGGGTTAGCCGGGGCCGTGATTCTTGATATTCTTATAAGTCGAGTCCTGTGCGATTTTAATTCGCACCACAAGACCTATCGAAAGAAGTGCCCGGCACGTGTTTAATTCACTTTCCGATCGCCTGACAGCAACCTTCAAGAACCTGCGCGGCAAGGGCCGCCTGTCCGAGGCAGACGTAGACGGTACAGTACGCGAAATCCGTCGCGCCCTGCTGGACGCTGACGTTGCCGTGCCGGTGGTCCGCGCCTTTGTGGCCCAGGTGAAGGAACGTGCACTGGGCGCCGAAGTTTCCGAGTCCCTGAACCCGGGCCAGCAGGTCGTCAAGATCGTCAATGAGGAGCTCGTTGCGATCCTCGGCGGCGAGACCCGCCGCCTGAACCTGGCGAAGAACCCTCCGACGGTCATCATGCTCGCAGGTCTGCAGGGTGCCGGTAAGACCACCCTGGCCGGCAAGCTGGCCAAGCACCTGAAGGCCGAAGGCCACACCCCAATGCTGGTAGCCTGCGACCTTCAGCGCCCCAACGCTGTTAAGCAGCTGCAGATCAACGGCGAACGCGCCGGCGTGCCGGTCTACGCACCGCACCCGGGCGTGTCCTCCGAGTTCGACACCCCAACCGGCGACCCGGTAGCGGTAGCCCGCGACGGCGTCGCCGAGGCCAAGTCCAAGCTGCATGACATCGTCATCGTCGACACCGCCGGCCGTCTGGGCGTCGACACCGAAATGATGCAGCAGGCCGCGAACATCCGCGCCGCCATCAACCCTGATGAAGTGCTCTTCGTCATCGACGCGATGATCGGCCAGGACGCGGTCAACACCGCCCAGGCCTTCCACGAGGGCGTCGACTTCACCGGCGTTGTCCTGTCCAAGCTGGACGGCGATGCCCGCGGTGGCGCCGCGCTGTCGGTGGCCTCCGTGACCGGCAAGCCGGTCATGTTCGCCTCCACCGGCGAGAACCTGGATGACTTCGAAATCTTCCACCCGGACCGCATGGCCAGCCGCATCCTGGACATGGGCGACGTGCTCACCCTGATTGAGCAGGCTGAGAAGAACTGGGACAAGGGCGAAGCCGAGCGCATGGCGAAGAAGTTCGCCGACCAGGAAGACTTCACCCTCGACGACTTCCTGATGCAGATGGCCCAGATCAAGAAGATGGGCTCGATGAAGAAGCTGCTGGGCATGATGCCCGGCGCACAGATTTCCCGCCAGCAGCTCGAGCAGTTCGATGAGCGCCAGATCGACCGCGTGGAAGCCATCGTCCGCTCGATGACTCCGCACGAGCGTGTGGCGCCGAAGATCATCAACGGTTCGCGCCGTGCCCGCATCGCCAAGGGCTCCGGCGTCTCGGTCTCCGAGGTGAACCAGATGCTTGAGCGCTTCACCGAAGCGCAGAAGATGATGAAGAAGATGGCAGCCGGCGGCGGCATCCCGGGCATGCCGGGTGCAGGCCGCGGAGCCGCCCGCAAGGCGAAGGCCAAGGGCAAGGGCAAGAAGCAGGTCAAGTACGGCAACCCTGCCAAGGCTGCGCAGGCCCAGCTGGAAGCCTCGCAGAAGAAGGCTTCCGCGCCAAGCGGTGCAGCGTTTGGCCAGGGCGCCCAGGACTTCGATCCGTCGAGCCTGAACCTGCCGGCAGGATTCGAAAAATACCTAGGCAAGAAGTAGGAACTTCCTCATAGTTCAACAGCCAGGCCGCCAGTGGACACCAACTGGCGGCCTTTGGCCTGTCTATGATGGAAGTACCCCCAAAAAACCAGTCCCTCCGAACCAAAAAAGAGGTTTCCTTTTCGTGGAGTCAACCGAGTTCAGCAACCTCAACATTGAATTCATCTTCTTAGGTCACAAGCCTGATGCCGCCGAGGTGGTGCGCACCGCGCTGGCAGACCGCCGACTCCTCGGGTTCGTTTCCGGCGCTGTTGAACGCGAACTTGCCACCGAAGTGCTGGCAGAGGTGGCCACCGTCACCGAAGCGCGCGATGCGGTGCTCTACCGGGTGGACGCCAAGGGCAAGCTGCGCGAAGGCTCCCGGGTGACCCGCCTGGTCCACGAATTGAAGAACTCCACCGGGGCCGACTACGTGCTGGTCAACGGCGAGGAAATCGACGGGCCCACCCCTGATGAAGAAGTCCTGGGGGACTACCCCTCCAGCATGGAACTGGTCCACGGCCCCAAGCTGAAGAGCCCCGAGGTGGTGCTGGCCTCCGGCATTGCCGAGAACGTGCTGACCTTCTGGGACTCGGGCACTGGGCTGATGGCCATGCCTGCCGAGCCGATCGACATCACCATGATCGCCCGCTCCAACCGCCCGGTGCTCTCGGTGACCCGCACCGGGGCCACGATCAGCGCGCTGGTGCTGGGCAGGCCCTCGGGTCTCGGGTCGCTGGGCCGCTCCACCGGCTACTACGTCGACCTGTCCCGAACCACGATCATCGACCCGGACGCGGGCAGCCAGGGTGCGGCGCTGCTGGAGCAGCTTGATGCAAGCCTGCTGGGCTGGGATGACGCAGACATCGGGAACCTCAGCGCATTCATCACCGATGCCGCAGCGCTGGAGCGGGCCAAGGAGCTAGTCTCCCAGCCGGCCACCTTGGAAGGGCTGCGGGAATTCGTGGCCCTGCTGGGCTTTGACGACAGCAGCATCAACTACTTGATGGAACAGCCGCTGCCTGCCAACGTGCGCGTCGTGCTCACCGGCGGAGCGGTAGACACCATCAAGGCCGTGCTGGGCGAGTTCGAACGCGAAGCCACCGGCATCGCCAAGCTCGCCTTCCGCTATAACTGGAAGCCCAAGGCACTGATCGGATCCTCGTTCGCAGTGCTCGCCTCCGGCGCGGCTGCCCATGCGCTGCTGTCCAAGTCCAAGACGTTCGCGTGGGTCCCTGCCGGGGCGCGCAGGCTGCTCATGGCCGCCTGGTACGCAGACGGAGCTTTCTACCTGGCCAAGGGAATCTTCGCGTCTTTGCGCGGCTCGAAGGCGAAATAATTTCGTTCTATGGCAGTGCAGCGCCCCGACCGGTATTACTACCGTCCGGGGCGCTTTCTAGTTGCATGCTGATTATGGCAGCTGCGGGTCAACCTCAAAGTGCTCGGCGACCTGGGTGATGACTTCGCCGGCACCCTGCAGTGATACGGAAGAGAGGAAGATCGAGTCGTCAACCGGCATGACTTCGCCGGTCAGTTTCTTCCACAGGGGGTTGGACGTGAACTTCTTCTCCTGATCACGCGAAGCGTCGCCTTCGGCGCCTTCAGGAGCCCACGTCGACTGGAAGATGACCTTGGCATCCGCCTTCAGGATTTCTTCAGGGCTCAACGGAACAAAGATGGACTCGGTAGTGTCAGGGGCATCCTTCGGACGAGGGATGCCCATGTCCACCATGATCTCGCCAATGAATGAATCGGTGGCGTAGAGGCGTGCGGTGTCTTCCCCGGCGAAGCGCACCAGCGAGTAGGTGGTGTCCTTATCCTTGGCGAGGATTTCCTTGCCAACGGCTGCTGCGCGGGCCTCGTAGTCGGCTACTGCCTTTTTGGCCTCATCTTCCTTGCCGATCGACTCGCCCAGCAGAACAACGTTCTCCTTCCAGGTCGGTCCGGTGGACTCGGAGAAGACGGTAGGTGCGATCTTCTGCAGCTGGTCGAACATTGCACCCTGGCGCACGTCGGCGGAAATGATGATATCCGGGTCTGCGGCCAGCAGCTTTTCCAGGTCAGGTTCAGCAATGGTGCCCACGTTGACCGCCTCGTCAGTCAATTCGGAGACGTCGCCGAGGTACTCCGGAAATTCGTTGCCGGACTTGCGGTATTCGGTGTAGGCAACCAGTTCTGCACCCAGCAGCAAAGTTGCGTCCACATAGGATGGATCCAGCGCGGCTACACGCAGTGGACGTTCCGGGATTTCGGCCTTGCCGCGGAAGTGCTCCACCGTGCGGGGGAAGGCTGCGTCCGCCGCTGCGCCGCTTTGCGACGTTTCGGAAGCCGAAGGGGTGGAACCGGCGCAGCCGGTCAGGGCAACAGCGGCGACACCGGAGACTGCTGCGAGGCGTAATACACGGGAGAAATTCATGTGAATACTTTCGTTACGAGTGATTAGCGAAATTGAGCCTTGGGTAATTAGCTTAGGGTAAACTCAGTACGCGAAAAGAAACATTAGCACGGAACAAATCCTGGGCGGAACCACGAGAGCCCAGCAAGGAAATATTGAACGCTCAACGCATACCTCGACGCGTTGCGCTGTTGGCCATTGTGCTGACTGCGGTGCTTCTGAGCATCGCCGCCAGTCTGTGGATCGGCAGTACAACATCCACCATAAGTGAACTGTGGCATGCAGTAGTCACGCCCAACGACCAGGTAAGCGACATTGCCATCCGTGAGATCCGTTGGCCGCGCACCGTCACTGCACTGGCTGCCGGCGCGGCCTTGGGGGTGGCCGGAACATTGATCCAGGGGCACACGCGCAACCCAATTGCAGATCCTGGACTATTGGGCATCAACCAGGGCGCCGCTGTGATGATCGTGGCAGTGACCGTATTCTTTGGCCCCCAGAACCCTTGGAGCCAAGCCTTGCTGGCGCTAGCTGGGGCCCTGCTGGCGGCACTGGCGGTCTTCGGCATTGCCCGCATCGATGGGCGCGGTGCTTCTCCAACCACCTTGGTCCTCGTGGGTGCTGCGGTGACCGCCCTGTGTGCCGCCGTGGTTTCCGCCGTAGTGCTGCTCAGTGAGGCGGCCCTTGAAACACTTCGCTTCTGGCAGGTCGGTTCCGTGGTCCAGGGCTATCAGTCAGCCCTGATGCTCTGGCCGCTGCTGGCCCTGGGCCTGGGGCTGGCATCGATCAACGCGGGGCAGCTTAATGTCTTGACCCTCGGCGAGGACTCCGCCGCCAGCCTAGGGGTTAGCGCCATAAAGTCTCGGATCACGGGCCTAGCCGCGATGGTGGTACTCTCCGGATTCGCCGTGACCCTGGCCGGCCCCATTGCATTCCTTGGCCTGGTTGTTCCACATCTGGTCCGCTATTTCTTCGGAGCCGACTACCGCTGGCTTATCCCCGCTGCCGCATTGAGTGGAGCGTTGTTCCTCTGCCTAAGTGATATCCTCGGCCGGTTGCTGGCCCGCCCTGGCGAGCTGCCGGTGGGCGTCGTTGTGGCGCTGATCGGCGCGCCGTTCTTTATCCATGTGGCCCACCGGCGCCGGGCGGTGAGTGTGTGAAGAATCTGAATCCCGCGCTGTTCTCAGCCCTGGCCCTTGCCTTTATTGCCGTGCTGGCCATCGGTGTGCATGTTGCCGTGGGCGGTACGGCCATCGCACTGAATGACGTGTTCTCTACGCTCTTCGGCTTCCCGCCCGATGGGCGCACGGCACTGATGATCTATGAATTCCGCCTTCCGCGCACCCTCGCCGCGATCACCGCTGGCGTGGGATTCGGTGTGGCTGGCGCATTGACGCAGAATGTCGCCCGCAATCCGCTGGCCAGCCCGGACATTCTAGGTGTCACCAATGGCGCCTCGGCCGGAGCGGTGGCGGCCATGGCCGCGGTGGCTCAGTTGTCCTGGCTGCCTGCAGGGTTTGGCCAGTGGGGAATGCCCGTGTTCGCCGTGGCTGGCGGCGTGCTGGTCACCGTCATCGTCTTCGCTGTGGTGTGGCGCAGCAATCTCGAAAGCAACAGGCTGGTGCTTGTCGGCATTGGAATGAGCGGATTGTGCGCGGCGCTGACCTCCTGGATGCTCACTCTGGGCGAGGTGGTTAATGCCCAGCAGGCGCTGACCTGGATGGCGGGAACTGTCAACGGCCTGTCATGGCAGGACCTGGCTATAGCCCCATTGGTTATTGCCATCTGCGCAGTCATCGCAGTGGTGCTTCGTCCACAGCGGGAGGTTCTTGCTATGGATGCCGACACAGCGCGGGGTCTGGGGTCCGAGGTGGCAAGGGACCGGCTGGTGCTGCTGGGCTTGGCGACCATCATGGCGGTGGCGGCTACTGTGGTGGCTGGTCCGCTTGCCTTCGTGGCTCTGGCCAGTGGCCATGCAGCCCGTATTCTCTCGCGCAGCATTGTTCCGCCGGTGGTTCACAGTGCCTTACTGGGAATGATCTTCGTGCTGGCAGCGGACCTGCTGGCTGCCAGAACGTTTTCCGTAGCGCTGCCAGCGGGTGTGGCCACGGCCGTGATTGGTGCGCCGTACCTGATGTTCCTGGTCGTGCAGCAGGCGAGGACCCGGAACATCAGGTAACACAGTTCCGCTAGCCCTCTGACTTCAGGCGGGGGAAATCGGTGTCGCGGTATTCCCGCGGCGGCACCTGGCCCTTCGCATGCTGCTCGCCTTCGGCTAGGCGCAGCTCGACCCGGCGGATCTTGCCGGAGATCGTTTTGGGCAGCTCGGTGAACTCCAGCCGGCGGATGCGCTTGTACGGCGCTAGATGCTCGCGGCTGTACTTCAGGATGCTTTCGGCGACTTCTTCGCCAGCCTCAAAGCCGGGAGCCAGCACCACGAAGGCCTTGGGCACCGAAAGCTTGAGTGGATCCGGAGAGGGGACCACTGCCACTTCTGCGACGGCAGGGTGCTCCATGACCACCGATTCGAGCTCGAAGGGGCTCAGGCGGTAGTCGCTGGACTTGAAGACGTCATCCGCCCTGCCTACATAGGTCAGCACGCCTTCCTCATCTCGCTGGGCGATGTCGCCGGTGTGGTAAACGCCGTCGCGCATGGCTTCATCCGTTTTCGCCTGGTCCTCGAAGTAGCCCTTCATCAGGCCCACTGGAGCAGGGTCTAGGCGCAGGCAGATTTCGCCTACTTCTGCCACCTGCCCGGTGCTCGGGTTGCGCAGTTCCAACTCGTAGCCGGGCAGCGGCTTGCCCATGGCGCCGACCTTGATTTCCTCGCCGGGAGGGTTGCCGATCTGCGCGGTGGTTTCGGTTTGCCCATAGCCGTCGCGGATGACCTGCCCCCACGCGCTGCGCACCTGGGAGATGACTTCGGCATTCAACGGTTCGCCGGCTGATACGAGCTTGTGCGGGGGAGTCTTCAATGCGCCCAGATCAGCTTGGATCAGGTATCGCCATACAGTGGGCGGGGCACAGAAGCTGGTGACATGCTCCAGATCCATCTGGTTCATCAGCGCCACCGCGTCGAAGCGCTCGTAGTTGTAGACGAACACGGTGGCCTCGGCAATCCACGGGCCGAAGAAGTTCGACCAGGCATGCTTGCCCCATCCCGGAGATGCGATGTTCAAGTGCACGTCTCCGGGCTCCAGGCCAATCCAATACATCGTGGCTAGATGCCCCACCGGATAAGAGGTGTGGCTGTGCTGCACCAGCTTGGCCTTAGACGTGGTGCCCGAGGTGAAATAGAGCAGCATGGTTTCATCTGCTGCTGTAGGCGTGTCGAGGCTGAAGCTGATTTCTGCAGTGCGGGAGTCTTCAAAGCTGAGCACGCCATCGGCGGCTTGTCCGCCGACCTGCACAATGGTGTACTCGCCGGGGACTTGCTCGAACTTGGCTACCTGTTCCGAGCTGGTGATGACCCATCGAGCCTTGCCTCGGGTGATCCTATCGCTGAGATCAGCGCTGGTGAGCTGCGTAGTCGACGGGATGATCACCGCACCGAGCTTCATGCCGGCAAGCATGACTTCCCACAGGGCAATTTCATTGCCCAGCATCACGATCATGCCGTCGCCGCGCTTCAGGCCGTTGTCCGAAAGCCAGCGCGCCACTTGAGTTGAACGTGCTGAAAGCTGCGCCCAAGTGTAGCGGGCGGAAGTTCCATCTGGTTCGGTGAGAATCAATGCTGGAGTATCTGCGCGCTGTGGATCTGCGGCGATCGCATCGAACCAGTCGTAGGCGAAATTAAAGTTATCGAAGAGTGGCCAGCTGAATTCCTTGCGGGCGCTGCTGTAGTCTTCTCGGAATTTCAGCAATACATCACGAGCTGCACGGAACTTCTCGGTATTGTTCATGTTTGTCCTTCCCGTGCCCGGTCACCTTGACTGACCGAGTTTGTGATCGCAGTCTCATCTACGCGGATAGCTTCAATATACTTCACTGACTTGTGCAGACCCAGTGCTCTGGGGCACCGCATGTTCTTGTTGCTTCCGATGGGCGGAGTGCTGACCGGAGAACTTTTGTTGCTTGTGCGCTTGCTGCTGGCCGTGGAAACGAAGGCGTTAATGGGGGTGCCTGGAAGCGGTTGAATGGCTTCGGGGGTTGTGGATCAAGACCTTGGTGGTGGCCGACTGCAGACCAATGGCGGCAAATGCGTGCAGCGGTTAGGTAGATTTATCCGCAGGACATTATCGTTTTGCCCCGGCTCGACCATGCGGAGGATCAATAGTGAGCGCAACAGAAATTTGGAGCTGGGTCTTAATCGGCCTGCAGATCATCATCGGGCTTGCCGCCACAGTTGCAATTTCTCTGCGACGCAAACCGTCCACGGCCATTGCATGGATCATGGCTATTGTCCTTATCCCATACGTGGGCTTTATGGCCTTCCTGCTGATCGGCTTTGGCCGCCTTCCGCGTAAGCGCCGCGACAAGCAGAAAGCGGTCAATGACTTCATGCACAACACATCGGGGCTTGAAGTCTACAAATCCAAGGTGGACGAGCCCGAATGGCTCAAGCCTGTAGTCGCGATGAACGACAAGCTTGGAGCGCTGCCCATGGTGCATAGCAACTCGGCCTACTTGATCCAGGGGTACGAAGAATCGTTGGAAACCATGGTCGAGGAGATAGACAAGGCAGAGAACTTCGTTCATATCGAGTTCTATATCTTCGTCAAGGATCAGACCACCGCTCCCTTTTTCGATGCGTTGGCCCGCGCTGTGCAGCGCGGCGTGGCGGTTCGAGTCCTCTTCGACCATGTGGCAACACTGCGTCTTCCCAACCGCAGGGAAACCATGGACGCACTGGACGACATGGGAGCTGATTGGCACCACATGCTCCCACTGAAGCCGTGGAAGGGTCAGTGGCAGCGCCCGGATCTGCGCAACCACAGAAAGCTACTGGTGGTCGATGGGAAAATCGGGTTCATGGGTTCGCAGAACTTGATCGACTCGACCTACCTCAAGCCGGGCAATATTAAGCGCGGCCTGCATTGGAAAGAGCTCATGGTGCGCCTTGAGGGTTCAATTGTCGCGGAGCTGGATGCAGTGTTCTTGACCGACTGGTACAGCGAGACTGACGAAATCCCACATGATGACGCTTACCAGGCGCTGACCCCCATTGCCGAACGCCTGCCGGCGGAACAGTATGATCCTCGCACAGTCTTCGGGCTGGATGCCCAGGTGATCCCCAGTGGCCCTAGCTTTGAGAATGACAATAACCTCAAGCTCTTCGTGGCGTTGATTCACAACGCCCGCCACCGCGTGAGTATTACCAGCCCGTACTTTGTTCCTGATGAGGCTACGCTTCAGGCAATCATCACCGCTGCTTCGCGGGGCCTAGAAGTGGAACTGTTCGTCTCCGAGGTAGCAGACCAGGCCATGGTCTACCACGCGCAGCGTTCGTACTATGAGGCGCTGCTGGATGCAGGGGTAATGATCTATCAGTACCCGGAGCCCACTGTTCTGCATTCAAAGCATTTCTCGATTGACGATGAAATTGCAGTAATCGGATCAAGCAACATGGATATCAGGTCATTCAGCCTGAACATGGAAGTATCCATGCTGGTGCGGGGCCGCGAATTTGTTGATCAGATGCGCCAAGTCGAGGACGCGTATCGATCCATTAGCAAGCCGATCGATCCGGAACAGTGGAAGTCTCGTCCGCTGAAGGGGAAGATCTTGGACGCACTTGCCCGTCTGACTTCAGGGCTGCAGTAGTTCCTCCCTATCTGCTAACTGTCGACCCCGCCTGTTATCCAGGCGGGCCGAACTTATTTCTCGACACATTTACTTGAAGCATCAACTAAAACTGCGTAGTATTGAGCGTAAAGATACACGCCTAGGGGAGTGATGGAACGATGTCGCTGCACACTGCGGACAAGCTGGCCGCTGAAACTCATATGAATACCGTCCAGCTCAAGGTCGGCAACATGCCACTGATGAGCCAGTACTACCAAAAAGCGCTGGGGCTGACAGTTCTGTCAGAGTCAGCTGCCGGCACCGTCCTAGGGCGTGGAACTCAGGAACTGATCAACCTCAGCACTGCTCCAGGACTGCAACTGCCATCACGAGGGGAAGCCGGGCTCTTCCACACGGCGCTGCTATTTGAAACGCAAGCAGACTTGGCTGCCACGGTACTGAGCGCCGCCCAGTATGACCAGAGCCTCTTTGCCGGGAGCTCGGACCATCTCGTATCTGAAGCGTTCTACTTCTCGGACCCAGAAGGCAATGGCATTGAACTGTACTGGGACCGGCCCCGTCTGAAATGGAACTGGACTGACAAGGGCCAGGTTGCCATGGATACCATCTACCTTGATCCCAACAAGTTCTTGAGCACTCACCTGAGCGAAGAATCTGTGGCACGACAGCAGTCAGCCGGCGCCGAAGTGGGTCACGTGCATCTACAGGTAGGCGACGTGCACACTGCCGCCAAGTTCTACGTCGACATTCTCGGATTCGACCAGACTGCATTGCTTGGCGACCAGGCGTTGTTCATTTCAGCTGGAGGCTACCACCACCATATGGCGATGAACGTCTGGAACTCGCGTGGTGCTGGGCCGCGCAAGGACACGCTAGGACTTGGTGAAGTTCTGATTACAGTGCCCACGCAGGACGAAATCGGCAAGCTCGTCGAACGGCTGAATTTTGCAAAGATTCAGAACCACCACACCGGCCAGGAACTGCGCTTCAAGGATCCATGGAATAACCAACTGCGCGTTGCCGTGGGCTAAAGCCGGAACTAAAAAGGTCTGGGGACGCTAACAGAGCATCCCCAGACCTTTCGCTTCGAGTGACCAGCTAGCTGCTAGACGGATCGTTTGAACGATAAATTATTGTGGGCCGTCAGATAAGGCAGTGTATCGGCAGCGGGAGTGCCAAGCCGCCTCATTTTGCTCTCCGAGCCAAGGACGCACCGCAGATTCACGTCGGTGACTGAATCGGGTACCTTAGTGGCAGCCAGCATTGACTGGTCAACGATAAAGCTGACATGCGTGGCGGAGGAATCTTCGGCAGTCACCTCAGCAACCAGCTTTTTGGAATCACGTCCGACGACCACCAAATCGTAGACGCCGCCCTCTGGCAGTTCGCAGCCGTGTTCCACCCGCAGCTTGAGGCGACCGTCCTCAAGGAACTCCATTCCTTGAAGCTTCGCCTGAAATTCAGGAATCGGTGCCGCCTTCGGCCGATGGCCGCGTTTGAATCGTGAAGTGAAAATCATTGCGTCTCTCCATAAAGCGACGATGTCGCGCGATACATAGCTGGATGCCGATGCACGGCAGTTCTCTGACATTTCAGCGGCGGCCGTAGGATTGCGCATAAGGTGCTCCACGCGGTCGGCCATCCTCATAATGTCTCCGGATTCAATCAAGTAGCCATTGACGCCGTCGGTAATGGTGTCCGCCGGCCCGAAATTTACATTGAAGGACACAGGGATGCATCCCTGAAGCTGGGCTTCGAGCAGCACTAGGGCCTGACCCTCACTTTTTGAAGCAAATAGCTGCACCGTGCTCGATGCAAAATGCCGCGGCAGCTGATCAGAATAGCCGTGGAAAATAACGTCGCTTCCAACACCGAGCTCTGCGGCTAGTTCTTCAAGGGCTTTTTGCTGAGATCCCTTTCCGACAATGTGGAGAACGGGTTCAAGGCCTCTGGCCTTCAGCTCGGCAACCACGCGAACCGGTGCTTGAACGTTCTTATTGGCGGTCAGCGAACCTGCCACAATCAGATCCTGCGCCTTTCGTTCTGGAAGTGGAGGAGCGACGCGAGCGTTCTTTATTGGATTGGGTATTACGAAAGTTTTGGCGCTTTCATCGAAGCGTTCCACATAGGCTTTGCGTTGGGCCTGGGTCAAGAAAACGAACCCGTCCCAATTTGATCGCTGGTCAATGATCAGAGCGTGGGCTTCAGAGAGCTTGCCGGTAAGCAAGTCTTCCCCTGCAGTAAGATGCGCACTGTGGAATGCATAGAGCTTCGGCACATACGTCGTTTTCCAAGTGTTCAGGTGCAGCGCCGTGTATTTGCTGTCCACGACTGCAACTGCATCCTCGTGGTCAACTAGCGCGGAGAGCCAGTGGCGGTACATTGACGGTGAACTGAAGAACCTAGCTGTGATTTGTCCAGAGCGGTCGAATACTTCCATGAGCCTACGGTTGCGCTCTTCGGCGGGAAAACGTGTATCAACTAGATAAGGTGTACCGTCTGTTCTGTAATACCTGATTTGGGAGACTTCCTGCTTCGGTCCCGCCACGAATTTCTGGCTGAACAACGAGTCAGGGGCATCGGCGTAATACTGTTGCGATTGCACAGTAAAGTCTTGAAATTGCGGCGAAAACTGACGCTCTGGCATTGCATCGAGCTGGTGCAGCTGATGCTCTGCCAGGTGTTCATACAAATTGACGTGCCGAACCGAAGCGGCGAGTTTTCCGCGCCGTCTTAGCTCCTGGATGAGAGTTGGGTAATCAGGGTTCGGATTAAAAGTCACCACCGACGCGTGTCCGTAGCGCTCGGCAAATGCTGCAGCACGCTGCAGGCAAACAGTAGTCATTCCGCCAAATTCGCGTTCGACAGCCCACGTAATCATATAGGCGTCAAGCGGCGTGGATTCTTGCAACACTTTAGGCAATTCCTTGTCTTAGATGCGGCAGGTCAATGAACGCTGCAGAAGCAACGCTACGCGAAATCTCTGGGAATCCAGTTTGACTCGCATGGAGAGGAGATTACAGTTCCATCAAGATCCCATGGGTATGTTCAACCCAGCAATTCCTAGTGCATCAGCGTACTCGCCGGTCTGGTCCTAAACCCGTTTGAGCAACGCGGCAATCGCCTGTCCGCCGCCGATGCACAAGGTCACCACAGCGAAGGTCTGATCCCGGCGGTGCAAAGCAAGCGCCGCGCGCAAGGCGAGGATCGCGCCGGTGGCACCCACCGGATGGCCCAGCGCAATGGCACCGCCATAGGGATTGACCCGCTCCGGATCCAAGCCGCTGTCCCGGATGACGGCCAGCGCCTGGGCGGCGAATGCCTCGTTGAGTTCGAAGATGTCGATGTCGTTCGGCGTCAGACCGGTCTGGTCGAAGAGCTTACGCAGTGCATAGGTCGGTGCGTACCCCATCAGCGACGGATCCATCGCGGTGACCACCACTTGCTCCAGTGTCGCCAGCGCCCCGAGTCCGTGCGCATCCACAAATGACTGCTTGGCCAAGAGCAGCGCCGCTGCGCCGTCGTTGACGCCCGAGGAATTGCCTGCGGTTGCAGTGCCGTTCGAGCTGAAGACAGGCCTGAGCGCGGCCAATGACTCAAACGTGACCCCGGTGCGCGGATGTTCATCCCGGTCCTGCCCCTCGGCGCCGGCCAAGCTCGTGGGGATGATCTCCTGCGCAAAAGCCTGCCTGCTGGACTCCAGGCCGGCCAGGCGCTGGGAGCGCAGCGCAAATTCGTCCTGGTCCGCACGGGACACCTTGTACTTTGCCGAAACATTGTCAGCGGTCGTACCCATATGCGAATTGCTGAAGGGATCGGTGAGCATCGCCAAGGTGCCGTTCAGCAGCTTCTTGTGCCCCAGGCTCCGCCGGGAGCCAGCCGAATAGTCAAGGTACGGCATATTGGTCATCGACTCGTTTCCGCCGGCCAGCACCACCTCGGCGGCGCCGAAGGACAGCGCCTGAGCCGCGCTGAACAATGCCTGCAGCCCGCTGCCGCACAACCTGTTCACGTTCATTGCCGTCGTCGACTGGTCAAGGCCAGCGCCCAGGGCAACCCGCCGGGCATTGTAGGATTCCGGTCCGACCTGCCCGATGCAGCCCATGATCACCTCGTCGACCATCTCGCCGGGGATCTTGCTGCGCTCCAGAGCCACAGCCGCAGCGGCGGCGCCCAAGTCCGCCGTGGACAGATCCCGGTAGATCCCGTCGAACCGTCCCACCGCTGTCCGCGCACCGGCGATGATGGTGACCTTGTCCTTGCCCGCGCCATTGACCATGAGTTGCAGCCTTTCATTCCCCGCACACCGCAGCCGGTGGCAGTACCCGATGGGCTTCAGTCTATGCATGCGCGCTCGCCGGAGGCCAGTGTTCGCCGGATGGCGCGAACTTGAGCCGAGAGAAGAAAACGCCTGCCTCCCCGGGCAGGGAGGCAGGCGGATACTAGCTTTCGAAGAGCTGCTGGCCCAGATACTGGCCCTGGGTGATTCCCGGCGGCACCGCGTAGAGGCCCGAGGAAGTGTGGCGCAGGTATTCGTTCATGGCGTCATTGGCGCTCATGGCCTTCTGCAGCGGGACGAAGTGCGTGCGGGCATCCACGACGAAGGCGATGAAGAACAGCCCGGCATCCAGCCGGCCCAGCCCATCGGAGCCGTCGGTGTAGTTGAAGCCGCGGCGCAGCATCTGCACCCCATTGTGCTTGGAGGGGTGCAGCATGGCCACATGCGAATCCGCGGGGATGATCGGCCCGTTGGACCCGGCCATCGCCAAATCCGGGGCGGTGAACTCTTCTCCGCCGGACAGGGGCGCGCCGGTGGACTTGATGCGGCCCACCACGTTCTCCTGCTCGCGCAGCGCCGCCCGGTCCCAGACCTCGATCTGCATGCGGATGCGGCGGGCCACCATATAGGTTCCGCCGACCATCCACGGCTGATCCGTGGCACCCTCGCCCACCCAGACATGCTTGTCCAGGGCCTCGGCGTCGTCGGCCAGGATGTTCGCCGTGCCGTCCTTGAAGCCGAAGAGGTTGCGCGGGGTCTGCTGGTCGCTGGTGGTCTTCGAGGTGCGGCCGAAGCCGATCTGGCTCCAGCGTACCCGCACCGTGCCGAAGCCGATCCGCGAAAGGTTGCGGATCGCGTGCACCGCCACCTGAGGGTCGTTGGCGCAGGCCTGGACGACGATGTCGCCGTGGCTGCGCTCCTCTTCCACCATGTCCCCGGAGAAGTGCGGCAGTTCGATCAGGGCCTCGGGCAGCTTGCCTTCCAGCCCAAAGCGGGACTTCTTGCCGTCGGTGAAGAGGCTGCGCCCAAAGCCGATGGTCACCGTCAAGTTGGCGGCGCTCAGGCCCACCGCTTCGCCGGTATCCGTAGGGGGAGCGTCGTAGGAGCCGGAGGCGGCGCCGCCTTCGCCCACTTCCTTGCCCTGGGTCATCGCCTCGATGGCCGCGGTCCACTCCTTGAGCATCGCGACCAGCTTGGCCCGGTCCTCGGTGACTACGTCGAAGCCGACGATGTGCATCCGGTCCTGGGCCGCGGTGGTGATACCCGCCTGGTGCTGGCCATGGCAGTCCACCACATCCGCGACTTTCTTCGCTGCGGGCTCCAGCTGGCTGCCGAAGGCCGCATGGGCCAAGGCGCCCACGGCCAAGCCGGCCCCGCCGGCGCCTGCGCTGGAAAGCAGCAGGCGCCGGGAGAATACGGGGGATGATTTTTCAGCCATGGGCTTCGTGCCTACTTCTGTGCGTTCGTGCTGTTGTGCTTACTTGACCACTGCCGCGGTCAGGCGGGAGAGCGGCTCGGACAGCGCATCCACCCCGGCGGCCAGCTCCTGGACTTCGTCCTTGGACAGTTCATTGTAGAACTTGAAGCCCTCGCCCACCCGGTAGGCATCCAGCTGCTTCTGCAGCGAGGCGAAGTTCTCCTTCAGCTGCTTGTTCAGCTCGTCCTCGGTGCCGTCCAGCAGCGGGGCCAGGTCCTCGTAGGCGATCTTGGCGCCCTCGAGGTTGGCCTGGAAGTCCCACAGGTCGGTGTGGGAGAAGGTCTCCTCTTCGCCGGTCACCTTGCCGGTGGCCACCTCGTCCAGCAGCTCCTTGGCGCCGTTGGCCAGCTTGTCCGGGGTGAATTCAAGCTTCTGCGCGCGGGTGTTCAGCTCTTCGGTGTTCTCCACCATGCCGTCGGCGATCTCCTGGCGCTCCTTCTGGCTCATCTTCTTGTAGCCCTCGGGAGCCCAGAGGTCCTTTTCGGCGCGGTGCCATCCAGTGAACTCATCGCCCTTTTCAAGGTCTGCCTCGCGGGCGTCGAGGATCGGGTCCAGGTCGCCGAAGGACTCAGCCACCGGCTCGATGCGCTCCCAGTGCATGCGCACCTCGGGGTAGAGCTTCTTGGCCTTGGCCTCATCGCCGGCGGCGAAGGCGGCGGCGAATTCCTTGGTGCCGCGCAGCAGCTGTTCAGACTGGTCCTTCACATAGGCCGCGTACTGGTCAACGGCGGTCTTCTGCAGGGCTGCACGGTCTGCCGAAACTGCAGCACCGTCCTTGGCGGCGGTGACGGTGAATTCCGAGCGGATGCCGTCGCCCACCATGCCAGGCTTGCAGGCGGCGAAGTACTTGCCCTCGGGGGCGATGACCACCAGGTCGCGGGAGACGCCCGGGCCGATGTTCTCCACTTCGCCCACGATGCGCAGGCCGTCCTCGGCCAGCAGGTAAAACTCGGTGACCTTGCTGCCTTCGTTCTTGACGTTGAACTTCAAGGTGCCGCCCGGGGCCGTATTCGTGGACACGGTGCAGGCGTCGTCGCTGGCGTTGACGGTGATGGCCCCGTCGCCTGCGGCGTCGGCGGATGCGGTGTTATCGGTGCATCCGGTCAGCGACAGGGCGCCGATGGCCAGCAGGGCGGCTGGGGCGAGCAGCTTCTTCATTCAATAGGTCCTTGCGAGGTAGTTTTATGGATCGATGATGCCGGCCGCCGCAACAACGCCGCGGCGGCCTGAAAAATGGGGGAGTCAGGCGCTGGTTTTGCCCAGCTCAGGGTTCTTCGCCTGGGGAGCGGCGCTGTTCTTCGGCGCCGGCTTGGAGCCGGAGCGGATGGCGCGCAGGTAGAAGAACATTACCGGCACGATGTACAGCGCCCAGGCGGTCACCTGCAGCACGGTCATGGCTGGGGTGAAGTTGAAAATGCCCTGCAGCAGGGTGGCTGCAATGCCCGACGGCGGCAGCTGGGCGCTGAGGTCGAAGGCCAGGTTGTTGATGCCCGGCAGGATGGCTGCTTCCTGCAGGTCGTGCACGCCATAGGCCAGCACGCCGGCGGCCACGATCACCAGCAGCACGCCGGTGTAGGAGAAGAACTTGGACAGCTGGATCTTCACGATGCCGCGGCTGAGCAGCACGCCCAGCACGATCGCGGTGGCGATGCCCAGCCCGGCGCCCAGCAGAGGCTGCCAGGTCTCGCCGCTGGTGCGCGCCGCGGCCCAGATGAACAGCGCGGTTTCCAGGCCCTCGCGTCCCACCGACAGGGCGCCGACGACCACCAGCCCCCAGGCCGAGCCGGCGGCGTGGTCCACCTGGTCCTTCAGGTCTTGGTTCATTGTCTTGGAAGTCTTGGCCATCCAGAAGATCATCCAGGTCACCAGGCCGGCGGCCAGGATCGAAAGCGATCCGCCGATGATTTCCTGCGCCTGGAAGGTCAGCCCGCGCGGGCCGAAGGTCAGCAGCGCTCCGAAGCCCAGTGATACGGCCACAGCGAATCCCACGCCGGCAAGCACCCGAGGGATCAAATGACGACGGTTCGTCTTGCTCAAATAGGCAATCAACAGGACGACGATCAGGACCGCTTCCAGTCCCTCGCGCAACCCGATCAGGTAGTTTCCGATCATCTTCAGGCGCTTTCCGCTATGACACGCCCGCGAAGGGTAGTTTTCGATCGCGGGTGACCGCCGGCACCCACGCAGAGGGCGTGCAGCGCGCAACGATCAGTCTAAGGTTAGCCTAAACAACTGCATCATAAAAACGATCAGGCCACCTTCGCTTTCTCATTTTTCAGTCAAGCGCGTTAGGCATGGGAATTGGCTTAACCTCAAGTCATTTTCGCCAAATCTGCTGCTAGTGTGTGCCTCATGAGCGAACTGAACGCGGCTCCGCCCCGGCGCGCCGCTTCAACAAGTAGTTTTTCGGCCATTCGGCCCAGCCGCCAAAGGTTCATGCTGGCGGCGGCGGGGCTCTTGCTGCTCAGCGCCATCCTTCAGCTTGCCGCCGCCGCGTCTCGCTGGCTGATCCATCCCGAAGGCCTAGGCGGAAGTGCGCCGATGGCTCAAGACGGCGTCTACGACTATTTCTTGGCCAGCGAACCCTTTGCGATGATTCCGGGCACCAGCCTGCCCTTCGGAATCGGCATGCTGCTCCAAGCCGCAGTGATCGTCCTGCTGGCCGCGAGTCTGCACCGCTCGATGCCGGGAACCGGTGACTCTCTACGGCGGGCAGAACTGCTGGTTGGCTTTCTCTTGGGCTTTCTCGCCGCCGCTGGGCCGGCGCTCATCGGCTACCACGCACTGCGCATCGGCCTCGCCGGAACCGCGGCCGGCATCTTCCTGCTGGTCGAACCCGCCGGGCTGTATATCCTTGCCGCTTCAGCCTCGGCCCTGCTGGTGCTAAGCATCATTGCACTCACCAGAAATGTGTGGGCCGGCATCGCCATGTGTTTCACCGTGGGCAGCACCCTCCCGGGGTATCTCGTGGCAAGTTTTCTCATTGCGCCGCTGCTGGCCGGCGATACCTCCTATGACACGACTGCCGGCTCTGAAGCGATAGTCGCCTTCTCCACGCTGGCCGCTGGCCTTTTCGTGCTGCTCGGATGCCTCTTGGGCCGTCGCCGACAATCCGCAGGGCACTTGTCCACACCTCGCGCCTAGTTGGCACCGCACGGCAGCTGGCGCGCGCAGGCTGGGGTTATGAAGATTCACCAGCTAGCCGCAGCACTTCAGGTCCTGCGCGAAGCCACCGCGGAAGGCATCCCGCGCGGCGCTGCCGCCGTGCTGCTGTCGCTGATGGCGTCATGCTGCGCGCTGCTGGTGAATCTTTCTGAACGCCTGCGCACCTTTGAAGATCCGCGCATCGCCGCCTGCCACGGCGCACTCATTGAAGACCTGTCCCGCTACACCCAGCGCGAACAGCTGCACACCATGATCCGCCTCGAATCCACTGCAGCCCACCTGCTTGACGATGTCGAGCTCACGGCCTTGCGCCAGTGGCGGGCCGCCCCGGCTGAGCAGCTGGACCTAGCGCGGGCGCCCCAGCTGATCAGCGGCCGGGCACACTATCAGAACACTGTCGACTTCGCGTCTTCTTGGCTCGGGCTGAATTATCATGAGGCGGCCACGCGGCTGGCCAACGCGCACCTTGTCATCGCCCGCCGCCATGCCGATGGCAGGGAAATCCCCGCCCGCCACAGCGAGCTGGCCCAGCTCTTTATGCAGGCCGCGGAGGTGGAGCCCAAGCGCGTCATCGCCGCGGCAAGGGCCCTGGAAAAGTTCGAGCCGGCAGATACCGCCCATGACGGCCTGCCGCTGCCCGCAAGCGCCGCGGCGCCGGACGGGGCCCTGCTCGAATCCCACGTCGCTGCAGCTTTGCGGGACCCCAACCGCACCGTCAGCGAGAAGCGCGTCTGTGCGCTCATCAACGACTACCGCGACAAACACCGGGAGTGCGAACCGACGCCCACCGGCATGTTCTTCCGCGGAAAGCGGGGCACCGCTGAACGCTGGGAAATTCTTGCCGACGGCGAGCAGGCGGAAATGATGCATTCGCTGAGCAACCAGGCAGACAACCCGCGCACTGAAGCCGGAAAGGCTGCCCGCGCCGGCAGCGGCGGCAAACCCGGCCCGGACCCCTTCACCAGCGATCAGCCGGCACCAGAATGGTCTGGCATCGATGCTGAGTCCATCAATGAAGGGGGCTTGTCTGCCGGTGCGCAACAAAATCAAAACTTTGTTGATCCGGCATTATTCGTCGACGCTGGTCTTGCCGGCGATGGCGACGTGAGCCCAGCCCAGCGTCGGCTCAATGCACTATTGGCCGCCTTGAACCGCAAGACGACGGACCAGGGCAAGACGATCGCACCACAGGTGGCCATTCATCTGCGCGCCGACCAGCTCTCCGATCTGAAAGACCCCGAACATCTCATTGGCACGACCGCGACTGGTGCAAAGCTCGATGCCGCGACTACCGGAAAGCTGATCTGCCAAGGCGAGCTGTACCGCGTGGTCTTCGGCCCCGACGGCCAGCCGCTGGATCTTGGCAGAAGCCAACGATTCTTCTCGGATGCCATCAAGAAGGCGGCGTTCGCCAGAGACAGGGGCTGTATCGTCCCTGGCTGCACCGCGCCACCGGAGATGATTGAATACCACCACGACGACTGGTGGTCCAGGGGCGGGCCGACGAGCATCCGCAATGCATCCTGCCTGTGCCGAAGACACCATCTGGCCATCCATGCCGGGCTGCTGACCCTGGTCAAAATCAATGGCTTGGCCCATATCCTGCTGCCCAAGCACGTCGATCCCTCGCAGACCCCTGCGCGGAGCCAGTTGTTTGCCGACGCTTAGGCGCAGTGGCTGGCCTCCGGCGCCGCCTAAGGGCGTGCCAGCGCCACCTTGACGCCGAAGCCAATGAGCACGGTGCCGGTGATGCGGTCCATCCAGCTCACCGCACGGGGTGTGCTCAGCCACTTGCCCGCCAGCGAAGCGCCGGCAATCAATACGATGGCCCACATTAGCGTCAAGACCACGTGTACCGCAGCGAGTCCAACGCCCATCAACAGGGCATTGACGTCAGCCGGGGTGAACTGGGGGATCACTGCAATATAGAAGACACCAATCTTCGGGTTTAACAGGTTGGTGACCAACCCGGTGCCAAAAGCCCTCCATTTACTGGCGGGAACATCGACTTTAGCGGCCTCAAGCTCCTTGTGGCGCAGGGAGCGGTAAATCATCTGGCCGCCCAGGAAGACCAAATAGGCCGCACCTAGATATGTCAGGATTTGGTAAGCCAGCTGCGATGCAGCCAAAACCGCCGAGGCTCCAGCGGCTGCCACGGCGCCCCAGGTGAAGACGCCGGCACAGATCCCCAGAGCTGCCACAAAGGCGTCCGATTTGCTGCGCACCACGGCCGAACGCAAGATCAATGCCGTATCCACGCCAGGCACCAATGTCATCAGCAGGGCGACGGCAGCGAAGGAGAGCAGCGCAGAGGTGACGGTCATGAACATAAGCTTAAAGGAGCACCGCCAGGCCAAAAAGCGCAGCGTGACCAACCTCATGCGGACCGGAAGCAACGCGTGAGCAGAATAATTGGTGCACAGCTGGCACCTCTGGCATAATTGCAGGGTACTCGATTTGTTGCGGCCCCTCTCTCCGCATCGGATCCTGTCCCTTAGAAGTGAGTTAGTAAGGCCTGCCCCACAGGTGCACAACACTTGCTTCGACCATGTTGAGAAACAGGAGTGACCACTAAAGTGGCCGTTAAGATTCGACTGAAGCGCTTCGGTAAGATGCGCGCACCTTTCTACCGCGTTGTTGTTATGGACTCCCGCGCTAAGCGCGATGGCCGTGCCATCGAGGAGATCGGTAAGTACCACCCAACCGAGAACCCATCGATCATCGAGATCGATTCTGAGCGTGCTCAGTACTGGCTGTCTGTTGGCGCTCAGCCAACCGAGCAGGTCCACAACCTGCTGAAGATCACCGGTGACTGGCAGAAGTTCAAGGGCATCGACGGCCAGGAAGGCACCTACAAGGTTGCCGAGCCTAAGCCAGCATTCGTTGCTCCTGAAAAGGGTTCGGTGATCCTCCCAGAGGCAATCACCAAGAAGGCTGAGAAGCCAGCTGCCGAAGAGGCAGAGGCCGAAGCTACCGAGGCTGAGTAACAGTGCTCGTTGACGCGCTAGACCACCTGGTACGCGGAGTCGTCGAGGAACCGGAGGATGTTCAGGTTGCTCTGAAGTCCACCCGCCGCGGCGATTTGCTCGAAGTCCGTGTTAACCCTGAAGATCTCGGTCGTGTGATCGGTCGCCAGGGTCGCACCGCTCGGGCGCTGCGCACCGTGATGGCGGCGTTGGCCAAGGAGCCGATCAGGGTCGATGTGATCGACACCGATCGACGCCGAGGCTGAACAACTTAGAAGCTCTGGCTTCAAAAAACGGAAGGAGTTTCCGCTTGTCTTCAGGCGGGAACTCCTTTCGTGTTTCACACCCACACTTTCTTTGCACACGCACCACGAAGGAAAAGCGATTATGCGACTGCAGGTAGCCCGCATCGGCAAGCCCCACGGCATCCGTGGGGAAGTCACCGTCCAGGTTCTGACCGATGCTCCCCAGGAGCGCTTCGTCAAGGGCGAGGTTCTGCACGTCACTGGCGGCCCCGTCAGCACGCTGACCATCAAGAACGCCCGCTGGAACAAGGCAATTCTGCTGCTGTCCTTCGATGAAATCGCTGATCGCAATGTCGCCGAGACGCTGCGCGGAGCTCGCTTGGAAATCGACTCCGATGAAGCTCCGGACAACGACTCGGACGAATGGTACGAGCATGAACTCTTGGAGCTGAAAGTCATGCACGACGGGACGCAGGTCGGTGTCGTCACGGCCCTGCGCACCAACCCGGCCCAGGATCTGTTGGTGTTCGAAGACACCAGCGGTGAGGAGATCTATCTGCCGTTCGTCGACGAGTTTGTTCCCGAGATTGACACCGAAGCCGGCACGATCACCATCACCCCGCCAGCAGGACTGCTGGAATTGAACTCGGAAGAAGAGGAAGGCAACTAATGCGCCTGGATGTCGTCTCCATCTTCCCGCAGTACCTGGAACCGCTGAAGCTTTCGCTGATCGGCAAGGCAGCCGAGGATGGGCTGCTTGACCTGAACGTCATCAACCTGCGCGACTTCACCAACGACAAGCACCGCAAGGTGGATGACACCCCCTACGGCGGCGGCGCCGGCATGGTGATGATGCCAGAGCCTTGGGGTCAGGCCCTGGATTCGGTGAACAGCGACGCAGAAAAGCGCCCTGTGCTCATCGTGCCCTCGCCGGCCGGTGCTGTATTCAACCAGCAGATGGCCTATGACCTGGCCGAAGAAGACCAGCTGGTCTTCGCCTGCGGCCGCTATGAAGGCATCGACGAACGCGTCATTGAATATGCGCAGGAAAACTTCCGCGTCATCCCCGTCTCCATCGGCGACTACGTCCTGAACGGGGGAGAAGTGGCAGTCATGGTGATGGTTGAGGCCATCGCCCGACTGATCCCAGGCGTCATCGGCAATCCTGAGTCGCTGGTGGAGGAATCACACTCAGATGTGCTGCTTGAATACCCTGTCTACACCAAGCCTGCCAGCTGGCGCGGCCGCGAGGTCCCAGAAACCCTGCTGGGCGGCAACCACCACCGAGTAGCCCGCCATCGCCGCGATGAGCAGATCAAGCGCACCGCTGCCCGCCGCCCGGACCTGATTATGAAACTGGACGTCGATGCTCTGAACCGCCGTGACCGCGACGCGCTGTGGCACAACGGCTTCGCCGTACATGAGGGCAAGATTGTCCCCAAGGCGCAGCTCGACTGGGCCACCGGTGCCGGCACGGACAAGCCAGCGGCTGGCCGCAAGGCTGACTAAGAGTCCTAGATCACGCGACTGCTGGGTGCAAACATGCATCCAGCAGTCGCAACAACCCGTGATCTATGGCAAAATTGTTTATTGGTGTGTTTTGTGCGAATCCTGCCGCAGGGGGATGACGGACATCAAAAAACCGCCGCATCGGTTGCTAAAGCCAACCGGTGGTACAACGTTCCGGGATGATCGACGCGCAAGCGCCACGATGAACCCGCTACGAGGATTCGGTGACCTGCGGCATTGATCCTAGGAGATGCACAATGCATATTCTTGACTCTGTTGACGCAGCCTCGCTGCGCTCCGACGTTCCTGCTTTCGGTCCTGGCGACACCCTGAAGGTGCACGTCAACATCATCGAAGGTAAGAACTCCCGCGTTCAGGTCTTCCAGGGTTACGTTCTCGGCCGTCAGGGCCGCGGCGTAGGCGAGACCTTCACCGTCCGCAAGGTTTCCTTCGGCACCGGTATCGAGCGTACCTTCCCAGTTCACTCCCCAATCATCGAAAAGATTGAGGTTGTGTCCAAGGGCGACGTGCGTCGTGCAAAGCTGTACTACATGCGCGATCGTCACGGCAAGGCTGCTCGCATCCGCGAGAAGCGCGACTTCGGCGGCAAGAAGTAATCTACGTTCATTCATGAACCAGATTGCTCGCTCCGAGGCAGCAACTGACAAGCGCCGGGCCTTTTACTGGGTCTGGCGCTTTGTCGTTCTCGCTGTCGTTTGCGCGTTGATCTCCGTGATCGTTATCCGCGCCTTTTTCGTCGATGTATTTAACATCAAATCAGACTCCATGCAGTCAACTCTGAACCCTGGGCAGGTCATCTCTGTCGACAGGCGAGCTTATGATTCTGCCGCAGGAGTGACTCCGAGACGGGGAGACGTTATCGTCTTTGATGGCCGAGGTTCTTTCCTGCCGTATTCGTCCTCTACGTCGATCGACGACCTGCTGGGAATGCTGAACTTCGCCGGCGGTTCGCACACCTACGTTAAGCGTGTCATCGGTGTCGGAGGCGATACCGTTGAGTGCTGCAGCTCTGGTGGTGAGCTCAAGATTAATGGCCAGCCGACATCCGAGCAATATATCTATGCTGGCGATACTCCAAGCGATATTGAGTTTTCAGTTGAAATTCCCGAAAATAGGCTTTGGGTCATGGGGGATCATCGATCAGTCTCTCAGGATTCTAGGTCGCTTCTGGGAGCCAGCGGCGGGGGCATGATCAACGTAGACCGTGTTGCCGGCAAGGCCACAAATATTATTTGGCCACTGGACCAGCGTGCTGTCATCAAATAATCGCGTCTTGTAGAACTTCGTCATAGAAGCGCGGGATGGGGAGAAGTCCCCATCCCGCGCTTCTGTCATATTTAAGTTCGGTTGGATTAAAAAATATCCATCTTTTCAAAGCCTTAAGGTGTATCAAAGCTCGATGTAATTCAGGACACCTTACCTCACTCTGACTTGGCGATAGTAAGATAATGTGAATCTTAAACCTCTGGTTCATGAGGTTTGAAAGTGACGTACCTCAATCGTGTTAGATGTTTCTGACTTGGCAAGATGCAATATTTCTTTAGTATCTCCGATGGATATTGAGCTTGAAAAAACATGGCAAACCCCGATAAGGTTTCATTTTGGTAACAACACTAAGCCCCACCCTTGCCGTCATCACCTAGGCCGTGGAGGGCATTCGCACCACAATTTTGGGAGAAGCTTTATGCCAAATCCGAAGAAAAAGACTGCACAGCGTGGTCTCGTTGCTGCGGCAGCGACCGCGTTGGTGGTCGGCAGTAGCTTTATGCCAGCAGCAGCGGCACCGGAGGTAAACGCCGCAGATTCGCAGGCTTCGAACTCTTCTGCCAGCGACAGCGCGGTGGATACCACCGGCCTGGCAAACGCAATTGAAGAAGACTTGGGTAAGAGCGTTGACGAGTACCTTGAAGACTCTAAGCTGAACGACAAAGCTTCCGCGCTGAAGAAGGCGCTGAAAGAAGCAGGTATCGACAGCAACGTTTCGATTAAGAACGACAAAATTTCAGTCCAGGTGGCAAATGCCAACCTCGACAAGGCTAACGAGCTGATTGCAGGCCTTGCTGCAGATGCGAAGGACAATTCGGTCGTAGCCAAGGCTTCTGATAAGCCTGCGGAAGCTGACGCACAGCAGGACAATAAGGTCATCGCTGAAGATGCGAAGTCAGAAAGCGTCAAGCCTGTAGCGGCCAAGACGGAAGCTGCCAAGAAGTCGGTAAATGCGGCTAAGGTCGTGGACTCCGGCGTTCTGGTGACCGGCATTGAGAAAATGACCACCATTGACGGTGTGCTCAAGCAGTTGCAGGCCAACCTAGCTCCCAGTGAAATCTCCCGTCTGACCTCGGTCACGGTTGATGCACGTGGCCAAGTCAAGGTCACCGCAGGAAAGTCTGCCACGACGAAGAGCAGCAAGGCGAGCCTCCGCGCCGCCAGCCCTTCGGCAAGCAAGAACCTCACCCTGGAACAGTTCAAGGCGCAGGCTAAGGCTCAGGGTGCTGCCGATAATGTCGTCTTCGAGTACAACGAGCACGATGGTCAGGCTAAGCCTGCTGCAGAAACCGATATCTATGATGGTATGGGTTACGCACTGTCCCCGGATGGCAATTTCGCCGGTCAGATCGGCATCTGCTCGATCGGCTTCAACGCATGGGATAAAGCGGGCAACGATGCGATCATAACTGCAGGCCACTGCACCAATGACGGCCGTCAGAAGGTTGCCGCAGTTCTTGAACATTCGGCAGTCAATGAGCCAAGCAGCATCAGCAACCTCTTGGGCAAGGTTGGATTCAACCAGTTCGGCATGGCAGGCAATAAGGGCGTCTCGCCAGACGATCCAAACTGGGCTGACAAGCCAACCGGCACCGATATCGCTATCATCGACGAGATCAACCCAGCACTGAACCTGCATCCAGAAGTCTCGCAGTGGCCTTCGGGCCAGGACGAGCGCGACAAGACCATCAAGGTTCGCTCCGTTGGCGAGGCGGCCCTGGGTGCTGAGGCTTGCAACTCTGGCCGCACCACCGGTTGGCAGTGCTCGACCATCACTGAAGAAGGCATCTTCTTTGTACGCGGCTACGATGACAACGGCAACGAGACTAGCCAGGACATCCGCACCGTTTGGGGCTACACCTCCGACAACCCGGGTGACTCTGTGCTGGATCATGGCGACTCCGGCGGTGCAGTACTCGTGGGAAGCCGTGCCGTAGGCGTGAACAGCGCACTTGGCGGCGGCCTGGCCATGTACACCTCATTGACCGATGCGATGGACAAGACCGTTGTGAAGGACTACTCGGTCAAGCTCTTCATCAGCGCGCCAAAGGCCAACACTGCTAATGGCACCGAAGTGGAGTCCGAGGCATCGTTGAAGGGTTCCGTAGCTGACGCACCAAAGGGCACCAAGGTTCAGGTTATTGTCGACGGCAAGGTTGTTCAGACCGTTGACGTGGACTCCAAGGGCAACTTCAGCTTCAATGCACCAAAGGCTGAAGGCCAGTTCAACTTCACCCTGAAGGCTGTCAACGGTTACAACGTTTCGGACACGACTGAAGGCAACGTCGTAGTTCAGGCTCCGGCA
>NZ_BJNY01000027.1 GCF_006539925.1 Glutamicibacter uratoxydans | reverse complement strand
CCAAGCTGACCAGTGTCAACTCGACGTTCTCGACTTGTTCGCCTCGCCGTTACCTCGAACCGTTTCGGTCCGTCCGTAGCAGCGGCGCGAGATAAAACTTTACACGGGTTCCACCCCAACGCAAAATCGGCCATTACCCCACCCCGGGGAGGGTTAATTTCGCGTAAACACGCGGTTTTCCGGCTCTCGCCATCCTGAATTTGAGGCAAAACCCGAAAAACTCGTCAATATGAAGCGGCTCACATACGGCAGAAGGGCTGCAACCAACGCACTTTTCAGTGCGGGTTACAGCCCTTCTGCTACTTGCTTCCCAGCAGGTGCTAGCCCTGTTCTGCGCGCAAGCGGGAAACCTCGTAAAGCGAGATGCCCACCGCCATGGATGCATTCAGCGATTCCATGGCCGAGTTGATCGGGATCGACACAATCGCATCGCAGTTCTCGCGGACCAGGCGGGATAGGCCCTTGCCTTCCGAGCCAACCACGATGCACAGCGGGCCGGTAGCCAGCTCGAAGTTCGGCAGCTGCATGTCGCCGCCGGCGTCAAGGCCGATCACGAAGATGCCGGCAGCCTTGATTTCCTTCAACGCATTGGTGAGGTTGCTGCACTTGGCCACTGGAACGCGGACGGCTGCGCCGGCACTGGTCTTCCAGGCAGAAGCGGTCATGCCAACGCTGCGGCGTTCTGGAATGATGACGCCGTCTGCGCCGAATGCTGACGCCGAACGCACGATGGCGCCGAGGTTGCGCGGATCGGTAATGCCGTCCAGGGCAAGCAGCAGCGGCTGGGTCTTGGTGTAGCCCTTTTCGTAGTCCTTGATGGTCTTGGTAGCCAGCTGGACTGCGTCCTTGTACTCATACGGCGGGATCTGCAGGGCCAGGCCCTGGTGGATCGCGTCGTCGGTCATGCGGTCGAGTTCTGGGCGCGATGCTTCCATCAGCGGGATGCCCTGTTCCGCGGCAAGCTTCAGCGACTCGCGGACGCGGTCATCCACATCGATGCGGATGGCAACGTGCAGCGCCTTGGCAGGGATGCCTTCGCGCAGCGCCTCCACAACGGAGTTGCGGCCAGTGACGAACTCGGCATTGACGCGGATGCGCTCGGTACGGTTCGGGGTGCGGCCGGGCGCGCGCTTGGCAGCCGAACGCTCGGCCAGCTGCTTGTTGCGGTAGGCCTTGTGGTACGGGCGGTCTTCAGCCTTGGGGGTCGGGCCCTTGCCCTCGAGGGAACGTCGTCCCTTACCGCCGCTGCCCTTGGTTGGGCCCTTCTTGCTCATCTGGGTTTCCTTTGTTTTGAAGTCTTCTAGTTGTTCAGCGTCCAGCGGGCGCCGTCTGCGGAATCAAGCACGGTGATTCCGGCGGAGGCCAGCGCGTCGCGGATGGCATCCGAGCGGGCCCAGTCCTTGGCGGCGCGGGCCTCGGCGCGCTCGTTGAGCTGAGCCTGGATCAGGATGTCCAGCACCTTCGCCTCTTCGCTGGCCGCGGCGGCGCTGTCCGCCACCGCATCGTCCAAGCCCAGCACCTGGGTCATGGCAAGCACCTGGCCCAGCGCCTTGGCCACTGCCCCGTCTTCGTGGGCATCCAGAGAGGCATTGCCGTGGCGCACGGTGTCGTGCAGCGAGGCCAGCGCCATCGGAACGTTCAAGTCGTCGTCCATCGCGGCGCCGAAAGCCTCCGGCACCTGGGTCGCGGTGATCGCATCTGCCGCGGCGCCCAGCCGGTAGCGGGCGTTGGAGATGAAGGTGTCGATGCGCTCCACTGCGGCGCCGGCCTCGGTCAGCGAGTCCGGGCGGTAGTCGAGCATCGAGCGGTACTGGGCCTGGCCCAGGAAGTAGCGCACCACGCGGGCATCGGCCAGCTGGAGCATTTCTGCCGGGGAGATGGTGTTGCCGATGGACTTTGACATCTTCTCACCCTCATAGGTGACCATGCCGTTGTGCATCCAGTAGTTGGCGAAACCGTGGCCGGCGGCCGCCGACTGCGCCAGTTCGTTCTCATGGTGCGGGAAGCGCAGGTCCAGCCCGCCGCCGTGGATGTCGAAGTGGGTGCCCAGGTACTTGCTGGCCATGGCCGAGCATTCAAGGTGCCAGCCCGGGCGTCCGCGGCCCCAAGGACTCGGCCAGGAAGCGGTGATCGGGTCACTGTCCTTGTGGCCCTTCCACAGGGCGAAGTCTCGAGGATCGCGCTTGCCGCGCGGGTCGGCGTCGGTGGCCGCCTGCATGTCGTCGATGCTCTGGCGGGTCAGCGCGCCGTACTGCGCGAAGGAGCGCACGTCGAAGTACACGTCGCCCGAGTCGTCGGTGGCCGGGTAGGCGTGGCCGCGCTCGATCAGCGTGTGGATCAGCTCGTGCATCTCGGTGATGTGCCCGGTGGCGCGCGGCTCATAGGTGGGCCGGCGCACGCCCAGGGCCGCGTAGGCCTTGGCGAATTCGTTCTCGAAGCGGTAGGCCAGCGAGAACCATTCTTCGCGCGGCGTGTAGTGCTCGTCGGCAGTGAAGTCAGCCGCGAAGGAGTTGGCGGACTTCTCAAGGATCTTGTCGTCGATGTCGGTGACATTGCGGACGGTAGTCACCGCGAAGCCGCGGTATTCCAGCCAGCGCACCAAGACGTCGAAGACGATGGCGCTGCGCACATGACCCACGTGCGGCATGCCCTGCACGGTGGCGCCGCAGTAGTACAGCTTCACTTGGCCTTCGTTCAGAGGCTGGAAGTCACGTACGGACGCTGATTTGGTGTCATAGAATCGCAAGCTCACGGATTAAAGGTTATCCGAAGTACGCGCCATCTGTACGCCTTATGAGACGAATCCCAATCAGCGCTGGTACACCAGCGCGGTGGCATAGGCGGTGATGCCCTGCCCGGCACCTTCATAGCCCAGCCCGTCGCTGGTGGTGGCGGTCACGGACACCGGAGCGCCGGCGGCTTCGCTGAGCACCGCGTTGGCTTCTTCGCGGCGTGCGCCGAAGCGCGGGCGGCGGCCGACGAACTGCACGGCGATGTTTCCGATTTCGAAGCCCGCCTCGCGCACCAGCCGGGCGGCTTCACCAAGCAGGCGCACCCCGCTGGCCCCGGCGAATTCAGGGCGGTCCACGCCGAAGTGGGTGCCCAAATCCCCAATGCCGCTGGCGGAAAAGAGCGCATCGCAGGCGGCATGGGCCACCGCGTCGCCATCCGAATGGCCGGAGAGCCCGATGTCATCCGGGAAGTGCAGGCCTGCCAGCCACATTTCGCGGGCTGGGTCCTCGGAGACAGCGTGGACGTCGATGCCAGTGCCGACGCGGGGAATGATCATTGGCTGTTCCTTCTTTTCCGGTGCGGTGCGCTGCTGTGCACCGGCGAGTTCTTCAGCGGTGCGCAGGTCATCGGGCCGGGTGACCTTCATGGCCTGCTGCGAGCCGGGGATGACATAGACTTCGATGCCCGCGGCGCGCACAATCGACGCGTCGTCGGTGACCGATTCAAGCTGTTCTTCATCCAGAGAGTCGAGCCGTTCATGGGCTGCACGCAGGGTTGCGGCGTCGAATCCCTGGGGAGTCTGCACCGCGCGCAGGGTGGAGCGCGCAGGGGTGCTGTGCACCAGCTCGCCGGCCTCCTGCGCCTGGTCCACCACGCAGATGGTGTCGGTGACCTCCAGCGCGGGGATGACAGCACGGCAGCCAGGCTCTTTCAGCTGGTCGATGACGCGTTCAAAGACGCTGCTGGGCGTGAATGCGCGGGCGGCGTCATGCACAAGAATGGCTGAAGCCGACTCGCTGGCCCGCGCCAGCCCCGCGCGCACCGAGGCCGCCCGGCTGGGTCCGCCGGGCGTGAAGACCAACCGCCCGCGGTAGCCGGCCAGCGCCGCTTCCATGCGCTGGTCCCCCGGCGGGGTGACGACGACAACCTCGCCGATTCCGGCGGCCGCAAAGATGCGATCCAGTGCGTGTTCAACCAGGGTCTTTCCGGCCACCTGGACCAGGGCCTTGGGCATTCCGGCACCGAGCCGGGTTCCCATGCCTGCCGCAACAAGAATTACCGATGCTCCATGTTGTTTCGCTTCGCTCACGCTTCACAGCTTATCGCGGGGCTCGCCGCGCAGCGGTTAAACAGCAAACCGCGGATGCGCTGTCACGCGCTCCGCGGCTTGAACAAAAAATATGAAGATTTAGGCGGAAGCCAGAACCTCATCCAACAGGCCCTCAGCCTTAGTTTCATCAAGACCCTTGGCTAGAGCCATCTCGCTGATGAGAACCTGGCGGGCCTTGGCCAGCATGCGCTTCTCGCCGGCGGACAGGCCGCGGTCGTTCTCGCGGCGCCACAGGTCGCGGACGACCTCTGCAACCTTGATGACATCACCGGAAGCAAGCTTCTCAACGTTTGCCTTGTAGCGGCGCGACCAGTTGGTCGGCTCTTCGGTGAATTCAGCACGAAGAACGTCGAACACATGGTCCAAGCCCTCCGGATCTACCACGTCGCGCACGCCCACCAGATCAATTTTATCGGCAGGAACCTCGATGGTCAGGTCGCCCTGAGCCACCTTGAGCTTGAGATACATTTTCTCTTCGCCCTTGATCTTGCGCAGCTTGATCTCTTCGATCGTTGCAGCGCCGTGGTGCGGGTAGACAACAGTCTCGCCAACCTCAAAAACCATGTGGATAAACCCCTTTCCCACCTTCAAGTCTACCATGCACCCGATATGATGCCCGTCAAGTGTGCCCCAAATAACCGCGAAATCACGCGGAACTCCCTCTTCCAAACGGAGGAGAAACGTGGTATGAAAATAGTGTGCACATTGCTTGCCACCCCCTTTCCCCTCGGTGGCAGCTTGTCTACAAGTTGTCGAAAAGCGTGTGTTGCACGTCGCTAAATCACGTGTTTGCCCGAAAAACCGCTAGGCTTAGAGGTGATCGCGGCCTAGGAGCACCTTGCCCTTTTACATAAGGTCAGGGGCTGCACCGGGCTGCGAACCCAAGCAACTCATTATTCTCACCGAGGAGTTAGTGTCGTGATCACCGCACGCATGACCGCTGGACGCCGCATTGCCGCGTCCCTCGCTGTGGCTGCCCTGGCATTCGGTGTCACTAGCTGTGGCGCCATCAACGAGCAGTCCACTTCAACCAACTACGCAGCCAGCGATGGAATCAACCTGAACGTTTCCGATGCACAGGTGCGCAACCTGATGTTCGTGACCAACGAGCAGGGCACCGACGCGCGCCTGATCGGCACCGTGGTGAACTCCGGCAAGTCCGACCTGAGCCTGGAGATCAAGGCCGGCAGCGCCGCTGCAGTGACCGTAAAGGTTCCAGCCAACGGCGAGACCAAGCTGGAAGACGACGCTAACAAGACCGTGATCACCAACCTGGGCATCAAGCCTGGCGAGCACGCTGAGACCACCTTCACCACCTCGGGCGCCACCCAGAATTTCTCGGTTCCAGTGGTTGACGGAACCCTGGCCGAATACCGCGCCTTCGTTCCAGGTGGCTACACCGGCACCTCGACCGACCACCTGAAGCCAAGCCCAGCAACCTCGGGCCACTAGGCAGCACAGCACAAAGCCCCGGTTCCTTGTAGAAACCGGGGCTTTTGCGCACCCTGGGTGCTGCGTCCAACAGCGGTCAGGCTAGGCGACGAACTTGTAGCCCAGGCCGCGCACCGTCACCAGCAGCTCCGGAGCCGCCGGATCACCCTCGATCTTTGAGCGCAGGCGCTTGACGTGGACGTCCAGGGTCTTGGTGTCCCCCACGTAGTCGCTGCCCCACACGCGGTCGATCAGCTGCCCGCGGGTGAGCACGCGCCCCGCGTTGCGCAGCAGCATTTCCAGCAGCTCGAACTCCTTCAGCGGCATGGACACCTCGGAATTGTTCACGGAGACGATATGGCGCTCCACATCCATGCGCACCGGGCCTGCGGTGACGACGTTGCTGATCAGCTCCTCGGCCTCGCCCTGGCGGCGCAGCACCGCGCGGATGCGGGCCAGCAGCTCTCGCGAAGAGTAGGGCTTGGTGACGTAGTCGTCGGCGCCGAGCTCCAGGCCCACCACCTTGTCGATCTCCGAGTCCTTAGCGGTGAGCATGATGACCGGCACCTGGCTGGTGGCCCGGATCTGGCGGATCACCTCGGTGCCCGGCTGGCCGGGCAGCATCAAATCGAGCAGCACCAGGTCGGCGCCGTGGCGCTCGAACTCGGTGACCGCCACAATCCCGTCGTCGGCAACCCTGACCTCGAAGCCCTCGCGTTCGAGCAGATAGGACAGCGGGTCCGAGAGCGATTCCTCGTCCTCGACGATCAAGATGCGGGTCATCGGCGTCCTCCTTCACGGTTTTCCGCCGCTGCGGCAACCGCTTGTTTCTTCTTCATATCTGCGGCCGGCTCGATCACAAGAGCCGGTTCTTCATCCATCATGGGAAGTCTGAGCGTGAACGTTGAGCCCTGCCCGGGCTGGGACCACAGCGTCACTTCGCCGCCGTGGTTGGCCAGCACATGCTTGACGATGCTCAAGCCGAGGCCCGTGCCGCCGGTCTGCCTCGAACGGGCGCCGTCCACCCGGTAGAAGCGCTCGAAGATGCGCTCCTGGTCCTCCGCGGAGATGCCCGGGCCCTGGTCGGTCACCGAGATCTGGGCATAGCCGTCGCGCTGGCGCACGCCCACCCCGACGGTGGTGTTCGGCGGCGAATAGCGGATCGCATTGTCGATCAGGTTGCGCAGGGCTGTCATCAGCAAATCCGGGTCTCCATGCAGCGGCTCGGCGAGCTTCCCGCCCACCGACACCGTGATGCCCTTCTCCTCGGCCAGCAGCTTGTTGCGGTCCACCGCCTCGGCAATCACCGGGTCGATGGTGAACTCGCGGCCGTGGGAAATCACGTCGCTTGACTGCAGCCGGGACAGCTCGATGATGTCCTGTACCAGGGCGGCCAGGCGCCGGGACTCCTTACCCATGCGGGTGGAGAAGCGCACCACCGCCTGCGGGTCGTCGGCCGCCTCGCTGATGGCTTCGGCCAGCAGCGAGATCGCGCCCACCGGGGTCTTCAGCTCATGGGAGACGTTGGCGACGAAGTCGTTGCGCATGGCCTCGGTGCGAGTAATCTCGGTGCGGTCGTCCGCCAGCAGCAGGATGTATTCGTCGCCCAGCGGCGCCACGCGCACGTGGACGATCAGCTGGCCTGCGCCCAGGGTGGCGCGCTGCAACTCGTACTGGCTTTCGGCGATGACCCCGTCGGCGCGCACCTGGCGCACCAGGGAGAGCAGCTCGTCGTGCACCAGCGTGTGGCCGCGGACCAGCCCATAGGCGTAGGACGCGGGGTTGGCGCGGACCACTCCGTCGACGTCGTCGAGAATCACGAAGGCGCGGCCGATCACTGAAAGCACCGCGGCGGCGCCTTCGGGCAGCACAGGCTCGTCGACCTGCGGCAGCCGGGCGGCGCGGCGCTGCGAAATTCGGAAGGCCACCACGCCGACGATGCCCAGCGCCAGGCCGAGCACACCGGCAATCAGGGCCGAAATTACTTCGTTCACATCTTTAGACTATCTGTGATTGCCCGCGGCGCCGCCCCAAGAAGACGCGAAAACAGCCAAATCGGCCAGCTGTTCACCAAACGTTCACCTTTCTGGGAATATTCGTTAATCCCCCGCTGACATTCTTTACTCAGACCCTCCACCATGCCCAAAATCATGGGGCAATTCCGAACCTCGAAAGGGAATGTACGTGCGCAAAGTATTTCAGGCAGATCTGCAACAGATCGGCGAAGAGCTGATCGAGATGGCCAACCGCGTGGCCACCGCCATGGACCGGGCCTGGGACTCGCTGGCTAACGCCGATGTGGAGCTGGCCCAGGAGGTCATCGCCGCCGACGCGAAGATCGACTTCATGCAGAACCAGCTGGACGAGCGCGCCATCGACACCCTGGCGCTGCAGGGGCCGGTAGCCTCGGACCTGCGCATGATCGTCGGCTCACTGCGCATGAGCGCATCGCTGGAGCGCATGGGAGATTTGGCCCGCCACCTGGCGCAGCTGACCCGCCTGCGCTTCCCGCGCCGTGCGCTGCCATCCGAGATCACCGGCACCTTCTCCGAAATGGCGCAGATCGACATCCAGATCGCCAAGGCCGTGGCCGAGCTGCTGGACACCCGCGATCTGAAGATCGCCCGCGACATCATTGAGCTGAACCACAAGCTGGACCGCCTGCATGCCAGCGTCTTCACTCAGATTGCCGACGAAGCGTGGAGCGCCAGCGCGCCGACCACCGTGGACGTGTCGCTGACTAGCCGCTACCTTGAGCGCTTCGGCGACCACGGCGTCTCGGTGGCCCGCAAGGTCACCTACCTGGTGACCGGCGAATGGGATCCTTCCGAGCTCTAGGCCCACAAGCCTCAACACCGTCTAGGCGGACGCACCGCTGCCACCCCGGCTTTTGGCCAGGTGGCAGCGGCGCGGTGTTTAACGCCCGGGAACCGGCAGGCTTTCCAGGGGGCTACATTCCGCCCGCGACGCGGAGCGTCGCCCCGGTGGTGTAGGAGGCTTCAGCGGAAAGCAGCCAATTCACCGCTCCGGCGATTTCTGCAGGGTCCCCGGGCCTGCTCAGGGGAATCGAGCTGGCGACTTTTGCAGGGCGCTGCGGGTCTTGGTGGAAGCCTGTCCACACCGTCCCCGGCTCCACGCAGTTCACCCTGATTCCGGAACCTGCAAGTTCCTTGGCAAGCCCAGCAGCCAGGGCGGCGGTTCCGGCCTTGGCCGCCGCATAGTGGACATAGGTCCCCGGGCTTCCGGTGGTCGAGGCGGCTGAACCGATCAAGACCAGCGAACCACTGGTTTTGGCAAGGTAGGGGACCGCCGCCCGGGCAGTCAGCACCGGCCCGAGCAGGTTGACCTCCAGATCGCGGCGGATCTGATCGGGTTCCAAGTCGACGAGGGCGCCCACAGCCTCCACCGCGCCGGCCGAGGCGACGACTCCAGCCAATGGTCCAAGTGCCTCGCCTGTCTTGAAAAACTCTGCCAGCGATCCGGCGTCGGTGATGTCCACGCTGGCGGTTGCCGCCAGCCGTCCCGAGGACCTCACCCGTTCGGCTAGTTCCTCGGCTGCGGCTTGGCCGCTGCGGTAGCCGATGAGCACATCATGCCCCGCGGCGGCTACGCGTTCCACGATGGCTGCGCCGATGCCCCTCGCTCCCCCGGTCACCGCGATCACTGTTGTAGATTGCATTCGCTCATCCTATCCGCGAAAAAGCACGGCGGCCGTCGGGCGTACTTAAAAGCGAAGGGCCGCCCGAGATGGGCGGCCCTTCGCTAGCCGTGTGGTGCGCAAGCGCAGGACACGGCACTAGTACAGTCTTAGCCTTCGCATTCGACGCAGAAGCCTACGCCGTTGTCTTCACGAACCAGCTGCGAACGGTGGCGGATCAGGAAGCACGAGCCGCAAATGAACTCGTCGTCCTTCTGTGGAATGACCGTAACGGTCAGTTCCTCGTTGGACAGGTCTGCACCTGGCAGATCCATGCCGTCGGTGTGGTCGGCCTCGTCGAGCTCGCGCACCACGGACTTGGCGTCTGGTGCGTTAGCGGACTTGACCGCATCCAAAGAAGCCTTGCGCGCCTCGGCGACGTCCGGGCGGACTTCATCGTAATCAGTTGCCACGAATTGCATTCCTAACGTGAGCCATTGAGCCTATTCGAAATAGGAGATTACAGCATAGTAATGCCAAAAAGACAATCGTGCGCAATGGTTTCGCTCACAGCCGGATACTTTGTGGTTGCCTGCCGTTTAACTAGGGCGGCGGTGCACCGGTCCGCGCTGTGAAAAAGCGCTGACCGGCGCACCGCCGAAAAGCGTGGTCTACTTGCGACCCTGGTTCGCGACAGCCTGGATTGCCTCGGCTGCTGCTTCTGGATCCAGGTAGGTTCCGCCGGCGGTGATCGGCTGGAAGTTGTCGTCCAGTTCATAAACCAGCGGAATGCCGGTGGGGATGTTCAGTCCGGCAATGGCTTCGTCGCTGATGTTGTCCAGGTGCTTGACCAGGGCGCGCAGCGAGTTGCCGTGGGCGGTGACCATGACGGTCTTGCCTGCCGACAGGTCTGCCTTGATGTTGTTCTCCCAGTAGGGCAGCAGGCGCTCAAGCACGTCCTTGAGGCATTCGGTGCGCGGAGCCGAGTCGCCTAGTGATGCGTAGCGCTCGTCTCCGATCTGGCTGAACTCGGAATCGTCGGCCAAGGCTGGAGGCGGGGTGTCGTAGCTGCGGCGCCACTGCATGAACTGGTCCTCGCCGAACTCTGCAAGGGTCTGCGCCTTGTCCTTGCCCTGCAGCGCACCGTAGTGGCGCTCGTTCAGGCGCCAGTCGCGGTTGACCGGGATCCACGAACGGCCGGCGGACTCAAGCGCCAGGTTTGCGGTGACGATGGCACGGGTGAGCAGCGAGGTGTGCAGCACCTCCGGCTTGTAGCCAGCCTCGGCCAGCAGCTTGCCGCCGCGAGTAGCCTCGGCACGGCCCTTCTCAGTCAGGGTAACGTCGTACCAGCCGGTGAAAAGGTTCTTCTCGTTCCATTCGCTCTGTCCATGGCGAAGCAAGATCAAAGTGTGACTCATGCTTCTTATCTTATCCAATGCCTTTGATCTGCAGTCGCGAAGATAACCCCAATCACAAAACCCGGGTCCGGACGCTCGCTGCGTCCGGACCCGGGTTCAAAGATTTAAAGTTCACAGGCTCTGCGGCTAATAGCCGTACCAGCCGCCCTTGCCGCTGACTGCAGGCTTCACATCTGCCAGGTAGACGCACACAATGCAGGCTGCGACCAGCTGTAGGATGCCGCCGCTGATGCTCAGCAGGGACAGCAGCGCCACAGCGGTGCTTCCCACCGTGAGTCCAGTCCAGAAGCCCTTGGTCCGCTTGCCCTCTTGGATAAAGCGGTCAGCAGGGTGGCGCAGGCAGTCGACCAGCGCCCACACGGCGAGCGCGACGATGGCCAAGCCGAGGGCGAAGAGCATGTAGTACTCGATCATCTGTGCCATTTTCATGAACTGCATGCCTTTACCTTACCTTTGCGTGCTGGCCGGGGAACACAATGCCACGCGGCCCGCTTCCGGCGACTGGCTAAATCCTGTTCAGGGCGTCGGACAGATCGTTCCACAGGTCTTCCACCGCTTCAATGCCCACCGAGAGCCTGATCAGGTTCTCCGGGATGCTTTCCGGTTCCGAGGCGTGGCGCGCCCGGCGTTCGGCCAGGGTTTCCACTCCGCCCAGCGAGGTGGCGCCGGTGATGAGCTTGAGCCGGGAGATCACCTTGTCCGCATCCGCCGCGCGTTCCCCGGCCTGGAAGGCGATGACCGAGCCGAAGTTGTAGCCGCCGAGCTGGCGTTCTGCCCGTTCATGGCCGGGGTCATCGGGCAGCCCCGGATAGCGCACGCCGCTGACATTCCGGTGCTCGGAGAGCCGCTGGGCGAGGATCTGGCTGTTGGTATGGGAGCGTTCCAGCCGCACTGACAGCGTGCGCACCCCGCGCAGGGCAAGGAAGACGTCCATGGGCGAGGCGATGGCGCCGTGCAGCGTGCGGTAGCCGTGCACCGTGGCGTGCAGCTTCTCGTCGCTGGTGACCACCGCTCCCAGGATGACATCCGAGTGGCCGGAGAGGTATTTGGTCACCGAGTGCACCACCACATCGGCCCCCAGGCTCAGCGGCCGCTGCAGCAGCGGCGTGGCGAAGGTGTTGTCCACGATGCTCAGGATGCCGCGCTTCTTGGCTTCGGCCAGCAGCGCCGGCAGGTCAGCCACCTCCAACATCGGGTTGGTGGGCGATTCAACCCACAGCGCTGCGGCCCCGTCGAGCGCCGCGATGACTTCCCCGGTGTCCGCGATGTCCACCAGGCGGATCTCCAGGCGCCCGGCATCCGCCAGTTCCCGGCTCAGGCTCAGCGAGCCGTTGTAGGAATGGCGCGGCATCACCAGTACGCCGCCGGCGGGAACCAGCGCCAGTGCGGCGACAATGGCCGCCATCCCTGAAGAGAACACCAGCGCCGGGAGCTGTGCTTCCTCCAGCTGGCCCAGCACCTCTTCAAAGGGGTCCCAGGTGGGGTTCGAGAAGCGGGCGTAGACCTTCTCCCCCGGGGCCGCCACGCCCTGGGAATGGAAGGTGGAGGTAAACGTCACCGGGTGGTTCACCGCCGCATCCACGCCGTGGGCCGGGCGTCCGCCGGCAACGAGCAGGGTGCGCGGATCCCAGGCGGATTCCGGCTGCGAGGCTTCAAGAGGGTTGGTCATATCCACCAGCGTACGCCCGCCGATCGCGCGGGCGCCCCAGCGTTTCGATTCATTGCGAGGGTGGCAAACAGGCAACCTGGGGCCTGTTCGTTAGGCTAGTGGGGTGAGTATCGATTCCCCTGTTTCCGCGCGCGGCCTGTTCATCGTCTTCGAAGGCGGCGACGGCGCCGGCAAGTCAACCCAGGTGCAGCGCACCAAAGCCTGGCTTGAAGCCCGCGGCGCCAACGTCCTGACGACCAGGGAGCCCGGTGGCACCCAGATCAGCGAGGAACTGCGCGCCCTGGTCCTGGAGCACGGACACGGCGAGGTCGATGCCCGCACCGAGGCGCTGATGTATGCGGCGGCCCGCGCCGCCCACGTCCAGCAGGTCATCATCCCGGCCCTGGAATCCGGCACCCACGTGATCTGCGACCGCTTTGTCGATTCTTCCCTGGCCTACCAGGGCGTCGGGCGCGGGCTGGGCATCGAGGCGGTGGCCGCCATCAACAACTTCGCCACCGGCGGCCTGGTCCCTGACGCGACGGTGCTGCTTGACATCTCCGCGGCCGACGGCAGGGCGCGGCGCATCGCCGCCACCGGCGGAGTCGAGGAATCCGACCGCCTGGAATCCGAGCCCGACGAGTTCCACGAACGCATCCGCAGCGCCTTCCATGACCTGGCTTCCCGCGCCCCGCAGCGCTACCTGGTCATCGACGCAGCACAGGGCGTCGAGGCGCTGCAGCAGCAGATCATCGGACACCTGGCAGGGCTGCTCTAATGCGCCCGGTCTTCTCCGAGCTGGCAGGCCAGCAGCGCGTCATCGCCACCCTGACCGAGCAGGTGGACCAGGGCCAGCCCACCCATGCGTGGCTGTTCACCGGCCCCCCGGGCTCGGGGCGCACCACCGCGGCCCGCGCCTTTGCCGCGGCCCTGCAGTGCACGCAGTCTCCTGCCGGCTGCGGACAGTGCCCCACCTGCCTGGCGGTCATCGGCGGCAGGCATCCGGACGTCGCCTTCATCTCCACGCAGAAGTTCGAATACCAAGTCAGGGACGTCCGCGAGATCATCACCCAGGCCCAGGACAAGCCGTCCCAGGCCCGCTGGCGCATCATCATCATTGAAGATGCCGACCGCATGACCGAACGCAGCGGCAATGTGATGCTCAAGGCCATCGAAGAGCCGCCGGCGAACATGATCTGGATCCTGTGCGCCCCGTCCCCCGCCGACGTGCTGGTGACCATCCGCTCGCGCTGCCGCGCGGTGAACCTGTCGATTCCCTCCACCGAAGAGGTCGCCCAGCTGCTGGTGCGCCGCGACGGGCTGGATCTTGAGCTGGCCCGCTTCGCAGCGCGCGCCGCCCAGTCGCATATCGGCGTTGCCAGGATGCTGGCCAAGGACGAGGCCGCCCGGGCGCAGCGTGAAAATGTTGTGACCCTGCCGCTGCGGGTGACCACGCTGCCCAAGGCCATGGCGGCGGCCGCGGACATCGCCAAGCTTTCGGCCGAGCGCACCGAACAGATCACCGGAGCCGACCTGCAGCTCAAGGTCTCCGAGCTGCGCCGGGCCAATGGCCTGGGCGAGGAGGAGAACATCCCCGCCGGGCTGCGCGGCCAGTTCAAGGAGCTGGAAGAGAACGCCAAGCGCTTTGCCCGACGTGCTAGCTTCGATGCCATCGACCGCACGCTCACGGATCTGACGACGTTCTTCCGCGATGTGCTGACCCTGCAGCTGAAGACCGGCACCGAGCTGGTCAACGAGCACCTGCGTGAGAAGCTGGCGCACTATGCGGCCGGCCAGAGCAAGGAGAAGACGGTGTCCCAGATCGACGCCATCGACCAGGCCCGCAAGCGCATCGCGTCAAACGTCAACCAGCTGGTGGCGCTAGAAGCGCTGATGACCCGGCTGCTGCAGAACCCCGGCAAGCGCTGATCCGCCCGCCGCAGAAGCACATCCCCCAAGCAGTACTTCCAAGGAGAAACCATCGTGCCCCTACGCCCCGCCCTGTTCCGAGTCTCGGCACTGGCAGCAGCACTCGCCCTTGGGCTCAGCTCCTGCAGCACCGCAGACACCGCGCAGAACAACGACGCCCCGGCGGCTTCCAGCTCCACCGAGCAGGGATCCGCGAACCCGCAGCTTGAGAAGTACTACTCGCAGGGCATCGACTGGGAGAAGTGCGGCAGCACCATCGAATGCGCAAGCATCGATGTTCCGCTGAACTACGACGAGCCGGAGAAGGACAGCATCAAGCTGGCCCTGAACCGCAGGGCCGCGGAGGGTGCCCAGGGCAACCTGTTGGTGAACCCGGGAGGGCCGGGTGGCTCGGGCATCGACCTGGTCACCCAGGGCACGCAGGTCATGTTCAGCAACAACCTGCAGCGCGCCTACAACATCATCGGCTTCGACCCACGCGGCGTCGGCGAGAGCACCCGGGTCATCTGCCAGAGCGACAAGGAAGTCGACGAGGGCCGCCAGGAGAACCTCAAGGCCTGGGAGGACGCAGACCGCGGCAAGATCGTCGAGGATGCCAAGGAATACGCTGATGCCTGCGCCGCGAACACCGGAGAGCTGCTGGGACATGTAGATACCGCCTCAGCGGCCAAGGACATGGACATCATCCGCGCGGTCCTGGGCGATGACAAGCTCGACTACCTGGGCTACTCCTACGGCACGTTCCTGGGCGCCACCTACGCTGACATCTTCCCTGACAAGGTCGGCCGCCTGGTGTTGGACGGCGCCATGGACCCGACCGCCAGCGGCGAAGAGCTGACCCTTGCCCAGGCCCAGGGCTTCGAGGGCGAGATCGACGCTTGGCTTGAAAACTGCTTGGAGGGCCAGAACTGCCCGTTCACCGGCAGCGTCGAGGAAGCCAAGAAGCAGCTGCAGGACTTCTTGGCAGAGATCGAGCAGACTCCGATGACTGCTTCCGATGGCCGTTCGGTGCCGATCATCGACTTCGTCAGCGGCTTCATCCTGCCGCTTTACGACGATGCCAACTGGCCATACCTGACCAATGCCATGGCAGAAGCTGTGGACGGCAACGTCGACCAGATGCTGTACTTCTCGGACCTGAGCGCCGACCGCGGCGAAGACGGCAAATACAAGTCGAATTCGATGGACGTGCTCACAGCGGTGAACTGCCTGGACCGTCCGATGGACGCCAGCGAGGAAGCCATGGACAAAGATGCGGCAGAGCTCGAAAAGGCCTCGCCGACCCTTGGCAAATACCTCGCCTACGGCCAGATTGTCTGTGATGAGTGGGACTTCCCTTCCACCGGCAAGCCTGAGGCGCTGGATGCCGCAGGTTCGGCAGACATTCTGGTGGTGGGAACCACCGGAGACCCTGCCACTCCCTACAAGTGGTCCCAGTCGCTGGCAGACCAGCTGGAAAACGGCCACTTGCTGACCTACAACGGCCATGGCCACACCGCCTACGGCCGCTCCAACCAGTGCATCACCGACGCCGTGGACAACTACCTGATTGACGGCAAGGTTCCAGCAGATGGAACTACCTGCTAAATATGCAGCTCACCCCGCCGGTCGTTTTGACGTTCCGAGTTCCACTTAGATAAAGTTACGGGGTGCCTGTTTGCAGGTACAGGCCTCCTTAGCTCAGGGGTAGAGCAGCTCCCTCGTAAAGAGCAGGTCGCCGGTTCAAATCCGGCAGGGGGCTCGGCCTAACGCCCTTGTCAGAGTCATTATTGATTTTGGCAAGGGCGTTTTCGCACCCGAAATACCCTCATTTGTGCACTTATGCGGTCGTGCAGCCTGATGTAATGCAAGCGCCACTCGATATTTCAGCCATTGCCAAGACCATACGCGAAGCAAAGCCATACAGGAAGTAATACCGGGAGCGATGCAAGCCAGTATTTATGAGAGGCCGACGAAAATGAGCAATGGTGGCAAACCGTTGTATAACGTGATGAAGCCAGTCAATGCTCAGCACGGACCTAACCGATAACGTCAAGAATATTGAAAAACGAACTGGGTTGATTCCTGCACATAATCCAGAGCCCTCAAGATAACCTTTCACCGTTTCAAAAGAACGCAGTCCAGTCGCTCAAAGAAATTTCCATTGGGCGAGATCATCAGATGCAGGTGAGTCGGGTCCTGATGAAATGGTGGAATATCATAAGCCCCAAATGGCGTGGTTGCTGGAATCAGTTGCGGTGCTGGAAAGCCGATTAACTGTCTTGAAGAACCTCCAGCGTTGAAACAAGCGGATACAACACTTTCTGGGTCGGAATTCAGATTGAGCAACTAGGTTACCTACCTGCACACTAATTCAGTTTCGCGCCAGGCAGAATATTCTGCCCGGCGCGAGATTCACGGAAGTTAAGATTGCCCATACCGGACGAACCTCAAAAGCTGTTAATCCATCGAAGTAACTTCTCCACTCAGCGAGAAGAACAATGTGTGACCGCGCGGGCAGAAAGGCTGGCGTAATGGCATCCATTCGCCACCACCGTCTAATGTTTCTTGATACTCCACAGTTTGGCGTAGCATTGCTCCGCACTTAGGGCATTTCTGGTCAAGGGTTTCTGTTCTGGTGCGCGTCTTCTTTTTCCTTGCATGCTGGTGTTTTCAGTCTTATACGCATGCTATTTTCTAGTTCCGACATTTTGAATCTATGAAAGAATTCAATTGTCATACCCAGAAAATAATGCGTGCCGATGCCAGCTTTCATAATGCTATTTCTTCCCTTTTGGCACGCATGCTCCAAGCTGTGGCTACTATTTTGCCGGGTATTCCCATTCCCAGCCAACGCCGGTATATCCTTCTTCGTACACGAGTGTTCCGCTCGGATCTTCAACGTCCAAGACAACGTAGCCTGATGCTTTCTCAGCATCACCCATTGTTGGGAGGTACTTGTTTTCATTGAAGCATGAGAAGCTCGCGTTGGACCCCGCTGGAGCGTTAGACGTTGTTCCGTCTTTCTTGATGATTTTGAATCCGTATGGGTTCAAGTCCCAACCGTTGGAGTTCACATCGTCAACGCTCTTGTATGTTTTGGCGCTAACTTCAAGAAGTACCAGATGCCCGTTCTCGGCCTTTTCTTTCCATCTGCCCGTGCACTTCGGATCAATGGTCATTCGATTGATGGTGAATTCTAAGATTGGTTCGCCGTTCTCGTTGCTGATACCGGCAAGGTCACCGACTTGCTTGATCAGGTTACCTCGTACGCTTTCTGTTTGAACGGGTCCAAGAGCAGATGCTGTAGAGGACGACTCTACTGTCGAAGTGGTCGAAGTTGAATCAGTGGCCTCGGGAATTGTTAGCGACGGCGCAGAAAGCGTGGATTCAGTTGGCTGATCGTTCGGATTTTGACCAGTACTACATCCAGTGAGCACCAATGCAGCTACAAATGCGATCGGAAATATTTTCTTCATGGTTCTTTCCCCAAAAAAGTGCAATGAATTGATCTCGAGTATGTTCACTCAATACACGAACAATATCCTGTACGAAAAAGAAACGGCGATTTTGGTGAATTTTCTTCTAACTGCGAAGGAAACCGCCGAGCGTCTACGGTGTCATCCGGAGGCAGTTCGGAAGCTATTGCGTCGTGGCGACCTGGTTGGTTTGAAGTTCCCTTCGGCGATTCGTGGGGAACATGGAAGGCTCGGGAATCCAGTATTGAGCGGCTCCTGAATCGAAGTCAGTTCAGGCCCTAACCATCCTAGCGAGTGTTGCCTGAAGGCCTTGCAGATAGAACTCTGTGACGCGATCAATTCCAGCGGAATCGGTCCAACAAATGTGCACATTCTGTTGGGACTCCATCAAACAGGCAGAACGGACAGACCAGATGGGTTTGATTTCAATCGGAACAGACCGGACAGAACCGCCTTGATATCGTCATCGTTGTCTCTCACGAGGCAAAATATTGCAGATCGCCTGAATATTTCCCGTCAAGCAGTCAGCAACTGGGTGAGAGGTACTCGCCGCGGTCCGAACGACCTGCCATTCCCGGAATTTGCTAACCCTGTCGGCGGCGGAATCTGGCTCTGGGCCGACATCAACAGGTGGGCGAACGGCATGCCGGGCACCGACAGCAAGATAATCCATCTTGGCTTCAACGACTGCGTGGAAATTAATTCATGGCTCCTGCAAAAATCACATCGGCCAGCCTCACCAAACATCTGATGACTGATCCGCTGGCTTGATATTCGACCGGCAAACAAATCAGCGGGAGGGTCAAGCTATTTCAGCAGGTTTCTCATGATTTGAAGACATGTATCAGTCCGACATAATGAACGTATGACCGTTCAAACTTTTGCCGACATCTTCGACGATTTGTACTTTTCAGCGACCAGCCAACGCGACAAAGGCAGCAAATTCGAAAGGTTACTAAAGCGATATCTAGAAGTCGAACCTAAGTACGCGGACCAGTTTTCTAATGTGTGGCTCTGGCAGGACTGGCCAGGACGCAACGGTCAAGTGGATACTGGCATCGATTTGGTAGCAGAAGATCGATACACAGGAGAACTAATTGGTGTCCAAGCAAAGTTCTACGATCCAGCGAGCCCATTGCCCAAGAAGGCTATTGACTCGTTCTTCACTGAACTCGGAAAATCTCCATTTACTCAAGGCCTGATCGTTTCAACGACCGATACTTGGTCGAAGCATGCAGAGGCAGCCCTAGAGAACCAGTCGAAACCAGTACAGCGAATTCGTCTGCAAGACTTTGCAGAATCAACAATTGACTGGTCGTTGTTCAATCCAAATGAACCTGAAGTGCTGGTCCAGCTTCCGGGAAAGCAGCCTCGCAAGTACCAACGAGAAGCTATCGATTCGCTTCTGAACGGCTTCCAAACCCATGATCGAGGAAAACTTATCATGGCTTGTGGAACTGGCAAGACTTTCACCTCGCTTAAATTCGTAGAGGACTTTGCCAAGGCAAGATCTGCAGAGAGAGAGAGAGAGAGAGAGAGAGAGAGAGAGAGAGAGAGAGTTCCGTCCTCTTCCTCGTTCCATCCATTGCGCTGTTACAGCAAACTCTCAACGAGTGGACTGCCCAGGCTGAAGTACCGCTACGTCCCTTCGCCGTCTGTTCCGATGCCTCAGTAGGACGTAAGCAAAACGAAGACGTCTCCGCCCACGACCTTGGATTCCCGGCTTCCACGGACCCGCAAAAACTTGTTAACCGGTTCAAGATCTCCACTGGACAAGACACTCTCACCGTCATCTTCTCGACCTACCAGTCGATTGACGTCATCCACCAAGCACAGCAGCTCGGACTCCCCGAGTTCGACTTGATTGTCTGCGACGAAGCCCACCGCACCACAGGTATTTCCCAACCAGGGGCTGATGATTCAGCTTTCGTCCGCGTTCACGACAACAACTACCTTGCCGCCGCCAAACGCCTCTACATGACCGCGACCCCACGCATCTACGTGGAAGACTCGAAAAACAAGGCCGTCAAAGACGGCGTCACCGTCTACTCCATGGACGATGAGACCATCTATGGGCCGGAGTTCCATCACCTTGGATTCGGACAAGCCGTTGAAATGGGCCACCTCGCCGACTATAAGGTCCTCATCCTTGCCGTCGATGAAGAATCAGTCGCCACCAGTTTCCAAGACCTCATCGCGAACGATGAAGAACTCAACCTCGACGACGTCGCCAGAGTCGTCGGCTGCTGGAACGGGCTTTCCAAACGTGGTGTGAACGGCGAACGCCTTTCCATCACGGACAACAGCCCGATGAATCGTGCCGTGGCCTTCGCCCGGAACATTAAAGAATCCAAAGCGATCGCCGAACAGTTTGAAAAGGTCGGCCGAGAACTCTTAGTCAACAGCAGTGAAGGCGCTTCTAAGCTCAAGCTTGAAGCAGAGCACGTTGACGGCACATTCAATGTCCTAGCCCGTTCCGAACGGTTGGAGTGGCTCCAAGCCGACGCTGGTGCGGACGTTTGCCGAATCCTCACTAACGCTAAATGCCTCTCTGAAGGTGTGGATGTCCCGTCCCTTGATGCTGTCTTGTTCTTGAATCCACGGAACTCGCAGGTTGACGTGGTCCAGTCCGTGGGCCGAGTCATGCGCAAGTCCGCGACGACGAACAAAGAGTATGGCTACATTATCCTGCCCATCGCAGTTCCTGCTTCGCAGGATCCTGCCACCGCACTGAACGACAACAAGAAATACAAAGTCGTCTGGGATGTCCTTCAGGCTTTGCGCGCGCATGATGACCGGTTCGAAGCCATGATCAACAAGATCGACCTGGACAAGAAAACCAACAAAACCATCGACGTTATCGGCGTCGGAGGCGACGGCCCAACCGACGGCGGCAATGGCACCGAGAACCCAGGCACTGAAGCATTGTTCACGATGGCTAACGCTTCGGTCTGGGAAAACGCGATCTTCGCCCGCATGGTCAAAAAGGTCGGCGACCGCCGCTACTGGGAAGACTGGGCCAAAGACGTCAAAGACATCGCAGACCGCCAAGTCACCCGCATCAAGACCATCCTCAACGGAGATGACCCGCGGCCGGCTGAAGAATTCGCAGTCTTCCTCGACGGGCTGCGCGGAAACCTCAACGACGGAATCACCCAGGACGACGCCGTCGACATGCTCGTCCAACACCTGATCACCAAACCGGTCTTCGACGCGCTCTTCAAAGACTATGACTTCACCGGACACAACCCAGTTTCAAAAGTCATGGACTCCATGCTCTCCCTGCTGGATGCCTACAACCTCGATTCGGAAACCAGCAATCTCGAAGAGTTCTACCGCTCCGTGCGCGTCCGTGCTGAAGGCATCACCAGTGCAGCTGGCAAGCAGAAGATCATCACCGAACTCTACGAACGCTTCTTCAAACTCGCTTTCCCGCGCGTCGCAGAATCCCTAGGCATCGTCTACACACCCATGGAAGTCGTCGACTTCATTTTGCGTGCCGTCAACGATGCACTCAAAGAGCACTTCGGGGTCAGCATCACCGACGAAGGCGTCCACGTCTTAGACCCGTTCACAGGCACAGGAACGTTCATCGTCCGACTCTTGCAGTCCGGTCTGATCAAGCCCGAGGATCTGCTGCGCAAATACACTCAAGAGCTACACGCCAATGAGCTGCTGCTCATGGCGTACTACATCGCCGCGATCAACATTGAAGCGACCTTCCACGCCCTACAACAAGACACGGCGAACGCCACTGGCGAGGACCCTGCAGGGGTTGGGTATGAGTCGTTTGATGGGATCGTGCTCACTGACACGTTCCAGATGACCGAAGACGGAGACGTATTGGATACCCGTGTGTTTACGGGGAATAGTGATCGTGTGGTGGAGCAGAATGCTCTGGATATCCGGGTGATTATTGGTAATCCGCCGTATTCGGTGGGGCAGTCCAGTGGCAACGATAATAATGCGAATCTGAAGTATCCGACGTTGGATGAGAGCATCCGTACAACCTATGATGCTGAGTCGAGCGCAAAACTCACGACTTCTTTGTATGACTCTTACATTCGAGCGATTCGATGGGCTTCCAATAGAGTCTTGTCCTCACCGAACGGCGGCGTGATTTGCTTCGTCTCTAACGGCGGATACATCGACGGGAACGCTGCGGACGGACTACGCAAAACCCTCGCTAAAGAATTCCACGACATCTACGTCTACAACTTACGGGGAAACCAACGCACCGCCGGAGAGCAAAGCCGTAAGGAAGGTGGCAAAATCTTTGATTCAGGGTCCAGAAATACCGTTGCGATCCTGCTGTTGATCAAACGTTCCGGAGCGGTAACAGAGTCTGTCCTGCACTATAAGGATATTGGTGACTATCTCGATCGCAAGCAGAAACTGGACACGGTGAACCATGCGGACTTGGCGTCCCTCGATTGGGAGATCATCGCCCCGAATGCTGAAGGCGATTGGATCAACCAACGGGATCCTAACTATGAGTCATACCCGCCAATTGCTGAAAAGGGAAACCCGAAAGCAGTTTTTGCCATGCAGTCAGGCGGGCTGAAGACCAACAGAGATGCATGGGTATACAGTTCATCTACCACCGTGTTGGGAAGCAATATCGCAAAACTTGCTGAAGAATATAACGGCGAGTTAGCAAGAACTGATGGAACCATCAAAACTATTGCTCAGCTTCGTGCATCGGTAACAATGGACCCAACCCGAATTAATTGGGATGGGAATTTAGAAGGGCGGTTCCTCAAACGCCAGAAACTAGAAGTCAAGAATGGGTCTATAAGACACGGGCAGTACCGCCCATTTCAAGTACAAAATGTGTATTTTGAGCGTTCATTGAACAATAGTATCTACAGGCTCCGTGAGATGTTTCCTAAGATAGATAGCGAAAACCATGGCTATTACCTTGTTGGTCCAGGAAACGACAAAGGATTTTCGGTTCTAGCAACTTCTAGAATTCCGGATCTATCGTTCTGGGGATCAGGGCAAGGCCAATATTTTGCCCGCTATTCGTACACCGAGTCAACAGCAGGAACCCTGTTTGATGCACCGGAGCAACGGGACAATATTACAGATTGGGCGCTCACCGAGTATCAGCAGACCTACGGCGATCAAGTATCAAAGGACGATATTTTCTTCTATGTCTATGGACTGTTGCATTCGCCGGAGTACCGGGAGCGGTACGCGGCGGATTTGAAGAAGCAGCTGCCGCGTATCCCACAGGTCAAGGGCAAAGACGCGTTTGACGCGATAGTTACTGCTGGGCGAGCCTTATCTGAGCTGCATGTTGGGTATGAGGACTTAGAGCCGTATCCGCTGGTTGAGACGGTGTTACCTGGCGCGCCAGATGACCCGTATGAGCGGTATTTGGTGGTGAAGATGAAGTATGCCGGCAAGGCGGGATCTTGGGATAAGAGCCGAATTGTCTATAACAAGTTCATCGATATCGAAGGGATCCCCACAGAAGCTCAAGAGTACATGCTGGGTTCGCGTTCCGGTGTCGACTGGATTCTAGAGCGCTACCAGGTGAAGACCGATAAGGCCTCTGGAATTGTTAATGATCCGAATTATTGGTCTAAAGAGCATGAGCAGCCACGGTACATTATCGATCTGATTGGTCGTGTAGTGGCTCTGAGCTTGGAGACGAACCGGATTGTCGCCAGCTTGCCGGCCCTAGATCTATAACGTATCGCTTTTGACGTGGCAAAGACCCTTGGCCCAAAAGGCCAAGGGTCTTCAAACTTGCGCTAAATAGTCTTTAGGCGAAGTCTGCAGTTGCAGGATCGGCTGCGATGCGGCCTTCCGGACCGCGGTCCAGGGTAGCGATAGCTGCCAGATCTTCGTCGTCCAAGGTGACGTTCAGCGATGCGAAGTTCTCAATGATGCGCGAATCGGTGACCGACTTGGGGATCACGACGTTGCCTACAGCCAGGTGCCAAGCGATGACCACCTGGGCCACCGAAGCGTTGTGCTTCTCCGCGATCTTCACCAGCACCGGGTCGGTGAGCAAGTCGCCGCCCTGGCCCAGCGGGGACCACGACTCGTGCAGGATGCCGTGCTCTGCCTCGTAGGCGCGCAGTTCATTCTGCGGGAAGTATGGGTGGGTCTCAACTTGGTTGATCACCGGGCGCACGCCGGTCTCGGCGTACAGCTCCTCCAGAGCTTCAATGGTGAAGTTGCAGACGCCGATGGACTTGGCCTTGCCGTCCTTCTGCAGCTGAATCAGCGCCTTCCAAGTGTCCACGTAGGTGCCGCGCTTTGGCTGCAGCCAGTGGATCAGGTACAGGTCGACGTACTCAAGGCCCAGGCGCTCAAGGGAAGCGTCGGCAGCCAGCAGGGTCTTTTCGTAGCCCTGGTCCGAGTTCCACACCTTGGTGGTGATGAAAAGTTCTTCGCGTGGAACGTCGGTCGCTGCGATCGCGCGGCCCACGCCCTCTTCATTGCCGTAGATGCGGGCGGTGTCGATGTGGCGGTAGCCTGCATCGATTGCCTTGCCCACCACGATTTCGGCTTCTGCGTCCGGCACCTGCCACACGCCATAGCCAAGCTGGTCGATGGAATTTCCGTCATGGAACTTAAGTTCTGGAACAGTTTGGGTCATGCAACCAATCTAATGCATTCGACAAGCCTGCCGTGTCCAGCGCCACGAAAACTGTAAAGCTTCGTTACTTCACTTCGGAAAGCACCCGCATCGCGGTGTCCAGATCTTCCTTGACGATCCGGGTGCGGTGTTCCACCGCCTTGATGTCGATGGGATCGCCGGCCTCGGCCTGCATGCGCATCATCGCAATGACCTGCGCAGTGGTTGCCAGGTCATTGGCCGACTTGGTCAGCGAGCGGTGCACCCTGGCAGTGCTTGGAGGAATGACCTCGTCATCGCTGGGGGTCAGAGCCTGGGCGTCAGCACACAACTGGCGGACGGCTGGCAGCAGCTCGGCCATCTCATTCGCGGGGCCGAGCAGCTGGTTGTAGATGTCATTGTCGCTGATGCCTTCAAGCACCTGGAATACCCGGTCCAGGGAGCGGGTAAAACGGTCGTGGGCCCGGCGCCACACGCCCTCGCCCAACTCGCGGTTTGCCGCGCGCTGTGCCCGCAAACGTGAAAAGAATGCCATCAGACTACTTTGCCAATTGTTGTAATTTCGATCCTAGTTAAGCGTACCGGTAGCACCCGGTGATCCGCACAGTTCCGGCCAATTCTGTCCACCAAATCCTCGACGTCACCAATGCACGGATGCCTTCGGTCAATGGATAGCATCGTGGCATTTTGAATCTCCAGCCTGCAGCATCCCGGGAAATCGATGAAATCACCGGATTCCTTCGCGATTGCGACCTGACCGTCAGCGGGCTGGATGTTCCCAGCACCAGGTTGTGGACGCTGCGGGAACCTTCGGCCGGCATGATGGTTGCGCTGACGGGATTCGAGCTCAGTTCAGATGGAGCCGATGCACTCATCCGAAGCGTTGCTGTTCACCCCGAGTATCGAGGGCAACGGCTCGGGCACCGGTTGGCGCAATTCGCTGTCGATGAAGCCCGGTGCGCAGGTGCCAGCCGGGCCTGGCTCTTCAGCCGCAGATCCGGCGGCTTCTGGCAGAAGCTGGGATTTACCCGCGTCGACGTCCAAGACCTCGCCGCGGCTTTGGAGTCCACCCACCAGGTCAAGCTGTTTATCCAAACCGGGCAGCTGCTGAATGAAGTGGCATGGACCCGGCCGCTGGAGCCGCACGCCGCTGATTAAACGCGCAGGCGGGATGCTCCACCCTGGTGGAGCATCCCGCCTTCGTTGTCGCACAGGCCTAGCAGCAGCGGCCTTGCGGATTCTTGTCCTGCCAGTCGGAGTAGTCTTTCCAGAACGCCCGTTCGGTCATCGGGGTCTGCCCCGGATGCACACGCGCCTGGTGCTCCAGATAATGCTGGTACTTGTCCGCGCCGAGCACGCCGTCGACGAATCGCTTGGCGGCGCTCAGCTTTTCACGCAGGCTGGCCATGGCTAGTGACCGCCCCTGTGCACCTGGTGCTCGGGAGCGACCTGCTTCCACTGCGCGGCCAGTTCCTTCTCCGCTGGCGTGGTGATCAGGCCTGCCGGGGCGTACATCTTGGACTCGATGACCGGATCCTCGGTGTCCACGCCGCCGCCGTTGATCTTGGCTTTGATGGTCACCACGATGGCTGCGGTGATCACCACCGCAGTCAAGATCAGGAAGACGACCGACAGCCATCCCTGGACGCCGGTATTGCGGACCACTGCTTCCATTGCTTCGACAGTCTTGGCGGTGCCATGCGAGGTCTCGCCGGCCTCCAGGGCCGCCTTGAAGGCATTGTGGTTGGCGAAGTAGCCGACCTTCACGTCGTTGGAGAAGATCTTCTGCCAGCTGGCAACGAAGGTCACCACCACGGCGAAGGCCAGCGGCAGCACGACAACCCAGAGGTACTTGAACAGGTTGCGCTTTGCCATGATGGCCATGACCACTGCCAAAGCGATGGCCGCCAGCAGCTGGTTCGCGATGCCGAACAGCGGGAAGAACGTGTTGATGCCGCCCAGTGGGTCGGTGACGCCGAGGATCAGGATGTATCCCCAGCCCGCCACCATGATCGCCGTGCAGATCCAGACGCCAGGGCGCCATGAATTGTCCTTGAACTTCGGGATGAAGTTGCCGATGGTGTCCTGCAGCATGAAGCGTGCAACGCGGGTGCCGGCGTCCACTGCGGTCAGGATGAACAGCGCCTCGAACATGATGGCGAAGTGGTACCAGAAGCCCATCATTGCGGTGCCGCCGAACCACTGGTGCATGATGTGGGCGATGCCCACCGCCAGGGTCGGGGCGCCGCCGGTGCGGGAGATGATCGACTCTTCGCCAACGTTCTTGGCCAGTTCGCTCAGCGTGCCAGCATCCACATTCACGCCTGCCAGGCCCAGCGAGTTCACGAAGACGACGGCGGTTTCCACGGTGCCTCCGGTGGCGGCGGTGGAGGCATTCATGGCGAAGTACACGCCGCGGTCGATGGAGATCGCGGCAACCAGGGCCATGATGGCAACCATGGATTCCATGAGCATGCCGCCGTAGCCCAGGAAGCGGGTCTGCTTTTCCTTTTCGACCAACTTCGGGGTGGTGCCCGAGGAGATCAGCGCATGGAAGCCGGAGAGCGCGCCGCAGGCGATCGTCACAAACAGGAACGGGAACAGGCTGCCGGCAACCACCGGGCCGTCACTGCGCGAGGCGAACTCGGAGATCGCGGGAACGTTGATTTCCGGATGGACGACGATGATCGCCACTGCCAGCAGGCCGATCACACCGATCTTCATGAAGGTGGAAAGGTAGTCGCGCGGGGCCAGCAGCAGCCACACCGGCAGCACCGCCGCGATGAAGCCGTAGACGATGATGGCCCAGGCAATGGTGGTGCGGTCCAGGTGGAAGAATTCTGCGCCCCATGGCGACTCGGCGATCCAGCGGCCGGAGATGATGGCGAACATCAGCAGCACGAAGCCGATGACGGAGATTTCCAGCACCTTGCCCGGGCGGATGAAGCGCAGGTAGATGCCCATGAACAGCGCGATCGGGATGGTCAGGCCCACCGAGTACACGCCCCAGGCGGATTCGCCCAGTGCGTTCACGACGACCAGCGCCAGGATCGCGGTAATGATGATCATGATGGCAAGGGTTGCGATCAGCGCGGCGGTGCCGCCGATCAGGCCCAGCTCTTCGCGGGCCATCTGGCCCAGCGAGCGGCCGCCGCGGCGCATGGAGAAGAACAGGACCAGGTAGTCCTGGACGGCTCCGGCGAGCACCACGCCGACGATGATCCAGATGGTGCCCGGCAGGTAGCCCATCTGGGCTGCCAGGATCGGGCCGACCAGCGGTCCTGCGCCGGCGATCGCGGCAAAGTGGTGCCCAAAGAGCACTCGGCGGTCGGTGGGCACGTAGTCGCGGCCGTTGTTGACGCTTTCGGCCGGTGTGGCGCGGAAGTCGTTGGGCTTGGCGATGTTCTTCTCGATGTACTTCGAGTAGAAGCGGTAGCCGATCAGGTAGGTCGCCACGGAAGCGAAGACGAACCAGACGGCATTGATGGTTTCACCACGGGAGAATGCGAGCATGGACCACGCAATACCGCCGATCAGCGCAATGGCCACCCACACAATAATGCGTACGGGGGTCCAACGCTTCTCTTCCTGTTCGGCGATCTTCGGGTCCACACCTGCTGGGGGCAAAGTGTTCTGGGTACTCACTGAGGAGCAACCTCCTTGGACGATACAGGTGATGCACGCGACAGGGCATTATGTCCGCTGTCACGAATTGGTAGTACCTTGTCACCTTACGCCGTTGACCCGCGGGAATTTCAAACTTCTACGATGATTTTCCCAGTATGAACTCCGGAGTCGAAGTACTCGTGCGCCTGCTGCAGCTGCGCAAACTCGAAGGTCTTGTGCACGTTGACTGCCAGTTTCCGGTCCTTGACCATGGGCCAGATCCGTTCATTGGTTTCGGCGACAATCTGGGCCTTCTGCGCCAGCGGCCTGGCGCGCAGCGTAGTGCCAATGATGCGGATCCGCTTGGCCAGCAGCAGGCCCATGTTCAGCTCGGCCTTGGCCCCGCCCTGCAGGCCGATGACCACCATTCGGCCGTCGACGGCGAGCGCCTTGACGTTCAGCTCCAGGTATTTCGCTCCGACCACGTCCAGGATCAGGTCCACGCCGCGGCCATCGGTCAGTTCCTTGATCTGCGCCAGGACATCCTGCTCCTTGTAGTTGATCCCAGCATCGGCGCCCAGGGACAGGCAGTAATCCAGTTTCTCCTGGGAGGAGGCGGTCACGATGACCTTGGCCCCGACGGCCTTGGCCAGCTGGATCGCCATGGAACCGATGCCTCCGGCGCCGCCGTGGATCAGCACGCTGTGCCCCGCAGCCAGCTGCCCCTCGATGAACAGGTTGGAAACTACCGTGGAGCTCACTTCAGGCAGTGCGGCGGCCTGAACCAATGACAGGTCCTCGGGCACAGGGAACAGCAGCTCGGATGCGACGTTCACGTATTGGGCGTAGCCGCCACCGGCAAGCAGCGCGGCAACGCGGTCCCCGACCTTCCATCCGGAGACTCCCCGGCCAAGCGCCTGAATGGTGCCCGCTACTTCCAGGCCTGGGATGTCGCTGGCCCCGGGAGGCGGCGGGTAGACGCCCTTGCGCTGCTGTACATCGGCACGGTTCAAGCCGAAAGCGGCGACCTTGATCAGCACTTCTCCGTCAGCTGCCGCCGGGATCTCACGCTGTTCTTCGCTGATAACTTCCGGTCCCCCGGCGCCGTTGTAGATATAGGCTTTCATCACGTTGTTCATAGGCTCCGATTCCTGTCTTGGGCAGTTCATGCCGTATACTTTTTCGGGTTGGATGGTTGTCCGAGCGGCCGAAGGAGCTGGTCTTGAAAACCAGTAGGCGGCAACCCCGTCTCATGGGTTCAAATCCCATACCATCCGCGTTATTGAAAAGCTCTGCTTCTTCGCTAGTGAAGATGCAGAGCTTTTCTCTTTGCCTTTGGTGCAGCCTGCAGGGAGCAAATAATATTCCCCGGCGGCTCTTCGCGGGCTAGCCTGCGCTGCTCATGCCCAGCTGCAAGTCGTTATAGGGCAGGCCCACCATGCGTGCGATCTCATTGACCACCAGCTGTGCATCTTTCAGGGTCCGCGCCGCAGGGTTCGTGATGTCCCCCGCCTGGGCGGCGATGGCGGTGCCCCATTGGAAGGACGAGAGCTGCAGGCCGAGGACGAAGATGCCACGGTGCGCCAGCCCCTCGGCATTGACCAGGCGGTAGGGCTCGCCGACTACATCGAATCCCGAGCCCGGCAGGGTATCTCCCTCTGCGTTGTTCCAGCTGTGCACCCGGGCCACGTGATCGGCCAGTAGCTGGACCATCAGTTCGGTGTTGTTCTGCTTGACCCTATTGGCAGGCATCATCGCCTCGCACAGGATGGAAGCCGTGTGCACTTCCGAGTCGACCCACGGCGAAGCTGCGGTGAACTGTCCATTGACTTCATCGAAGCTGAACTCCGGCTCTGGGCCAACGAAGGTGACAAGCCCGGCGCGGGACAGCGCCAGCAGCTGTTCAATGCGTTCCAGCGGCGGACCTGAAGACAGGCCCTCCACCAGCGGCTCGAAGTGCGCTTGGACTTCTTCGATGCGCGACTGCTCGTCGAGGACGCCATTGGCGACAAGATCCTTAATGACCATGCGTCCCAGGTTCATGGTCATAATGGCGCGAGAGAGCGGATCATCCAGGCCTGCTGCGCTGTGCACGGCATTGTCTTCCAAATAGGCGCGGACCGCTTCCTGGTACTCCTCGCTGGAGCCGAATCCGTGCTGGTCGAATGGCCGAGCCAAGGCGGGAACGTCCAGCCACGCCAGCTGCGGGAACTGGGCAATGTATTCGCGCAGCTTGCCCAGCCAGACCTGATTGCCTTCATGGTGTTCGGCATCGAGGATCTCTTCAAGACCGGCCAGGAAGTCCTCAAGGGAAATGTCCCAATGCTCCGAACAGACCACAGCGCACTGCCGGTAGTAGGCAAGCAGGATGTCTCGATGCAGGCTCGGCCAGATGTGGCGCGAGAAAATCAGTGCGGCATCCGGGTTGCCGGCCCGCGCTTCGGCAAGCCTTCCGGTCAACTCATCGGCGTCGAAATAGTGCAGCGTGATTTCTGCCGGGATGAACTGGTCGACCACCGGTTTGCCCCAGTAGGGGGTGCCTCGGCGCGAGGCGACAATCAGCTCAGGCTCGCGGCCCGAAGCAACATACTCGAACCTGTGCCCCGGCTCCCCCGCCGTTTCGCGGAAGAATCCTCCGCGGCCAATGGTCAGCTCCGCCATTCCATCGAAAAAATTCAATCCCAGCCCGCGCATCAAGGCAGGCTCCCCGGCGGCGAATTGGCTGTAGTCCAGGTCGGCGGGAACACTTGGCGGCATATACGTCGCCCCGGCGTTCTGCGCCGAACGCTGCAGCTGCTTCTGCCAAGGGTTGAGTTCAGCGCTCTGGTGCCCCAGCGCAAGCACTACCGAATCCACGACGAGGGCTGTTTCGCTTCCGCGCTTCTGCTCGGCTTTGCGGTACTCCAGCTGATACCCGCTGGTCAGCGGCCGTACTGCCACTACTTCGGCAGGGATGTGCTGGACTTCGAAATTGGGATGGCTGTTCAATGCCTGGACGCTGCGGTCGTAGACATGCTCCAGGTATTCCCCATATAACGCGCGTGAAGGGTAGGTACCATCGGTCACCGCCCGCAGCTGTGCGGCGTGGGCTTCGCTCATCTGCTTTCCATCACCGCGGGCGGCGGCGAATTGCCGGAAGCTCAGCCCGATCTCCTGCGCTGTGCGTTCGGGCGCAACGGTCGGGAATGAGGCAGGCGTATTCATCAGAAAGTTCGGCGACTGCTGCGGGCTCCAAACATGCCCCGAGCCCGGGCGGTAGGGGTCGAACACCGTGACGCGCACATGGACGGCGGATTCGCCAAGCTTCTGCGCCAGCGCCGCCAGGCGTTCAACTACGCTCGTCCCGCGCGGGCCGGCGCCAACAATAGCAAGGTTGAACTCTGTCCGTGGATTCTCCGTCAATGTGCTCACCCCTCTAGATTAATACCTTTGACGTGGGTCACGTTCACGGCGCATAGACTGTGAGCATGACTGAGCGCCCTACTGCTACCGCAATCACCGACGATCCATATGCCTGGCTCGAAGGGACCTACGATGAAAAGGCCCTCGCATGGGCCAAAGAACAGTCCGAGCGCACAGAGTCGGAACTCTACGACGAGAAGTTCGAACGCAGCGTGCAGCGCATCAAGAAAGTCCTTGACGCCCAGGACCGCATTCCCATGCCGACCAAGCGCGGAGACTACTACTATAACTTCTGGCGCGATGCCGAGCATCGGCTGGGATTGTGGCGCCGCACCACGTGGGAGTCATACATTACTGACGAACCTGTGTGGGAAGTGCTGTTGGACTTGGATGCTTTTGCACTCAGCGAGGGCGCCGAATGGCATTTTGCAGGGTCGCAGCTGCTTCGTCCGGCGGCTGGCCAGCCCCACCGCCGTGCACTGCTGCGCCTGAGCCCAGACGGCGGAGACCAGGTTCGCATTCGCGAGTTCGACCTTGAAACCCTCGATTTCCCTGCAGACGGTTTTGACCTGCCGGTGGCAAAAACCAATGTGTCGTGGATCGACGAGAACACTCTGCTCGTGGGATCTGCAACTACTGCGGAAAACACCACCCGCTCCACCTATGCCAGCAGCCTGCAAAAGCTTGTCCGCGGGCAGAGCCTAGAACAGGCGGAAACGATCTTCAGCGTCGATCACTCGCATGTTGCGGCCTTCGGCTTCTATGATTCAACGCCTGGCTTCGAACGCATCGTCGCCACCGACGCCATCGATTTCTACAATTCCGAAGTGGGCGTCATCCTCGACGGTGAACACCGGAAAATTCAGGTTCCCACGGATGTGCAGATCAGCCTGCACCGCCAGTGGCTGCTGCTGGCGCCGCAAACTGATTGGACGCATCAGGAGCAGTTGTTCTCCGCCGGATCATTGGTCTTGGCAGAACTGAGCGATTTCCTTGGGGACGGCCGAATTGCGAAGGTGGTTTTTACTCCCGATGAGCATTCATCCTTGGAGTCCCTGACCTTCACCGCGAACTATCTGCTGCTTACGGTGCTCCAGGATGTGGCCTCCGAGGTCCGCGTCATTGACTTGAACGATAATTTTGCCCAGTCAATTCTTCCCCTAGAAGATCGGATGCTCAGCGTGTCGGTGGGCGCGGTGGATGACGAGGACGAAGAATCCGGCGACGACTACTGGATGACAGTCACCGGATTCACCACTCCTACGACTCTGCTGCGCGGTGCCGTCGGTTCAGAGCCTCAGGTCATCAAAAAGTCTCCCGAACGCTTCGATGCTAAAGGCTTCGAGGTTACCCAGCATTTTGCCACGTCAGCCGATGGAACCCGCGTCCCGTATTTCCAGGTATCCATGCGAGATCTTGCGCTCGATGGCAAGAATCCCGTGCTGATGGACGGGTATGGCGGCTTCCAGCACAGCATGACCCCGGGTTATGCCCCGGCAATGGGTGCCGGCTGGCTGAGCCAAAAATCTGATTCGGGACGACGTCCGGTATATGTCATGACGAATATCCGAGGAGGCGGCGAATACGGACCGCATTGGCACCGCGCAGCACTGCGTGAGAACCGTCACCGCGCCTACGAAGACTTTGCCGCAATTGCCGAGGATCTCGTTGCCCGCAAGGTCACCAGCCGCGAGCATTTGGCGGCCACGGGACGCTCCAACGGCGGTTTGCTGATGGGCAATATGATCTCCGGCTACCCGCAGCTGTTCGGCGCAATTTCCTGCGGCGTCCCGCTGCTTGATATGCAGCGCTACACGCAGCTGGCGGCAGGCCACTCGTGGATCGCCGAGTACGGGGATCCCGAAATCCCCGCCGATTGGGAGTTTTTACGTACGTTCTCCCCCGTGCATCGCCTGACCGACCAGCCACACCCAGTCGATGACTATCCTGCCTCGCTGATCTGGACAACCACTTCCGATGACCGGGTAGGCCCGTCTCAAGCACGCATCATGGCCGCCAAGATGATGGACCTCGGGATCTCGAATGTCCGCTACCACGAGCCCGAGGGCGGCGGCCATGCAGGATCTACCGACAACGAATCAACGGCTCGGATGCTAGCCACGAGCTATGAATTCCTCTGGCGACAAGTCCAGTAGCGTTCTCGTTTTGGAACACTTGGCATTCTTCGGGTAGGCTTAATCCTGCTGGAAACAGCGGATGGACACGTGCCAGAGCGGCCGAATGGACTTCACTGCTAATGAAGGGTCGGGGTTAAACTCGACCGGGGGTTCAAATCCCCCCGTGTCCGCCG
>NZ_BJNY01000026.1 GCF_006539925.1 Glutamicibacter uratoxydans | reverse complement strand
GCTTTAACCAGCAAGTTTAGAAGACAACACAGACCCGCGGTGCTAGGCTCTGACAATGCGCCGACTCGTTTACTGTGTAGCCTCCACTCTTGATGGTTTTATTGCCGGCCCAGATGGGGCCGATCCTACGGGCCCCAACGGATTCTGGCCCATTCCGGCTGACTACCTGCAGTACTTGATCAGTACCTATCCAGAGATCCTCCCCACCGGTGCTCGAGCCGCATTGGGCGTCACCGATCCAGGTACACACTTCGACACTGTTATTGAAGGCAGTAATAGCTATCGAGTCGGGCTGGACGCTGGCGTCGAAGACGCCTTTGAACATCTGAGGCATATCGTCTTTTCGAAGAGCCTTCCTCCATCAGAACAAGTGGAGATCAGCGCCCAGAACCCTCTCGAGGCGGTGCGCCAGCTCAAACGAGAACAGGGCAAGGATCTTTGGCTTGTTGGAGGATCCACGATTGCCGGTTCATTGTATTCAGAGATCGATCGGCTGATTCTGAAACTTGCTCCTCTGACCATCGGTGCAGGAATTCCTTTGCTCAGCGGAGAATTCGAACCGGTGCAATGGTCATTAACAAACACTTTTCAAACGCCGAGTGGCGCATTATTCCTGAGCTATGACCGGCAGGGTTCCTAGCCACTCCTCGACATGCCCTAGATTTCTCGCACACGCAATGACTGACCGCGTAGCGTAGGAGATATGGACACGCTCTTCTACGCACATCGCGGCAGCTCCCACAAGTTCTCAGAGAACACCCGCGCCGCCTACCTGCAAGCCATCGACGACGGTGCAGACGGCATCGAATGCGACGTCCATCTGAGCAAAGACGGCATAGTGGTCTGCCACCACGATCCCACGGTAGACCGAACCTCGGACTCCACCGGACTAGTCGCCGCGCGCACCCTTGAAGAGCTCAAATCCCTGGACTTCACCAATGTCGTTCCCGCAGCTATTCCAGAAGAGTACGGCCAGGAGAACGAGCAGCTGCTGAGCCTCGCCGAGCTGCTGGGATTGATTGATGCTCGCGGCGTGAAAATCGGGCTCGCTGTAGAAATTAAGCATCCAAGCCCTTTCGGTCACCTGTTGGAAGACGGGGTCTTGAAGGTTCTGCAGGAGTTCAACTTCGATCCGAAAACTGGCCAGGCCGGAACCCACGGCCAGATCTTCGTCACGCTGATGAGCTTTGAACCGGAATCCCTGCGCTACTTGGCCCGTACCGTCAACAAAGATCTGCTGTGCCAACTGATCACCGAAGTTGATGGAGAATGGGTAGAGGAACTGTTATCCACTGGACAGGTCGGCCGGGCGGCGGTCTATGAAGTCCTCTACCGTTCGGTTGCCGAGGGAATTGAACTGATCAACGCCGGAGGCGCTGGAATTATCGGCCCGGGCGTCGCCTGGACGCGAGCCAACGAACATCTGGTGCGCCAATGGCTGGACCAGGGGCTCAAAGCCCGCATCTGGACGGTGGACCGCCCTGCCGACGCCGTGTACCTGACCGGCCTCGGAGTTGGACAGCTGACGAGCAATCGTCCAGCTGAATTACGCAAAGAACTGGAACTGAACTAACGCACATGAGCAACGCAACCGCATCCCAGGAGAACCTCTACCTGGAAGACACCTACCGCTTCAACGTCGAAGCAGCAGTGATCGCAGCCGGCACCGACGAGGATGGCAGCTGGGTGGCAGTGAGCCCCAACATCTTCCACCCACGAGGCGGTGGCCAGCTGGAAGACAAGGGTGCCATTAACGGTACTGAAATTTCCGTGAGCCGCAATGACGAAGGACTAGTCATTCTGCACGGAGCAGGAGAACTAGCCGTCGGCGACACCGTGAGCTGCGAGGTCGATGAGGAATCCCGACTGCTCAACGCCGCCCTGCATACCGCGGGCCACGTGTTGGGCTTTGCCGGCGAAGACCGCGGCTGGCAGCACAAGGGCCACTCGCATTTCCCGGGCCAGGCGCGCCTAGACTTCGACCCAGCCAGCGTGGACCTGCCTTTGGGCGACGACGCCGAGCGTGCTGCAGCCAAGGCCTGGCTGCAGCAGCGTGTGGACGAACTCATCGCCAACGGCGGAGCCGTCACTACCGTCATGGATGCCGAGGGTGTCCGCACCGTCACCATCGAGGGTGTCAATGCGGAACCTTGCGGCGGTACCCATGTCAGCCACGTGAACCAGCTGGCAGACGTCGTGATCGGAGATGCCAAGGTCAAGCGCGGAGTCTACAAGGTTAGGTACGATGCCCGCCACGCAGGCTAAATGGCTGACCCCGGCAACCAAGATGGGATTATCCATCGCGATTGCCACGGGCCTCTACGGTATCTCCTTCGGGGCGCTGTCCATCGCGGCGGGCCTGAACCTCTGGCAGACCGTGGCGCTGAGCGCGCTGATGTTCACCGGCGGATCCCAGTTTGCTTTCATCGGCGTGATCTCCGGAGGAGGAGCGGCATCGGCCGCGTTTTCTGCGGCCTCGCTGCTGGGCATCCGCAATGCCGTCTACGGGATGCAGATCAAGCAGACCCTGCGCCCCACGGCAAAGTGGGTGCCGTGGATGGCGCAGGTGACCATCGACGAATCCACCGCGGTGAGCCTGGGACAGTCGGAGATCGCGGAAAAGAAGCGCGGATTCTTCACGGCAGGCGTCGGCGTCTACGTGCTGTGGAACCTGTTCACCCTCATCGGTGCGCTGCTCGGCGAACGCATGGGAGACCCCGCCGCCTGGGGCCTGGACGGCGCTGCGGTCGCCGCCTTCATCGGGCTGCTGTGGCCAAGGCTGAAGGCCACCGAACCGGTGCTCATCGCCCTGGCGGCGGCAGTGGTCACAGCTATTGCTGTGCCCTTGAGCGCTCCTGGCCTGCCGATCCTCATCACCGCAGCCTGCGCGGCGCTCTACGCGATGTCCACCGCCAAGCGGGCTTCGGCCGCCACGGAACACGGTGAGCTTCAAAGCGTGAAGGAAGGGGAGGGAAAACCATGAGCGAACTGAGCTGGTGGATTCTCGCCGCCTGCCTGACCGCCTATGCGGTGAAGCTCTGCGGATACTTCGTCCCGCGCAAGGTCTTGGACTCGCCGACCATGTCCCATGTGGCGGCCACGCTGACCATCGCCCTGCTGGCCTCGCTGGTGACAGTCAACGCCGTGACCAGCGGACAGCAGCTGGTCATCGATGCGCGCATCGGCGCACTGGGGGCCGCCATCATCGCCTTGGTCTTCAAGGCACCCTACCTGGTGGTCGTGATCGTCGGCGCCCTTGCCGCGGTGGCGCTGCGAGCCACCGGATTAGCTGCCTGAAATAGCTGTGCCCGCCTTTCATGGCGGGCACAGCTATTTAAACGGGTATCAGTGGGTTGTCCGTGTAGTCCGCCAGAAGCCGTTGATGGCGATGGCCAATATGGCGAGCAGGGACAGGACCGCAACGGCCGCGAAGATTCCCGAGATGCTGGCCAACGCGGTGACCTGGGAGACTGCGAAGGAAGCGATGGTCAGAATCAACAAGAGCAGAACGACGATCTTCTGGCGATGGAGCACATGCTGTTCATGAGTCATTTCTCGATCCTTCCTTCGTGGCACACTGCCTGAATCTGCTGGGCAGTTGTGGCTGTACCTGAAGAAAGCGGCCAGTCACGGCTGCCTTCTTTCACCATAGCCCCGTGCAGATGTTTTAGGTAGGGCGCAATACTTTGGGAAAACACCGGTGGCGGTGGGAAAGTTGAAGCATGATCGTAGCTTTTTCTGTAGCCCCCAGCAATGACAATCCAGATGGTTCGGTCCACGATGCAGTGGCCGAGGCAGTGAAGATCGTCCGCGAATCGGGCCTGCCCAATCGCACCAGCTCCATGTTCACCGAGATCGAGGGTGAATGGGACGAAGTCATGGACGTGGTCAAGCGCGCCACCTTCGCCGCCGGCAAGTTCGGCTCGCGTGTCGCACTGGTCCTCAAAGCAGACATCCGCCCGGGCTACACCGGTGAAATCGACGGGAAGATCGAGCGCCTCGAGAAGGCCATCGAGGATTCGGAGCAGTAGTAGCAGGCAGTTTTGCCGCTCGGCTGTCTGAACCGTGCACTTGGAACTATGTTCCGAGTATTCGGGCTGCGGCGCTAGGCAAGCGCATTTCTGGCCTCCGAATGAAACTCTAATCAGCTTAGAATCGAGAAGGCGCGGACTGGTCTTGCGCCTGCAATAGGCTGTACGCCGGCCCAGGCCAATGCTAAGTTCCGCATCTATGAGGAATCGACGGACGCAGGAATGCAACGTCAGCCGTATTTACTTCAGCGCACTTGGGCTCAGATATTGATAGGGCATCGCAGTCGTCGCTATTGGGTTCACGGCTGCAATATGCAACAGTATCCAAGCCATGATTAATCCGCTCTTAAAGGAGCGGGCTTAGGAGCTCATGACCTCAGCAGAGCGCGTGAGATGCTGGGTGCATGAACTTGCCTGCATCAATCTTTGCACCAGTTGTAAAAGGTACGTTTTACCGTGCGGTGGATCCGCAGTATAGACGCTACGCGTTGTCTGGGTCGCGTTCCGCCGGCAGGTACTCTCGTCCAAATGAACCGACGTTGTATCTCAGCTCGTCACTCGACGGCGTCGAAGCGGCAATGGCTGCTCATAAGGACAACCGTGCGATGGCCCTAGAGACCCTGCGGCTATCCGTCGAGGCGGACGGCATTGTCGATCTGCGTAATGGGAAAGCTCTTGCTGCGCTGGGAATCGACTTGTCCGATGCTATTGCACCATGGCAGGAAACAGTTGCAGAGGGCGGTTCACCTCGTTCGTGGCTCGTCCGCGATCAGCTCATTGCAGCAGGCGCGAACGGTTTAATCGATCCTTCAAGGACCAAGCCGGGGCTGTGGCACCTAGTGTTGTTTCGGTGGAATATGCCTGATAACCCGACAGTCCGAGTGGAGAGCTAGCCCGGTTGAAGGCGACCTAGGCTTTTCAGTCTTTGAGCAGATTATGCCAGCAGTTTTGTTCTTGGACCGTAGGGGAGGGGAGCTTGTCCGAGTGCGCCTCCTGCGGTTTGGAACCGGCCAAGAATAGCTTGACCACTGTTCTGGCAGCTGAAGCACCAAGGGCATTGCCGGCACCGACGATGCCTAAGATCGCCAATTGCAAGTGGATAAGATACTCGTCGCTCAGATCTGCACGAACTACGCCTGCATCGCGCGCTCGGGTCAGAATGATCTGGGCGCCGCGGATGGTTTGAACATGCATTTCCCCGAATCGGCAGTTGCCGTCCAATGGCTCAACTAGGAGCTGAGCAAAAGCTGCATCGCAGCCTTGAGCCTCGGCAAGAGCGAATAGATAGGCTTCAAAAGCGCCCCACGGATCGGCCTCGGCACGGAGCGTTAAGTCTTCAACCCTAGCAGCCCAATCAATGAAACGGGCGCCGAATAATTCGTCAATCAACTTATCGACAGTGGGAAAGCGTCGATACACGGTGCCTACACCCAGCCCTGCAGCGGCGGCAACCTGCTCGAGTGTTACCTCCATTCCACGGCTCGCGAACAAATGCCTGGCGGTGTCTAAGATGATCTGCTTGTTCTTCGCGGCATCGGCTCGTAGCGGACGCTTGGAGGAGTTCACGGAGGCATTGGCGTTACTCACGACCCCCAGCGTATAGTAAATGGAATATTTCTTCCACATAACTCCGGACAATCCGGAGAACTTGAAAGTTAAAGGTGAATACTTATGCACAAGGCAGTCATCTACCGTCGATTCGGTGATAGCGGTGTTCTTGAGATCGTTGACCAATTGATGCCGGAGCCGGGGCCGGGCATGGTCCGCGTACGCGTTGAGTACACCAGCGTCAATCCGGTAGATGTGAAGTACCGTATGGGTGTGCTCAGCGACTCGGCTGAACTGGCGCAGCCGGCTATGACAGGTATGGATTTAGCAGGTGTTGTGGATGCTGTGGGCACGGATGTCGAAGGGCTGTCCGTAGGGGACCGGGTTGCTGGCATGGCTCCCGCGGGGTCCAACGCGGAGTATGTTGCAACCTATGCTGCGGCTCTGACTAAGGTGCCGGAAAGCCTGGATCTGAAGCTGGCCGCCACCATCGGAGTCGGAGGCAGCACAGCGGTTCGCGCACTGGGCTTATCCAAAGTGACAACGGGCGATTTGATCTTCGTGGATGGGGCTACCGGCGGTGTCGGCACGTTCCTGACCCAGTTGGCGCTGTCTGCCGGACTCAAGGTTGTTGCCACAGCTTCCTCCCGGAATCAGGATTATCTGGCTTCGCTTGGAGCTATTGCCATCGACTATGCCGGCGATTGGGAAGCGGAAGCGGCGGCAGCTGCCGACGGTGCTACTTACGCAGCTGCATTCGACCTGTCCACAGGCGGGAAATTCGAAGCATTGAAGCGCTTGACCGGAAACGCGGCGAAGGTAGTGACCCTGGTTGATCCAGCGGTGATGCAGGGCGGCGGCATCCTGGTGCTGGGTACTGAACCAGGCTTCGACGGCGCCCTGACCCAGGTAATAGAAGCAGTCGCAACCCGAAAGGTCGTAGTTCCTGTGGCTGCCGAATTCCAGCTGGCCGATATTGCTAAGGCTCAAGACTTGGTAAGTGGCGGACACGTTCGCGGCAAGGTAATCGTCAAGGTCTCCCAGTAGTTTTCATTATTAAAGCTTTGGGGTCTCATCGGTCAGGTGCGGCCCCAAAGCCTTCGGCTGGCATCTTGTGTTGTGCTGCATAAGTGGAACGTAATCGGGCGTGGCCAGTGGAGTCTTGGCGAGAGCACCGGCTTTGGAGGACCGAGTTGCTACTCGGTCCGGCCAAATACAAGCTAGTCCGATTCTGTAACTGCAGCTTTGAAAGAGACAGTAGTTCCTTGGCGCATGCTGCTCATTGTTCCTTCGTGCTGAGGATTGCCTGAGCAGATCCTATTTCTCGCGAGGCTATTGCTCGATCTCTGCCGAGTCACTACTAGCGTTGAAACCGAAGTGGGTGGATATCAGCGGAGGAGAAGCCAATGAGGATTCTAGTTGCCGGCGCTACAGGGATGGTCGGCAGGCTTGTCGTCGAGCAGGCTTTAGAGCGGGGCCACCAGGTCACCGCTATTGCACGCCACCCGCAGGGCCTCGGCCTGGAGCACAGCGATCTTCGAGTTGAGCAGGCAGATATCTTGATGCGGGACTCCATCGTTCCCCTTCTTGCAGACGTCGATGCGGTCATCAGCTGTGTGGGAATTGGAACCTCCAAAACGCCGACCACGCTCTACTCCGTGGGTGCTGAGAATCTAATTGCTGGGATGGATGAGCACCAGGTGCAGCGCTTAGTCGTCATTTCATCCGAGGTCGCCGACCATTGGGCGAAGAAGGGCTTCCTGAAACGCTGCATCGTCTTTCCACTGCTACAGAAATTCTTGGGGGCTACCTACGACGATATGCGGCGCATGGATATTGTCCTTTGGGAAAGCGACGTACAGTGGACCTCCGTGCGCTCGCCAAGGATCACCGCGTCTGCCGCCAAGAACGACTACCGTTTCAGCGCTGAAGGGCCGTTGAGCAACGGTTGGCAGATTACTTCAGCGGACATGGCGATGGCGCTGCTGGACTGGGCAGAACGCGATGACGTTGGCCGCAAGCAGGTCTACGTGGCGAATTAGCAATAGCCCGTTTGGCATCCAGCGGTATTCCGCTCATCCAAAAAGGGCCTGGCATCACGTCTTTAAGCCAACCTGGTGAAGTGTGAAACTGAATGATTTCAGGAGTGCCATGAGAAGCTATGACGGTGGCCAAGCCGAGAACCAGAGCAAAGAATGCTCAAACGCTGACATCAATTCGCGAAGCGGCCGAGCCCGCCTTGGGAAACAAGGCGGCAGAAAGAATTCGCAGATTCCGCACTGGTGGAATATACGTGGGAGCATCAGCGCCGGCCGCCTTCATCGCCTGGCTCATCGATTTTCTATTGATTGCGGGTGTCTCGGTAGGCATCGCGTGTGGTTCCCTCGGCGATTTTGCTGATGAAGAAGCAGTTCTATCGGCAATCGGCATCTTTGTACTACTTTCAGTCCTTCTTCCATTCCTGTACGGATGGTTCTTCCGCGATGGGCGCGCATTGGGAGGCCTGCTGACCGGTACGCGGCTCGTGCGCATCAAAGACGGCTCGCGCGTTGGATGGTGGAAGGCAGGGTGGGCGATGTTCATCCGATCCACCTTGGTCCTGATGCTGTTGGGAATCCTGTTGGCGTTGCTTGATACAGACGGCCCAGGAATGTTCGACTGGGACGCCAGCCAGGTTCGAACCAGCATCGACATCGAGGCCACCGAAAAACTCTCTGTCATTGTTCAGCGAACGGACGTAGCCTGAGATTGGATAACCTGTGTCCATCGGAAATGAGGGGCGAGGGAGGCTGAACCCTAGTTGAGCCTTGATCCGCTTCTCGTTTCTCGACAGATCCAGAACTTTGCCACAGCTGTGACCCAGTACAGTCACTGCCGGAACCGCTTCAATGGCAATTGCAGGCTATCGAGAATAGTGAGGAGAATCAGGAATTATGATCCATCATTTGGCTGACCATGAAAGCCCGGCGGTCGATGCCTATCTGAACTCAGCTCTCGGTTTGGAGATACCTGAGCTGGAAGCAGGCCGCGAACACGCACACAACGCAGGTTTGCCGCACATCGAAATCAGCACTGCCCAGGGCAAGTTCCTGCAGCTGCTGATTGAAATCAGCGCGTCTACCAGGGTTTTGGAAATCGGAACACTCGGAGGCTACTCCACGAGCTGGCTAGCCAGGGGAGTAGGAGCCTCGGGAACAGTTATCAGCTGCGAGGTCGAGCCGCTGCATGCATCCGTGGCGCGGGAGAACCTGCAGCGGGCGGGCCTTTCGGATCGAGTCGAGATCCGCCTAGGGGACGCAGTCGGGACGCTGGACTCCCTGATCGATTCCCGGACCACGCCATTCGACTTGATCTTCATCGATGCTGACAAGCGAAACAACGTCGCCTACCTGCAGCGGGCCTTGAAACTGTCTAGGCCGGGAACCGTGCTGGTGGTTGACAACGTCATTCGCGCAGGAAAAATCCTTGACGACCCTTCCCAGCACGGCCTTCAGGAAGCTGACATCAGGGGAACCCAGGAAGCCTTGTTGTGGCTGCGCGACTCTAAACAAGTTTCAGCCACTGCCTTGCAGACCGTAGGCTCGAAAGGCTGGGACGGCTTCGCGCTGGCCCGGGTGCTGTAACCCGGCTCTAGAACCGCGATGTCGTGTGTGAACTTGCCAGCAAGTCCTCTTCCAGGTCCGAATCACTTTCGGCGAAGGGAGGGGACTTGATGATTAAGAGGTAGGCGGCGATGCCGCAGAGGAGACCTGCGGGAACTCCCAGCCACACTGCGTACTGCGTGCCGCGCAGCAGGCCGCCCAACGCCGGCCCAATCACCATGGGAACTACATAGTGGTAGGAACCCGATTTGGTGGGTCCCCAAGAACGCTCAAGTTTGGACAGCACACTGAACCCGGTGATCAGCAGCAGGCTTCCCAGAAGAATGACCCAGAAACTGGGCGAGAGGCTGACGACGATGGTGAGACCAGCAATGACGGAACCAGTAAGGCCCGCAAAGATTTGGTTTCGACTCAAACCGCAGCTCCCTTTCCCGCATTCATTTGTAAGTATTGGGCTATTTTTTCAAAGAACCCACGCGCCCGCAATCGTACTTAAGTAGGAGGGGCACGGTGTTGGCACGGTCCGTTGCCGCTCTGCCGTAGGCTAGATGAGTGCCTGAAAACAACGACTACCGGATCCGCGCAGCAACTTTAGAAGATGTGCGCCCGGCCCTCGAGATGAAACTGGAAGCATGGCGTCAAGCCTACGGCGAGGTGCGGGGTGAAGACTTCTTCACCTTCCACGAACAGCAGCTGGATGGACAGGTTGCTTGGTGGGAGCGGGGGCTGGCCTCCGGGGCGCAGTTCTTCATTGCGGAAAATGCTGCAGGGAAGATCATCGGCATTGCCGGCGGCACCCCTGCCATCGATGAGGACCGCGACGCGGGAGTCGACATCGAACTGGGCATGCTCTATATCCTCGAAGAACACTATGGCAGCGGCCTGGGGGCGCATCTCATGGAAGTGGTCCTTGGCCAGAGGCCGGCGCTGCTGTGGGTGCTGCAGGGCAACGAGCGCGCCATCGCCTTCTACCGGAAGCACGGTTTCGAACTGGACGGAACCAGCGAGGAACTCACCGGTTCTTGGCAGGGCCTGACCGAGCAGCGGATGGTGCGCCGCAATGGCTAGGGACACCAAGAATTCGCTGCTCGGCAGCTACCCCATCGACACCGGCACGGCGGAGATCGAAGCCGACCCCTATGGCGCCAACCGCTATATCCTCAAGGTCAACGGAGTGCCTTCCTCGCACGTGGATCTCGATGACCCCACGTACCTGGACTTTGAATACATGCGCTGGATGGAGCCGGTTTTCGCCATCGGCTTCCCAGCCGAACAATTTGACGGGCGTGCGCGGAAACTGCGCGTGCTGCACCTGGGCGGCGGCGGATGCTCCATGGCCCGCTGGGTCGCCGCCAAGTACGAGAACGCGCGCCAGGTAGTGGTGGAGCTGGATGCAAAGCTTGCCGAACTGGTGCGCACCAACTTCGAGGTCCCCAAGGCCCCGCTGGTGCGCCTGCGCGTGGGGGATGCAGGCCAGGTGCTGCCGACCCTGAGCGATGCGAGCAGGGATGTGATCATCCGCGACGTTTTCGCCGGCAGCACGACGCCGCGCGAGCTGACCACCGCGGCCTATGCCCGCCAAGCCCAGCGCGTGCTGGATGCCAGCGGAGTCTACGTGATGAACTGCGGAGACACCGCAGACCTGGCCGGTGCCAGGGCCGAGGCCGCCACGCTGCTTTCGGTGTTCAAGCACGTCGCGCTGATCGCCGATGCGCCGATGCTCAAGGGCCGGCGCTATGGAAACATCGTGTTCCTCGCCAGCGACGAGCCACTGGCCTTGGGGCCCGCCTTCGAGCGCAGCCTGCGCACAGCTCCGCTGCCGGCCCAGCTGGTTTCTGGAGCGGCGGCAGTGCGCTTTGCCGGGGAGGCGGCGGTCATCCAGGACTAGTCGGAACCAATCCGGTAGCTGGATCCATCGGCCGCCCTAGACAGCAGGCCGTGGTCCACCAGGTAGCGGCGGATCAGCGCGGTGTCCGGATGGAAGACGCCCAGGCGCTCATTGAGCTGCTCCTCGCGCAGCACCTGCCCCTCGGCGATCACCGCATCGCGCAGGTAGAGCAGCACTTCGCGCCGGTCGGCAGGCTTGGCCGGCAGCGTGTGCAGCTTCGGCCCGTCGAAGAAGCGCAGGATCCCGCTGCGGTCGGCTTTCGCCGCTCCGGCTGAGGCCAGGGTGTCGGCCAGCAGCTGTTCGTTGACCTGCCAGCTTCCGTCGGCATCCTGGGCGAGCAGTCCGATGCCTGCCCAGCGCTGCAGCGCCTTGGCATTCGCCTTGGCCTGTGCGTCGATCTCCTGGGCCTGCCCGGCCAATACCTGCCCCAGAACTGTCCTCATCTGAGGGTTCTTCAGGCCTGCCGCGACCTGGATCCACGTGCCTGTGGTGCTGTTTTCTGCCATAGGGCCATGCTATGGCAAAGCGGCCCGCACCGCAGGGGTGCAGGCCGCTGATGGCGGGGCGGGAGGCGTTTAGGCCACTCCGGCCCAGTCTTCGATCAGGCCGATGCCGAAGAACAGCACGAAGGCGGTTGCCACAACCCACATCAGCGGGTGGATTTCCTTCGCGCGGCCCTGGGTGGCGCGGATGAAGACGTAGGAGATGAAGCCTGCGCCGATGCCGTTGGCGATCGAGTAGGTGAACGGCATCAGGGTGAAGGTCAGGAATGCCGGCAGCGCGACTCCCCAGTCGTTCCAGTCGATCTTGGTGATCTGGGTGATCATCATGAAGCCGACGACCACCAGCGCCGGGGCTACAGCCTCGAAGGGCACCAGGTAGATCAGCGGGCTCAGGAACATTGCGACGATCATCAGCAGGCCGGTGAACACCGAAGCCAGGCCCGTGCGGGCGCCCTCGCCGATGCCTGCGCCGGATTCGACGAAGATCTGCGCCGAGGAGCTGGAGGTGCCGCCGCCGACGATGGCGCCTGCGGCATCCACCAGCAGGACCTTATCCACGTTCGGGATCTGGTCGTTCTCATCGACCAGGTCAGCTTCTGCGGCCAGGCCCACCATGGTGCCCATGGCGTCGAAGAAGATGGACAGCAGAATCACGAAGGCCAGCAGCGAGGCGGCGGTCGGGCCGATCTTGGCGAAGGCGCCGAACAGGGAGACGTCGCCGATCAGCGATAGGTCGGGCAGGTGCCAGCTTGGCATCGAAGGAACCACCAGCGACCAGCCGTTGGTTTCGGAATCGCTGACGTGGAACACTGCCTCGAAGATGTTGGCAACGACGGCGGAGACGACGATGCCGATCAGGATTGCTCCCTTGACCTTGCGGACCACCAGGGTCATGGTCAGCAGCAGGCCGATAATGAAGACCAGGATCGGCCAGCCCATCAGGCGGCCGTCAAAGCCCAGGCCCACCGGAACAGTGGTGTGGGCGGCATCCGGGATGCGCTGCACGAACCCGGCGTTGACCAGGCCGATCAGCGCGATGAACATGCCGATGCCCACCACGATGGCGGTTTTCAGCCCGGCCGGAACCGCATTGAACACCGCGGTTCTGAAGCCGGTGAGCACCAGCACGAACATCACGATGCCCGCGATGACCACCAGGCCCATGACGTCGGCCCAGGTGAGCTCCGGGTTGGTGGCCACGGTGATGGCGACGAAGGCGTTGACGCCCAGGCCGGTGGCCATGGCGAAGGGGCTGCGGGCCCAGATGCCCATGATGATGGTCAGGACGCCGGAGACCAGCGCGGTCACGGCCGCAACGCGCTGGACGCCCAGCTCGCCGCCGGAGGCGTCGGCGCCGGAGAGCACCAGCGGGTTGAGCACCACGATGTAGCTCATGGCGAAGAAGGTGGCGATGCCGCCGCGCAGTTCGGTGGCAAAGGTGGAGCGTCGCTCCGAGATCATGAAGAAGCGGTCAATACGGTTGCGCATAGTAATAGGTGGCGCGCTTTGCGTGGAGGAGGGCATAGAAAAATTCTAGGTGCTTTTGAGCTCATTCCAATATAGTTTTTTGCGCTGAGTAGGCTCTGCGTGAAATCTTTAGACCCAACTCACATACCGGCGCGCCAACGAGTACATTGGGTGTAAGGGGAGTCACGCCCCGAAAATAACCGAAAAAGTTGAGGAGCGAGTCAGATGAGTGACGAAGCACCAGTCGCAGCTGAAAAAATTGAAGGTATTGTCGTCGGCGTTGACGGATCCCAGCAGAGCAAGTGTGCGCTGCGCTGGGCCGAGCGCGAGGCTGTGCGCCGCGGAAGTGTATTGAACATCGTCTCCGCCTACACGATTCCGGTTTTCGCGGCCTCCTCCATGGATGCCGGATACTCGACCCTCGACGATGATTTGATCCGCGGCGGGGCAGAGGACATCGTCCGGCAGGCCCGCGCCGACCTCGAAGGCAGCAAGGCGACCATCCGCACCTATATTGAATCCGGCGACCCTTCGGGCGTCCTGCTGGATCTGAGCAAAGATGCGGAACTGGTAGTCGTGGGAACTCGCGGCCGCGGCGGCTTTGTGGGCCGGCTTCTCGGCTCGGTGTCTTCCGCGCTGCCCGCCCACGCAAAGTGCCCGACGGTAGTCGTGCCGCTGTCCATGGCCAAGGAGCAGGAAGGCGATGCAGAAGCTACGGCGGCCGCGGACCGCAAGGCGATTGTTGTTGGCGTGGACGGTTCAGACCGGGCGCGTGCAGCAGTGCTGGCTGCAGCCGATGCCGCGGTTGCCAGCGGGCTGACGCTGCGCTTGATCTGCGCGGTGGCCCCGGTGGGCGCGGCGCTGGCATGGATGCCGGCCACCGTCGACCAGGAAGCTGTGCTGGAAGACGTGCGCTACCAGATGAGCGTCGGCGTCGCATGGCTGACCTCGCACTACCCTAACCTCAAGCTGGAGACCGACGTTGTCAGCGGTCCCCCGGTGGAGGTGCTGATCCGCGAATCCGAGCACGCGGTGCTGACGGTGACAGGCTCGCGCGGCCGCGGCGGATTTGCCGGGATGCTGCTCGGCTCCACATCGCAGGGCGTGCTGCACCACTCCAAGGGCCCGGTCATGGTCGTTCCGGATTCGGACGACCCTCGGCTGGCAGACCGCAAGAATTTTGATACGCGGTCGCAGGACTAGAAACGGCAAGGCGATGGCCCGGTGGATTTTTCCGCCGGGCCATCGCCTTGCTTAAATGCCTGCGGCCCGCACCAGGCGGGCCGCAGGCGAAGTGCTCAGCCTAGTAGCGTGCAGCCTTCGAGTAGATGTTGTTTACCCAGCTCAGCGGGGTGGTGGAGATGCCGGCGTTGGGGTTGCGGGCGTGGACTACCTGGCCGTTGCCGATGTAGATCGCAACGTGGTAGAACGATGCGCCGCCGTTGGAGCTGGAGAAGACCAGGTCGCCGGGCTGCAGCTCGTTCAGCGATACATACTGCGGAGCCGAGTAGAACTGCTGGCTCGAGGTGCGAGGCAGGTTGATGCCCGACTTGGCGAAAGCCCACTGGGTGAAGCTGGAGCAGTCGAAGGCGTTTGGACCGTTGCCGCCGTAGACGTAGTACTTGCTCGGGTCATTGGCAGTCTTCAAGGCCCAAGAGATTGCCGCGCCAAAGCTGCGGCCGCTCTGCGGAGCGGTTTCCTCAGGCTTGGGAGCCTGAGTCTTCTTAGGCGCTTCGGTCTTCTTTGGAGCTTCAGTCTTCTTCGGCTTTGGTGCCTCGGTCTTCTTTGGCTTTTGGGTTTCCTTTGGAGCCTCGGTCTTCTTTGGCTTTTGGGTTTCCTTTGGAGCTTCAGTCTTCTTCGGCTTTGGTGCCTCGGTTTCCTTTGGCTTTTGGGTTTCCTTAGGGGCCTCGGTCTTCTTCGGCTTTGGTGCCTCGGTTTCCTTTGGCTTCTGGGTTTCCTTGGGAGCCTCGGATTCCTTTGGCTGGATCTCGATGTAGTCCGGGCGGGCTGACGCCGGGTTCTCCAGCGAGTTGCTCTCGGCCTTCGGCTTGGTCTTGGAATCAACGATTTCAAGTTCCTGCGGCTTCTCTACCGACAGAGGCTTGATTTCTGCAGCTGAGGCGCTTGGTGCGGGAGTGTTCTCCGCGCCTGCGTTGATGCTTTCCTGAAGCTTTGCTTCTTGCTGGGCTTCTTCTTGCTTCTGAACCTCTGCGCGGACCTTGGCCTCATCCTGATCCTTGAGCTTGGCAAGGTTGCCGATGAGTTCGTTGCGAAGATCCTGCTCTGGCTTGACCGAGTCCTGATAGGAGGCCAGGGTGCTGTTCGCGGTGGAGGCGGCCTTGTCGAAATTGGCAGTTGCCTCTTGAGCGGCGCTTTGCGCTGCGTCAGCGTAGGACTGCCACGCAGAAACCAGGGCTTCTGCTTCGGTGGCGGAGTTCACCGACTGAACCTGCTGCTGGCTCAGGGTGTCAATGGTCGCCGCCTTGTAGAACAAGTCGTTGGAATCGCTGCTATTGAGCAGGATGCCCAGCGTCGAGTTGCCGGCGCCATTGCGGTAGATGTCTGAAGCGATAGCGCCCAGATCTGCCTGGCTCTCTTCGAGGTACTGTTTGGCGAATGCCAGCTGCTTGACTGCCTGTTCGGCTTCCGCGGTGCGCAGATCGCGCTCTTCGCCGGCGCTCAACAGGGATTCCTGGGCTTCGGCAGCGGTTGTTTCAGCCTGGAGCAATTCGGCGCGGCTGGAAGCGAGAGAAGCTTCGATGCGCGCGATCATCGCATTGGTGGAGTCTTTGTCCTTCTTTGCGGCTTCAATCTCGGCTGCAGAAGGCATGTCCGAGGAACGCTCGCTGGCAACAGATACTGAAGAAGGCACTGAGGTGGGTGTTGCTGCCGATGCGGATGCAACTCCGGCCAGGCAGGAGACTGCCAGGGCTAAGGTGCTGGCGGCGACACCGAGCGTGTGGCGATAAGCCATATCGTTCCTCACTAAGTCCAAGAGATGACAATGGGTGATATCCGAACCGTGACTTCCTAGGATCCTAAGGTCACAATTTGGATAAGGCCCACATAGCACATTAGGCCAATTGAGACATCGTTGGCAACAGTGGTCACACCAGTCACACGAATTACATGCGTGTAATTACGGGTGTCGAACCATTGGTGATATGGGAGAACGCGTGCAGTGAAGTGGAGAACCTTGCGTTGGGGTCATCTCAAAATTTTTTCACAGACAATACACGCGGGGTTTATTGAAGCCGTGAAATGGTGACGGACAGATAACAATCAGCGGTGATTTTGAGCTGTCGTGAATGTTGACCTCTTAAATGTGTTGCTGCTTTTTCTGCTCTGCCAGCCTTGAAGGGTGAAGTTTGAGGTGTTGACCCAAGGGAATTTCGGGAATTTGCGTCGGATTCATGTTTTAGGGGCGGCTGGATTGAATCTTGAGCCAAGATGCGTTGTGACCTCGGTCAATATGAAGGAAGTCCGCGGGTTCAAAAAACCCTCTATTTGTGATGCACGTCTCAGGAAAAGTTTTTGGAAATTTTCGCCTAACCCCACCCCAGTTCGTCCAATTTGGCGTCATCGATGCCGAAGTGGTGGGCCACTTCGTGCATCACTGTAATGCGCACTTCTTGGACGATTTCCTCGCGGGAATTGCAGGCTCGGAGGGTGGGGTTTTTGAAGATCGTGATCCTGTCGGGCAGTGCTCCAGCTGCCCAGTCCAGGTCTCGCTCGGTGAGTGCAATACCCTCGTAAATCCCTAATATTTCGCGGTTTTCCGGCTCGCCAGGCAATGGCTCGTACTCGTCCTCGATGAAGAAAACGACGTTGTCCATCATGTTGAAAATGTGCTCCGGAATGGCATCGATGGCCTGCTGGACGAGCGCTTCAAACTCGTCTTCTGAGATCTGTGAATCCATGTTTCCAGCCTAGGGTTGCGGGCCCATTTTTGGGTGGCCTGAGGCGTAGTGAATCTCGATTTTGCAAAACCCAAAAACCTCCGTATAGTTATTGGAGTCCACAGCGGAGAAGCAAGAAACCGCTAAGGAACATAGGCCCCCATCGTCTAGCGGCCTAGGACACTGCCCTTTCACGGCAGCGGCACGGGTTCGAATCCCGTTGGGGGTACAAACAGCCAAATTACTGGTTGTCAGATGGAGAAATCCATTGGCTTGCGAAAGCAAGGCCCTGTAGCGCAGTTGGTTAGCGCGCCGCCCTGTCACGGCGGAGGTCGCGGGTTCAAGTCCCGTCAGGGTCGCTCAGTTTACTAGCGATAGTAAATTAGGTGTCCATTTTATGGCGCCAGGCTCTGTAGCTCAGTTGGTAGAGCGTTCGACTGAAAATCGAAAGGTCACCGGATCGACGCCGGTCGGAGCCACGCAGGCCCTCGGTTTACCCGGGGGTTTTACTGTGTGAGTTGAGATTATCTCAAAACACCAGGCCCTGTAGCGCAGTTGGTTAGCGCGCCGCCCTGTCACGGCGGAGGTCGCGGGTTCAAGTCCCGTCAGGGTCGCCATAGAGAAAATTCCTTGGAAGCAAAACTTCCAAGGAATTTTTTTGTTTCTCTGCAGATTGCTGGCTAGTTGGCTCGGCCCAACTGGCGCGGACCGATCCAGCGGTTGCTCAGCCGGCGATAAGCCGCCGCCGCGGTCGTCATATCCGAATCTTCTAAAGCCTGGATCCCGTGCATCAGGTCATTGACCGAATCGTCGGGCCAGACAATCTCCGCCAACAGCCCGTAGTCCAACTCGATCACCGACTGCGGATCAAAAGTCTCCAGCCAGCCGCCCAGCGTACCGAGCTCCTCGAAAATAGGCGCCGCCGGTGCGTGGGCTGCCATTGTCTGCACTGCCCATGCGAGGCGGTTGATGGCCTGCTCGAAAGGGACGTAGAGCCTGACGGTCTTCAGGTGTTCTCCGGAATAGAGGATTTCTGCTTCATCGTCGTCACGGAAAAGCGCAAACCAGCTCAGCGGGATGCCCCAAGTGGACGTGCGGGTGTGCAGGTGGGTCAGGTCGGCGGCAAGGCGGTCGGTGTCCATTCGCTCTCCATTGGCGCGGCGGGCAGCCGGCGGGACCAGCAAGTCGAAAACTTCGGTGCGCATGGCTTCTTCGGCCTGTTCGGCGGCGAGCAGGCTGCGAGCCTGCACCTGCCCGGGGCAGTATCTGGTGTATTCGGTGCCCTGGTAGTCCAGCAGCTTCACCGAGCGGAAAAATTCGTCATCGGCATGGGGGAATGGATCGGAAACATCGCGCAGCGTGCGCTCCCATAGCCGCTGATTCTCCAGCCGATCGCATTGATCGGGGCTCATGCGCGGGGAGTTGAGAATGATGGACTGGGCCCAGTCGCCGAAAGAGCTCAGCGGCTCGTATACGCGCAGGTGTGCGGTAGCTGCGGTGAGCTCTTCGAGGGGCCCAGTCATCTTCATGTTCACACTCTAGTCGGCAAGCTCGACAATGACAGGGGTGTGGTCGCTGGCGCCCTTGCCCTTGCGCTCTTCGCGGTCGATGCTGGCGCCAGTGACGCGGGCGGTCAGTGCCGGCGAGGTCAAGGCGAAATCGATGCGCATGCCTTCATTCTTGGGGAACCGCAGCTGGGTGTAATCCCAGTAGGTGTACTGGCCCTCGGTGTGCGGGCGGACTACGTCGCTGAAGCCCAGCTCTTCAAAAGCGGAGAAGGCGGCGCGCTCGGGGGCTGAAACGTGGGTCATCTGGTTCTCGACAAAGAAGTCGATGTCCCACACGTCTTCGTCCTTCGGCGCGATGTTCCAGTCGCCCATCAGGGCGATCTGGGTGTCGGGATTCTCCTGCAGCCAGCCGTGGGCATCCTGCTTCAGGATGTCCAGCCAGTTCAGCTTGTAGCCCATGTGCTCGTCGTCCAAGGCGCGGCCGTTGGGGACGTAGAGGCTCCAGATGCGCACGCCCCCGCACGTGGCAGCGATGGCCCGCGGTTCCTGGATCGGGTTCTTGCCGCCCTTGCCGAATTCCGGCTGGCCTGGGAAGGTTCGCTGCACGTCGTCGAGGCCCACGCGGGAAGCGATGGCCACGCCGTTCCACTGGTTGACGCCGAAATGCGCCACCTCGTAGTCGTTGTTCTCGAACAACTCCCAAGGGAAGTTCTCGTCCTTACATTTCGTTTCCTGGATAGCCAGGACATCCACGTCGCTGCGTCGTAGCCAGTCCTCAACACGGTCGGCTCGGGCTCGCAGCGAGTTAACATTCCAAGTCGCAATCTTCACTACTTCAACCTATCAAGAATGCCCGATTGAGCCACTTCAATTTAGTTGGAAGTCCGAGTATATTCTTGACTGAAGGTGACCCCGATCACTAGGAGGGTGGTCTCTTGGCTGAGGTCCTGACAGAACGCCGCGGGCATTTGGGGTTGATAACCCTCAACAGGCCTGAATCGCTCAATGCGCTGAATATCGCCATGTGCCGGGGGATCCTCGACGCATTGCTTGAATGGCGTGATGATCCGCAGATTGCGCAGGTGGCAATCACCGGAGCAGGGGAGCGGGCACTGTGTGCGGGCGGGGATATCGTCGCAATCTACCGCGACATCCTGGAGCGAAACGGCTCGTCCGAGGAGTTTTGGCGCATCGAATATCAGCTCAATGTGCTCATCGACGAATATCCCAAACCGTATTTGGCGTTTATGGACGGCATCGTCCTGGGCGGAGGCATCGGCATCTCGGCCCATGGCAGTCACCGCATCGTCACCGAGAACAGCCGCTGCGGAATGCCAGAAGTCGGCATCGGGTTCTTCCCCGACGTAGGCGGCACACACCTGTTGTCCCACGCGCCGCTGGCGGCGGGCCGGATGGCTGCGTTGACCGGCATGAAATTCGGCGCTGCGGACACCATTGCCCTAGGGCTGGCAGACACCTTTGTGCCGTCCCACGACCTGCCCCGGCTGCTGGAAGACCTTGAAACCCAGTTGGCCGACGCGGCGATTTCGCGCTGGTCTGGCATCCCCGAGCATGGGCATTTGCACGAGGAATGGGTGCAGGCGTTTGCCGAATCGAGCACCCCTGCCATTCTCAGCGCCTTGCACGGCTTCGAGAATCCGCAGGCGCTCAGTGCGCAGCAGGCGCTGACGGCCGCTTGCCCCAGTTCGGTGCGGCTCGTTGAAGAGTTGATGCGGCAGGCGGGCAGGGATCTGAGGGGTGACCTGGTTAGGGAATTCCGCGCGGCGGTCCACCGTCTGGACGACCCCGATTTTGCCGAGGGGATCAGGGCCGCGGTCATCGACAAGGACCGGTCCCCGCACTGGAATGAACCGCTGGAGGGGTCGACCCCCGAACAGCGCACCGCCCGGCATTTTGAACCACTGCCGGGAGCAGAACTGAACTTTGCCCTGCTGGACCAGGGCCTTCGCGAAAAGAGTGGATGATGAGCACGCTGCCAACCATTGGATTTCTAGGACTTGGCCACATGGGCCTGCCCATGGCCATCAACCTGCACAAGGCCGGCTATACCCTCAAGGGCTTCGATATTGTACCCGCCGCGGTGCAGGCAGTCGGCGAAGCGGGGATTGAAACCGTTGCCACCGGCGCGGAAGCCGCCACCGGAGTCGACATTGTCTTGACCATGTTCCCCAGTGGACAGCACGTCTTGGACGCCTACCGCGGCTACCTGCTTCAGGCCGCCAGCCCGAATACGCTGTTCTTGGAGTGCTCGACCATCGATGTGGCCCAGGCGAAGGAAGCCGCCGCGCTTGCTGTGGCGGCGGGCCATCGCAGCGCCGATGCGCCGGTGTCAGGCGGCGTGGTGGGCGCTGAGGCCGGAACGCTGACCTTCATGCTCGGTGCGGAAGCTGAGGACCTGGAAGAGATCACCGCGGTGCTTGAGCATATGGGCAAGCGCATCGTGCACTGCGGCGGCCACGGCCTGGGTCAGGCCGCGAAGATCTGCAACAATATGCTGCTGGGCATTTCGATGATCGGCGCGGCCGAGGCGTTCGTCCTCGGCGAGCGTCTGGGCCTGGAGCACCAGGCGCTCTATGACGTCATCTCTACGGCCTCGGGCCAATGCTGGTCGGTGACGACGAACTGTCCCGTACCCGGGCCGGTCCCTACCTCGCCAGCCAACCGCGACTACCAGCCAGGCTTTGCGGCGGCTTTGATGGCCAAGGACCTGGGGCTGGCCTCCAGCGCACTGAAGCACACGCAGACCGACGCCCAGCTTGGCGCGCTGGCCTCCGCGCTCTATCGAAAGTTCAGCGACGAAGGCCACGCCGGAACCGATTTCTCCGGAATCATCAACGCCGTGCGCGACGGGTCGCTATAGAAAATCGCCCTGTGAATGCCGGAAGCGGGAGAGGATCTGGAAAAGAGTCCTTGCATCCGCTTCCGGCATTCCGCTGTTTGAAAATAATTGCTCGTTCAAATCCTGGCGGGCGTTGAACAGTACGCGCTTGCCTTCGCCGCTCAGCTCCAGCAGCCTCGTGCGGCCATCGGTGGGGTGCGGGATCCTGCGGACCAGACCGGTAGCCTCCAAGCGGTCCACCGAATTCGTCAGGCTCGTTGCATGCACCTGAAGCAGCTGGCTTGCATGGTTCATCGGCAGCGAACCGCGCTTTGAAAACCCGAGCAGTGCCAAGACCTCAAACCGTGCAAATGTCAGCCCATGGGGCTTGAGGATGGCATCGGCGCGCTGGAGAAATATCGATGCGGTTCGCATGATCGCCGTAATGGCCGCCATGGAATCCGCCTCTGCGCCCCATCCGTGGGCAATCCACTGATCCCGAGCCTGGGCGATGGGATCACGGGGTAAAGGAGAAGGCATGGGCGCTCCTAAATGGCGATCTAGACCAACAATATACTTGGACTTCCTATGGTTTGGAAGAGCTTGGCGGCCCCGAGTTTTCAGTGATTTCCGGCAGGTTTCCGAAGGCTTTTTGCAGCAGTGCAAATGAATTGTGAGAAAGTACTTTCCATATTGGAAAGTACTTGTTATGTTTGAGTCAGTTCAGAAGCAGGACCGGGAATCAAGGAGCAGGATCATGAAAATGTCATTCACCGCATGGTGCGTCACCGCAATCATCGCTGCAGGCCTCGCTTTCTTCGGCCTGTCGCTCTTCGCCTACTTCAGCGGCCAGAATTCGCTGATCTTCATTGGAATGGGCATCTTCATGGCGATAGTCATGACTTCCACCAGCCTCATTGCGCAGCGTCAGAATCGGGCAAAGAAGGAGCAGGTGAAATGAACTCTGAGCAGCCGCTGACGCCCGAGCAGCAGCTTGAAGCGCTGGGCCGGGCTCAGGCCGACATGGACCGGGCCATAGGCTATGGCTCAAGACTGATGGGCTGGTACTGCATCGTGGTCGGGCTTGCTGTCGGCGCACTGGCAGCGGTGCTGCAGCTCTACCGGCCGGATGAAAACAAAGTGGGCTTCTTTATTGTAATGGGACTGTATGTCCTCGTGATCCTCGGCTCTTCGCTGGCGTACCGCAAGTTGTACCGAAGCCTGCCGCAGGGCTATTCCAAGCGCTATGGCATGGCCTTCGGCCTGAGTATCGGACTCTATGCGGCCTCGGTGGCATTGCTGGCGGCGCAGATTACTTCATGGATCGCCATGCTGCTGATCTTCCTGATCGTCGCGGCGCCGTTGGTGCTCACCGGAATAAAGATGGTGCGAGAATGACCGCCCATGCTCGTCAGCGCCTCAATGACGACTTTTCGAACCCGGTGCGGCTGTCGTTGATGGGTGCGCTGCAGTCCGTAGAGGAGGCCGACTTCAAATCGTTGAAAGATGCGCTGGGAATCTCAGACTCGGTGCTTTCGAGGCATCTGAGCGCCCTTGAGGAGGCCGGGTATGTGCAGATCCGCAAGGGGTATGTGGGCAAGCGGCCGCGCACCTGGGCCAAGCTCAGCAGCGGCGGAAAAACGGCATTCGCCGAACATGTGCAGGCGCTGAAGGAAATTACCGGAATCAGCTAGATTAGTAAGTCCTCAGATGACAAAACTTGTCGATTCATAAAGCCCGACCAGCCTCCGGCGGTCGGGCTTTTGTTATGTGAAGAAACTTTCCTTTATCTCCTGAAACAACCTTTGTCCCAAGTCAACCCTTCATTCTAGCGTCGTAGCCAGAAATACACCGACTAAAAGAAGCGGATGAGGATATGAGCACTCCACGCAGTGTACGAGGACATTTCAAGACCCTGGGCATCCTGAGCCTGGCAGCTGCCACGCTGCTGACCGGTTGCGTGAGCAGCTCCAACGCACAGGAAAGCAGCGAGGACGAGTTGACCGTCGGCTTCCCCGAAGACAGCGCCAACTACGACCCGCACCAGCCGCCGCAAACCGTCTCTCGCACGATCTCCCGGCAGATCGCAGACACGCTGGTGGACCAGGATCCCGAGACCGGAGAAATCGTTCCCTGGCTTGCCACCAGCTGGGAAACAAATAAAGACCAGTCGCAGTTCACCTTCCACCTGCGCGATGACGTGACCTTCTCCGACGGCACCAAATTCACCGCGCAATCGGTCAAGAACAACTTCGACAGAATCATCAAGATCGGCCCTCTGGCTTATGTCGGGGCAAGCCATCTGCGCGGATACCAAGGCACAGACGTGGTGGACGAGAAGACCGCCATCGTGAAATTTGACGGCCCCAACGCCCAATTCCTCCAGGCTGCGTCGACCCAGCCGTTGAGCATACTGGCCGATGCCACCTTGAAACTGGACCCCGAGGAAGTGGCTCGCGGCAAGGTCATTGGTAGCGGACCCTACGTGATCGAAAGCTACGAACCCGACGTTGGCATCACCCTCAAGGCCCGCGAAGACTACCACTGGGGTTCGTCTGCCTACGCTAACAAGGGGCCGGCAGTCTATGAAACGGTAAAGGTCTCCTTCATCCCCGACGCCACCACTCTGGCCGGCGCCGTCAGCTCCGGCCAGGTCGACTACGGATTCCTGCTGGACACCTCGACCCTAGGCACCCTGGCCGGGCAGACCACCTTGGTGCAGAAGCCCACCGTCGGCATCGCCTCCCCGCTGATTCCCTTCATCTACCGGGACATCTTCAAAGACGAGGCAGTGCGCAAAGCCATCAACCCGGCCACCGACCGCGCCGAGATCGCCGAGCGCATCTACCAGGGCAATGTGCAGCCTGCCACCGGCGTGCTCACCGCTGCCACCCCGGGCTCTGCAGACCTCAGCAGTGAGCTGGCCTATGATCCGCAAGCAGCCGTCAAGATCCTGGAGGCAGGAGGCTGGGACACCGTGGGAGAGGACGGCATCCGCCGCAACGACAAGGGCGAACGGCTGGAAATCTCCATCCAGTATTCCTCCACCGGCGGCACCACCGAAGCGTTGTTCCAGTTGCTGCAAATCCAGTGGAAGAAGGTGGGCATCGACTTTGTGCTCAAACCCGTCACCGAGGCGCAGGCCTCCGAGACCGGACTCTATGACGCACCCTACGACCTGACTACCTGGTCCCAGGGCCGCGCGGATCCGGATGTGCTGCGCGTGGTGTACAGCTCCCTCTACGAAAACCAGTCGTTGTTCTACGGCAACGCGGTCCCCGCGGTGGACAAGGCGCTGCTGAAGCTGCAGTCCACCACCGACGCGCAGCAGCGCAAGCAGGCCTCCGCCGAGGCCCAGCAGCTGCTTTTGGACAAGGGGCTGGTGTTCCCGCTGGTGGACCAGGTCTCCAACAGCGCCTATGGCAAGGACATCAAGTCCATCGAATTGGATGCGGAGAACAAGCCGGCCTTCGCGGAGTTCGTGCCCAATGAATAAGCAGCTGCTGACGTACGCTGCATCTCGTGTGGGGCACGCCGCGCTGGTGCTCTTCGGTGCGATCACCCTGTCCTTCGCCATTTTGCAGTTCACCCCCGGGGACCCGGCGCGGCTGATCGTCAGCGGGGGACAGGAGGACGCCGGAGCGGCCAATGACGCCCAATTGGCGCAGATCCGCGCCGAGATGGGTCTGGACAAGCCGGTGCTGGTGCAATACTTCGGCTACCTGCTGCGCGTACTGAGCTTCGACTGGGGCCAAGCCTATTCGCTGCGCCAACCGGTCACCCAGGTGATCGGCGACGGGCTGGTGCACACCGTACAGCTTGGGGCGCTGAGCATCGGAATCATGGTGGCTCTGGGGCTGCTGCTGGCGGTCGGAGAGGCGCTGCTTCCCACCCGCTGGCTGCGCCAGGTGTTCTCCTCGCTGACAGTGCTGGGCATCGGGGTGCCGTCCTTTGTCATGGCGATCATCCTGCTGCAGGTCTTCTCCTTCAAGCTCGGCTGGTTCCCGGCCTTCGGCGCCGGCGGCTTCTCCTCGCTGGTGCTGCCGGCGATCACGATCGCCCTGCTGGGTGCGGGAACCCTCTCCCAGGTGTTCTCCCGCGGCATTCGCGAAGTGCTCGGGGAGAACCACGTGCTGGTGGCCCGAACCAAGGGCATGGGACATGCCCGGCTGGTGCGCACCCATGTGCTGCGCAATGCGAGCCTGCCGGTGTACACCATCGTGGGCATGCTCATCGGCGGGATTGTTTCAGGGGCGGCGATCATTGAAACGATCTTCGGTCGCCCGGGAATCGGCAACCTTTACGTGGAGGCGGTCGGCGCGCGCGACTTCCCGTTGATTCAGGCCCTGATCGTGCTCACCGGCGGCATCTATATGGTCATCACGCTGCTGGTGGACCTGAGCTACCCGCTGATCGACCCGCGGGTCACCTCGCCAGCTCAAGCTTCCAGGAGGTCGCGGAGATGAGCATTGCAAAGAACCTGCGCCGGCCCAGTTTCGGCGTGGCGGCGGCCGCCGCTTTTCTGGCACTGATCGCCGCCGCCGCGCTGTTCCCGTCGTTGTTTGCCCGTTTTGATCCGGTGGCGGTGGTGGGTCCGTCGCTGGCGGCCCCCGACCCCCAGTTCTGGCTGGGCACCGACTTGAACGGGAGGGACGTGTTCAGCCGCGTGGTCTATGGGGCCCGCATGTCCCTGGCCGCAGGAGTAGTGGCAATCGTCATTTCGGTGGTCCTCGGCGGGCTGCTGGGCATGGCCGCCGGCTATCTGGGCGGCTGGGCGGACGCGGTGATCTCCCGCTGCGTTGAGGTGCTGGTCTCCATTCCGGGGCTGCTGCTCTCCCTGGCGGTGATTTCCATCTTGGGCTTCGGGGTAGACAAGGTGGCGATCGCCGTGGGCATCGCAGGGATCCCCGGATTCGTGCGCATCGCCAGGGCGCAGACCCTGAAAATTGTGAACCTGCCCTATTTCGACGCCGCGCTGACCAGCGGCACCGGCGGCTTCAAAAGCATCATCACCCATGTGGTGCCCAATGCCGCCGGGGCCATAGCAGTGGTGGCGGGCCTGGATTTGGGCGGGGCCATCCTGTCCATCGCCTCCCTGAGCTTCCTGGGCTTCGGAGCGGTGCCGCCGATGCCCGAATGGGGGTCGCAGATCAACGAAGGCCGGCTCTACATCGCCACCGCCTGGTGGTGGTCGCTGGCCCCGGCGGCGGTCGTCGCCCTGACGGTACTGAGCGTCAACCGGCTCAGCTCACAGATAGGAACCAAGGAATCATGAGTCTGCTGCACATCAGCCAGCTCTCCGTCGACTTTGCACCCCGGCGCCGCGGGCAGGAGCCCACCCATGCAGTGCAGGCGGTGGACCTGCACATGGAAGCAGGCCAGCGCCTGGGGCTGGTGGGGGAGTCGGGCTCCGGCAAATCCACCATCGCACGGGCGCTCCTGGGGCTGAATCCGCGCGGCGCAACTGTCACCGGCACCATCGCCGTGGCCGGAAGCCGGGTGGATACGCTGGACAAGAGGGCGCGCCGGGAGCTGCTGGGAACCACCCTTGGCTATGTTCCGCAGGATCCCGGTTCCAGCCTGAACCCGCTGATGCGCATCGGCACCCAGGTGGGCGAGGTGCTGGAAGTTCACCAGATCGGCGGGAAGGCCGAACGCGGCCGGGCGGTGGAGCAGGCGCTGCAGGATGCTGGACTGGATCCCGCGGTCTCTTCCCGCTTCCCGCACCAGCTCTCCGGCGGCCAACGCCAAAGGGTGCTGATCGCCATGGCCATCATCGCAAAGCCGGCGCTGATCATCGCCGACGAACCCACCAGTGCGCTGGATGCCACGGTGCAAAAACACGTGCTGGACACCCTCGACAGGCTGGTGGCGGCCACTGGTGCGGGGCTGCTGTTGATCACCCACGACCTGGGCGTTGCCGCCGAACGCACCGATCAGCTGATCACGCTGAGGCACGGGGAGATCGTCGAATCCGGCAGGACCGTGCAGGTGCTGGGGAACCCGAGCAGGGATTACACCCGCACCCTGGTCGCTGCGATGCCGCGCGCCGATGCGCCTCCCCGCCGCAGGCTTCCCGCGCCCGTGCAGACAGCTCCGGCGCTGCTCGCCGCCAGCGGGCTGCACCGCAGCTTCGGCCGCGGCGAGCAGGCGGTGACCGCCTTGGACGACGTGACGCTGAGCATCCCCGAAGGGGGTGCTGTCGGCGTGGTGGGCGAGTCGGGCTCCGGCAAGACCACCTTGGCCAGGGTGCTGCTGGGCCTTGACCGCCCCGATTCAGGGACGGTGGAACTTTCGGGGGTGCGACAAACCAAACAGGTCGGCGGGCGGGAATTCCGCCGGCGGGTGCAGCCGGTATTCCAGAATCCCTACACCTCCTTCGACCCCAGCCGCAGGGTCGGATACTCGGTGTTGGAGCCGGTGCGGTCGTTGAAGACAGCGCCGCGGGCGCAGCACAGGGAGCTGCTGGAAAAGCTGTTCACCCAGGTGGGCTTGGATCCAGCGCTCGTCGAACGGCGCCCGGAGGAACTGTCAGGGGGCCAGCTGCAGCGGCTGGCCATCGCCCGGGCGCTGTCCGCCGACCCCCAGCTGCTGGTCTGCGACGAGGCGGTTTCCGCCCTCGACGTCACGGTGCAGGCGCAGATCCTGGACCTGCTGGCAGGACTGCGCGAAGAGCGGAAGTTGTCTTTGCTGTTCATCACCCATGATCTGTGCGTACTGCGGGAACTGTGCGAATACAGCGTGGTGATGCACCGCGGACGCATCATTGAGCAGGGTCCCACGGGGCGTCTGCTCGATGATCCCGGCCAGACCTACACCAGAAGCCTCATCGAGGCTTTGCCGGCCATGCCAGATTTCAGCGCTGCTCAGTTGCTTCAGCCGGCACTCTAGCTGGTTTTGCAATGGCCTGCGCGGCAGTCAAGATTCCGAACTGCGATCCTGGATAGCGCAGCCCCGAGAAGTACATATTGGTATGCGCGATGATCTGCTTGGCAGTGATCAGTGTTCCGTCGAATTCGGCATCGACTGTCGTATGGCAGTCGGAGACCAACGTGACATCGTAGCCGTGCACGGCGGCAGCCTGCGTTGTGGTGCGGATGCAGTAGTCGCTTTGGGCTCCGGCCACCAGCAATCGGCGAACCCCAAGGCCCTGCAGGATCTGGTGCAGGTCGGTTTCGGCGAAGGAGTCGCGATAGGTTTTGCGAATCAGGTGTTCCCCGTGGCCAACAGCCAAGCCGTCGGCCAGCTGCCACCCGGAGGTGCCAATGGGAAAGTCGCCGTGGTCCTGGACCCAGACCACCGGCAGGCCGGAAGACCGGGCGTGCTCCACCAGCTGGGCAGTGCGGTGGACTACGCCGTGGGCGTCGTGGCATCCTTCAAGGACCCCGCGCTGAAAGTCGATGACCACTAATGCGGTGCCGGCAAGATCCGCCGGCACTAGCTGCGCCACCACTTGTCCATGTAGGTGGCGGGGACTGCGCGCTTGTGGCGCGAGGCAATGAAGCGTCGCTCGATCGATTCTGCGGCGGCCGGGTCGATGTCCCGCCCTTCAAGGTAGTCGTCGATCTGCCCGTAGCTCAGGCCCAGTTCATCCTCGTCCGTGCGCAGCGGCTGGCCGTCCAACAGGTCCGCGGTGGGCTCCTTGGCCCACAGCAGCTCCGGAGCATCCAACTCGCGCAGCAGCGCCTGGTTCTGACGCTTGTTCAGCCCGGCCAGCGGCAGCAGATCCGCCCCGCCGTCGCCGAACTTGGTGAAGAAGCCGGTCACGGATTCGGCGGCGTGGTCTGTGCCGATCACCAGCATGCGCTTGTCTCCGGCGATGGCGTACTGCACGACCATGCGCATCCGCGCCTTGGCATTGCCGCGGGTGAAATCACTCATCGGCACATGGCCTGCATCGGCCAGCGCTTCGTCGAGGCCGGCCACTGGCTTGGCGATGTTCACCTCGTACTCGGTGTCAGCCGCAACGAACTCCATCGCCGCCTGCGCGTCGGCCGCGTCGTGCTGGACGCCATGGGGCAGTCGCACGGCAATGAAGCTCGCCTCGCCGCCGTCCTTCCGGACCTCCTGCACCGCGAGCTGGGCCAAGCGGCCCGCCAGGGTGGAGTCGATGCCGCCGGAGATGCCAAGGACGAAGCCCTTGGCGCCGGTGGCGGCCAGGTAGTCCTTCAGGAAATCCACGCGGGTGCGGATCTCATCCGCCGGGTCGATGGCCGGCTTGACGCCAAGTTCTTCAATGATCGCTGCTTGCAGTTCTCGCATGTATCTAATCCTAGACAGGCCGCGGCCGCTGCGCAGGGAGTTAGTCCTTGCTGGTGTCTGGATCCCAGCCCAAGTTCCGCGCGATCTTTTCCAAAGCCGCCACGACTGCATCGTATTCCGAGCCGTCGAGGTCTGCACCGGACTGCGTGCGGATGCGTTCGACTAACTCGCTGAGCTTCATCAGCGAGGTGTGTCCGCGGTCGGTGATGGAATACTCGCCATCGGCGTGGGTGATCCAGCCGGACTCCACCAATTCGTTCAGGTGCTCGGCGACTGAATCGGGCTCGTCGGGCGACGCAAAGAAGGGGGACAGCCCGGCGATCAGCTCCGCCTCGGTAGCAGGCTGCTGCTCCAAAAGATTGAGCACCTGCCACTGGCGCCGCGTCACACCGTGTTCTTCCAAGGTCGCTGCAAACTGCTCGTCAATCAGCGAATCCACCAATTTCAACCAGTAACCCAGGGGGCGTGTAGCGTTCATGGGAACAGCCTAGCCATGATGCCGACTAGAATCGAGGGTATGAGCGAAACCGGCGCCCGCGCGCGACTTAAAGAACTGATCCAGGAACTTGCCATTGTCCGTGGCAAGGTCATCCTGTCTTCCGGCAAGGAAGCCGACTACTACATCGACCTGCGTCGAGTGACCCTGCAGCAGGAAGCTTCGGGCTTGGTCGGCGAGGTCATGCTTGACCTGCTGGACGAAGCGAAGCTTGAATTCACCAACGTCGGCGGCCTGACCATGGGCGCAGACCCGGTGGGCACCGCCATCATGCACACCGCACGCGCCAACAACCGCGCGATCGACGCGTTTGTTGTCCGCAAGGCACAGAAGTCCTACGGCATGGGCCGCCAGGTCGAGGGCCCAAGTGTCGAAGGCCGCAATGTCATCGTGCTGGAAGACACCTCCACCACCGGCGGCTCGGCGCTGACCGCAGTCGAGGGCGTGCGCAAGGCAGGCGGCAATGTTGTTGCTGTTGCCGTGATCGTCGACCGCGACACCGGCGCCAAGGAGCGTATCGAGGCCGAGGCCGGCGTTCCTTACCTGTTCGCCTACGGCAAGGACGAGCTGGGCCTGTAAAACGAATTAAGTGGTTCATAAGAATGGAGGGCGAGAAGGAAATACTTTCTCGCCCTCCATTCTTAATTCTTGTGCTGGTTTATCGATGATCGAATCTGACTCGCTTCGTTTTGGACAGCCCTTTAGAATCTAATTTGCTTCCAGCCGGGCAACTGTCTCACGAATCTGGTCCGCAAAAAGGTAGATCTCGTCCAACTCTTCGATTGGATACCGAGTTTCGACTTTGTCAGCGTCTAGGATGCCAATGTATTTTTGTGACTTGGCGTTGAAATGAAGTCTGGCGATTGTGCGGCGATTATTGTCATCCAGCAAGATACCGAAGTATGACTTGCTGTCCCGATGAGTTACTCGATGGGGTTTGACTTCGCTACACGCAATCGCCTTTACGATCTGGTATCCCGCGAGTTCTTCTTCTGTGGTTTCAACACCTGATTTTTCTGATTCCTGTTTAGCTTCTATGGCATCTTCTGTCGAATCCTGAATCTGAGCAACAGTCTCATTGATGCCAGAAACCTCTTGATACCGGTTGTCACTTTCTCCGAGCGCGGTCTTGAGTCGCTCGTGCACCCTCTCCTTGAGGAATTGGTTGCAAGCCTTTCCGACAAGCTCATTGAACAGGAGCAAATTGTCAGACGTGGCTCTACGATCAGTGACCTTGACCATAAGTAACTTAACAAAATCCTTGCTAGGCTCCCTGAACTCATTGCCTATTTCGCGTTTGAGCGCTCCAACATACTTGAGTTCTTCTGCTGAGCTCAGAACAGAATCTAAGTTGAAAGTTTCTTTTGTGAGCTTGGCGATTTCGGGAAGTACGATCTCGTCGATTTCAAGTAGATCTAAGATCAGAAATGGTTTCTGGTCCATTATGTTAGGTGCATCTAGGTCAGTGAAGAAGTGATAGACCTGCCCATTGGTTAGAATGCCGATTCGAGCATTTGTCACAGAAAAGTATCTGAAAAGCTGTGAGGCATGTTTAACGTTGAGTGGATCACCAACATGCTTGCATTCAATTAGGATCTGGACTTCCCCATCCTTCATGATTGCGTAATCGACCTTTTCGCCCTTTTTGGTGCCATGATCTGCAGTGAATTCCGGGACTACTTCAAGCGGATTAAAAACGTCATATCCGAGCACTCTAGATATGAACGGCATTACGAATGCGTTCTTGGTCGCCTCTTCGGTCTGAATTGAATCCTTCTGCGCTTTTAGCTTGGCGGAAAGCTCTTCGATACCTTCAGTGCTGTTCAAGATTCCCCCTAAAATGAAATCAAATTTTCACTATTTTCATGGCGTTCTGATCCCGTATGTGCTCTGGATGCTATCAGAGCAAATGGGTATTTAGGGCTTTGGAAAGAAAAAGATTTAATTAGGACGATTAGAAACTTACGGTCTGTTGTCGTCGACTGTTGTGCTTGCGACTATGGCGTCACCGTTGAGAACCGAGGGCGCCAAAGGGGTGTTTCGGTTGGAGGGCATTGGAAGCTGGGCAACGAAGTGAATTTCTGCCTGTCTTGATTATTTAGACGTGGATTTTTTGTAGTAATTCGCCTTGCTGGCGGGCTGTCAAGGAGGGGCGATTGGAGTCAACTTTCATTGACGGCACCAAGAATGTCAACTAATATTGACGGTATGAGCAATGTACCCAGAACCGCAGTAGACTCCCAGGATTCGGGCGGACCCATAGCCCAGCTGCGTCGGCTCACCGAGGCGCACAAAGAACTGGCACGGCAGCAATCGGCCCAGGTTCGTGCGGCCAGGAGCCAAGGATATTCCTGGCAGGCCATTGCCTCGGCCCTTGAAATTTCAAAGCAGGCCGCGCACAAGCGATATGGAAAGCAGTAGCCTGCGGCCCGGTTAAGGCGTTTTGCGCCGCAGCGTCAGCGAGCCGACAACCAGCGCGGCAATGATCCACGCAATGATGATCAGCAGGCTGCTGCTGGTGGACGAGTCCTCGGTGCCAGCCGAGATTGCCACCAACGCGTCAATGGCGTGGGACAGCGGCAGCCAGTCGCCGAGGGTTTCCAGCGGGCCTGGTAGCTGGTCTCGGGGCAGGATGATTCCCGCCAGCAGGAACTGCGGGAAAATCAGCAGCGGCATGAACTGGATGACTTGGAATTCTGTGCGTGCAAAGGCGCTGGCCATCAGCCCCAAGCTGGTTCCGAGCAGCGCATCCAAGGCGGCGACAATGAACAGCAGCCATAAGCTGCCAGAGATCTGAAGCCCGCAGACCCATACCGCGAATGACACGGCAATGCTCGTCTGGACAACGGCGATGAGCGTAAACGCCATCGCGTAGCCAAGTATGAATCCGCCCTTGGTCAGCGGCATGCTCAGCAGCCGCTCCAAGGTTCCGCTGCGCCTCTCGCGCAGCGTCGCGATGCTGGTGACCAAGAACATCACGACAAAGGGGAACAGGGCAATCATCGCCGGACCGATTTGGGCGAAGATCGGAGTATCGGTATAGATCCACGCCATCAGCCCAATGAGCATGCTGGGAACCACCAGCATCAGCCCGATGGTTCGGGGATCATGCCGGATCTGCAGCAGCACGCGGCCGGCTGTCCAGAAGGCCGAATTCATGACCGTTCGCCCTTCGCCGCGGCGCGATGCCTGCCGGGCTGATGCTCATGGTCCGCAACCTTGCTCATCGAGGTGTCCTGCGCAATCAGCCGCAAGAACGCTTCTTCTGGATCGGCGGCCCCGGTCTGTTCCAGCAATTGCCGCGGAGTGATCTGCGCCAGAAGCTTCCCCTCGCGCAGCAGCAGGATTTCATCGCAGCGCATTGCCTCGTCCATGACGTGGCTGGAGACCACCAGGCACATTCCGGTCCCCGCCAGTTCTGCAAACAAATGCCATAAATCTGCACGCAGAACAGGGTCCAGGCCCACCGTCGGTTCATCGAGGATGACAATCTTCGGCGAGCCGAGCAGGGCGATGGCGAGGGAGACACGGTTCCGCTGGCCTCCGGAAAGATCCATTACCAGCTGTTTTGCCTGTCCATCCAAGTCGGTTGCTTTGATGACGCGGGCCACCTCGTCCTTGGGCTGTCCCATGATTCGGGCGAAGTAGGAAATGTTCTGGGCGACCGTCAGGTCGTCGTAGACGCTGGCGGCCTGGGTCATGTAGCCCACCTGCCTGCGCAGAGATTGATCTCCTGCGGGCTTTCCCAGCACTGACACCAGCCCGCTGCTGATGATTTGGTTTCCTACGATGCTGCGAAGCAGGGTGCTCTTCCCGCTGCCGCTGGGGCCGAGCAGCCCAATGATCCGCCCAGGCATTAACGAGAAGCCGACGTCTTGAATGACCATCGACTTCCCACGCTTGACGTTCAGGCGTTCAACTTCAATACAAGGCGACATCTTCATCACAGCTTCAGCATACGACCGCAGGATTCTCAGCGGCGCTTGACCCAAAGGCCGACGACCAGCACCAGGTAGGCGAGCAAAATGAATCCAAAGACTTTGTGCTCGCCCCATACGACAGTATTGCTCATGGAACAGTGCAGCTCGGCGTCCGCGCCGAGGCATGAGTTCAGGCCGTAGTTCACCGCAATGAGCAATGACAGTCCTAAATACAGTCCCACGGCGATTAGCACGAATTTCCATACGCGCCGCGGGGAATGCGCCTTTCCCATGACACCTAGTATCCGCTGATTCGCCTCCAGTTCAAGAGGTTGGGACAGCAGACGGAAGCATGCGCCGAATGCCTACTTGGAAGCGCTCTTCGCTGCCGCTTCAGGCTTTCCCTTGACCAGCTCTGAATGCAGGCTCGCCACCGATGGGTACTTCAGATCTGGGCGGAAGGGGAATGTATCCATGTCTGCGGGCGCGGTGATGCCCGAATAGACCAAGGCGGTAAGCAAGCCCGCTTCCATTCCTGCAATGATGTCGGTGTCCATGCGGTCGCCGATCATTGCAGTGGTCTCTGAATGGGCATCGATCCGGTTCAAGGCAGAGCGGAACATCATCGGGTTCGGCTTTCCCACGACGTATGGCTCTCGGTTGGTTGCACGGGTGATCAACGCGGCGATGGCGCCAGTGGCGGGCATGATGCCTTCGGTGGATGGACCTGTCGCGTCGGGATTCGTTGCAATGAACTTCGCGCCGGCCTCGATCAGCCGTATGGCCTTGGTGATCGCCTCGAAGGAGTAGGTGCGAGTTTCGCCCAGCACCACATAGTCGGGATCCTGGTCGGTCATGATGAAGCCTGCATCATGCAATGCGGTGGTCAGTCCAGCCTCGCCGATCACGAAGGTGCGGCCTCCCGGGCGCTGGCGCGCAAGGAACTCAGCGGTGGCCATGGCGGAGGTCCAGATATTTTCTTCCGGCACATCCAGTCCTGAAGCCAGCAGCCGCGCTCGCAGGTCGCGCGGGGTGTAGATGGAGTTGTTGGTCAGCACCAGGAACCGCAGGTTGTTCTCGCGCCAGTACTGAAGCAGTTCGGCGGCGCCTTTGATGGCATGGTTCTCGTGGACGAGCACGCCATCCATGTCCGTGAGCCAGCATTTGATGTCGTGGACGGTACGGGCAGCGCGGTTGGTGAGAGTCACGGGGTGTCGATCCTTCGTAGTCTGTAGGTGGTGGACGGCTATCGACGCTGAAAGTATCCCTATATGAGAAAGCGTACACAGCATCGCTCGGCTCGGCTATGAACCATTGCACGCCCGGGGAACAACTACCCTTAGAAGCGTGAGTGACGAAGTAAAGAATGATGCAGAAAAGTCCGCCGAGCATGTCATCGGCGTCGGACCGTGGGAAGGCGAACTGCCGACCGACGAGAAATACGACCCTCAGCTCCTAGCCGAGGGTGACCGGCGGAATGTAGCGGACAAGTACCGCTATTGGACCATGGATGCCATCATTGCCGATCTCGACGAACGCCGCCATGATTTCCATATCGCCATTGAAAACTGGCAGCACGATATGAATATCGGAACTGTTGTTCGAACTGCCAACGCATTCTTGGCGAAAGAGGTCCATATTATTGGGCGGCGCCGGTGGAACCGCCGTGGGGCAATGGTTACAGATCGTTACCAGCATGTCCGCCACCATGCGACCGTCGAAGAATTTGTTGAATGGGCAAATAATGAAGGTCTTGCAATTCTTGGAATCGACATCTTCCCGGACTCTGTTCCGCTGGAAACCTACGAGCTTCCGCGCAACTGCGTTTTAGTGTTTGGCCAAGAAGGACCCGGTTTAAGCCCTGAAGTCCATGCGGCTGCGAGGGATACATTGTCCATAGAACAATTCGGTTCCACCCGTTCTATTAATGCCGCTTCAGCAGCCGGAATTGCCATGCATGCGTGGGTCCGCCGCCATGTGTTTGGGCAAAAAGTAAGTTAACAGCGAATTTATTACTCGGAAGTTTAGTATAGCTACTGGATTAGTTACCATTTTCGCTTTAGGCTGGGTACTGGTTATGCAAATGTGATCTGGGAGATATTGGCTGTGCAACGACGTCATCAGGTGAATCATGACATGCTCCTGCCCGGCCTGCCCAAAAGAAGAAATCCTCTTCTGATTTGGGGTGTCTCGGCGGCCTCTGCTGTCGCATTAACCGGCGCCATTGCTATTCCGATTGTTGCCCAGCCTGCAGATCCGCGTAATGGCAATATTCCTGTCGCGATCGACGCGTTGTCGGATCCTGGGCTGTATAACGAACCGGTGCTTGTCAGCGCTGATGCTCCACTCAACGTTTTCGGTGGTTCTGGTAAGGAACTGGCCATTGACGGACGCCCGCTGGGCATGGTCGAAGGCGCTGACGAATCCTCGGAATCAGACGAAGCAGGATCGGAAGAAGCCAATACACTGCTTGCTGGTGAGGTGGGCCAGATCGGTGAGCTTCCCGGTGGTTTGCAGTTGATGCACCCAGTGACGACCCGTTCGATTTCCAGTCCTTATGGGTGGCGGTCGAACCC
>NZ_BJNY01000025.1 GCF_006539925.1 Glutamicibacter uratoxydans | reverse complement strand
TCGATACGCAAAAAGACGGAAGCAAAAGCTTCCGTCTTTTTGATCTTCGTGGCGGGGAGAGGATTTGAACCTCTGACCTCCGGGTTATGAGCCCGGCGAGCTACCGAACTGCTCCACCCCGCGATGACTAGTCAATTATTGCATCATCGCGGGGTGTAAAGCAAATCGAAAGCCGCCGTCACCTGCTCCTAGCCATTGCCGCCATCTGTAGGGGCCGCTGATTCGCTTGGTGCAGGGCTTGCATTCTCGGGCGAAACCACCTTGTCGTCAGCAGGCTTGCCGTTGATTGCTTCATCAGCGTCCAGCGCTTTCTGCAAGGCAGATTCAAGCACCTTCTGCGAATCGCCATAAGCCTTGAAATCGCCCTTGGCCAAAGCTTCCTGTCCGGACTTGATGGCGTTGTTGGCGGCCGCCAGCGCTTCGCTGAGCTTCTGCTCGTTGGTCTGCGTTGGAGCCTTCTCCTTGTCACTGTCCTTCTTTCCGCTGTCCCCGGATCCATTTTCGCCGGTGACAGCGCCAGAGTCGCCGCCGAAGACCTCGTCCAGCGCTTCCGCGAGCGTATCGGCAAAGCCGACCTGGTCGCCGAAGGACACCAGAACCTTGCGCAGTGTCGGGTAGCTGGTAGCTCCCGAAGACTGGACGTAGACCGGCTGGACATACAGGATGCCGCCGCCCACTGGCAGCGAGAGCAGGTTGCCATTCTTCACCTCGGAGGCACCCTGGCGAAGCAGGTTCAGCTCCGTGGTGACCTTCGTATTGGTGTCGAAGTTCTGCTGCGCCTGGCCAGGGCCCGGCACTGCCGTATCGGTCGGAAGCTCCAGCAGCCGCAGCTTGCCGAAGTCCTCGTCCTTGGTCCCTGCCTGGCTTCCAGCATCCGCGTTCGCTGATAGGAAGCCGAACATCACGTTGCGCTGCTGGCCGTTGGCCGAACCAGCCGGGATGAAGGTCGAAGTCAGCGAGAACGTCGCCTCGTCCTGGGTCGGCATCTTCAGCGACATGTAGTACGGAGGCTGCTTGACCTTGGAGCTGGAGGTGGTCGGATCATCCGGCACGACCCACTCATCGTTGGCCTGGTAGAAGGTTCCAGGGTCGTCTACGTGGTACTTGGAGAGCACCTCGCGCTGAACCTTGAACATGTCTTCTGGGTAGCGCACGTGTTCCATCAGCTGCGAGGACATATCCTGCATCGGCTTGATGGTATTCGGGAATACCTGCTGCCAAGCCTTGAGCAGCGGATCTTCCGGATCCCATGCGTAGAGCTTGATGGAACCGTCATAGGCGTCGACGGTCGCCTTCACGGAGTTGCGCAGGTAGTTCACCCGGTTGTTCAGCGCGTTGATGTCCTGCGAGGAGGTCAACGAATCCGACACCGCCGAGGCAAGCTGCTGCTGCTGCGAGTAGGGGAAGTTGTTCGACGTGGTGTAGCCGTCGATGATCCACTGCACCCTGCCGTCGACGATGGCCGGGTAGGCGTTGGTGTCCAGCGTCAGGTACGGCGCCACCTTGCGCACGCGTTCCTTCGGGTCGCGGTCGTAGAGGATCTGCGACTCGGAGTTCACGTCATTGGACAGCAGCAGGTCGGTGGAAGCGAACTTCAGCGAGTAGACGATGCGGTTGAACATGTTGCCCACGTTCGGTCCGCCGCTTCCCTTGAAGGTGTAGCGAGTGTCCGGCGAGTCGCCGCTGGTGCTCGGTCGGTCCAGCTCGCGGTCGTCCCAGCCCTCGTCCGGGCCGCCGACGATCGAGTACTGCGGCGAGTTTTCACCGAAGTAGATGCGCGGCTCGTAGTCCTTGTCGCTGCTCAGCGCACCGGTGGTGGGGATGCCGCCGAGCATGAAGTCCGGGCGTCCGCCGGCGGCGACGCGGTTACCGTAGGCGGCGACCAGGCCATAGCCGTGGGTGTAGGAGATGTGCTGATTCACCCAGGTGTCGGTCGGAGCCACGTTGACTTCACGGGCGGCGATAACGGTGTCTTCCACCTTGCCGTCCACCTTGTAGCGATCGACATTCAGGGTGTCGGCAAAGGTGTAGTAGCCGCGGAACTGCTGCAGCTGGGCAAAGGCCGCCGAAACCAGGTTCGGGTCGAGCAGGCGGATGTTTGCGGTAGTTGCAGTTTCCTTGGCCAGCGCGTTCTTTTCGGTATTTACCGTTGCCTCGTACTGCGTGACTTCGATGTCGTCCAAGCCGAAGGCCTGGCGCGTCATCTGGATGTTGCGGTCGATGTACTGGCTTTCCAGTTCACGCTGTGAAGGAACCACCTGGTACTGCTGCACCAGGAATGGGTAGACGCCGCTGGCGACGATCATGGTCACCACGAGCATCGCGGTGCCGATCAGCGGCAGGCGCCAGCGCCCGTTGATGGCAGCAATGATGTAGGTGACGGCAATCAGCACGGCGATGATTGCGAGAATCATGCGTGCAGGAATCACCGCGTGGACATCGCGGTACAGTGCGCCGGCGACGCGGCCCGACTGGTCGGTCAGGGTCTCATACTGGCCAATCCAGAAGTTCACTGCCTGTAGCAGCAGGAACACCGCGATCACGATGGCAGCATGCACACGGGCAGGCTTGCCGATCTTGATTCCGCCGCGCTCTTCGACGCGGATCCCGCCGTAGAGGTAGTGGGTGAGCAGTCCGGCAACGCCGCTGAGCAGCACCACGGAAATGAGGAAACCGTTGACCAATCCGATGAACGGAAGCGAGAACATAAAGAAGCTCAGGTCGATGTTGAACTGAGGATCAGAGCTGCCCCACGGAGTCTGGTTGAAGAACAGCATGATGGTCTGCCATTGGCCCGCCACCGCGACAGCGGCGAAGATTCCCACAACCAGCGGGATGCCGAACATCAAGAAGCGGCCCACCGGTTCCAGCTGCGACTGGTAGCGGGACATGGTGCTTGGCTGGTTGCCGTCTGGCGCGTAGACCGGCCGATGCTTGTACGCCGAACGCATGGAGAACCACATGGGCACCGCCATGAGCACCAGAGCGACCAGGAAGATCACTGCCTTCGCGATGCGCTCGGTCCAATAAACCTCAGAGTAGCCAAGCTGGTTGTACCAGAGGATGTCTGCGTAGAAGTTGGACAAGAAAATGAACACCGCAACGATGATCACCACCGCGAAAATGGTGATGGTCAGCGGCGAGACTTTCCTGCCCGAGGGCCTGGATGGCTGCTGTGGTTCACGGGGCCGCGGCGGCGGTCCCCCGAACGGCGTATCCGATCCGTGTGACACTATCTATTCCTTACCTTTGATCCCGTGCGCCCTGCGGCGCGTTGGGACTCTTCTGCCAAATTCTGTGCTGCCGGCCCGCGATGCGATGGTGCATGCCTGCTTCGCATTCTTCCCACCCTGGCCGGATAAACCTATTCGCATGTCGCCATCGCGGCCGGGTCTGCGCCCTTGGCGATCCCTTCCAATGCCTTGCGCGCTTCTCCCAGGGTGGAGACCTTGATGACGTTCAAGCCATCGGGCACCCTTCCTACGACCTCAGAGCAGTTCTCTGCCGGGGCGAGGAATATGGTTGCGCCGCTGCGCTTGGCGGCAACCATTTTCTGGGCGATGCCTCCAATCGGGCCGACCTTGCCCTCTTGGTCAATGGTGCCTGTGCCTGCCACCTGGTGGTCGCCTGCCAGGGAGCCTTCGGTCAACCTGTCGATGATCGCCAGGGAGAACATCATGCCGGCACTCGGGCCGCCGATGTTTTCCACGCCGAACTTGACGTCGATCGGGAACTCGTGGCTGGTGTTCAGCAGTACCCCTAGCTGCCGGTTTCCGCTGTCGCTTGCAGTCGTGGACACTTTCACATCCACCTGTTGATACTTGCCCTTGGAATCCTTGCGGCGCACCGTCATCGTAGAGGTCTTCTCCCCACGCTGGTCGAGCTCGGTTTTCAGCTGCTCCAGCGAGGTGATGTCCTTGCCTTCGAATTTCAGCAGCCTGTCGCCCTTGCGCAGGACGTTCTTGTTGGTATCCGTCGCGAATCCTGCAACATCCAGCCAGGTCTTGAAGTCATAGCCCAGCTCGGTCAGGGCAGCTGCCACGGCTTGGTCCTGGGATGAGACCATCTGCTGGTCGTTTTGTTCGGATTGTTCATTGGAAGTGACTCCGCGCGGAATCACTGTCTCTTCCGGCGCAATGTCCTTGGTGGGGTTGAACAGTGCTTCAAGCACCACCGGCACGCTCACCCGATTGGAGCCGCCGCCTTGGACATAGACCGTGAGCATGTCCAAGGTGCTGTCTGATGCATGGCTTTTGGCGCCGTCGATGGTGATCAGCTTCGTCCCGTCGACCTCGCCGAGGGTATTGAGCACCGGGCCGGGCGAACGGATCACGAAGTTCGTGGGCAGGAACATCATCACGCCGATCAACAGCAGCGCGATCAGCCCTGCGCTGGTGCGTTTGGCGCTCGCGGAACCGTTGCTGGGCCCGCCGGCTTGCTCCGGGCCGCTCGCTGAAATATCTGGTTCCTGTTCGTGCACGTACCCTGCTCCTGACAAAAAAGTAGTTGCAGCGATGCCACTTCGGGCAAGGCTACTATTAACCCTACTGAAGCCTAGCTGTGAAATTCATTAGCAACCCGTGGGTTTTGCTGTGCCCAAAGCGAACTGTGGGTTTTTGGCCTAATATCTTGCCGCGCTTCGCGGTAGTTTTAACTACATGGCACAGAACCCTCCGAATAACCGACCAGACGGCAACGATGACGAGAACAACCCGCAGGATCCCTTCTCTGCGATGTTCGGTCAGCTCTTTGGCGGTGGATTCAACCCTGACGACCTGCCGCCGCAGCTGCGCGAAGCCCTCGGTGCCCAGGGCGATCCTGCCGCAATGCAGAAGATGATGCAGCAGGCGCAGGCCATGATGTCGGCGATGATGAGCAACAGCTCCTCCTCCGGACCGGTCAATTGGAAGCTTGCCTCCGACACTGCGCTGCAGGCCTATGCCAGCGAAGATCCCGAGGTCTCCATTGCACGGCAGAGCGCCATCACCGATGCCTCCTACTTGGCAGACCTGTGGCTGAACAATTCCACGTCCTTCGAGGCAGGTTCCACTCCCATCGAAGCGTGGACCCGCAAGCGCTGGTATGACAAGACCTTGGGCACGTGGAAGAAGATCACCGAACCGGTGGCGGAATCAGTGGCCCAGGCAATTTCAAGCGCTATGAAGGACCAGATCCCGGAGCAGATGAAGGGCATGCTGGGCAACTCGGATGCGATGTTCCGCAATCTGGGCGCGAGCATGTTCGGCATGCAGCTGGGTTCGGCGCTGGGCGGGCTGGCCAAGGATGTGCTGGGCGGAACCGACATCGGCCTTCCGCTGGCGGGAAGCACCCCAGGCATCGTGGCGACCAACGTGGCCGCCTTCGGCGACGGACTGGAAATTCCTGAACAGGAAGTCCTGCTGTACGCGATCCTGCGCGAAAGCGCCCACACCCGCTTGTTTGCCCGCGTCCCATGGCTCAGCTCGCAGCTGATCAGCGCCGTTGAGGCCTACGCCCGCGGTATTCACATCGACATGTCCCGCATTGAAGAAGCCGTGCGCGACATCGACCCTTCCAACCCCGAAGGCTTGCAGTCGATGCTCGGCGAAGGCTTGTTCAACCCGCAGCGCACCCCGGCACAGGACCGCGCGCTGGAAAGCCTGGAACTGACCTTGGCGCTGATCGAGGGCTGGGTCGACCATGTGGTGTCGCTGGCGGCGCAGAATCTGCCGTATGCAGAGCACCTTCGCGAGACGATGCGCCGCCGCCGTGCCTCAGGCGGACCTGCTGAGTCCACGTTCGCCTCCCTGGTGGGCCTGGAGCTCCGCCCGCGCAAGCTGCGCGAAGCCGCCGCACTGTGGGAGCACCTGCATGAAGAACGTGGCATCGAGGGACGCGACGCGGTCTGGGGCCACCCGGATCTGATGCCCACCGAGGAAGACTTGAGCGATCCGACCGGCTTCACCAAGCGCCGCGAGCTCGCCGCCCAGGAATTCGATGACTTTGACGTCGCTTTGGGCAAGCTGCTGGCAGGAGAATTTGACCAGAAGAATCCGGAGGATCCTTCCGACAGCAATGATCCTGAGGATCCGGCAAAGTAGTCTCCTGAACGAACGGCGATGGGCATGGATTCAGATTCCATGCCCATCGCCGTTCTCGTTTTCACGCAGGCTTGCACCGGCCTCTAGTCTTCGTCGGAGTCGAAGCCGCCCGTAGATGCCTCGCGTCCCTGCTCCCGCGCAAAAGCCCGATATCCGGCACTGAATCCCGCAAGATACTGATCTGCTTCTTCCCGTCGCTCAAAACGATTGAGCAGGCTTTGGAAAAGCGGGCCGTGCCCGTCCTTGGGCGCCGCAAGGTGGGCCAGCTCGTGTACCAGCACATAGTCCTGGACCCAGCCCGGGGTGTGTAGAAGCGAGTCCGACAGCCTGATGGTGCGCTGGTGCAGGCTCGCCGATCCCCAGCGCTTGTTCTGGTTGCTGACCCAGCGCACCGATGCAGGACGGGCCGCTCCCCCGAAATACTGCTGGTCCAGCACCGACGCCCTGGCATCCAGCGCGTCGCTGGTCGTCGATGCTTCCCGCCGGGCCTTGGACTGGCGGTATTTCTGAATCATCTGTTCGACCATGGCCCGCTCGGTCTTTTCATCAAGCCGTGCAGGAACCTGGACGACGAGGCGGTCCTGCTTCCATTGGGAAGACACGGTTTTCTGGCGCTTGGCTGATCGGATGATCCTAACCGGCAGGTCATCCGAGGCCATGAAATCTACGCTGACCGGATTCGCTGGCATGCACGGTTCCTTCGATAAGACATTTTGCAGTGGGCGGCTAGAGCAGTCTTCTACCCGGAGTGTTCTGCCAGCAGTTCAAGCACAGCCTGGCCGTAGCGTTCAAGCTTGCTCCGGCCGACTCCCGAGATCTTGCCCAGGGCCTGCTCCGAGGTAGGCCGATGCTCGGCGATCGACATCAGCGTGGCATCGGTGAAGATCACGAATGCAGGGATTGAATTGGCTTTTGCCACTTCCGAACGCCAGGCGCGCAGGGACTCGAAAAGCGCTTCATCATAGGCTGCAGGACAAGACGCGCAGCGTTTGAGCTTACGCTCTTTGGCGCTGGTGAGGAATGAGCCGCAGGTGCCGCAGACCGCCGGGGTCAGCTTCTGTTCACGGCGCTTGACCGGTGATTGCGGGCGGCTGGAGACCTGGCCGGCGGATTTAATCCCGTCGAGGAAACGCGATGGGAAGCGGTGCGCCCGCCCGCCCGGAGTCCTGGCCAAGGACCACGACAAGTACAGGCGGACCCGTGCTCGGGTGATTCCGACGTAGAGCAGCCTGCGCTCTTCGTCGTATCCGGCCTGGTCCTTGGCGTAGGTGATCGGCACCAGTCCGTCGCTGAGCCCGGCAAGGAACACCACGTCCCACTCCAGGCCCTTGGCCGCATGGAACGATGCGAGGGTGACTCCGTCCAAGGTCGGAGCATGCTGGATTGCTGCCCGTTCTTCCAACTCGCGCACGATATCGTGCAGCGTGCATTGTTCACCCTGCGCCGCCTTTCCGGCAACCAGTTCATCTGCCAGCCGCACCAGCGCGGAGAGCGATTCCCAGCGCTGACGCACCGCACCGGTGCCGCCGCTGGGCGCGTTGGCCGAGTATCCGTGGGATGAAAGCACGTCGCGTACGAGCTGCGACACGTTCTCTTCCTGAGCGGAAACTCCAAGGGCCGCCCGCAGCGCCAGCATGCCTTCCTTGACTTCACGCCGTGAGAAGAAGCGTTCAGCACCGCGCATCACATAGGCGATCGAGTGCGCGGTCAACGCCTGTTCGAACGCCTGGGACTGCCCATTGGTGCGGTAGAGGACCGCAATTTCGGAAATGTCCTGCCCCTGGTTGATCAACTGCTTGATGCGCTGGGCGACTTCTTCTGCTTCGTTCTCGTCGTCGGTGCCTTCGAAAAATTCAGGCGATGGACCGTGATCACGCTGCGCAATGAGTTCAAGCGGTTCGGGCCAGGTGACAAAGCGGTCTGGAACCGACGTTTCTATGCGTCGCGTGGCCAGCACCTTGTTGGCCAGGGAAACGATTTCAGGTGTTGAACGGTAGTCGCGGACCAGCTTGACGACCTTGGCCTGCGGGAAGCGGGTGGCAAAGTTCAGCAGGTAGTCGGGCTTGGCGCCCGTGAAGGAGTAAATGGTCTGGCTGGCATCGCCGACCACACACAGCTCATCCCTGGATCCCAGCCACAAATCCAGCAGCCGCTGCTGCAGCGGGGAAACGTCCTGGTACTCGTCAACGACGAAGTGGCGGTACTGGGCCCGCACGCTCGCTGCCACCTTTTCGTCTTCCTCCAAGATGGCGCTGGTCAGCAGCAGCACATCCTCGAAGTCGATGACATTGCGGTCGTCTTTGAGCTCTTCATAGGTTTGGAAGATCCGCGCCATGCTCACCGGGGCCAGCCCGTTGGGCATTTCACGGCTTTCAACGATCTTGGCGTAGCTCTCCGGAGAGTGCATGGAGACCTTGGCCCACTCAACCTCGGCTGCCAAATCGCGCACCATGGCGCGGTCGCTGGAGATCCGCAGGCGCCTGGCCGCCTCGGCGATAATCGGCGCCTTGTGCTCCACAAGATTGGGCAGCGCGCCGCCCACAGCTTGTGGCCAGAAATACTGCAGCTGGCGCAGTGCGGCGGCGTGGAAGGTCCTTGCCTGCACGCCTGCTGCCCCGAGCTGGCGCAGCCTGGTGCGCATTTCCGAAGCCGCGCGGGTGGTGAAGGTCAACGCCAAAACGCTGGTGGGGTTGTAAATCCCCGAATGCACGCCGTGGGCGATTCGATGGGTGATGGCACGGGTTTTTCCGGTGCCGGCACCTGCAAGAATGCACAGCGGACCTCGCAGCGTTTCAGCCGCTTGGCGCTGTTCTGCATCCAGGCCCGAAAGCAGGTCGTTGACTGGGGTGTTGGCGATCTGGCTCACTTGCCGGCGGCCTCCGGAAGCGGCTGACCGAACCACGACTGGATCAGGGCGTAGGCGATGGATACGCCGCGCGGTATTTCCAGTGTGCCGGCCCGCAGTTCCGCCTCCAGCTCTTCGCGGCTGAACCAGCGCAAGTCGCGGATTTCCGCTCCGTCGGGCACTAGTTCGGTGCTGATGGCCTCGGCGCTGAATCCAAGCATGAGCGAGCGCGGCAGCGGCCAGGGCTGCGACCCGCGGTAGGCGACATCCCCGATGTGAACCCCCGACTCTTCGAAGATTTCTCGGCGCACCGCGGATTCCAGGGATTCTCCGGCCTCCACGAAGCCTGCTAGCACCGAATACATGTGGGTGCGGAAGTTCGCATTAGCACCGAGCAGGATGCGGTCCTGATCATCAATGATCGAGGCAATGATGGCTGGATCGGTACGAGGGAAAAGCTGGTGGCCGTTGGCGGTGCAGCGCTGGTTCCAGCCGGCGGCCGAAGCCTGCACCGGCGACCCGCAGCGCGGGCAGAACTTTTCCGAGCGGATCCAGTTGGCGATGGCTTGGGCTTCGACGAAAAGTTCGGCGTGCAGCGGGTTCAGGATGGTGAAGCCTTCACGCAGGGTGATCCAGCGGAATCCCTCGTCCAGCTCGTAGTCAGTTGAGTCCACAATCGCCGCAAGATAGCTGCGCGACTCGTGGGTCCCGAGAAACACCAGCGTGGTCTGCTCACTTGGCACGAACGTCGGACCGCTGACCAAGTGCAGGTCCTCAGCCCCTGCGGCTGCACCCAATTCGCTGAGCACCAAGACCGCCGTGGATTCCTGACCCAAGGCCGCGGGGATGAGCTCGGGGTTCTCCTGCTCGGTCAACGGCCGCTGAATCAGTGATTGGGCAAAGCTCAAATTGCTAAGGGGTGAACGATATTTCTGTGCCAACGCCATACATCTAACCTAGTGCACCAGCAGGGCCCGTACCCCCACCATGCTGGGACTGTGGATAGATATGACAATGATTTTCGTCGCAACACTGGAAATTCCCGATGAATCCGGGGGTCTCCCGTGCGTCATTCAACGAAGAGCCTTCAAATTTCGCATACGGTGGACATTGTGAAACGCACTGCTATGGAACTCGCCGCAATTGCCACCGCTGCTGTACCCGGGTTGTCCCCGGTGGGCTTTGCCGCGCTCTCCGATGATGCAGAGGATTTTGATTCGGCGCTGATCGTGGACGCGCAGAAACTGCGCTGGCGCATCCGTTCACCGCGCCATGATGAAGCCAGCATGCGACTGGAAGCTGAGCTTTCGGCATTGCGTGCATTCTCGGCCAAGGTTCGCGCTGCACTGCCCTTCGCACTGCCCAGTGTGGCCGGCACCGTCCGCCAGGGTTCGCTGCGCACCTTTGTGTACAAGGACTTGCCCGGCCGCGTCCCAAGCCTTGATGAACTAGTGGACGAAGGCAGTTCGCTGTCCAAAGCCTTGGGCCAATGCATGGCCGCCATCCACCAGATTCCCGACGAATCGGTGGAGATTGCCGGGCTGCCCACTTACACCGCCAATGAGGTGCGCCAGCGCAAGCTCAACGAGCTTGACACGGCTGCCGCCACTGGAAAGGTGCCAAGCCGGCTGCTGCGCCGCTGGGAGCACGCCATGGAGGACGTGGCGCTGTGGCGTTTCAACGCCACAGTAGTCCACGGCGACTTCGATGAAGAGCAGATCCAGATTTCCCATTCAAGCATTACCGCGGTCAAGGGGTGGACCGACCTGCATGTGGGCGACCCTGCCGACGACTTCGCCTGGCTTTCGGCAGTAGAAGACCATAATTTCAGCGAGCGCGTCTTCGCCGCCTATGTCGAGGCCCGCGGCAAGTCTGCCGACCCGCACATCATGCGGCGTGCTGCTCTGGCCGCCGAGTTTGCCTTGGCCCAGTGGCTGGTGAAGTCGATCGATACCAAGGACTCCGAACGTATTGCCGAAGCCGAGGCCATGCTCAAGGAGCTGGATCAGAATATTGCCGAGTACGGTGGCCAGCCATTGTCGGTTGTGGAAGCTCCGCGCCCGCTGGCAACCCCTGCCCCAGCGCCGGCAGCGCCTGCACCAGCTGCTTCCCCTGCCCCTGCCCCTGCCCCTGCCCCTGCAAGTGCAGCAGAGAAGCCAGCTGCGCCGGCAGAAAAGCCTGCGCCGTCGGCCAAGGTAGTGCAGCTGCCGAACAAGCCGGAGCCGAAGATCAACACCAGCAAAGTTTCCAGCTTAGGCTCCGCAGGCCAAGTTCCTACGGTACAGAAGGCGCCAAGCGAGCAGCCTGGCACCCCCGAAGACAAGCCTGCCAAGCCACAGGCCGAGAAGCCAGCCGAAAGCGAGCAGTCGGCGCCGGGCAAGGAAGAAAAGCAGGACTCGTCCCCTGCCAAAGATGCAAAGGACGAGCCCGCGAACTAGTGTTCTGGTTGATGGAGGCTAGGAAGGTGAAACTTCCTGGCCTCCCAGCTGGTTAAAGGCCTCGGTGATCATCTCTTCCAGTTCCTGTTCGCTGGAAAGATGCTGCGCGTGGATGGTGATTCCGGCTGCCACATAGTAGAAGGCCGCCTTGATCTTCTCCAGGTCGATGCCGTGCAGGCGCGACCAGCCCAGGCGGTACACCGCAAGCTGCACCAATTTGCTCTTGAGGTCCTTGCCGGAAGGCACACGTCCAGTCTTCCAATCCAACATCAGCCAGGTGCCGTCTTCCAACTGGAATACTGCGTCGATGCGCCCGCGCACTGCTACCGGGCCCACTCTGGTTTCAAGCGGGACTTCAACGTAGGCAGGCTGCAAATTCGCCCATTCGCTGGCAAGGAATGCTTCCTTCATAGATTCAAGGTCCAGTGCCTCATCAAGATAGCTGTCCGCCGGCTCCATGATGTCGCCCAGATCCAGCATGGAGGTCTTCTCGTAGTAGTCCTCGATCCAGGCGTGGAATGCCGTACCGCGGCGCGCGGCGAGTCCAGGTCTGCGCGGCACCGGCCTGCGCAGGTTTTCCAAGACGGCTTTTGGATCTTCGGCAAGTTCCACGAACATCGAGGCACGCACATGCTCTGGCAGTTGCACATCGTTGTCCCTGTTGGCCAAGAAGTCGCGGTGCGCCAACAAGCGCTGTGCTTCCTGGGCCCATTCCTGGCCGATGCTGGTGCGCAGCTGACGGGTTTGGTCGGCCTGGGCGAGATCCTGCGCCATGGATTCGAGAACCTCGCGGCGTGAATAGGGCGCGGGGCCCTGGACCACGCCTCCGGTGATTTCTGGCCCCAGTAGCGGATCGTAGGGCCAGGTGGCCTCCAGCGGAGTCATTCTGCTGGGGTTCTGTTCCGGGGCGTCCTCGTCATTGACCCACACGCCGATCTTCGCGCTGGGCTGCTCCCCCATGGTCAGCGGCACGAGCGCGTTGAAGAACAGCGACGGCGGCGTAGGCTTTGACCGGGTTGAAGTCCAAATGCTGCTGCTGGCAATCAGCAGGCTCTTTGCCCGGGTGAGCGCCACGTAGGCAAGACGCCGTTCTTCCTCGATGTGGTGGTCTTCCACCTCTGAATTGAATATCGATTCGGCTTCCATGAGCTCTTTAAGCGCCGGCTGATCGGTGTCCCACTGCGGCAGGTCTTGGCTGTCGCCGCGCAGCGGCCATGGCAGCGCTTTGTCGCCGCTGGTCCAGCGGTCTGATTTGCTGCCCGGGAATACTCCCTCATTCATGGACATGACTGCAACGTTGTCCCATTCAAGGCCCTTGGAAGCGTGGATGGTCAGCAGCTGCACCGCCTGCGGGTCTGCGTCTTCTCCGGGCAGCGGCAATCCCTTTTCCTTTTCCGCGGCCTGTTCGAGCCACATGAGGAACCCTGCCAGTTCCACCCGGGGTGCATTGCGGCAGTATTCGCGCACCACATCTGCGAACGCATCGAGGTTGGCGCGGGATTTCTCCGGCTGGATCCAGGGCCGCACCGCCACCTCGATGTCAAGGTTCATGGAGCGCTCGACTTCTCGAATCAGCGCCTCCAAGTCGTCATTGGCGATCAGCCGCAGGGCGGCGAGTTCGCTGCGCAGGGCCGCTAGGCGCAGGCGCCCCTCCTCGGTCAGCGACCTTCCTTCGCTGCTCTGCCAGTCCTCGGGAGGCAGGAAGTCCAGCGCCTCGACCAGACTGGCCGAATCGTTCAATTCGGCGCGCAGCATTTCATAGTTGTCATCCTGGGGCAGCGGCAGTTCCGGCTGCTGGCTACCATCTGAATTCAGCGCGCGGGTGCGGCGGCGCTCCAGCTGCCGGGACCAGTCTGCGAACGCGGCAAGGTCGGCGGCGCCCATGCGCCATCTGGCTCCGGCCAGCAAGCGCATCAGCTTGTCCGAACGCAGCGGGTCGACCAGCACATGCAAAGTGGCCACCAGGTCGGTGAGCTCCGGCGTGTTCAAAAGGCCTGACAACCCGACGAATTGATAGTCGATTCCACGCTCTTCGAGTACTTCAGCCATGGCTGCCAGCTGGGTTCGGTTCCGCGAGAGCACCGCGCTGGTCTTTAAGCTGCCGTCGGGATTGGCGCGTCCGGCATCAACGATGAGGTCGGCGATGCCGTTGGCTTCATCGCGCACCGTGGCGCAGCGGTTGAGCACCACCTGCCCGGGCTGGGCAAAGGCTGATGGTTCAAGCGGCTTGACGGAGACCGGGCCGGTGCTGCGCGATCTGGCGCCGGCCGTGATGGCGTTGGCGGCATCCAGCACATGGACCGTATTGCGCCAGGCAATCGTCAGGTGGTTGACGTGGGCCGGCTCCCGGCCGGATTCGCGGATGATCGGAAATTCCTGCGGGAAGCGGAAAAGCTGGCCGGCGCTGGCTCCGCGGAAGCCGTAGATCGACTGGTTCGGGTCGCCCACCGCGGTCACCGGGTGTCCCTGGCCGTAGAGCTGGGAGAAGAGGACCATCTGGGCATGCGACGTGTCCTGAAATTCGTCGAGCAGCACAATTTTGTGGCTCGCTTTCTCGGCGAGCGCGGCTGCCGGGACTTCCTGAGCGATTCGGGCTGCATAGGCGACCAGGTCTCCGTAGTCCATGACGCCGAGCTTCTTCTTGGCTTTGGCGTATTCCTCGGACAGTTCGGCAATCGTCGCGCGCGATGCAAGCTTGTCCAGCAGCTTCAGCGCGGCCTGGGTGGGGTTCTTTTTCTTTTCAGCATCCATGGGCAGGGCGCGCAGCCTCGACAGCAGGTCTTCGATCCATTGGTGGGCCTGCGGCGCCTCGACAAGGTGCTCGGATGATTCGGAGCTGAAGGAGACGATCGCGTCGATCAGCGTGCTGGTGGCGCTGTTCAGGTGCTGGTAGTCGCCGGTGTAGCTTTCAAGCACCGAGTGGGCCAGCTGCCATGACTGGGCGGCGCCGAGCAGGGTGCTGTCTTCCTCCAGGCCCAGGCGCAGGCCATGGTCCTGGACCAGGGTGTTGGCGTAGGAGTGGTAAGTGGAGACGACCGGGTCCAGGAAGTCGCGGGTGGTTTCTTCGCTGAGCAGCCCGGCGGCGACCAGCTGGGCAATTTTTGCGCGGATGCGGATGGACAGTTCCCCGGCGGCCTTGCGGGTAAAGGTTACGCCGAGGATTTCCTCCGGGCGCACCAGCTGGTTGGCCACGAGCCAGACGACCTTGTCTGCCATGGTCTTGGTTTTGCCCGAGCCGGCGCCGGCGATGACCAGCATCGGTTCCAGCGGCGCGGCGATGATCTGAGCCTGCTGTTCGGTCGGAGGGAACTTCTCGCCCAGTGCTTCGGAGAGTTCCTGCGGGGTGTATTTGATCTGGCTCATCGTTCGGTGACCTGTCGTCCTTGTTCACATAGCGGGCAGATTTCCGGCAGGGTGCAACTGCCCATCAGCCCTCCAGCTCCTGCCACGTGCCGGGTGGTGAATTCCGTGTGCCCCATGAGTTCTGCGGCCTCCAAGATGAGCGTGCGGGCCCAGTCTTCTTCTGCCAGGGCCGGCTGGTCGCGCAGGGTTGGGCTCTTGGTGGTTGTTCCGACGTAGACCAGCGATGCACCGGCCGGGTCGTCGGATAGCCCTTCGGTTTCCGGGTGCTCTTTCAACGCTCCAAGCTGGATGGCCGTCTGGTACACGCCTAGCTGCGGGTGCTGCAGCACATCATTTTTGCTGGGGGCGTTTGCCCCAGTCTTCAGGTCCACCACGGTGACCCTGCCCTGGTCGTCGGCTTCGACGCGGTCGATGATGCCGCGGATCTGCACCTCGGGGCCCTCGGTTGGGACGCTGACGTTGAATTGCAGCTCCCTGGCCACCAGGTGGCGTCCTTCCTGGCGCATGGCAACGCAGTACTGGGCGAATTTCTTGAGCATTGCTGTGGCCCGGTCGAAGTCCCGCTGTCCTTCCCAGTTCTCCAGCTTCTCCAGCTCCGGCCAGCGCTCTTCGAGGATCTGTTCGTATTCTGCACCACCGGCGTCGGGGTGTTCTTCTGCGATGGAGTGGATCAGTGTGCCAAGGGAGGCGGCGAAATCGTGGGCGGCGGTTCCCCCGGCGCTTTGCACGAACCAGTTCAGAGGGGATTTCACCAGCGTCTCCACCTTTGACGGGGAGACCCTGCGCGGATGGCCCTCCGCGACGACTGGCCCGTCGCTGCTGGGCGGCAGCAGTCCCCACCACTGCTGCGGGGCTGCTCCCCTGACGCTTCGTTCTTGGGACGCAAGCGCGCCCAGGACCTGTGTTGCATCCTGGTAGAGGTCTTCGGCGTCGACATGGGCGGGAGGCTGTTCTGCACCCAACGCGGCGGCCTTGGCCCGTTCGGCGGTGCGCCGCAGTTCGGCCACTAGGGTGGGCAGGGCTCGGATGCGCGGCACGGTGCTCAGCTGCCTGCCTTCCTTGCCGGGAGGCTGCACCAGGTCCAGGAATGAGGAAGGCTGCGAGTCTTCGTTGTCCACCGCGGTGCAGATCAGCTGTTCGCTGGCGCGGGAGACCGCATTGGAGAAGCTGCGCAGTTCATCGCTACGGATCTGGCGGATCAGGTGGGTGGGCGTGCGGGTGGCCAGGAAGTCGATTCCGTGTTCAACTGCGTCGGCCAGCGCGTTGGAGCCCAGCAGTTCACCGCGCAGGCGCAGGTTGGGCCAGGAGCCTTCCTGCAGTCCCGGGATGAAGACGATGGGCCATTGTTTTCCGGCGGCCGCCGCGGTGGTGAGCACGGTGACCATCTGGCTGCCCGCGGCCCGGCTGGCCAGCGAGTCCATGGGCAGTTCCTGGGTCAGGATGTGTTCGACGAACTGTTCGACGCTGGCTCCCGGAAGCTGGTCGACAAAGCGCTCTGCGGCTTGGAACAGCGAGAGCACCGCGTCCAGGTCGTGGTCGGCGCGGCGCGAGGTATTTCCGCTTCCCAGCGCCTCTTCCCGCCAGGCCGCTGAACGCCCGGAGGCCTCCCACATGGCCCACAGCGCAGTTTCGGGGGTGGCCGTTCCGCTGGCAAGCTCTTCTTGCAGGGCGCCGTACATTTTCAGCAGCCGCTGCAGGCCGAAGCCCGGTTTGCCCAGATCTGCTGCGAGTTCCGGCTCCTTAAGGCAGGATTCAAGCAGCTCCTGGCTGGAACGCTTCCCTCCCTTGGCCGCTTCCTGCTGGCGCAGCAGCTGGCGCAGCCGCCGGATTTCAAGGGCTGTGCTCATCCCGTAGCGCGAGAGCAGCAGGCTGTGCATCAGCAGCGGATCTTCATGCACGGAGTCGGCGAAGGCCAGCTGAAGCAGGTCCAGCAGCGGGCGGACCGCTCCTTCATCCTTGAGGGCATTCTCCGCAGGCGGCACCTGCACCGCGATGCCCTGGCCTTCGAGGAAGCGGCTAATGGAGCGCACCTGCGAACCGTTGCGCACTACAACGGCAATGTCGGACAGCCTGCGTCCTTCAAAGAGGCTGAACTGGATAATTCTCTGGGCGATGAAGCGTTCTTCCAGCGTCGAATTTTCAAAGCACAGCGACAGCGCCGTGCCTTGAACGTCTTCCTGGACCGGGTTCAGGGTGCGGCCCTTGGCGCCGGCGGACTGCGGGATGCGCTGGATAACGCGCTGCCAGGCCTGTGCAATGGCCGGTGCCATGCGGTGGCTGGCGGTCAGTTCGATGCTCTCGGCCGAACCGCTGCTGCTGTAGCGCTGGGCGAAGCGGTGCAGCTCGTCGGCGCGGGCGCCGCGGAAGCCTTGAACCACGCTGTCTGGGGCGGCAAAGGCCACCATCGGGCGGTCCTTGCCCAGCAGCTGCAGCAGCCGGTGCTGCGATAGGGTCGCTTCCTGCAGGTCGTCGACCAGAACCAGCGAGAGCTTGTCGTGCTCATCATTCAGGAACTGCGGATTTTCCTCGAGAATCTGCGCCGCCCTGGTGATCAGTCCCGCCGGGTCGAAGGCTTCGGCATTGCCCAAGTCGAGCAGGTCTCGGTACTCCTGGTAGAACAGGGCCGCGGCAACCCATTCTTGGCGCTGGGTGCTTTCTCCGTAGCCTGCGATGTCTCCCGGGTCCAGTCCGAGTTCCGAGACGCGGTCGAAGAACTCGCGCAGCTCCTTGCGGAATCCGCGTGTTGGCACAGCAAGTTCCAGCTCCGCGGGCCAGCCCGGGCCCGGGGTGAGCCCGAGGGCGTGTCCTTCGAGCAGGTTTCCGATCAGCGTGTCCTGTTCCGGGCCAGAGAGCAGGCGCGGGGTGCGTTCAATGAATGGCAGCAGCCCTTCCACGCGGGCGCGGCGGATCAGGTCGAAAGCATAGGCGGACCAGGTGCGGACTACTGGTTCGGTGAAGGTGCGCTGCGCGCGGCGGCTGAGCTCGTCACGGATCGAGGCGGCGCTCAGGCGCGTCGGAGCGATGATCAGCAGTGTCAGCGGGTCGGCTCCCGCGTCAAGGTGGGCAACCGCGGCGTCGATCAGCGCTGTGGTCTTGCCGGTGCCCGGTGCGCCCAAGACCAACAGCGGGGACTTGGCTTGTTCAAGTTTCCGGGCAAGATCGCTGCGGCTGTGTTCTGGTTCCAACACTTCTTCCATGCTCATAGTTGATCATCTGCTTCCCACATTTCGGAGTTGCCCAGCGCGCGGCGCAGTCCATCGATCTTTTCCCATTGCGATTCGGTAGGGTTCCACCGCTTGGTCTTCATGCTCACGTTGCGTCCGGGCGCCGCAAGGTTCTCTTCCTCCCAGTGGATTCGCGCCTCGGATTCGAGCGCTGGGGCCATTGAGCCGTTGGAGCGGATAATCCTCCACCACGGTGTGCCCGCTGGTGCGCTGCCCATGGCTTTGCCCGCCTGCCGCGCACCGCCGCTGCCGAGCAGTTCCGCCACGTCCTTGTAGCTGAGCACCGCACCGGGTGGAACCATCATGGCCAGCTGGTGCACCGCATCCGCGTAGTCGATTGATTCTTCCGCCCGGTCTTCGATCATGCTTCCATTCTGCCAAGCCACTTGCCATTCCCCACAACAGGCGAGTCCGATCCCCCAGCTGTCGGCCCCGGGTTGTAGCGTTGGTGTATGACTGAATGGCATAAGGGACTGGCCGTGGGCTTTGATCTTGAAACGACCGGCGTTGACACCAACACCGCACGCATCGTCACCGCTTCGGTGGTCTTATTGGACGCCGAGGGGAAGATCGTCAATCAGCGCGAATGGCTGGTTGATCCGGGCGTTGAGATTCCCGAGGCGGCAACGGCCGTTCACGGCGTCTCGACAGAAAAGGCGCGGGCCGAGGGCATTCCGGCGGCTCAGGCGGTGCGTGAGATCCTTGGCCTGCTCAGCTTTGCTTCCGAACAGGCTCCGTTGATTGCGTTCAACGCGTCCTATGACTTTTCCGTCCTCTACTCTGAAGCGCTTCGCTATGACATGCCGCCGTTCATCCCCGGCAATGTCATTGATCCATTCATCATCGACAAGCAGGTGGACAAGTTCCGCAAGGGCAAGCGCACGCTGGCCGCCGCCTGCGAGCACTATGGCGTAGTGCTGGAAAATGCACATACTTCTTTCGCCGACGCGGTCGCCTGCGTTGCCGTTGGCCGGGCTCTTGCGGAGCTCTACCCGCAATTGCAGGTTGACCCGCAGGTGCTTCACGGCTGGCAAATCGGATGGGCTCGAGAACAGGCTGAAAGCTTCCAGGCATATCTGCGCAAGAGCAAACCCGACGCAGTTGTCGATGGCGCGTGGCCCATTAAGGACAGTTGATCAACTGTTACGTCACAAAAGAGTAATGCACTTCACATTGGAAATTGGCTCGTCACACTAGGGGCAATTTAGCTCATTCGTTCATTTATCACGCTAAACCGGCGAATGTTATTCGGCAGCTCCCGAGATATTCCCGTAGATGAAGAATGATGACCTTGAGATGGGATGCATTCGGGCGATTTTGTTCGATGATGATTAGATAGAGGGTACTCTCTATACCCTTGAGAATCTGAAGGAACACGCCTAGTGATCACAGTTAGTGACCTGCGCAAGGTCTACCGCCAGGGAAACAACGAAGTTGTAGCCCTGGCTGGAGTGAGCCTTGAAGTCCCCACCGGGAAAATTCACGGTATCGTCGGACATTCTGGGGCTGGCAAGTCCACCCTTGTCCGATGCCTGACCTTGCTTGACCAGCCGACCTCGGGAACCGTTGCCGTCAACGGCAAGGAGCTGACCAACGTCAGCGCTTCGGAATTGCGCGACGCGCGTCGCCGGATCGGCATGGTCTTCCAGCACGCTAACCTGTTCGATTCCCGGACCACTGAAGAAAACGTCGGCTACCCGCTGGAGCTCACCGGCACGCCGAAAAACGAAATCAAGACCAAGGTTGCCCAGCTTCTCGAGCTTGTCGGCCTGGACAAGTTTGCCAAGGCCTATCCTTCCCAGCTGTCCGGCGGCCAGCGCCAGCGTGTGGGCATTGCCCGCGCCTTGGCGACCGACCCGGACGTCCTGCTGTGCGATGAGCCGACCAGTGCGCTGGATCCCAAGACCACCGACGAGATTCTTGAGCTGGTCAAGGAACTTCGCGGCCGTCTGAACATCACCGTGCTGATCATTACCCATGAGATGCATGTTGTGAAGCAGGCATGTGACTCGGTGTCGCTGCTTGAAGGCGGCAAAATCGTGGAGCACGGCGACATTGCTTCGGTCATCTCTAATGCCAAGGGCCGATTGGCACAGACCCTGATGCCGCTGCCAGGAGACGCCCCGCGTTCTGCAGGTTCGGGAACCATTCTTGATTTGCTGTACACCGGCGATCAGGCCACGGAGCCGGTCATTTCTTCGCTGTCGCGCCAGTTCAACATTGATGTCAATGTCTTGGCAGGGTCTGTTGAGCAGCTCTCAGACCAGCAATACGCCCACCTTCGAATCCAGCTCCCGGCAGGTATCAACGAGCAGGAAATCATCAACCATCTGCAGTCAAATGGCATCGCCGTGACCGTGAAGGGAACCAAGTAAATGTTTGATTTCCTCACTCCAACAGTCCAGAAGGCAATGCTCACCGCCACCTGGGAAACTCTGGAAATGACACTGATCTCTGGTGTCGTCACCGCTGTCGTGGGCTTGGTCCTAGGCATCCTGCTTCATGTCACCGGCAAGGACGGGCTGGCGCCGATCCGCTGGCTGAACGTAGTCCTTTCCGGGGTGATTGTGAACATTACCCGCTCCATCCCCTTCGCGATTTTGATGGTGGCGCTGATTCCATTTGCGGCGCTCATTGTCGGAACCTCACTTGGTCCAGTAGCCGCCTCGGTATCACTGACCCTTGGTACCATTCCGTTTTTCGCCCGACTGGTCGAAACTGCACTGCGCGACGTTTCTTCCGGCAAGGTCGATGCGGCCCTGGTCATGGGATCAACAAAGATGCAGGTTATCCGCAAGGTCATGGTGCCAGAAGCCATGCCGGGTATCGTCGCAGCAATTACCACCACCGTAGTTACCTTGATTGGCTACTCAGCAATGGCCGGTTTGGTTGGCGGCGGCGGTTTGGGCCGCATGGCCTACAACTACGGCTACACCCGATATAACCCGGAAATTATGATCTTGACGATCATCATCATGGTCATCATGGTCCAGCTGGTCCAGATGATCGGCGATGCAATCGCCCGCAAGGTCGATCACCGCTAGGCAACAAACTTCCATCGGTTTATCCGATGGGGCCGGCGTGCTCAGCTAACCGGCAATAACCACTCGCACACGCGTCATTTATGACTCGAATCAAAGGAATACCCAACATGCGCAAAAAGCTTGCACTCGCAGCCACCGGCCTCATCGCCGCTTTCGCCCTCTCTGCCTGCGGCAGCACCGAGGCAGCCCCTGAGGCTACGGCTTCACTGGATCCTGCGAAGCCAGCTGTCGTCAAGGTTGGAGCCAGCCCGGTTCCACAGGCTGACATCCTGAACTTCATTGATGAGAACCTGGCCAAGGACGCCGGCATCGATCTGGACGTCGTGGAAATCGATGACTATGTCACCCCGAACACCTCGCTGGAAGATGGCTCGCTGGATGCCAACTACTTCCAGACCGAGAACTACTTGAAGACCGAAATGAAAGAGAAGGGCTACAAGTTCGCCCACGGTGCAGGCATCCATGTTGAGCCAATGACCGTCTTCTCCAAGAAGTTCGACAAGCCTGAGGACGTAACCGACGGTGCCACCGTACTGTTGAACAACGACCCAGTGAACCAGCTGCGCGGCATGAAGGTACTGGAGCAGGCTGGCCTGCTGAAGAACCTTGCCGACGATGATTCGGTGCTGACCGTGGCCGACGACAAGGAAAAGAACCCTAAGGGCCTCGTCCTCAAGGATGCTAACGCCGAACAGGTTCCGCAGTACTACACCAAGGATGATTCGATTGACGTTGCAGTTATCAACGGCAACTTCATCGTCCAGGCCAAGCTGAACAAGGATGAAATCTTGGCTCAGGAGTCCGGCGAAAACAACCCTAACGCCAACTTCCTGACCTGGCGCGAAGGCGAAGAGACCCCAGCCATCAAGAAGCTTGACGAGCTGCTACACTCTGACGAAGTTCGCGACTACATCAAGAAGACCTGGACCGACGGAAGCGTCATCCCAGCCTTCTAATCTTTAGAACACATCAATGGTGGGTGCCAGTCCTTTGGATTGGCGCCCACCATTGTTTAAGGCATCAGACAGGCCCAAGGGCAATTTTCTCCACGGTACGAGAAGCTAGCAGCTTAGTAGTGTCTTGGTGTGTTTGCTCTGAAATCAAGAGTCGAAGTGTAGCTGCCATGCCACAATAGCTCATGTCCACTTTGACGATCGGCAAGCGATTATGGGCTCATTCTGTTGTTGCAATCAACCGAGGTGAGCGGGATTCAGAAACCATCTACACGGGCGTCGAGTTCATCCTCGATGGCATCAGTCTCAGTAGTCAGGCCGGACTCGGTATCAGTTCTGGGTACGTCACCATTTTCGATGCGATCAGTCCACCCCTCGCCAGAAGTGTGCTTCTAGGAATCGATTCTGTGGCGGAGCATTTTCCTTCCCAAGGTCGGATTCCACTGATTTTCTGCTCGTGCGGAGATCCAACTGAAGGTGCTTTGACAGCTCGTCTTAGCATCGATCGAGGGACTGTACGGTGGGATCAATGGGCGTGGGAACACGATTCATTCCCATCAGAAGCACTCCCTGATTTTCCCATCTATCGTTTCCTGCTCGATGAATATGAAAACGCCTTAGACCAAGCCATGAACACAGCTCTCAATCATGCAGACATTCCCAGCAGCATGATCAGAGCGAGATTTCCTGGTGACGGGTTGATTTCATGGATTACGAGAAAGACACGTGGAGAGTTGGCCTATCAACTCTCATTTACTGAGATCGACATTATCAAGGCCCCGGCAGACATTGACGCTCCAGGCTTCCAACAATTGATTCGTGATATTCGATCGATTCGTACGGTCCTAGCGGCATGTGTCAATGATCGTCGGAGCCTTCCATCGAAAAAAGAAATAGAACAGGTTCGAGTTCTAGTTGACGATGTACTCGCCTCTGACGAAGTGTTCCGTCTTCCATTGAGAACAACGCAGGCCCTCAATTGGCTGCGTCAGAAACTATAAGTTCTGTCCCGGTGTCCATTCGAAGTTCCAACCACGCTTCAGAATGGTCTTCCGACCGAATCATTGAGGGCCCTTTTGTCCACAAACACTTTTTGACAGCCCGACGAAAAACACCGATTCATTCCGCGTCACTTCATTGGCAGACGCATGAAATACACCGGTGTTTTCGCAGGCACTGATGAATCGAGATCCGTAGTCTTGCGGTCAACCGATTAGCAGACTATTTTGTTGATGAAGCTGAACTGGTTTCCAGATCTTCCGCGTCTTCGGAGAGTGTGTACTCCCCTGCTGCTTCTTCCTCGTTTAGGCGCGAGTGTCCTCGCCCGTACGAGAAATAGATCAGCACGCCGGCAACCAGCCACACGGCAAAGTAAAGCCAGGTTTCAACTGCCAGGTTGAGCATCAGATAGGTGCACAACAGTGCCGAAACGATCGGGATGACCGGACCGAAGGGCACTCGGAAAGCCGGCTTGAGGTCGGGGCGCTTGCGGCGCAGAACCAAGATGCCCAGACTGACCATGACGAACGCTGACAGCGCACCGATATTGATCATCTCTTCAAGCACATCTACGCGCGTGAAGCCTGCTACCAAGGCCACCAGAGTGCCGCAGATGACAGTGATCCGCACCGGGGTGCCGCGCTTGGCGCTGACCTTGGACAATGATTGCGGAAGCAGTCCGTCGCGGCTGATGGCCAGCACTACCCGTGAGAGCCCCATCAGCAGCACCATCACCACTGTGGTCAGGCCGATCAGCGAGCCAACAGCAATGACGGCGGCTGCACCCTCGTTGCCCGCAGCAGCAAAGGCGGTGGCTAATGTCGGGTTCTCAACCGCGGCCAGTTCCTTGTAGGAGACCATGCCAGTCAGCGAGAAAGAGACGCCAATATACAGCAGCGTGGTCAACGCCAGACCAGCGAAAATGCCACGGGGCAGCGTCTTGTTCGGGTTCTTGACCTCTTCTGCACTCGTGGCAACGACGTCAAAGCCGACGAAAGCGAAGAACACCAGGGCCGCGCCTGCCAGCACCCCTGCCATGCCATACTGCGCTGGAGCTGCGCCCGTGGCGAAGGAGAAGAGTGACTGCTCAAGAACACCGGTGGAACCGTTCGCGGCGGCCGGTACAGCCTCCGGGACAAACGGGGTGAAGTTCTCCGCCTTGAGGTAGAAGAGGCCTGCGACGATCACGAACAGCACGACGGCAATTTTGATCACGGTGAACACGTTGCCGACGGTCGCCGATAGTTTGGTTCCCAGAACAAGCAGTACGGTGAAGATCGCAACAATGAGCAGCGGTCCCCAGTTCATGGTCACCGGCCCCAGGTCAATGCTCGGCGAAAGGTTGATTCCAGCGAACTGGAAGACTTCAGTGAGGTAAATGCCCCAGTACTTGGCGATAACCGCGGCGGCGGTAAACAGCTCGAGAATCAGGCCCCAACCGACGATCCAGGCGATGAATTCGCCTACGGTGGCGTAGGAGAATACGTAGGCAGAACCCGCAACGGGTATCGCCGTTGCGAACTCGGCATAGCACATGATGGCCATGGCGCAGGTGAGTGCGGCGATGACAAAGGAAATAATGACCGCAGGGCCTGCATAGTTGGCCGCTGCACGAGCACCGACGGAGAAGATGCCTGCACCCACCGATACCGCGACGCCCATGATCATCAGATCCCAGGTGGTGAGTGTCCGTTTGAGCTGGCGCCCGGGTCCTGCTGCATCAGCTAGGAAACTCTCAATGGGCTTGGTACGAAAGAGGCTCAATCTAATGCCTTTGGGAGATGAAATGTGAAAACTTACCGCACAAGCCTAGCTGTCCAAGATGGGAACGATTTTTCGCATTTTCTCAGATCAGGAAGCATCGTTCCACGCGATTCAGCTTCTGACAAGGATTTTCGCCCCTTGGTATCGTTCTATAAATAGCTCATTGACATGGTCGTTTTCTCCAAACCACGCAACAGCAGATCTGAAGTCAACCGGCGCTTCCCACTCCCCTGATCAACCGCCCTCGCCTTGTTCCCCTGTGATTCAGACCTCCTGAATGTGTTCCGATTCCACGCTAGAACGCAGTCAGCTCCCCGCACCTGGCCCCAGCACAAAGTGCCGGGCAGATGCAGGGAGCTAAAACTGAGAACTGTCGGTAGGAAACCTTAAGCCTTGGCAGCCGATGCTGCCTTAGCGGCGGCAGGAAGGGCCGCGAAGATCTTCTCCATTGCAGCATCGTCATGGGCAGCGGATACGAACCATGCTTCGAACACGCTTGGCGGCAGGTAGATTCCCGAGTCAAGCATGGAGTGGAAGAACGGTGCGTAGCGGAAGGTCTCCTGGGCCTGTGCATCGGCGTAGTTGTGCACGCCCTTTTCCGAGGTGCCGAAGGCTACCGAGAACAGGGTGCCGGCGCGCTGGATCGAGTGGTCCAGGCCCTCGGCGGTGAATGCCTCGATGATTGCTTCCTGCAGGGCATCCGACTGCTTGGTCAGGTGGGTGTAGACATCGTCGGTGGCGTGGGTCAGCTGGGCGATGCCAGCGGCCATGGCCACCGGGTTGCCCGACAGGGTGCCTGCCTGGTAGACCGGGCCCAGCGGAGCCAGGTAGTCCATGACCTCGGCGCGGCCGCCCAGGGCTGCGGTCGGCAGGCCGCCGCCGATGACCTTGCCGAAGGTGTAGAGGTCCGCGTTCCAGCCTTCGATCTTGCCGGTCAGGCCCCAGTAGCCCGAGGAGGAAGCGCGGAAGCCGGTAAGCACCTCGTCAACGATCAGCAGCGCGCCATGCTTGGCGGTGGTGTCCTTGAGGAACTTGTTGAAGCCTTCCTCGGGGGTGACAACGCCCATGTTGCACGGTGCAGATTCGGTGATGATTGCCGCGATGTTCTCGCCGTGCTCGGCGAAGGCGGTCTCAACTGCAGCACGGTCGTTGTACGGCAGCACCAGGGTCTCTGCCGCGGTAGCTGCGGTGACGCCCGCGGAACCCGGCAGAGCCAAGGTGGCAACGCCGGAGCCGGCGTCTGCCAGCAGCGAGTCGAGGTGGCCGTGGTAGCAGCCGGAGAACTTGATGATCAGTTCGCGGCCGGTGTAGCCGCGGGCCAAGCGCACCGCGGTCATGGTGGCCTCGGTGCCGGTGGAGACCATGCGCACGCGCTCCACCCCGCCCATGCGGTCCTTGATCAGCTGGCCGAGCTTTGCTTCATCCGGGGTGGAGGCGCCGAAGGACAGGCCGTGGTCCACAGCGGCGTGCACGGCAGACTGGATTTCAGGGTGCGAGTGGCCCAGCAGTGCTGGACCCCAGGAGCAGACCAGGTCGACGTATTCCTTGCCGTCGGCGTCGGTGAGGTAAGCGCCCTTGGCGCCGACCATGAACGGAGGGATGCCGCCGACCGAACCGAAGGCGCGCACCGGGGAGTTTACGCCGCCGGGCATGACCTCGCGAGCCTGGGCGAAGAGCAGTTCTGAATTGGACATGAAGCTTATTTACCTTCCTTGAGCCAGCCGGCAACCTCGGCTGCGTAGTACGTGAGAATCTGTTCGGCGCCTGCACGCTTGATGGACAGCAGCGATTCAAGCACCGAGGCCTTGCGGTCGATCCAGCCGTTGGCGCTGGCGGCCTCGATCATCGAGTACTCGCCGGAAATCTGGTAGGCGGAGACCGGGACCGGGGAGATGTCGGCGATGTCGCGCACGATGTCCAGGTAGCTCATGGCCGGCTTGACCATGATCATGTCAGCGCCCTCGGCGATGTCCAGCTCGGCTTCCAGCACTGCTTCGCGGCGGTTGGCCGAGTCCATCTGGTAGGTTCGGCGATCGCCCTTCAGCTGGGAGTCGACAGCTTCGCGGAATGGGCCGTAGAAGGCGCTGGCGTACTTGGCGCTGTAGGCAAGGATCGCGGTGTCCTGGTGTCCGGCCTCGTCCAGGGCCTGGCGGATCACGCCGATCTGGCCGTCCATCATGCCCGAGGGGCCGAGCATGTGGGCTCCGGCCTCGGCCTGGGCCACAGCCATCTGGCCGTAGATTTCCAAGGTGGCGTCGTTGTCCACGCTGCCCTTGGCGTCCAGCACGCCGCAGTGTCCGTGGGAGGTGAATTCGTCCAGGCAGACATCCGACATGACGACCAGCTCGTCGCCCACCTCTGCGCGCACGGCGGCAATGCCCTGATTCAGGATGCCCTGCGGGTCGATGCCCGCGCTGCCGTTTTCGTCGCGGTCCTCCGGGATGCCGAAGAGCATGATGCCGCCTAGGCCCTTGGCGGCGGCGTCATTGGCTGCAGCCTTCAAGGTGTCCATGGTGTGCTGGTAGACGCCCGGCATGGAGCTGATTTCCTTGGGCTGGCTCAGGCCTTCGCGCACGAAGACCGGCAGGATCAGCTGGCGTGCTGCCAGCTCATTTTCTGCCACCAGGCGGCGGATGGCAGGATTCTGCCGCAGGCGGCGCGGACGATGCTGTGGGAAACCCATGGCTTCTTCTCTCCAGATTCTTCTGACAGGTATATACAAAGTTTAGTTGGGCGCGTGCAGCAGCGCGGCGGCCGCCGCGGCTAGGCCCTTGGGCCCGGGGTCCTGGGCTACCGCGTGGACTGGCAGTCCCGCCGCTTTCATCGCGGCCGCCGTGGGCCTGCCAATGGCCAGGGTGCGGCAGCGCCCGGGCAGGCTGCTGCCGGCCAGCTGGACAAAGCGCCGGGCGATGCTCGGTGCCGTGAAGAGAACCAGGTCCAGCTCCCCCAGCAAGTCCTTGACTGCTTCCGGCGCAATGCTCTCGATGCCCTGCGGGGCCGGCTGCTTGTCCACTTCTCCCAGGGCCGGGGCGTTGACGGTGTAGTAGGCGATGGCCTCGCAGACCGTGACCGGCAGCCGCGCCAGCCCCTGGGCCAGCGTGCCGCTGGCCAGGTCACCGTGCGGGTAGCAGATTGTTGACCCGGCCTCCGGCCGCCATTTCTCGACCATTCCGGCCGCCGATTGCACCTGTGGGGTGAAATCGGGCTCGATGCCCAGCAGTTCGCGGGCAGTCTGGGCTGTCTTGGCGCCGACCACAGCCAGGCGCAGCCGCTCAGGCAGCTTCCTGCCCTCCAGCAGCTGGGCCAGCACGTGCACGGTGTTGGCGCTGGTGAGCACCAGCCAGTCGAATTCGCCGGCGCTCAGCCTGCGGCCTAAGGCTTCAAGTTCGGCCGTGTCCTTGGGCCAGATGGCGGCAATGAGCTGGGCACACCGCGAGGTGATGCCCAGCTGATTGAATTCCCGCACGGTGGCGGCGGCTCGCGCCGCATCGCGCAGGATCAGTGCTTCATAGCCCATGGATAGTTTTAGGCCAGTCCTGCAACCACTGCGGCTCCGTCGGCGATCATCGCCACGGCCAGGCTCGCGCCCAGTTCCTTGGCGGCCACTACATCGCCCAGCGGTGCCGCGGCGCTGCGGCGCATGACCTCGGAGCCATCCGGATTGCAGGCCACGGCGTCAAGCACCAGCTGCTCGCCTTCGACCCGCGCCAGCGCGCCGATTGGCGCGGCGCAGCCGGCCTCAAGGGTGGCCAGCAGCGAACGCTCGGCCTCCACCTGCAGCCGGGTGTGCAGGTCGTCGAACTGCGCCAGTGCGGCATCCAGCTTGGCGTGTCCACTGCCGGCGGTGCGGGTTTCCAGCGCCAGTGCGCCCTGGCCCGGGGCAGGCAGCATAATGGAGGGATCCAAGTACTGGGTGATGTGCTGTTCCAGACCCAGACGGCGCATGCCGGCGGCCGCCAGGATCACCGCATCCAGGTCGCCCTGGGTGCTGCGTCCCACGCTGCCGTCGTCATGGGTCTCCCCCATGCCCTTGACCCTGCCCAGTCGGGTGGGCACGTTGCCACGGATGTCCACGATCTGCAGGTCCTTGCGGTAGGCGCGCAGCTGGGCCGCACGCCGCGGCGAACCGGTGCCGATCTTCGAGCCCTCCGGCAGCTCATCGAGGGTGAGCGAATCGCGGGAGCACAGGGCGTCGCGCACGTCCTCGCGTTCCGGGATGGCGGCGAGCACCAGGCCCTCGGGCTGGGCCGTGGGCAGGTCTTTCAGGGAGTGCACCGCAAGGTCGCATCCGCCGTCGAGCAGGTGCTGGCGCAGTGCGGCGGCGAACACGCCGGTGCCACCCAGAGTGGCCAACGAGCCGGTGACCACATCGCCCTCGGTCTTCACCAGCACGGTGTCCACCTCAAGGCCGGAGAGCTGCGCCAGCGCGTCGGCGGCCCAACCAGTCTGGGTGGTAGCCAGCGCGCTGCCGCGGGTGCCTACGCGAAATGATTCGCTCATGCCTGTGGCACCCCCACCTCGGAGTCCACGGCGCCGATGGTCGGGCGCAGGGTGCCGTCCAGCGCCGCCTTTTCGCAGCAGCCCGGACGGCAGACGTCGAACCACGGCCCGCCGTCGACCACAGAGCAGCGGCCTTCGCGCAGCGCCTTGCCGTCCTTGCTGGCCAGACGTTCTTCAACCAGGTCGATCAGGCCGGAGACGAAGGCTTCATGGGTGCCGGGGGTGGCCACGCGGTCAAAAGCCAGGCCCAGCTCTGCGCAGGTGTCCTTGGCCTCGGTGTCCAGATCCCAGAGCACCTCCATGTGGTCGGAGATGAAGCCGATCGGCACCACGACCACGCCGTCCACGCCGGCGGCGGCGTCTTCTTCCAAGGCATCGTTGATGTCAGGTTCAAGCCACGGGGTGTGCGGGGCGCCGGAGCGGGACTGGTAGACCAGCGAATGCTCCAGGCCTGCTGCTTCCTCCACGTTGGCAAGGATGTAGTTGGCCACCGCGCGGTGCTGTGCGGTGTACAGGTTCTCATCCAGCTTCGCGCGGATGGCTTCGGGGCCAGCCGCGTTGGCATCGGACATCGGGATCGAGTGCGTCACGAAGACTATCTTGATCCGTCCTTCGGGCTTGCCGGCGGCTTCCAGCTGTTCGCGGACGGTGGCCAGCGAGGTGCGCAGCCCGTCGACGAATGGGGTCACAAAGGCGGGAGTGTCGAAGAACTGGCGCAGCTTGTCCACTTCCACCACGCCTTCCAACCCGGTGGCGCGCAGGCCCATGCCCAGGTCTTCGCGGTACTGGCGGCAGGCCGAGTAGCCGGCATAGGCGCCGGTGCCCATGAGCAGCACCTTGCGGTGCCCGTCGGCGGCGATCTGCTCCAGGATGTCGTTCACGAACGGATGCCAGTTGCGGTTGCCCCAGTAGATCGGCAGGTCGATGCCGCGGGAGGCCAGCTCGGCTTCCAACGCCGCCTTCAGCGCCCGGTTCTGGGCGTTGATCGGCGAGACCCCGCCGTTCTTGCGGTAGTGCACCGCGACTTCTTCCAGGCGCTCATCGGGGATGCCGCGCCCGCCGGTAACATTGCGCAGGAACGGGATGACGTCGTCCTGGCCTTCGGGCCCGCCGAAGGAGGCGAGCAGGATCGCGTCATAGGCCTTGGGCTCCATGCGTCCATTTTCGTCGTAGCCGGTGCGCGGGTCGAAGCTCTGGGTCACTGCAATACCTCAAGTGCATCGGCGGCCGAGATGCGGCGGCCGGTGTAGAACGGGGTTTCTTCGCGCACGTGGTGGCGTGCTTCGGTGTAGCGCAGGTGGCGCATCATGTCGACCAGGTCGATCATGTCATCGGCTTCCAGGCAGATCTGCCATTCGTAGTCGCCGAAGGAGAAGGCGGCCACGGTGTTGGCCAGCACGTTAGGGAATTCGCGGCCCAGGATGCCGTGGTCGCGCAGCATCTTGCCGCGGGCCGCCGGGTCGATGGTGTACCAGTCGTGGGAGCGGACGAATGGGTAGACGGTCATCCATTCCTTGGCTGCCACGCCGCGGGCGAAGGCCGGCGAGTGGTCCTTGGCGAATTCTGCCTCGCGGTGCACGGCCATGGTGGAGTAGGCGATCTCGGTGCCTTCCAGCAGGGCCGAACGGCGGATCTGGCGCATGGCGGACTGCAGCAGTTCGGCGGCCGGGCCGTGGATCCAGATCATGATGTCGGCGTCTTCGCGCATGTTGGAGACGTCGTAGATTCCGCGCAGGGTCACGCCGTTTTCGGCAAGCTTTTCGGTCAGCGCGTCGAACTCGGTGGCAGCGGCAGCGGAGCGCTCGACAACTGCCGAACGCTTGAAGATGGTCCACAGGGTATAGAAGAAGGTCGGGTTTTCACCAGCGTTTTCGCGTTCGCGAATGACTGGCGAATTCTGCTCCGGTGCGTTGCTCACTTACTGTTTCTCCTTGATCAATTGATCTGAATTCGGTCTAAAAGTCTGTTGGAATCCCGCGGCCTAGCTGGCGCTGATGGCCACCGCACGCCGTGCCTGGGCGATGACCCGCGCCAGCCCGGTGCCTGCCATCCAGGCGCCCACCACATCCAGGGAAGGGATGCTGCCTGCCGCCTGCCGCACCTGGGTGCGGCGCTGCGCGGCGGCCGTCCCCTGCAGCGGCACCATGTCGCTGAATCGGGACACCGCGCTGTCCAGCACGTCCTCCGGCTGCAATTGAACACCCAGAATCTTTGAAGCGTCTTTGACTGCCTGCTCGATCAGCGCCGCGTCGTCCCCGCTGGCGACCAGCTCGTCGGCTTCGCCGATGCGGCCGTAGGACAGGCGCACCACGTGGGTGCCCGGTCCGCCCTGCTCGCCCAGCCACGACCATTTGGCGCTGGAGTGGGTCAGGGCCTTGGCATGCACCGGTGCGTTGCGGGAAACCAGCACTCCGGATCCGCGCGGGGCGTCGTCAAGCTCAGGCTTGTCCACGACCAGGATGGCCAGGGCAATGGCATTGGGCTGGGAGTCGGAGGAAATCTGGTGTTCGTCGTCGAGCAGCTGGTTCAGCAGGCCGATGGCCGGCTGCGCTTCGGTGGCGATGACCACGCGGTCCGCCTTCAGTTCCTGGCCCAGGGTGTGTACGGTAAACGGCTGGGCCGATTCCGCGTCATGGTCAATGGAGGCCACCGGCGAATTGCGCACCAGCAGCGCCCCCGCCTCCTGCAGGCGGTCGACCAGGGCCTCGATGAGCGTGTACATGCCGCCTTCTAGGCCGGCCACCCGCGATCCTGCCGGGGCATCCTGCTGCAGCTGCGCCACCGCGCGGGCCAGCGAGCCGGTCTGCTGCATGGCCTCGCGCAGCCCCGGGGCGGCTGCGTCGATGTCGAGCTGCGCCGGGTCGGTGGAGTACACGCCGGAGACCACGGGGGCCACCAGTTCGTCGAGCACCGCCTGGCCCATGCGGGAGCGGACCACCTCCGCCACGGTGAGCTTCTCGGTGGCCCATTTCCTGCTCATCGGGGTGATCAGGTCCGCGGCGGCGCGCACGGTGGCGGTGCGGCCGATGATGTTGCGCACCTCGTCGGTGCGCACGTTGCCGGGAATTCCCATCAGCGCAGTGGCAGGCAGTGGGTCGGCCAGCAGCTTCTGCTCGTCGCCGTGGACCAGCCAGGCGCGCTGGCCCGAGGTCTGCACGATCTTCGCGCCCAAATCCAGCTCGTCCAGGTAGCCGGCGACGGTGCCACCGCGCACGGCGAAGGATTCCGCCCCGGCGTCCACCTGCAGGCCGTCCACTTCGGTGCGGCGCACGCAGCCGCCAAAGCTGTCGGAGGCCTCCAGCACGGTGACCCGGTAACCGGTCTGGTGCAGATCGCGGGCGGCGACCAGTCCTGCCACGCCGCCGCCGACCACGATCGCATGCGGGGCGGCAGGCTCGGCGGGCTTGGCCGCGGCGCGCTTCTGCACCTGCGCCTCGGTCGCCGCGCGCACCTTTTCAAGCAGCCGCAAGGCATGCGCCGCAGCGTCGGTGGCAATGTCCCGGCGTGCCTTGGGCGCTGGCGCCTGTGGCTGCTGTGCCGGCTGGTTTTCGCTGCGCTGGTCCTTGCTCACGTACCGATGCACCTTCTACCTGTTGAGTGTTGTTGCTGCCTGTATTTTCTAGCTTAGTCCGCTGGGCCTACAGCGAATGAATGAGCTCGACCACTTTGCTCAGCACCGCCGGGTCGGTGGTCGGCGGCACGCCGTGCCCCAGGTTCACCACATGTCCGCGGGCGCCGGCTCCTGCGGCCACTACCTGGCGCACATGTGCTTCAAGCACCTCCCATGGGGCGGCCAGCAGCGCCGGATCGATGTTGCCCTGCACCGAAACTCCGGTGCCCAGGCGCTCGATCGCGGTGTCCAGCGGAATGCGGTAGTCGACGCCCACGGCGTCCACTCCCACATCGCGCATCGCGGTCAACAGTTCGCCGGTGCCGGTGCCGAAGTGGATCAGCGGCACGCCAAGATCCCGCACGAAGTCCAGGGCGCACGAAGAGTAGGGGGCGACGTACTTCTGGTAGTCGGGCAGCGAGAGCGAGCCGGCCCAGGAGTCGAAGAGCTGGGCCGCGGAGGCTCCCGTCTCCACCTGGGCGCGCAGGAACTTGCCCGACGCGTCGGCCGCCCAGTTCATCAGCCCGTCCCAGACCTCAGGGTCGGTGTGCATCATGGTGCGCGGGCCCAGGTGGTCGCGGCTCGGCTTGCCCTCCACCATGTACGCGGCCACGGTGAACGGTGCGCCGGCGAAGCCGATCAGCGGGGTGCTGCCCAGTTCTGCGACGGTCAGCGCCACGGCCTGGCGGATCGGCTCCAGGGACTCATCGGTCAGCTCCGGCAGGTTCTCCACCTGTTCTTTGGTGCGGATCGGGGTGTCGAGCACCGGGCCGACGCCCGGGACGATGTCCACGCCGATGCCTGCAAGGCGCAGCGGAATGACAATGTCGGAGAAGAAGATGCCTGCGTCCACCTTGTGGCGGCGCACCGGCTGGAGAGTAATCTCACTTGCCATGGCCGGGTCCAGGCACGAGTCGAGCATGCTCACACCCTCGCGCAGCTTCATGTATTCGGGCAGGGAGCGGCCTGCCTGGCGCATGAACCACACCGGATGGCGGTCTGGCTTGCGGCCGGTCAAAGCCTGGATCAACGCGGAATCTTGGGTACGTCCATCGAGCATCGGATGGTTCTGCGACAGGGTCATGACTCAATTCTGCCAACTGTTGCTGGCAAAAGCCCATTTGCGGACTTCTTCGTGGCGTTGCGAAAGGCCCGCAAACCCCCAAATCCCGGCGGTCTTAGGCAAACCTGCGTTGTTTTACAGGCCATAGAAGTTTATTCTTGGGACATTGTGGTTTTCTTATCTCTTGTCGCATCGCACTCGCAGCTCGACCTTGAGACCGTGGCACAAATCAGCGCCTCGGCCAGCGGGCTGGCCGCTGCCTCCGTTAATGACTCGACCGCCATCAACGGCGCGGTCGTGCTGGCTACCTGCAACCGTTTCGAGGTGTACGCCGACGTTGAGAATGTCGACGACGCGGCCGCGCACCTGGTCAACCATCTTGCCGACAGCGCAGATCTCCAGCCTGACCATCTTGCCCGCGCGCTGACCACCCTTGAGGGCGATTCGGTCATCGAGCACCTGTTCTCCGTGGGCGCCGGGCTGGATTCAGCCGTCGTGGGCGAACGGGAAATCGCCGGCCAGGTGCGTCGCGCACTGACCCAGGCGCAGCAGGAGAAGACCACCACCAGCAACCTCACCCGCCTGTTCCAGAACGCCACACGTGCGGCCAAGGACGTCGGCTCAAACACCAACCTGGGCACCCAGGGCAAATCGGTGGTGGCCGTCGCACTGGACCTCGCCGAGGAATTGACCGACGAGAGCACCGCTTGGGCGGAGCAGGACGTCGTGCTCTTCGGCACCGGCTCCTATGCAGGCGCCACCATGGCGCTGCTCAAGGAGCGAGGCGTGGAGCGCATCTCCGTGTATTCCAGCTCAGGACGCGCGGCCGAGTTCACCGCCAAGCGCGGCGGCTTCCCGCTGACCGACGAGCTGCTCCCCCAGGCCCTGCGCGAAGCAGACATCATCGTGGGCTGTTCCGGCGGCGGACACCGCCTGGACCGCAGCTTCCTGGAAAAGGTGCGCGTCAAGAACCACCCGCTGGTGGCCATCGACATGGCTCTGTCCCATGACTTCGACCCGGCCCTGGTTGAAATGGCCGACGTCAACTTGATCACCCTTGAATCCGTGCGCATGGCAGCTCCTACCGACCAGGCTCTGGCAGTGCATGCGGCCAGCCGCATCGTGAAGAAGGCTGCCACCGAATTCTCCAATGCACAGCGCGAGCGCGAAGCCGACTTCGCCATCGTTGCACTGCGCCAGCACACCAAGGCCGTGCTCGATGCCGAGGTGGCAAAGGTCCGCGCCCAGCATGGCTGCACCGCGGCGGCCGAGGAAGTCGAACTGGCCATGCGCCGCATGATGCGCCAGCTGCTTCATATTCCAACCGTCCGAGCGCGCGAGCTGGCCGCCGAAGGACGCACCGCAGACTATGTTGCGGCCCTGGAAACCCTGTATGGGTTGGACCTGAGCGAACCGCAGGACGCAAAGCCCGCCGCCGTTGCAGCTGATTGCCCGGTCGAGGCTGAAACCAAATCTGCCTAAACGTCACGAAATCTGCGTGACGAATTCCACAATATGAGCGAAGCGTGGAATACTACTTGCAAGTAGGTTCCAGTGTCCGCGAAATGCATGATGACGTGGGCGGAACCGCGAAGCAGGCGGAAAGGTCGTAGACGTCATGAGTGAAATAGAAACGCTCAAAGGCAAGCGCACTCAACGGATGCCCCGGGAAGCACGTCGCCGACAGCTTCTGCAGGCAGCACATCAAGTCTTTGTAGCCAACGGCTACCACGGAGCATCGATGGACGAAATCGCTGAAGTGGCGAAAGTGTCAAAACCCGTGCTGTATCAGCACTTCCCCGGCAAGCGCGAGCTCTATCTCGCCCTGCTGGACTCCCACCTAGCTGATTTCAGCAAACAGCTCGACGATGCAATCCGCTCCACTGACGACAATCGCCAGCGCGTCTTCGCAACGATCAACACGTACTACCAGTACATCAAGAGCGAATCACAGGCCTACCGGCTGATCTTCGAATCCGACGTGCTCTCCGATCCGCTGATCGCCGCGCGCATTGAAGAGTTCAACAACAGCTTGGCCACGTCGATTTCACGGGTAGTCGTCGAGGACACGGAGATGAACGAGCAGGAAGGCCTGCTTGCAGGCCGCGCCCTGGCCGGCCTCTCCCAGGTTTCGGCGCGATATTGGGCGACCACCAATGACGCCGTGGACCAGCAGACAGCGGTTGATCTGATTTCCCGTTTAGCTTGGCGCGGAATTTCCCAGTTCCCCAAGGAAAAGTAGCTAAGTTATAAAAAGAGAGCCCTCGAAGCAGGGCGCAGCATCTTTGGAGAGGATCACCAAGAATCATGGAAATCCGCATTGGCATTGCGAATGTAGCCCGCGAAGTCGTACTTGAGTCCGAGCTGAGCAACGCAGAAGTCAACGAACTGGTGGCTAAGGCTATTGCCGACGGTTCGGTTCTGTCGCTCAAGGATCCAAAGGGTCGCGAAGTCCTCATCCCATCCGCCGGCATCGCCTACGTTGAGGTCGGTCCGGAAGAAGTCCGCCGCGTAGGCTTCGCACAGTAGTCTTCTGCTGCCCTAGCTGTACAGTCGCCCCGCCCGATTCCCGAACGGAATCCGGCGGGGCAACTGCTTTAAGCATGCGCTCATGGGGTTCGCCGGGCAGGTCCCCGATATTCAGCTGCTGCGCCTGCATGTCAACGGCTCCGGGGTGCGGCGGGCCTTGAAGTTCTTCGCAGGACCGCAGCTGTACGAAAGAGCGGAAAATACAATTGGTCCAGATCTGCAGTTTCAAATGGTCAACTGAACAGATCAACTCCTTGCAGACAAACTTCGTGTTCACAAGCGGCGAAAGTGTTGATCTGGCAGAAATCTGGACGGTGATTCTTCTTATTCGTGTCGTGCGGTGCCTAGGATAGGCTCATCCCCTGCCTCGGCGGATGTGATCCGGCGGTCGGCCAAGGGCTCTGGTTTGCATGAAAGGGACAAGTCTAGTGATCGACCGAAGTATTCTCAGCCCCCAGCCGCTGCCCACCGCAGACCTCGCGCAGCTGCTCTCCGAGCTCGAAACCGAGTTCTCCGTGCCGGCAGACTTCTCCCCTGAGGTGCTGGCCGCAGCCGAACAGGCAGTGCTCGACCTTGGCGAACCGGAGCTGGACGACACCAATATCCCGTTCTTCACTATCGACCCGCTCGGCGCCACCGACTTGGACCAGGCGATGTATCTCGAGCGCGTCGATACCGGCTACCTTGTTCACTACGCCATCGCCGATGTGCCGGCCTTCGTCCATCTGGGCAGCCTGCTTGACGAGATCTCCCGGCAGCGAGGGCAAACCTACTATCTTCCCCAGCGCAAGATCACACTGTATCCGCCGCTGATTTCCGAAGACCGCGGGTCGCTGCTGCCCGAGCAGGTGCGCCGGGCATTCCACTGGAAAATCTGGTTGGACCACGAAGGCTCGCTGGGCAAGGTGGAGCTGACCCGAACCAAAATCCGCTCCAGGGCGCAGCTGGACTACGAGGGCGCCCAAGCAGGGTTCGACGCCCACGACGGCGATGCACAGCTGAAGCTGCTCGCGGAAATCGGCACCTCGCGGCTGACCCAGGAACGGCTGCGCGGCGGCGCCTCGCTGAACCTGCCGGACCAGGAGATCGTCCCCGACGGCCAAGGCTACAAGCTGGTCAGCCGCACCCCGCTGCCGCTGGAAGAATTCAACGCACAGATCTCTCTGGTCACCGGCATCGGCGCCGCCCGCCTGATGCTCGGAGCAGGCTTTGGCATCCTGCGCACCATGCCAGCCCCCGATCCCAAGGACCAACAGGCATTCCGCGAACAGACCAGGCTGCTGGGCTGCCCATGGCCCCAGGACCTGAGCTACGGAGAGTTCCTGCACACCTTGGACCTGCGCGATCCGCGGCAGCTGGTGATCATGCACCGCGCGGCATCGCTCTTCCGCGGAGCGGACTACCAGATCATCAACGGCCAACCCGAATCCGAACTCATCCAGGCTGCGCTGGCCGCCCCCTACGCGCATACCACCGCACCGCTGCGCCGGCTGATTGACCGGTTCGTGCTGCTGACCTGCCATTTGATTTCCACCGGTGCACCGATCCCCGACGAGCTGCATACCGCATTGGAGCAGCTGCCCGAGCTGATGCGCGCCAGTTCCACTGCCGCGAACCGGGTGAGCAAGGCGGCGGTGGATCTTCTGGAGGCCTACACTATGCAGCACCGCATCGGCGAAGAGTTCGAGGCGATCGTCCTGCAGGCCTCCCACGATGCCCCGGACAAGGATCCCGGGAATAACAAGACCAAGCCCGGCACACTGCAGCTGATGACCGAACCGATCACCGGCAGCTTCAGCGGACCTGGCCAGCCGGGCACCGTAGTTTCGGTCAAGCTCGTCCTTGCTGATCCAAAGAAAAGAAAAATTCACTTTGAAGTTGTGGCATCGAACTGACAAACAGCTGATTTCATGCTGGACAAGTTATGCTGTCATTATCACTAAATAGGATGCCCGATCGCACAGGGCTGACATAACCACCAGTTACCTGATGACTTCCCAGCGGTCATCATCACGCAGCACCCCCTTCAGATTAGGCACGCTGCATGCATCACAAGCGATCGGCTCCGCTGGAATCGCACCGCAGGCCCCTAGGCCCGGTGCCACAACGAAATGAGAACTCAGAGATCGTGAGCGAAACGACGCTAGCGGCAGATCCTGCCGACACCCCTGACGAAAACACCGCCGCGGAAGAGCCGAAGCAGAGCTTTGCCGACCTGAATGTCCGCGAAGACATCGTCGCTTCCCTGCTCGAAGCAGGCATCGAATACCCCTTCCCGATCCAGGCGCTGACCCTTCCGGTGGCCCTGGGGGGCAACGACATCATCGGCCAGGCCAAGACCGGCACCGGCAAGACCCTCGGCTTCGGCATCCCTGCCCTGCAGCGCGTAATCCGCGAGGGCGATGCAGGCTACGAAGACCTTAAGCACCCGGGAGCTCCGCAGGCGCTGATCGTGGCCCCGACCCGCGAACTTGCCATCCAGGTCGGCGCCGACCTGGCCGTCGCCTCCAAGCATTCGGGCATCCGAATCACCACCATCTACGGCGGCCGCCCCTATGACGAGCAGATCGCCGCGCTGAAGGCCGGCACCGACGTGGTCGTGGGCACCCCCGGCCGCCTGATCGACCTGAACCGCCAGCGCATGCTGAACCTGAAGCAGGTGCGCACCGTGGTCCTGGACGAGGCCGACGAAATGCTGGACCTCGGCTTCCTGCCGGATGTGGAGCGCATCCTCGCAGCACTGCCTCCAGTGCGCCAGGCCATGCTCTTCTCCGCCACCATGCCGGGCGCCGTGATCACCATGGCCCGCCGCTACATGACCCGGCCCACCCACATCCGCGCCCAGGATCCAGAGGACGACGGCTCGCTGACCAAGCGCAACATCCGCCAGCTGGTCTACCGCGCACACAACCTGGACAAGGACGAGATGGTGGCCCGCCTGCTGCAGGCCGAAGGCCGCGGCAAGACCATCATCTTCACCCAGACCAAGCGTTCGGCCGCCAAGCTCTCCGACGAACTGGTGGACCGCGGCTTCAACGCCGGCTCGCTACACGGCGATCTGGGCCAGGGCGCGCGCGAACAGGCTCTGAAGGCCTTCCGCTCCGGCAAGGTCGAGATCCTGGTGGCCACCGACGTGGCCGCCCGCGGCATCGACGTGGACGACGTCACCCATGTGGTGAACCTGCAGTGCCCGGACGATGAGAACACCTACCTGCACCGCGTGGGCCGCACCGGACGCGCCGGCAACACCGGCACCGCGGTGACCCTGGTGGACTGGGACGATGTGCCGCGCTGGTCGCTGATCAACAAGGCGCTGGGCCTGAACGTTCCCGAGCCGGTAGAAACTTACTCTTCCTCCGCGCACTTCTTCGCCGATCTTGAGATCCCCAAGGGCACCAAGGGGCGCCTGCCGCGCGCCAAGAAGACCGCCGCAGCAGAGGGCGACGGCTCGCCGCGCGAGTCATCCCAGCGCACCCCGCGCCGCCGCAGCAGCTCGCGCACCCGCACCCGCACGGTGAACGGCGAGAAGCAGACCCGCGAGGATGCTTCGACGCAGGGCGGGGACCGCCACGGGCATTCCAAGGGCAAGCAGGACCGCCCGGCCCGCGAGGCCGAGCGCCACCGCGAATCCCGCCGTTCAGGCGAGCAAGCATCCAGCACCGAGGAAGGCGCTGCACCTGCTGCGCGCCGCCGCCGTCCTCGCCGCCGCACCCGCAGCTCCGAAGGCGGAGCGCAGGACTAGCCTGCACCCGCCAACCTGAATTTTTGAAAGGATCGAGTTCCAACGGTGCTTGTTCAACCCCAAGAGCCAGTGTTGTCTTCACCGGACGACGATGCTGAACCTTCAGCATCGTCACCGGTTGAAGAGAACACTGTGTTCTTCGGCGACAATATGTCTGTCCTGTCCACCCTGCCGGATCAGAGCTTTACCCTGATCTATGTAGATCCTCCCTTCAATACCAAACGCAGGCAGACCCGCGCCGAGCGCACCATGGTGCGTGCCGAAGAGGGCGAAGGAACGCATGTAGGGTTCAAGGGCCGCAGCTACACTTCCGAAGTGGGCTTGAAGCGCTCCTACCAGGACAGCTTCGACGACTATCTGAGCTTTATCGAACCTCGGCTGCTGGAGGCCTACCGCCTTCTGGCCGAGGACGGCACCCTGTATGTCCACCTTGACTACCGCGAGGTGCACTACGTCAAGGTGCTGCTGGATCAGATCTTCGGCCGCGACTGCTTCCTGAACGAGCTAATTTGGGCCTATGACTACGGCGGACGGGCCAAGAGCCGCTGGCCCTCAAAGCACGACACCATTTTGGTATACGTGAAGAACCCCAAAAAGTACCACTTTGATTCGGCAGAGGTCGACCGGGAACCGTATATGGCCCCGGGTTTGGTCACCCCCGAGAAGCGCGAGAGAGGCAAGCTGCCCACCGACGTCTGGTGGCACACCATCGTCTCCCCCACCGGCAAGGAGAAGACCGGCTATCCGACGCAGAAGCCAGAGGGCATTCTGCGCCGCATTGTCACCGCATCCTCGCGCAAGAATGACTGGGTGCTCGACTTCTTCGCCGGCTCCGGCACCACCGGGGCTGTAGCGGCAAAGTTGGAGCGCAATTTTGTGCTCATCGACCAGAACCCCGAAGCGATCGAAGTGATGCGCCAGCGGCTGCCCGCCGCGACGAGGTATATCGACTGCTAGGCCCTGCCCGGGCGCTGCTGTGCCGCTACAGCAATGCCCGGGTTCCGGTCCCCTGCTCCACAATGCGTTCAAGCATGCCCGGCTCGGTGAGATTCTCACCGAGCCGATTGAGTTTTCCGGTGCCGTGGTAGTCCGATGAGCCGGTAATGATCAGGTCGAAGCGCTTGGCTAGGGCCAGCAGCTCCTTTTTGCCCTGTTCGGTGTTGTCGCGGTGGTGCACTTCCACCCCGCCCAGTCCGGCATCAATCATGTCGTAGAAGGTTGAATCCGGGACGACCCTGCCGCGCAGCGACGCCTTGGGATGGGCAAAGACCGGCACGCCGCCGGCTTCGCGGACCAGGCCCACCGCCATCGCCGGAGAAATTGCCGGATGCGACACATAGTAGCGTGAGCGAGAAGACAGCATGTTGGCGAACGCCTCGTTGCGGTGGGAGACGATGCCGGCGGAAACCAGCGCATCAGCGATATGCGGGCGGCCCACGGTAGCCCCCGGCTGGCAGTGTTCGGCTACCAGATCCCAGGTAATCGGATAGTCCTCAGCCAGGCGTTCAACAATGCGCTGGGCGCGGACAATGCGCGAATTGCGCGAAATCGCCAGCTCATCGAGCAGCGGCTGATAGTTCGGATCCTGCAGGTAGGACAGCAGGTGGACGCTGATTCCATGCTCATCCTGGCAGGTAATTTCCATGCCCGGGACAAAACCGAGGCCCAGCGCAGCGGCAGCATCGCGCGCCTGGTCCCAGCCGGCGGTCTGGTCATGGTCGGTCAGCGCAACAACATCCAAGCCTGCTTCCGCAGCCGCGGCAATCAGCTGGGCAGGAGTTTCCGTGCCGTCGGAAACATTTGAATGGGTGTGCAGGTCGATACGCATACTCTAGATTATCCCGAGCGCTGATTCTTTGGCGGCAAACAGCAGATGGTGACACACTGGAAACTATGACCAATCAAGTTTCATCGCCATCTGGCAGCGACCAGCCATTGGAAGACCGAGTGAACAACCGTTCACAGCGTCCGACCTCTGAATCTTTCAAGCAGTTCATGGCCTCATCATGGGCCGCTGACACCTCGCAGCTGCCTGCCGAAGACCCGGCCGCCAGCTACGCCGCAGCCCGCCGCGCCAAGCTCTCCGCAGCATTCCCCGGCGAACGCCTGGTCATCCCCGCCGGCCCGCTCAAGGTCCGCTCGAATGACACCGACTACCGCTTCCGCCCGCATTCGGCCTTCGCGCACCTGACCGGCCTGGGCGTCGACCACGAACCCGACGCGGTGCTGATCCTAGAGCCTACCGACGACGGCGCCGGCGACAACGGCAGCAACCACGCCGCGACCCTGTACTTCGCTCCGATGGCAGGCCGCGACACCTCTGACTTCTACCTGGATTCCCGCTCCGGCGAATTCTGGGTGGGCCCGCGTCCGACCCTGAGCACCATGTCGGCGCGCACCGGCATGCCAACCGAGTCCCTGGAGCAGCTGGAACTTGCCATCACCAAGAACTCCGGCCCGCAGGCCCTGGGCGGCATCCGCATCCGCCTGGTGCGCGAGGTAGACCTGAACGTCGAGGCGCTGGTCGACACTTCCCGCATCAACACCGGACAGGACCTTGAGGCTTCGGACAAGCTGGACAACCAGCTGGCAGAATTCGTCTCCGAGCTGCGCCTGGTCAAGGACGCCTACGAGATCGCCGAGCTGCGCAAGTCGGTCAACGCCACCATCGTCGGCTTCGAAGACGTGGTGCGCAGCCTGGACAAGGCCATCGCCCACGAACGCGGCGAACGCGTCGTCGAAGGCGCCTTCTTCGCCCGCGCCCGCCTTGAAGGCAACGACCTGGGCTATGACACCATCGCCGCTTCGGGCAACAACGCCACGATCCTGCACTGGATCCGCAACAACGGCTCGGTCAACGAGGGCGAGGTGCTGCTGCTGGATGCCGGCGTGGAGGCAGACTCCCTGTACACCGCCGACGTGACCCGCTCCATCCCGGTCTCCGGCAAGTACACCGAGGTGCAGCGCCGCGTCTACGAGGCAGTGCTGGATGCTGCCGATGCCACCTTCGCAGCGGTGAAGCCGGGTCTGAAGTTCCGCGACCTGCACCAGATCGCCACCCGTGTGCTGGCAGAGCGCCTGTCCGAGTGGGGCATCCTGCCGGTCTCCGTGGAGGAAGCCATGGATCCCGAGGGCCAGCAGCACCGCCGCTGGATGCCGCACGGCACCAGCCACCACCTGGGCCTGGACGTGCACGACTGCGCGCAGGCGCGCAGCGAGCTCTACCTGGATTCGGTCCTGGAAGAGGGCATGGTCTTCACCATCGAGCCTGGCCTGTACTTCAAGAAGGAAGACCTGGCGATCCCTGAAGAGTACCGCGGCATCGGCGTGCGCATCGAGGATGACATCCTAGTCACCGCCGACGGCGCCGAGTCGCTCAGCGCTGCCCTGCCTCGCAAGGCGGACGACGTCGAAGCCTGGATGGCTCAGCTGCGCGGCTAGTCCACCAGCCTGAACACCTGCAGCGGCCGTGCACCATCTGGTGCCCGGCCGCTGCTGTTCCATGGAGCTTGTCCGCTGGCCGCCAGGCGGCTGCGCAGCAGAGCTGCACACTTCACCCATGAACACGGCGGGGGCCTTCAGCACTAGTGCTGAAGGCCC
>NZ_BJNY01000024.1 GCF_006539925.1 Glutamicibacter uratoxydans | reverse complement strand
TCGGATCAGGCGACTGGTGTCGTCTATGGCGACCGCCCTCGCGTGGTGGCATTGATCGGCATTGATGATGTGATCGTTGTTGATACTGCTGATGCGTTGTTGGTGACGACGAAGGAGCATGCGCAGCGGGTGAAACAGACGGTGCAGACGCTTAAAGATCAGGGTCGCGTCGACCTTTTATAGAATGTATAAAGCCTATTAAACTAAATATATTTTGCCTCGGCGGCTATAGCCAAATTTTGGAGTCGCCATGAACTTGATTTGTTTCTGAATCTAAGATTGTTAGTCGACTGTCCTTTATTTTCATCTTCGATGTATTACTCGTTATTGACCTGTCACCCCGAGCCCCTGGCTTCATTAGATTTGAATTCGAGAAATGTTTTTCGTTGTTGAGTCACCCGTTTGGAATGAGTTTTTTGAGTAATGATATTCGGTGGGCGGTTATCAAAACAATCGAAAAGTAGGTTTGGTGAATACTATGTATATTCACCAAACCTACTTCCATTTAAATGCTAGTCAGCTACGAAGAACAGACGCTTATTGACGAACTCATCCATTCCCAGTGGGCCAAGTTCGCGGCCAAACCCCGAACGCTTGACTCCACCGAAAGGCATTTCTGCGCTTTCTGCCGAAGCGACGTTCACGTTGGACATACCTACCTGAAGCTTCTGTGCAACCTTTGCGGCGCGGCTCTCATCGGTGGAGTGCACCGAACCGCCCAGGCCGTACACGGTGTCGTTAGCGAGCTCCGCTGCTTCCTCGTCGCTGGAGACCTTGTAGACCACAGCTACAGGGCCGAACAGCTCCTCGTAGTACGCACGCATCTCTTTGTTGACACCGGTGAGCACTGCAGGGGAGTAGTAAGCCGAAGGGCCCTCGTGGAGCACGCCGCCAGCATGCAAGGTGGCGCCCTTGGATACTGCATCCTGAACCTGAGCGTCCAGATCCTCAGCTGCCTTGCGCGAAGACATTGGTGCGAAGGTTCCTTCTTCACCCTTCATTGGGTCGCCGGCCTTCAAGCCTTCGGCACGCTTGGTCAGCTCTGCAACGAATTCGTCAAAGATATCGTCCATGACAATCATGCGCTTGTTGGAGTTGCAAGCCTGGCCGGTGTTGTCAATGCGGAAGCCCCATGCAGCCTCAGCGGTAGCTGAAACATCTGCGGAGTCCAGGACTACGTATGGATCCGAACCACCGAGCTCAAGAACTGCCTTCTTCAGGTTGCGGCCGGCCTGCTCACCAATGATGGCGCCAGCGCGCTCTGAACCGGTCAGTGAGACGCCCTGGATGCGGGAGTCGGCAATGATGGTAGCGATTTGGTCGTGCGTGGCGAAGACGTTGTTGTATGCGCCGGCGGGGACGCCTGCATCATCCATGATCTGCTGGATGGCCAGTGCAGAGCGTGGGCAGGACTCTGCATGCTTGAGCACAATGGTGTTGCCCAGCATCAGGTTAGGAGCTGCGAAGCGGGCTACCTGGTACAGCGGGAAGTTCCATGGCATGATGCCCAGCAGGGGACCTACTGGAAGCTTCTGGACGATTGCCTTGCCTCCGGAGAAGGACTTGATTTCCTGATCTGCAGCCAGGGTTGGGCCTTCGGTGGCGAAGTACTCAAAGATGTCCTTGCAGAACTCTGCCTCACCGATGGCTTCTGCCAGTGGCTTGCCCATTTCGGTGGTCATGATCTTGCCGAGCTCTTCTGCACGTTCTGCGAAGAGCTGTGCAACCTTGTTGACAACCTTGGCACGCTCGTTGATGTCAACAGTCTGCCATGCTTCGTAGGCCGATTGGGCGGCCGTCAGTGCCTGCTCAATCTGCTCATCGGTGGCTGCTGGGAATTCCTCGACTACCTCGCCGGTGGCTGGGTTCAAGACCTTGTAAGTTGGGGCGCTCATCGATGCTCCTGTCGTAGTGCATAGTGCTCGGTTTTTACGCGAACTTGGGTTGTTGTATAGAACTATAACCAATAAATGAATGTAATTCACTTCATATCGCGTCCACTCTGAGCTTATCCATTGTGAGATCAATAGGCCACCAAGAAAGCAGGGTGCTAAATCAAGCGACGCCAGTGTGCTTTCCATGAAACAGCAAATGTCGCACTGCCTAGGGCGTAAGCCCTAGGCCGTGCGACATTTGATAGGAGCGCGTCCTGTTTTAGGTACCGATCTGATTGTTATCCAATAGCTGAGGATTTCCACCAGTCGATTCCAGCGTCACCCTGCGTGATGGCTGAGATTTCCTCAAGTTCAGCCTGGGTAAACTCGGTATTCTTCAAAGCTCCCAAGTTCTCATCAAGCTGCTTGGTAGAGGATGCGCCGATCAGTACCGAAGTTGCTGCGCCGTCACGTAGCAGCCATGCAATAGCCATTTGGGCCAGAGTCTGTCCGCGGCGTTGGGCGACCTCATTGAGACTGCGGACCTTTTTGAGGTTCTCCTCGGTAAGCTGCGCGTCCAGTGACCGGCGACCACCTTGGCGTTCCACATTCGTGGTGGTGAGGTATTTGTCCGTCAGTAGACCCTGAGCTAGGGGAGTAAATGCAATGGCTCCCATCTTCTCCTTCTGAAGGGTCTCCAGCAGTCCATGTTCCACCCAAGGGTTGAGCATGTTGTAAGAAGGCTGGTGGATCACCAGTGGAGTTCCCAGTTCCTTGGCGATCGCCTTGGCTTCCGCGGTGCGCTCGGCTGAGTAAGAAGAGATGCCTACATACAGTGCCTTGCCCGCACGAACCAGCGAATCCAACGCGCCGATAGTTTCTTCCAAAGGAGTCTTGGGGTCAAAACGATGGGAGTAGAAGATATCCACGTAGTCGAGCCCAAGCTTCTCCAAACTGGAATCGCAGGAAGCAACCAGATACTTGCGTGAACCGAGTGTTCCGTGCGGGCCCGACCACATATCCCAGCCCGCTTTGGAAGAGATCACCAGTTCATTACGGTAAGGCTTGAAGTCCTTGCGCAGCATGCGTCCGAAATTTTCTTCAGCTGCTCCAGCTGGTGGACCGTAGTTATTGGCAAGATCGAAGTGGATGATTCCGTTATCAAAGGCATGGCGCAAGATCTCACGCTGAGAATCAAAGGTTCGGTTGTCTCCGAAATTCCACCACAGTCCTAACGACAGGGGAGACAGCAAGATTCCCGAGTCGCCCACGCGGCGGTAACCAAAACGTTCGTAACGGTCAGCAGCCGCGACATATGGGCGATGCGAGTCAGCGACCGGATTGACGATTTCGTATTCCACAAAATACCTTTCTGTCAGCTTGGATCGGCTTCCAGCCTATTGCAGAAACCACTCGGAAACGTGCCGGAAAGGCTCGAACTGGATGTGATTAAACGAAGAACCGATCTGTCAGGCCAAGGAGGTAACACCTGCGCAGATCGGTTCTTCTAGATCACTCGCACCTTGAGAAGGTGGTACCAACGATACGAGCTAACTCTTGATGTTATCTGAGAGCCAAGTTTGCTCTTTCTGAGGGTTCTATCCCTAATAGTTCGATGGTGGATCGGAAGCAGGGAATGACTCGTCTTCCCATTCCTCGACCAGCTCTTCGTCATGCTTGTCGTGGGCCTTCTTCTCGCGATCATCTTCATCTTCTAGCGGTTGCTCGCTCATGGTCTTCCCCTTTCCGTATCTCCCAGAGTGTGGCAGCTGGAATGCGTGGCCTATAACTTCAGTGTTCTCCTACTTCGCCACAATGTCGAGAGGTACTCGGGAAACAAGGATTTCCCTCGCCGGTTGTGAAGCGATTTAATCGGAGCTATGCCTATGATCAACAACCCCGCCGATAACGCAGAGATCTTCTTTGATGATGATAATGCCGAGGGAGAACCAATCCTGTTCCTTCACGGCTCTGCGCTGTCTCGATCTATTTGGCGAGGGCTGGGCTATACCAAGGCGCTCGGCGAGGGACACCGCACCATCCGGATGGATCTTCGTGGACACGGCCGGTCATTCAAATCCCATGAAATTGCCGACTACACCATGGATAAAGTGGCCAGTGACATCCATGCGTTGCTGGACCATTTGGAAATCGACAAAGTCCACATCATTGGGTACTCCTTCGGGGCTCGCACCGGTCTGCGCATGGCAATGACCTCTCCCGAACGGATTATTTCCTTGATCATGTTGGGCGGCACATACGAGATCTCAGAAGGGGAGATTGGGAAGTTGTTCTTCCCCGGATACCTGGAGGTTCTGCGTGCCGGAAATATTGAAGGATTCGTCACCGGACAGGAAACCCGCGGGCGTCTAGACCCTGCCACGCGTCTGGCATTTATGTCCAACGACCCCTTGGCGCTGGCCGCTTACTACGAGGCCGCCGAAACCCTGCAGAATATCGAGCTAAGCGAGTTGGCGAAGATTCGCATTCCCACGTTGCTGTTGATCGGCACCCGCGACCAGCCGCGTTTTGACCAGAACAAGGTTATGGTCCATGCCATGCCGAATGCGCGCATGGTCGCGTTGCCGGGCCGGACCCACGGAAGCACGCTGTACCCTATAGAGCCGATAGTGCAGGCCATTGAATCGTTCTGGACTGGCCGCCGGCCATGAGCTTCACGTCTTTCAATCTAGAGTCCATCGCCGCAGGGCTGGCGTTCGGACCCAGCTGGGAAGAGATTGCCCAGTCGCTGAAGCTGGATGCGGCCCAGCCTTTGGTAATTCATGCACCGCCGGGATCAGGCAAGACCACGGTTGTCCCTCCGACTGTTGCCAATGCCCTGGCTGAACAGTCTCTGAACGGCCGAGTGTTAGTCACCCAGCCGCGGCGTGTAGCTGCACGTGCAGCAGCTCGCCGTTTGGCCCAGCTGGACGGCAGCGTATTGGGGGAGCGCGTTGGCTTCTCGATCCGTGGAGAACGCAAGGTGTCGGCTTCTACGCGAGTTGAATTTGTGACATCAGGTTTGCTGCTTCGCAGACTGCTCAATGATCCAGATCTGGACGGTGTCAGTGCTGTCATTATTGACGAGGTCCATGAGCGGTCCATAGACACCGATCTATTGGTGGCAATGGTCAATCAGGTTTCTGAGCTTCGAGACAACTTTTCTTTGATCTTGATGAGTGCAACCCTGCATGCGCAGGAATTGTCGCAGCTGTTAGTCAGAGACCAGCCTGCGCCAGTCATCAGCGCTGATACGGCGCAATACGACGTCGCAGAAACTTTCGACAGCTTTTCCGGACAGAGAAATACCGAACGTGGCCTGTCGGACGAGTACCTGCAGCATATCGCCGCCGCTGCTTGGAAACACTCGGCGGACATCAACAGGAATTCAGCCAGCCCGGTGGATACTCTGGTGTTCCTGCCCGGAGTCCGTGAAGTGCAAAGAGTCTGTTCTCATCTTGAGGTTTTAGGCTCTCTTCCGTTGGCCCTGCATTCGCAAATCTCTTCTGTAGAACAAGACGAAATCCTCAGCGAGCCTGAGGCTGGAACTGGCCCCCGAATTATCGTTTCCACATCCATCGCCGAGTCGTCCCTGACAGTCCCACGCGTACACCTAGTGATTGACTCTGGATACGCTCGTGAGCCCCGCAGAGACACCGGCAGAGGATTCAGCGGGCTGGTCACTGTAGTAGCCAGTCGTGCCGCTGCAACCCAGCGTGCGGGCCGTGCAGGGCGCTTGGGGGCAGGCCAAGTGATCCGCACCCTCGATGCCAAGTCATTCGCGGCGGCTCCCGCATTTTCAACACCGGAGATCCGCACAGGCGATCTAGTCTCAGCAGGACTGGAGCTGGCTGCGTGGGGTACCCCGCGCGGCGAAGGCTTGAGCATGTGGGAAGCTCCGCCCGATGCAGCCATGAAACTGGACGAGCAGGTGCTGCGCTCCCTGGATGCCGTTGACGACTCAGGCCGGATTACGAGCCTGGGCGAGAAAATGGTGCAGATTCCCACCGACCCTCGAACAGCTAGGGCGCTGCTGGATGGCAGCATCCACTTCGGCGTGCAGGCTACCGCGGAAGTCGTAGCATTGCTGGCCAGCACCGAACGTGTTGCCAGCGCTGATCTGTCTGAGCTGCTTGCCGCTGTGCGCCGGTCTTCGCATCCGGGACACCGCGCCTGGAAACAAGAATCCCGCCGCTTGGCACAGCTGGCAGCAGGTATGGCTGGTTCTCAGCCGACTGAAGATTCTCATGCCGCCATAGCTGGAGTGTGCGCTTTGGCCTACCCGCAGTGGCTTGCCAAGAAAGTGGGGGAGGACGAATACCTGCTTGCTTCAGGAACCCGTGCAGTGCTTCCACGCGGAAGCCAGCTGGGCCACAGTGAGTTCTTGGCAGTAGCCGAAGTCTCCCGCACCGGACAATCGGCAATGATCCGCCGCGCGGCCGCTTTTGATTTTTCCCTAGTGCAAGAACTCTTGCCGCAGATGCACCAAGTCAACGAATCCGCGCAGCTCATTGACGGCAAAATCAGCGCCCGCAAGGTCGAGTCTTTTGGACTGATCGAGTTGTCGTCCAAGCCCGTCAAGGTCACCGAGGCGCTGGGAATCAAGGCCGCGCAGGCCGCCGTCCAGGAACACGGCCTGGCCTTGTTCGGAGCCCAGGAAAACTTTGATGCCTTGCGCCGCCGTTTAGCGGGTGCCTACAGAGTCCTAGGTGAACCATTCATTCCCATGGACGAGGAAACGCTGCTGGCGAGAGCCGACCAGTGGCTTACTCCCGTGCTCCGTGCCCTTGCGGGTGGGAAGCCTGCGGAGAAGATTGACCTGCATTCCGCACTTCGTTCTCTGCTGCCATGGGAGCATGCCCATGACTTTGACCAGCTGGTGCCGCAGCGCCTGCAGGTGCCTTCTGGCTCCTGGATCAACATCCAGTATCCGCCAGCAGGCGAGGCTGGGCCTGCAGTGGTGGCGGTCAAACTACAGGAATGCTTCGGGCTGCAGGAATCGCCACGACTGATCAACAACGAGCTACCTGTGCAGTTCCACCTGCTTTCCCCAGCCGGGCGCCCGCTGGCTGTCACCGAAGACTTGGTGAGCTTCTTCAACGGGCCCTATGCCCACGTGCGCTCGGAAATGCGTGGGCGTTATCCAAAGCATCCATGGCCCGAAAATCCATGGGAGCATGTGGCCACCAAATTCACCAAGAACAGACTCAGCAAAGAAAGCTGAAACGATAGTTAAAGCGAGCCGGGTCCCTGCCAAAGGCAGGGACCCGAAACCTTGATATGGAAATGCCCTAGGCGAAGGCAGAGAATCCGGTGATGTCGCGGCCCATGATCAGCGCCTGGACGGTTTCGGTGCCTTCGTAGGTGTGGATCGCCTCGATATCAGCAAAGTGGCGTGCCACGCGGTTGCTGGTCAGAATGCCGTTGCCGCCCAGCAGGTCGCGGGCATTGGAAGCAATCGAACGGGCGGTGCGGGTCGCAGTGTACTTGGCTAAGGAAGCCTGCGGTCCTGTCAGCTCGCCGGAAGCTTCGCGCTTGGTCGCCTGCATGGTCAGAACCTGTATGGTGGCAAGCTCCGACTGCATGCGGGCCAGGCGCTCCTGGACAATCTGGCTGGCGGCCAGCGGGCGGCCGAACTGCACGCGCTGCTTTGCGTAGTTCACTGCCGACTCGTAGCAGGCGGTAGCGTGTCCCACTGCAGACCAAGCAACACCCAAGCGGGTGGCGAAAAGTACTCGGGAAGTATCCTTGAAGCTCTTGGCCTCCGGCATCACGTCCTCATCAGGAACGAACACGTTCTCCAAGCGGATATGCGCCTGCCAAATGGCGCGCAGCGACAGCTTGTTCTCAATCGTGGTGGCGTTGTAGCCCTCGGCATCCTGGTGAACAATGAATCCGCGGACCTTGTTCTCTTCATCGCGGGCCCACACGATCGAAACGCCGCCAATCGAACCGTTGCCAATCCACTTCTTCTCGCCATTGATGATGTAGCCGCCTTCAACCTTGCGGGCGCTGGTTTCCAGGGACACCGAGTCCGAACCGTGGGTCGGCTCTGTCAATGCGAAAGCGCCGGGAAGCTCGCCTGCAATCATCGGCAGGGCATACTTGGCGATCTGCTCATCGCTACCGCAGTACATCACCGAACGCACTGCAAGGCCTGCCTGGACGCCGATAATCGTTGCCACCGAACCATCGCCGCGAGCCATCTCCATGTTCACCAGGCCGGCTGCCAGCGGGCTCATCGATGAGAACCCCTCAAGATTCAGGCCGTCGCGCAGCAGGTCTGCATCGCCCAGCTTCTTGACGAGATGCAGCGGGTAGTCTGCCTTGTCCCAGTACTCGTGGATGTCCTTCTTGACTTCCTCCAGCACGAAGCGGCGTGCCTTGGAGCGCCATGCTGCATCTGCTTCACTCAGGTCGGCAAACACACCGGTTGGGTCGGTGTTGACCTCACCAGCCCACAGATCGTATTCGGGCTCAACTACTCCGTTGGGGAAATCAAAACCGGTGTGCTGCGCGGTCATTAGGGTGCTCCTTATTAAGGCTGGGAGGTGTGTTCCACTCCAAGCCTAATGGAACGCAGTGTCATGTCAAGGTACTAGGTGTCATTTGGTGATTCGGACAGGCTATCCCTGCTGCTGTTTGAGCGCCGCGGAGACGGCGTCAAGAATCGACTGCTCGTCAGCTCCGGGGGAGAGTACCGAAACCACAATGCTCGGCGCGGCGCTCACCGGTGCAGGGTGCTGCGCGTCAGGCTGCAAGAGGTCGGAGAAGCGAGTCAGGAACAAGGACACGTCATGGGCCAGCTTGGTGCGGTCGGTGCTCTGGGCATCCCGCAGCCACATGCGCAGGTGGTCGTTGTGGATCGCCACCAGTCCTGCACAGAGCCCAAGGCCCAACGCACGGTTTGCCTGAGTCGTCACCAGATCACGGCGCGAGAGGAAATCAAAGAACGCCTTCTCGTATCTGTGCGTGGAGACCAACTCCCTCTCCCTCAGGGAAGGCACTGAAGAGAGCAGCTTGTGGCGCAGCTGAGCCGCTTCTGGGTTTGCGGTGTACTGATCAAACACTACATGGGCCGCATCGATCAGCGTCTGAATCGCGTCAACGGAAGAAGCCGCAAGAGTGGTCTGAACATGGGTGATGATCATTTCCTGATCGGCGAAGACCATGTTTTCTTTTGACCCAAAACGCCTAAAGAAGGTTGAGCGGGAGATCCCTGCGGCGGCCGCCAGCTCGTCAACGCTGGTGGCATCGAAGCCCTGCGTAATCAACAGGTCGAGGGCGGTGGAAGGTACAGCAGAAGCAGGGATCATGATTCAAAAATTTAGCATGATTACCGCACGTGGTTTCTTGCCCTTGGCTGAATACGCACCCCAAATCATTGTGCAGGTCCAGCAGGGTGACTACGCTGATCAGCAAGAAGGCCCGCTGATGGGCCCTCTCGTATTCATCGAAATTAGAGGAATGGGAGCCCATGGGAATCTCGATCGCAAACGCCGCGCTACGTTTGGTCAGTGGCGCGTTCATTCTGAACAGCGGAATCAACAAGCTGCGGCTGGATGAGGCCAGCGCGGCAGGCCTGCAGCAGATGGCCTCCAACGGCATTCCGCAGCTGGGCGAAATCGAACCGGCAACCTTCGGCAAGATGCTCTCCGTCGGAGAGATCTCACTAGGTAGCGCTCTGCTGCTGCCGCTGATTCCTTCGCGCCTCGCAGGACTGGGTCTTGGTGTCTTCTCCGGGTCGCTGTTGGCGGCCTACCTGCGCACCCCTGGCATGACTGAATCAGATGGTGTCCGGCCAACGCAGGACGGCACCGCACTTGCCAAGGACGTTTGGCTCGCTGGTATTGCCGTGGCGCTGATCTTCGGCCACAAGGCGGCCAAGAAATCCAAAAAGAAAAAGTAAACAAAGTCTTGAGTAGGGAAGTCTCGGAACATACATTGTTCTTGAGACTACCTGCGCTAGGTAGTTCCCACCGGAAAGGCTTGCTAAAGGAGTGCTCTATGGGTTTTTTGGATGACGCAAAGAAGAAGCTGGGCGAAGCAGTAGAGAACGTGAAGGACTTCGCGGAAGACGCCACTGAGAACGTCAAGGAATTTGCCGCTGACGCTACGGAAAACGTTAAAGAGTTCGCGGCTGATGCGCAGGAAAAGATCACCGACAAAGTCAATGATCTCAAAGGCGGAAACGACACCGACGCCTAGTCAACTTGTCTAGAACCGTCCTGCAGTGTCATGACGTAAGAAATTGGACTCAGTGCTTCACCTGCAAAGGTGAGACACTGGGTCCATTTCTATTGACCAACCTAGTGCTTGCTTGCCTAAGAAGGAGTAGTTGTAGCGGCTGCATTCTCGTCATGTCGTTTTGAAAAGCCGAACTCTGCGAGAGTTGCCGGCTGGGCAGTGAAAGCCCAGCGGAGTTTGTGCCGCAGTGAGAACACTCCGAGGAACCGTTCGACAGGACCTACGCCGAGGGTGAGACCCCACAGCACCGCAAAACCAATACACACGCCAAAGACAATCAACGGCCATAGGCCCTGCGGTCCAACGAGCGTCCAATGATTGGTCTCAAAGGTGAACAGGAGCAGCACATGCCCTACATACAGCGTGAGCGGCACCCTGCCGGCCAATGATACTGGCATGAAGACCTTCGGAAGCCAGTTGTGAATCTTAGAATTCTTTACTGAAGCGAGCCAGATGAGCGCCCCGTAAACGAACAAGGCTCGTGCCAGGTCATAGGTCATTTCCGCGTAGCCGCCGCGTGTGTAGGTGCCGTTGTCCTGTCCTTGACGAACAAAGAATATGTAGACCACAGCGGTAACGAGCAGCCCGGCAATGCAGATGGTTGTCGCGGGCAATTTCTTAGACAACAGCAAGCGGCCCAGAACGAGGCCGAGCAGAAGGAATGGAAGCAGCCACGTCGCGTGATACGAATGCCCGGTGAAAGTCCACTGGATAAGCATGCCGAGCGGGCTGTAGGTAACTTGAGGAAAACGGAGATCTGGAGAATTCAGGATCAGTTGGCCAACGGATCGTGCCAGCAGCGGTGAAGCTAAAAATACTGCTGAGGCCGCTACACACAGGGCTTTCGAACTGGCGAAGAGAAACGGCACCGCAAGAATGAACGTAATGCCCAGGTAGGAGAGCACAATATCTACCCGGTTGTCCCACGGCAGCAATGCCAAACCGATTAGGACCAGTCCGACTCCTCGCAGGAAATACTCAAGCCGGAAATGCCGCCGTTGGGTGCTGTCCATTTTTCGCTGGGTAAGGATCGCAATGGTGGTGCCGGCCACGAGCATGAACAGCGGCGTTGCAGCACCGCTCATTTGCGAGAAGCCGCCCATGATCGCTTCCGGTAGCATCTGCGGAGCAATGCCACGAACATGGGCCCAGATCATCCCAAGGATCGCCACACCGCGCAGTGTATCGACAACTACGTAGCGAGAGGGTCTGGAAGGAAAAGTTCCGGTGCTCATAAGCAATGAGTATAGGATGCATGGCGTTTGTCCGACGCATCATGTTTCGTCGACGACTCGGGAGTGAATAACTGAGCTGTCCATTGAGCAGGGTGAAATGTAAAGGTGAAGTTCGAGAGCAAATTCGTCGTACAGAGCGAAACCGCTTATTCCAAGAGGAATCCTGCCTGACAATGGTTGAAGGTACTAGAAATCAGAGCTTGGAGTTTCATCAGGCTACTTTCGGATTCACCTTGGATCTTGGGGAAGACAAGAGGAACCGTCATAAAGCCTGGCTGAAGCAATGGCCATGGGAATGCTGTCACTCGTATAAACAGCAAAGCTCCATGAATCTGATACCACCGGCAGCCGCTCGTCTTGGTTCGGGCAACTGCTCCGGTGAGAAGCGATCTTGTACATGGGGGAAGGTCGCTTCTCACGTTCTTCGACAACGGCTGGTTTCTGTTATCAAATCAACCCCAACCGCAGCGCAGCCTGGACAGCATCTGCCCGGTTGTTGACGCCAAGCTTAAGATAGATATTTCGCAGGTGCGTCTTAGCGGTGTTCGGGGAAATGAACATCGACTCTGCCAACTTCGGCACACTGGCATGAGACACCAGCTGCGCCAAAATTCTTAGTTGGGTTTCAGTCAAAATGACCTTGGACCTGATGCTATCGTCCGGACCATATGGAAAATCCTTGACCAACTCAACCAATTGCGGCGCCCGGCGCTGAAGCAGAAACAACACTTCAGGTCTAGGCGCGTAGGTGAGCACTGATGGAATTCCATTTCGCTCAACAGAAGCTGCAAGCTTCTCGGCCGCATCTTCTGCAAGATCCGGAAGATCGAGGCGCTGGAATGCAATTGCCTGCACCAGCAGGCTCTCGGCGTGATGCCGCAAACTTGCGTCCGAGTCCAAAATTTCTCTGGTGAGGGTGAGTGCTTGCGACTCATCAGTGTTCATTACAGCGCGGGCTTCGGCCAATTGAAAGGCTGCAAGACGTTCTTGGACATATTCTTTCATCCGTGTGACCCGTTGGTAGAGTCCAGCTGTCTGAAGTAGATCCAGATAAGCCGCATAGAGTAGATCGAAAGTTGATTTGCCCGCCCTGCGGCCGGCACTCTGCAACATTAGTTTATGGATTTCGTCGGCAGCAACTGCAGGGGTGCCTAAGTAGATCAGGGCACGTGCACGGACTATCAGGATGAACGCCCAATGGTCTACAACGTGGAAGAATCTGTCGAGCTCGTCCAGCCGTGCCAGCGCATCGTGCGGTCGGGCATCTTCGACGGAAATCAGTGCCCTGGCAAGGTGGTAGCCAATTGCGTTGTAAGCGCTGTCCCATGCTTCGGGCAGCCTGCCGTCATCAAAGCTATTGGTCAGCTTTCTTGCTGAATTGACGTCACCATTGAGCGCGTAGGACAGGCTGACCAGCGACCGGACATGCAAGTGACGTAGCTGATTGTCATCTTGATTCAACCGCTGCGCGGCGCGGATAGCATCGTTGAAGTATCCACCGTGAGTGTAGGCAGCAACACACTGAACAGCAAAAACGAAGAACATCTTCTTCTTGGACAGAATGACGTTTGGCGGCAGAGAATCTACAACTTCTTCCCACAAGCGGGCGGCCTCCGCTGCCTGGTCAACAAGCATCAGTATGCGCAAGGCACCGAGGCGAAGGCCCGCAACTCGAAACTGGGTAAAAGGATCTTCACTGGTCTTGGCGGCGTCTGAAATTCTTTGCAACGAGTGCTGCGTCTGAACCAAATCGATGGGCCGGTAGGGCTCAAGCATTGAGTGGGCTGCAGCCGCGAGTATTGCCAATTCGGGATGTGAACTTTGAACGTCGGCTGGTAGCTCGCCGATTCGACTCGCGAACTGAACTCGATAATTGTTGAAAAGCTCGGTGAAATTCTCAATGGCGAAGTCGATGAGAAGCTCATAGTGTTTATTTGCGATATGGTTCTGAAGAATATCCACCAGATTCACTGCCAACCCCAAGCCCCCAATCTTCATGCTGAATTCCAGCCGTAGGCCTGGCTGGCATAGGCTAATCTGCATGATGTAGTGCCATCATATTGCCTTGGCAAATGTGAGGCCCAAACAGCAAAAATCTAGAAGAGACTTTCCGATATTCCGGCAGGCGTCGTTCGCATGTATCGGAGTCGGAAACCGTAGAAGTAGTGGATACTTCTGAGAATGACAATGACTAGGAATTCTAGATAAAAACAAAGTAGCTGGGGACCGACGAGAAATTTCGATCCCCAGCTATCGCGAACAATTATCCCTTTAGTGCCCAGCCTTGTTATCCAGCGGGTGGGACTTGAAGAACAACACCGACAGGATCGCGGCAACTGCCACGATGCCCGGCAGTAGCAGCGCCTGGCCCAAGCCCACTGAGGTGGCTTCAAAGATCGCCGACTGGTCGGCCGGTTGATCCAGCTTGGCGATTTCCGCCGCCACGCGCGAATCCATCATGAACGCGATCAACGCGGAGCCGAGCACCGAACCGATCTGCCGGGTGGTGTTGTAGATGCCTGAACCTGCACCGGCATCGCTGGCGGTCAGGTCGCGGGTGGCAGCCAGGGAGAGCGACGGCCAGATCATTGCCGAGCCGACGCCCTGGACCGCCGAAGGAATCAGCAGTGTCCACAGCGGGATATCTGCGTGCATCATCAGTGCGTAGGCAATGGTGCCGCCGCCCAGCAGCACGAAGCCCGGCAGGGCGAAGGTACGCGGGTTGACCTTGTTGATGGCCTTGCCCAGCGGCGGAGCCAAGAAGATGCCGACAATCGCCATAGGGGAGATCATCAAGGCCGACTCGGTAGGAGTCAACCCGCGGACGCTCTGCAGGAAGAACACCATCGGCAGGCTGATCGTTGCAATGACCAGGCCCATGAAGGTGATCGAAATGTTCGCCAGGGTGAAGTTCCGGACCTTGAACAGGCGCAGCGGAACCAGCGGTTCGCTCTTGGTCTTGGACTGCCACCAGACGAAAACAACCATCATCAGAATGCCAAAGACGATCAGGTGCCAAGAGCCGAAGGGGCCGATAAACGGTTGCCAGTTGCTGGAGTCGCCTTCCTGGATGCCATAGACCAGGCAGAACATGCCAATTGCTGAGAGTGCCACACCGATCCAGTCAAAGGAGTGGGCCTGCGGTTCAAGCTTCGGAACGAACTTGAGCACCATAAAAATGCTCAGTACGGCAATCGGCACGTTGATGAAGAAGATCCACTCCCAGCCTGCCGAGTCCACGAGCAGGCCGCCGGCAATCGGACCGACCAGCGAAGCAATGCCTGCCACCGCTCCCCACAAGCCCATGGCGGCACCGCGGTGCGCGTACGGGAACATGCGGGTAATCAGGGTCATTGACTGTGGGGAAATCATCGCAGCGCCTAGGCCCTGTACCGCGCGGGCGAAGACCAGGGAAGCCAAGGTAGTGGACAGGCCGCTCCACAGTGAGGCGAGGGTGAAGATCACCATGCCGATCAGGTAGATATTGCGCGGGCCGAACCTGTCGCCCAGGCGGCCGGTCACCAGTAGGGGTACAGCAAAGGTCAGCAGATAGGCGCTGTTGATCCACAGGATGCCGGAGATATCGGCATCAAGGGCACCCATAATGGCGGGCATGGCGGTGGACACGATGGTGGTGTCCAGAAGGATCATGAAGAAGCCAATGACCAATGCCCAGAGGGCATTCCATGCGGCCTTCTTATCGAATTCGATTTCGGGATTTACAGATTGTGGCACTGGTCAAGACTAGTGCTTTCACAGCTTGGAGAACATAGATAGGTTCTCTATCAATGGGAAATTAGTCGAAACTCACAGTTCCGTTAACCCGTGTGACAATATCTCCGCTGACCCACACTCCCTGGTCGTCCGCCTCGACATGCAAAATGGCGTTGCGTCCCACCCGGGTACCTTGGCGCACCGTGTAGCGCTGCGGTGCATAGCCTGATTCGGTCAGCCAAATGCCGAAGGCTGCATTCAGGCTGCCGGTGGCAGGGTCTTCTGGCACCGCCTCGCCGGGAACAAAGTTGCGCACCTCGAAATCTGCCGGCGGCTGCAGCACCACCGAGCCGAAGCGCTCCTCGGAACGCTCAAGGTCCGAAGAATCCAAAGGGCGCAGCTCTTCGCGGGTGCCGGAAATGCGCGGCATCACCGATTCGCGCGGCTGCCAGGTGCCGAAGGAAACGCTGGAGGCGGTGTAGGGGCCGATTACTCCGACTTCCAGGCCTTCCAAAGCTTCGTAGTCGGGCTCGATGGCAAGCACCAAATCTGCATCGCGCAGGACCAGCCCGGCAGGCTGTGGTCCGTTGGCCAGCCACGCATGGTCCACCACGTCATCCGGGTGCAGCCCCAGCCCTGCAATGGCCCACTGCAGCACATCCGGCTCCAAGGGGCCCGAACGGGTCAGCGGGGGAGCCAGGAAGGCAATGCGGGCCGAGTGCTCTTCACTTGCCTCGCGTTCTACGCGCAGCCTGATCAGCCCGCCCTGGCACTGCTGGACAAGATGTCCGCTCGGGCCTGGTTCGCCGCCGGCGGCCAGCCATGCGTGCGCGGCTCCCAGTGTGGGGTGGCCGGCGAAGGGCAGCTCGGTGGTGGGCGTGAAGATGCGGATTGCATAGTCTGCTTCTTCATCGGTGGGTTCAACAAAGAACGCGGTCTCCGCCATGTTGATCCACTGGGCAAAACGCTGCATCTGGTCGTCGCTGAGATCATCAGCGTCAAAGACGACTGCAAGGCCGTTGCCGTTGAAGGCCGTGGGCGCAAAAACGTCAACCTGCTGATAGGCAAATGTGCTGCTCATACATAGCATCGTGGCACATTCTTCAGCAGGTTGACCGGGTGTTACGCGGAACGTCATCAAAAAGTGGCGAACGGCTCGAATTACCTGTGGTGCTTACCAATGATGGGCGACATCAATCACCAGCCTTGAACCAGTTCCCGGGCCATCAAGCAGGAAAGCCCGCATGGGCAAACGTGCACGGGTGGAGATGCCGAGCATCGTTTCCCCTTCAAAGCTTCCCAGCCAGACCTGCTGCTTGAAGGTGCTGTAGCCAAGGTTCTTCACCGTGGCCCCTGGCGAGTAGGAAGCGCTGACTGGAGCATGGATGAGGATCTGCAAATTGGCGCCGCCGGTAGTGCGCACCGGCAGGCCCGAGGCAATGCCCCGCAGGGTGTCAACATACTTCACGCTGAATCCTGCTGGCTTGGCTTTGAGATCAATGACCATCCTGTCGTAGCAGCTGTGCTGCCCGGTGCGGACATTGAAAATCTGCGAGGTCGTGGACAATGTCTTAGTCTTGGCCAGTGAACCCCACGCAACGGTTGGACAAGTTGATGCCGCAGTGCTGGTGGCGGCCAGACTGGTTGGCGCCGCCGCGGCTCCCGGGGTGAGAGCCAACAGTGCGGCGGTAGCTGCGGCAGCGAGTAGTGCAAACTTTGGTCGATGCAACGTAAAAACACCTGCTTTCTTCTACTGCAACACCCAGCATTTGCCATGCCGGTCAGATTAGTTCAGCGCGCCGCACTTGTGTTTTCAAGGGCCAAGAAAAATTGGAACGCTACTGTTGTTCAACCGTAATCGCGGGCCCAACGTTTGGAATCACACAAGGGGATACACAGGCTTCGGCAAGAGGGCTATGACATGCTTAATGGATGACTGAAACCCCTGTTGCGCCTATCGACGAGACTGTCCAAGACGTCGTTAAAGCATCAAGCTTCCTCCCCGAAACGTTGCAATTCTGGGTGGTGATTGCAATTGGTGCCGTGGTGGCAGCCGCCCTCACCTTTGTGTTCTCCTCCGTCTCGCGCCGGATCCTCGCGCGGATGGGAGCGGCCAAGAGCCATGTGAACTCAACCCGGCTGCCGTTCTTCGGCACAGTGACCTCGATTATCGCCAAGTCGGCTTTGGCCATCTTCTACCGGAATATGACCTGGTACAACGGGTGGCAGTTCGTCGTCCTTGCGATATTGGTCTTCTTCCTCACCTGGCTGATCATCAGCATTATCCGGGTTATTGAAGAGGTGCTGCTGGTCCGGGTGGAAGCCCGCTTCGGCTCGGGGCGCAAGCTCGCCAAGGTGCAGACCCAGGTGGGGCTGCTGCGCCGGGTGATCATCGCGGTGCTGTGCATCGTGGCGGTCGGCGCGGTGCTGCTCTCAATCGAGCAGGTCAGGGCGTTGGGCGCCGGCTTGCTGGCCTCGGCAGGTCTGGCGTCCGTGGTGGTGGGCCTCGCGGTCCAGTCAACCTTGGCCAACGTGTTCGCCGGGCTGCAGATCGCCTTCACCGACTCCATCCGTGTAGATGACACAGTGGTGGTCGAGCAGGAGCGAGGCACCATTGAAGAGATCACCCTGTCCTATGTGGTGGTGCTGCTGCTTGATGGCCGGCGCATGATTCTTCCCTCCACCTACTTCACCACCACTCCATTTGAGAACTGGTCGCGTCGCAGCACGGAGATTGCAGGCAACGTGGTGTTCCAGCTCAAGCTCAATGCGCCGATCGACTACCTGCGCCAGCGCACCACCGAACTGCTGGAATCAAGCGACCTGTGGGACGGCCAGCGCAATGCACTAAATGTGACAGATGTGCAGGGCGGCCTGGAAACGGTGACCATATTTTTATCGGCGCGCAATCCCGGCGACTTGTGGGACCTGCGCAATATGATCCGCGAGAAGCTGTTGAGCGAACTGATCCAGAGCTACCCTGAGTGCTTACCGGATCCCCGCATGCTGCCAGGTGCTCCAACGGCCTGACTTGCGGCTTGATCTTTTGCTGGGCGGGAAACCTTACGGGGTTTCCCGCCCGGCTTCGTATTGTTCAAAGAATCCCGGGCGCACCACGTACTGCTCGATTTCGTAGGCTCCGATTTTCCACTCCTCGCCCAGCGGATGCTGGGCATCGATGCGCACCGCACCTGGGGTGCCGTTCCTCCCCATGGCGGTGGCGACCGCCGAACCATGGTCATACCAGGCATAGGGCAGCAGCGGCGCGTACTCTGGCATCCTTTCAAAGTCTTCAGGCTTCCCAATGAACACCGGCTGCAGGTCAAAGCCTTCTGCTACCGCGTGAGGCCACCAGCGGAAGCGCTCGACCAGGTTGTGGCAGGCGCTGCAGGTGGGGGAGAAGAACACCAGATAGGTGGGTGGGTCAAAGAATTCACGCAGTTCCAGGGACTCGCCGTTGACATCCCGCAGCACCAGCGAATCCACTAGGTTTTGGGTTTTCTTCCGTGCAGTCCTGGCTCTCCAGTAAACGAGTCCCACCGCAATTGCCAAAGGCAGGAAGACTGACAGGATTCCCGCCCACGGTCCCCACTGCTGCGCGGCAAATACCGCGGGCGCCGGGGCTGCAGCTAGGCCCAGCAACGCAATACTCAAGAGCCCTGCGTTCCGGGCAATAGTCGCCGCAGAAACCTTGTCGCCGCCGTACCCGCCGAAGCAGTCGCAGGAAGCTTCCCGGCCCTTGAAGACCGCACTGGCCACCACCCACAGGAACACCGCAAAGAACACTGCGGCCAGCAGCGGGAAGACCCGGGTTGGGACCAGCAGCATGCCCAGGCCTATGGTGATTTCGGCATAGGAGAATGAGGGAGCGATCACGGTTTTCATCCAGTTCTGCCGCAGCAGAGCCGCCGGCAGTCCCAGTTCTCCCAAACTGCGGTAGAGCTGTTCTGAGCGACCGAGCTTAAGCAGCCCGCTGATGACCAGCACGGAAGCCGCGGCCCATCGGGCCACCTCAAAAAGCCAAATCATCGCCGCCTACCTTTCAACCGTGCAACGCGCACTGCTTCCAAGCTTAGAGGCGCAGGGCCGCCGGACCGTAGTCGTTGTAGCGTTCTTGGCGTGCTGTTGCTTCGCGCAGCGCAGAGATCAATGACTCCGCCTTCTGGATCAAATCCTTGATCAGTTCATCGTCGCGCTCAACCCACATGTATTCGGGGACATCGCGCAGCGGAACAAAGTTGTCGTGTTCTTCCCACACAAACAAGGTCCGCTCGGCGCCGATCACATGCTGCTGCCACAGCACCTGGCGCAGGTAGTGCTTGGGGATCTTCTTGAACGGCTTATTGGTGGTCTTGATTTCAGCCAAGACCGGAACGCCCGCCGCGTCAAATCCCAGGCCGTCGGGGGTGGCTAAGTGAAGCCGTGAATCCTGAGAGTGGAAAAGCTGGGTGGAGGGGAAGATATTGAAGTTCTCCTGCACCCATGCGGCGATCACCGGTTCGCGCTTGCGCCCATGGTCCGTATACGGGTTGCCGGAGAATCCATTGCCGTAGAGCTTGTCCCAGGCGGCGTTCTTGATCGACTTCGCCGTGGACAGCTTGGCCACGTCGGTGGCGGTGACTCCCTGCGCTCGCGCCCTGAGCCATTCAATGCGGTTTGACGAGTCGGCAAGGACTCGATGGAAGCATTCATGGTTGACGCCGGGCACAGTTATCACCCGTCTATTCTTCCCCATTTTTGATCCGAACCCGTGCATCTTGGGCTCCAAGACCGCGTGAGACTAGTCGCCAGCGCGGGCAATCGCCGTCAATAGCTGGTTTAGCGTGGGAGTATCGGTGCCCCTGAATTTTTCTTCACCATCCACCAGCAGGCGGATCACCGGGGTGGAAACAATTCCCAGCTGCTCGCCGCGCTGCACCTGTTGGACCACATTGACCTCTTCCACCTCAAGGTCTTCCAGCAGCTCCTGCGCACGGCGCACCACGGTCCTGGCCCTGGCACACGGTGCGCAGAACGGCTGGCTGTACAGTTCCAATTTCATTGACTGAACTACATCTCCTGCGAGGGGATAACCCCGAATAGTCAAGGCTCCTACCAGAGTATGAGCCGGCAAAGGTTGAACATCGCACCGCTCTCCGATGCCCTGTCTTGCCACTTTTGAAAACATGGAGTCATGCTAGAAAATTCCTTGGGACTACCACCAGTCATCGCAGCCCACGGGCTGTTCCGCAGCTTCGGAACCACCGTCGCCTTAGGCGGGGTCGACCTCAACATCCAGCTTGGCCAGTCGCTGGCAATCATGGGCCCCTCTGGCTCGGGCAAGTCCACTCTGCTGCATGCGCTGGCAGGAATCGAACTGCCAGATGCCGGGCGCATCACCCTGAACCTGCCCGGCTACAACAACGTGCAGGTTGAAACCCTGAACGACAAGGCGCGCACCAAGCTGCGCCGCGAAGCCTTCGGCTTCGTCTTCCAGTCAGGCCTGCTCATCCCGGAGCTCACCGCGATTGAAAACGTCGCCATGGCTTTGATGATCAACGGGGTGCAGCGCGCCGCCGCCATGGACCGCGCCGCCCAGGCATTGGCCCAGCTGGGGCTTGCCGGCATGGAACAGCGCCGCATCGGCCAGCTCTCCGGCGGCCAGCAGCAGCGTGTGGCCATTGCCCGCGCCAAGGTCACCGGCGCCGGCGTGGTCTTCGCCGACGAACCCACCGGAGCACTGGACTCCACCACCGGCACCGAAGTACTGGACATCCTGCTGGAAGCTACCGTGGGTGCAGGCAAGTCGCTGGTCATGGTCACCCACGACCGTTCCGTGGCAGAACGCTGCGACCGCATTGTCACCCTGCGAGACGGCCACATTGTCACCGACAGCGCCACCGCACAGCGCCAGACGGGAAGCTGGTCATGAACACCCTGCACCTTGCCTGGATGATCGGGCGCCCCTCGGCGGCCCGAAGTACCCCGCAGCTGCTCACCGTCAGCGCCTACGCCATGGTCAGCGCAGTGCTGCTGATCGTGCTGGGCGGAGCCTACTCCTTCACCAGCTTTGAACCCGAAGCCCAGGGCATGTACCTGCCGCTGGCGGCCTTTGCCCTGGTGCTGCTCATTGTTCCGCTGGTGGTGCTGGGCGCCGCCGCCGCGCGGCTCTCGGCCCGCACCCAGGACCGCGCGCTGTCTTCGCTGCGCCTGCTGGGATCCACCGGCACCCAGATCAGCCAGATCGCCATGATCCAGGCCGCCGGCACGGCGCTGGCAGGTGCGCTGGCCGGCGTAGTGCTCTACCTCGCCACCTCGCCGCTGGTCTCCATGATCCAGTTCCAGGGAGCCCCGATTGGCAGCGCCATCTATCTGCCGGTGTGGGTTGTAGCGCTCGCCGTGCTCACCGTGGTGCTGCTGGCAGTTGTCAGCGCCGTGGCTGGACTTCGCAAGCTGGTCATCACCCCGCTGGCGGTTGCCACCCGGCAGAACGTTCCGGTGCCCAGCTGGATTCGTGCACTGGTCACCGTCGGCGTGATTGCAGTGCTTTACTTTGTGCTGAACAACGTGGCAGCCATTGCCCAGGACTTCGTCACCATCATCGTGGTGATTGTCGGTGGCTTCGGCCTGGGACTGCTGGTGCTGAACCTTGTTGGTCCATGGCTGGTGGCACGGGTGGGCAACAGCAAGCTCAACAAGGCTCAGACTCCCGACCAGCTGCTGGCCGCACGCATGATTCTGGAAAACCCAGCCCAGTCCTGGCGCCAGGTCTCCGGCGTTGCCATGGCGTCCTTCGTGGCGGTGGTTGGCGGCAGCGGGGCTGCGCTCATGGGCATGGGCGCCGGGGAAGCTTCGGAGCCGGGCTGGATGCGGTACCTGAGCGCTGATGTGCTCACCGGCGTGCTGCTTACCTTGGCCATTGCCTTCATCTGCGTGGCGGCTTCTGCGGCCATCACGCAGAGCGCGTCCACCCTTGACCGGGCCGAGCTCTATGACGGGCTGCACCGCCTGGGCATGAGCTACAAGGTCATGAATTCTGCGCGGACCAAGTCCTTGATGATTCCCGCGCTGACAGCTTCGATTGGCTTCGCCATTGCTTCAGCAATCCTGGTTCTCCCCTTGGCGGGCATTGCGGTGCTGGTCAAGCCCACGACAGTGCTGATGGTTATTGCCGCCGTGATCTTGGGCCTGCTGCTGGTCCGCGTATCGATCACCGTGGCGAACCCGCAGAGATTGCTGGTGGCCAAGGACTAAAACAAAAACTGCATAGTGCCAAGGAATGAATTGCCGGGCGAACCTCAGTCATCGAGGTTTTCGTCCGGCAATTTCTTGTTCCTCATCAAGAGGTAATCACTGGGCGGGATCCGGATGGCTTCTGCTATTGACTGCTACTGCCCTTGCTCCGTCCAGCTCTTTAGGACCGAGGGGTACCGGAGCAGCGGCAACATCCGAAACGTAAATATGAATTCGCCAAGTACAGCTGACAAATCGAGTTTTCTCTTATCTGGCGCCACCGCCGCACCGACAAGACCTTCCTCACCGCTTCCGCGCTCATGGTGCTTCCCGGCATCCTGGTGGTCACCACGGGCTTTGGCGGGGAAGTGCTGTTCCGCGCCTTCCTCTTCGCCTCCCCGTTCATCGCTTTCCTGGCCGCCCGCGCCTGCATTCCGAACGACAACTTCACCTTAACGCTCAAGCGCACCGCCGCGGCTGCACTGATTGCGCTGCTGGTGCTGCCGGGATTCCTACTGGGATATTTCGGCAAGGAATCGGAGAACTACTTCACCCAGCAAGAGGTTGACGCCTCGGCCTGGGTCTACACCCACGCGCCACAGGACTCGCTGCTGGCCGAGGGGAGCACCAACTATCCCGGGCGCTTTGTCAACTATGAAAAGTTCACCTATGTTCCGCTGGACCGCGAACCGGCAGGCTCCATCCAGGAGTTCATCGATGACCCGGTGGCCAAGCTGTCCCGCTGGTTCAGCGACAAACGCTACACGAACGGATATTTCATCGTGACCAGAAGTCAAGAAATCGCGGTGGAACGCGATGGCAGCCTGCCCGACGGAAGCCTTGAGATGATCGTTGAGAAGCTGCGCAATTCAGACAAATTCACCATTGCCTATGAAAATCGCGATGCAGTGGTCATCACCTCGGCAAAGGGGAATGGATAATGAACCGCTACAAGGTCATGGGAATCCTGGGGATTCTCGTTGTGGTCATCTTCCTCGTGGTGATGGCCACCGAAATCGCCTGGCTGCGGCTGGTCCTCGCCGTGCTGTTCTGCCTAGCAGTCCCCGGCAGCGGCTGGGCACTGAACATGAGGCTGAAGGACGCGGGGGACACCCTGGCCATGTCGGTGATGCTCAGCATCGGGTGCACCGTGCTGGTGGCCACAGCCATGGCAGTGTCACATGTCTGGAGCATCCTGCTGGGTTACGGAATATTGACCCTGATCACCGCCATTGGCTTTATTGTTGCACTGGGGAAGAAGCAGTCTTCGGCCCAGCACTAAACCTAAAAATGAACAATGAATGAGCAGGTGGAAATGAACGCAGCCGGTGGCCTGCGTAAGAGATGGCTGGCGCTTGGCGCCGGCCTGGTGTCCTTGGGCTGTCTGCTGCTGCCTCACCTGAACCTGCTGGTCTTCGGCAAGCTCCCGCTGTTCCAGGCCCTGCTACCGGTGATCTGCCTGGGACTGCTGCTGCTCGGGATCGCGCTGCTGCTCTTCCGACGCCGCGCCGTGAGCCTCATCCTCATCGCCGGAGCGCTGCTCACCGCCCTGCCGCTGCTGATTCCCTTCGGGCATATTTCCAAGGAGCAGCCGGCCGCACAGCTGACGGTCTTCAGCCTGAACGTGCAGCATTCAGGCGCCAGCGTCAAGCAGATCAACGAGACGATCATCAACAACGACGTGGGGCTGGTGGTGCTGGCCGAGGTGGACGAGAACTTCATCGCCAAGGTCTTGGATGGGGTGGCAGGCCAAGTGCTCACCCATCGCACCGGCAAGGTCAGCGCCGCCACTGCGGCGGATGCCGCCGGAACGGTCATCCTTTCGCGCTACCCGCTGGCGGTCCAGGACCCCATCTCCGGTTTCGGTGCCGACAGCTACTTCGACCAGCCCACCGCGCTGGTGGACCACCCCGAGCTTGGAATACTGCGCATTGCAGGAATCCACACCCAGCCGCCGGTGGTCTACTCCGCGGTGCCCTGGCGGCAGTCCTTGGAGCAGCTCGATGACTGGAGCCGGAGCAAGAACGACCTGCCCCTGATCATCGCCGGAGACTTCAACGCCAGCCAAGGACATCCGGTCTACCGGAAGCTAGCCGCGAACTTTGACGACACCGCGGTGGCGGCAGGCATCTTCCCGCGTCCCACCTGGCCATCGAAGCTGCCCTTCACCGCCATTGACCACATCCTCGTCTCCGGCCTATGTCCATTGAGCTGGGCCACCGTGGATATTTCAGGCACCGACCACCTTGGCGTGCTGGCCAGCATGGGGAAAGGCCGGTGCAGCAAGTAGCAGGTTTCGGGCAAAAGTGATGTAGGCATCACTTTGGTGATTAGCAACTATCAATGTTGCGTAATAGCGAACGTTCGGCGTAGTGTGTCATACGGCGCACAAAGGTATGCCTTACCTATGTATGCCGACTGTCTACAGAACCTCGCATAGTCTGGAACAACAACCCATGAAATTTACGCGTCGCACCGGCATCTTCGCCGCAACTTCAGCGATCCTGGCACTGAGCCTGTCTGCCTGCGGATCCACCGCCGAACCAAATGCAGCGAAATCTGATGCCCCGGCAGCCTCCTCCGATTTCACCCCGGTGACCATCAAGAACATCTACGGTGAAACGACCATCGACAAGGCTCCGGAACGCGTCGCCACCATCTCGTGGGTCAACGCCGACACCCTGCTGGCGCTGGACACCGTGCCGGTAGGCATGGACACCGACAACTACGGCCAGAACGCCAACAACTCCACCGACTGGAAGGACGCAGCCCTTGAAAAGCTGGGTGCCTCCATCGGCACCGAGAAGGCTCCCCAGCAGTACGCCGTAGGCGACGACCCGGACTATGACGCCATCGCCCGCTCCAAGCCGGATGTCATCTTCGCCCCGTACTCGGGCCTGAAGAAGGAGCAGTACGAAAAGCTGGAAAAGATCGCGCCAGTAGTCGGCCCGATCGAAGCCAACTACACCACCAGCTGGCAGGAAGCCACCACCGCAGCAGGCCAGATGCTCGGCAAGCAGGATGAGGCCAAGACCCTGATCTCCGACGTCGAAGCAAAGATGGCAAAGGTCGGCGAAGAGCACCCGGTGCTCAAGGACACCAGTTTCATCGCCGCAGACCTGTCCTCGCCAGACACCGCCTACGTCTACTCCACCGGAGACACCCGCCCGCGCTTCCTGAGCTCCATCGGCATGAAGCAGGCCCCCTACGTTGACAAGAACGCCGCCAAGGACGCCTTCTTCTTCACCGTCTCCCCGGAGAAGGTCAATGAATGGGACGCTGACGTAGTCTTCGCCTCCGCCCCACAGGGCCAGAGCATCAAGGACGTCATCAAGACCCAGCCACTCTACGGCCAGATCCCAGCGGTCAAGAGCGATGCTGTAGCACTGCCGGGCACCGACCAGGCAACCCTCGCCATCTCCGCCGCCTCGCCGCTGTCCATCGAATGGGCGCTGGAAAACGTGGTGCCGATGATCGTCACCGCCGCAGACAACGCCGCGGCCAAGAAGTAGCGCCCAAGGGACTACGGGCTAGGAGTTCGAGGCCAGATAGTGCAATTGCGCTGCAATGGAATGGCTCGCCGCGCCGACAAGGCGCGGGTCAAGGTCGGGGTAGACGAGATCCAGCAGATCAGCTGGCTGCGCGTCCGCCCCGGCCTTGCCGAGCTTCGCCAAGGCCGCGCGCACCTGGTCCAGCCGCTGCTCGCGGTGCTCAATATAAGCCTTCAGCAGCCGGTGCGAGCCTGCATGCTGCTCGCCATGGCCCGGGCGCAGGGGCATGTCATCCAAGGCCGCCAGCTTGGACAAGGAATCCAAATAGTCGGCCAGCGTGCCGTCCGGATGCTCCAAGATGGTGGTCCCGCGGCCCAGCACGGTATCCCCGGTCAGCAGCTGCGGGGCGTCCCCCAGCTGAACCAGGCACAGGGAATCAGAAGTATGGCCAGGGGTCAGCACCACCTGCACGCTGGTGCCGGCGGCCTGGATGACCTCAGCATCTTCCAGCACCGGAGCACCATGGCAGAACTGTTCAAGCCGCGCCCTGGCCGGGGCGCCGGTGAGCTCATGCAGGCGCGCCACCGCCTCGGTGTGGTCGGCATGGCGGTGGGTGGAGAGAATCAACTGCACGTCAAAGGCAGCCAGCGCAGTGACATGTTCATCGCGCAGGGGACCGGGATCCACCACGATCACCGGGGCGCCGGGTTCCAAAACTTCAGCAGCCTGATCGAAGAGCAGATAGCTGTTGGTTCCGTCCAAAGTCATTTCGGAGGGATTCTCGGCGCGCAGCACGGCAAGTCCCGGAGCCAGAACGGTGGGCGAGGAAAGATGATCCATAGCAACGAGTGTAGGAAGCAATGACCGCGAGCCCAAGTACCACCGCAGCCAACGCGCCGCACCATGCCAAAACCGGTGACAAAACCAGCGGCAAAAACAGCGGCCCCCGCACCATTGGCGGGCGTAAGCTGAGCACCAAAATCACCGCAACTGTCATCTTGCTGGTGCTGCTGTGCGCAGCGGTGGCCGCCTCCCTGCTCTTCGGCGCCCGCAGCGTCAGCCTGTCTGCCGTCATCGACGCGCTGCGCAGCTTCGATCCGGAGAACGGAGACCAGGCGGTGGTTGCCTCCCGCTTCGCCCGCACCATCGGCGGCTTGGTGGTCGGCGCGGCCCTGGGCCTGGCTGGCGCCGGGCTGCAGGGGCTGACCCGCAACCCGCTGGCAGATACAGGCATCCTGGGCCTGAACGCCGGAGCCTCCCTGGCAGTGGTGCTGTCCATGGCCTTCCTTGGCGCCACCTCCCTGAACGCCATTATGATTGCCGCCTTCCTCGGCGCCGCAATAGTCATGGCGCTGGTCTACCTGGTGGCCTCGGTAGGCCGCGAGGGAGCCACCCCGATCAAGCTCGCCCTGGGCGGAGCCGCCCTGGCGGTGGGCATCGGAGCGATCACCAACGCAGTGCTAATGACCTCCAAGGCCACCTTGGGCCAATTCCGCATGTGGCAGATCGGCTCGCTCTCAGCCTCCCCGGTGGAAACCTACCTTGCCGCTATCCCGGTAGTGCTGCTCGGGGCAGTCATAGTGCTCGCCACCGCCAGGGCCTGCAACGCTGTAGCTATGGGAGATGACACCGCCACAGCGCTGGGCTTCAACCTGGGCCGCTGGCGGCTGGCAGGATCCATCGGCATCGTGCTGCTCGCGGGAGCCGCCACCGCGGTGGCAGGCCCCATCACCTTTGTGGGCCTGATGATCCCGCACGCGGTGCGCCTGCTGGTGGGCTCGGACTACCGCTGGCTCATGCCGGTGAGCGTCATCGCCGGACCTATCCTGCTGCTCGCCGCGGATACCCTGGGCCGGGTCATCGCCCCGCCCACCGAAATCCAGGTAGGCGTCATGTGCGCGTTGCTGGGCGGACCGATCTTCATCATCATGATGCGCAGCGGCATGAAGTCGGTGAGCCTGTAAATGAGCGTAAAAACCATGGAACCGAACACCACCGAAGCAAGAGCAGCCGAACCGAAAACCGTCAGCTGCGAAGCACCCGCCGCCAGCGCGCAGGCGGGAAAGAACGCCGCCGCACGCCGAGCCGGACGCACCCGCGGCACCGCCATCGCCATGCTGCTGGCCCTGCTGGCCTTCAGCGCCGCCTACATCTTCTGGGGCCGCGACCGGCTGCCGGCCGGCGAGATCCTGCAGGTGCTCAGCGGGCAGCAAGTGCCGGGAACCAGCTTCATCATCATGGATGACAGGTTGCCGCGCCTTGCCGTCGGAGCGCTCGCCGGGGCAGGCTTGGGCATCTCCGGCGCACTGTTCCAGCGTTGGCTGGGCAACCCGCTGGCAAGCCCCGACGTGATCGGCGTGGGCTACGGCTCCTCGGCCGCCGCGGTGCTGGCCATGCTGGTGCTCGGCTACACGGACTGGCGGGCCAACGTCTTTTCCCTGGCCGGCGGACTGCTGGTGGCGGCGGTGATCTACTGGCTTTCGGCCTCCGGCAAGCGCACCGGATCGAGGCTGATCCTTGCGGGCCTTGCCATCGGCGCGATGCTGCAGGCGCTGATCCAGTACCTGCTCTCTCGGGCAGAGATCAACGCTGCCGCCGATGCCTTCCGCTGGCTGACAGGCTCCATCGCCTCCAGCACCTGGGAGCAGGCGTCCATCCTGGGCCTGGGTCTGGGAGTTCTTTCCGCCTTTGTGCTGCCGCTGGTGCTGCGCCAGCTGAAGCTGCTGGAACTGGGGGATGACACCGCCGCGGCCCTGGGGCTGAACGTCTCCAGAGCTCGGGTGCTGCTGGTGTTCCTCGCCGTGGCCATGGGCGCGCTGCCCATCGCTGTGACCGGCCCGCTGGCATTCATCGCCTTCCTGGCAGGCCCGATCACCGCGGCGCTGACGCGCGGCGGAATTAACATTCTTCTCGCGGGGCTCACCGGCGCTACGCTGGTGGTTGTTGCGAACTTCTTTGCTGCAAACCTCTTTGCAGATATCAGCCTGCCGGTGGGCGTGATCACCGGCGCATTCGGCGCACCGTTCCTGATCTGGGTGCTGGTGCGCGCTAATTCAACTGGAAACGGGGGATAACCCATGGCCACTTTGCAGGCTAGCGAACTGACCTTGGCCTATGACAAGGTCACCATCGTCGATGAACTGTCATTGGATATCCCCACCGGGGAGGTGAGCATCGTCGTCGGCGCGAACGGCTGCGGCAAGTCCACGCTGCTGCGCGCCCTGTCTAGGCTGCTCAAGCCCGCCGGCGGCAAGGTGCTGCTGGACGGCTCGGACATCCACTCCAAGCCGGCCAAGGAAGTCGCCAAGACCCTGGGCCTGCTGCCGCAGTCGCCCAACGCCCCGGACGGCATCACCGTGCGCGAGCTGATTAGCCGCGGCCGCTACCCGCACCAGGGCCTGTTCAAGCGCTTCTCCGCCGAGGACGAGGCCGCCGTGAACCGCGCCATGGAGCTGACCGGCACCACCATCCTCGCCGAGCGCAGCGTGGACGAGCTCTCCGGCGGCCAGCGCCAGCGCGTCTGGATCGCCATGGCACTGGCCCAGGAAACCGACCTGCTGCTGCTGGACGAGCCAACCACCTTCTTGGACGTGGCCCACCAGCTGGAGGTGCTGGATGTGGTCAGCGAGCTGAACCGCACCCGCGGCATCACCGTGGTGATCGTGCTGCACGACCTGAACCTCGCGGCCCGCTACGCCGACTACCTGGTGGCCCTGAAGGACGGCAAGATCTACGCCGCCGGCCACCCCAACGAGGTGGTCACCGAAAAGACCGTCAAGGCGGTGTTCGGCATGCCAAGCCGCGTCATCCCTGACCCGGTGGCCGGCACCCCGCTGGTGCTGCCCATCGGCCGCCACCGCGTGCTGCGCACCGAAGCGGTACTGGCCGAGCGCGGCATCTTCCGCGGCGAAGCGCCGGTGAACGAACCGCAGGCGCTGAGCGAAGGCCTTGACCAGGAATCGGCGGTCATCGAGGCTGAGGTGGCAGCCATTGAAAAGGCGGTGGAAGAGGCCGACCAGAATACGCCGCGCCCTGCCCGCGAGCACCTGCAGACCCTTGCCTTCTCCACTACCGTGCTGCGCAGCCAGCAGCTGTCCCCGTCCTTCCGCCGGCTCACCCTGGGCGGCAAAGACCTTGAAGACTTCGGCACCAACAGCCACCCGCTGGATATGCGCATCAAGCTGCTGCTGCCACCGGCCGGAGGATTCGGAGTCTCCAAGGAGATCGCCTCGCTGCGTCCGGATGCGCTGACCAGCCCCGCCGACCAGCTGGGCTGGTACCAGCGCTGGCTCGCCATCGACACCGACAAGCGCGGCTACATGCGCACCTACACGGTGCGCGCCTTCCGCGAGGCCGGGCACCGCGACAACCTGGGGGACACCCCGGAACTGGACATCGACTTCGTGCTGCACGGAGAAGTGGTTGACGGCAAGCTGCAGGGCGGGCCTGCCACCGAATTCGGCGACCAGGCCAAGGAAGGGGACTCGCTGCTGCTGCTCGGCCCGAACAAGGCGTTGAGCGATGCCAGCTACGGCGGCATCGAGTTCCGTCCGGGCGCCGCCAGCCGCATTGTGCTGGCAGGCGATGAGACTGCCGCCCCTGCCATCTGCGCCATCCTCGAATCGCTGCCGGCCAATGTCACCGGGCATGCGCTGATCGAAGTTCCAGAGACCACCGACATCCTGGGCACGACCACCCGCTCGGGCATCTCGGTGCAGTGGCTGACCCGCGGCAGCGCCGAACACGGTTCGCTGCTGCAGGATGCCGTGCGCCGCACCGTGGCCATCCCCGCCGCCGGCGTGGTGCAGACCAACGCTGAGCCCGAAGACGTTGACGTGGACGCGAACATCCTCTGGGAGACCGGCCAGGCCCAGTCGGCACCGTTCTATGCATGGATCGCCGGCGAGGCAGGAACCGTCAAGGAGATCCGCCGCTACCTGGTCCGCGAGGCGGGTGTCGACCGCAAGCAGGTGGCCTTCATGGGCTACTGGCGCCGCGGCAAGACCGAAAACTAAATCCCACGGCTGAATCCACATTCCGCGGACTTCACGTTTCGAATAGGCGAAGTGGGTTTTATCTTCAACAGAGGGGAGCTTTCTCGAATAGCGAGGAAGCTCCCTCTGCTTAACGTCATATCGCGCGGAACAAGTCGATTACCCTCATGTATCTAGATATATCCGGGACCAGAACCTTGAGCAGCGATGAGCGGCCAACGTACGATACGACCTACAAGACCTATTGGGGTGGAGGGGCGAAGATGCAAAATTCCGGCCTAACGATTGGTGCTCTTGCTGCGGCAAGTTTGCTGCTTGCCTCGTGTAGCTCAGCAAGCGACGAAACCCAGGGCAGCAGCCTTCCAATTTCAATAGCGAGTGGATCGTTTATTATCGATGTAGACAATCCAAGGGCTGTCGTTGGGGACGCCGACTATGTTTTTGTCGGTCAAGTCGACTCGTTTGCAGGAACGGACTACAAGTTCCCTACTACTATCGAGAACGCGGACGGCAGCGAGAAAGAGATTGGAACCCCGTACTCCAATTTCAAAGTTACTGTCTTAGAGAATCTCAAAGGTGAACTAGTCACCACAGAGCCAATTGACCTGCAAAAATGGGGAGGCATCTCAGAGGACAAGAAATCTGTTGTCCTCTATGAAGATGACTCACTTCCCAAGAAGGGTCGGTCATATGTGTTTGCGGCTTATGCCCAGCCGGATGGGACTCTGCTGGTGAGCGGCCCTAACTCGAACATCGCTCTTGCTGAGGGAGACTCCGCCTCGGCAATGAGTTCCGAAGCTGTTCAGCAGTATGTCGATGCTGTTGCGCATCAAGTGACGTCGGAGCGTGAACGTTTCGTTTCGACTTTCGAAGCCGACGGCTAATATCACGCCGGCAATGCGGCTTGGCTTTCCAACAATGTTGGAGACGCGCTTTGTCTGCTGTCCATCCCTCTTGGAGGTCTTCCGGGATGTCTATTCTGAGCCAAGTTCATGCACTGAGCGAACTCTTGACGATCGTTCAGCACGCAAGGCTAGGGATCCTCTGGTTTTGAGAAGTCACTTGAATGCCACGTCCGCAACCATTGCAACGACCGCCTCAACTGAACCACTGGCCATGAACCGAGTAATCGGCGAATTGCCACTTAGATACTCTTCGTTCGGCTTAAGCCATCACGGATTCAATGGCCAATGGGCGATAGAACCATGCGAAAGACACAATAAGTTTTCTAACGCATCAGTGACTGCTGACGAGGCAGTTGCCACCACTGAAGTAGTCAGTCTTCTTTTACGGCAGGCCTGCACCCGCTGCGCGGCGGCATCGGATTTTCCTTGTTCAAGATTTGCAGCAGGCGCACCAATTCGTCGTGGTCCTGCTCGTTGAGCTTGTCGAAGTAGCTGTCCATGCCGGCCTTGCGCATGACCGACAGCTCGCCGAGCAGCGCACGGCCTTTTGGGCTCAAAGTGATTAGGGTAGCCCGGCGGTCTCCTGGGTCCGGCGTGCGCACCACCAGCTGCTTTTCTTCCAGCTGGTCAACTACCTCGGTGGTGGAGCGCGCAGCAATGTGCAAGCGTTCAGCCAGGTGGGAATTTCTCATGCCGCTTTCCTCGGCGCGCCCCAAAATCGAGAGCACTCGCGACTGGTGCGGAGTGACCCCGGCAGGGATGAGGCTGTCGCGCCAGCGGCTTCGGATGGCCCGTGACGCCTGCATGAACAGATCTGCCAAGTCAGGCGCGGACTCATTGTTGTGCATGGATCTAAGGATAGTGTGCCGTTGCCGACAAATTCAAGATGGAGCCACATAGTGAGGTAACCTCTGCTAATCTGTTGTCGTGATGCTTTGACGGTCTAGGACAGGGGGAGTGCGTATGAGTTCCATGGGAATGATGGGCGGAGGCAGGCCGGTCGGCCGGGCCCGCGCGGCAGAAGACAAGAAATGGCTGGCCGAACACCCGGTGTCCATGAAGCGCGTCGTCTCGTTGTTCAAGCCCCACCGCGGCACGGTTGCCGTGGTTATCGCGCTGATCGTCGCCTCCTCGATTATCGGGCTGGCTCAGCCGTTCATTGTCCGCGAGCTGATCGACCATGCGATTCCGCAGCAGGATGTCCGCATGCTCGTTTTCGGCGCAGGCGGGCTAGTGCTGATTGCGCTGGTCACCGCGGTGCTGGAAGTCGTCCAGACCTGGCGGGCCACACTCATGGGGCAGCGCGTGATGCACGGGCTGCGCACCGGATTGTTCACCCACCTGCAGAAGCAATCCCTCGGATTCTTCACCAACTCAAAATCCGGAGACGTGCAGTCAAGGCTGATCAACGACGTCGGGCAGATGCAGTCGGTGATTACCAACTCAGCGACAAGCATTGCCTCAAACCTCACCACCGTTGTTGCCACCGCCTGTGCCATGGTCGCGATTTCCTGGCAGCTGAGCCTGATCTCCTTGGTGGTCTTCCCGCCGGCAATCTTCCTGGCGCGCAAAACCGCAAGGATGCGTCGCACCGTCACCGGCCAGCGCCAGCAGGAGATGTCAAACCTCGCCTCGCTGATCGAAGAGCGCTTGAGCATCTCGGGCGTGCGGCTGTCAAAGATCATGGGCACGGGCACCGCAGACGCCGAAGCGTTCACCGGGTCTAGCCGCCGCCTGATCGACCTCGAAATGCGCAGCGCACTGGCCGGCCGCTGGCTCATGGCCACCATGAGCATCATCTTCGCGGTGATCCCTGCGGTGCTCTACCTGGTGGCAGGGCTGCCTGTCACCAGTAATGGAATGAGCATCGGCACGCTGGTGGCATTTACCGGCCTGCAGGCAGGCATCTTCCGCCCGGTCATGGGCCTGATGCAGATCTCCGTGCAGTGGATTTCGGCCATGGCACTATTCAGCCGGGTCTTTGACTACCTCGACGCCGACCAGGAGCTGGTAGTTCCCGTGCATCCGCGCAGGCTAGACGCTGCGAAGGTCCGCGGTGAAATGGTGCTTGAAAACGTCAGCTTCAGCTACCCGGAGGCCCGCAAGCCGACCCTAGACTCGCTGAACCTGAGACTGGAACCGGGAACCATGACGGCTATTGTGGGGGCCACCGGTTCGGGCAAGTCAACCATGGGTTCGCTGCTGCCGCGGCTGCTGGATCCCACCGGCGGGCGGGTCACGCTGGACGGGATCGACCTGCGCGAGATCGAGCCGGAGGACATTGCCGAGGTGGTCTCGGTGGTGGCCCAGGAAAGCTATTTGCTGCACACCTCGGTGCGCGAAAACCTCCTGTGGGCAGCGCCCGATTCCTCTGAAGCCCAGCTGTGGCAGGCGCTAGAAGCCGCGCAGATTGCCGAGCTGATCCGCTCGCTGCCCGACGGGCTGGACACCATGGTGGGCCAGCGCGGACACCGTTTCTCCGGCGGCGAGCAGCAGCGCCTGGCCATCGCGCGCACCATGCTGCGCAAGCCCAAGGTGCTGGTGCTGGACGAAGCGACCAGCGCGCTGGATACCGTCACCGAGGCCCTAGTGCAGCAGGCGCTGGACGAGCTGGCCATCGGCCGCACTACGCTGCTCATTGCGCACCGGCTGAGCACTGTCATGCGCGCTGACCAGATCGTGGTGCTGGATCAGGGGCGGATCATGGAGTCCGGAACCTTCTCTGAACTCGTCGCCCAGGGTGGGCGCTTTGCGCAGCTCGTGGCCAAGAGTGAGCTGGCTTCCGAAGACGCCTAATCAGCTATTCGGGCAGCTGGCCGCCATTTCGCTGGCATCTGCCTTGCAGGTAGCGCCGGCGTTGTACTTGCCCAGGGCATCGAGGATCTTCGGCAGGGCGCTGCGCAGCGCCTTGCCTTCTTCTTCGTTGAGCGAGTCGAACAGCATTTCGCGCACGAAGGTCACGTGGCTTGGCGCGGCCTCGCGAACCGTCTGCCAGCCCAGGTCGGTAAGTTGGATCTGTTGGCCGCGGCGGTCGTTTTCATCCGAGTGGCGACTGATCAATCCCTTGGCCTCCATTCGGCGCAGGAGGTGGGAAAGCCGCGAACGGTCCCAGCGCAGCGCTTCGGCGATATCCGCCGGGCGGTAGGAGGTGCCGGGGCATTCGGAGATCGCGGCGAGCACCGAGTACTCGCCGGTTTGCATATTTGAATCCTGGGTCAGCTGGCGGTCCATGGCGCTGGGGAACTGCCAGAGGAACTCGCGGATGATCTGCCACAATTCCTGCTCGTTCTCGCTCAGCCAGCGGGTTTCATCGGCAGACATTTGAGTACCTCTCCTTTGGTGTGCAGTAGTTCACAATAAGTTTTGTTGACGTATCAATTATCTCTGGTATTGTTGAATTTAGCAAGAGATGCTGACACGTCAACTAAAGATGTGCGGCAGGAAAAATTCTCAAGGAGAACACACATGTCGAAGATCGCTATCGTTACCGGTTCCACCCGCCCAGGCCGCAACAACCTCGGTGTTGCACAGTGGGTTCTGGAGCAGGCGCAGGCATTCGGCGGCGCAGACTACGAGCTGGTCGACATTGCAGACTTCAGCCTCCCAGTTCTGGACGAGCCATTCCCAGCCGCATACCAGAACTACCAGAACGAGCACACCAAGGCCTTCGCCGCAAAGATTGCTGAATTCGACGGCTACATCTTCATCACCGGCGAGTACAACCACTCGGTGCAGCCAGCTCTTGCCAACGCCCTGAGCTTCCTGAACGTTGAATTGAACAACAAGGCCGCAGGCATGGTCGGCTACGGCTCGGCCATGGGCGCCCGCGCCATCGAGCACCTGCGCGGCATCCTCTCCGAACTGCAGATCGCACACGTTCAGAAGACTGGCCTGTTCTCCCTGTTCACCGACTTCGAGAACTTCGCAAACTTCGCACCAACCGAGCAGTCCGCTGCGTCGGTCCAGCCAATGTTCGAGCAGCTCGTTGCTTGGACCAAGGCCATGGAAGTTGTCCGCGAGAACGCATCGGTCAACGCCTAAGCATGAACTGATGATGGCGGGAAGCTTGGCAAAAAGCTTCCCGCCATTTTCATATCCACTTCCGGGGCCTAGGCTCGAAACCAGGCAGCAATTGGGCATCAGGAACAACAAGAAGGAGCAGCGTCATGGGCAGTGAATTTTCAACTAAGGGTGCCTACGTCACCGGCCAGGAATTCAACCGCGACACCAACTACATCCAAGACCGCATCGTCGCCGATCCGGAGAACCTGGACTTCGTTCCTGCCGCCGACCCGGCAAAGATCGGCCACCCATTTGCCCCCGCGCAGATCGGAGCCCAGCTGTGGCCGGTTGAAGCTGGACGCTACCGGCTGGTCGCAGCCCGCGCGTGCCCTTGGGCCAACCGCACGCTGATCGTGCGCCGCTTGCTTGGGCTGGAAGACGCGCTTTCGGTGGGGCTTCCGGGCCCGACCCACGACGTGCGCAGCTGGACCTTCGACCTGGACGAAGGCGGCAAGGACCCGGTGCTGGGCACCGAGCGCCTGCAGGAAAACTACTTCAAGCGCTTCGCCGACTACCCGCGCGGCATCACCGTGCCTGCCATCGTCGAAATTGCCTCCGGCGCGGTGGTCACCAACGACTACCCGCAGATCACCTGGGACCTCTCCACCCAGTGGAAGCAGTTCCACCGCGAGGGCGCCCCGGACCTGGTGCAGGCCGACACCCTTGACGAGTCGCTGCCGCTGATCAAGCGCATTTTCACCGAGGTCAACAACGGCGTCTACCGCGCTGGCTTCGCCGGAAGCCAGCAGGCCTACGACGATGCCTATGACCGACTCTTCACCACGCTGGACTATTTGGAAGAGCGGCTGGCAACCCGCCGCTTCCTGATGGGCGACTACATCTCGGAGGCTGACGTCCGCCTGTTCACCACGCTGGTGCGCTTTGACCCGGTGTACCACGGACACTTCAAGGCCAACCGCAACAAGCTCATCGATATGCCGAACCTCTGGGGCTATGCCCGGGACCTTTTCCAGGCTCCGGGCTTTGGCGACACCATCGACTTCGACCAGATCAAGAAGCACTACTACGTGGTGCACGAAGACATCAACCCGACCCAGATCGTCCCGAAGGGCCCGGATTTGGGCAACTGGCTCGAAGCTCCCGAACGCGAACACCTGGCAGATAACGGGCCGTTCCTCAACGGCACCGCACCGGGCGAGGTGCGGGCGGAAGAACGCGTCGCCGCCGGACACAACCCGCTCTACCCGCTGGCCTAGAAGCGGCTACTTCTTAAAATCGAATCCTTGCGACTCACAGGCCTTGGCAAAGGCCTGCGAGTCGCTGATTTCAGGCTGGCCATCGGCGCCTGTCGCCACCGCAGCGCGGATGGCTTTAGTGCTGGCCTTGGAGCCGGACTGGGCGGCCTTCTTCAAGTTCGTCTTGCCCATGTCTCCGGGCGCTGTCAGGCTTCCGCCGTAGTGCATGCAGGCGGTGTGGCCTTCGGGATCGCTTTTGCGCAGATCATCCGGGTTTGCCGTGGAGCATGCGGTGAGCGCCAAGCCGAGAACCATGAGCATCGGTAGAATTTTCTTCACGGCTCACCATCTTACGGAGCGTAGGAGCGCCGGCCGTCTTACAGTTCCGTGATCAGCTCCGCGGCTTTCTGCAGTGCGTGGGGGACGAGCGTGTAGTAGGCCCAGGTTCCGCGCTTCTCGCGGGCCAGCAGCCCCGAATCAACAAGAATCTTCAGATGGTGAGACACCGTGGGCTGCCCCAGCTGCAGTGGCCCGGTCAGATCGCATACGCAGGTTCCATCACTCGGCCCATTCTTCACGATTGACAACAAACGCAACCGGTTCGGGTCGGCGACAGCCTTCAATATTTGAGCCGCCTGAAGTGCCTCAGCCTCTCCCATTGCCTGCGGTGAGGTTGTCGGGCAGCAGCCGGACTCATCGGTGCTGCTAGGCAAGGATGTAGCTGTCATGGAAAACATCCTACGTAGATTGACATTCATCGATATAAGGAATCATACTCAAGGCGAACCTAAATATCGATGAACATCAATATTGTCTAAGGAAATTTCTGTGTCATCACCATTGCACTCGGAGACCACGCAGGTTGCCGGCAAACTGTCCACGCTCGACCGATTCTTACCGGTCTGGATACTGCTGGCCATGGGCCTCGGGCTTGGACTGGGCAAGATCCTGCCTTCACTGGGATCTGCCATCGACTCCCTCAAAGTAGCTGGGGTCTCTTTGCCGATTGCGCTCGGACTGCTGGTGATGATGTATCCGGTACTCGCCAAGGTGCGATACAACGAAACCGGGCGCGTACTGGCGGACAAGAAATTGATGATTACCTCTCTGGTGATCAATTGGGTGTTGGCGCCCGCATTCATGTTCTTGCTGGCTTGGGTATTCCTGCCCGATCTTCCCGAATACCGTACCGGATTGATTATTGTCGGATTAGCGCGCTGCATTGCCATGGTGCTGATCTGGAACGATCTGGCCTGCGGGGACCGCGAAGCCGCGGCTGTGCTGGTGGCGATCAATTCAGTCTTCCAGGTTCTTGCTTTCGGAATCCTCGGATGGTTCTACCTGCAGGTGCTGCCCTCATGGCTGGGCCTTCCCACCACGAGCGCTGAATTCTCCGTCGCGGCCATCACGCTTTCGGTCCTAGTCTTTCTCGGCATCCCGTTGCTGGCAGGATTCTTGACCCGCACTTTTGGCGAAAGGGCAAAGGGGCGCGAATGGTATGAGGCGAAGTTCCTCCCCAAAGTCGGCCCCTGGGCGCTCTATGGGCTGTTGTTCACCATCGTTCTGCTCTTTGCACTGCAGGGCGATACGATCATCAGCCAGCCTTGGGACGTGGCCCGCATGGCCTTGCCGCTGCTGGTGTATTTCATTGTTGTCTTCGGGGCCGGGATGCTGATCGGACATGCCTTGAAGCTCGGCTACGCACGCACCACAACGCTGGCCTTCACAGCGGCCGGCAACAACTTCGAGCTGGCAATTGCCGTGGCCATTGCCACTTTCGGCGCTGCCAGCGGCCAGGCCCTGGCAGGCGTCGTTGGACCGTTGATCGAGGTGCCGGTCCTAGTTGCCCTAGTCTACGTGGCCCTCTGGTCGCGCAAATTCTTCCCCGCCCCAGCATCGCTGAAAGGCTGACCAATGGACGCTAAACCTTCCGTCTTGTTCGTCTGCATCCATAACGCCGGTCGCTCGCAAATGGCGGCGGCCTATCTCCAACACTTGTCTGCAGGGCAGATTGAGGTCCGCTCGGCAGGCTCCATGCCCGCAGATCGTGTCAACCCCGCTGCGGTAGAAGCCATGCGGGAAGAAGGCATCGACATGGCGGTCGAAACGCCGAAAATTCTGACCATCGAAGCGGTCCAGGCATCGGACGTCGTGATCACCATGGGCTGCGGCGACACGTGTCCGGTCTTCCCCGGCAAGCGCTACGAGGATTGGAAACTCGATGACCCGGCCGGCCAAGGCATCGAAGCGGTACGCCCAATCCGCGATGAAATCCGTGCCCGCATCGAAACTCTCATTGGCGAGCTACTGCCGCAGCACTAGGAGCCTAGTCATGACTGCTGATTGTTCTCTTCTCGTGATTGGAACCGACCCCATCGGATCCATCAATGCCGCCGGCTTCACAAGCCACACGGTCCGCTGCCAACGGCGAATCGACCTTCGACGTGGCAGGATTAAACCATGACGATCATTGCGGCGGCAGACGGATCAGCGCTCGGAAACCCAGGACCGGCAGGCTGGGCCTGGTATGTGGACAAGAACAACTGGGCAGCCGGAGGCTGGGACCACGGCACCAACAACATGGGAGAGCTGCAGGCAGTCCTCGAACTCTTCCGCGCCACCGCAGGCCACCCCGAGGAAGATCTCAAGATCCTCTGCGATTCCCAATATGCGATCAACTGCATCACCAAGTGGATGCCGGGCTGGAAGAAGCGCGGCTGGAAGAAAGCCGACGGCAAGCCAGTCTCAAACCAGGACATCCTGCTTCAGCTGGACGAGGCAATCCAGGGCCGCAAATACACTTTCGAATGGGTCAAGGGTCATGCAGGCCATGACCTGAACGAGGCGGCGGATGACCATGCGCGCGCGGCGGCCACTGCTCACCAGCAGGGCACCACGCCGGACTCCGGCCCCGGCTACACCGCCGGGGGAGCTGCCCCTGCGCCCAAGCCCGATGCAGCCGCCGAAGCACCGGCTGTTGAGCCTGCCGTTCCGGATTCTGCCGCGCCCGCACCTGCAGCGGCGGACGTTGCCACCACCATCTACGAGTTGGAGCTTGGATTCCTGGACCCGCAGATCCGCGGCAGCTTCAATGAACTCAATGATTTCCTGCACCCCGGTTACCAGGAAGTGACCCGCAGCGGGGGACTGCTGGATGTCTCCAGCATCCGGAACCTGCTGGATGCCGGCCAGGCGCTGCCTGACACCGGACAGATCCAGGTGCTCACTGCCCGCGAAGTTGATTCTCGCATGGCGCTGCTTGCCTACCGCATGAAAGTTGAGGGGAACGCCGTCCTGGTCGTGTCCTCCTGGTGGCAGCTGACCGATGCCGGGTGGAAGCTGCGCTTCCGCCAAGAAACGGCAGAGGCGACAGCCGCCTAAATGTACAGCAAAGCGCGGGCGCTTCGATCCAGTGGATCGAAGCGCCCGCGCTGTTGCGTTCAGGGGTTTTCTAGAACTCGCCGGGGCGGGTCGAGATATTGCCCTTCTTGTAGTTGATGCGGTTGGCAATCCAGTTCACTGCCCACAGCACCACGCCCAGGGCCAGCAGCAGGCCTGCGATTTCATACTGCACCCAGTCGGCGCGGGAACGGGCCCACGGGCCGATCAGGAACGCGCAGGTGATGGCGCCGAGGATCGGGATGATCGTCGGGGCGCGGAAGGCGTCTTCCGGAGCCTTGTCGCGGCGCAGCACCAGCAGCGCAATGTTCACCACGGTGAACACCGCCAGCAGCAGCAGGGCGGTGGTGCCGCCCAGCGAGCCGACAATGCCGCTTTCGGAATCAAGGTTCACGTAGACCACCAGCGCAATGGCGAGGATCGTGGAGAAGATGATCGCCAGGGTCGGGGTGCGGCGGGTGGAGTGCACCTTGCCCAGGAACTGCGGAAGCACGCCCTGCTTGGCCATGCCGTAGAGCAGGCGGCTTGCCATCAGCATGTTCATCAGCGCGGTGTTGACCACTGCGAACACGGTCAGGAACGGGAAGATCGCATCTACTGGAATGCCCGGGGCGCCGATGCGCACCACGTCCAGCAGGATGCCTGCGTCAGGGTTCTGCGGGTGCAGCAGGTCGCCGGTAGGGATCACCATGATCACGGTGACAGCCACCAGCATGTAGATCACTGCACAGATGCCCAGGCCGATCAGCATGATCTTCGGGAAGGTCTTGTTCGGGTTCTTGGTCTCTTCCACCAGGTTCACCGAGTCTTCGAAGCCGACCATGGCGAAGAAGGCGATCGCGGTGCCCATGGTCACCGCGGCGAAGACGCTGCGGTCAGACGGGGTCTCGAAGACCACCAGGCGGCTGATGTCGCCGTGGCCGGTGGCGATGGCGGAGAAGCCGATCGCGATGATCACTGCCATGATGCCCAGGGACACCACGGTCAGCACCAGGTTGAACTTCACTGATTCGCCCACGCCGCGCAGGTTGATCAGCGCGAGGATCACGATGATCGCAATCGCCGCGAACATGCCTGCCTCGGGGGTGTTGGGCACCCCGTCGATGAACTGGCCGAAGCCGATCAGCAGGTTGCGCCCCACCAGGGTGGCGGAGGTCGCGGCGCTGGTGATGCCTGAGCAGGCAACCGTGAAGGCCACGATAAAGGTGACGAAGTGGACGCCGAAGGCCTTATGGATATACAGCGCGGCGCCGGCGGCGTTCGGGTATTTGGTCACCAGCTCCATGTAGCTGAAGGCAGTGAGCGTGGCGATCACAAAGGCAATCAGGAACGGCAGCCAGGCGGCCCCGCCGACCTGCCCGGCAACCTTGCCGGTGATCGCGAAGATGCCGGCGCCGATGATGTCGCCGATGATTAAAAACAAAAGAAGCTTGGGCCCGATGACTCGTTTGAGTTCGGTCTCCTCGCCGCTCGCTGGGGTTTCTTTGAGGGTAGCGCTCATGCGTTCCTGGTCATCTCCTTTGATATCGAGCGGCAAACAGATCAAATTTAGGCGTCGTCAAAACAGTGGGCAAATTCAATCCTGTGAACCAGAGACCAGCGGTAGCTGTCGCCGGTTCAGCGGTAGCAAAATGCATCTTTCTGTGACATGTCAGGCGTTGACAGGGGCTTGCTTTCACCACTTGCCCTGTGCTTTCACCAAACCGGGGTCCGCGCACTAGTGTTAGTTGCATAAGGACAAGCTTTTGAAGGATTTTGATGGAATCGGTCATTACCCCTGACTTTGCCCCGCTGGCCCACGCGCTGGAAGACCGCGCCGCCCAGGAAGACGGCTACTCGGCCCAGTTGGCCGTGTACCACCGCGGCCAGCTCGTGCTCAGCCACACCGTGGGCGAGCACCTGGCAGGCGATGGTCTGACCTGCGTGTTCTCCTGCACCAAGGGACTGAGCTCGCTGGTCATCGCGCTGCTGCTGCAGGACGGCCTGCTGGATCCTGCCGAACCCATCACCACCTACTGGCCCGAATTCGGCACCCACGGCAAGGGTGCACTGACCGTCGGCCAGGTGCTCAGCCACCAGGCGGGCGTGCTCGGCGTGCCCGGGGGAGTGCCCAGCCAGATCCTGTTGGACTCCGCAGAATACGCCAAGATCCTCGCCACGCTGCCCAGCATCTGGCCGCTGGGCCAGAACATCTTCGGCTACCACGCCATCACCATGGGCGTGCTCATGGAGGAGCTGGTCCGCCGGGTCACCGGCAAGGAGCTGAAAGAGGTCTATGAAGTGCGCATCCGCAAGCCGCTGGGCGTGGACGCCTACATCGGCCAGGACGCCTCGCTGGAGCCGCGCTATCGCCAGGTGCTGCCCGGCGCCAACCAGGTCGGCGCCTTCTTCGACCCGTTTTCTCCGGCAGGTATTGCGGTGAACTCGAGCGCGGGCTTCGCCTTTGAAAACGGCCCGGTCTATTCCTGGCACGAAGCAGCCAACTCGCCGATGATGCGCGGCATCGGCCCCGCCTCCATGGGAGGGGTGGCAGATGCCAAGTCCCTGGCCGCCATCTACGCCGCCTCCTTCGGCCCGGTGCCGTCCCTGGACGCCGAGCGCGGATTCTTGAGCGAAGACACCTGGTCGCGGGCCTCCACCGAGCTGGTCTACGGCCCGGAGCGCACCGGCGGCAATATCCAGGCCTACGCGCTGGGCTTCATGAAGCCCACGCCGAACAACGACTTCGGCTCGATCTTCGCCTACGGCCACGACGGTGCGAACTCCTCGCTGGCCTTCGCAGACCCCGCTTACCAGCTGGGCTTCGGCTTCATCCCCTCGCGCAACGAGGGCGAACGCGACACCTCGACCGCGATTGAACTCAGCCGCCTGGCGCGCCAGATAGTGATCGGCAAAATGATGAAGGCCCGCGGCTAAGGAAGGATAAGTAAGAGATGAAAAAGTATCTAGCGCTGGGTGACTCCTTCACCGAAGGCGTGGGGGACGAGGACCTGCTGCGCCCCAACCAGGTGCGCGGCTGGGCCGACAGGACCGCTGAGGTGCTCTGCGCCCACGGCTGGGAATACGCAAACCTGGCCATCCGCGGCAAGAAGATCCGCCAGGTCATCAACGAGCAGCTGGACGCGGGCCTGTCCATGGCTCCGGACCTGGTCAGCATCTACGCCGGCGGCAACGACATCCTGCGGCCCAAGGCGGACCTTGACGCGCTGATGCGCGGCTACGAGGGCATGGTGCGCCGCTTCACCGAGGCCGGCTCCACGGTGCTGCTGTTCACCGGCTTCGATACGGTCGACTCGCCGCTGTTCTCCAAGACCCGCCCGCGCACCGCGATCTACAACGAGAAGATCCGCGAGATCGCAGACGCCCACGGCGCGCTGATCGCCGACTACTGGCGCTGGCGCGAATTCTCCGACATCCGCTATTGGGCGGTGGACCGCCTGCACATGTCGGCCGCCGGGCACACGCTCATGGCCTCCAGGGTTTTGGACGTGCTCGGAGCGAATAACGTCACTCAGGCCAACTGGTCCTCGCAGATCACGCTGCCCGCGCTGCAGTCGCTGCCGGTGAACTCCCGCGGGGAGCAGCTCAAGGAAGATCTGGGCTGGGCCAAGGAGCATCTGGGGCCATGGATCAAGCGCCGGCTGACCGGCACCTCCTCGGGCGACACCCTGCAGCCGAAGTACCCGGATTACATCCATCTCTCGGTCTAGCGGCCCGGCGCCGGCTGCTTGGCCTGCAAGGCTTTGCAGTTGGCGCTGTGGCGGGTAACATAGTTGTGTGCTGTGAGTCCTTGATGATTTACTGCACGCCGCCATAGACGGATGGCGGGAGAGCCCCGTTCACACCATGAACGGGCGCCGTAGGAGCAATTCCTCCCCAGGAAACTCTCAGGCCCCCGTACCGCCATCAACAGGCAACTCTGGAAAGTAACCGGCTAGTTCCGGTTCACCGAAGGTGCAAGCAACCGGTATCGTTGGCCGGCTGCGTAAAACTCTCAGGTAGTGCAACAGGGATGGGGAGGGAAAGCGACCTTCCTTTGGCATGCGCCAAGACAGATCCCCATGGAGATACCTGCACCATGACCATCACGCAGACTTCTGCAACCACGAACACTGAATTCGTGGCCCGCCACATCGGTCCACGTCAGTCAGACGTCGACACCATGCTTCAGACCCTGGGCTACACCAGCCTGGACGAGCTGATCGATACCGCGGTTCCATCCAACATCCGCCAGGACGGCCCGCTGGCCATCCCGGATGCGCTGAGCGAAACCGAAGCACTGGCCCACCTGCGTGAGCTGGCCAACAAGAACGTCATGAAGACCCAGATGATCGGCCAGGGCTTCTACGACACCATCACCCCATCGGTGATCCGCCGCAACATCGTGGAAAACCCAGCCTGGTACACCGCCTACACTCCGTACCAGCCGGAAATCTCCCAGGGCCGCCTCGAAGCCCTGCTGAACTTCCAGACCATGGTCATGGATCTGACCGGCCTGCCGATCGCCAACGCCTCGCTGCTTGACGAATCCTCCGCCGCAGCAGAAGCAGTGCTGATGATGCGCCGCGCCAACAAGAAGAAGGCCAGCGGCAAGACCGTGCTGGACTCCAACATCTTCCCGCAGACCATCAAGGTCGTGCAGGGCCGCGCCGAAGCCCTGGGCTTCGAGGTTGAGGTCGTGGACCTGACCGCAGGCCTGCCAGAAGGCGACATCTCCGGCATCGTGCTGCAGCAGCCGGGCAACGACGGCTCCATCGCCGACCACGCTGAGATCATCGCCGCCGCCAAGGCAGCCGGCGCCATGGTCACCGTGATCGCCGACCTGCTCTCGCTGACCATGATCACCGCTCCGGGCGAGCAGGGCGCAGACATCGCCGTGGGCAACACCCAGCGCTTCGGCGTGCCGCTGTTCTTCGGTGGCCCGCACGCAGCCTACATGGCAGTGGGCAAGGGCTTCGAGCGCTCCATGCCAGGCCGCCTGGTGGGCGTCTCCACCGACGACGCAGGCCACAACGCCTACCGCCTGGCCCTGCAGACCCGCGAGCAGCACATCCGCCGCGAGAAGGCCACCTCCAACATCTGCACCGCCCAGGCGCTGCTGGCCATCTGCGCCTCGATGTACGCCGTGTACCACGGCCCTGCAGGCCTGAAGCAGATCGCTTCCCGCACCCACAACCACGCCCGCGTGCTGGCAAGCTCCTTGACCGCCGGCGGCTTCGCCCTGGCTTCGGAGAGCTTCTTCGACACCCTGGTGGTCACCGTGGACGACGCCGCGGCCATCATCGCCAAGGCCGAAGAAGCAGGCATCAACCTGCGCAAGGTCAGCGAGACCCAGGTGGGCATCTCCACCGACGAGACCACCACCTCCGCCACCGTGAAGGCCCTGGCAGGCGTCTTCGGCGTCGAGGTTTCGGCACCGGAGGGCTTCGAGATCCCAGAGGGTCTGCTGCGCACCAGCGACTACCTGACCCACCCGATCTTCAACACCATCCATTCCGAGACCCAGATGATGCGCTACCTGCGCCGCCTCTCGGACCGCGACCTGGCTCTGGACCGCACCATGATCCCGCTGGGCTCGTGCACCATGAAGCTGAACTCGGCCACCGAGATGGAATCCATCACCTGGCCGGAATTCGCCTCCATCCACCCCTACGCTCCTGCAGCGCAGACCGAGGGCTGGCGCGAGCTGATCACCGACCTTGAGGGCCGCCTGACCGCCATCACCGGCTACGCTGGCGTCTCCATCCAGCCGAACGCCGGCTCCCAGGGCGAGTACGCAGGCCTGCTGGCCATCCGCGACTACCACGCATCGCGCGGCGAAGCCCAGCGCAATGTCTGCCTGATCCCTGCCTCCGCCCACGGCACCAACGCCGCCTCGGCAGTGCTGGCAGGCATGAAGGTAGTGGTTGTGAAGACCGCAGCCGACGGCACCATCGACGCCAACGACCTTGATGCCAAGATCGAGGCCAACAAGGACGTCCTGTCCGCCATCATGATCACCTACCCATCCACCCACGGCGTCTACGACGCCGACGTGCGCGACGTGACCGACAAGGTCCACGCCGCCGGCGGCCAGGTGTACATCGACGGCGCGAACATGAACGCCCTGGTGGGCCTGGCACAGCCGGGCCAGTTCGGCGGCGACGTCTCGCACCTGAACCTGCACAAGACCTTCTGCATCCCGCACGGCGGCGGCGGTCCGGGCGTAGGCCCGATCGGCGTCGGCGCCCACCTGGTGCCGTTCCTGCCGGGCGACGCCTCGGGCACCTACTCCGAGCGCGACGGCGTGCCGGTAGTGGCCACCGCCTTCGGTTCAGCCGGCGTGCTGCCGATCTCCTGGGCCTACATTGCCATGATGGGCGGCGAGGGCCTGACCAGCGCCACCAAGCATGCAATCCTGAACGCGAACTACATCGCCAAGCGCCTGAACGAGCACTTCCCGATCCTGTTCACCGGCAACAAGGACCTGGTGGCCCACGAGTGCATCCTAGACCTGCGCGAAGTGACCGCCAAGACCGGCGTGACCGCTGAAGACGTGGCCAAGCGCCTGATCGACTTCGGCTTCCACGCACCGACCCTGGCCTTCCCTGTGGCAGGCACCCTGATGGTCGAGCCAACCGAATCCGAAGACCTGCATGAGATCGAGCGCTTCATTGAAGCCATGATCACCATCCGCCAGGAAATGGAAGAGGTTCTGGCAGGCGTCTACGAGCTGGAGGAATCCCCGCTGCGCCGTGCACCGCACACCGTGCAGGCAGTGGTCAACAGCAACTGGGACCGCAAGTACTCCGTCGAGCAGGCCGCCTTCCCGGTGCCGAGCCTGAAGGTTGACAAGTACTTCCCTGCAGTGGGCCGCATCGACGGCGCCGGCGGCGACCGCAACCTGATCTGCTCCTGCCCAGCTCCTGAAGCCTTCGAAGACTAGGAACATCTTTCGTGACTGACATCAAGCACACCGCGCTGCATGAAAAGCATGCAGAACTGAACGCCTCCTTCACCGACTTCGGCGGCTGGGACATGCCGCTGAAGTACGGTTCGGAACTTGCTGAGCACAAGGCAGTGCGCTCCACCGCCGGCCTGTTCGACCTGTCCCACATGGGCGAGGTCTACCTGACCGGCCCAGAAGCAGGCAAGGCGCTGAACATCGCGCTGGCAGGCAACATCTCGATCATGAAGGTCGGCAAGGCCAAGTACTCGCTGATCCTGAACGAAGACGGCAAGATCATCGATGACCTGATCGTCTACCGCCTGGAAGACGAGAAGTTCCTGGTCGTTCCGAACGCCGGCAACGCGCCGGTGGTTGCAGCAGCACTGGCAGAACGCGCAGCCGGCCTGGACGTCGTCGTTGACGACGCCTCGGCGCGCACCAGCCTGATCGCCGTGCAGGGCCCGAACGCCGAAGCCATCGTTAAGGAACTGGCAGCCGATGAGGCCACCGCCACCGCAGTTGAAGAGCTGAAGTACTACGCGGCTGTTCCAGTGGTGCTCGGCGGCATCGACGTGCTGCTGGCCCGCACCGGCTACACCGGCGAAGACGGCTTCGAGCTGATCATCGCCAACGAAGACGCCGCCTACCTGTGGGACAAGGTCGTCGCAGCAGGCGCAGACCATGAGCTGGTCCCTTGCGGCCTGGCAGCCCGCGACTCGCTGCGCCTGGAAGCCGGCATGCCGCTCTACGGCAACGAGCTGTCGCTGGAGCGCACCCCGTTCGATGCAGGCTTCGGCCCGGTCGTCTCCTTCAAGAAGGAAGAGAACTTCGTGGGCCGCGAGGCCCTGGAAGCACTGCGCGAGCAGACCCCTGCCCGCAAGCTGGTGGGCCTGAAGGGCCTGGGCAAGCGCGCAGGCCGCGGCGGCTACGCCATCGTCAAGGACGGCGTGACCATCGGTGAGATCACCTCGGGCCAGCCTTCGCCAACCCTGGGCTACCCGGTAGGCCTGGGCTACGTCGATGTGGCCTACGCCGAGGTCGGCACCGAGCTGGAAGTCGATCTTCGCGGAAAGACTTTGCCATTTGTCGTCGTGGAACTGCCGTTCTACACGCGCGCCAAGTAACGTTAAAGACAGCGGGCAGTTTCAGAAGCCCACTATTCCCCTTGGGAGAGGAACAAAATCGTGAGTAAAGTTCTTGCATCACTGCGCTACTCGGCTGAGCACGAGTGGATCGACGCGGCATCGCCAGCAAAGGTCGGCATCACCCAGATCGCCGCTGACGCACTGGGCGACGTGGTCTACGTAGACCTGCCAGAGGTTGGCGACACCGTCACCGCCGGCGAAACCTGCGGCGAAGTCGAGTCCACCAAGTCGGTTTCCGACCTGTACTCGCCAGTGACCGGCACCGTTGTGGAGATCAACGAGGAAGCAGTGGACAACCCTGCCATCCTGAACGAAGATCCATACGGCGCAGGCTGGCTGTTCACCGTTGAGGTCAGCGAAGAGGGCCCACTGCTCTCCGCAGCCGACTACGCTTCCGCGAACGGTGGAAACGTCGAGTAATGACTAACAAGACTTTTGAATCCCTCGCTCCGGCCTCGCTGACTCAGTCGCTGGCCGAGC
>NZ_BJNY01000023.1 GCF_006539925.1 Glutamicibacter uratoxydans | reverse complement strand
AGCAATGCTTTGAGGCGGCGCCCTTTTAAGCTGTTGCAGCTGCCGGTGTTCAGCCGCGGGCCCGGCAGATCTCATCGATCTGCTCGATGCACGGCTCGTTCTGCAGGCTCGTGGTGTCTCCCAGCGTGCTGCCCTCGAAGAGCTGGGTCAGCAGGCGGCGCATGATCTTCCCCGAACGGGTCTTGGGCACATCGGGGACCAGCACGATGTCCCGAGGCTTGGCGATCGGGCCGATCTGCTGGGTGACGGCCGCGCGCAGCTGGCCGATGAACTCCTCCCGGCGCCGCGCCGTATCGGCATCCGGCTCAAGGGAAATCAGCGACTTATCCAGCGGCACCACAAATGCGGTGGCGGCGTGGCCGGTCTTCGCATCAGGGGTCGGGCAGACACCTGCCTCCACCACGCCCGGGTGGGTGACCAGCGCCGATTCGATCTCGATGGTGGACAGCCGGTGGCCCGAGACGTTGATGACGTCGTCGGTGCGGCCCAGGATGTAGATATCCCCGTCCTCGTCAAAGCGGGCCCCATCACCGGCCAGGAACCAGCCCTGGTGAACATACTGCTGCCAGTAGCTGGTGTAGTAGCGCTGCGGGTTGCCCCAGACAGTGCGCGCCATGGCGGGCCCGGTCTGGGTGATGACGATATTCCCCTGGGTCTGCGGGGCAACGCGCGCGCCCGCCGCGTCCACGATGTCCACGCTGAGCCCGGGCAGCGCACGCGAGGCGCAGCCCGGCTTGAAGTGCTCGTCGGTGGGCAGCGGGGAGAGCACCGTGGCCCCGGATTCGGACTGCCACCAGGTATCCACCATCGGGATGCCCGCCGGGGTGTCGCGGCCCACCTGCTCGCGCAGCCAGCGCCAGGCCTCGGGGTTCACCGCCTCGCCCACGGTGCCGCCCACGCGCACCGAGGACAGGTCGTAGTCTGCCGGAATGCCTTCTGGGAACCAGCCCATCAGCGAACGCACCAGGGTCGGTGCGGTGTAGTAGCTGGTGACCTTGTAGCGCTCGATCACCTCGAAGTGGCGGCCCGGATGCGGGGCGTTGGGCACGCCCTCGTAGATGACCTGGGTGGCGCCGTTGGCCAGCGGGCCGTAGATCTCATAGGTGTGCGCGGTGACCCAGGCCAGGTCCGCGGTGCACCAGTGCACATCCCGGTCGCGCTGGGCGGGATCCGGGTTGGCGAAGAGCAGGTTGTAGCTGAGCGCGGTCTGGGTCAGGTAGCCGCCGGTGGTGTGCACCAGGCCCTTGGGCTGCCCGGTGGTGCCGGAGGTGTACATGATGAACAGCGGGGTTTCGGCGTCGAAGAATTCAGGGCTGTGCTCGGTGCTCTGGACATCGACCAGCTCGTGCCACCAGAGGTCGCGTCCCTGAATCCAGGGGATCTGATCCCCGGTGCGTCGGATTACCAGCACGTTCTGGATGCTGTTGTCCCCGGCGACCGCCGCATCGGCATTCTGCTTGACCGGGACGCTGGCGCCGCGGCGGAACTGCCCGTCGGTGGTGACCAAAAGCTTGGCGCCGGTGTCTTCCACACGGAACTTCAGCGCCTCGGCGGAGAAGCCGCCGAAGACCAGCGAGTGGATCGCGCCGATGCGGGCGCAGGCCAGGGTGATGACCACGGTTTCCACCAGCACCGGCAGGTAGATCACCACGCGGTCGCCCTTGGTGATGCCCAGCTGTTCCAGCGCGTTGGCCGCCTGGCTGACCCGCCGCTGCAGGTCGGCGTAGGTGATGGCCTGGCGGTCTCCTGGTTCGCCCTCGAAGTACAGCGCCACCTTCTCCCCATGGCCAGCGGCCACATGGCGGTCGGCGCAGTTCACCGCGGCGTTGAGCTTTCCGCCCAGGTACCAGGAGATCTGCGGTCCGTGCTGGGCCTGCGGGTCTGCCGGGATGATGCTGCTGGTGGTGTGCCAGCGGGTGTCCCAGTCGAGCAAGTTGGCTGCCTCGTCCCAGAATTCTTGGCGGTGCGCCTCGTCGAGTACGGCGGCGCGGGATGCTAGTTCGGTGCTCATGGCCCGGCTCCTTGAATATTGCGTAGGTGGTTGGTTCGGCGGTGCGCCGGGCCTAGGTCCAGCGGCGGATGGCCCAGCGTTCTGCCAGCGAGATGAGCGCGTCGGTGATCTTGCCGAAGATCGCCAGCAGGATGATGGTCAGGATCAGCCGGTCGATGCGCCCGTTGTTCTGCGAGTCGGTGAGCAGGAATCCCAGGCCCATGGAGGCGCCCAGCAGTTCGGCGGCCACCAGGAACAGCCAGGCCTGGGCCAGCGCCAGGCGCAGCCCGGAGAAGATTGCGGGGACCACGGCAGGCAGCTGCACCGTGCGCAGCAGCTTCAGCCCCTTGAAGCCGAAGGCGCGCGCCGCCTCCACCAGCTGCGCGTCGACATGGCGCAGGGCCAGGGACACGGTGGTGAACACCGGGAAGAACGCGCCGATGATGATCAGCGTGACCTTGGAGTCCTCGCCCATCTTCATCCACAGCACCAGCAGCGGCACCCAGGCCAGGGACGGCACCGCCCGCAGCGCGCCGATGCTCAGGCTCAGCAGCGCGTCGGCCAGCTTCGACAGGCCGACCAGCGCGCCGAAGACAAGCCCGAGCAGCGAGCCGATGGCAAAACCGAGCAGCACGCGCTGGGTGGAGATGCCGATGTGCTTGCCCAGGTCCCCGCCTTCCAGCAGCTCGCCGGCGGCGGCGATGACCGCTCCCGGAGTGGGCAGCGACCAGGGAGCGACGATCCCGGTGGTGGTGACGAACTGCCAGATGCCCAGCAGCGCCACCGGCAGGATGAGCGAAAGCAGCCACTTGGGGGCGCGCAGGATCACTTCGCCGAGCCCTGCCTTCTTGGGGCGCTGGGAGCCGGCGCGGTCTGTGGAAAGTTGAGGCGCGGACATGGGGATTACTCTCCGGAGATCTTCTTGGCGTCGGCCTTGGCGGCGAACTGGCCGTCAACCAGCGTGGCCAGGGCCTGGTCGACCTTGTCCTGCGAGGCGACGTCCTTGTTCTCCACCAGGGTCGGGCCGATGTTCTTCAGCACCGTGGTGAACGCTTCGGACGGTGCGCCTGGCACGTCCAGGTTGGAGCGTTCGGTGATGACGGTTTTCGCCACGTCCTTGTCCAGGCCCGCGGCGTCAGCCAGGATGTCTGCGGTTTCTTCAGGATGGGCTGCCGACCATTCGCGGGCCTTCTGGTAGGAGTCGACCACCAGCTGGGCCAGCTCGGGGCTCTTCTGGATGAAGTCCTCGCGGGCGTTCAGTGCACCATAGGTGTTGAAGTCTAGGTTGCGGTAGACCAGCTTGGAGTCTTCCTTTTCTGCGGTGGCCATGATCGGGTCAAGGCCGGCCCAGGCATCCACCGAGCCGTTGGACAGCGCGGTGCGGCCGTCGGCGTGCTGGATGTTCTGCAAGGTGATGTCCTTTTCGCTCAGCCCGGCTTCTTTCAGAGTCTGCAGCAGGAAGAAGTACGGGTCGGTGCCCTTGGTGGCGGCCACGGACTTGCCCTTGAGGTCCTTGGGCGAGGCGATGTCCGAGTCCTTCTTCACCACCAGCGCCGACCATTCCGGCTGGGAATAGAGAGCGATGGTCTTGATCGGGGAGCCATTGGACCGCGCCAGCAGGGCGGCGGACCCTGCGGTGGAGCCTACCTGCACCGCATCGGCGCGCAGCGCCTCGTTGGCCTTGTTGGATCCCGCCGACTGGATCCATTCGACGCTCACGCCCTGCTGCTTGGCTGCGTCATCCAGCCAGCCCTTTTCCTTGAGGACCAGGCTCAACGGGTTGTAGGTGGCGAAGTCGATGGACAGCTTCTGGTCTGCGGAGGAGGCTGCGGCGTTTTCGCCAGCGCAGCCGGAGAGTGCCACGGCGCCTACTGCCAGGGCTGCCAGGGACAGTGCGGTGCGACGGGTGAAACGGGTCGAAAGCATAGAAATTCCTTGAATTGTGCGTGCGAATGCGGCGGCTGGGGTGAACAGCCGAAGAAAAAGGGGTGCGTGTATTAGTGATTTGCCGGGTCGACGCCCAGCAGGCGCAGCAGATGTGCGCGGTGTGCGATGAAGTCCTCGGCGCTGTGGCTGCGCGGGTGGGCTGCGTTCAGCGCAAGATCCTCGACGACGGTGGCACCGGGTGCGTCTTCGGTGCGGCCCAGCACCACGATGCGGTCTGCCAGGTTCAGCGCCTCGTCCACATCATGGGTCACCATCAGCACGGTGGTGGGGAAGGAAGCGTGGATCGAGAGCAGCAGGTCCTGCATGTTCATCCGGGTCAGCGCGTCCAGAGCGCCAAAGGGCTCGTCGAGCAGTAGCACGCCGGGGCGGCGGGCCAGTGCCCGGGCCAAGGAAACGCGCTGCGCCATGCCGCCGGAGATTTCCCGGGGGCGCAGCTCTGCTGCGTGGGTCAGTCCCGTCAGCTCCAGCAGCTCGTTGATCAGCGCGGCTCCCGCACCCGCCTCGGTTTTAGGGGCGAGCCCCAGCGCAATGTTCTCGCGCACCGAACGCCAGGGCAGCAGGCGCGGCTCCTGGAAGGCGACGGCGCACAGTTCATTGATGCCGTCGACCTGGTGGGCACCGGTGGAGACAATGCCTGTAGATGGCGCATCCAGCCCGGAGACCGAGCGCAGCAGCGTTGACTTTCCGCAGCCGCTGGCGCCGAGGATCACTACGACCTCGCCGGCGTTGATGTGCAGGTTGACGTCGCGCAGCACCGTGCGTGATTCCTTCTTGGTGCTGAAGGTGCGTGAGACATTGGCAAAGTTGACGTCCAGCGCCGTCGAGGTGCTGGCGGCGACGTCGGTGTGCGGCAGGGCGTAGGCAGTAGCCATGATCATCTCCATCGGTCCTGGCGGTAGCACCGGCCGTGAACATGTTGTTCATCGGTGGTTGCTGCGGCGTCACAGAGCCAGATCTCTCGGCCGCTCGGGATGGTTACACGTCCATTACATGGTGTCGAACGTTTTTATTGCAAATCGGATGTAACATGAAAAATATTCGATGCCAGCGCGTAATATGTGGAAAATTTCGTGTTTTATTTCATTCAATGGCTGTTTGCTCGATACTTTGAGATCTGCATGGGGCATCTTCGGAGCATCGCGCTGAGCATTGTTCAGTTGGTGAATCAACTCCGGTGCGCAGGACGGCGAAATATGACATTGGGACTTGGACGCCGCAGATTGTTACGGCTACAAATAGTAGCGACCCATCCAGAGCGGCCGAGAGATCTGGCTCCACGACGCCGCAGCAACCACCCAACCGGGCCGGTGCTACCGCCAGGATCGATGGAAAGAAAGAGGACTTCTGCATGTCTTTTGGTGAAACCGGGAACAGCCTAGACCTGGATTTCAACGCCTTGAGCAATCCCCACAACGGATCCGCGCTCGATCTGGACCAATTCTCCGAGGAACGTCCAACCCGCCAGCTGCTCAAGGTCACCCCTGGTCCCGGCGCCGACGAAGACTACGAACGCCTCGCCGCGATCTTCCGCCCGGTTTTCGCCCAGATTGCCGCCGGGGCCAAGGACCGCGACCGCAACCGCATCCTTCCCTTTGAACAGGTGGGGCTGCTGAACCGCGAGCGCTTCGGCGCTCTGCGCCTGCCCGTCGCCGACGGCGGCCACGGAGCACGGCTCAGCGATGTCTTCCGCCTACTGATCGAGCTGTCCGAGGCGGACTCCCACATCGGCCAGCTGTGGCGCGCCCACATTGCCTTCGTCGAGGACGTGCTGCGCCTGGAAGACGCCGAGCTGCGGGCCAAATGGGTCGCCCGCATCGCCGCCGGCCAGATCATCGGCAACGCGTACACGGAAAAGGGCGGCAATGCCCTGGGCTCGCTGAACACCAAGGTCAGCCAGGTGGACGGCCGATGGGTGGTCAACGGCGAGAAGTACTATTGCACCGGCACCATCTTCGCTGACTGGACCACCGTGGCGGTGGCGCACCCGGAGCTTCCCGGCCGCCAGATCGCCCTGGTTTCCACCCAGCACAGCGGGGTGAAGATCCTCGATGACTGGGACGGGTTCGGCCAGGGGCTCACCGGCACCGGCAGCACCGTGTTCCAGCAGGTTCCGGTGGACAGCTTCATGCCCGAGGACGCCAATGACCCGGAGGCCGCCATCTTCCAGCTGGTGCTCATGGCGGTGCAGGCAGGCATCGGCCGTGCAGCGCTGAACGACATGCGCGCCTCGGTGCAGGCCCGCACCCGCAGCTTCTCCACCGGCACCGGGGTCCCGGTGCACCGCGAACCGCAGGTGCTGCAGCTGGTCGGCGAGGTCTCCGCGGAGATCTTCGCCGCGGACGCTGTGGTCATGGGGGCGGTGCTTGAGGTCGAATCGGCGCTGGCAGATCCCTACCTGAACGCCGAGGAGCGCTTTGCCGTCTGCGAGCTGGCGGCCAACCGCGCGCAGACCATCGTTCAGCCGCTGGTCATCAGCGCCACCAGCAAACTCTTCGATGGGCTGGGCGCTTCTTCGACGCGCAGCAGCTGCAATATGGACAGGCATTGGCGCAATGCCCGCACCATCGCCACCCACAACCCGGCCATCTACAAGGCGCGCATCGTGGGGGACTACGAGATCAACGGGGTCCAGCCCCAGCGCCTGTCGGTCACCGGCGACCTGTCCTCGCCCCATCAGGGCTTTGGGCTGTAAACACCACAGATTTTTCTTCACACAACGAACGGGGCACATCAATGAGCCAGAACCAGCCAACTGAAAAGCAGCGGGAAATCCTCTTCAACGCTTTCGATATGAACTGCGTTGCCCACCAGTCTCCGGGACTGTGGCGCCACCCGCAGGACAAGGCCTCGGACTACAAGACCATCGGCTACTGGACCCACCTGGCCAAGGTGCTGGAAAAGGGGAAGTTCGACGGCCTGTTCATCGCCGACGTGCTGGGCACCTACGACGTATACAACGGAACCAACGAGTCTCCGCTGCGCACCGGCGCCCAGGCCCCGGTCAACGACCCGTTCCTGCTGGTCTCCGCCATGGCCGCTGTCACCGAGAACCTCGGCTTCGGTGTCACCGCCGGCACCGCCTATGAGCACCCGTACCCCTTCGCCCGCCGCCTTGCCACCCTGGACCACCTGACCAACGGCCGCGTGGGCTGGAACGTCGTCACCGGCTACCTGCCTTCGGCCGCCCGCAACATGGGCCAGGAAGACCAGATGGAGCACGACGAACGCTACAACCACGCCGACGAATACCTCGAGGTCGTCTACAAGCTGCTCGAAGGTTCCTGGGAAGACGACGCGGTGCAGGCGGACAAGGAAACCGGGATCTACACCGACCCTGCCAAGGTGCACTCCATCAACCACGAGGGCAAATACTTCAAGGTTCCGGGCATCGCCATCACCGAACCGAGCACCCAGCGCACCCCGGTGATCTACCAGGCGGGCACCTCGCCGCGCGGCCTGAAGTTCGCCGCGGAAAACGCGGAGGCGGTCTTCGTGACCAGCCCGACCAAGGAAATCCTCAAGTCCACCGTGGCCAAGATCCGCGACCACGCAGAAGCCGCCGGCCGCGACCGCTACGACATCAAAGTCTTCGCGATGCAGACCATCATCACCGCCGAGGATTCGGCGGCCGCCCAGGCGAAGTATGAGGACTACAAGTCCTATGCAGACATCGAAGGCGCCATGGTGCTGATCTCCGGCTGGATGGGCATCGACCTGTCCACCTTCGACCCGGACCAGCCCATCGGCAGCGACGTGAAGTCCAATGCCATCCAGTCCTCGGTGGCCACCTTCCAGAAGGCCAGCGGCGACGAGGGCAACCCGTGGACCGTGCGCCAGCTGGCCGAATGGGTCGGCGTGGGCGGCTTCGGCCCGATCACCGTCGGCTCCGGCGCAGAGGTCGCAGAGAAGCTCATCGACTGGGTGGACTACACCGATGTGGACGGCTTCAACCTGGCCTACGCCATCACCCCGGGCACCTTCGAAGACGTCGTCGAGTTCGTGGTTCCCGAGCTGCAGGCCCGCGGCGCGTACAAGACCGACTATGTGGAGGGCTCGCTGCGCAACAAGCTCTTCGGCGCCGGCGACCACGTGAAGCAAACCCACCGCGCTGCCAAGTACAAGATCTCCAATCGCGTGGCGGCCCAGGCGTAGCCGCCGCCCCTCAAGCGCAACGACAGCCCGAGAACCTTCTGTAAAGAAGAAGGTGCTCGGGCTGTCGTGGTTTCGGCTAGTGGATGGGCGTGCCCTTCGCATCAAGGACCCACCAGACATCTTGGGCTGCCTGGCTCTTGGTGTCTCCGGCCTTGGAATCCGAGGCGTAGTAATACAGCGGCCAGCCGTTGAGGGTCAGCTGCTCCTTGCCATTGGTGCCGGTGATGGTTCCCAATTTACCGGTGATGCCCTGGGCATTCTTCAAGGAATCCCCGGTCGCAGGAACTGGAGGCCAGGCATCCAAGCAGGTACCGGTGCATGCTGATTTTCCGGAGTTCTGCGTGTCCTTGTCGAACTGGTACACGCTCATTCCGCGCTGATCCACAACGATCTTGCCCAGAGCGCTGTCTGCTGTGCTCAGCATGGCGCCGGTGTCATTGACGCTCTGGCTTTTGGATGGCGTTGCGGCGCCGTAGCCGTTGCCGCCAGAGGTTGATTGGCTGGCGGATGGTGCATCAGACTGCCCCGAACATCCGGTCACGGCCAACATGAGGGCCGCTGCGAGTGCTGCGGCGGAAGCTAGTTTCTTGCTCATGAGCTACTCCTTGGTCCAACGGTGCGTTCGGGAGGAACGCGGCTGCCGTTCTGGAGTTAACACGAGAACAGGGTCTCCTCGGTTCAATGTCCGGTCAAGAATTTTTGGGAATTTGTTTCAGTGGAGCGCTAAATACCGTCGTGCCATCTGCCAATTGGACGCTGACCACGGCAATATCATCCAGCTGCATCGAGGTTGCTGCTGGCACCGTGACATTCTGGCCGGGGACATACTTCCAGCTGGCGCTCTTGCTCTGGTCGCCTTCGCGGTTTTGGACCACCAGAACATAGCTCTGTTGGGTCTCGGCGCTGTTATAGCCGGCCGCCGGAGGATAGTTGCAGTTGATTGTCAGCGCAGTACCCCACTTCTTCGGTTCAAATCCAACGTTGACCGCCATGTCTTGGGTTGTTGCAGGCGTTAATGCAAGGGTCTGCACTACCGGGGATGACGCGGGGGCGCTGTTCACCAGGCTTCCCAGCCCTATTCCTGCGGCAAGCAGCATGACTGCAGCCAAGGCAAAGTACAGCCTGCGCCGTGCAGGCTTCTTGGTTTTCGTGGGCTGGGCTTCAGGCGCGGAAGCGCCGGCAGCCGGAAGCGACACAGCAGATACTGCGGGGGCGGACAGCAGGTCATCCGGCGGGGCGATGCGGGCCATCATCGGCGGCACGGTGCTCAAATCGGCGAGGGAGCTCTGGCATTCCTGGCACGTCTTGAGATGCGCTTCGAAACGCTGCCGGTCTGCGGAATTCAGCGCCCCGAGCATATAGGCGGCGTCCCATTCGCTCAGTGATTCATGCTCGTTCATCGCCCTACCCCCTTTTCCTCCAAGGCCAATTTCAACGATCTCATGCCATAGTGCAGCCGCGACTTCACGGTCCCGGAAGGGATAGCCAAGTCTGCGGCAATCTGCTCAACACTGTGCGCGTAATAGTAGGCGCGGACGACTACTTGCCGATGGTCTTCGCTCAGGCTGGACAGCGCTTCCCTGACCAGCAGCTCGTTGAAGATCTGGTCGGCTTGGTCCGCCACCGATTGTTCTGGAAGCTGTTCTGCCGCGAATTCATGCTGCGAGTAGCCGCTGCGTGACTGGTCGATCACCAGATTTCGGGCCACGGTGAAGAGCCAGCCGCGTAATTGCTCGGGCGGCTCGTCAAGCAGATGCGGGTGCTGCCAGACTTTCAGCAGCGTTTCCTGGACGATGTCCTGGGCGCGGGCATTGTCCCTGGTCAAAGAGCACGCATAGCGGTGCAGCGACGGGGCATGAAGCTCCTGCAGGCGGTTGAAGGCCTGCTGTCGTTGGCCTAGATCCACATCATGCCTCCGGTCCTTTTCCGCGCTTCGTCTCAGCTTTCCCATGCATGCAACACGAGGCAGCAGAACAAAAGGTTCACTGTGCGTGCAGTTTTCTTCAGGCTTGTTGCCTATGGATTGACGAAAGAAAATCCCGCGGCCCCTGCAGTTTTCCACCACAGGGGCCGCGGAATGAACAATTCGGCTACTTAGTCGGCTTGACCACCATGGCGGATCCGCCGCCGCGGCGGGTAGGCTCGGCAGCCGCGGTCAAGGTGCCGTCGGGGTGGATCTCAACGGCTTCCACCGCGCCGATTTCTGCCTGCGGGGTGAAGGAATCTCCCGCGGGGGTCAGTTTGTGGCCCAGGGCTTCAAGGGCTGGCCCGTAGGCGTCGATGAACTCAGGTTCGGCGGTCACCGCTGCGGTGTTGCGCTGCGAAGCGCGCGGAGCGGCAATGGCCTGGCTGATGTCCATGCCCAGATCAACGCGGTTGACCAGCGTCTGCAGCACGGTGGTGATGATCGTCGAGCCGCCCGGCGAGCCAATGGCGAGCATTGGTTCTCCGTCGTTCAGGACAATGGTGGGAGACATGGACGAGCGTGGGCGCTTGCCCGGGTCAATACGGTTCGGATCAGCTGGATCGTACACCGTGGAGAAGTCCGTGAGCTCGTTGTTCAACAGGAAGCCGCGGCCCGGAACTACCATTCCGGATCCGCCGGTCTGTTCAATGGTCAAGGTGTAGGAAACGACGTTGCCCCACTTGTCGACCACGGACAGATGGGTGGTGGAAATGTTCTCGGTATCGGTTTCCTTCACCTCATCGCTGGTGCCCGCCGGGCACACGCCGTCGTAGTTCTCAACATCGCCAGGAGCGACAGGCTTGACTGCCGCCTGATCGGGATTGATCAGGCAGGCGCGCTCAGCGCCGAAGAGCTTGTCGGTCAGGGCCTTGACCGGAACATTGACGAAGGCTGCGTCGCCGACGAACTTCCCGCGGTCTGCATAGGCCAGCGCGGTGGATTCCAGGTAGTGGTGCAGCGCGGAGGTCTGCTGCATGCCTGCAAGGTCGAACTCGCCGAGGATGTTCAGCGCCTCGCCCATGGTGGTGCCGCCGGAGGAAGACGGCGCCATGCCGAAGACGTCGAGCCCGCGGTAGTTGACCTTGGTGGGAGCCTGTTCGGCGACCTTGTAGGAGGCAAGATCTTCGGCGGTGACATAGCCTGCCGGCACCGGAAGATCGGTGGCATCATTTTTCGGCGGTGCTTGGACCGTCTGGGCGATCTCGTCTGCCAGATCCCCGGTGTAGAAGGCCTTCGGCCCCTGCTTGGCCAGCAGCCTGTAGGTGTCTGCGAGGTCCGGGTTTCGGAAGAGTGTGCCGACTTCAGGTGCGTCGCCTCCGGGAAGATACAGGTCGCTGGTTGCATCGAAGGCTTCGAAGCGCTTCTTGTTGTCCAAAGTTTGTTCGCGGAACGTCTCGTCAACGACGAAACCGCGCGAGGCAATCTGGGTGGCAGGCTTCAGGACCTGCTTCAAGCTCTGCGAACCCCACTTGTCCAGGGCGCGCTGCCAGGTGGCAAGGGTGCCTGGCACGCCTACGGACACGCCGCTGGTGACCAGTTCCGGGGTGAAATTGTAGGGCTTGCCGGTTGCTGGATCGATGAATGCATCATGCGGCATGCCAGCCGGGGCGGTCTCGCGGCCGTCAATGGTGCTGACCTTGCCGGTTTTTGCGTTGTAGTACATGAAATAGCCGCCGCCGCCGATTCCTGCGCTGTATGGCTCGGTGACGCCTAGCGCCGCCGCGGTGGCTACCGCGGCGTCCACCGCATTGCCGCCCTTGCTGAGCACTTCGATGCCTGCGGCGGTTGCTTCTGGGTCCACTGATGACACCGCGCCGCCGGTTCCCTGGGCGGTGGGTGTCTTCTCTGTATGCCGCGGGTCGGCAGTTGCTGGCAGCGTAGCAACGCTGCCCAATCCTAGGGCGAGGGTGGCGGCGCAGGCCAGCACCCGGAAAGCAGGTCGAGACATACCTAGTTCTCCTCTAGAAGGTGGGGGATGAGTATGCGTCAATCTACGGCAGGGGCTGACCGGTTCATTTGTGTGACACGCGCCACGCTGGTTTCATGTGGGAATGATTCATTGCCGATCGCGCCGGGTTATATGAAAAACCCATGCTTTACTAGGCGTTATCTGGTTCAAGTGGGAATGCAATATTAAGCGCGGCCCCGGCTGAGATCAGCCAGGATGCAGCCAACGATTTCTTCGGGGCTTTCCTCGGCGGTAATTCGCTGTTCAGCTACGAAATCCAGCGGCTGCCAGCCGTGGTACCAGCCGCGCATGTCTTCACTGCTGAAATCCTTGGCTCTTGCCCTCGACTCATAGCGCAGCGCTGTTTGTTCAAAGTCGAGATCGAATGCGTAGAACCAAGCATTTGAGGAGTGCTGGGCGATCCTCTGGAGCATTCGCGAATAGCGCGAGGCGTTGAAGATCAAGAATGACGGCATGCCCCTGCGTCAGGCAGTGTTTCGCGGCGGCTTTCATTAGCTGCGCATGGGCCATGCCGCGCTGGTCTGGTTCGCGGTAGACGGCCCAACAAAAGTGGTCTTGGGCGAGCACCGCAGCCAGAGCTCCGAGTTCTCGCTGAAGCAGTGAGGCAATGGTGCTTTTCCCCGAGCCGGAGTTTCCCCTCAAGACAATGAGCGAGGCCACGGGGCCGACTCCTCTTTGTCGATGTCTGAACGTGATGCTGGCGCACTGGGCCTGGTACTTAGAGTACGCCAGCATGGTTTGGGCGGTGGCCAGGTGAAAACCTACTGGTCCAAGGCGTTCTTGATGACCTTGCCCAGAGAAGTCGGGGCATGGCCGATCAGCTGTGCAAGCTGGCCGGTGTTTACCTCCAGTGCGCCCTCGCTGATGCGCACATCGGTGTCCACCAGGATGTCGGCGAAGACCGCGGGGACACCCGACTGCTCGTAGATGTCAACGAGTGTTTCGGGATCCATCTGCTTGTAGCTGACGTCATGCCCAGCGGCGGCAGATACCGCACCGGCAAGCTGGGCCAAGGTGAAGGGCTTGTCGGATCCCAGTTCGTAGATCTTTCCCGCCTGGGGCTCCTCAGCGAGCAGCACGGCCGCGGCGGCTTCGGCGAAGTCTGACCGCGCGGCGGCGCTGATCTTTCCGTCGCCCGCGGCGCCGAGGATCACTCCGCTGTTCAGATAGCCCATGATCTGGTCGGTGTAATTCTCCGTGTACCAGCCATTGCGCAGCAACACGTAGTCCACCCCGGAAGCCGCAAGCGCCTGCTCGGTGGCGACATGCTCGGCGGCAAGCTTCATGCCGCCGGTGGCCGCATTGGCAATGGAGGTGTAGGCAATCAGGGACACGTTGACCGATTTTGCGGCGTTGATGACGTTTTCATGCTGGGCAATGCGCTGCCCGACCTCGCTGCCCGAAATCAGCAGCAGCTTGTCGGCATCTTCCAAAGCTGGAACCAAGGTCGCCGGCGCGTTGTAGTCGGCGACTCGAGTCTGGACGCCCTTGGATGCCAGCGGAGCCAATTTCTCCTCGGAGCGGCCAATGGCAATGATCTGGCCGGCATCAGCACCTCGTTCCAGCAGGGCATCGACGACGAGGTTTCCAAGCTTTCCGGTGGCACCGGCAATTGCGATCTTCATGATTTCCCTTCGTAGGTATCCACTGGTGCCAACCAAACAGGACCCCCGGCAATTCCCGGGGCGGAAAATTATCAGCAGTCCGGCCGCATGATCACCGATTCATTGAACAGTTTCAAGGAATCGCTGGATTTCGCGTCATCTAGCGACTTGTGACAGTTCGTTACGAAGACTGTGACGTGTTTAAGGCGTGTCAAGATTCTGAATATTACTTCGTGACGGTTCTCTTACGTAACTCTTGGCTTGAACCCGACCTACGTTTCACACTTGAATTGTCCGGCCGGTAATGCCGGACACCACACCATCCAGAGCGACTGAGAGACCTGGCTCGTTGAAGTCGCAGCAACCATCACGTTTTCGTGAGCGGTGCTAAGGCCAGGACCGATGGAGATTGCTAGATTTCGCAACGGTCCACTGCAGCGGCAGAGCTCTACCTTCAACGAGCCCGCCGCCAGCACCAAGGACCAACGAACTTCAGGCGTAATCCTCGGGCACATACCGAGAGGAAACAGTACGATCATGCGCAACTCGCACCTGAGCCTGAAAGTCACGGCGCTGCTGGCAGTCCTAGGCTTGTCCCTGACCGCCTGCGGCACCAACAACAGCGCGGCGCCAGCGGCCGATGCAGCCCAGAACTCCGGCGCCCCGGTAGAGGGCGGCACCTTCACCTACGCCGAAGTCACGCCGATCAACAACTGGCAGACCCAGGCGGCCCGCTTCTACGAAAAAGCCAATGTGCTCAACTCGGTGCTCGACCGGCTGACCTACTTCGATGCTGAATCCGGCAAGCTGGTCGGCTGGATCGCCAAGGACTTCACGGCGAACAAGGACCAGACCGAATTCACCTTCACCATCCGCGACGGCGTCACCTTCTCCGACGGCAGCAAGCTCGACGCCCAGGCGGTCAAGCTGAACCTGGACGCACTGGGCCTTGGCATCAAGGACGCGCAGATCGCTCCCAACGTCGACTTCGGCGCGTACAAGTCCGCCGAAGTCATCGGCAAGGACAAGGTCAAGGTCACCCTGAAGCGCGCCGATGCGAACTTCCTGCGCTCCACCTCCTCGGTGGCCGCAGGCCTGGTCTCGCCCAAGACCCTGAAGCTGGACAATGCAGGGCAGTCGGCGATCTCCAAGATCGTCGGCTCCGGACCCTTCGTCTTCGAATCCGAGAAGCCTGATGAAGAGGTCGTCTTCACCAGCCGCGACGACTATGCCTGGGCGCCGGAAACCGCTGCAAACCAGGGCGACGCCTACCTGGACAAGCTGGTTATCAAGTACCTGCCCGAGGTGGCAAGCCGCGCCGGCGCCGCCCAGTCCGGACAGGTCGATCTGGTCCGCGGCCTGCAGCCGGTGGACGAGCAGGTGCTCAGCGCCAACGGAGGACAGGTCTTCGCCGCCCAGGGCGTGGATTTGACCACCAACCAGGCTGCGGTCCGCATCGGCTCGGGCAAGCTGGCCGACGTGAAGGTCCGCCAGGCGCTGCAGGTGGGCATCGACCGCCAGGCCATCAAGGACACTGTGCTTTCTGACAGCTACGTGCTGGCCGGATCGATCCTCAACCACAAGGCCCCCGGCTTCGTTGACCTGTCGGCAGACCTTGCCTACAACCCCGAGAAGGCCAAGCAGCTGCTGGATGAGGCAGGCTGGAAGCCCGGCGCCGACGGCATCCGCGAAAAGGACGGCAAGAAGCTGGAACTGACGGTGTCCACCTCCAACAACTCCGTGGTGATCAAGCCCGCCTTTGAATTGATCGAGCAGCAGTGGCGCGAACTCGGGGTGAAGCTGGTCAACCGCGCCGCCGACAATACCTTCCTTGCCAACGCGTTGGTGGATGACAAGATCGAATTCTTCGGCACCCGCCAGTTCGCCTATGGCGGCCTGGGCCCGGTCTACGCGCCGGCCAACAACACCCAGACGCTGAACGCGGATGAGCAGCTGAACAAGCTCTTCACCAAAGAGCAGGCGGCCACCAGCGAAGCCGAACACCTGAAGCTGGTCGGCGAGGAACAGCGCGCACTGGTTCTGGACAAGGCGCTGACCCTGGTGCTGTGGGACGAAGTGCAGGTCTACGGCGGCAGCAAGAACGCCCACGTCGAGTTCACCTCCGGCACCGCACCGATCTTCCAGGGCGCCTGGAAGGCCGAGGGCTAGGAGCCGGCATGGGTGGATACGTCGCCAAAAGAATCGGCCAGGCGCTGCTGGTCATCTGGCTTGCCTACACGCTGGTGTTCCTCGCGGTTCAGGCCCTGCCGAACGACCCCGTCACGATCTTCCTGAACTCGGACTCGGCGGCGGACCCGGCAACCATTGCGCAGATGAAGGAATACTACGGCTATGACCAGCCGCTGGTCATCCAGTACTTCACCCAGCTGCTGGGCCTGCTGCGCGGAGACCTGGGCTATTCGCTCTCCAGCGGCTCGGACGTAACCACCCGCATCGGCGAGGTCGTGGGATCCACCCTGGTGCTCGCCGGCAGCGCCTTCGCCGCGGCGGTCGTCCTGGCCCTGGCCCTGACCGCAGCGGCGACCCTGGCCCGCGGGGCCAAGCTGCGCAGCGCGCTGCTGAACCTTCCGCCGCTGATGGTCTCCATCCCGGTGTTTTGGCTGGGCCTGGTGCTGCTGCAGCTGCTGGCAGTCCAGCTCGGGGTGATGTCGCTGTTCCCGGATGACTCGTTCATGTCCCTGGCGGTGCCGATCTTCGTGCTTGCCGTGCACCTGAGCGCCCCGATTGCGCAGGTGCTGATCAAGAGCGTGCAGGAGGTCAATGCGCAGCCGTTCATCGACGTGCTGCGGGCCAAGGGCGCCAGCGAATCCTGGATCTTCTACCGCCACACCCTCAAGAACGCGGCCCCGGCCGCCCTGTCCATTGCAGGCATCACCATCGGCACCCTGCTGGCCGGCTCGGTCATCACCGAAACCGTGTTCGCCCGCGCCGGGCTGGGCCAGCTGATCCTGCAGTCGGTCACCGTCCAGGACATCCCGCTGGTCCAGGGCCTGGTGCTGCTGACCGCGGTGGTCTTCACCGCCGTGAACCTGGTGGTGGACCTGGTCCACCCGCAGCTGGACCCGCGCATCATCACCGCCCGCGCTGGCTCGCCCCGCGCGCTGAGCGCCTAAGGAAAGGGAAGACCTATGAGCATCGTTGCAGACCGCGTCGACGCGGAAACCGCCGCCGCACAGGCTCCCGCCGATTCCGACGGCGAGCGCAGGGCCCCGGCGCTGCTGCGCTGGGCCGCCCGCTGGTGGGTGCTGGTTCCGCTGGCGATCCTGCTGGCCTGGGCGCTGGCGCCTGCCCTGTTCACCGGGCAGGACCCGATCACCGGCGTGCCTGCAGACAAGTTCTCCGCGCCCAGCGGCGCACACCTGTTCGGCACCGACCACCTGGGCCGCGACGTCTTTACCCGCGTGGTCTATGGAACCCGGCAGACCCTGCTCACCGCGGGCCTGGCCTGCCTGGTGGGCAGCGTGGTCGGCACCCTGCTGGGCCTGCTGGCAGGCATCGCAGGACGCTTCGCGGATACCGCCGCCATGCGCTTTGTGGACATCATCCTGGCGGTGCCGGGGTTCTTGATCGCGCTGATTCTGGTCACCGCCACGCAGCCCGGCCCGCTGTCGCTGGGACTGGGCGTGGGCATCGCCTCCATCGCGGCCTTTGCCCGGCTGGTGCGCACCGAGGTGCTGCGCGTGCGCTCCCGCGACTTTGTGCAGGCGGCGCTGATGAGCGGCGGCGGCTACTTCACCGTGCTGCGCCGGCACATCCTGCCGCATGTCATCGGCCCGGTGCTCTCGCTGATCGCCGTGGACCTTGGCGCCGCGATCCTGGCGATCTCCGGTCTGGGCTTCCTGGGCTTCGGCTCGCCGCCGCCGACTCCCGAGTGGGGCCTGCTGATTTCCGAGGGCCGCCAGTACCTGTCGGTGGCCTGGTGGCTGACCACCCTTCCGGGGCTGGTCATCGTCGCGGCGGTCATGCTCACCGCCGCCCTGGGCCGCGGCGTGAACAAGGCCTTCCGCTTCTAGCCACGAACTCTCTGCGAACGGACACGAACCATGAATGCACAGGACACCGGCGCCAATCCGGTCATCCGGATTGAAGACCTGCGGGTGCAGTATGCACAGGGCACGGTTGCCGCGAAGGGCATCAACCTTGAAATTCCCGCGGGCCAGATTGTCGCGGTCGTCGGCGAGTCGGGCTCCGGCAAATCCACGCTGGCCAAGACGCTGATCGGCCTGCTGCCGGAAGGAACCAGCTGCACCGGCAGTGTGCGTTTTGGCGGTACCGAGGTCACCGAGCTGAAGCTGCACCAGTGGCGCAGCATCCGCGGCGCGGGCATCGGGCTGGTGCCGCAGGATCCCGGCGCTTCGCTGGACCCGGTCAAGACCATCGGCTCGCAGCTGATCGAGGTCTTCCGGCTGCACCCGAGCCGTTCGGTGCCCAAGGACCAGTGGCGGGCCAAGGCCATCGAGCTGCTGCACAGCGTGGGCATCGACCGGGCGGAGAGCAGGCTGTCCCAGTACCCGCATGAGCTGTCCGGCGGGCTGAAGCAGCGCGTGCTGATCGCCATCGCCTTTGCGCTGGATCCGCAGCTGCTGATTGCCGACGAGCCGACCAGTGCCCTGGATGTTACGGTGCAGCGCACCGTGCTGGAGACCTTTGTCTCTCTGGCCCGGCAGAAGGGGACCACGGTCCTGTTCGTGACCCACGACCTGGCGGTGGCCACCGACATCGCCGACCGGGTGCTGGTGATGAACTCGGGCCGGATCCTGGAGGACCGCAGCGTCGCACAGCTGGTCTCCAGCAGCACCGACCCCTATACCAAGGCGCTGCTGGACCAGGCCTATGCGGTCAACGAGCGGCAGGAGGCTCCGGCGGCCGGCACCCCGGTGATCACCGTGCAGGGCCTGGGCAAGGTCTTCGGGAAGGGAGCGGCGGCGCACCGGGCAGTGTCCAATGTGTCATTCCAGATTCAGCGCGGAACCACCTTCTCGCTGGTCGGCGAGTCAGGCTCCGGGAAGTCCACCACCGCGAAGATGGTCATGGGCCTGCTGGAGGCCAGCGAAGGGAGCATCAGCGTCAACGGCCTGGCCGTGGACGGCATCCGCGGCAAGGCGCGCTATGACCTGTGGCGCGAGGCCCAGCTGGTCTACCAGAACCCCGACTCGGCGCTCGACCCGCGCCAGGCCATCGAGTCGATCATCGCCGAGCCAATGGTGAACTACAAGCTCGGCGACGCCGCCTGGCGCGCGAACCGGGTGGCCCAGCTGATGGAGCAGGTCAGCCTCGATGCCTCCCTGGCCGCCAAGCGCCCCGGCCAGCTCTCCGGCGGCCAGCGTCAGCGCGTGGCCATCGCCCGGGCGCTGGCCAGCGGGGCCAAGATCCTGGTGCTTGACGAGGCGCTGAGCGCACTGGATGTGCTCACCCAGGAACAGATCCTTGCGCTGCTCGCCCGCCTGCAGGAAGAACAGTCGCTGACCTACCTGTTCATCTCCCACGACCTGCACGTGGTGGAGCGCATCAGCCACCGGGTGGGCGTGATGCGCCGCGGAGAGCTGGTGGAAACCGGCACCGCTGAAGAAGTCTTCGCCAACCCGCAGCACGAGTACACCCGCACGCTGCTGGCCGCCAACCCCGGAACCGTGCTGCGCGAGCTTGCCGGCACCCGCAGCGCCTGAAATTTTCCAGACCCCTCACCAGTGAAAGAGACGCCATGAGCACCGAAGTCCTAGACACAGTCCCTACCGCCTACAGCGGCGGCGAAGCTGACTATCAGCAGCTGGAAGCCCGCTTTGCGCAGGTTTTCGAGCGCATCGGACGCGGTGCGCGCGAACGCGAACAGCACCGGGTGCTTCCCTTCGAGCAGGTGCAGTGGCTCAAGGACGCGGGGTTCACCACGCTACGCGTGCCGGCCAGCCACGGCGGAACCCCGATCACCCATGAGCACCTGTTCCGCCTGCTGATCGAGCTGGCGGCCGCGGACTCCAACGTCGCCCACCTGCTGCGCAGCCACTTCTCCTTTGTGGAGACCATTGCCCTGCAGCCCAAGGAATTCCAGGACCGCTGGTTCCCGCGTGTGCTGGCCGGCGAGATCTTCGGCAATGCCGCCACCGAACGCGGCGGCAACGCGCTGGGCAGCACCAACACCAAGCTGGTTCAGACCGGTGCGGGATGGGTGCTGCGCGGCGAGAAGTACTACACCACCGGCTCGATCTTCGCCGACTGGGTCGTGGTCATGGCCACCACCGAGGGCGTGGAAGGCCGCCAGTACGCCATCGTGGACCGTCATGCCGCGGGCGTGGAAATCCTCGACGACTGGGACGGATTTGGCCAGCCGCTGACCGGCACCGGCACCGCAGTCTTCACCGATGTGGCCGTCGAGGAAGCGAACATCATCCAGCGCAAGGTCGCCTCCACCCTGGAGCCCGCCTTCTTCCAGCTGTGCCTGCTGGCGGTGCTCGTGGGCATTGGCATCGCGGCGCGCAACGAGGCAGCGCAGATCGTCGCAGCCCGCACCCGCACCTTCAACACCGGCTCCGGCGCCCTGTTCAAGGACGACCCGCAGATCCAGGAACTGGTGGGCCGCCTGGCCGCCAACGTGTTCGCCGCGCAGTCCATCGTGGTCGCCGCGGCCCGCGACCTGGATGCGGCGCTGGACCCGGCCCTGGGCCTAGACGCCGAGGCGGCCTTTGTCCGCGCCGAAATCGCTGTGCAGCAGGCCCACGTGGCGGTGCCGAAGCTGGTCCTGGATGCCACCAGCGAACTGTTCGACGTCACCGGCGCCTCCGCGGTGTCCACCTCCAAGTCGCTGGACCGCTTCTGGCGCAATGCCCGCACCGTGGCCACGCACAACCCGGTGGCCTTCAAGGCCCGCTCGGTGGGCGACTACTTCATCAACGGCACCATTCCAACCGGCCTGAACTCCATCGGCGAAGCAAAGGGAGCAAAATAACCATGGGTACCTTCGAATCGCGTCCGCGCTTCCTGCTCTCGGCGTTCGTCATGAACACCTCCAGCCACATCCTCGGCGGCATGTGGCGCCACCCCGACGCGCAGCAGCACAAGTTCCATGAACTGGGGCTGTGGGTGGACCTGGCCAAGAAGCTGGAAGAGGCAAAGTTCGACAACCTGTTCTTCGCCGACGTGGTGGGCCTGTACGGCGACCACGAGGGCGGCTGGGCGTCGCTGGTGCGCAAGGGCATGCAGGTTCCCAGCCACGACCCGCTGGTGCTGCTTTCCGCGCTGGCCGCGTCAACCAGCCAGATCGGCTTGGCGATGACCAGCTCGGTCATCCAGGCCCACCCCTTCCAGTTCGCCCGCCAGCTGTCCACCCTTGACCACCTGTCCCAGGGCCGCGTGGCGTGGAATATCGTCACCAGCGTGCTGGAGAACTCACACCGCAACTTCGGCGGCAAGAATCTGGTGGCCCACGACGACCGCTACGCCTGGGCCGAAGAATACGTGGAAGCCGCCTACAAGCTGTGGGAAGGCTCATGGGAAGACGACGCACTCAAGGCCGACAAGCTCAGCGGCGTCTACGCGGATCCGGCCCGGGTGAACAAGATCAACCACCGCGGCGAAATCTACTCCATCGACGGCCCGCACCAGGCGCTGCCCAGCACCCAGCGCACCCCGTTCCTATTCCAGGCAGGCTCCTCCCCGCGCGGCTCGCAGTTCGCCGCCACCCATGCGGAGGCAACCTTCCTGTTTGCTCCGCATGCACAGTATGTGGCGAAGAAGAACGCGCAGCTCACCGCGAACCTGGAAGCCGCCGGCCGCAGCCGGGAGGACATCAAGGTCTTCGCCGGCCTGTCCTTCGTCGTGGGCTCCACCGAGGCGGAAGCAAAGGCGCTGGAGGCCGAATACGACCAATACCTGGATCCGCACGCGATCATCGCCCACATTGGCGGCGGCATCGGAGTGGATTTGGGCGGCCTGGACCTGGACACCCCGCTGGGCGACGTGAAGACCGAGGGCGCTCAGGGCGTGCTGGAGGCGGCCATCGCCTCCACTCCGGGCGGCAACCCGACCCTGCGGGACCTGGCGCACTACCGTGCCAAGGCGCAGCAGATCGTCGGCACCCCGGAGCAGATCGTCGACGAACTGGAAAAGTGGCAGGATGCAGGCATCGACGGGCTGAACATCATGAATCATGTGCTGCCTGGCTCCTATGACAACTTCATCCAGGGCGTGCTGCCCGAGCTGCGCAAGCGCGGCCTCGCGCAGAGCGAATACGCTCCGGGCTCCCTGCGCCAGAAGGTGTTCGGCCGCGGCGACAGGCTGCCGCAGAACCACCCTGCCGCCCAGTACCGCGGAGCCTTTGGCGAATTCTCCGCCGCCAACACCGAGGTGAGCCTGCAGATTCAGCACTAATACTGGTTGTCGAGATAACAGCCATTGCCAAGGCCGAGGCCAGCGACCAGCTGGCCCCGGCCTTGGCATTTCCCGCCGCGGCGCCAACGCTCCGCCACAGCGGGTAGCCTTGCGGTATGGATAGGAAACATGTCAACGATCCGGCGGTGATCCGCCGGCTGCTTAGCACGCCCGGGCGCTGGGCAGTGGTGGGGCTGACCAATAATCCATATCGCGTGGCGCCCTCCATCGCAGCTTTCCTGCAGCAGAGCCTGGGGATGGAAATCATCCCGGTGTCCCTGAGTGGAGAAAGCGTGATGGGCTTAGCCGGCTACAAGAACCTGGCACAGATTCCGGGACCCATCGATGTAGTGGACTGCTTCGTGCACTCCCAGAAGGTAGGGGATATCGTGGACCAGGCTATTGCCGTCGGCGCCAAAGCCGTGTGGCTGCAGCTGGGCGTCGTCGACGAGGCGGCCGCCCAGCGGGCCAAGGCGGCAGGGTTGGAGGTCGTGATGGATACCTGCCCGAAGATCGAGTACCCGTACCTCTGAGCCCGAAAGCAGCAGCCTCATGAATCCACAGTTTGATGAAATGGAACGCAGCTGGAGGTCGCTGTGCCTTCAGATGCCTCTGGCTTTCGAGGACCATCCCTTCGGCCCCGACAGCACCGTCTACAAGGTGGCAGGCCGCAACCGGGAGGACGCAAAAATGTTCGCCCTTCTCATGGTGCTGCACGGGGAGCTGGTGCTGAACCTGAAATGCGAGCCCGCGCTCGCCGACCAGCAGCGCAGCACTTACTCGCAGATCACTCCCGGCTATCACATGAACAAGAAGCACTGGAATTCAATCCGGGTGGGCCTTGACGAGCAGACGATGCGCGAACTGGTCGAGGATTCCTATGACCTGGTCGTGGACGGGATGCCGAAAAGGGACAAGGAATATATCCGCCTGCAAGCGGTGATTCAACAGGGTTGAATAAATGAGTGTAGGCCAGAATGCGTGGCCCGCACATTGCACCTGCAGGCGTTGGTTCTAGACCGCAGAAGATCCCTGGCCTTCGGCTAAATGATCATGTCAGATCCGCAATCGGGCGCAAACCTGCCAGACGTAAAACCGTCATGCCAGATCCTTCTTTTTGAGCATTTCGACGCCTGGAACTGGCCTAGTTTTAGAGCATGAATGAATCTCAAAAAGCCTTTAAAGCACTGCCTGAAAGACGAACTGTGCTCAAAGGCGCGGCCTGGTCCGTGCCGGTAGTCTCCGCCGCCGTCATGGCTCCATTAGCAGCCGCATCGACTATCGATCCCGTGCAGTGCGCCGCCGACGGCGCGTTCACCAAGGTCGGCAAGCTCAGCACCACCATCACCGCAGGGGATGCGCCAACGAACATCGGCAACAGCCAAAACGGCGAGCTGCAGCACAGCTCCGTCTTTGGCGACGACTTCGACATCACCGTGGCCGCCACCTTCCTCTACAGCGGCAGCGGCCCCCTGGAAGTCGGCGGTGTGGAACTGGGACTGAACGGAACTACCAGCCTCGACTGGGAGATCATCGGCTCCCCGGTCATTTCCTCCTCGCAGGGAGGCATCTCGCTGGGAGGCTTTGACAACAACGGCCGGCGAAGTGCCAGCTCAAACCCGGGCTGGCTGGGCTATGCCACGGTCTCCGGGGCAGAACCGCTGGAATCCGGGCAGTCGCTGACCGTGCAGTATGTGTTGCGCGCCCACGGGCCGGCCTGGGATTTCCCGCGTCCAGGAGCGGATAACCCAGATTCAACAGGTTTTGCCTATGGTCAGGTGGCCCTCTTCAGCTGCGGACGGCAGATCGTGGCGACAGGCTACCCCGACGCTGATAAGACGTTCAACTTCGTCAAGGCGCTCTAGGCGCGGTGCTCAAATGGGTGCAGATTCACTGGATGGGAGACTGCGGCCGGAGCCATGGTTTCGTAGACTGGGAACATGTACTTCATCGTTGTTAAGTATCAGGTAAAGCCAGAATTCACCGACAGCTTCATCGAAAAGGTGACCCCATTCACCCAGGCCACCCGCGCCGAAGAAGGCAATCTGTGGTTTGACTGGTCGGTCAGCGTCGAGAACCCCAACGAATTCATCCTCGTTGAGGCATTCCGCGACGACGAAGCGGCCGGCAAGCACGTCAACTCCGAGCACTTCGCGGCAGGCCTTGAAACCATGCGCCCGCTGCTGGTGTCCACTCCAAAGATCGTCTCCCGCAAGGTCGACGGCGAGGACTGGGACGCCATGGGCGAGCTGGTCATCGACTAGAACCGGCAGAGCACCGGATAACGAACGGTGGGCGCGGATTCCAAAAAGGAATCCGCGCCCACCGTCTTCAGTTTGTCCTACCCGGTCCTGCTAGTGCTTGGCGCCGAAGCGGCGCGCTAGCAGCAGGCCGACGCCCAGCAGCACGATCACGCCGGCGGCAATGCCCAGCCATGCGGTGTTGAAGCCGGTCTGCGCCAAGCCGTCCTGATTCTTCTGCGAGTCATCGTCGTTGGCCGACTGTGTTGCACTCGGAGCGTCGGTGGCCGACTCGGAAGAAGTAGCCGTCTCGCTCGGGGTGCCGGTAGGCTCCGCGCTCGGAGTCTCGCTCGGTTCGGTGGGGGTTGCAGACGGCGACTCGGTTGGAGTCTGGCTCGGCTCTTCGGCACCGACGACGCTGAACGGGGTCACGATGTCCTCATGCTGGATCTGCGAGATGACCAGCTCATAGTCGCCTGCGGCAGCGTCCTCGGCAATAGGCAGCTTGAAGCTGGTAGCGCCCTTGGCATCGGCGGCAGGGATGTCAGAGATGACCAGTTCGCCGTCAAAAGCGCTGGCGTTGATCTGTGCACCCTCGGCCAATCCGGTGACTGTCACGGTGGCTTCCTCGCCGGCCTTCAGCTGCTTGGAGGAGAGTTCTACCTTGGCCCAGTCGGTGCCGGCAACAGCTGCGCGGCCCAGCGGCGCAGGGTCAACCACGTCATGGGACTTGAAGTAGTTCACCGTTGCATCCAGGTCGATCTGGCCGGAATCCGCGTGGTTCTTGGCCTCGGCAAATGCCGCGAAGTTGTCGCCGCCGGCCGCAAGGAACGCATTGGCGGCAACGTGGAAGGTCGCCGACTCGTCCAGCGGCTTGCCGTTGAAGGTGATGTCCTTGATGTGCTTTCCGCGCGGGGCATCCTCAACGTAGGTGTAGGACAGGCCCTCGGAAATACCCAGGTGCAGCTTTGAACGCTCCGAGCCGTCCGGCTGCCACTGCTGTTCCAGCGCCTCGCGGATCTGTGCGCCGGTCATGTCGAAGGTGACCAGGGTGTTGGCGAAAGGCTGCACATCGGCGGCCGCCTTGTAGGTGACGGTGCCGTCCTCGCCGTAGAGCAGGTCGGCGCGCAGGCCGCCTGGGTTCATGAACGCAATCTGCGCCGGGGTTCCGGCGAAGTCCTTGTTGGAGGTGGCCCACAGGTGGATGTCTGCCACGGTGTTGCCCAAGGTGGATTCCACCCCGCGGTCCGAACCGGGCACTTCGCCGCCGCGCAGGATGTCCTGTGAAATCTGGCCGACCTTGACGTTGCCCACCTTTTCGGAGTCGGCAACTGCCTTCTCAACGATGCTTTCAACCTTGGTGTTGGGTGCGTAGTTGGCGGCCCATTCCCCGACATCGTTCTTGGCGGTCAGCGGCAGCCGCTCGGTGGAGGACTCCACCACGTCGCCGGTGCTGCCGTCCACTTCCAGGGAGACCTTGCCCAGCGTGGTGCCGTACTGGTGTGCCTGGATCACCGGGCGCTCGCCGCCAGGGCCGGCGACCGAGCAGTCGTAGGACTGGTGTGTGTGTCCGGAAATGATGGCGTCGACTTCGCCGCTTGCCTTGCGCAGCAGCTCGCCGTAGCTGGTGTTCTCCCTGGCGATGCTTGAGCATTCGGTGCTTTCCGAGCCGTTGTGGGTCAGCAGGACGATGACATCTGCTTCTCCGTTGTCGGCCTTGCCGTCCGAGAGCTGTGCGGCGACGCGGTTTACTGCCTCTAGCTCGCTGCCGAAGTCGAGTTCGGTGATGCCAGCGGGGGAGACCAGGGATGGAACGTCCTCGGTGACAGTGCCGATGAACCCGACGTTGACGCCGTTGACTTCGCGGATCGCATATTCGCGCAGGGCGGGGTTCTTAGTGCCCTTCTTATACACGTTGGCTCCGAGGGCGAACTCTGCGCCGTCCTGGCCGGTGGCCTTCGCGTAGCGGTCGATGACGCGCCCGGACAGGTCCTTGAAGCCGCGGTCGAACTCGTGGTTTCCAACGGTGGAGACGTCCAGGCCGCCGGCGCCCAGGGCGTCAATGGTGGGCGCGTCTTCCTGCGAGGCGGAGGCAAAGGTGGAAGCTCCAATGTTGTCGCCGGCCGAAACGAATAGCGTATTTGGATTCTCCTTGCGCACCTGGTCTACCGCTCCGGAGAGAACGGCGGCGCCTGCTGAATCGCTGTTGGCTGCAATGCGGCCATGGAAGTCGTTGATGTCCAGCAGGTCGAGCGTGAAAGTTTCACCTGCTGTTGGTTCGGCTGCGGGAGCGGCCTGAGCCGCTGCACAGCTCGAGGCGATGAGCGCCGCCGCGGCGGCTGATGACAGCGTAAAGTTCCGGATCTGCCTGAACGCAGGCATAGGTCCTCCTCAGAGTTAAGCGTGTGACTTCCATCATGTCTATCGCAAAGAAGTGAACCTGTCGATGCCTGGACATTAATTCCACGTTTAAAACTGAGATTTAGGGCAGATAATAGATGGCTTCCGGCCTCGTTTTCGTCATAGACCTCAAGTGGGGGTTACGCGGCGAAGGTACAGGTCACTAGTTCTAGCTGGAGCATTCCCGCACGATGATTCGTTGATCCTCGGTGCGGGTTGCGTTTGATGCTGCAAAGATGAACATCTTTCGTGCTAAGAATCAACGCTTCAGATAGATGCTCGTACGCCTTTGTTCCGGTTGACGCGGGCAGAGGAATTATTCAAATCCAATACATCCATTTCCGGCTTATCGGCTGTTGACTTTCTCCTGAGCGCAGTGACGCCGAAGCTTCCGATTTGGCTCTGGCCTTCCTCTTAGACTGTGCGGGTCAACGGTGTTATTTGACGATAAGCATGGCAATGCACTTGTCTTGCTTTGCTTGGCGATTCTGTGTGTTGCGGCTAGCTTCGTCGCTGACTTGGCGCTGGGGCAATTGGCTGGTGGTAAGCCCAATAACTAGGCATTTTCAGATTAAACACAGATTCAGTTGAGGGCTGCGGGCGTCAGTGTAGCTTAGGGCGCATCAGATGTAGTCGATGAGAAAGTAGGTGGAACTGATGGGTTTTCTAGGCTGGATTATTTTGGGTCTCGTGGCCGGCGCCATCGCTAAGGCGATTCGCCCTGGTGATGCTGGCGGCGGATGGCTAACCACCCTGCTTCTTGGCGTTGTTGGCGCCATTGTTGGCGGATGGATTGGCACTGCACTCTTCGATGTAGGAGTGAATGAGTTCTGGTCGCTGTCAACTTGGTTGCTCGCGATCGGCGGTTCCCTAATTGTGCTTGTAGTCTGGGGCGCACTGACTCGACGACGCGCATAGCTCCCGAGCAAACAGGAGAAGCCTGCTGCAGATGATGCAGTGGGCTCCTCCATTTAAACCGCCAACTAGGGGTTCGGGGTGCGGGAGGCGGTGCTGATCACCTGCCAGATCTGCACTTGCCAAGAGGCTGGCAAGTGATCAGCAAGTATCGTTGAGGTGTTCAGTCAACATTCAGAAAATTTGCTGGCTGGAAAAAGTTCGATCAGTCAACCGGACAGCGCGTGAAGATGTTGCAGCAGCGCATAGGCTTCTATGAGTGGACAAGGACTCCTTGGCGGGCTCATGGTGAAGGCGCTTTCAGCACTTCCCTGACTTAGGGCAATGGGTTTCGTGCGGCGTGCAGGCGTTGAAGCCAGGGTTCTTGCTCCCTGTGTCAGCCAAACCCCTAAAACCTAGAGATGCAGTGACTTCTTGCCGCTCTGCGCTAGTTTCAATAGAAGTTGCGAATGCCAGTGCAATTTGGAGCGGCGCTCTGGTGCCGTAATCCTCGTGGTGATTTCGCTCGGAGGCGCGCTAATTGGTGCCTTGGGATCAACTGTTTGAACGTGAAGCGACGTTCCCGGTAGACCTGCCGAGCTCATCGGCTGCATCCATCCTGATCCGGTTGAATTGAAACTTCGAATTTGAGGGTAATTCACAGTGGGCTGACGCGCCCGGAAGCAAAGTTGTTAGCCTGTATAATATTTAGCCAGTCTAGATAGGAGGTGATTCGATGCCGAGAAAGCGGCTAAACCTTGACCTAAGCCACAGCCAGTACCAGGACCTGGATATGGCTCTTGAGGATCATCGACACGGCCTTAAGAAGCTGGAGGAGGAGTCTATCTTGGGTTTTGGGCTGGAACCGGAGTATTGGCATGGCCGGGTCGCGGAAGTTGAGGAACTGCGAGAAATTGTGCGCGAAAATGCTGTGGAAGTGTCGGACGAAGATTCGGACGCGCGCTAGCGCCTATTTGGCGAGCATGCCCAATTCACCGCTTCGTTGATCTAGAAGTGTCCGACTTCCTTGAGCTGCATCGTGTTCTGGCTTGGACAGTCGCGTTGAGGCTGTCGATCAAGAGCCGGAGGAATCTTGCGGCGCCAGCGCGATCCGCGGGGGAGAGCTGGCTTATGGCGTCATGCATTCGGTGGTGCATTTCTTCGAGGCTTTCGCGTATCTCTTGGTTGCTGAAGTCGGTGGGGATGATGCCAGCAGAACGCCGGTCGTCGGGGTGGATGACGCGTTCGGCGTAGCCTTGGCGGCATAGGCGATCGATCAGGCCTGATGTCGAAGCATCTGAAATGCCTAGCTCTTTTGCCAATTCGCGCTGACGCGGAATCTCACCTTGGGCATGCGCCCGCAAAAGGTAGCGAAGGGCTTCCATGTCATTCTCGCCCATGCCCATCGAGTCGCGGGTTTGTAGTCGCATTTTTCGCTCAGCATCACGGTATTCCCGCAGGAGATTGAGGAGCTCGATCGAACCGGGGGCGGATTCTTCCCTAGCGTACCAATAGCCGCTCGCTTCGTAGGTCGTCATCTTTATTTCCCTCCTGTCGATTATGGGCAACTCCCAGATGTGATGTCGCCTTGCTGTGCGGTGACATGATTTTCGGCTTGCGTGTATTCGAATAATATGTGTAGTCTAGCTAACAGTTAGCTAAGCTACAGATTGAATCATACTACAAAAGCAAACAACGCACCGGAGAGAAAGATGAAAAAGCAGCAGTTTGCAGTACCCGTAGCATCACCCGAAAAGCCGAGCAAAAAGGCTTGGGCCCTCAAAATGTCGACGATCGCCGCTTGGGGCGCTGGCCAGTGCCAAGATAACCAATCATGCCACTCCGCAATTTGCACTATCACGGGCGAGCCAAAGCAACTTGTTGTAAATCTGTCTTGCACGGCCAGGTCTGAAGGTTCACTGGCGGAGCTGGTAAACCTCGCTAGTGATCAGGTCATCCCTGAAATGGAGCGTCGTTTGGGGGTTCAATTTGAGGTCAGGAACCTGCAGTTCGCTGTTGCTGGACACGAAGATCTGCTCTCCGAGCCAGAGCATGTCGAGGAAGCAGCGATATCGACCGCTTGGCTGGATCATCCACTGCAGATACCTCACGTTGCGAAATTGGAAATGGCCTAAAAGTATTAGCAGTTTCTTTTGATAAACGGAGCATGAAGGGAAGTACCTCAAATGCCAAGCAGAATCGCAAGAACTCAAACAGCAGTCCGAGTTGCCGAATTTCTCGCCACGCGCGAGGGGAAGAGGCATCTGAGTGCGTATGGCTGGCGCAAGGGGATGCCGGTTGTGATGACCAATGCCGAGGAAGAGCTGACCAATGCGATGGCAATGGTTTCAGTCCACTGGCGGCCAGTTTTTCTCGCCATGGTTGATCCGAAGACAGATCGGCTGCACATGCTTTATCTAACGACGCCCCAGAAAGTGCTGACTGTTGTGGAAGCATCACCCGCTCGCAAGACTTCTGGAGACTTCTTCAAAGAGGTTATGGCTGAAGGGAGCCAGGAATTTCGAGTGGCTCAGTGGGATCACACGGCTGTAGCGTTCGCCGTTCCGTCCTGCGAAGCAATGGAGAAATCGCAATTTGCGCAGGGGCGGTATCGGCTTCCGGAACGCTCCGGACCTACTTTGCGAGCTGTGAATGCTCAGAATTGTGTGTTTGAGCGAGTCTAACTGCAGATTTGAAGTGGGTCTTGGCGTGAGGGGTTTCGCTGAGGCCCGCTTCTTTACGCAGCGGGTAATTGAACTCGTGGAGATTTGACTATTGGCAGTCGGGCTTCACGAGCGCTGTCTTAGCGGCGAAGGAAAATACTTAAACGCCCGGTGCCCCGTTGATTCGTGACGGGGCACCGGATCTAGAACTGTTCGAGGTGTTTGCTATCGGCGGCGCTTTTGCTGGGAATCTGAAACGGTGGCGGAGGAAGAACCGACGATTCCGCTGAGCAACAGCATTGCCGCCGCGATGAATAATAGGGTTGAGGTGACCCAGCAGGTGGTTGCCAGGGAACGCTGGGTATTGTCCAAAGCGAACACGAAGACGCCGACGCTGAGCAACAGCATCACTACGCCTAGCAAACGCATCTTCATTGTGAATCCCTATCACCGTTGATTTACGCCAAAACACCGCGAAACATAATCGCTATCGGCTGGAGTAACATCAATGGTGTCACAGATTACGTTCGTTGGACATGATTCTTAGGTGGTAATTTGCTGGGAGCGACTCCACCCTAGGACTGAGTGGGGAACGGGTCCGGCTTAGATGCAGGACCTCAGCGTCTTAGCAATCGCGTCATGCTCGGCCTGAGTCATCCATGCTTTGTACTTCGCCTTCACCTGAGTCTGGCGAGCCACGTAGTCGCAGCGGAAATCCTTGTTCGGGGGCAGCCAGGTGGCTGCGTCCTTGTCCGACTTCGACGCATTCGTCGGACCATCCGATGCCAGAAGATTCAGCGGATCGTTCGCAAACTCCAAACGCTTTTGGGAACTCCACTTCTGGGCGCCCTTCTGCCAAGCGTCGGATAGCGCGACGACATGGTCGATTTGCACCGCGGTGCTGGTGCCTTGTCCACGCTGGAACTGGATGGTCTTGCCGGTGTACGGGTCGTTGAAAGTTCCCGAAATGACGACGCACTCGACCCGGGCAGGCTTGAACTTCACATCTTCCAAGTCTCGGGCAAGGATGTCATTGCGCGCGTCGCAGCCATTGTTATCGGTGTCTTTCCAGCCGTTGCTGAACTGTTCCCGGCTGTAGCCCGTCTTGGGAGCGCGGCCCTTGATTTGGATATCGTCCAACTGGTCTAGAGCTTGAGCGTAGGAAGCTTTCTGGTCTGCCGACTTGGTGGCAGCCTGTGCTTTGCCGGCCCCTGAAAGATCGAGTGGCGAGGATGCCGAACAGGCGGTGAGGCCGAGGGTGGAGGCAATGAGTGCGATTGAAAGTGTGCGGCGCAATAGACGCATGCGGTCGTAATTCTCCTTGGGTCGCGCATGAACGGCAGGTTAACGATCAACCTGCTTCTTCGACTCTAGGATCTGGAACCGACGGATTCAGTGTGCCGAGCCGACGTGGGCCTGTGATGTTCTCGCCAAAAGCATTGGGAGGGTCCGAAATCGTTATCGATTTGTCGCTAAAATGGGCGATGACAAGGGTTGTTTATTTTCAGTGTGCAAAATAAGGTCAGAGTACTGCAGGTCTGACAAATGAAACGGACAGATTCCGTGAAGAAGCTTCTTCCTCTATTGGCCGTAGGCCTTATTGCACTGACATCGTGCACCACCCCGGTATCCAAGCTTAAAACCGATCAACAGCTAGAGGAACTGGGCGGGAACGCTTCTGCGTGGGAAGCCGAGCAGCGTGAACTAAACGGAGAATTTTCAACTTTCCAAGACGGAATCCCGATATTTTCTGGGCTTTTCGGTGAAACTTACCGTGCCAGCACACTGCTTGACGACGTTGCAGGTCCGCTGACGGATAACGACAACTTGGTGATGTCTATGGATGGTTTCTTCCGCTACTCCTATGGCGTCGACGACTTGGACCAAGTGCAAGGAATCGACCAGTCCATGGCAGTGAGCGATGGATTAGCCCAACCGGGAAACTACGAGGCGTACTTTGCCTGCGAGGGTGTTGGCAAAGCAACTCTTGAAGTGCATTTGAGCGATGATCCTGCTGAGTTTGCAACGCAGTCCAGTTTGGCGCTGCCAATATCCTGCAGCGACCCTGTTTCGGTGCGGCATGGAGAATTCTCGATTCCTCGTGGAGGCTATAGCCTCTCGACTTTCGTGTCGGCTGATTCCAAGACCTTGGGTTCATATGAATTTAGGATTTACAGCTCGACGGAAGGTGAATAATGAAGAAGCTCCGGCCCCTAGTCTGCCTCTCCATCTTGGCGCTCAGCGCCTGTACCACTCCGGTCTCTGAGCTGGACTTCGGGGAGGTTGAATCGGCGCTGAGCACCAGCGGCGGGCCGATCTCCGGGCCGGAAAATGTCGAGCCCCAGTCTCCGGAAGCCAAAGCACGGTCCCAAGAAATTGCAAAGATTTTTGATGGGAAGCCGCTGGCCTATCTACAGACAGGAGTTTGGCACCCTCCCGCGGAGCAGGGGATCGGCTACTGGCAGGGTGAATGGGACAAGAGCAGCTATTCCGGCCTGGCCGCATGGGGCAGCGGTGGTTTTCCCTATGAACGCGGCGGTGCGCTTGGCTCTGAAATCACAACTATCCCCACGGCAGATCTGACGGGCCCTTATTTGCTGCGCTACATGTGCCAGGGTGAAGGGCAGGTCGAACTCGTTGTTTCCGCAGACGGCCAAGAACTGCTGCGAACACAGCAACACTGTGCGTCGACGGTGAAGTCTTCCGACTACGAATTCGACGTTGAGCACATCGAGAACTTGGTGGTTGAACAGAATCCACAGCCGGGAACGCACGCAACCTTCGAGTACCAGCTGATCCAGTAGTTCGCTAAGCCAATGTGAAGTCACCTTCTGGGTGCGCACAAGTCGGCTGTGATACTAATGGGGATAAGTGACACGGGGTGCCGCACTGCGGCTGAGATAAAACCCGTCGAACCTGATCCAGTTAGTACTGGCGAAGGGAATGTCCTGGATACCTCGATGCACCGCATCTTTCCCGGGGTCCCGTTCGCCTTGACACATCCTCAAGGAGTTCGACCACCATGACTGCACAGGCAGAAACCACCGCACCAATAACCGCCGCGCTGCCGCTCAAAGACCAACTCGTGCTTGTCACCGGGGGAGCCCGCGGTTTGGGCGCAGCCATCAGCACCGCATTCCTCGAAGCCGGTGCCAAGGTAGTCATCAACTACAAGTCCTCCGAAACTGCGGCGAATGAGCTCGCAGCAAAGTACCCGCAGCAGGCGCTTGCCGTGCAGGCTGATGTCCGCGACGCCGGAGCACTGGCTTCCCTGGCCGAAGAAGCCGGCTCCCACTTCAAGCGTCCGATCACCACCTTGGTGAATAACGCACTGGTGGACTTCTCCTTCAACGGCGACGCACGTTCCAAGGCCGATTCGATCTCCGCCGAAGAGCTCTCCGCCCAGTTCGCCGGGTCGGTGCTGGCACCGGTGGCCGCTATCCAAGCGGTGCTTCCAGGCATGCGCGAGACAGGCTTCGGGCGCATCGTGAACATCGGAACGAACCTCTTCCAGAACCCGGTAGTCCCGTACCACGACTACACTGCCACCAAGGCGGCCCTGCTGTCTGTGACCCGCACTTTCGCCGACGACCTGGGCCAGGACGGCATCAATGTCAACATGGTCTCCGGAGGGCTGCTGCGCACCACCGATGCTTCGGCTGCTACCCCGGAAGAGGTCTTCGACCTGATCGCCGCCGGCTCCCCGCTGCGCCGCGTGACCACTCCGGCCGAACTGGCTGACGCAGTGCTCTTCTTCGCCTCCCCGCTCTCCCGCGGCGTCACCGGGCAGAACCTGATCGTCGACGGCGGCCTGGTCAAGGGATGAGCCAGCCGAAGAAGCAGGCGCATTTCAACCTGTTCCTCTACGGTTCCGGCCACCACCAGGCAGCCTGGAGGGCCGAGGACTCCGGCGCCGAACGCTTGTCTGAACTGGACTACTACATCGAGCTGGCCCAGCTGTGCGAGCGCGGGCTGCTCGACGCGGTGTTCTTCGCCGACGGGCAAGCCGTCAATCCGCAGGCTGCGGCCGCCGGGCCGACCTGGTTCTTTGAGCCGCTGACCCTGCTAACTGCATTGAGCCAGCACACCACGCACCTTGGCCTAGTGTGTACGGTGTCCTCCAGCTTCTATACCCCGTTCCATGCGGCCCGCCTGCTGGCGAGCCTGGACAGGATTTCCGGAGGCAGGGCCGGCGCAAATATTGTCACCAGCATGTGGGATGCCGAAGCGCAGAACCACAGCATGGACCAACTGGAAAGCCATGCGCAGCGCTATGGCAGGGCGGAAGAATTCATCACCGTGCTCAAGGCGCTGTGGGAAACCTACCCGGCTGCGGCAGTCAAGGTGGACAAGTCTGGACAGTTCACCGACCCTGACCAGCTGCGCACCATCGACCACGTGGGCGAGCACTTCAAGGTCCGCGGCCCGCTGAACCTACCTTCCGGACCCCAGGGAGCTCCGGTCCTGTTCCAAGCCGGCGCCTCAGAGCAGGGGCGCAACCTGGCTGCGAAGCATGCAGAAGCGATCTACGCAGTGGCGGCTGATGAACAGATGGCTCAAGACTATGCGCAGGATGTCCGCCGGCGTGTTGAGGCTGCGGGGCGCGACCCACAGGGGATCGCCATCATGCCGGGGCTGGTCACCTTTGTGGGCAAAACGCTGGAAGAAGCCAAAGCCAAACAGCGGGCGCTAAATGATCTGCTGCCCATCGAACAGTCCCTGGACCAGCTGGCATTGTTTGTTCAGCAGGATGTCAAGAACTGGGACCTGGATGCACCGGTGCCGCAGCTGCCTCCAGCAGAAGAGTTCACCGGACCGGCAGGACGCTACGCAACCATCCTGCGGCTGATTGAAATCCATCACCCGACGGTGCGCGAACTGCTCGGCCTGCTGGCCGCCGGCGGAGGGCACTGCACCATGATCGGCACTCCGGAAATGATTGCCGACCAGATCGAGAGCTGGTTGGATTCGGGCGCCGCCGACGGCTTCAATCTGATGCCGCCGTCGCTGCCCGGCGCACTGGAAGACTTCATCGAGCTGGTCATTCCGGAACTGCAGCGCCGCGGCCGCTATCGCACCGAGTATGAGCACGACACCCTGCGCGAGAATCTCGGGCTTCCGGCGTTGCAAGCTCTGCCGGTAGAGGCAGCGCTCGCCGGAAGTCGGTCCTAGCCGGCCGCTGAATCAGGCTCCCCGAAAGCTAGGTCATCGTAGTTTTCGGGGGAGCCTGTTTGATGCGCAGGAACGCTCAAGACTCGGGGAAGAACTCGATGAGACCTTCAAGGAGTTTGACGTTCCACCATGCCCAGTCGTGGCCCCCTGAGATCTCTTGAAATTCAATCTGTTCACGGACCGGGGATCCCGCGAGGTGCTGGAGCGCCCGCTGACAGGAATCGAAGATTTCTGTTTCATAGCATCCGGCTTGCATGAGCACGCGTACCGACGGATCTAGCTCGGTTAACTGTTCGCGCAGGTCGGTGTGCCACAAAGATGGAGACTGGGCCAAGGCAAGGCCGAAGAGGTTCGGGTGCTCTAGGACCGTCAATACGGAAGCAAGCCCGCCATAGGATGCACCGGTGATCAGGGTCTGTGCGGGGTCGGCGCTGACCGGGAGGAAACGCCTGGCCCAGGGCAGGAACTGTTCGGCCAGCGATCGGGTGGTACCCGAGGCCACCGGTAGCTCCTCACCTCGGATCTCGGTCGTCGTGCTGTCGATGAACACCACATGCAACGGTGCCAGCGCGCCGCGGGAGATGGCAGTGTCCAGGGTGCTGCGGATATTGAGGTAGTTCGTCCAGGTGGCGCCGTCGTGTACAAAGACCAGCGGAGTATCTTCGGCAGGGGCCGGCGGTTGATAGACCCAGAGGTCGCGCGGTCGCTGGCAGTTTTCGTCCCATAGTTGATGCCGGGTCATGCGCGGGTGCTGTGCAGTATCGTGAGTCGAAGCTGCGCCGGTGCCGCCAATGGATGGCCCCTGCTGGCCAAGATCAGCGGTGGCATCGGCCAAGGCATCGTTGCGTGGGGCGGTCGGCCCGCGGACAATTGACACCGGGGCGCCGTTCATCGACGCGCCAATCAACGGATTCAACGGATCCACACCGCCGGAATCCGCCGCAAGCCGGATGGCCCGCCGCTCGGTTTCCCGACGCCAGGGGGCCGGTTCGTCGCCATAGTGCACAGTAATCCGGTAGGAGGCGATCCAGTCAGCGGGCACCCGCAGCGTAATTGACCACAGGCCGGGAGCCGGTCGCTCGAACTCGCAGGCCTCAAGTTCTTCGTGATCGACCAGCGCATTGGCCGAGAGGACGACGTTGCTGGCGGGTTCCACAACGGGGGCATCCACCCAGAGGAAGGTGGCGAATACTTGCCCGTCGCCGGCATCGGTGAAGAGGGGATAGTCCAGCTCTCGCTCCCGAAGCTGGGCGGCAAGGCCAAGAAGCTGTTCGCGGCTGGATGTTAATGCGAGGTGGTTGTAGACGCGCGGTGTGGCGGCGCCGCTGCCGCGCGGTTGGGGTCTGGGGATTCTAGTGGTGGGAGTGTGCATGATTCATCTCGCGTTCGTGTCCCTGTCGTTCAAAGAGCATTTCTCCGCTGACCCGGTCGTGGTCGCTGTCATTGGCATAGGCCAGTTCGTCGAGATCGCGATGCCAATAGCCGATGATCAGTCGGTTGCCCTTGGGGATGCCTACCCCGGCAGCCCAGGAGCGGGCAAAGCGCACTACCTCGGATTCGGCTGATACCCAGAGTTGTACCTGTTCAACGTCGGTGGGCAGTTCCAGATTTTGCATCGCGGTTTTCAGCAGGTGGGTGGTCCCGGCAGGTTTTCCCGCGCGCAGCAGCCAGGTGATCTGCACTCCGTCGGGCTTTTCTAGATCGTGGATTTCCTCATGGTCAGCAACCTCGATGAAGACCTGGCCCTCTTGAACTTCGGGCATCTGTTCAAGGGTGTCGCTGATGGCGGGCAAGGCGGTTTCATCGCCGAAAAGCAGGGCATATCCGCCGGGCTTGAGCACGCGACCGCCGCCGCCCAAGGCGCCGAGAATCGAACCCGGTGCGATCCGCTCAACCCAGGCGCTGGCTAGGCCCTCGTCACCGTGGCGTACAAAGTCGATGGCCATCCGCCCGGCTGCTTCATCAAGCCAGCGGACGGTATAGGTGCGCACCCGAGAACGCTGGTCTCCGGTAAATGCCCACCTGCCCCGATCATCAACTCCCGGGTGGTCCAGTAGCTGTCCCGGCTTCGGAAAATACAGTTTGATATTGGGGACGCAGGGTGGATGCGCGGCGTATTGCGCAACGCCGGGGCCGTCGAAAACTACCCTTCGCATTTTCGGCGTAAAGTCCTGGATCTGTGCGACCCGAAGTTCCTTGGCAGGCATGCTGAATGTTCCTCTTCTACTGATGGGACTGGGTGCTTAGGTTCTTACACGGTGCCGGGTGAGCAGCCACAACAGGTAAAGTCCACCTGCCAGCGAGGTGGCCAATCCGATGGGCACCTGTGCCTGAAGCGGCAGATGCTGGGTGAGAACATCGCAGGAAACCAGCAACAGCGCACCGGTCATCGCCGCCGGAATGATTGGAACTGATCGATTGCCGATCAGTTGACGGATAATCTGGCCGGAAGCCAGGGCTACGAAGGCAATGGGTCCTGCGGCCGCGGTGGCTGCTGCTGTGAGGCAGACTGCGGCGAATATGACGATCCGCCGAACTGTTTCGGCGCCGACCCCGAGGGCGCTGGCGGTGTCATCTCCCATTTCCAGCAGCGTCAGACTTCTCGAATGGGCAACTAGCAACGGTATGAGCACCAGCACTGCGATTCCCACCAGCAGTGCGTCGGCCCAGCTGCGCCCGCCGAGTGATCCGGAAAGCCACAGGTTTGCTTGAGCCGCTAGATCTGCGTCGCCCTTCGAGAGCAGCAGGGTGTTGACGGCACCCAGCATTGCTCCAACGCCGATGCCGATGATGACCAAGCGCTGGCCTCCGGTCGTCCGACGTGAAAAAGACAGAAGGTAAACAACGGCTGCGGTGAGCAGGCCGCTGATCATCGCCGCCACCCCGGTAGCCCAGACGCCTGCGTTGAACAAGACGATCTGTGCTACTGCGCCAGTGGCTGCACCGGTGGTAAATCCGATGATGTCGGGGCTGCCCAGCGGATTGCGCGAAATTGACTGAAAACACGCTCCTGCCGCTCCGAGTGCTGCCCCAACGCCCAGGGCGGTGAGTACCCGTGGGGCGCGAATTTTCTGGATGACCAAAAGGTCCTTGGCGTCTGCCTGTCCAAAGAGTGCTGCCAGCACTTCGCGGGGGCTCAACGAAATTGTCCCAGTGCCCAGCGCTACGACACAGGTTATGGCAAGCAAAGCCGCGATGATCGAAAGAATGAGGCTCCGGCGCAGGGAGCTGTTGATAGTGGGGGTAGTCATCGGCCAGCCTTGAGCTTTTTGCGGGCGAGCATGATGAACAGCGGAGCACCAATGAGGGCGCTCATGGCTCCTGCTCCGATCTCTGCTGGTGCTGAAACGACTCGCCCAAGAACGTCTGCCACCAACAGGATGGCAGCGCCGAGCATCATAGACAGCGGAAGAAAGCGGGCATGGCTCGGGCCCACCATCAGCCGTGAGGCGTGCGGCGCTGCAAGCCCGATGAAGCTGATCGGTCCCGCGGCAGCGGTGGCCGCGCCTGCCAGCAGCATGATGGCGGCAGATGAGACGAACCAGATTTTTCCCGAATTGATGCCTAGGGCGCGAGCACTGTCATTGCCAAGGGCAAGCGCGTCTAAGGAACGGGTCAGCGCCAGGGCGATCAGTGCTCCGACGGCGACTACTGCAGTGGTCACCGGCAGCACGTCATAGCCTCGTCCCTGTAGGGAACCGGTAGTCCAGGCGGCGAATCTCGCGTGAACATCTGAGCTTCCGCCGATGATCAGAATCTGGGTAGCGGCCATGAGCATGACCGAAAGACCAGCACCCGCCAGCACCAGCCGTACAACGTCGTTCCCGGCGCGCTGTCCCGCGCCCATGAGATAGACGATGATGCTTGCCGCTGCCGCGCCGCAAAAGGCAAAGAGCATATAGCCCGACGGCTGAACTACACCAAAGGTGATGGCAATGGAGACGGCGAAGGCAGCGCCGGCATTGACGCCCAGCAGCCCTGGCTCGGCCAATGGATTGCGTGTCTGCGACTGCATCAACGCTCCAGCCAAACCAAGCGCCGCTCCAACTACCAAGGCCAAGATAGTGCGCGGTATACGCAGTTCGTGAACCAACAGATGGTTGTTGTTCGATTCATCGAATGCGGTGATCGCCTGCCACGACTCAGCTAGGGCAATGCCCTTGCTGCCGACGGCGCAGGAAATAAGAACTAGGAGCGTAGTTGCAACGGCCGCCGCCAGCCAGATCAGGACGCGCGGCTGGAAGCGTGTCGTTGTTGTTTTTTGCAGCACGGTTACTTTGCTGAGTTCAGGCCCGGAAAGTCAGACTCAAAGTAGTCGAGAATGTCATTGGAGGAGTAATAGTCCAGCCGGAAGGAATTAGCCAGGGGGAAGACATTCTTATTTTTCACCGATGGAATATTGGCAAGCGTTGGATCAGCGGTGAAGGCGTCTGCCGTCTTGTCGGTGGCCGAGATCAGGAATGTCGCATCGCCGGTGGCCGACTCCGAGAGACCCTCATAGGACGTAAACGCAAAATCTTCGCGCTTCTGGGTGGAGGTGTCGAATTCTGCTGGCGGATCAACAACTGCGAATCCAAGGGCCGAAATCAGCCGTGAATGCGGTCCGCTGGTTTTACCCACGGGGGAGTCCTTGCCCTTGTTGTAGGAGACGATCGATGCGGAAGTTCCCTCGGGGATGTTCAACTTGTCCTTGACCGCCTTAGACCTCTGATCGAATTCATCGGCGATATTCTCGGCGTTGGCCTCCAATCCGGTTGCTTCGCCAAGCTGTGTCGCTAATTCTTTCCAGTCTTTTCCGCCGTAATTCACCACGAGCGTCGGAGCGATGTCATTGAGCCGATCTACATAGTCGAGTTCCGAGTCGGCACCCGAAGTTGAGACGATGATGAGATCAGGATCTTGAGCCAAGACCGATTCCAAATTGAAGTTGCCAACCTGGTAAATGGGTTCGACCTTGCGCTCGGAGGCAACGTCTGACCATTGACTGAAGAACCCATTCTCATCAGTTTCTGGACCAACTGCACCGGTTGAGCTGGCAACGACGGGTGCATCGATGGCCAGTAGCGTGCCGGTAGTCGAGACCGTGGTTGAGACGATCTTCTTCGGCTGAGCAGGGATTTCCACCTGCTGCCCCTGATCATCGGTCACCGTGCGCGGCCATTGCCCCGCATCAGCTGCAGGCTTGTTCTCGTCCGCAGATGACTGAGGCGCGTTGCTGGAGCAGGCCCCGAGCGTTAGGGCAAGTGCCACGGTGGCGGATGCAGAAGCGAGTTTAAACAGCGTAGTTCGCACTTGGTAATTCTCCCCGTCGGGCTGCTGATCTCATGGCAGCCGTGAATTAAAGATGACAGGGACTGAGCCTAGTGCGGTTAGTTTAGGCTCACCTACCTTGTGATAAATGCGCCAAAGGGAGATTTTTCTTAGAAAATCGGGGATTTCGAAGACAGATGAAGTCAGTCGTTGAATCAAATGATGTCGTTAAGTGATCCATAAATGTCCGACTCGCCATCTAAATGGATCTTCCGAGGTCGGTATCCGTAGATTTTCATGAATGCTCGGGAAAAATTGCTGCTCTCCGAGAAACCGAGTTGAGTCGCGGTGAAATTTACGCTGAATCCTGCAGCCAGTAGAGATTGGGCGTGCTGGAATCTGTGCCTTTGACGCCACTGCTGAAGCCGTAGTCCCGTTTCTTCCGGCCAGCGTCGTTGAAGCTGTCTCAGGCTAATTCCGTGGGTTCTGCTGACCTCATCTGCGCTCAGGTTCCCGGGCAAATCTGCCATAAGCGCTGAAGCGATGCGTCGTAGCAGCGGAGATGTCGGGAAACGCAAGCCAGGGTAATTGGGAATTTTTTCTAGCAGGGTCAAGGTATCTAGTGGATCAAAATACAGCGGTCTGAGTGCAGTGATGTGCGCGATGGAACGGCGCAGAAGGGCAAGGGTATGAGATGCAGGAAGCTGACATGGCAAGAGGCCCAATGCATCGGAAGGGAGTGCGCCACTGGGTAACGGCAGCGGGAAAAGCAATGAGCCCTGCTCTATTTCCAGCCGCACAGAATGGCCACAGGGTATAAGCATCAGCTGTCCCGCCTGCAGACGCTGAGTTCTTTCAGCAATGCTTGGAGCAGCATGAGCCGCGACATGAATGACTGCCCTTCCTCGCATGGCCCAAAGGACTACGTCGTTTCTGAGCAAATTCATCCACCGAGTGCTCAACGCTGGCACAGGGTGCATCAGGGCCGGACTAGCAGCCGACAAAGAACCGCAGGCTTGCCTGAACTTGCTAAAACTCATTCCTGATTCAGCACTAAATGCTCGTCCGATTGTTCGTTCAGAAACCCCGTACCGTGCTGCAAAGTCCACCAAGCGCAGGGATGAGTGCGGGTCTGACATCAGGCTAATAGCGGTGCGCCGCGCGGCAGAATGGCGTGGAATTTTCAGTTGTCCGGCATTGGAATGAGTTGCCGGTACCGCTGCGAACCGAGTCAGTAATTGAATCACCTGGTCGGTAGCGACCTGTCCGGTATGCAGAGGAGATAGCGTCAGCAACATGAGGTGGAACATCCACTGACGATGTGAATTTGGGACTGCGATGATCCGTCGTTCAACGCCTAGTGTGTGCTCCGCACGTTGTGGAATCAAGATTGAAATGCCTAAAGACTTTTCATCATGTTCAACCATATGTGCCAGTCGTGTGGGGATCCACAATGCCTGCCCCGCTGGTAAGTGAACCACCTCGTCTTCGAAATGAATACTGATTTCTCCGACGCTGGCGTAAACAACAATGTTGTAGGTCAGATTGCATTTCCAGTCGACCCTGACAACCCCTGAACGAGGATGTTCGACGGACAACTGACTACTGTCCGGCACAGTGCACGGCGGTGGAAGGGTATTTCACCTTGGAATCAAGGAGCGAGGCGGTGAAAGTGGCAACATCTTGATTGACCGTTGAATCGGGACCGACCAGAGGCATGTGATCAAGACCCGCGTACTCGGCATAAGCAGCCTGCTCGTTGGTGCTGCAGATTTTCTTGAAGAATTGGCGCTGCATTGATGGAAGAACAAGAGAATCCGCAGCCCCTTGAGCAATAAATAATGGCACGTTGGACGGAACTGGGGCCGAATTCTCTTCAAGTTTCGTACCGACAGGTCCATTGAGCATCTGAGGGTTGAAGATTGGTTCAAAAAGCTGGCTGGCCTGAGCCATAGCAGTCAAAGTATCTGTTCCGAAGAAGCAACTCTTGGATATCAGCTCAGAAGCCGAAGCCGAGGCTCCGCTGAGGCTTTGTTCAATCTGAAGCTCCGGGTAGAGCTGGTTCCAACTCGTGGCGATATAGCTGCTGATGACCTTGCCAGCTGAAGAATTCGCAACCGAAGCTGCTAACTGCTTGAGGTCAGTGGCTGGGGCCATCGCGGCAATGCCGAGCACTTGCAGTTCAGGTGCATAGGAAGGTGCTTCCTTGGCGCTGGCAAGCGCAGCATGGCCGCCTTGGGAGTGGCCCCACAAGACAGTTCGGGAATCAAGCGAAACGTCGTGGGATTTCAACTCGTCTATCTGTCCAGCGGCGCGCGTGGCGTCGAGCACCGCATGAGCCTCGCTCTTGGGGACGAGATATGGATGAGGACCTGCAGTTCCTAAACCGATGTAGTCGGTGGCGACCACGGCCCATCCGGAATCGAGCATCTTTGTGCGTGCCGTACCTGGACCATCGTCATAGGGGGTTTGGCTTTCCGAGACGGCGCATCGGGAAGCTACCCCCTTAGTGCCGTTCGCCCAGGAAATGACGGGAAGCTTACCGGTCGCATTGCTGGGGATCGTGACGATGCCCGAGGCGACGGACGGGTCTCCCGACGCATCCGTTGTCGTATATAAAATGCGCCAAGCATCGGTGTCAGGTAAATTCCCTCCATTGAGCGGCTCAACACGGATGAGCTGTCCGGGCTGGGCTGGAACCGACGCAGGAGGCAGGTAAAAGTCATCGCTGACTGTGCGCTGGCTTTGACCATGCATCCAGGCCGTTGCTGCTCCCAACCCCAAAACTGCCACTAGGCCGACGAGCGTTAACGTCGTGAGCGTCGCGCTCGCCGGACGTTTCATCCGCCGGGCCAATCGAGGAGAGGCTCCGATCGACTGACCTAAGACATGCAGTCCCTTGATAACAAGCCATGACCCGAAGGCGACGCCGAGCACCCATAGAGAGAGCTTGGGCCAGAAAAGTACAAGTACTGCACCGAAAATCCCAGTCGTGGCGCTGAGCAACCCGCGAAATGCCGGACGCTGCTCGCCGGTGAGCACATCGACGAATCTCAAAACTCCGCCCACGAGAAGCGCAATCGAAACCGCGAGCGCTAGGACCGGCAGCGTGACACCGCGCCAAAACGGAGCAGCAATTCCCATGCAGATCAGCAGCCCACCGGCGACCAATGCTGGCAGCCTGCGACCAGTTGAGTCTTGAGCTTCCAACATGCGCAGCAGCCCGGCTAGGACGAGCCCCGCACTCAGAAGCACGACGATCAATGTACTGGCAACGGCGGAGTTGATTATCAGCAGCACGCCCAGAACAATTAGCGAGAGCCCGACGAGAGGACGGAGGATTTGAATGGTTTTTTCCGATGTCGGCATGGTTTGCTTTCGGCGCAGTTTGAGGTCAGGTGCCTATCTAGCGTAGCAATCGGTCTTCGCGCAGGGTCCAGTAGGAGGAGATGTGTCGTTGACCCTTATGGATCCTCCATTGGTCGCAGACATGCCCAATGGCCTTGATCGTCGAACGTTCGGCATGGGCAACCACGGTGGTGTTCATCGCCGGTAGTTGCAGTTCCTGGAAGGCTGAGAGTAGGACATTGCTGCGGCCTGCAGGGACGCCGTCCCTGGTGACCCAGCGTAAATCAACGTTTTCCGGATGTTTCACGTCAAACATTGACTGCTGATCCGCGATTTCCAGCAGGGCAATTCCCTGCGCCTGCTCGGGCAGTGCCTCTAGGATCTTGCTGATGGCAGGAATCCCTGCCTCGTCCGCCGCCAAAATGTAATTGTCGGCAATGAGCTTGAATGAGGACTTGCTGCGCGCCGGAGAGATCACCAGCGCAGCCCCGGGTTCAACGGTTCCAGCCCAATGGCCTACCGTTCCAGGTTCCCCATGGACGACAAAGTCGATGGCCAACTCGTCGGTCAACGTATCAACCCAACGAATCGTGTAGGACTTGGAGCGTGGCATGAGCTCGCGCGGCAGGTGCTGGCGCAACGTGCGCAGGTCGTAGGGAGGTGTCAGACCCAGCGCTGGATCGGCGACAAATACCTTCACGTACTCATCTAGCGCCCCATTGGAACGGTAGCCGCCGAGGTTCGGTGCCGAAGCAACGACGCGTACCATCTGTTCGCTCAGGCGCTGTACACGGGTCACCGTCAGGACATGCTGATCGGTTTTGACCTTGGGCATGGGGACATAGCCGATGGGCGGGTTGTATCTGGCCAGTGGCTCCTCATAGGTTTGCGCATAGGGAGCCGGCTCTACCGGTTGGGTCATGGGTAGCGGGGCGGGTTGGGCCTCGGCAGGTGCCTGCATCGGAGCAGGGCTGAAAGAGGTGCGAAGCGTCTTGGCGAGTACCTTGCGTGCCGAAGCAAGGGCCGCAGCGGCTCCTGCGCGTTCGGCGGCGGCGAGCAGCTCGTCAATTTCAGCCTGTCCCAGAGCTGCCCCCACGCCGATGTTGCGATAGAGGTGTTCCTTGGCGGTCGCGTAGCCTGCCTTGGCTCCAGCTTTTTCTGCGTGGGCCAACACTTCCAGTGCAATTCCGTCCCGGGGGGCGGCCATATAGGAAGACTCATACCTGCGGTACTTGTGATGCTTGGACATGATTCCCCCTGGTGAATAACGCACGCTGTGCTTCTAGCCTGAGTATGCGTTATCGACCCCGCACGCACAAGAGAAATGGGCGCCCATGACATTCGTCTTACGAAGAGCTTTCGGCCTCTTTTCGACTACCGATTGCATGATAGGTTCGCGGTCTGCTCGGGCTAAAATACTCGCATGTCTGATACCTTGCCACCGTGCCCTAAATGCTCCAGCGAATACACCTATGAGATGGATGCGCTTCTGGTCTGCCCCGAATGCGGTCATGAGTGGAATGCCGAAGCCGAGGAATCGCCGGCTGCTGAGCTTGTCATCAAGGACGCAGTGGGCAATGTGCTGCAGGACGGCGATACCGTCAGCATCACCAAGACCATGAAGGTCAAGGGTGCGCAGAGCGCGCTGAAGGCAGGCACCAAGGTCCGCAATATCCGCTTGGTGCCGGATAACGGCGACCATGACATCGCCGCCAAAGTCGATGGATTTGGGCAAATGGAACTCAAGTCTTCGATCGTGAAGAAGATCTAGGCATCGTAGAGACCTTCTTTGGCATGAACAGTGAATTTGCGGTGGCCAGCTTCGTTCTTTGAAGCTCGCTACCGCAACTTTGTTTTAACGATGTGATGTCTCGACACATCGGTGACAGTTCTCTATCAGGACACCGATAACGCTTGCCCCACGCTAGGCGAGTTTTCGAACTTCGCCTGCCGCAAGCTCAAGTACGTTACCCTGCCAGAGAACGGGTAATCATATTTCGTGATCAGTTCACTGTCCATCGAGAACTCCAGCAGCTCGGCTGAACCCTGCCGTCGTTTCCATAGTCGCCCGGTCGAAGCACCCGAATCATGACTCAAGTGTGGCTTTTCCGGGAAAGCTGGGCGTACATGACTTCTTTGAACACAGGCCCGATCGTCGAACCACTAGGCATCTAGAGGCATTCACAGACAACCTCTTTGTCCTACAGCGTAGATGAGCGACTACGTCATGAGTTGAATCTTGCATCGCGCAGGTCGCTTGCTTATTACTGCGGGAACGGATCGTTGCTAAATTCACCAATGTAAAGCCAAGCTATTGCTGCGCGCTGAAATAGGTCCAGCTTCAAAGATCCACACGCCGGAACTCTGACTGTACAGAATCCAAATGCAGGAGAAATCGCTGGAGGATTACAAAAACTGCTCGATGTGACCATTCAACTCTTGAACTTTTAGACAGCCCGAATATGTACGTAAGTACAGGTATGGATTCCCCACAGCTCAATAAAGTCTTTATTAACAAGGAAGAACAACACGAAGAGGTCACAATGAATGGGCTGCAGCTCAACGGTGTAAGCCGAAGCTTCGGAAACCACACGGTCCTGCACAGTATGGATCTTGGCGTCCAGCCTGGAGAGATCGTCGGTTTCATTGGCGGCAACGGTGCAGGAAAGACCACAACCATGCGTTTAATCTTGGGTCTGCTGGCCGCTGACACCGGTGAAATCACCTGGGACGGACGTCCGATCACCAGCGCCGACCGCAGGAAGATCGGCTACATGCCCGAAGAGCGCGGCCTTTACCCACAGATGCCGATTCGTGAACAAATCATCCACTTTGCATTGCTCGAGGGAAATAGCACCAAGGCAGCTCGTGGCATTGCAGATGACCTCATCGCCTCACTTGGGCTGCAGGGCCGCGAGAAGACACTCGTCCAGGATCTGTCCCTCGGCAATCAGCAACGAGTACAGCTGGCAGTTGCTCTCGTAGGCAATCCAAACCTGCTGGTGCTCGATGAACCGTTCTCTGGTTTGGACCCAACTGCTGTAGCAACAATGGGTTCCCTTCTGCAAGAACAAGCTGCGCAAGGTGTAGGCGTGCTGTTCTCATCCCACCAGCTGGATCTTGTAGAGAAGCTGTGCGACAGAGTGTGCATTCTTGATAAAGGTCATGTGGTTGCCAGCGGATCCATCTCTGAATTGAAACGCGAAAACCAGTCCCGTTGGAACTTCTGTTTCTCACGAAGTGCAGAGTCTTTTGCTGCTGAGGCCGAACTTGTCGAAGGTGTTTCGGTTCAGCTGAATCAGGAGAATCGACGCGAAGTACTTGTCAGCCTCGACCACGGGGACGGCGATATTCCACCCAACGTTCTTGCCGCGGCATGGCGACTTGGGTCCTTGCGGGGGATTGAACCTGTGCAGCGTTCGCTGGAAGAGCTGCTAAACGAAAAGTACATCTCTGCTGGTCGCGGGAAAGCCCGCGAAACGGCTGAAAATCTCGAAACGGCTGGAGTCTGATCATGAGCAACGCACTATCGAAAGATTCGCTGAACACCCAGTCGGGGCAGCCGCTACGCGAAATGCTATTGGTGATTCGAAGAGAAATTTTGACGCGTGTCACTAACCGGACGATCCTTATCACCACACTGTTGCTGGCTATCGGCGTCGGAGTAGCTGCAGGGTTTGGCGCCACGCTTCTTGGCAACAGCATGCAGGGATCTGAGCCGGCGAACCTGAACCCCAAACTGATTTTTGCAACGGCCATGATCTGCGCACTGTTGGCTTCACTGGTCTACTCCGCACAGTCGCTGACAACGGGCGTTGTTGAAGAGAAGTCCTCGCGAATTGTAGAGATCCTGCTGACCAAAATCGGTATACGCCCGTTGCTGGCCGGAAAAATCATCGGCATCGGTCTCGTGAGCCTGGCGCAACTGCTGCTTATCGGCGGAGCTGCAGTTGCAGGATTCGCCATTAAAGATGGTTTCTCCTTCCTTCAGGTTGAGCCTGGACCGGCCCTCATTTGGTTCATCGTCTGGTACCTGTTGGGCTATTCCGTCTTCGCACTATTGAACACAGCACTAGCCGCAACAGTTGCAAGGCAAGAAGACCTAGCCAGCGCAGTGATGCCGCTTTCAGTGCTTCAGATGGTTTTGCTCGTTGTTTCTTTGTACATGGCGCCGACACACTTGGAAAGCACTTGGCTGAAGGTTCTTTCGTTTGTGCCGCTCTTCTCCTCCTACCTCATGCCAATTCGTTTCGGCCTAGAAAGCGTTGAGATGTGGCAGATGGCCACAGCTGCAGCCATTGCCCTGGTGGCAATTCCAGTGCTGTTCAACATTGTCGCCAAGCTCTATACAAACAACGCGTTGCGCACCGGTTCGCGGATCTCTCTGCGAGCTTCGCTCCGATCCGCCAACGATATCTAGCCCCAGTTTCGAACTAACAGATCAACGACGTAAGGAAATAGAACGATGAACAACGAACTGAACCACCAAAACCAGGAAGCCAAGACTGCTGCAACTAAGAAGTACTTGCGTAGTGCAATCATGCTGATTCTGGGTATTGCGGCGGCTTACGTAGTCACTACTTTCCTGCTCTAGACGAATTGTGTGCGGTACTTGTGGAGCATGCAGGCTCCCGGGTATCCGCAGCACGAAAGAGGACATTATGGCAATCACTGCCCAGCATCCAGCTTCAACGGCTCCATCCACCTTTGAAGCCGCCGAGCAGGTCAACTCCCTGCTAAAGGACAGTGGATATCCGCAAAGTATTGAAATTTCTCCTGCTGCTTTTGCAGGGAGAAACGATACCTGGGTGATGACCCTTGCAGACCACACAAAAGTCTTTGTCAAAAGGTTTGTCAGTGGAGCCTCTGCGGCAGATGCTTTTGAACGATCATTGATGCACGAATCAACTATTACCCAGGTGCAAGGCAGCCATCAAACGACTCCACGAGTATTGGCCAGCGACAACAATCTCAAAGCAATTGCTTTCGAATATTGCGCAGGAACATCGGTGGCTCATCTCTTGGTCGATGAAATGCTTCCTCAGAACTTCGCGAGTATGGCTGCGAAGGTTGTAGCGGAACTGCATAATCTGCCAAGTGACCATCTGCCCGAAACTAAGCCAGTTTTCGGAATAGTCCAGATGCTGCGTCACGGCATTCCCAAAAACCGTTATGTCGACTTGACACTGGCGGAATTGGATTTGTGGTCGCAGCTTCAGCAAGACGAAGAACTGATCTGTGCGGCAGAAGATCTACTTTCTGACGAGAAGCAGAATCTCACGGCGGCAATACACGGAGATCTTCGACTTGACCAGTTCTATTTGAACGACGAGCAGCTCATGCTCTTGGACTGGGAAGATTTCGGTCGAGGGGACGCCGCCAGGGACGTCGGAATGATGGCCGGTGAGTGGTTATACCGATCGATCCTCGACACGGTCACCTCGCGAGGTGATGGGCAGAGGCCTCCAGAGAAATTTAATGAACAGAGCGCAACAACTCTCATTGCAGCTCGCATGAACGAGGCAACTGTCCACATTGGAAATTTTTGGAAAACCTATAAGAACAACAGAGAAGCATCCGATCCTAATCTAGGGCTGCGTGCCACAGCACGGCTTGGATGGCACCTAGTGGAAAGGACCATCGCCCGTGCTGGCATGGTTTCGAAGCTATCGGGAATTGAACGAGCTGCACTAAGCATCGGTCGCAGGGCATTGATTACGCCCGATGCATATCAAGCAGCACTTGGCTTGGGGGAAAATACAAATGAGTCTATTGACAACTCAACATCGTCTCGTGGCATCACCGTTTGAAAGCCACCTAGAAAACTTTGCGAATACCGCCAAACTGAACTTGCGGACGATCCAAGCCCGTATTGGCGATAAACATTTGTCAGCCGGCAGCCGCAGTGAACTGAGATCTCAGATCGCTCACGAAATTTACCTGCAATATCATGTGCAGAACCCACACTTGGCTGATGAGCCAACAACGGGATATCAGGATTACGCGCAGAATTTTATCGACGAGATTCGGCAGCCAACAATTTGGCAGCGAGTCGACAAATCAATTAATGGCAGTTCGAAAACAGTGAACGGCCAGGTCCACGCCACTGTGCAATTGGGCGGGGTGAAAGTACTGGTTCCTTGGGATGATGTCGCCGTACAAAGCTCGGACGGATTAGCAACCGTACGAATGCCAAGTTGGAGGGCGCGAACTACGCCAGGATACTTACTCGCCATCGGTGGTAAAGGTGTTCAAGACAGTCGCAACGCCACTCGTTTCTACATAGCATCTGACTCAGCGGAACAGGCTCTGTCTCGCTGGGGCCACCTTCAGGACATGCTTGAAACCCACGCATCAGGTTTCCATATCAAAGTCCTCTCTTCGTCTGCTGCATATCCCAGAAGCGATTCCATAGTCGTTTACGTGCCAAACATGGACAGACCAAGAGTCGAACAAGAGCTTCAAAGCATGTTCTGGGGAAATGCGACGGTCAGCTGCCCAACCTCCATTTTTAGCAGGACGATCGGTCCAGGAATAGCGATAGCTATGGAACCTGCCGATCGGCGTACAGAATATGCCCGATTAAGTTTTGGCCAACATCGCTCTCGAATACTAACTGACTCTCTTATTGATGCTCACGATCAGCGAATATCGATCAAGGAAGCTTGGGCCAACCAAGCCGCACTGGCCTGTATCAACAGTGAGCACCCTTCCGAAAACTATGTGTGAACCCATTTTTTGAGAGTTTCACGTATACCTAGAACTTCCGGCCACCGGAAGAAACCATAGTGGCGAAAATGCGAATAAACGAAGTGCCGACAAATGGGAACATCAATTCGCGAAAAACTTGTCAAATTTCTTTTGGCATCCAGCTATTCAAGTTGAATCTCATTGATATACGCAATCAATGTTTTTCGCTTGGGTAAATTCACCCTCTGTTACTGCGAGCTGCTTGAAGCTCCAACTAACAGCAATCTTCAGTATCACCATCCATCTCACATAGGGAGAACTCCATGAATAATTCCACCGCACTGACCGAGCTGGCT
>NZ_BJNY01000022.1 GCF_006539925.1 Glutamicibacter uratoxydans | reverse complement strand
GCGGGCGCCGCCGGGAATTTCATCCTGGCGGCGCCCGCTGCACGGGGCAAAACCTAGTTCTTTACTTCGCTGGTGACCTTGGCGCCAAGCTCGACGGTGCGCGAGACGGTGCAGTACTTGTCATGGGAGAGCTTGACGATGCGCTCGACCATTCCTGCGGCCTTGCGGCCTTCCTCGGTGTCTGGGAACTTCAGGTCGAAGCCAAGGTGGATGTCCTCCATGCGGCTTGCTCCGTCTTCGGTAAGCTTGTACCCGGAAGCCGACACCTCAAATTTTTCCGGTTCGCTCTTGCGCGTGGTGGCCACGTCGACGTCGATGGAGGAGCATCCTGCGATGGCCGCCAGGAGCAGTTCCACCGGCGAGAGCAGGCCTTCGCCCTGGCCGAATTCAATGCTCGCTCCGCTGGCGAGGCTGGTGGCGCGGTACTGGCGGGATTCGGTGCGCTCGACTGTGACTTCACGCAGCGCACGGGTATTTTCACTCATGGATCTATCGTGCCATGTCCTCCACGGCGTTCGGTACGTGGCGCAGGTCGATGCGCAGCCCCGGTTCCTGGGCTTGGATGGATACATCGATTTCAAAGCCGTGCTCTATGAAGAATTCGAGGGCTTTGGGGCTTTGTCCGTTGATTTGCACGCAGATGCCCGGCGCTAGGTCGAGGATGTCGTTGAGCAGGGCGCTGCCGATGCCCATGTGCCTGTCGTGGTGGGCCACCCACAGCAGTTGGATCTTGCCGGGGCTGAAAGCGGAGAAGCCGATGATCCGCTGCCCCTTTTGTGCAATGCGCACCCTCACCTGCTGGGTGTAGACGGCTTCCAGGGCCGCTGCCACCGCATCGATATCTGCGGCCGAGAGCAGGTCGCGGCCTCCCTCTGCAGAATTTCGCCAGACATCCAGGAGTTCGGGGACCTCGTCGATGCTGGTCCAGTCACGAAGAACGAGCAGATCTTCCATTGCCACTCCTTCTGACTCTGTGCGGCTAGGCGCCGCTACTCGAAATTTATCGCTGTATCTTCAGCTGGCACAAGCACGGATTGATAACAACTTCTACTGTCCCTAGTGCGGCTGGCCCGCGTAGCCTGCCACCTTCTGCGCCCAGTCGAGCAGTGCTTGGTGAACCTGCTGCGGCGCGTCCAGGTGCAGGTTGTGCCCGGCGCGCTTGATGACTTGGTAGGCGGCCTGCTGGTAGCGGCGCAGCAGCGCCAGCTGGTCGTCGAATCCGCAGATGTGGTCCAGTGTCCCGCACAGGATCAGCGTTGGGAAATCCTCCACCCGTGTGCCGTGCACCGGCAGCGGTTCAAGCACGTATCTTTTGCCCAGCCTGGCCAGTGCCCGCAGGTTCGCGCTGCGGATCCCCGGCAGGGCGAAGCGTTGGAAGGCCAGCCAGTTTTCTTCGGTTTGCACCACCGACATTTCCTTGTAGGCAATGGCGTCCTGCGCATCCAGCTTGCTGAACAAGTGCTCGTCGGTGTGGGCGATTTGCCGGGCGGGCAGGGAGCGCTGGGCCTGCTGCGGATAGACGACGCTGGCCAGCAGCGCCAGGCCGAGGATGCGTCCGGGGAACCTGTCTGCGATGTGCTGGGCCAACAGCCCTCCCATGGAGTTGCCCAGCAGCGCGAACTTTCTTCCCGCGGCAATGCCTGCAATGCGCGCTTCAAGCCACTGCGCATATTCCTGCAGCGAGCCTTCTCCGTCCAGTGCGGGGCAGCTGCCCATGCCGGGCAGGTCGATGTAGATTCTTTCGAAGATGCCGCACTGTTCAAGGGCAGGTTCGAGGGCCAGCAGCAGCCGGTGGTCGATCCCCTGGCCGTGGATCATGAACAGCAAGATCCCTTCGCCGGCACGATACTGCACTTCGCTCATCAAGCGCCTTCCCTTCTCGCATTGCCTTCGTCTTTCACCCGGCGGATGACTGCAACTGCCAAGATCGTCTGGCCCGCCAGGCAGGCGAGCATGATCCAAAACCCGTCGGCGGGCATCTGCGCCGGGGCAAAGGAGCGCAGGGCCATCAGCGGGTCGGAGGCCAAAAAGATCGCACCGCCCACCGTGCCGGCCACTCCCAGCCCGGTAGACAATATTGCCATGGTTACCAGTGCTACGCCGCGGCCGACTACAGCCGCCAGTCCGGCCAGGCACAGCTGCGGGCCGATCGTCCGCCTGCTGAAGAACGCTGCTTGATTCATGTGCCCTGTGTATCTGCTGGTCCAGCTTTTGACATGCTTCGTTACATTCCACGCGGATGCAGGGGCGCTCAGCGCTAGGATGGGGCTGACTTCGAGACGCGAGGAGCGAATATGCCGCTGCCGGGAGCACCGCTGCGCAAGCTGGGATTTTTGACCATCGGCCTGTTCGACCCGGCCGACCCGGCCCGCGGGCACAACAGCACGCTGGAAATCATCGAATTGGGCGAAGCACTGGGCTTCGACAGCGCCTGGCTGCGCCACCGACATCTGCAGTATGGCATCTCTTCGCCCATCGCCGTCATGGCGGCTGCCAGCCAGCGCACCAGCCGCATCCAGCTGGGCACCGCTGTCACTCCCCTGGGGTGGGAAAACCCGCTGCGCCTGGCCGAAGATCTGGCCACCGTTGATCTGCTCTCCGGCGGCCGTATCAACTCGGGCATCAGCGTCGGCACCCCGATGAACTTTGACACCATCAAGCATGAGCTCTACCCGGAGACCGCTGATCAGGAAGACTTCGGGTTCGAACGCGCGGCGCGTCTTGCCCGCTATATCAGCGGAGAAGAGCTGCGGGAACTGCGCGGCAAGCAAGGTGTGGTGGAAGAATTCTCCGCCCGCGTTGAGCCGCATTCCCCCACGCTGCGCGGCCGGCTCTGGTATGGGGCCGGCAGCTTGGACTCCGCCCGCCGGGCAGGCGAACACGGATTCAACCTGCTCACCAGCTCCGTGGTGTTCGCCGGACCTGAGCATCCGAATCCGCGGTTCGACCTGGTCCAGCAATCGCAGATCCAGGCATTTAGACAGGCGGCCGTCCAGGCCGGGCACCAGCAGGCACGGGTTTCGCAGGGGCTGGTGGTGATCCCCACCGACTCGGCCACCCCCGAACAGGTCCGTCGCTACGAGCAATACGTCGCCGAGCGCACACCCCGCACCACCGCCGCCCAGGGGCCGCGCGGCGTGCTCTTCGCCAAGGACCTGATCGGCTCCAGCGAACAGATCGCCGAGCAGCTCTACGCCCATGCGGGGTTCAGGGAAGTCGACGAAGTGGCTTTTGCGCTGCCCTTCAGCTTCAACCAGCAGGACTACGAGCAGATCCTCACCGATATTGCGCAGCGCCTGGGGCCGGTGCTGGGCTGGCGGCCTGACGCGACCGCCTAGCCGGCGTAGGCGGGCAGGATGCAGAATTCATTGCCCGAGGGATCTTGGAACACCTTCCACGGCAGCTGGCCCCAATCCGGATGCTGCTGTACTCCCCCGGCGTCCTGCACCATGTCGTAGACCTCCTGCGGGTCGTCCTCCGGCTCCAGCCGCAGGTCAAGGTGCATCGAATTCTTCACGCCTTGAGGCTTGGCCTGCTCCTCTCGGATGAACATCAGCACCGGGCTGTTCACGCCGAGCTGCATCAGCGCTGGAGTGCCCGGAACATCGACCAGCTTCCAGCCGGTAAGCAGCGACCAGAACTGCGCGTCGCGCCATGGGTCGGCAGACTGCAGCACCATGGCTTCCACGCGCGCGGTGTCTTCAGCGTATTCCGGACCGTCGATGTCCGCGCGGAAAAGGTGCCCACCAGGGTCTTCAAAGGTCTGGACGTCCGCTCCGGCAGACACCAGCCGGGCTTCGTGGAACTGCTCCTGGCGTCCGCGCAGCATCAAGCGCAGCCGGCCGGTGCGCTGCGGTATCTGTTCCACGGTCGGGAAGCACAAGTCCAGGGCGAAGTCGGCGTCGAAGCGCGCCCGGGTTTCATAGCCGTGCTCCGAATCGGTGAGCTTTTCGGTGCCCAGCAGCCGCTCGTAGAACTGGCCGTAGCTGCGCGGGTGGACCGCGTCGAAGACAATGTTTTCCAAGTACATGGGCTTTACACTACCCAAGTCCGGGGCTGGTCCTGAAGGGTTCCGGCAAAGAATTCGCCTGCCCTTGCCAGTGCCGGCGCCCACTGTTTGAATGGCCGGATGGGACTGCAAATGATCACTCCAACCGCATCCGAGATTCCCGGCGCCGCCGGAGAACTTGCCCGCTGGCAGGATGACCGGCTCCCGCTGCAGCTGCACCCGGGCGATCTTGGCTGGTACTCGCTGCGCGGACTGGACGCCACGGCCCACAGCCTGAGGTTCTGGCTCAAGGACCGGGCGCTGGCGGCCATCGGCCTGCTGGACGGCCCCGACCTGCTTCGCATCGCTGTGAACCCAAAGCTGCGCGATGACCAAGCGCTGGCCGAACAGATGGCAGCTGACTTAAACTCGGTGGCCCGGCGCATTTTCACCACCGGCACGGTGTCTGTGGAGGCCCGCGGCGCACGCCGGCTGGGCCTGCTGCTCACGGAGTCCGGCTGGCAGGAAGGAGAATCTTGGACCACCCTGCGCCGTTCCCTGGCCGATCCGGTGCCGGCCACTTCGCTGCGGATTGACGCCATCGATGCCTCCGGGGCCCGACAGTGGCTGGCGGTGCACGCCAGCGCGTTTCGGTCAGCCGAGGCCGACGAGCGGCAGCTGGATCAGCTGGAGGAAAGCTGGCTGCGGATGACCGGCAATCCGCTCTATGCCCAGGGACAGTGCCTGCTGGGCTTTGATGCGCACGGCCAGCCGGCGGCGGTGGCCGCCGTGTGGTCCGCCGGACCCGGCGCACCGGGGCTGCTGGAACCGATCGGGGTGCACGCGCAGCACCGGGGCCGCGGCTACGGGACGGCGATCAGCCTGGCCGCCGCGGCCGCGCTGCGTTCCATGGGCGCCTCCAGCGCCATGGTCGGCACCACGAGCGCGAATACCGCAGCCATCGCGGCCTACGTCTCGGCAGGGTTCGCCGCCGACGCCCCGGTCGCCGACTTCACGCTGGTGCGCAGCGCCTCCTAGGGGCTTACAAAGCCTGCTGGCGTGGAGCACAATGGGCGTTATGAACATCAATGAGATCCTTGCAGGCATGGCCCACCGTCCCATCGATGCCGCGCACAACCTGCGCCCGCTGACCGTCCAGGAGCTGAACGCCCACCCGGCGGACCACCCGAATTCCATCGCCTGGCTGCTGTGGCACACCGGGCGCGAGGTCGACGCGCAGCTCGCGGACCTGCGCGGCGAGCCGCAGCTGTGGCAGGACTACCGCGACCGCTTCAACCTGGGCGAACTGGGAGACACGATTGGCTACGGGCACACCGAGGAGCAGGCCCGGCAGATCGTGGTCAACGACCAACAGCTGCTCATCGAGTATGTGGATGCCTCGCTGAACGCCCTGGAAGGCTATGTGGCAACGCTCAGCGAAGAAGAATTCGAGCAGGTGGTCGACGAGCGCTGGCAGCCGCCGGTGACCCGTGCGGTGCGGCTGGTGTCCATCGTGGACGACGCGACCGCCCACGTGGCCCAGGCTGCCTACGCCGCCGGGGCGCTCAAGAAGTAGGCCGGCGCCCCCGCCACCAGGCCATCAGCACGTGGCGCAGCATCGCGGTGAAGACGATGGCCCAGACGATCAGCGACACCACCAGCGCCCCGTGGCCCACCGCCTCCACTACCGGCAGGCGGTCCACCCGGCCCAGGTTGATCGACGCTACGGCGAACATGCCCAGCGGGAAGACGATGGACCACAGGGTCGGCACGTATTTCAGCGGCACCTTGTGCACCAGGTGCCGCCAGATCCCTGCCCCGATGAGCATCGGGATCAGCCACAGGCAGAAGCTCCAGAACATCGCCACGGTGGCGGCAATCAGCACCCTGGTGGCATCCACCATGGGCGATGACTCCATCTGGATGATCCTGCTGCCTGCCACCACCGCGATGGCCATGGCGCCCATGGCCACCCAATAGGGCGGCTCAAATTCCCTGGGGGTGATGCCGAAGTGCACGATGCGCAGCAGCACCAGCACGGCAATGCCAAGGTAGAGCGCCACGCCCACCGACCATGACATGACCGCGAGCAGGCCGATCAGGTATTTTCCGGTGGAAACATGGGGCTGGATCACGCTCATGCCGATGGCCAGCGACTGGCTGGCCACCGCCCAGATGAACCAGGTGCCGTTGGTGCGGGAGAGGATCGGCCTGCCGTCGCGGGTCATCAGCACCTGCCAGGGCAGCAGGTAGCCGAACACGAACCACAGGCAGGCGGCGAAGAACACCAGCGGCAGGCTCAGCTGGATCCAGCCGGCTGCGCCCAGGCGCACCGCGAGCACATCCGTGCCGGCCACCACGGTGAAGTAGGCGAAGGCGATGTCAGGGGCCCGCAGGTCTGCCAGCATGGCGGCGCGGAAGGCGAAGGCCCGCCAGATATACAGGACCCACAACAGCACATAGCTGGCCGCGGCGATGGCCAGCAGCACCCTGGAGGCCGCTTCCTGGCCCACGTCGTGCAGGCCGATGGAGATGATGCCGGTGCCCATGACCAGGGCGAAGTAGCCCGGCGAGAGGTGCTCCAGTTCCCGGAGCAATCCCGGATTGCCCGCCGCAGTGGCTGTCCGGCGCTCGTCTTGCCCCTGCTGCGTCCTTCTCATGTTCCCAGCCTAAGACCCGGCGCTAGGGGCGGGGAAGCCAGGCGGCCAGCTGCTTCGAGGAGAGTTCCGCCAGCCACTTCTGCCACAGCGGGCCGAAGCTGACCCGGCGCACGCCCAGGGCCTGAAGCTCCCCCAGCCCGCCGGCGCCGTGCCCGTTGACCGGGTGCGCGGTGACGTTCACCGGCACGCCCACCGCCTGCACCATGGCCGCCACCTGGTCTGTGGTGCCCAGCCCCACCGGGTAGACGCTGCGCGCCCCTGCCTGTTCCATGAGCTTGATGCGCGCTGCTGCTTCTGCCAGCGGGTCGGCGAAGACCGCGGTGCCGGCCTTGAACGCATCGGTGCGGCCGTTGATGACAAATGGCTGTCCCGCCTCATCCGCGGCCTGGCGCGCCGCGGCGATGTAGTCGGCGTGTTCGGCGCGCTCGCGCAGCCTGCCGCCCTGGCTGTGCACGGTGTCTTCGATGTTCGCCCCGCTGGCTCCGGCCTCCAGCAGCCTGCCGATCAGTTCTGCAGGTTGAAGCCCGTAGCCGGATTCGACGTCGACGCTCAGAGGCAGGTTCACCGCGTCGACGATGCGCCGGGTGATCTGCAGGTACTGGCCGAAGTCCATCTTCTCGCCGTCCTGGCTGCCGATGGAGTCCGCCACCGGGTGGCTGCCGATGCTCAGCGCGGCGAATCCGGCATCCGCCGCCACCTGCGCGCTGAAGGTGTCCCAGACGGTGGGCAGCACCAGCAGGCCTCCGGAGGCATGGGCCGCGGCCAGGGCTTCGGTGCGGGTGCTGAGCTCAGACATGGCATGTTCCTTTCAGGAAACAGTGTTCGGGTTCTGAGCCCAGCCTAGGCGGTGCACCGGGCACTGGCAACGGACGCAGGCAGTGGGTGCTGGCAGCGGCTCAGGCGCCCAGCCTGCCCGAGTCTTCGACCTGCGCCACCAGCTTCATCAGCAGCGTGCCCAGCTGCGCCACGTCCTGCGGATCCCAAGCATCCAGCAGCGACCGGTACTCGGCATAGCTGTTGCGCTTGAGCTGCCGGTAGCGCTGCTGGGCCAATTCGGTGGGCAGCACCTGGAAGACCCTGGCGTCTTCGGTGCTGCGGGTCAACTCGATCAGCCCCCAGCTTTTCAGGTCCCGCAGCTGCCGGGAGACCACCGACTTGTCCATCTGGGTTTCGGCGACGATGTCGGAGACCGCCAGCACCCTGTCGGGGGTGCGGGCCTGGTGGATCAGCGCCATGCGCAGCACCGTGAAGCCGGCGCTGCGCAGCTGGGGGTGGAAGAGCGCGGCTGAGTCAGCCATGCGCACCTTCATCAGCGGCCCGAGCCGGGCGAAGGCGGTCTGGATGTCGTCCAGGTCGCCGGCCGAGCAGCCGTTCACGGCCGCTGCGCTCCCGCCTCCGTTGGCTGCTCCGGCTGCATCGGCTGCGCCTGGGCATCCTGCTGTGCCTCCGGCTCAACTGCTTCAGCCGGCTTCTCAGCTTCGGCGGCGTGGGCCTTGAGCTGGTCGATGGCCGCGTGGCGTCCCTGCAGGCGAAGCTCCCGGCGTTCGGCGTCCAGGCGTTCAAGGCGCTGTTCCAGCTCGCGCCGCTCGGACTCGACGACCTTGTCGCTGAGCAGGTTCAGCCGCTGGTCAAAGGCCTCCAGCGCCGATTGGGCATGGGCGAACTGCGCCTCGATCTGTGCGTGGGCGTCGCGGGCCTGCGCCAGCGCGCCGGAGAGCTCTTCGATCATGACCCTGGCGCGGCCTGCCTCGTGCTGGGCATCCAGTTCTGCCTGGGCCAGCGTCAGCTCGGCCTTCTCGCGGCTGCGCACCACCTGCTCGGCCAGGTCGCGTTCGTCCATGCGGCGCACCTTGCGGTGCTCGGCGCGGGCGGCCGCCAGTTCCTTCTCGTCGGGCAGGGTGATTGCTCCGGTGGCTACCAGCTCGTTGAAGCCGCTGCCTCCACGTTCTGCAGGCTCCAGCGCGGAGAGCTCTGCGCCGAGCTCTTCTTCAATCTGCTCGGAGGCGGTCTTGCGGGACAGCGGCTTGTTCGGCAGGAAGATCGCGCAGACCAGGGTGACGATTGCCAGCGGGACCACCAGTAGGAACAGGAAGGCGATGGATTCGCCGTAGGCGCTTTCCACCACGGTGCGCACCGGCTCGCACAGGTCGTTGACCGCTGGCACTTGGCCGCTGGTCAGCGCCTTGAGGCTCTCGGCGCAGTCCGGGTGGTCGACCAGCAGCTGTGGGGCGCCGGCGGCCTTGTTGATCTTTTCCATGATCGAGCCCATGCCGTCGGTCATCTTGCTGGCCACCTGGGTGCCCAGCACGGAGCCGAGAATGGAGACGCCGATGGTGCCTCCCAGCGAGCGGAAGAAGGCGATGGCTCCGGAGCCGGCGCCCAGCAGGCGCGGCGGCAGCGAGTTCTGCACCACCAGCACGAGGTTCTGCATCAGCACGCCGGATCCCAGGCCCAGCAGGAACATGCCCAGGTCCACGAACCACAGTTCGGTGTCGTAGCTGATCAGGCTCATCACGTACAGGCCGGCGGTCAGCACCACGCCGCCGCCCACCACGTACTTCTTCCAGCGTCCGGTGCGGGAAATCAGCTGGCCGACGACGATCGCGCCGAGCATGGAGCCGAGCACCATGGGCAGAGTTTGCAGGCCCGAGTGGGTCGGGGTGAAGCCGCGGGCCAGCTGCAGGTACTGGCTCAGGAACACGGAGGTGCCGAACATGGTCACGCCCACCGCAATGGAGGCAATGGAGGCCAGGGCGAAGGTGCGCTGGGCGAACAGGCGAATCGGGATGATTGGTTCCTTGGCGAAGTATTCCCAGATCACGGTGGCAATGATCAGCACGCCGGAGGCGCTGGCCATCACGATGCTCTGAGTGGAGTCCCAGGCGAAGCCGCCGGAATCCGGGGTCTTGCCGCCCAGCGAGATCCAGATCAGCAGCAGCGAGATGCCACTGATGATCAGCGCGGAGCCCAGGTAGTCGATCTTGGTCGATCCCTTGATCTGGGTGATGTGCAAGGTGGTCTGGATCAGGATGAATGCGCCCACGGCGAAGGGCACGCAGACGTAGAAGCACCATTCCCAGCCCCAGGTATCGGCGATGACGCCGCCCAGCAGCGGGCCGCCAATCTGGCCCACGGCCATGACCGCGCCCATGATGCCCATGTACTTGCCGCGTTCGCGCGGTGAGATGATGTCGGCGATGACCACCTGGCCCAGGGCCATCAGGCCGCCGGTGCCTACCGACTGCACCAGGCGCCAGCCGATCAGCCATGACATGGCTCCCTCATGGGTATCTCCCCCGATTTGGCTGGAGAAGCCCGCCGCCACGGTGCCGATCACGAAGACGACCAGGCCGATCTGCAGCATGAGCTTGCGGTTGAAGATATCCGAGAGCTTGCCCCAGATCGGGGTGGATACCGTCATGGACAGGAACGCGGCCACCAGCACCCAGGTGTATTCGGTGTTGGTGCCGTGCAGGTCGGCGACGATTTCAGGCATCGGGGTCGCCACGACAGTGGAGGAAACCAGCACCGTGAACATGGCGGCCATCAGGCCTGAGATGGAGAGCATGACTTGCGATGGTTTCATCGCGGCGGGCTGTTTTTGGTCGGATTGAACCGGGGGCGCAGAAGTTGACATTACTCAACTATCTAAAAATAAGTTGAGACTTGTCAACTTATTGCATAGTTGGACTATGCACTTTCTGACAAACCCTCAGGGCGACCAACTTCCCAAGTCGCAGCCGTAAAACTCGTTTGCCGAGAGCATCCAGCGAGGCGGTTGAGACGGCGAAAAATTCTCAGTTATTTTTCAGGTGCAACAGCGGGTAAGGCCTGCCATCCGAGTCCACCTCACTGCGCCCGACGATAGAGAAGCCCTCGTGCTGATAGAACCCGGCCGCCCCAGGGTTCTGCTCATTGACATCAACTGTCGCCACATCGTCTTCGGAAACAACATGCTTGAGCAGCGCCTTTCCGACGCCGCGGCCTCGGTACGAATCATGCACGAAGAGCATTTCAAGGCTGCCATGGAGCGTCCCGGCAAAACCGACAGCTACCCCGCCCACCTCGGCGACGCTCAGTTTTACCTGCGGGAAATAGTCGGAAGCCAAATGGGCCTCGATTTCCAATTTGTCGGCGGGCGAGAGGAAATCATGGGTCGCATCGACAGCCGAACGCCAGATCTGGACAAGGCGCCCATATTCGGCCGGTCCGCTACAAGGACGGATGGAAACAGGAGAAGCATTTTCGGTCATGCTTCAATGCTATAGAGTGATTGAGAATTCTCAATCATGAGCGGCCCGGAATGGGGAACATCACGTGGAGCACGAAAAATGGCAGGCAAACAGGGACCGGAACTGCCCCGAAGACGCTGCCCGGCTCCTAGCCACCGTCCCTGAATGGTTCGGGCAGCCTGATTCCAACGCCGCGTATATTCGCGATGCACAGACTTTGGATACGTGGACCGTCCGCAATGAGCGAGGCGAGGTTCTCGGCCTGACCCTGGTCAGCCACCACTTCCAGCACGTCAGCGAAGTCCACCTCACCGTGGTCAGCAAGAATGCCCACGGCTGCGGCATCGGCACCGCCATGCTGCAGGCCATTGAAGTCGACGCCCGGCACCGCGGCGTCAAGCTCCTGGAAGTCAAGACCCTCGGCCCATCGCACCCCGATCGGGGCTATGCCCAGACCCGGCGCTTCTACAAGAAATTCGGCTTTCTCCCCCTGGAAGAAACCGACCTCTGGGGCGCCGAAACACCTTGCCTGATCATGGTCAAGCCGCTGACTTCTTAGCCCGGCACCGTTATGACTGCAGGCGTTCCGCGGCAACCAACGGATGTTGGCGGAAACTCCAGACTTCCGTCAAAGAGCTTGACGGATTGGCCTATGATTGCCAACCCTAAACTCGAGGCGGGCATGTGATGGCCTGCTTCGCGGTGGAACGAAGCCACCGCCTTGCTCGGGTCCTTGATCCGAGGACCGTGTTCGTGGAAGAAGAGCCATGCTTCGCGATGGTGGACAGATTATGAATGAGATTCCGGGCGCTGGCCCGGGCAAGGTCTTCAAGCTTCACCGGCTCATCCCGGCGGTCTTCAGGTCCTCTCCTCCCTAGGGGCTGCTAGCACGGCCCACTCAGCCGATTCAGTGGCCATGCGGTCAGGCCGCTGCCGGGATCTAAGATTTTGCACAATTTGAATGGGGTGCTCGTCGGGGTCGATGATCCATGCGATCAGCAGTCTGCCGAGGTATTCGTGAGGTCCGTGCAACACTTTGAAACCCCGCTCTTTAAGACTTGCCACCGCTGCACGGGTGTCCTCGGTCCACAGGGTGATCGTTGCACGTTGTCCCTCATCAACCGGGTTCAGGCCATGGTCGGTTCGAGCAGAATCTATGAGCGCAAATCCAATGCGATATCCGTCCAACTCCATATCGATGTGAATCGGTGTTCCTTCTGTCGGCACCCTGAACACTTCTGTAAAGCCAAGGAGCCGGTAGAAGTTGGCTGATCTGTCGACGTCTGCGCTGAAGAGAATGGTTTGCGGGCTGCGCAGTTCAGTAATTGCTTCCATGGCGCCACCCTAAAAAATAGTTCTGCGGCTTTCCAAGGGCTCTGAGCAACTGCCAAGCATGTCAACGATTTTCCGCTCCACCTGCCAATCCCCTAGGCAGGGCGAACCCAAGGCAGTAGCATCGCCAAATGGAGCTGGAAGACATAGAGCAATATCTACAAAGTCTCGGCGGCTGTCAGCCGAGAAAAGTGGCGGGTCGAATCGGGTGGTACGTGGAAGGGCTGCTGGTGATGCGGCCCGACGTCCCCGGCACGATTCTGATCCGCGTCCCGCACAGCCACCGGGAGCAGCTGCTCATTGACTATCCCGAAACTTTCGGGGTGCCGCCGCGCTGGGAAGCACATGACAAGGTGCAGGCTCAGCTTGCTGGAGATTCAAAAGCCATCAAACTGGCATTGAGCATGACGTGGGAGTATCAACGGGCGAAGCGAAATAGCACCGGCGGCCTGTAGCCTCGGCAGCTAGCGTGCTATTGCTTCAAAGATCATTATTCTTTGGCTTGAATCAAATGGGGTTTCATCCCAGTCTCCAAATACATTCAGCACGTCGAATCCGGCATTCTTCAGGTCTGCAGCAATGCGTTCTCGGCTGCGAAAATTCAACGTCACCTCCTCGACGACCAGTTCTCCGGCGTCGCGAAAGTTGTTGTACGAGCGAAGCAAGATCCGACCGGCTCCAAGGTCCGCAACGGTGCACCATTCCTCCAATACCCCTTGCCTGGTGTTGGAAATTGTCTTTGGCTCCATGGCCCATTGCTCCCAGGATCTGGCCAACGGGCTGCGGCTCTCAAACGCTAGTCGGGCGTTGGGTGCCGCGGCGGACCGGAGAGCTTCCAGGGTGCTCTGCCATTGCTCTTCGGGGATGTGCTGCGCAACGTTGCCGCTCATGATCATCAGGTCGTAGCCGTTGTCCGGGATTGAACGCGAATCGCCGTGAACCCACCGGATGCGCTCGGATCCTGCCCGAGCCGATGCAAAGTTCAGCATGGCCGACGACGGATCCAAGCCAGTGACTTGTCGATTATCTTTCGCCAGTGTGACCGTCAGTATCCCTGTCCCGCAGCCCAGGTCGAGAATCTTTTGCGCCCGGTGTTTATATGCCAGTCGACGGTAGAATTCGTGGTCCGGGCCGTCGGGATTCTGCCCGTCATAGAGGTCGACAATCCGTGGATCATAGTCTTTGGAGCTCATGGTGCCAGATGTATTCCTGCCTGTGCAAGGATCGTTTCTTCTTGAATGCGCGGGCGCCAGTACACTGCCTCGGCTGCGGTGAGTTCTCGCAGATGTGGGGAAGTCAGCTCGTCCAGCGCCTTGATGTAGTCGGGGACGATTTCGCGGGGCAGCCTCAAGCCAAGGGTGAGGTGAGGTGTCCACCGCGGCCCGCGTCCCTCAGGATTCCGTGCGCTGATATTGCGAGCGGCAATTTCCAAGTCGTCGCTGGCTTCCAGCAGCCATGCGACCGTCTGCTTCCGCTTCGTCCCAAATACGACGGTTCCCACCCTGCGTAGCTTCGAGGGGATGAGTGGAGGAAGCAGTTGCGAGGCCAACTGTATGACGTCCGGCGCTATGGCCGGGGCAAAGGTGAGGGAGATATGCGGAGTCTGCTGCTGCCGTGGAAATCCTCGTGCTTCCAACTCCGCGAATAGCCCGCGGATCTGTTGATCTTCGGACGGCGAAAGGTGCAGCAGAATGTTTTCGGGCGATCTGCTCATACGTTCTCTCCCTGCATCATCCGGATCAACCAGGTCCAGGCAAGCTTTCCCAGACTGCTGCTCCAATCTAGCAAGGTGAACGGTTCTTGTACTAGTCACAAAGGCAATGCGGCTGCTGATGTTCGAACCCAGCGCTTTTGCCACAGGGTTTCCACCGCGCGCTTGCGGTAGTGCTCCCGAACCCACTTCACGGCGTCTTCTGCCGGTACACCGCTGAGAATTGCCATGATCGATAGTGCTGTTCCGGTTCGCCCGGTACCACCATTACAGGCGATTTCCACCCGTTGGGTCGCTGCTCGCCTGTGGGCTTCTTGCAGTAGTTCAATGGCCTGCTCAGTTGATTTTGGAAGGCCAAAATCCCGCCATGGTATCCACAGCGTTGGCCAGTTGGCTTCCGACGGCCTCTGGCCCAACAGGTACACTCCAAGCTCTGGTTCCTGCGAAGAATCGATCGGCTTGCTCAGACCCCTGCCTCGCACGCGGCGTCCGTCGGGAAATTCGATAATTCCTGGTCCTGGCTGCCATGCCCCCATGTCAGACTCCCCCATTCTTTGCGAAGTAAGCATCGATTGCCGACGCCAGATGCTCTGCCGGCCACAGCCGACGAAGGTCTTGGGAAAGATGCAGCTCCCCAGGCGCCAACCCTTGCTCAAGGCCCTGACAAATCTCCCGGGCCAGCAGCTCAAGGTGCGAGGCTTGACATACTAAGAAGTCCCGGTCGACAGCATCACCATGGCCCGGAATGAGCGTGGCGTCCGGCCGAATAGTTTGAGCCAGCTCATGCAGCACGACTGGCCAACCTGCAATATCCGAGTCGGGACCGAACATGGGCGGTCCAGACTGCTCGATCACATCTCCTAAGAACCAGACGTTGGCGTCGGGGACATGAACAGCTAAATCACTATCGGTATGCCCATGCGCCAACGGAACAAGGCAAATCGTTCTTTGATCAAGCTCCAGTTCGGTGCAGGAAGCAATCTCAAACCCGGGTGGAGTCAGCCGGACGTCTTCCCAATTCTTGTCCGGTTCCGAGGCAGGACTGTTCTTGACCCGTGCCAGATGCGGGCCTTCGTAGTTTTCGAAGTGCCTTTTCATCAGCGCATGACCATAGATTGGGACACCTGCGTCGGCAAACACCTGGTTTCCAAAGCAGTGGTCGTAGTGTGCATGGGTGTTGACCGCAGCCGCGATGGGGACGCCGAAGTCTTTCAACACATCGTCCATCAGCTCGCGTGCTTCCGCCGGGTTATTGCGCGTGTCAATGACCAGCGCACTTTGCTCGCAGAGTATTACGCCGACGCTCACATCGACCGGTTCATATCTTCGGTGGAATGCCCGGTTGCCAACCTCGACCCATGTCCCGTGGCCCATGAAGCTCCCTTGGTTTGTCTCTTGGCATAACCTTCGCGGTAATGACTTCACAGCATAGTCTTCTCCGGCACAATGGCCTCATGATCCGCGCAATTGTTTTCGATCTTGATGGCGTCCTTCGACACTTCGATTCCAAGTCGATAGACGAGATAGAACAGCGCCATAATCTAGCTCATGGGGCAATCCATTCGACAGCTTTCAGCACACCTCTGCTAGGGATGGTGACTACAGGCGCAATCACTCGCCGAGAATGGGTTGAACAAGTCGGAGAGCAGATCGGAAATTCCCAAGCAGCTGTGGAATGGAGCAAGTTGCGTCCCAGCGTTGATGGCGAAGTCCTAGAACTGGTCGATGAGCTTCGGACAAGTGACTTCGCCACCGCTATCCTCACCAACGGCACCGACGAAGTTCCCTATGAACTTCACTCACAAGGTATTGCCCCGCATTTTGACCACATCTTCAACTCAGCAGAGATCGGTGTGGCCAAGCCCGAACCAGAAGTATTCGACTTCGTTTTGCGTGTTCTAGATCTGCCAGCCGACAGCGTGTTTTTTGCCGACGACTCAGCTTCGAAACTAACCGGCGCCCATACTCGTGGAATCCACACTCATCATTTTCGTGACATCGCTGGACTGCGTCGGGCGCTGCGCGACGTCAACGTCATCTAGATTCCTGCTCCTTGTATTCAAGCAGCTGCAGAAAAGCCTTCGCTGACGGGGATGACGGCCGATCCGAAGGAGTCGCTAGAACAAGGTCGCGGGTGATCGCCGGTTCAATTTGTATCCCAATGACATTCTTGCTGAGTTCAATCGGGCCTGGAGGAAGCAGCGCGACTCCCATCCCCTTACCCACTAGCTGTACCAATTCCGAAATGTCATCGATCTCGCAGCAGATGCGCCGGTGCAATCCTTCAGCGGCATACACGGCGTCGAGCCTAGCTCGCAGGGATGAATCGGCTCTGAACTCCACGAAGTTCCTCTCTTGCAATTGCGCCAAGTCCACTGAGTTCTGCTGTGCCAGCGGGTCTTCTGCGGAGACTGCAAGGACGAGGGTTTCACTGCCCAGAGACTGCATCTGCGCAGTACGGGGATCCAACGGGCGGTCGACAATTGCCATGTCCAGCATGCCCGAGCCGATGGATTCAATCAGCGAATCGACACTGTCGTGGACTACCGAAATTTTGATTCCTGGAAACTTCCGGTGGTACTCGACCAAAAGCGACGGCAAGTCCAGAACGCCGAGGAATTGGATGCATCCGATGGCAAACGTGCCCCTCAGTACGCCCTGCACGGCATCGACGGCAGCGTGCCCATCTTCGACTGCAAGCAATGCCCGGCGCGCAGAGGGCAGAAATGCCCGGCCAGCTTCCGTCAATTCGACGCGGCGGCTATTGCGAATGAGCAAAATGCTGTTGAGTTCCTTCTCCAGGCTTCTAATCGATGCAGAGAGGCTCGGTTGGCTCAAGTGCACCCGGGCAGCTGCCCTCGTGAAGTGCTTTTCCTCGGCAACAGCAAGAAAGTGCACCAGTTGTCGGAGTTCCATACATAGACTCTTCTATGCTTTAGATCAGAATAAACACTTGGACTGATGCATCTTATGGCACGACCCTTAAATCATGAGCATTTCGCAGAAACCAGAATGGTCCCGCTTTCATTCGACGTCTGCTCATGAACAGCGGGCTGCTAAGAATCCCCTAGCTCCGCAACGCAGCACGGCTGAACGGCGAGGCATCATTGTGGCAGTGGTACTTGCCACCGCCATTATCATCAGCGCCGTTGTTCTCATTCTTCCGATGAAGAATCTTGTGGCCACACTCGCTCCGAGCGGTCAAACTTCCCATCAAGTCACCGCAAGCGTCATCGCCAACGACTTCGCTGATTCAGTCGACATCAACCAACAAACGATCCAGTGGTGGTGGAACGGGGAAAGATTCACCGATCAGCTGGTCCTCTATGAAGACCGAAATCAAAGTACAGAGGTGTTGATCAGCGTCGATGATTCCGGCCATCGCGTCGTCTCGTCCACCGCAGATCTCGGCGCGGGAACAATCACAGTCCTTTTCATAGCGACGCTGGCTGCCATCACCTCGTGGGCGCTGCGCTGGCTCCGCCGAGCACTGTCGTGGTGGTTGATGAAATGCTGCTTGGATTCGTGGGCCGCAGCTTGGGAAGAATTCGATGCTTCGGGTCTAAGCAAGCCATAGGCCTAAAGCCCAAGGACCGGTTAAGTAGCAGCACTTTATCGGGCGAAAATACGAGTTCGATCGCACGCAAATGGGCAGAAGAAGGCCCAGAAGTTTAGGGTGTACGCATTGGCAACTCCGGCGCTTCAGCCTTCAGATGATTCGAGCCGAAAGCTACAAGCAGCCCCCGACTCGAATTCTGAATTTTCAGCCCAGTAGCGATTTCACAGCAACAGATGGCAATCAACTACCCGACTTTGGTGAAACCGTGCCCGAGAATACCGCCACTGTGGCTCACGAGCAGTTCGGCCAGGCAACTATTTCAATATCGGAAATGAGATACCTCGGCAGTAGTCACAGCCCGGTCGCCAAGTTCAACTATGATTCTTCGTCGCCGTTCGATTTTTCGCTGAGCCGTTCCTGCAGTCCTGCCAATTCTTCCTCAACCGCGGCGAGGACTTCTTCGTCGTCTTCCCAGAGTTCGCGGAATTCCGACCCTTCTTCGAGCATGGTGCTTAGAAGCTCCTTCCCACGCTCCAACAGCGAATCAAGTGCGTCAAGATCGCCGGGCCAGACGTAGGTACGCCCAAGGACGTTGAGCATGTAGCACGCTGCACGGATCTGATCATGCTCGTCTTCATCTTCAAAAGCGGCGGTAATTCGGGCATCCACATCAACGCTGTCAAAGAAATCGGCAAACCAATCGGCTGCGTCGTCATTGTCCCAAGGACTCGTTCCCCATGCACCCATATACGGCACCTTCTTCTTTAGTCGACCGCGTTTGCGGCCGAAGATGTCATTTTTGCGTTGCCCCTTCATCGTGCCCTACACCACCGACATATAGGGCCCGCAAAACTAGCCGCTCTTGACGCCTCGGAGAATGCCCGCAGGTACGATCCCACGCTATCCAGATTTCCAACGGTGCTGAAAAAGAAAGTACACAAGGAATAGCAGAAGTTCTCCGCTCGTTCTAAGGCGAGCCTCGCCGAAGAGCTACACCCAGCCGTACGCTTGACTGACTGCAATGCAATGGTTTCCTTCGAACAAAGGCAGTCAATGACGCAATACATCATTTATTTTCATCAGCAGTGGGTTGGCCAGCATAGTGACGAATGGTTCGCCAGCCGCGGACCATTGGCAAATGCGGTGATCGAGCAAGCCAAGGCCGAGGGCATCTTGGTGGCAGCTGCGGGTGTCGAAGAAGATCTGGACAGGGCAGTCGCCGTCGATGCCACTAGCGGCTCGCCGCAGTTCAGCTCCGGTCTTGTTGCACCTGGACAGCAGTACCTCGGCGGGCTCACGATTATCGACGTTGAGAATGAGGAGGCTGCTCGCATGTGGGCCGGAAAGATTGCCGAGGCCTGCGGTTGGCCGCAACAGCTCAGGCGACTCTACTAGCTTCGAGTTCTCCGCTTTTCATTGACGGTTCATCAGGCAGTGGCTACTTTCCAAGCATGGAAAACATTGAGATGTTTTATCGTCCAGTTCCCGATCTGGCCAAGGCTCTTGACTACTACTGCAATGTGCTTGGCTGGGACGAGCATTGGAGGGAAGGCGACACCACGGCGGCGGTCAGCCCTGCCGACGGCAAGGTCACGCTGATGCTGGATGTTTCAACCTCCGACAGCGTTGCGCCGGGCCCGATTCTCAGCGTGGACGACGTCCGCTCTTGGGTCCGCGCTCGGAGGGAGAAGCTGACAGTCCTGGAGGAGCCAGTCCCGATCCCAGGCGGCTGGTGGGCGAGCTTGGCTGATCCTTTTGGCGGCCGGATCTACCTCATTGACCAGTCCACGACGGACCAGCCCAATAAGTAAAGCTGCCGCAGCCGTTGGTTCAACGGTTGCGGCAGCTTTGGGCGCTTAGGGCTGAAGCACGTAGCGCAGGGTTTCGACAACCTGGTCGGTGGTCTTGCACCAGCCCTGGGCATCGGCATCCACTTCCTTCAGCGGGTGGACGATGTCCTCGTCGTGCAGGGTGACGTATGGCTTGCCCAGCGCCGAGCAGTAGCCTGCGTCGAACGCGGCATTCCACTGCTTGTACTTGTCGCCGAAACGCACCACCACGAAATCGGCTTTTTCGATCAGCGTGCGGGTTCGGATCGCGTTGATCTTCGAGGACTGGTGGTCGCGCCAGAACCCTGGGGTGGTCTCGCCCAGGTAGTCGCCTGCGGCGTCGCTGGCAGGGTGGTCGGTGACCGGTGCGGTGAAAACGACGTCCAAGCCGGCGGCTTCTGCCCCGCGCTGGATTTCTTCGCGCCAGTCGGTGTGGATCTCGCCGGATAGGTAGACGTTGAAACTCATGCTTCAAGGCTCCTTAAACTCAGATGGATGGACTCGTCAGGTCCTCGAAATTCCCATCCTATTAGCAAGCCGCAGGATCTCTGCCTTGGGCGGTTCACGCCGGCTTAACAATCGAGGCAGCTTGCAGGTCTCACTGCTCGCCGTCGTGGCGGTGGACCGTGTGGCCTTCCTGATCGAAAATCATGATCATTTCTGCCGGCCCGCCCTCGGCGACGAACGCGTGAGGCGTCATGGTCGCGAATTCAGCAGCTTCTCCCTGCTCGACAATGATCACCCGATCCCCGAGAAACAGCTTCACCCTACCTTCGAGGACGAAGAACCAGTCGTGCCCTGGATGGACGCGCTGTTCAGGAATTTTGTCGGTCGGCTCGCCGCGTACCTTCTGCGCTTTGATATTCCCCGTTGCCTTGGACAGCATCCAGACGGTGTGGGCTCCCTCCTGGCAGGGCACCGGACGGATCACGACGTCATCGTCGCTATCGTTTTCCAGCAGTGCCTCCACATCGGTGCGCAATGCCCTGGCCAACGGAAGCAGCACGTCAAGACTGATCGCGCGCTTCCCTGTTTCGATGCGGCTGATGGTCGAAGGGCTCAGATGGGAACGTTCGGCCATGTCGTCAAGGGATAGCCCCTGTGCCTGGCGCAGGCTGCGCAGGCGGGTGCGGACAATCTGTTCAATTCCGGACATGGCGACTTCCTCACTGGCAATTCGGCATCTTGCGAATACTGCAAGACTCTTTGCAGTATACGCCAACGTTGTTATCGTGGAAATATGAACACCACCAACCAGCACCCAGAACACCAGCATCACCACTCCTCGCCCGCACAGCGAAACATCACCCGCCACGTGGACGTTGCAGTGATCGGAGGCTCTGCCGCAGGCCTAGCCGCCGCACTGCAGCTCTCACGCCAGCGCCGCTCGGTGATCGTGGTTGATTCCGGAACACCGCGCAATGCCCCCGCTGAAGCCATGCACAGCTACCTCGGCCACGAGGGCCGCTCCCCCGCAGAATTCCTCGACATCGCACGCGCCGAGGTCCGCTCCTACGGCGCTGAAATCCTCAGCGGGCAGGCCTCGAACCTTACGAAGTCCGATGAAGGATTCCTCATAGAGCTCACCGGCGCCACCCGCATCTACGCCCGCCGGGTCATTGCAGCCACAGGCCAGCGAGACGAACTGCCGCAGATTCCCGGGTTGGCTGAACATTGGGGAACCGCGGTCTTCCACTGCCCGTTCTGCCATGGATACGAGGTGCGAGACCAGGCAATCACCGCCATCGTCACCTCCGCCGCATCCCTGCACGCCCTGCCACTGCTGCGCCAGCTCACTGGCCGATTGAACATCGTGCTCCACCAGGATGTCTCGCCCGGCGAACCGCAGCTGCAGAAGCTTGAAGCCGCAGGTGCCCGGATCTATGACTCCCCCGTTCTTCGGGTCATCAACGATGACAGCGGGGCGCTGCAGGCGCTGGAACTCGCCGACGGCACTCGTGTCGCCAGCGAAGCAGTACTGGCAGGCACTCGGCTACATCCACGCGTGGAAGCCTTTACCGCACTTGGCCTGAGTATTGCCGAGCACCCCAGCGGCACTGCCAGCTATGTCGAATCCGATCCCCTGACCGGAGCCACCAGCGTTCCGGGACTCTACGCCGCAGGAACACTCACCGAGCCGATGCTCCAAGTGTTGCCCTCGGCAGCCGCCGGAAGCCGGGTAGGCTCGATGGTCGCCTTCGACCTGGCCCATGAAGATCTCGAAGCCGCCGCCCGTCCGCTGGCCCACGCAGCCGACTGGGAAGGCCGCTACAGCGGCGAGCAGCAGTGGAGCGGCAACCCCAACGGAACACTAGTGGCGGAAGTTCAGTCCCTGCCTGCCGGCACCGCACTGGACATCGGAGCCGGTGAAGGAGGGGACGCCATCTGGCTGTCCCAACAGGGCTGGAACGTCACCGCCAGCGACATCTCCCAACGCGCACTTGCACGCGTGAACGCAGGAGCAGAACAGCAGGGAGTGCAAGTCAAGCTGTTGAACGCAGACGCGAACGCCGCAGACCCATTCGGCGGCCAGCAATTCAACCTCGTCACAGCCAGCTACGCCTCGATCCCGCGCACCCCCGACCACCGCGGCATCGCCAACTTCCTCAACGCCGTAGCACCGGGCGGACAGCTGCTGATCGTCAACCACGACGTAGAAGAGATGAGCGCGGCGCTGGCACGCGCCGGCCATACCGGCACCAGACCCTTCGACCATGAAGCATTCGTATCAACTCAAGATTTCATCACCGCGCTTGAAGCATCCCCGCACTGGGTAATCCTGGTCAATGAACGCCGCGACCGCCCACACGGTGCAGCCTCAGGCCACCACGTGCGCGACGAAGTCCTTCGCGCTCGCCGATTGAGCTAGCAGCTCAGCAAGAAGTGCCTTCCGAGTCCTGAAATGATTCCGGGAGGCACTTTGTACTATGCACAGCATGCCCGTACTAAGCTGAACCTGAATGCAGTTCCCGGCCCAAGGAGTACCCTCAATGACATTGCATCCAGGACTACAGGCTGTTGCTGGGCTTCTGGGCACCTGGCGCGGCGAGGGCAGCGGCGAATACCCCACCATCAAGTCATTCAGCTACACCGAAGAGCTGACCTTTACCGATGTGGGCAAGCCATTTCTGCATTATCAACAGCGCACCTGGTCGCCAGCCGGTGCTCCCATGCACACTGAAACAGGGTTCCTGCGCGTCATTGATTCACAAACCATCGAGTTCGTCTTGGCCCAGCCCACCGGGCAGACCGAACTGGCCCAAGGTGCTTTGAACCTCACCGATGCAGGTTTCATCTGCAAGCTTGATTCCCAGGTGGTGAACTCGGCGAGCGCGAAGCAGGTGCAGACAACGCGACGCCAGCTGGAACTGTCAGCAGACCAGCTGTCTACTAGCTTCGCCATGGCGGCTGTTGGTGTCCCCCTGACTCACCATTTGGCTTCTGTGCTCCACCGTCTATCAACTACAAGCTAACTTTGTAGCCAATTATCCGACGGTCTCTCAGCACTATTTACAGCTCAGTGTTGATCAATCGTCTCCAGTGCTGCCACTTGGGTGACTTGATGACCAAGCACTGCCCCAGCAGGTTGCGGTAGCGATATCTTCACAGCCTGCAGGTGGAGTCCATTTTCGCAGATCAATTCATCAAACCCTCATGGTCGCTTTTTTAGTTCTCCAAGCTTTCAATCCAAGCCTCAAATGGATCAGGATCTGGGCATTCTTCCCAAGTTAGGGGAACTTCGACACCGAACTCAGAAATGACCCAAGAGCGGAATTCTGCGTGTGCGGTGGCTTCTTCATCTTCGGCTTCCATGGTCAACAGCAGAGAATCAAGTTCGTGTTTTCCAATGGCTATCAACCGCAAAAAATCGATGGCGCTCTCCGCTAAGAGGAACGGTCCAAATCCGCCCAATCCAGCGAAAGCGATTTCGCCGTCGCCTCTGAGCCACATCAAACCGATGCCACCATCACCGGAAATCTCTGCAATCGGAAACATCTTATCGAATCCATTTTGGCCTTCTTCGAACCAGCCTTCTAGGGTACGGTCTGTTGAAAACACGATTCCCATTTGCCGTTCTCCGGCATAAGGAGTCAGAAAATACTCTTCGCCTTCCCCACTTCCCCAACCTTGCGCTTCCATCCAGTTCCAAGCACGCTCAAGAGGTTCGGGAATTGTCATTCCTGTTGGCAGCTTCTTGATCAACTGATCCTTCATGTATGACATGGGTTCTCCTATCCGACTTACCTTGCTGAAGAAAAAGCGTATAACGGCCGAGCCGCACTCAGGTAGGAAGAACCATGGTCAGAATTGCCCATGGATCTCTCGTTGACGTATCCATACCTCAACAATCTTGACGGTCATCTAGTTCAGACGTTGCAAAGAATGAAAACCCCGATGACAGTGAAGGCCTAGTCGGATTTTGCGTCTGGCTTCATCCAGAACGGCGAATAGTGATAGCCGTCTAAGTCGTCGAATTGGCGCTGATACATGAACGGATACTCATCCGTATCGCCTATTCGCCCGCCGGCCGCAGCTGCGCGTTCGACGAGTTCATCAACAGCCTCTCTGCTTTCCACGTCGAAAGAGATCGTGACCTTCGATGGAGTATCCGGGCCGCCGATCAGCTCTTCAACGCCGCCGACGCTCGCGTACATCTCACGGCTTCCAAGCATGACATATTGGTCTTTCGCAATGGCAAAGCATGCGACAGATTCATTAGACATCTCCGAATTCAGCGTCCATCCTAATGCCGAGTAGAAGGCCTTGGCACGCTCGACATTATCGACTGGGCAGGTGATGTAAAGGCTCATTCCACTATGTTCAGGAGCTTCGGCCACCCCGTCAATGCTTCTTGGAAAATTAGCGGTTCGGCAAGTAAGTTTGATGGCCACGATCCCTAGGTCAAGGTTCCCCTAACGGATTGCAATGATCGCACCGTTGTCAAGCACTGGCACCGTGCTCGATGAGTTTCTTTCGAGTGCTACGTCGACATCGTCCTCGAACCCCATGGCTTGAAGTTCCAAAGCGCTCGCGCAGCCGCGAATCGTTGCGCTGAGGTTTTTAGACCTCATTACATACAGGTCATCAGCACAGCTTGCTTCAGGGGTCATCAGCTCTCTAAACCCACGGGCTGTCAGCTCAGACAGGATGACCCCTACACCTAAATAGTCTTCAATTGCAGGCCGCAATGAACCATCTGATGGCCATCGTTCCCCGGCGGCGATGATGGCAACGCTTTCCCCTAGTTCTAAACGTGCTTGAAGAAATTCAGCTACCGCAGAAGCATTGCGCAGGCAGCCTGCGATTACGTGGGTTTTTGCTTCATCAAGCCGTGTCGTAATCGTGGAACCATTCGGGGATGGCAGGACAATGCGCTGTCCGAAGTTTCCTCGGAGCAAAGCTGAAGGAGACAAAGTTGGTAAATTCGATTGGGAGCTTGCCTTTGCTTCAAGGCGGCCCACTGCCAGAATGGCTTCTTGCTGGCGGGCAAATTCCTGGGCCTTCTCGTCTTTCCACCGATACGGAAAAACGGTCATGCCACGATCCACCGCGACGCTTACTGAAGTTTAGAAGCTCAAGACATCGACAACCACTGCCGTGTCGATATCAAGGGCCATCGCCCCTGACGCGCCCCATTCGAATCTCAGCCGATGGCCGCTCTGGCGCAGTGGGTCAGTCGTCAACGTGTTCACGCGTCAACCTCCTAATTGAATTGTTCGTGCTTATGGCCAGCCATCATGAGCGAACGGACAAGGGCTAGTAGGTACGCATCGAAGTCCGCAATCGCCTAATTGCGAAACGTGATTTTCAAGCGCCCTCGCCGCCATCTGCTCCGTTGCAAAAGTGCTATCTGATGACCAAGAGTGGGCCTTCGTCAGTCGTCGGCGGCTCGAATTTCCGAAAGTACTCCGTGGCTTCCTGTTCAGATAGCCGCCAATCATCGGCTTGTCTGCCATGTCTGCCGCCGAGGCGGCTCAAAATCGTTTCTAGATCGGTGGCGAGGTAAATAGTTTCAGGCGTTACTCCCAAGGGCGCAAGCAGTGCCCTGTATTCATCACGCTGGCGTCGAAACCAAAATCCGAAATCGAGAACGACGTCGCGCCCCTCTTCCACAAATTTCAGCAAACGAGCTTTAAGGTCGACAGCAACCTCAGCGACGACATCATTAGTCGGCATTGTTGTAATGCCGCGGTTCCAGAACTCCACTTCGAACGACAGCCGTTCCCAACCTAAGCGTTCCAATCGTTTCGCGTACGTTGTCTTTCCGGCACTTCCGGGCCCGCACATCATCACTACTCGTGGGTCTTGCCCATTCGCCGCTCCCATCCAGCCAACACTACTCGTCGCTGCGGCCTGGGAAAGCTCTTGCCGAGAGTCGAATTGAAATTTTGAGCATTGATGCAGGACGCATTAGCTAGGAATGTTGTGCTGTTCCCCTGCCAGGATGAACACATGGAAGCAGCTGATTTCTACACCGGGATCGTCCCCGAGGTCTACATTGCCCTGAGGGGACGCATTTTAGCTCGGATCAATATCGGTAGTTTATCCAAGATCATGGGCAGCCAGCACTCGAACTAGGCTGCGGTGATAACGGTCCGTTTTATGAACGGGCGGCTGCCGGTCTAGATATTGTAGGTGTCGACTCATCTTCAGACATGATTGTTCGAGGTCGTGAACACTTAGAGCGAGAAGGAATCACCGCGCAGATCCTTCACCAGAAGATGGAAGAACTGAATCTGGAAAGCACCATCGCCAGCATCTAACTTGCAGGACCGACTTTCAATCTGCCCCCAGACGACACCGCCGCGCTGAGCGCCTTGAAGGCCATCGCAAGCCACCTCCAAATCAATGGAGCGGCACTAATTCCATTGTGCACTCCCCCACCGACTCCACCCGAACTCATCGGAATTACGACTGTTTCTCAATCGGCACTTGGACAAGCTCGGTACCCCATCATCGATGAAAACCACGACCAAGACCAAAGGACTCGTGCAACACGCGTCAAATGTGAACTAGTCACCGAGAACGAGAAACTAACGGCAACCCGCGAATGGATCATCCACTGGTTCTCAGAGGAGAAGTTCCGTAAATTGGCGACAGCTGTTGGTCTTCAGGCTACGTTCACTGGGCTGAATTTAAAGCAAGTCGAAGCAGTATTACGGCGAGTATAAGCAATAGACCTTCAACTCGGCTGCATGAACAAGGGCTGTAACCGCCTAGGTACGATGGGCTCATGAAGCTATTCAGACCGGATCGCCCTTGCGGTACCGGGGTGCTAGTGCTTGCAGGATCAAGCGGACGTATCGACTATGGTCGGGCTGAGCTATTGTCGGATCATGGCGCACTGAGTATGCCGCTGCAATGGTTCGGATCCACGGGCCTTCAACCAGGTCCGTGGGAGGTCCCGATTGAAACTTTCCTCGAAGCCCTAGATATCCTCGCGCCCGAGGTTGATCAGCTGGCGATCGTCGGCACCTCATTCGGAGCCGAGGCGGCGCTTATCACCGGATCAATTGACCAAAGGGTCAATGCTGTCGCCGCGTTCGCTCCAACTTCGGTAGCGTGGTCCGCTTATGATTCAACGGCAAAACGAGCAACCTCTAAATGGACTTATGGTGGTGAGCAGCTTCCCTGCCTTCACATACGTAGACCGAAGCACATGCCTGCAACTGACGTTGATGGGTACCTTCCAATTTATGAATTCTCAATACAGACGGCGAAACGCGAACAGCTGGAATCAGCTACTATCGCGACTGAAAAAATTGCAGAAATCCTGCTCGTTTCCGGTGGTGATGACAAAGTCTGGCCTTCGGCTCTGTTCGCTGAAGCCATCCAGCGACGACGGACATCCTTTGAACTAGAAACAGACCATGTATACATGGAAGCTGCGGGGCATCGTGCCACCCTTCCCGGAGAAGAAATCCCACCAACTGGTTTGCGTGATATCGCCCGTGGTGGAAGCCCTGCTGCCGACGCTGAGCTAGGCAGACGAGCCTGGCAACCTTTGCGCAGGATCCTTAATCTGAACGTTGAACGCTCGTAGGATTTCCGAAGAATTGCTCTGTCTTAAACTAGGCACAATTGACTTACTGATAATCCGGCACCGTGGTTACCGAAGATCTCAAGCTTGTACTCGCTAAGCTGCATCACGCTACATAAGCTGGTGGTAATTCTGCCACTCGATCATCAACGATTTCGTGCATATGAAAAACGTCAAAGAGTTGCCCCTCGTTCAGGAACATCGTGCGGTACCCAAGAATCCTAAATAATGCCTCGAACAATTGCTTGCACATCTGTTCGGTGATCTGATTCTGGGTCTTGTACTCCATGGACACTAGTTAGTACTCTCAGTGAAGTGCCGATCGGCACCCTGCTACGAGGAGAGCTCATGTCATTTCAGGCCTATCTGGACACTATCGAGAAAAAGACTGGTCTCACCCCGAGACAATTGGTGGATATCGCACATGAGAAGGGACTCGACCAATCTGGAGTCAAAGCAGGTGAGATCCTCACTTGGCTTAAAGACGACTATGGTCTCGGACGCGGCCACGGCATGGCACTTGTACACGTGATCCAGAAAGGTCCGACCATCAGCAGCAAGCACGTCGGCTCAGATGGTATACATCGGGATGCTTCCGAGGCCCTCTGGCTCGACGGAATCGCGAGCAAACCTGTAAGTTAAGGCTTTTCCCTTGGGTTCACTGGCAACTGACTGCCATGTTCAAAGTCAGGAAATAGGCGTTGGTGCGCAACTCGACGAAGTTGCCATACTTGGAGACACCGTCGCCCCGTGGTGATAAGGATCCGCTCATCCTAGCCTCCTCGACACCGGGGGTAGAAAGAGAACGGGCCCGCCTCTCATCTAGAGAAGCGAGCCTTCGTTCTGGCATGTGCGCCTCGGTTGTCACCGTCGGCGCTAGGGCGAAATGCGACTACACGTTGAAGCGGAACTCCACGACGTCGCCGTCCTTCATGATGTAGTCCTTGCCTTCGATGCGGGCCTTGCCCGCAGACTTGGCATTGGCTACCGAACCGGCGGCAACCAGGTCGTCGAAGCCGATGACCTCGGCCTTGATGAAGCCGCGCTGGAAGTCGGTGTGGATCACGCCGGCGGCCTCAGGTGCGGTGGCGCCCTTGCGGACGGTCCAGGCGCGGGATTCCTTAGGACCTGCGGTCAGGTAGGTCTGCAGGCCCAGGGTGTCGAAGCCTACGCGGGCCAGCTTGTCCAGCCCTGACTCCTCGATGCCTGCATCTTCGAGCATCTCCAGAGCCTCGTCCTCTTCCAGCTCGGCCAGCTCGGCCTCGAACTGGGCGTCGAGGAAGATCGCTTCGGCCGGGGCAACCAGCTCGGAGAGCTTTGCCTGCATCTCCTTGTCGGCCAGGCCAGCTTCATCGGTGTTGAACACGTAGATGAACGGCTTGGTGGTCATCAGCTGCATCGGGGCCAACTCGTCCATATCGATGCCTGCGGCCTTGCCGGCGGCGAACAGGGTCTTGCCCTCTTCGAGCACCTTCTGGGCAGCCAGCAGGTTATCCATGAAGGACTTCTCGATCTTCTTGCTGCGCAGCTCCTTTTCAAGGCGCGGCAGCTGGTTTTCGATGGTCTGCAGGTCGGCGAGGATCAGCTCGGTGGCGATGGTCTCGATGTCCGACTCCGGATCGACTTTGCCGTTCACGTGGATCACATCGTCGTTCACGAACGCGCGGGTCACCTGGCAGATGGCGTCGGCTTCGCGGATGTTCGCTAGGAACTTGTTGCCGAGGCCTTCGCCCTCCGAAGCGCCCTTCACGATGCCGGCGATGTCAACGAAGGAGACGGTGGCCGGCAGGATGCGCTCGGAACCGAAGATTCCTGCAAGCACCTTCAGGCGCTCGTCCGGCAGCGGCACGACGCCCACATTGGGTTCGATGGTTGCGAAGGGGTAGTTGGCCGCCAGCACCTGGGCACGGGTCAGCGCATTGAACATGGTGGACTTGCCGACGTTGGGCAGTCCGACGATTCCGATAGTAAGAGCCACGGGAGAAAATTCTACCTTTGTTAGAGGGGGTAAATAATGGTGAAGCTTTTAGCGCGAGTCCGGGCGGTGTCCGCGGCCGCCCAGGGCACGGTCGTCGTCGCCGGCTTCCTTGAGCTTTCCGCGGATCTCCTTGGGCAGCGAGAAGATGATGTCCTCTTCCGCGGTGGTGACCTCTGAAACGTCGTTGAAGCCGTATTCGGCCAGCAGGTCCACTACCTCGCGGACCAGCACTTCAGGCACCGAGGCGCCGGAGGTGACGCCCACGGTGGACACGCCCTCGAACCAGGACTCGTCCACCTCGTTGGCGAAGTCCACCCGGTAGGCGGCATTGGCGCCGTGGTCCAGCGCCACCTCGACCAGGCGCACCGAGTTCGAGGAGTTGGCCGAGCCGACCACGATCACCAGTTCCGCCTGCGGGGCGATGTTCTTGATGGCCGCCTGGCGGTTGGTCGTGGCATAGCAGATGTCGTCGCTGGGCGGATCCTGCAGGTTCGGGAAGCGCTTGCGCAGCCGGCGCACGATCTCCATGGTCTCGTCAACGCTCAGGGTGGTCTGCGAGAGCCAGATCAGCTTGTCGGGGTCCTTGACCTGGACGGTGTCGGCTTCTTCGGGGTTGTTCACGATGGTGGTGACCTCTGGCGCTTCGCCGTAGGTGCCTTCCACTTCCTCGTGGCCTTCGTGGCCGATCAGCAGGATCTCGTAGTCGTTCTTGGCAAAGCGCACGGCCTCGCGGTGCACCTTGGTCACCAGCGGGCAGGTGGCGTCGATGGTGCGCAGGCCGCGGTCCTCGGCCGACTGGACTACCGCCGGGGACACGCCGTGGGCGGAGAAGACCACCAAGGCGCCCTCCGGGACTTCTTCGTTTTCTTCCACGAAGATCGCGCCGCGGGATTCCAGCTCGGAGACCACATGCACGTTGTGCACGATCTGCTTGCGCACGTAGACCGGCGGGCCGTAGTGCTCCAGCGCCTTCTCCACCGCCACTACCGCACGGTCGACGCCGGCACAGTAGCCGCGCGGGGCCGCCAGCAGCACCTTGCGCTCGGTGACCTCAGGAGAGGCAGCGAGGATCTGCGCCGGGGTGCGGCGAAGGCGCGGGACGCGGGGCATCGAAAGGGATACCGGAACGGATGTGGAAGTAGCCATGCTTCTATTCTACGAAGCCCATGCAAGTTAGTGCATGCTCATATGAGGCGAACCACATTCGCGGCTCCGGCGTCTTGGCCCGCTCCCGGGGTGTCGGCCTCATGGTGTAGCGTCGCGTGTATGGAAAACCAGCAGTCGGCAGGCCCCGCCTCATCCCTGCCGCCCACCGCCGCACAGACCAGCGCCGAGAACCCCTGGCCGCTGCGGGTGCTCTCCGAAAAGCTGAAGATCCACATCGAGAACTCGCCGGTCACCTGGGTTGAAGGCCAGCTGCTGGAAGCCAATGTGCGCAACGGCCACGCCTACCTCACGCTGCGCGACGTGGACGTGGACAATTCCTTCTCCGTGACCGTCTGGGCCTCGGTGATGCGCACGCTGGACTCCACCCCGCAGGTCGGCTCGCGCGTGGTGGCGCGGGTCAAGCCGAGCTTTTACGCCAAGACTGGCAGGCTGTCGCTGAACGCCTCCGACCTGCGCCCGGTGGGACTTGGCGAACTGCTGGTGCGCCTTGAGCGCCTGCGCCAGGCACTGGGCGCCGAGGGCCTGTTCGACGCCGAGCGCAAGCGCAGGCTTCCGGTGCTGCCGGGCAAGATCGGGTTGATCACCGGCCGCGACTCGGATGCGGAGAAGGACGTGGTGCGCAATGCGACGCTGCGCTGGCCGGCGGTGCAGTTCCGCATCATCAATACAGCAGTCCAGGGCGTGGACGCGGTCCCCCAGGTCATCAAGGCGCTGCATGAGCTGGATGCCGATCCCACCGTGGAGGTGATCGTGATCGCCCGCGGCGGCGGCGCCCTGGAAGACCTGCTGCCCTTCTCCAACGAGGACTTGGTCCGCGAGGTCGCGGCCGCGCACACCCCGGTGGTCTCAGCCATCGGCCATGAGGCGGACCGCCCGATCCTGGACGATGTGGCCGACCTGCGAGCCTCCACCCCCACCGATGCCGCCAAGCGCATCGTCCCGGACCTGAATGAAGAATTCGCCGGGCTCGATGCGGCTCGGCAGCGCCTTGACCGCGCGGTGAACACCCTGCTGCAGCGCGAAGGCCAGCTGATCGCCTCGCTGCGGGCCCGGCCGGTGCTTGCCAACCCCCAGGTCATGGTCAGCAGCCGCGCCGAAGATTTGGAGCGCTGGCGCGAACGGGCCACCGCCGTCTTTTCCCACCGGGTGCAGCGGGCCGGAGATGAGATTTCCCATCTGCGGGCGCAGATGCGCGCGCTCTCCCCGCAGCAGACCCTGGACCGCGGCTATTCGGTGACCCAGCTGGCCGACGGCCGGGTGCTGCGCGATGTGCGCGATGCAGCGCCGAATGACCAGCTGCGCATCCGCGTGGCCGCAGGCCAGCTCACCGCAGCGGTCCACGACATCTTCCCTGCAGAAGCACCCGCCGAAAGCAACTAGTTTGGAGTCCAGAATGAATACCCAGATCCCCCAGGACATTGCAGAACTTTCCTATGAGCAGGCCCGTGAGGAACTGATCAATGTAGTCAACCAGCTGGAGACCGGCGGAGCCCCGCTGGAGGCATCCCTCGCGCTGTGGGAACGCGGCGAGGCGCTGGCCGCCCACTGCGAAAACTGGCTGGCTGGCGTGTCCCAGCGCCTGGAGGCGGCCCGCGCCAAGCACCAGGACAACGAAGGCTAGACCCCTTTAGCGGGCGGCTTCCAGCCGCGTTTTCTCGGCGGCCACGTCGAACTTGGCCGCAGGCCACTGCGGGTTGATCTGCCGCAGCTGGGCCAGGAGCAGCTCTGCCACGCACAGCCGCGCCCGCCATTTCTGGTCTGCCGGGATCACGAACCACGGGGCCGATTCGGTATCGGTGCGGTTGATCGCGATCTGGTAGGCCTTCTGGTAGTCATCCCACAAGAGCCTGTCTTCCACGTCGCTGGCAGCGTACTTCCAGTACTTGTCCGGGCGCTCCAAGCGTTCGGAGAGCCGTGCGAACTGTTCGTCCTTGCTGATGTGCAGCATGATCTTGATCGGGTGGATTGCCCGGTCCCGCAGCCGCTTCTCGAAGTCGACGATCTTTCCGTAGCGGGACTCCACCTGGGCTTCGGTGCTCAGCTTCTGCACGCGGTGGATCAGCACGTCTTCATAGTGCGAGCGGTCGAAGACCCCGATCCGGCCCCGGGCTGGCAGCCGCTTTTCCACGCGCCATAGGAAGTCGTGGCTGCGTTCTTCTGGACTCGGCGCCTTGAAGGCGTAGTGCTCCACGCCCTGCGGGTCGAGCATGCCCATCACATGCCGGACGATGCCGCCCTTGCCTGAGGTATCCATGCCCTGCAGGATCAGCAGCACCGAGTCTTCCAGCTCATCTTGCAGCGCCTCGGCGAAGAGCCGCTCCTGCAGGTCGGAGAGTTCGCCGGCCAGCTCCTTCATGCGCGAAGCCGCCTGCTTCTTGTCCTGAGGTGCATCCTCGGGCCACCAGTCAGGATTCTTGGTGGCCCGCTGCTCCAAGCGGATTCCCGGGTCGGCGCGCAGGCACTTGATCAGATTTGCTGGGTACGAACTCATCAACGGCTCCTCAAAGACGGCTGGTGTTGGTCTCTACCCTAGTCGCGATGGAAGTGCGCGCGAAAGGCTTGAGAAATCTAGGCAATGCCGTTGGCAGGTGTTAACAGCGGCGGGCGCCGTGAAAGTCATCAACTTTCACGGCGCCCGCTCTCGCGTGTTGGATCTAGGCGTGGGCGCGCCAGTCCTCCAGGAAGGTGCCGATGCGGCCCACCGCGTCGGTCAGGTCCCGCACATTGGGCAGGGTGACCAGACGGAAGTGGTCCGGGCGCACCCAGTTGAAGGCGGTGCCCTGGGAGATCAGGATCTTCTGGCTCTTGAGCAGTTCGAGGGCGAACTTCTCGTCGTCGTGGATCGGGTAGACCTCAGGGTCCAGCTTCGGGAACATGTACAGCGCACCCTTCGCCTTCTGGACCGAGATGCCCGGGATTTCGCGCAGCAGGTTGTACGCCGCATCGCGCTGCTCCAGCAGACGCCCGCCGGGAAGGATCAGGTCGTTGATCGACTGGTAGCCGCCCAAGGCGGTCTGGATTGCGTGCTGCGCTGGAACATTGGCGCACAGGCGCATGTTCGTGAGCAGATTGATGCCTTCGATGTAGTCCGCCGCCTGGTGGCGCGGCCCGGAGATGGCCATCCATCCGGCGCGGAAGCCGCACACGCGGTAGGCCTTGGACAGGCCTGAGAAGGTCAGCACCAGCACATCGTCGGCCAGGCCGGCGGTGTTGATGTGCACCGCATCGTCGTAGAGGATCTTCTCGTAGATCTCGTCGGAGAAGACGATCAGCCCGTGCTTGCGCGCCAGCTCCAGGATGCCTTCCAAAGTTTCCTTCGGGTACACGGCTCCGGTGGGGTTGTTCGGGTTGATGATCACGATGCCCTTGGTGCGATCGGTGATCTTGGCTTCCATGTCCTCAAGGTCAGGCAGCCAGCCCTCTTCTTCCACGTTCAGGTAATGCACCGGGGTGCCGCCTGCCAGGGAGACCGAGGCGGTCCACAGCGGGTAGTCGGGCGCCGGGATCAGCACTTCGTCGCCGTTGTTCAGCAGCGCGTTCAGGCTCAGGGTGATCAGTTCGCTCACGCCGTTGCCCAGGTAGACGTCGTCCACGCCGATGGTCTGGATACCGCGAGTCTGGTAATACTGGGAGACCGCGGTGCGGGCCGAAAGGATGCCGCGCGAGTCCGAGTAGCCCTGGGCGTTGGGCAGGTTGCGGATCATGTCGACAAGCACCGCGTCGGGCGCCTCGAAGCCGAACGGCGCGGGATTGCCGATGTTCAGCTTCAGGATGCGGTGGCCCTCGGCCTCCATGCGGGTTGCATGCTCAAGCAGCGGCCCGCGGATGTCGTAGAGCACGTTGTGCAGTTTCGTCGATTGTTTGAATTCCGCCATGGGTACACTTTCTCACGTCAAGCGCGTTCTTCGCGCCTTGGTTACCGTTGGGTTGCGCTAGTTGTCGATGAGCCATTTCCAGCGGTTGGCCGCATCCTGCGGTGAAACGCTGTTAGGACCTGCAGCCAATCGGTTCAAGCCGATCACTGCTTCCTGGCTCAGCTGCCTGGTCGTGTCTTTGATGCTCTTGGCGGCGTCCTCGTCCACTGCCTTGCCCAGCAGCGGCATGTAGGGGGCCGCGTCGAAGAGCTGCGAGCTGCCGTCGATGATCTTGAAGCCCTCGTCCCCGATGAGCGCATCCTGGGCCGACAGGGCGACCACCTGGTCCACCGAGGTCCGCAGGGTGCCGGGCAGCGCGCTGGCCTTTTCGGTGGCGAACTGCGGCTTGGCGCAGCCGGCCTTTTCCAACGCGGTTTTCAGTCCGGTGCTCGGCCCTGCGTCTCCCACGAAGGTCAGCTTGCCGCAGGCGGCGGCCGCGGTGGGCACCGAATCGATCTTGTATTCGGCAGCTTCAGCAGCGGAAATGACCATCACCTTGCCGGCGTTGGCGGCACTCAGCGGTGAAGCGGTGAAGCCCAGGTCCTGCTGGTTGATGGTGTTCACCAGATCGGCGGCTTCCTCGATGGACAGGATCCCGTCCTCGCCGCGCGGATCTGCAGCGGGCGCCAGCTTCACCGCATGCACAGCGGTGTCGATGGCTATGTCCGCCTGCCCCTTGGCCACCTGCTCATAGGGTGCATCGGTGGACTTGGCGATTTTCACCGTATATCCCTGATGCTCCAGGGCGTCCGCGTAGACATGGCCAACCGCCTTGCTTGTTGCATCGGCGGGAAGGGCCATGGTCAAGGTGATATTGCGGCTCGGCTGCGGCTGGGCTTCGTTCTGCCCGCCGGCGGTGCAGGCGGCCAGCGACAGGCTCAGCGCACACACTGCTAGGGCAGCAAGGGATACACGTGGGGATTGTACAAACTTCATCTCCCTTGCCATTTTAGGCCAGCCGCCGTTTATTCCGGGGTTGCGCGCGCCGGGCGGCGCGGATTCTGCGCAGGTTCGCCGCTATCGTCCAGGCGCCAGCCGCAGCATCGCGTCCACACGCTCGATGCGGTTCAGCTTCTTGATTTCCTCGCGGGTGAACCAGGCGGCCTCGCTGGTGGAGCCGTCGACTTCTGCGCGCAACGCTCCCCCGGCCAGCTGGGCGCGGTAGGTGACCGCAACGGTCTGCATCGGATGTCCGTCCCCGGAGTAGCGCTTGGCCGCCGGGATCACCCCGGTGCTCACGTCCAGCAGTTGCAGCTGGTCCACGTGGTAGCCAGTCTCTTCGAGCACCTCGCGCTTCACCCCGTCCTCAATGGGTTCTCCCAGCTCCACGCCTCCGCCGGGCAGCGACCAGCGCGGAATGAACCTGGGGTCGCGGCGGCGCATGTCCCACAGGGTCAGCAGGATCCTGCCTTCGTGCTCCACCAGCGCGTAGGCCGCCAAACGGGTATCGTAGAGTTCTCCGGTAAGCTCGCTGCGTCGTGTCATGCCTACCAATATATCCGCATGTCGCACGCAGTTTGTGCGGGCGGGCGAATCGAAGTAGTGCCCGTCTGCCACGGAGTGTGATGAAATATTCTTATGTCATCGCAATCTGAGCAGTCCCACGGCGCCGATCTCGACGAGATTGACCGAATCATCATCGACGAGCTGGTCGCCAACGCGCGCATTTCCAATGCGACCCTGGCCCAGCGGGCGGGAATTGCCCCGTCGACGGCGCTGTTGCGCACCCGGGCGCTGGTGGACCGCGGCATTCTCACCGGATACCACGCAGAAGTTTCCCTGCGCAGCGTGGGGCGCACTGTGCAGGCGCTGATCTCCGTTAAGCTGCGTGCCCACGACCGCGAGAAGATTGACGCATTCGTGGCGCGTATTCCTCAGCTGCCAGAAGTGCTTTCCATGTTCCACGTCTCCGGAGGCACCGACTACCTGCTGCACATCGCAGTGAGCAGCACCGAAGCGCTGCGCGACTGGGTGCTTGACAACCTCGCCACCGACGAGTCGGTGGGCCATACCGAAACCACGCTGGTCTTCGCCCACCACCGCGGCAATCGCGGACCGCTGCCGGCTGAAGAAGACTAGGTCCCCGCGCACATAAAAAAGGAAGAACCCTTGCGGGTTCTTCCTTTTTTATGTGCTCAAGTTTCCTAGGCCCGGCGGCGCTGCATCACGTCGTCCAGGTTCAGGCGGCTCTTGGGACCGGTTGGCTTCGGCTCTGCAGGTTTCACTTCTGCCGGCTTCACCTCTGCCGCCGGTTCGGCAGGCTTCTCGATGGCAACCTCAGGTGCAGACTTGGCCGCAGGCGCCTGGGCCGACTCGCGCTTGGCTGCCACGCTGGCCACCGCTGCGCGGTCCTCCGCGGAGACTTCGCTGGCGATGCGTTTGGCGCCTTCGGAGGCCTTGAGGCTGATCGGCTTGCTTGGCCGCAGCGGCTCGGAGACCGGGATCGGCTGCGGGCTGACGCGGGCCGCAATTTCCTTCTGTGTGGATTCGCGCACCTGAACGTAGGTAGGCAGCGGAACTTCCTTCGGCTCCCAGGTTTCAGGCTGCTTCACGCCGCCCAGGCCGTGGGCTACGCGCAGTGCTTCGGCGCGCAGCTCCTCTGCGGTGATGGCAGGGGCCTTAAGCGATGAACCCGGGCGGGCGTCGAAGACCTTCTCTTCGACGTCCTTGCGGATCACCACATGGTTTTCTTCCTGGGCAATTGCAGGGGTCTGCATGGCGCGCTTGCGGGTGGCCTCAAGATTCTCAAGCAGGCGGCGGTTGCGGTCGCGCACTGCCAGCACGCGCAGCGCGGCGAAGGAGCCGAAGCCTACGAGGAAGAAGATGCCCACGGTGCCAAAGCTCAGAGCGGTGAATGGCGCGAGGACCAAACCGACCACTGTGGCGATGATTGCCAGCAGACCCAGCAGGGCGAGGGACAACCGGCCATAGCGCACGCGAATCTTGTACTCGGAAGCAGACTGTGCCTTCGAAGCGTTAAGTGACGTGCCAGCCATGTGGGTCCTCCATCACCGATGGGTTCGGTCAGTTCTTAAATAAGGAACCTGGTGCGGCTCCTCACGTCAACACTATGCAACAGCGCCGGTATGAGCATGCACATGTGTAGGCGTGTTGCGAAGTTTTCGCCCACTGTATGTGCTCCTCAGGTGAGGATTTATGGTTTAGCCATCAATTCGCCGCATTCATTCGCAGATACGTTCGAGCATCGTAGTATCCAGCTCTTCGCGGTTCAGCGCAAACGTCCGGTGGTCGCGCCACTGGCCGTCGATGTGCAGATAGGCCCGGCGCAGCCCTTCATCGCGGAAGCCGAGCTTATGCACCACCTTCAGGCTCGGTTCATTTTCCGGCCGAATGTTGATTTCCAGCCGATGCAGTCCCAGAACTCCGAAGCAGTAGTCGACTACCAGCGCGCAGGCTTCCGGCATCAGCCCGAATCCTGCATGGCTGCTGTCGATCCAATAGCCGATGGAAGCAGTGCGGGCCGCTCCCCACTGCACCCCCGAGACGCTGACCTGCCCGATGATCGGAGGCTTGCCGCTGTGCAGCTGCGGCAGCGTCAGCACCCATGAATAGCCTGTCCCCTCGCGCGCGGCAGCATTCTTCTCGCGGATCATCTGCTTGAAGGTCAGCGTGGGCGGCGGGCCCTCCGGAGTGGTCGGGTCCCAGGGCTTGAGCCAGGCGAGGTTTGCATAGCGCAGCATCGAGAATTCCGAGGCATCCGCCACGGTCAATTGGCGCAGCAGCAGCCGCTGCGACTCAAGATCTGACACGCCAGCACCGCGGCGCCATAAACCACTCATGAGCACCATCGTATAGTCACCGGTTGCGTACAGTTGACTGCATGGATCAGCAGTCGAAGAAATCAGCGCGCGCCGCGGTGCGCGAAGCACGCAAGAACCTTCCGGACACTGTGCGCACCGAGCGCGCAGGACAGATCAGCACGCATGTGCGCGAGTACCTGGCGGCGTTGACCCCGGTGGTACGGTCGGTGGCGCTCTACAACTCGCAGCCCGATGAGCCGGATACCGAGACCCTGATGCGTCAGCTCTTCGATGACGGCATCAACATTTACCTCCCGGTGTGCGAGCCCGAATATCAGCTGTCCTGGGTCCGCTGGGAACCGGGAATCGAACTGGAACGCAGCCCGCGAGCACCGGTCATGGAACCGGTGGGCCAACGCTTCGGAGTCGAGCTCTTCGAGGCCGAGGACGGAATCAGCACGCTGTTCATCCCGGCGCTGTCCATCGACTCCAACGGCTACCGGCTGGGACAAGGCGGTGGCTACTACGACCGCTTCCTGCCGCGCATTGCCCATACCCCGGTCCAAGTGGCGGCGATGGTCTTTGACGAGGAGTTCGTCCCGGCAGGCAGCTATGAGCTCAACGAATACGACACCGCAGTTGATCTGGTGATCACCCCTGCTGGGGTGCACCACATCATCGACTAATCCACAGCTCGCCGCCGGCGGTGCATCCACGAGGCGGGTGCGGGCTGTACTTGGTGCATGAGCCTCTTTGCAAAATCCCGAGCACCCGTCATCCCGCGCCCCAAGCTGCGCCCGGTGCGCACCCGCAGCGAGGTGCTACGCCGCTACCGCCGCCCCGCCGGAATCGCCTGCCTGCTGCTGGCGGCGGCTGCGGCCCTGAACCTCCTTGCCGACGGCCAGCTGGGACAGCGAGAGATCGTGGTAGCGGTGGCAGACCTGCCGGCGGGCGTGGTGCTGACCTCCAGCGATGTGCAGCTGCAGCAGATCCCGGCCGATGCGAATGACCATCAGCTGCTCACCGATGTCCAGGACCTGGTGGGCCAGCGCCTCGCGGTGGCTGTCCCGGCTGGCACCGCGCTGCGCGACTATCTTTTGGTCGGACCGCAGCTGTTGACCGGTTCGCCCCAAGGAACTGTGGCGGTGCCGATCAGGCTCACCGACGCCGCAACCGTAGGGCTGATCCATCCGGGGCAGCTGGTGGACATCGTACTGACCACCGGCGACGGCTTTGAAAAAGAGATCCGCTCGGAAACCATCGCCCACGCGGTCCCGGTGCTCTGGGTTCCAGCAACGGCGAAAAGCGAGTTCGGAATGCTCTCCCCCAGCGCCACATCAGGAGACGGAATCATTGTGGTGGCCGCTGCCTCCACGCTGTCCGACGACCTGGCAGGTTCCATGTCCCGTGGAAAGGTTTCGGCGGTGCTGGTGAATTAGCGGGCGCAGTCACCCCCAGTGGGGCGGCTTCTCCCGCTTCATCGACTCCATCAGGTCTTCCGACGTGTCTCCCCAGCCACGCGGATCTTCGTCCTTGGCGCGCAGGCCGGCCAGCGGGTCGCGATGTGCGCTCTTTCCAGCTGCCTGCGCTGCGGTGGTGTCGGCAGGCAGGGCGTTGGCGATCGCCTCGTTGACCGACTGGGAATGGGCTACAGGCGTGTAGCTGCCGGTGAGCTTGACCGGGTTGGGCAGGTGCTGCGGAGGCGCGATGACCCGCGGGCGCTTGGTGCGCTTGCGCGGGCCATCGGCATTACTTGGCTGAGTCACCCTCGACTGCGCTTTCTGCTGCCGAGATCGGCTTCGGGGTTTCAGGCTGTTCTTCCTGCACCTTCGGCGCAGCCGGTTCGCTGGCTGCCTCGCTGGCAGGCACCGGAGGCGCCGGGGCCACCGACGCGCGGGCGGCAGGCTCCTCAGCAGCCACGCGGGCCGGCTTCAGCTCCAGGTAGCGGGCCAGCCGCTCGGTGACGGCGCCCGGGTCGGTGAATACGTCGATGGTCCACAGCGGGACGTAGCGCCAGCCGTGGTTCTCGAAGAAGTCAGGGCGCAGCCGGCTGCGTTCGCGCACGGTCAGCTCGGCGTAGTGCTCGGTGCCGTCGTAGACCACTGCCAACGGACGGATGTCCTTGCCGTCCACGTCGAATGCGTGGGCCGCGAGGTCAAGCACACCGCGGTAGTCCTCGGAGACGATCGCGCCGCGTTCGCGCAGGCGGCGGGCCAGGTCGGAGACCAGCGCGTCGAAGCGCGGATGGTTCAGCGACGGCATGCCCGAATCCCCTGCTTGGACCCGGCTGAACAGGTCGAAGAAGGCCTTGGCTCCATGGTGCAGGCGCGAGGTTTCAAGTTCACTTGGCTGCAGGCTGGAGACCAGCGTGAGCCGGGTGCGCGAGCGCGTGACAGCCGAAACGAACAGCTGCTCGCCGTTCTTAGCCGACAAGTCGCCGAACTCGTGCAGCGTCTTACCGTGCGGGGTGCGTCCGTAGCCCCAGGCGAAGATCACCGCATCGCGGCGCAGGCCGATCAGGCGGTTGACCGTGGTGACCACAAACGGCTCGCGCTTGGCGCGCAGGTGCTCCATCGCGTACTTGTGGTTCGGCAGCTGCACGCGGATGGCCTCTGCAATTGCCGCCGCGTGGATGCGGTTGGTCGCCACCACTGCCAGGGATTCGTCCGGGCGGGCGGCGAAGTGCTCGAAGACCAGGTCTACGATGCGCGCCACCTCGGCGGCCGTGGTCTGCACCCCGTCCTCGCTACTGGACAGCGTGCCGGTGGCATCAGGAACGTACTGCGCGGTGAGCTGGTCGCTGTGCGCGGCGGTGGCGATGGCCTGCGGCAGGCGAGAGATCGCGCCGTCGTAGTAGTCCTTGGACAGCTGCGCCACCAGGCCCTCGTCGATCCCCCGGTAGACGGTGGACAGGCGGCCGGAGACCAGCACCTTGTTCAGCGCCGACAGGGCAGAACGGTCTGCGCCGCGTTGGCCGATGCGGGCGGTGGGGTCCACCGACACCTCGAAGGGCTTGGGCCCACCGAGCATTTCATCGCCGATGGCAATGACCTGGCGGGAGCGGCGCACCGCGTCCAGCACCTCGCGCAGCGTCAGGTAGTTGGCTTCCAGCAGGATCACCGCATCGAACTCGGTGTCGTCGGGCAGCGCGGTGCCCAGCAGCAGTGGAGCGGAGACGAAGACAGGGGTCAGCGAGTTGACCAGCTTCTCCCCCAGCGCCAGCACCTGGGCGATGGAAATGTTGCCGCCCTTGAGCATGTCGCGCAACGCCTTGGAGGCGGCGCGATGGTCGTTCAGCGCTGCCTTCCAGTTCTTGGCCAGCTGCCAGCGGATGCGCGCAGGACCGGCGGCGATGTGTGCGCCGTCGGCCAGGCGGTAGTCCGCCTCGATCTTTTCAAGCTTCGCACCGTCGTTCATCGCCAGGAAGTCGTCCCCGGAGATCATCGCGTCGAGCACCGACTGCCACCAGGACAGCTCCAGCTCGGCGTCCACGGCGTCGGCGTCGATTTCCCGTTCGGCAAAGTCCGCCAGCAGGTCGCCCAGTCCGGCCTCTGCCAGCTGTTCAGCGATCAGCGTGCGCTCGGGCAGCTCGGTCAGGTCTTCCTTGTGGTCCACCAGTTCTGCGATTAGATCCAGCAGCTGGGCAATCGGCATTTCGCGCAGCTGGGCTCCGGTGCGGGCGGGCAGCATGGAGGCGAGCTTGTCGATGCGGGCCCCGGCGTCATGGTAGCCGGCCTCCACGTCAAGCAGCCCGCCCGGAACCTGCGGGTTGCGCTGGGAGGTGGCGTGGGCGCGCCAGGCATCGCGCTGCAGGGCCACCGCCTGCAGGGCTGCCTGCAGGTCTGGAACGTGCATGCCCGGGCGCACGTATTCCTTGGCGATCTTGCGCAGGCGCGAGCGCACCAGCGAGCCCATTTCCACACCGTGTTCGCGGCGCCAGGCGCTGGTGGCGGTGGCGGCGATCAAGTCGTCGATGTCACCCTCGAAGATGTCGGATTCGAACTTGTCCAGCGATCCGCGCACGGCAACCAGCAGCTGCAGCTGGTCGCCCCACTTGTCGTAGCTGTTCTCCAGGCGGATCTGGGACTGCTCGGCGATCTTGAGCATGTGCTCATGCAGGATCGGCAGGTCGCGGCCCAGGCCGCTGGCAAGGTTCAGCGCCTGCGCGGTGGCTTCCTGGTTGCGCAGCGGCGCCCCGTGCCACGGGCTGGTGGTGTGCTCCTTGGAGAACGCGCCGAGCTGCGCGGCGCGCTTGAGCTGGGCGGCGACGTGGCCGCGCTGGCCCATGGAGTCCAGCACCGAACGCTTCAGCCGCACGGTGGTGCTCGGCGCAGGGTTCAGCGCGGAGAGGCGCGCCAGCTCCTGCATCGACTGGTAGGGCGAGCAGCCCCAGCGGCTGCGCACCGAGTGCAGCGACTTCACATGTTCGCCCAGCGCATGCCGGGTTTCGCGCAGGCGCTTGAACAGGTTCCCCAGCTGCGGTTCTATGGCCCGCTCGTTGCGCAGGATGGCACGGGTCAGCTGCTTGCGTACAGCCTCCGGATCCTCGTTGGGCTCAAGCAGCAGGCTGGCCGCATCGAGCTGTTCGTTGAAGCGCGCAACGAACTCTTCGGCGGCGCTGCGCTGTTCGGCGATCACCAGCACGCGCTTGCCGGAGGCGGCCAGGGCTGCGGCGGCGTTCAGTGCGGTCTGCGTGGCGCCGGTGCCAGGGGCCGCGTTGATAGCCACGGATTCGCCGGCGGCGATGTATTCGAGCATGCGCGACTGCGATTCGTCGGCATCCAGCAGGTAAAGCTCGGATTCAGGGTCGCGCTCATCGGAGTTCGTGGCCAGTGTGGTGGTGCCGGTGTGCACCTTGCGGGTCTTGGACTCCTCCGATTTGCGGCCCAGCAGGTTCTTGACCAGCGAGCGGCGCGAGCTCGGCTCCTGCGACGCATCATCCGAGGCGGCCGGGGCGGCGGTGCTCACCGGCTTGGCGTTCTTGGAGGCAACAAGGTTGGCCAGCGCGGTGGAGCCCTTGGTTGCTTCGGCCACCTTGGCGGCGCGCACCGCCTGCTTTTCGCTGGCGTCGTAGTTGATCAGCGCCTCGATCACCGGGTGCGAACCGGTCAGCTTCTTGGGGTCTGCCGGGTCGATCAAGTCGGAGAAGGTGGACAGCAGCAGGCGGTGGCCTACCACTACCCCGGGAACCTCTGCCATCTGGTGGCGCAGGGCGTCCATGCCGCGCACCGGGTCAAAGCGGGCGATGGAGTAGGCAGCGGCGTCCACCGCAGCCACGTCCACCTTGGCGTTGTGGTCTGCCTCGAACTGGCGCACGAAGGCCGGGGAGACCTCGGCGCGGCCCACCAGCTGCAGGTCGTAGTCGTCGGCGTCCTGGTGCTTGGTCAGGGTGATGCGACCGAGCATGATCGGCGCGGAGACCGGCTCGCTCTTGCCCTCGTGCACGGCGCGCCAGTTGGCTACGCCGGCGGCCAGGTAGCCCACGTCGATGCCGCGCTCGTCCCACAGCTGGGAAATCTTGGAGGACAGCGCCCGGGCGGTGCGGCGCGCGGTGGCGTACTGCTCCGCGTCGTGCAGCAAGGTGGACAGGCGCGTGCGGCGCCCTGCCAAAAACTGCGCCAGGCCCGAGGGGTTGGAGTGGGTGATGTCGATGCTATTGGATGTCGACGGCGCAAAGCGCAAAGTAGTGTCGGCCCCGGCACTTTGTCCCAGGGATTTCACCCAGAGAGCCACGCGATCGGCAGCAGCATTCTGAGAACTGGTCACGACAGTAATTCCCTTCACTTACCCGCACCTACAGCGGTGCTGCGCACCTGCGCACGCACCTCTTTCTAACGTAGTGCACGGGCGGCGAATCTGCGGTGCGCGAAACACGTTTTGCAGTTAAACGCAGGAAGTGAAACTCCCCTCCGATTGTTTTCGCCTCGACCTGAATCGGCGGCAGAGTTATGCACTGGAACGAGGGTCGAAGGCTAGTGTTCTGCCGCAGCCGGTGCCGCCCAGCGGAACCGATCAACGAACCCAGCCAGGCCCGGAACCAACATGAGGATTCGCAGCAGGACATATCCGAGCGCTCCGCCGGCGACATTCGAAACAAGGTCGCTTGAATCGGCGATGTGTCCACCGCCGAATAGATCTTGGACCAGCAGCTGGGTTGCTTCAATTCCCAGGCTTGAGGCAATGACGGCAAGCATCACTTTCCACCATGCGGGCTGGGAAAGCACTAGTGCAAACAGGATGCCCAACGGGACAAAAACCAGCATATTGGTGAGCGCATCCATGAGTTCATAATCGGCGAAGGGGACGTAGACAATGCCTGAATCCCAAGCCTCCGTGCGAGGCGGCGCGTTGAGGATGATCGGGAAAATCGTATTCCCGACGATGCCCGCCGCATAAATTCCCAAAGCGGCGGCGACCAGGACGCGGGGAATGGAGAAGAGCTGTTTCACCTTGAGGCGCCACGCCAAAAGCACGAAAACCACGAGGCCAAGCGGCACTACGACCGGAAGCACCGGAACCTCAACAAATGGAGACTGCATGAGCTTAATTTTAGATATGCCGCAACAGCTTTCATGGCTAGCAAAACCGCAAGTGCGGTTAAACGCACAGAGCGAAACCTGCGCAGTGCACAAGTTTCGCTCTGTCATGGTCGGAGCCTAGAAGGCTACTCCCATTCGATGGTTGCAGGCGGCTTGCTGGTCACGTCCAGCACCACGCGGTTCACGCCGTCCACCTCATTGGTGATGCGGTTGGAGATGCGCGAAAGCAGATCGTAGGGCAGGTGCGACCAGTCGGCGGTCATGGCATCCTCGGAGGATACCGGACGCAGCACGATCGGGTGGCCGTAGGTGCGGTGATCGCCCTGGACGCCCACGGAGCGTACGTCGGCCAGCAGCACTACTGGCATCTGCCATACTTCGTTGTCCAGGCCGGCTGCGGTCAGCTCGGCGCGGGCAATCGCGTCGGCCTTGCGCAGGATCGACAGGCGCTCCTCGTTGACGGCGCCGATGATGCGGATGCCCAGGCCTGGGCCCGGGAACGGCTGGCGGTTGACGATTTCCTCTGGCAGGCCCAGTTCGCGGCCCACTGCACGGACCTCGTCCTTGAACAGCGCGCGCAGCGGCTCGACGAGCTCGAACTGCAGGTCCTCCGGCAGGCCGCCCACGTTGTGGTGGCTCTTGATGTTGGAGGTGCCTTCGCCGCCGCCGGACTCGACGATGTCCGGGTACAGGGTGCCCTGGACCAGGAACTTCACCGGCTCGCCCTCGGATGCAGCCTCGGCGACGATTGCTGCCTCTGCCGCTTCGAAGGCGCGGATGAATTCGCGGCCGATGATCTTGCGCTTGGTCTCCGGATCGGTCACGCCGTCCAGAGCAGTCAGGAAGCGCTCGCGCTCGTCGGCGATGTACAGCTTGGCGCCGGTGGAAGCGACGAAGTCCTTCTCCACCTGCTCTGCTTCGCCTTCACGCAGCAGGCCGTGGTTCACGAACACACAGGTCAGCTGGTCGCCGATGGCCTTCTGCACCAGGGCAGCGGCCACAGCGGAGTCGACGCCGCCGGACAGGCCGCAAATGGCCTTGCCGGTGCCGACCTGGGCGCGGATGATTTCAACCTGCTCTTCGACAATGTTGTCAGCGGTCCAGTCGGCCTTCAGGCCTGCACCGTTGTACAGGAAGTTTTCCAGCACGTCCTGGCCGAACTCGCAGTGCTTGACCTCTGGGTGCCACTGCACGCCGTAGAGGCGCTTCTCTTCGTTGGCGAAGGCGGCAACTGGTGCGCCGGCGGTGGTGGCCAGCACGTCGAAGCCCTCTGGAGCCTTGGAGACGGAGTCGCCGTGGCTCATCCAGACGGTCGGAGGGACGGTGGCGCCGGCAAGGATCGAACGGGCTTCGCCGTTGAACTCCGAGGCGGTGCGGCCGTACTCGCGCAGGCCGGTTTCGGCTACGGTGCCGCCCAGGGCGTTGGCCATAGCCTGGAAGCCGTAGCAGATGCCCAATACCGGCACGCCGGCGTCGAACAGATCTGCCCCGACAGATGGGGCGCCATCGGCGTAAACGCTGGAAGGACCACCCGAGAGGATGATCGCTGCAGGGTTCTTGGCCAGAATGGCTTCGGTGGACAGGGTGTGCGGAACGATCTCCGAGTACACTCGGGCTTCACGAACGCGGCGGGCGATGAGCTGCGCGTATTGGGCCCCGTAGTCGACGACCAGAACCGGCTTATGTTCTGGAGTTTGGGAAGCAGTAGTCACCATTACAGTCTACGTGCTCAACAGGGTGTGAAACAGCACAGTTCGCGTTATCCGGTACACCAAATTCGTCACAGTTGAAGCAAACAGCAGCGGGCCGCACTCCCCCGGGTGGGAAGTACGGCCCGCTGGCGAAATCTTTCCAGGCTCTAGTAGCGCTTTGCTGCCTTCGGATGCGCTTCAAGTTCGCGCATGACATCGGCGTGCACGCGCTTCTCGGTGAAGAAGGACAGGAACGGCACCACGCCGCCCAGCGCAATGGTAATGAAGCGGGCAAATGGCCAGCGCATTAGCGACCAAAGGCGGAAGTCCGCGAACAGGTACACAACATACAGCCAGCCGTGGGCGATCAGGATGCCCAGCGAGGCGTTGAAGCCGCCGGAGACTTCTGCGCGGTTGAGCAGGCCGATGGAGTTGGTTCCGCCGTCGATCAGGTCGCCGCCGATGAACAGCTCCAGCTGCCAGAAGTACTTGAGGACCATTTCAAGGCACAGCAGCAAGAGCATCACGCCGGTGACGTAGGCGAAGACCTTGTAGAACGCCGCGGCCGAACGGATCTGTGCCGGGGTGCCTCCGAACTTGCGTGGGCTGGAGGCTGGGGTGGTGCTGGACATTGTCACGTGATCCTTCCGTGGCGGTCAGTGCGTTGTTCTTGGTAGTTCTAGTATGCCCGGTCAAGAGCAGCGGGCAGGCGGCTCTTAGGCGTGGGAGCTGTCCTGGCCGCCGGGTTCTTCCGCCGCATTCTTTCTTGCCTGGGCCGCCGCCTGTTCGGCAATCTGCTCCATGTCGCGCTGGTAGTCGTCGCGAACCATGCGGTACCAGAGGAAAAGTGCGAATCCGGCGAACACGACCCATTCGATGCCATAGAAGACATTAAGCCAGTTGGTCTGCGCTTCCTGCGGCTGCGGTCCGACGTACACCGTGTCGATGCCTGCCTGCTTGACCTGGTCTCCGCGGGCGGTTTTCATGTCGTGGGCGACGATGAATCCGGAGTAGACGGTGTTGTCCCAGGTGTTTGAGAGCTGTGCCGAGGACAGGGTTGCCAGCGTAGGGCTGCGCAGGTCGTGCTCGTTTTCAGGGCCTTCTGATGGCATGAGCCGGCCGGTGATTTCCAGCTTTCCGCTGGGCACCTCGCTGGGCTTGGTTGCTTCCGGCTGCCAGCCGCGCACCACGGCAATCGAGGCGTCATCGGGTGCGCCGTCGACCATGAATTCGGAGACTACCCAGACGCCTTTTTGGCCATCATGCAGGCGCGGGGCGATCATCTCATCGGTGCCTTTGACGAAGCTTCCGCTCATGGTCACGATCTGGTCGGCTTTGTTGCCCATCAGTTCGACACCGACGTTATGGTGGCCCACCAGCGGAACGGCCTTCTCCGTTTTGTCGATTTTCACCGGAGGTTCAGTTTCGGATGAGCCGAACTGCCATCCGGACAGTGCGACGAAGCCGGTCGCCAAAAGCAACGCGGCAAGCAACGCAAGAAGCCATTTAGGTTTGAAGGCAGTTTTCAGCACCCTTTAACCGTACTTCTATTGGGCGTAGAAGTCATAACGCCCCAGCGTGCGGTTGCTTACCTTGCGTCTGGCCATTCTTCGTGGACGCCATACCGGAGGATAACGTGTCCATGCGAGCTCCCAGGCTGCATCACGAACCATCAGTGACAAGTCGTTCTCCAGTCCAAACCCACTTCAACCTCTCCCCTGGCCGAACACCCCAGGGTGTCCGGTGTGGGAGCGGACTGCAAAGATCTCGGAGGAGGCCGGTCTGGCCGCACGGGATGATCACCCCCTGCTCATGCCGAAACGCGGTTCTCTTTCAGAAGCCCTACGAGAGCGTCGCCATGTGTCAAGTGCAGGTGGTGGCCAGCTCCTTCAATAGAAATCAGTTCCCTGTTTGAAACATCCTTGAACAGTTCGATAAATTCAGGCATCAGCGGATCACCAGTTCCGGTGATGATGCGAACCGGTCCGCGGAATCGAGCCAAGGCGCTTTGGAGCTCACCTCGCCATTTTCTTGATCCGGCTCTGGCTAGTTGTGCTGCAACATGCTTGGAGCTGCCTCGCCGCAAGTCCTGGACGCTAGACTCAAGCTCGTCCTTGTACGCAACCGCCCCTGTCAGCCGCTGCGACAGTTGAGCGGGATTCACATGCCGCAGGTAGGCACCCACAAAAGTTTTAAAGCGTGCAATTCCACCCTTCGAATCTTGGAGGAAGAACGGCGCAATCAACGTCAGGGACCTGACCTGCTCAGGGAAGCGATCGGCCGCTGTCACGGCTGCCGCTGCACCCATCGAATGGCCGATCAGGTCAACGGGGTCCTGTGGGAGTACGGCAGGGAGCCAGCGGTCCCAAGAATTGATTCCTTCGCCGCCGCTGAGCCCTAGTCCAGGCAGATCTACTGCCTTGCCGTTGATTCTTTCGGCCACCGATGCCCAGGTGTCGGCGTTGACTGGCAATCCGGGGAAAATCAGTTTCTCCGACCCAACCGTCCCTAGTTCGAAAGTCTTTATTCCGCCGAGGTCGCTGAAACGGCGCTGCCCGCCACTGGTTTGGCCGAAACGGCGTGCAGCCATATAGTCCGCCCAACGGTGTAGCGCCCCGTTTACCTCCGGCATGCTGATGCCATGGCGGTCGGCCAGGGCCAAGGCACTCTCTGTCGGATAGCGGTCTTCCGACAAGAAGACCAGAGTTTCTGGATCGGCCTTGCTCATCCAGTGCGGCAGGCGCTTGATGATCTGGACCGGCACCGTCAGCCGCGGAACTTTGGCCCCCAAATGTTTGCCGATATCAGCCAGAAGCCCCGCGAGTGGCGGAGTATTGTCGTCAAGGACCCAATAGGACTGCCCGGCGGCCTGTTGATCGACTGCTGCCGCTGCCATGAACTCGGCCAGGTAATCCACCGTGACCACGGGAAGAAACGTCGATTCGTTACCTGGCAACGCGGTGGCCTTGCCCTCCCAGATTTGTTTGACCGTACCGGCCAGACCGATGATCTGGTCTGATTCGCCTGTCTTGCTGTCCCCAATCACGCTTGATGGATTAACGATCGTCCAAGGAATGCCTCGTTCCTGGACCAGTGCTTGGAAAATCGCATCCGATTCAATTTTCGATGCTTCGTACGGTCCAAGATCACGGTATGCGACGGTGCGATATCGCTCTGACCATGGGATTAGCGAGGGGTCCTGCCCGCCTACCCTGTAGCCAGAAATATGCACAATGCGCTGTAGTCGGGGAAGGTCTTCGGCAAAATCAATCAGCTTTTCGACGATTCCGACGTTCGCATGCCTTGCTTCTTCTGCGTTCATTCCGAATTTGAAAGAGGCGGCGCAATTATGGATCTCCGTAATATCGGAGAAAGCCTGCGAACCGCCGGCAAGGATTTCCGAAGCCTCAAAGTCGACGAGCACGGTGTTGACGTCGTTATTCAGCCCTTGAGAATGAAGCCATGTTTTTAATCGCTGGCCAGACGCTGCGCTGCGGACTGTAGCGGTGACAGTTGTTCCGGACTGGGCGAGACAGAGTACGAGGTATCGCCCCACAAGTCCGGACGCCCCGAAGACCAGTGCATGGCGAGGGTGGGTAAGAGACGTCATGACCGCTCCCCTGCCATTTGGCATCGCTGATTAATGAGTGCTGCTACCACGTCAGCCGCGGACTTGAGTGGTTGAGTACTCTGCATAGCGCGTGAAACGATCACCGAACCCTCGATCGTAGAAACAATTACGGTAGCCAGATCACGAGCTTCGGCTGAGAGCAATCCGCTGGCTTCCAGCAGCGCCGTCGTCGGTGCAATCCAAGATTCGAATGCCTGGGCGCAGGCCTGTCTCAATCGTTCACTTTCCGCCCCCATCTCTAGGGTCACGACGGATACAGGGCAGCCCAGCCGAAAATTGCTCCGCCCCACGATATCCGCCAAGGCCTCAATTGCGTATCGAGCAGCAACGGCGGGACTACCTGCTGAATTCGATGCCTCGGCAATGAGATCTCCAAACTGCTTCGCGGCAAGTTCTACGGCTGCTACGCCCAACCCTTCTTTGCCATCAGGGAAGTGAAAATACACGGAACCTTTGGGTGCTGAGGCATGGTCAATCACCGCGTTGAGGCCGGTGCCGCTATAACCATTGGCCTGTATGAGCTCAAGCATGGACTCTGCGAGCCGAGCTTTTGTTTGCTCTCCTTTAGTTGTCATGAGTTAAAAATAGACCAGTCTATATATTTTTGCAATCTGCCGGTGAACTGAAAATTAGTTCGCGATCAAGGCCGAAGGGGCATATCAAGTCGGATGGAACTTTTACCCTTGAAACTAGGGCAATTGACACTTGATGATCGAGATTTGGCCTCTGCAGCTGTCCCAAACGCAGTAACGTCCGCCATGAACTCATGGCGGACGCTACTTGATGCGCTATTTACTTAGTTAGATCGTCTCGAACGTCCTTTGCGGCGTCCTTGACGTTTTCTCCGGCCTGTTTGGCCTTCGCAGCCGCTTGGTCCTTCACTCCTTCGGCTTGCAACTTCTCATTGTCAGTTGCATCGCCGACACTTTCCTTGATCTTGCCGGAGACTTCCTGCGCTTTGTTCTGGATCTTATCGCCGAGGCCCATACTGCCGCCTTCCTTCCGAACTGAGATGGGTGGAATGCCAAGCAGTCAATGTTCCGCTTGGTGTAATGCCACGCTACCGATCGGTATATTGGACTTCCAACTGTTCTCAGCTAGCACCCAGATAAGCTAAAAATTCCTTAAATTTCCATGAAAACCAGCCGATGATTCGAGCTCAATTCAGCAGCAAGACAGACAAAAAATCGACAGCCTTATGGTCAACTTGCCAGTTGACCATAAGGCTGTCGTAGATGCTCTGAAGCGTTAAGGCTTAGTAGCGGTCAGACTCGTAAGGCGAAACGACGACGTCCACGCGCTGGAATTCCTTCAACGTGGAGTAGCCGGTGGTTGCCATGGAGCGACGCAGCGCGCCCACCAGGTTCGAGGTGCCATCGGTTTCATGCGATGGGCCGTTGAGCACGCGTTCCAGCGGGCCGACGGTGCCGACGTAGGCGCGGTCGCCGCGTGGGCTTGCCTCGTGGACTGCTTCCATGCCCCAGTGGTAGCCGGCGCCCGGTGCTTCCTCGGCGCGTGCCAGCGCGGTGCCGAGCATGACAGCATCGGCGCCCATGGCGATGGCCTTGACGATGTCACCGGAGTTGCCCATGCCGCCGTCGGCGATGACGTGAACGTAGCGTCCGCCGGACTCTTCGATGTAGTCGCGGCGCGCCGCTGCAACATCGGCAATGGCAGTGGCCATCGGCGCGTGGATGCCCAGGGTGCGGCGGGTGGTGGAGGATGCTCCGCCGCCAAAGCCCACGAGCACACCGGCGGCGCCGGTGCGCATCAGGTGCATGGCTGGGGTGTAGCCGGCTGCGCCGCCCACGATCACTGGGACATCGAGTTCGTAGATGAATTGCTTGAGGTTCAGCGGCTCGGTGCTCTTGGACACGTGCTCCGCCGAAACGGTGGTGCCGCGGATGACGAAGATGTCCACGCCTGCGTCGACCACGGTCTTGTAGAACTGCTGGGTGCGCTGCGGGGTCAGCGAGCCAGCGACGACGACGCCGGATTCGCGGATCTGCGCCAGGCGGGAGGTGATCAGCTCTGGCTGGATTTCAGCCGAGTACAGCTCCTGCAGCTTGGCGGTGATCTTCGGATCGTTGCGGGTGCCGGATTCGCTCTTCAGACCAGCGATTTCCGCCAGCACCGAGGTTGGATCCTCGTAGCGGGTCCACAGGCCCTCAAGGTTCAGCACGCCCAGGCCGCCCAGCTCGCCCAGGGCGATGGCGGTCTCAGGGGAGGTTACCGAGTCCATTGGCGCACCCAGGATCGGGGTGTCGAACTGGAAGGCATCGATCTGCCAGGAGACCGACACGTCCTTCGGGTCGCGGGTACGGCGATTCGGTACGATCGCTACGTCGTCCAGGGAATATGCCTTAGTGGCCCGCTTGCCGCGGCCGATCTCAATCTCATTACTCACGACACTAGGTTATCAAGAGTGGCCGGGTTTCCCGCCGTCCATGACTAGAAACCCGGCTATTCCAGCGTCTACTGCGCCACAATCCTAGACACGAAGCTGAGCAGCGGCCTCGGCGAGCGCGACGGCTGCCTGCTCTTCCGCGGCGGCAATCTGCTCCATGGCATCGGCCATGGCCGCGAATAATGCTGCCGGTTCAAGCTCGGCGAAAATCAGCTGGGAGAAGTCGATCCACAGCGCGGCCAGTGAAGCGTAGTTGGCGGCGTACTCCCCCAGCGCTTCCAAGCCGGGAAGCTCTGCGGCTTCGTCGAGGAAGTCGGCATACTGTCCACGCAGGCCGCCGATGCCGCCGAAGCGGGTGTCGGAGAGGAATCCTGCCAGCTGTTCGAGTGCCTGCTCGCGCTGGCCTCCATCGGCGAACAGCTGCGCCCACCCGGTCTTGCCTTCACTATCGCGCAGCCGGGCCGCGAAGGTGTGCATGCCGGCGATGCCGAAGTTCTTGGCGAAGTGCGCTGGGATGCCGCGCAGTTCGCTGGTGCCCAGTAGACGCGCCGTGGTCTCTGCAATCGCGTCGAGCACGTTGGAAGCCAGTGCTTCCGGCTTGGGCGATCGGCGCGAGACCACCCATGCCTGCCAGAACTTCTCGCGCTTGCGCTTGGCGCGGGCGGCGGTCAGGTCCTCGGGGCTGATCGGGTTCAGCGAACCGGAACCGTCGTCAACCAGGAGGTCGTCTTCGTAGTCGCCGACGACTGCCAGGTCGATGGTGTCTGCCTCGTCGACATCTTCTGGGTCGATCCAGGGCAGGGCGTTCACTGCCACGCGGACCACTACGGCGCGTCCGGCATCCAGGCCGGCGTCCAGGTATTCGGCGGCGCGGATTGGCGAGCTGGTGGTGCGTTCAAGGAGCTTGGCCCCGCTGCGGGTGAGCAGGTTCTGGGTGTACGGCTCGGGGTGGGAACGGGTGATCAGCGCAACCGATACGTCGTCTTCGTCCAAGAAGCTGTGTTGCATGAAGCCGATGCCTCCGGCCAGTCCAGCCAGCATCGCCTCGGTGAATGGCAGCCCGGTGACGGGATTGACGACGCCTGCCTGGGTGAAGACGCGGTGCCACAGCGCGGCGTCGTACTGCATGACGTTCTCTGGCGCCGGGTACTCGGGAAGCTCTTCTTCTTTCTTGGTGGTCTTCTTCGGCTTGGACGAGGAGGAATTCGAAGGAGAAGATGCGGCGGCGGCTGCTTGGTCCCTTTCGCGCTGCTCCTTGCCGTAATTGCGTGCTGCTGCGGCACGGGCGGCCTTGGGGCTTTCCGGCTTGTTGGTCATGATGTTCTTGCGGGCGGTGGTGTAGCTTTCACCGGTGCGTTCCATGCGTTCGCGGGTGAGCTTCTTCAAGTTCTTCGGCTGAACCACTGGGATCAATAACCTTTCAATCACCGGCGTGTTGGCAGGTTGTCCCCGCCATGCGCACCTCGCACCGCCATCAGGCAATTCTACGTGGCCAACTGTCAGTTCACAGCACTGGAGATGCCGGTATTGGATACCTCACTATGACGCCTTCAACTCCCGGTGCAACCTCCCCGACAGTTAGAATTAGTACATTGACTAATCTGCTGGCCGACTGTGCCGCACCTGGGGGATCAAAGAATGACTCGTGTGGGGACACGTTGGATATTCGCTGCAATCGGCGGCTATGCCTTGGCGCTGGTGCTCATCGCGTTGTGGCCTACCCCGGTAGACCAAAGTGCAGGTCCCTGGCTCAATGAATTCCTTGCCAAGCTGCACCGACACGGCTTCCCGAAGTGGATTGGCTATCGCAAGGTCGAATTCGGCGCCAATATCCTGTTCTTCCTCCCGCTCGGCTTGTTGGCCATGTGGTGGACCCGCAGGTTTCGAGTCACTTTGATCCTCGGTGTGGCACTGTCTGGACTTATCGAGCTCTCGCAGCTGCTGTTCCTCCCGAACCGCTATCCGTCGCTGTGGGACATTCTGGCCAATTCCCTGGGAACCTTGTGCGGAGCGGTGCTCTTCATCGCCTACCTGTGGTTTGAAGAACGGCGCATGCGACGCGATTTTGCCAGCACCTGATGAAAATGCCGCAAGCCGGCACACAGGTGCACTTGACCCCCGGAGCGATCGCTTCGGGGGTCAACTTTTTGGTTCGGAGCTACTATGCTTCTTTCGCGACAGCGTAGGCGGTGGCCCACACTTCTACCTTGTCCTTCATGGCAAATGTGACGGTTTCGCTCTGCAGACTGTCTACTGATACTTCGATCCCGGGATCTGCCGGAACGTTTGGACCGCACGAGCCGCTGGCAAAGGTCTTGCCGTTCTCATATTGCAGCTCCCAGGCAGAAGCCGCGCTGCAGTTGATCAAGAATCCAACTGATTCATATTTCACCGGCAGCTCGCCGATGGCAATGCTCGGTGAGCCCTTGGTATGGACCTGGGACAGAATGGTCGTGTCCTTGAGCAGCTTGTTGACGCTTTCTTGCTGCTTGCCGAAGGGAGAAACTGTTTCTTCTGCCGCTTTGGAGGTCTTGGGTGCCGACGATTGTGCCGGCGCCGCGCTGGGTTCTTGGCTCGGGGCGGCCGCGGAACCTCCACCGGCAGTGCAGCCTGTCAACCCGATTCCAGACATTGCCACAACAGCAAACACACCATAAATTCGAGTCTTCATGGCTAAAGATTATGCGACGTTGCGAATAAAAGTACTCAACTCACGAATATTAAGGCTCAAACGACAAACCCCGCCTCTGCCGCGGCGATGGGCCGGGGCAAAGGCGGGGTTCGTTTAGATGCATTTAGCGCGAACGGTAGTTCGGTGCCTCAACGGTCATCATGATGTCGTGCGGGTGCGATTCCTTCAGACCTGCTGCGGTGATGCGCACGAACTTGCCGCGCTCCTTGAGTGCAGGAATGGTTGGGCCGCCCACGTAGAACATGGTCTGGCGCAGGCCGCCGACCAGCTGGTGAACCACTGCCGACAGCGGGCCGCGGTAGGGAACCTGGCCTTCGATGCCTTCCGGAATCAGCTTCTCGTTGGAAGGCACGTCCGACTGGAAGTAGCGGTCCTTGGAGTAGGAGGTGTTCTTGCCGCGGGTTTCCATGGCGCCCAGCGAACCCATGCCGCGGTAGGCCTTGAACTGCTTGCCGTTCATGAACACCAGGTCGCCTGGGGACTCTGCGGTGCCTGCCAGCAGGGAGCCGAGCATGACCGAGTCGGCGCCGGCAACCAGTGCCTTGCCGATGTCGCCCGAGTACTGCAGGCCGCCGTCGGCGATCAGCGGCACGCCGGCTGGGATGGCAGCCTTGGCGGATTCGTAGATGGCGGTGACCTGCGGAACGCCCACGCCGGCAACGATGCGGGTGGTGCAGATGGAGCCTGGGCCCACGCCGACCTTGATGGCGTCTGCGCCTGCGTCGATTAGCGCCTTGGCTCCGTCGTAGGTGGCAGCCTGGCCGCCGATAACGTCTACGTGGGCCGCGGCTGGATCCTTCTTCAGGCGCGCGATCATCTCGAGCACGCCCTGGGAGTGGCCGTTAGCGGTGTCGACGACCAGTGCGTCAACGCCAGCGTCGATCAGGGTCATCGCGCGCTCGTAGCCTTCGCCAAAGAAGCCAACGGCGGCGGCTACGCGCAGACGGCCTTCGTCGTCCTTGGTAGCCAGCGGGTACTGCTCAGCCTTGTCGAAGTCCTTGACGGTGATCAGGCCGGTGAGCTTGCCGTCGTTGTCCACCAGCGGCAGCTTCTCGATGCGGTTCTTGGACAGCAGGCCGATGACCTCTTCGCGGGAAACGCCTTCCTTCGCGGTGATCAGCGGGGTGCTGGTCATGACCTCGTATACCTTGGTGGTCATAAACTGTTCGCGCGGCACAAAACGGGTGTCGCGGTTGGTGATGATGCCGACCAGCTTGTGGTTCTCGTCGACTACCGGCAGGCCGGAGACGCGGTACTGGGCGCACAGTTCGTCCCAGTCGGCAAGGGTGGCACCCGGGTGCACGGTGACAGGGTCGGAGATCATGCCCGACTCGCTGCGCTTAACCTGGTCAACCTGCTTGGCCTGGTCCTCGATGGACAGGTTGCGGTGGATCACGCCGATGCCGCCCTGGCGTGCCAGTGCAATGGCCATAGGTGCTTCGGTGACGGTGTCCATGGCGGCCGAGCTGATTGGCACGTGGATGTTAATGCGCTTGGTGAAGCGGGTGGTGGTGTCGGCGTCGGATGGGATCACATCCGTCGGACCAGGCAGCAGCAGCACGTCGTCGTAGGTGAGTCCTTCGAAGGCAAAGGGGTTGAACTCAGTCACGTATGAACCTTTCGGTGCGAAAGCGGAGGTTGCTTATTATGTTAGAACTCTTTTAACCTCCGTGGGATTCCCGATTGACCCACTGTGTCCAAGCTCATGCCCTCGCCGCGTCATACTGTGCTCTCAGCCCTCGGAACTGTGGCCCTTGTAGCCTGTGGCGCGGCGGAAGGCCGCCTCGAATTCATCTGCGGCGCTGTCCACGAAAGTCTTGGACAGGTGGGTGTCATCCAGATAGGTAAGCACATTGCCGATGACCGCCTTGCAAGTGCCTTCCGGACATAGCAGCTCGGTCAGGTCCAGCGAGATGACCTTGCTGCCGTAGTCCTTGGAATCAAGCCATTCGTCCACCGGATTGACCGCATTCAGCCGCTCGGAGGCGGCGCGGTCGCAGCGTGTGGTGTCGGACTTCTTGGAATCCGCGCATTCGGGAATCGAGTATTCATAGCGCGGGGTGTCCCGCACGGCGATCACCTTGCTGCCGGCTTCCAGGAATGGCTGGATGGATTCGTCGAAGTTGTCCACCAGGTATTCCTGCTCGCCGGGGCTGCGCCCGTCCTCATCATAGCTGGCAGCTGTCATGCTGCCTGTTGCCATGACCCAGGTCGGTGCAATGCGTGCAACATACTCCTGGGCGGCATCCTGGAAGTCCGCACACTCCTGAACGTCGCGGGCGGCGTCCGAGCCATAGCGGCAGCCCGGGTGGTAGACCATGATCCAGCTTCCGCCGGAGTTCTCCATCATCTTCGACGCGGCGTCGGACCAGTGCTGGATGTGCGAGTCGCCCAAGAGCAGCAGCACCGGCTTGCCCGGGGCGAAGTCACCACCCTGCGAACAGAAGATGATGCGCTCGTCATCCGGAGAGTTCTCCCCCGAGCATCCTTCGCCCGGAGTCTGCCATTCGCCTTCTAGGTCGGTAGCCAAGGGCAGCGTCAGGGCCGCGGGCGACGGATCCCAATCCTTCGGAGCGGTGGCGCCCGGGTTTTCGGTCGCCGACTGAGTCGCGGCCACGGTGCGGCGGTATTCGACCTTCCCCTCCCAAGCAAGAGCCGGAATGCTGGCGGCGCCCACGCCGATCACCAGAACCAGCAGTCCTCCAACTAGCTGGGCCTGCCGCCCCACGGGGAACCCGCCAAAGTCGACAGTTGACTGCCACTGGGCCAGTGGCTTCTCCACCAGATTGGTAGAGCACCAGGCAAGGGCGATGGAGACCGCGATGAGCACGGAGCCTGCAAGGAAGCCCGCCTCCGCATTGCCGCTGAGGCCAAGGTAGAAGACCAGCAGCGGCCAGTGCCACAGGTACATGCCGTAGGACAGGTCGCCGAGCTTTGTCAGCGGTGCGACTGACAATATACCGGCGGGATTGGCCCAGCGGCGCGGAGCAGGGGCGGCAATGATCAACGCCGCACCAACTGTCGGAACCAACGCCATATAGCCGGGGAACTGCCCCTGGACATCCATCAGCGCACCGCAGGAAACAACGGTGGCCAGTCCGGCCCAGCCGCCGAAGCGACGCAGCATCTGCGGAAGCTTTTCGAACAGCGGCATGGCCAAAGCCACCAGGGAACCAAGGGCGAATTCCCACAGCCGAGCCCCGGTATGGTAGTAGGCGATCTGTTGGTTGCTTGCGGTGATCTGGATTGAGTAGGACAGCGATCCGGCGAAGATGATCGCGAATGCAGCGCCCGCAACCCAAGAGAAGTTGATCTTGGAGAAGAACAGCTTCCACACCACCGCACAGAAAGCCAAGACCAGCGGCCAGATGATGAAAATCTGCCCCTGCACCGACAGCGACCAGAAGTGCTGCAGCGGAGAGGAGGAAGAGTGGTCGAAGTTGTAGTAGTCGACTTGGTTCGCCGCCAAGTACCAGTTCTGCTTATAGAGCAGCGAGGCGAAGGACTGGTCGATCAGCGCCGGCCACTTGTTGGATGGCAGCAACAGCCAAGAAGCGGCAATGATGGAAACAATTACCACGGCGGCCTGGGGCACCAGCCTGGAGAAGCGATGCGCCCATGCACCGAGCACCTTGGGCCTTTCACCGCGCGAAATGCGCTTTGCTGTCGAGGCAGTGAGGAAGTACGCCGAGAGCATCAAGAAGATGTCCACTCCCCCGGAGACCCGGGAGAACCAGATGTGATAAAGCATCACTAAAAGCACGGCCAGAGCGCGCAAACCTTGCAAGTCGCTCCTAAAACCGGCCTTCTTCTCGGTTTCGTTCGGAGTGGCAATTGTTGTCGACACGTAGTGGTGCTTTCGTCGGGGGCAATACCAGCTGGGATTGCGGCCGCGGCCCATCCCAGACATCCGTCGATACTACCAAGGAAGAATTTGTCTTCCATTTGAACAGATAGATATTCATCGGCATTTATCAGGTAGAAGTCGATTTACCGGACGGTGACGTGCTTAAAATTCTTTAGATAGCTCAACAAAGTTTTCTTGAGCTTCAGGTTTGCATGGATGCAGGGAGTAATCTTGCACAGGCAATCCAGGCGACGTTGAACACTCGAATACAGTACTTTTCTAGGATTCCTAGGCGTCCGCTTCTTTCGGTTCAAACATGCGCAATGGATGGCGGGACGCGCAAACTCTAAGCACGAGTCCCACAATCACCAACGTAGGAAGGAATGCCAGCATCTTGTTTCCAAGTTGCGTTCCAGGACTGTTTCCGGGGCCCAAAGCGAAATCTACAGGTATAGCAGCTAGCGGATAGTCGGGATCCAAGACGACATCAAAAGTACTTCCCAGCTCCATTGAACGCAGACCTGGTAAATCCCAAGAGAGATCAAGCCGACGGCCATTTACGTCAACTTTTGCGGGTTCTCCCGAGCGTCCGGATGTCTTATGGCTAACCAGAGTAGCTTGGTGGTGTGGAGCCGTGGCAACCAGTTTCTCGCTACGTTCAAAGTCCTGGTTGTCCGCATCAATGAACCACATCCCTAAGCCAACTGCGACAAGTACGCTCAGCACAATTATTGAAAATCGCACTTTTTTGGTGCAAATTGCAGGGCAAGAACGACCTTTTCAAAACGACCAGGCGCTGGCTTAATTCCCCTCGACCTAGCAATATGTGCCGGCCTGTCAAACTTCAAGAGAATCCCGTCGAGCGCAATCCAACTAATTCCAGCAACGAATATCGGCGCTAACGCAACCAGTTCATAGTCGATTTCTGCAGCAGCCTGCCAATCCTGGTTGGGACCGACTACATACAAGTCACCTTGCATCGCCTCATCAGGGTCTTCAACCAGATATACGCGACTCCCTGTAGACAATAGGAAATTTCCGCAATCGGTGACGGCATATCGTTCAGATTTCGAACCGGCTAAGCCGGTGATCTTGACCTTGATACTGCAGTCGTCGAGATCTTGCGATACAACCTCGCCGACAAATGATTTCTCAGTCAAGGTGAATTCGGCTACTCTTCGGTTCTCGTCAATCGCCACAACGGAAATCAATAGCGTCACGCAAACCATGAATACTAAGCTGCACGCTACAAGGACTTTGCGTCCTTTCCGCGAGATTGACCGGCGCAGATTGTACCAAGGAACGCGTTTGCGCTGAGGATGATACCGCCCATATCGCCGCTGTGACATGACCCCAAACTTTCCACGCAGGATATTAGATATTGCTACAAATTACCGTGTGCACGGTCGAAGCTCTAATTTGAGTGCAGAAATGCCGCTGCCGGATCAAGCGAAAGATCAATCCGGCAGCGGCATCAGCTACTGAGGTTGGGAAACCTT
>NZ_BJNY01000021.1 GCF_006539925.1 Glutamicibacter uratoxydans | reverse complement strand
CGGATTCCCGGGAATCCGCGCGCCGAGCGGGTGGACGTCACATTTGTGACTAGTTGGCGGCTGCCAGCTTTTCAGCGTAGGCAACAAGGGTGCGCACCTGGGAGCCGGTGCCGTTCTTCGGGGTGTAGCCCCAGGCGCTGCCCTCGTTGAAGGCAGGACCGGCGAAGTCGATGTGTGCCCATGGGATCTTCTTGCCGTCGACCTCGCCGACGAACTCCTCCAAGAAGACCGCTGCGGTCATCATGCCGCCCATGCGTTCACCGATATTTGCCAGGTCTGCCACCTGCGAGTCGATGCTCGAGCGCAGCTCCTCCGGCAGCGGCATGGCCCATGCCAGTTCGCCGACCTCGTTGGAGGTGGCGACCAGTTCGTCGCGCACTGCCTCGTCGCCCATGATGCCTGCGGTGCGCAGGCCCAGGGCCAGCATCTGGGCGCCGGTCAACGTTGCCATGTCGATCATCACGTCAGGCTTCTCTTCGCTGGCGGCGGCCAGGCCGTCCGCCATGACCAGGCGGCCCTCGGCGTCGGTGTTCAGCACCTCGACGGTCTTGCCGCCGAAGATGGTGATGACATCGCCTGGGCGGGTCGATGCGCCGCCTGGCATGTTCTCTGCCAGGCAGAGCCATGCGGTGACCTTGACGTTCAGGCCGAGCTCGGCCACTGCGGCAATGGTCTGGAACATGGCTGCGGCGCCGGACATGTCCGACTTCATGGCGTGCATGCCTGCAGGCGGCTTCAGCGAGATGCCGCCGGTGTCAAAGGTAATGCCTTTGCCGATCAGCGCAATGTGCTTCGATGCCTTGGCCGGCGCGTACTCGACCTTGACCATGCGCGGCTGGCGAACCGAGCCGCCGCCCACACCGATCAGGCCGCCGAAGCCGTCCTTGGCCAGGCGCTTCTCGTCCATGACGGTGACCTTCAGCGGCAGCGACTTGGAGTAGTCCTTGACTGCAGCTGCGAAGGACTCCGGGTAGAGCAGGTTGGCAGGGGCGTTGATCAGGTCGCGGGTAGCGCGCACCGCGCGGCCCAGCACTGCCGCGCGCTTGAGCGCTGCGGGCAGGTCCTTGTCGGTGGCGACTGTGGTGGCGATCAGCGCCTCGGCCAGAACCGGCTTCTCGCTCTTCTTGGAGCGCAGGTTCTCGTAGCGGTAGCTGCCCAGGGCGATGCCTTCGGCCACCGCGGCGGTGCGGGCGACGGTGTCGGCAGGCAGTGCGAAGATGGCGCTCTTGGCGTTCGACAGCTGGCGGGCGGCCGAACCTGCTGCGCGGCGCAGCAGCTCGTCGGTGAGTTCTGCAAGTTCCTTGACGCCCAGGCCGATGAACAACAGGACCTTGGCCTTGGTTTCTTCGACGGCTGGCAGCAAGGTCACTTCATCGGCCTTGCCGGCAACGCCGATGGCGTTCAGCGACTTCTCAAGTTCGGTGGTGGTTTCCGCGGAGAACGGGGAAGCGGCAATGACCGCCTTCTCGCCGTCCTTCCATACGCCCAGCACCAGGGTATCCGCGCTCTTGCGCTGGATATCGGTGCCAATGGCAGTCAGTGTGAGATCACTGGAGTTGATCACAAAATCAGTCCTTCTGTGCCTTTGTAGGGTCTAAGGATGAGACAGTCTCAAAATGGTTCCGGTCGCTGTAAGACCGGAAGACTGTGTACTCCCAATAGGAAATGTTATCCGAGGTATAGCGTCATGGTGCGTTACTTCACAGCGAGCGAAAGCTTGCACAGGATATGATGAACAATTGAGTTCAATCTGCCGTCACTGAGAATCAGCGGACAATGCAGAGGCACGGGGCCGGCGGGAGCCGAGCCCGGCGCAGCAAGAGAGGTGGACATGTCCAAGGAACCGTTGATGACTCTGGTCGCGACCGACCTGGACGAGCCAAGCCTGCAGGGCCTAGGCATGTATGTTTCCCTGCGCGGAATGTCTGATGCCGGCCACACGCATTCACAGGTGGCCAACGAGTTGTTCGGCAAGCTCGAATCCGAGCTCGTCGCCAGCTTCGATGCGGATGAACTCGTCGCCTACACCTCGCAGCGTCCGCGGGTGACGTTTCTGGGGGACCACTTCGCCGGATACCAGGCCCCGCGCCTGGAAATCTATCTCATGACCGATGAACTTGAGCAGCAGTTTTGGCTGGTCACCGGCGTGGAGCCCGATTTGAAATGGGAGCGCGTCATCTCCGAGCTGCTGCGCTTCATCGAAGCATTCAACGTCAGCCTCGTAGTCAGCACCGCATCGCTGCCCATGCCGGTTCCGCATACCCGTCCGGTGGGCGTCACAGCGCACGGAAACCGCAAGGACTTGATCGAGAATATTTCCACCTGGAGCCCCACCGTTGAATCTCCGGCGGGTCTGACCTCGCTGCTTGAAATCCGGTTGAACGACGTGTCCCGCGATGTCGTCGGCTACTCCCTGCACACGCCGCACTACCTCGCCGAATCGGAGTACCCGGCCGTCGCCGTCGCCGCCCTGGAACATGTCGGCGCCGCGTTGAAGCTTGCGCTGCCCACGGACAACCTGCGCGAGGCCGGCCGCCTGGTCGACGGGCAGCTTGCCGAACAGCTGGAAAACAGCACCGATGTCAGGCAGATGGTTGATGGCTTCGAAAAGCGCTTCGATGCCCACTCCCAAGAACACGAACGCCGGTCCCTGCTGCTGGACGAGGGCGAAAGCCTGCCCGACGCCGAAGAGCTCGGCACCCGAGTGGAAGACTTCCTCGCGACCATTGAAGATACCGAGGACTGGTTGAACAGCACCGAAAACGGCCCTTTGTCAGGTGAATCAGAGTAGTGAGTTCCCCGCAGCTTAATTCTGCGAAATCATGGATGGTCTACGGCTTTGCCGTTCTGGCCTACATTTCGGCAATTGCCCAGCGCACCAGTTTCGGCGTGGCCGGACTGGAAGCCACCGAACGCTTCAACGCCAGCGCCCAGATCCTTGCCACATTCTCGGTCGTGCAGCTGGTGGTCTATGCAGGAGCCCAGGTTCCGGTAGGTCTTGCGCTGGACAAGCTCGGACCCAAGATCCTGATTACCACCGGTGCGGTGCTGATGACTTTGGGACAGGCATTTCTTGCCATCTCCACCAACGTGCCCATGGGGCTGGTCGGCCGCGTCATGGTGGGCATGGGCGATGCCATGGTCTTCGTCTCGGTGCTCAAGCTGCTGCCCCTGTGGTTCTCCGGCTCGCGAATCCCGATCCTGACGCAGCTCACTGGCACCTTCGGCCAACTGGGCCAGCTCATCAGTATTTTCCCCTTCCACATGATGTTGATCGGCATCGGCTGGACTCCGGCGTTCTCCATGCTTTCTGCGCTGGCATTTGCCACTCTGGTCACCACCGTGGCCTTCGTGCGCAATGGGCCTCGGTGGACGGGCGCCCAGCCGCCGGCGGCGCACCAGGGTTCAAGACTGGCTGCCGCCATTAAGCAGCCTGGCACAAGGCTCGGCTTCTGGACGCATTTCACGACAGCCTTCATGGCAAATGTCTTCATGATGTCGTGGGGCTATCCATTCCTCGTGCAAGGGCAAGGCATCGACAGCGCCACGGCTTCCAGCCTGATGACGGTGTTCGTCGTCGTTGCAGTGCTGGTAGGGCCGCTGCTTGGGGCCTTGACATCACGCTATCCGCAGCGCCGGTCAACTTTCGCACTGGCGATCATCGCCTGGATTCTGGTGATGTGGATTATCGTCCTGCTGTGGCCTGGGCACTCGCCCATGTGGCTGCTGATCGTGCTGATGATCGCCATAGCCGCCGGAGGCCCAGCCTCAGTCATCAGCTTCGATTTTGCCAGGACGTTCAATCCGCCGCACCTGATGGGCACGGCAACTGGAGTAGTGAATACGGGCGGATTCATCGGCGCATTCGTCACGATCTATGTCATTGGCTTCATCATGGATCTGCAATACAAAGCCGGCGGATCCACGGGGGAGTTGTACAACCTTCCGGCGTTCAGGATTGCCTTGTCATTCCAGTTCTTGATGGCTGCACTTGGCGTAACCTTCATGCTCATCGAACGTGGAAAGGCCCGACGTCAGCAGCGGTGAGCCAACCCTGCCAGAGGTGTGCTGTGCTGATTTTCCACAGCTCGCAATGAAGCGCTGATCCTCTGGCGGGAAGCGCGTCAGTGTTGAAACATGACGACTACACCAGAACGAAACCCGCTGTCGCTTTCCGACATTGAAGACATCCTCGCCTACATCCCGCACGCATTGGGCTTCCATCCCACCGACTCCATGGTGCTGCTCCTTGTCGTGGGGCAGCGGCTTGAAGCAACAATGCGAGTGGATTTGCCCGAAGAATCCCTCACAGATGATCAGCTTGATACCTGGATCCGGCAGGTCACCAATCTCACCGGGCAGATGCCCGGAATCCAAAGCATCGTCAGTGTCTTGTATGTGCCGCAGGTGGTGCGGAACGAGAGCAAAGATCCATATCTCCGGCTGATAGACCGCCTTGCGGCGCAGTTGGAATCTCTGGACATCATGCTTCAGCACTCGTGGTGCGTAGATGCACAGTTTATTTGGGACTATGACCAGCCGGATGCCCAGGCGCTGTGTGCCCGGCCGGTAGTCGATGCAAATTCGACCAATCTTTCGATGGTGCTCGCCGGCTCGGCCCCGTTGCGCGAACCATGGGATGGGTGCGGCATTCCCGAATGGCCCAATGCACAGGATATTCGAGAAAGGGCCAAGGAGCTCGTCGAAGACAAGGGCGCAGGGCTCACCAGATGGGCAGAACTGCTCAACCTTCCGGTGGAGCGGGCACTGCTCTATCTTCACTCGGACCCTGATTGCGCAGTAGAACTGCTGCGGTCGCTGCGCTGGAAAATCATTCGAGACCTGCTGCCCTATCTTGCAGGGACGGACCAGGATGCAACGCAAAAAATTCTTCGCCTCTTGACGGAGGAAAAAGATCAAAAAGCTGTTCCGGAGCTTTCTAATTTTCTTTTAGGCCGCGGGTGGCGCAGCCCGGACTGGCAGCGCACCGAAAGATTGTGGGCAGTATCCCGAGACTTGCTGGGCGTGGCCCGAGGCAACCAACGGTATGCACTGATGTGCGTCCTGGCGTGGATTGAGTGGGCGCGCGGACGGGGCTCGCTGGCCTTGACCCTTCTGGACCAGGTGCTGCGCGAATGCGAAGACTACAACCTTGCCGTGCTCCTCAAGCAGTTGCTCAACACCGGTGTCATGCCGCATTGGGCTACCGATCAGCTTCGGGCGTGGAGAGCGCAATTCGCGTGACACGACAGCAAGGGATGCTCCCAAGTGGTATCCGGGCATGAATTCATGGATAATGGTTCAACAGACCCGGTTAGGTTCGAAAATGCTATTGTTCCGAAAACCACGTTTTGGGAACATCTAGCGAGTCTGATGCGTTGAATATTACGTGCCAGCTCAAGGTGAATCGTCTTGAACGAAACGCCCTCGGACTTGACAGGGTCATAGTGGTGTTACCGGCAGGTGCATCCGGAACGCATCGTTAGAAAGGTTATTCGTGTCATCTTCTGAGACGAACGCTAATCGCAAGGCAACCGAGGCCGAGGTTGACGCGGCCGAGGAAACGGCTACCAAGCCTGTAGCGAAGAAGCGCGCTACCAAGGCGCGAACCAAGAAAGCGGCAGGCGATTCCGCTGATCAGGGCGAGGAAACTATGACCCCTGAAGAACATGACGACGATGCTGAGTCAGGCACCGACGCCAAGAACGAGGACAAGTCGGAAGACGAGTCCAAGGGCTTTACCTTGTCGACATCTGACGATGATGCCCCGCAGCAGCAGGTCATGGTCGCTGGTGCAACTGCCGACCCAGTCAAGGACTACCTCAAGCAGATCGGCAAGGTTGCCCTGCTGAATGCTGAGCAGGAAGTTGACCTTGCCTTGCGCATCGAGGCCGGCCTGTTCGCTCAGGACAAGCTGGACCACGATGACGGATCGATCGACCAGCGCCTGCGCTGGGACTACGAGCAGATCATCCACGATGGCAAGATCGCCAAGAACCACCTGCTGGAAGCCAACCTTCGACTGGTGGTGTCTCTCGCGAAGCGCTACACCGGCCGCGGCATGCTCTTCCTGGACTTGATCCAGGAAGGCAACTTGGGCCTGATTCGTGCCGTGGAGAAGTTCGACTACACCAAGGGCTTCAAGTTCTCCACCTATGCAACGTGGTGGATCCGCCAGGCCATCACCCGCGCCATGGCCGACCAGGCCCGCACCATCCGCATTCCTGTGCACATGGTTGAAGTGATTAATAAGCTTGCCCGTGTACAGCGCCAGATGCTGCAGGATCTGGGCCGCGAACCTACCCCGGAGGAGCTGGCCAAGGAACTGGACATGACCCCCGAAAAGGTTGTCGAGGTTCAGAAGTACGGCCGCGAGCCAATTTCGCTGCACACCCCGCTGGGTGAAGACGGCGACTCCGAGTTCGGCGACCTGATCGAAGACTCCGAAGCAGTTGTCCCAGCTGATGCTGTGTCTTTCACCCTGTTGCAGGAGCAGCTGCATTCGGTGCTCGATACGCTTTCCGAGCGCGAGGCAGGCGTTGTTGCCATGCGCTTCGGCCTGACCGACGGCCAGCCTAAGACTTTAGACGAAATCGGCAAGGTCTACGGCGTGACCCGTGAACGTATTCGCCAGATTGAGTCCAAGACGATGTCGAAGCTTCGCCATCCGTCGCGTTCTCAGGTACTGCGCGACTATCTGGACTAAAGATCTAAACGAAAACCGCGGTTCATCCTGCCCCATCGGGCGCCAGGATGAACCGCGGTTTTTTCATGCCCAAAAAATTGCTGATCCGGCCTTGGCTACATAACGACAAAAAACTCGCGGGCTGGACCATCGATAAAGATGGTTCAACCCGCGAGTCCACGGTGTGGATCTAGTGGAACACTAGTCCTGGATGTCGACCTTTGGCTTTTCGTAAAGCCTCGACGACTCGTCCTGCCACAGTGAAGTTTGTGGACGCAGCTTGGTCTCAACATCGCGGGCATGGTGCGCGCAGAAGAGCAATTCGCCGCCGGTGGAAGCTAGCACGGCCCGTACGTAGGCCTGTGCACCGCAACGGTCGCACCGGTCGAGGGCATTTAGTTCACGACTAGGGGTTGTAGTAGTCATTGCCAGCCTCCTAATTTGATGGTTACTCTATACAACCAGCTTTGAGTCTGAATTTATCCCGATATCGCGGTGCTTTCGCTCACCGCGTACGGAATGTGGATAAGCTCTCATCGTCGACGGTGCCGCCCGGAGTCCGCCGATTGCCGCGAATTCGAACAAAGTAACGATTAGAATGGTAGCTAAGTAGTTCTTTTCCGCGTCAGTAGGAGATTGCAGCCAAGTGGCCTCATCCGATAATTACAGCGCACGGCATCTTTCAGTTCTTGAAGGCCTTGAGGCGGTGCGTAAAAGACCCGGTATGTATATCGGCTCCACCGATTCGCGTGGTCTCATGCACTGCCTGTGGGAAATCATCGACAACTCGGTTGACGAAGCACTGGGCGGGTTCGGCCAGTCGATCAACGTGATTCTTTATGCCGACGGCTCTGTAGAAGTCCAGGATGATGGCCGCGGCATTCCCGTGGATGTTGAACCGCGCACCGGACTCAGCGGCCTGGAAGTCGTCTTCACCAAGCTGCACGCGGGCGGCAAATTCGGCGGTGGATCGTATAGCGCTTCGGGCGGCCTGCATGGCGTCGGCGCCTCCGTGGTGAATGCGCTTTCTGCGCGGCTCGACGTCGAAGTGGACCGCGGCGGCAAGACCTACGCAATGCAGTTCCGGCGCGGCGAGCCTGGTACCTTTACCGACAAGGGCAAGAAGAAGGCGGACGTAAGCTTCACTCCTCATGAGACCGCGACGGCCCCAGAAATCGTGGGCAAGGCCAAGCGTGGGGTCACCGGCACACGCATCCGCTATTGGGCTGATGACTTCATCTTTACCCCCGATGCCCGGTTCTCCTACAAGGACCTGCAGGACCGCGCCCGCCAAACCTCATTCCTGGTACCAGGACTTCGCATTACGCTGCGCGACGAGCGGGGACTGCCCGATACCCCGGGCGCTGAAGGCCCGCATGAGGAAGTTTTCCAGCATGACGGCGGCATCAGCGAGTTTGTCGACTTTTTGAGTGCTGATTCGCCGGTCACGGACATCTGGCGATTCCAAGGTAGTGGTTCATTCCACGAAAAAGTCCCCGTGATCGATTCCAACGGGCGCAGCCACATCGAAGATGTTCAGCGAGTCTGCGAAGTAGACATCGCCATGCGCTGGGGGATCGGATACGACACGACTCTGCGCAGCTTCGTGAATATCATTGCCACGCCCAAGGGCGGCACGCACACCACTGGGTTCGAACAGGCGCTGCTCAAGTCACTGCGCAAGAATGTCGAATCCAATGCCCGCAAGCTCAAGTTCGGTCAGAAGGACAAGCTGGAGAAGGACGACGTCCTCGCAGGCCTGACTGCTGTGCTCACCGTCCGGCTGGCCGAGCCGCAGTTCGAGGGCCAGACCAAGGAAATTTTGGGCACTCCTCAGGTGCGCCAGGTGGTCTCCAAGGTTCTTGAAAAGGCCTTGAACGAACGGTTGGGATCGACCAAGCGTTCAGAGAAAGCTGAAGCAGCAACGCTGATGGAGAAGGTCGTCAACGAGATGAAGTCTCGTGTATCGGCCCGCATGCACAAGGAGACGCAGCGCCGCAAAACGGCACTGGAATCCTCCTCGCTGCCGGTGAAGCTCTTGGACTGCCGCAGCAAGGAAGTTGGCCGCTCGGAGCTGTTCCTCGTCGAGGGCGACAGCGCGCTGGGAACCGCCCGCCTCGCGCGCTCTTCCGAATTCCAGGCGCTGCTGCCGTTGCGCGGAAAGATTTTGAATGTCCAGAAGGCGTCGATCTCGGACATGCTGTCGAACGCCGAGTGCGCGGCCATGATCCAGGTCATCGGCGCCGGCTCCGGTCGAAGCTTCGACATTGACCAGGCCCGCTATGGCAAGGTCATCCTCATGACCGATGCCGACGTGGACGGCGCGCACATCCGCACGCTGCTGCTGACGCTCTTCTACCGGTACATGCGGCCAATGATTGAGCACGGACGCGTTTATGCGGCGGTGCCTCCGCTGCACCGCATCGAAATTATCAATCCTGGGGCCAAGCAGAACGAGGTCGTCTACACCTATTCCGAGGCCGAGATGACGAGGCTGCTGGGCAAACTGGAAGCTGAAGGGCGGCGCTACAAGGAACCGATCCAACGCTACAAGGGCTTGGGCGAGATGGATGCTGACCAGTTGGCCGAAACGACGATGGATCCGCGCCACAGAACGCTGCGCCGCGTGAATATCGAGCATGCGCAGGCTGCTGAGGAAGTCTTCGACCTCCTGATGGGATCCGACGTTGCGCCGCGCAAGAACTTCATCATCGCCGGTGCCGAGGATCTGGAACGCGAAAGGATCGACGCCTAAGGCGTTTCGCCTTCACTGAAACGAGAATGAGCCGGTGTCCTACGAATCCCAGGATTCGCCGGACACCGGCTCATTGTGGTACTTAGCACCTACCAGACCAAGAGCCTTGGCGCGATCAACAAAACGGTGGGGCAGGTCAGCAGCAGGATCGTACACGCCAGGACCACGCCGCGCTGGGGTTTGCGCAAGGGTGGTTCGGGGGTCAGCAGGCGTTTGAGGCGCCGTGATGAAACTTCGCCGCCGGGGATGCCTACCTGGGCCGCGTTCGTGGAGCTGGGCTGCTGCATTCCTGCGGGGTCGCTGGCGGCCGCCGCGGCGACTGTGACGATGGCTGTGAGCAGGGTTTTGCGGTTGACCTGTTCCAGGGCCTTGTCGTCGGCCAGCATTTCAATCAGCTGGCGTACCGCTTCCAAGGCGAGTTTTGAGGTCGGCAGCCATGGCAGCGCTTCATGCCATGCGGTGAAAGCCAGGATCAGCAGGTCGTGGCGCTGGTCGAGATGAGAACTTTCGTGGGCAATGACTGCCGCTTGTTCTTCAGCTGACAGCTGGGTGAGCAGTCCGCGGCTGAGTACCGTCACTGACTGGGCAATTCCCGGGACGCAGTAGGCCACAGGCAGATCGTGTTCCAGCACCAGGGTGTTGGGCCTGGTCTCAGAAGGATTGCTCAGCAGCTTCAACAGCTGCCGGTGTTTGGCCCGCTGTCTAGTGGTGCGCCAAGCCGCCCGTGCCAAGGTCAGCACCAGGTGCAGGGCGAAGAGGAAAGCCGTGCTGAGCGCGAAGAGGTGGACGATGCCCGGATATTCGGCATCCTGTTGGCCCAAGATGAGATTCCAGCCGGCCAGCAGGGCGGAAATCAGGTCATCGCCCAGCGGAGACAAGCCCCAGACCAGCATCGAACCAATCATCGACAGGCCGCCGGCGAGCGCGATGGCCTGCCAGAGCAGGACCGCTTGGACCGGCGCGCGCGAGGTCCATTTTGCTTTAGATAACGCCAACGGCGTTGGCCATGCCAGTGCAATAGCCAACGCCGCTAGGAAATATGAGGTGAGAAGCACTCAATCCCTGGAATTCGTGTAAATTAGGCTGACTTAACAGTGTCTAAGATAGCACGCAGGGATGCTGCCTCATCTGCCGAGATGCCGCCGATAAAGCGAGCTAGGACGGCTTCTCGGTCCTGGGCTGTGCCCAAGGCCTCATTGAGGAGTCCAACAGTGTGATCCTCGCGGGACGAGGATGCAGTGTAGCGATGAGGCCGAGTGGTTCGTTCGCGAATCACTAGCCCCTTCTTCTCCAATCGCGCCAATACCGTCAAAACTGTAGTGACTGCGAGTTCCTTCGCATCGGTGCCAAGTGCCGCAAGATCATCACGTAGATCGTTTGCGGTGAGTGGCTCTGCGGAGTCCCACAGCAGGTCCATGACGGAGCGTTCCAGATCGCCAAGGCTGGCCACTAGGTTGTACCTCACTTGCTTTAGTTGCGGTTGCAGTGGATCGATGGTCGTAATGACCAGAAATCTACTGCTTGGAAATATCATTGTAGCTATTTTGGCGCGATATTTCTACATTGCGTAAAAGAGTGCTGTGAGTACATTTTTTGAATTTTCTGTCAGTGGGATGGTGTCGCTGGTCGGCGTAGGCGTCCAGGGCCGGTCGAAAAATTTCTCTGGACGTGAGCTGTGTCACGCGACTAGACTTCCCTTCGCGTTTTCTTGGACTGCCGTGGCCTGAGGTGGCGGGGGAGTGAAAAGCATCTCTGTCATTTGATTTCTACAAGCTGTCGAAATTGCTCTATGGTGTGAGTGTGAATTCTTTTCTACGTTACGTAGAACTGGATGGCTGTGCTCCCGAAGACAATTGAGGAATCAATGGATGCATTAGAGATTGCCCGCTGGCAGTTCGGCATTACCACCGTCTACCACTTCCTGATGGTGCCGCTCACCATCGGCCTGGGCCTGACCGTCGCCGTGCTGCAGACGCTGTGGTACAAAACAGGAAACGAACACTGGCTGCGCATGACGAAGTTCTGGGGCAAGCTGTTCTTGATCAACTTCATCATGGGCGTGGCCACAGGCATCGTGCAGGAGTTCCAATTCGGCATGGCCTGGAGCGAATACAGTCGCTACGTCGGCGATGTTTTCGGCGCGCCGCTGGCGATGGAAGCGCTGCTGGCCTTCTTCGTCGAATCGACCTTCCTGGGCCTGTGGATCTTCGGCTGGAAGAAACTGCCCAAGTTCCTGCACCTGCTGACCATCTGGGCCGCCTCGCTGGCCACCATGCTCTCCGCCTACTTCATCCTTGTCGCCAACTCGTGGATGCAGCATCCGGTGGGCACCCAGATCATCGACGGGCGCGCGGTGATGACCGACGCCTGGGCGGTGTTCACGAATGTCACCGCGCTGATCACCTTCCCGCACACCCTGTTCGGAGCCTTCGCCGTAGCAGGCGGGTTCCTGCTGGGCATCTCCTGGTTCCACCTGTACCGCCGACGCCGCGACGGCATCGACACCGTCGACGCACAGGGGCGCGTCGTGGTCGGAGAAGACCTGTCCAAGGGCAGGCGCCGCGACGAGGTCGACTACCAGGTGTGGATCAAGTCCCTGCGCATCGGCGCCGTCGTTGCCCTGGTGTCCTTTATGGGCGTAGCGCTGACCGGCCACGAGCAGGCAAAGCTGATGTTTGAGCAGCAGCCGATGAAGATGGCCTCGGCAGAAGCCGCCTGCCATGACGGCACCGGGTTCTCCGTACTGACCTTGGGGGATGTCACCACCAAGGGAGCCACCAGCTGCGATGACGTGGTGGCAGTCTTCGAAGTTCCCGGCCTGCTCTCCTTCCTCGCCAACGGCGACTTCACCACCGAGGTCAAGGGCGTGAACACCCTGATCCCCGAATACCAGGAGAAGTACGGCAAGTACTACCCGAACGACGAAAGCATGGGCCAGTACGCCGGCCAGGAAATCGACTACCTGCCGGTCATGGAAGTGACCTACTGGGGCTTCCGACTCATGATCACCTTCGGCGGACTTTCGGCCCTGGCCGCGGCGGTGGTCCTGTGGATCACCCGCAAGGGCACCGTGCCGCAGAGCAAATGGCTCTCTCGCATTGCCCTGCTGAGCATCGCGGCTCCTTTCGGGGCGAACGCCACCGGATGGATCTTTACCGAAATGGGGCGCCAGCCCTTCACCGTGGCGCCCAATCCTGAAATGGGCGGCATCGACCAGGTCTTCATGTATACGGCGGCCTCGGTGTCCCCAACCGTCAGCGCCGGAGAACTGCTGTTCTCGCTGATCACGCTGACCACTGTCTACGCTGTCCTGCTGGTCGTGGAGCTGGTGCTGCTCACGCGCTATATCCGCGGCGGCGTCGGATCGGCCATGCCGGAACTGTCGCATAGCACCGCCGACGGCAAGGACCAGTCCGCCCACGACGACAGCGACGACGGCGACGTGCTCGCCTTCGCCTACTAGGCAAGAGCAGAAAAGGAGTAATGACATGGATTGGCTGCCAGCTCTTTGGTTCGTGCTGATCGCCGTGCTGTGGTGCGGCTACCTCTTCCTTGAGGGATTCGACCTCGGCGTGGGAATGATGATCGGCATCGGCCGCTCAAGCGAGCAGCGCAAGCGCGTGCTGCTCAATACGATCGGGCCAGTGTGGGATGGCAACGAGGTGTGGCTGCTGACGGCCGGCGGCGCTACGTTTGCCGCCTTCCCGCACTGGTACGCCTCGCTGTTCTCCGCACTGTACATTCCGCTGACGCTCGTGCTGGTCGCACTGATCTTCCGCGCCGTGGCCATCGAATACCGCGGCAAGGCGAAAACCGCCGCCGCCGGCAAGCTGTGGGATGCGGCGCTGGGCTACGGCTCGCTGGTCGCCGCCTTCGGCGTGGGCGCGATGCTCGCTTTGACCACCCTGGGGCTGCCGCTGAACGCCAACGGCGACCGCGTCGGCGGCCCCTTCGCCTGGCTCACCTGGCATGCGGTGCTCGGCGGAGTGGCAGTAGTGGCGTTCTGCTGGATCCACGCACTGGCCTTCGTCCGCTTGAAGACCGACGGGCCGATCCGCGCCCGGGCAGGGAAGCTGTTCACCCGCTGGCTGGTGCCGGCAGCCGTGCCGCTGGTGCTCTGGGTGCTGGCAGTCGTACTGCGCAATGACTCGGCCGCAGCCTGGGCGCTGCTGGCGGCAGCCGCCGCCGCACTGATTGCCAGCCTGCTGCTGGCCATTGCCGGGCGGGAAGGCGCCGCCTTCATCGCGCTGGGCGCCATGCTGCTGGCAGGAGTGGCAGCGATTTTCACCGCCGCCTTCCCGGTGGTCCTGCCCTCCACCATTGACCCGGCCTTCGACCTGAGCATCTACAACGCGTCAAGCACCCCGTACACGCTGAAGCTGATGAGCATCGTCGCGGCCTTCGGAGTCCCGCTGGTCCTTGCCTACCAGGCGTGGAGCTACTGGGTCTTCCGCAAGCGCATCCGCGAGGAGCACATCCCCGCAGCGCACGAAGTCACCTCCGTCGTCTAAGCACAGCGCAACCCCAAGGAGGGAAGCCGCCCCATGCGCGCCCCACGATTCCTGCCCCGCGGGCTGATTGCCCCGCATCAGCTGCTGGCCCTGTCAGCGTTCTCGGTCCTCAAGGCCGCAGGTCTGGTGCTCATCGCCATGGGCCTGGGCCAGTGGATCGCCGCCATGGCGGCCGGCGGCCACCCCGATGCGCAGCTGCTGCTGCTCGCCGCGGCAGGAGCCGGCGCCCGGGTGCTGGGCGTGTGGGGGCTGAATGCCTCGGCACTGCGCATGGGGTCAGGGGCCAAGGAAAAGATGCGCGCCAACCTAGTGCGCACCGCCGCTTGCCGCCCGGGCTTCCTGCCCGATCCGCAAGCCGAGCATTCGGTCCCGGTGACGGCAACCCTGGCCGGCCACGGACTGGAAAAGCTGGAGGACTACTTCACGAAATTCATCCCGGCGCTGATCGGCGCGCTGACCGTGCCGCTGGTTTTGGGAATCTACATCCTGCGCCTAGATTGGCTCAGCGCACTGGTGCTGGTGCTGACCATCCCGCTGGTGCCGGTCTTCATGGCGCTGATCGGCCTGCATACCCAGGACACGCTGGACGCCTCGCAGTCGACCCTGGATGCGCTGGCGCACCAGCTCTATGAACTGGCCCAGGGCTTGCCGGCACTGCTGGGGCTGGGCCGGGCCAGGAGCCATGGCAGCGCCATCGGCCAGGTCGGGGAGAAATACCGGAGCGCCACCATGGCCAACCTGAAAACCGTGTTCCTCTCCAGCTTCTGGCTCGAACTGATCTCCACCCTGTCCGTGGCAGTGCTCGCCGTCATGATCGGCGTGCGTCTGGTGGGAGGCGACATGGAACTTGCCGCCGGGCTGAGCATCCTGATCCTGGCTCCCGAACTGTTCGGAGCCCTGCGCGAGGTCGGCTCCGCCTACCACGCTGCCGACGACGGGCTGGCCGCCTACCAGCGCTACCAGCAGGCCACCGCCGAAGTCCCCAACGAAGCCCTGGTGCGTAGCGCCGCGGCGCAGGACGCAGGAAACATCCTGGAAGTCCGCCAGCTGCACCTGCAGTACCAGGACCAGGCACCGATCTACCAGAACTACAGCCTCAGTCTGGCGCCCGGGCAGCGCGTGGTGCTCGATGGCGCCAGCGGAAGCGGAAAAACATCGCTGCTGCGGCTGATTGCCGAGGCCGCCACCAGCGACAACACCTTTGACTCCCGCCGCGTCCAGGGCGAGGTCTACCTTGCGGGAAGCGCCGCGGTGATCAGCCAGCACCCGCAGTTCAACGCCGCCACCGGCACCGCACAACTGGCCCAGGACCTGCCCGGGGCCGACGCTGGCCTCATTGCCCAGATGGCGGCGCAGCTGCAGCTGGAGCAGATGCTCGATAGGCCCCTGGGCGAATACTCGCCGGGAGAGCTGCGCCGGCTGGAAGTGCTGCGCGCACTGGCCCGGATGCACACCGAACCGGACTGCACCCTGCTGCTGGCCGACGAGCCCACGGCCCACCTAGATGATGCCAACGCAAGCGCCGTGCGCAGGATGCTGGGGGAACTGCCCGAGAACTGCGCGGCGCTGATCGCCAGCCACGACCCGGCCCTGTGCGAAGATGCCGATGCCGATGCAGGCGCCTTGCGCGAAGAAGCTTCGCCGGAGCCTGGCACAGCTCCTGCACGTACTGCACCACAGCTGGCATCCGCCGCGCGGGAAGAACGCCGCGATGCAGGATTCAACCCGCTGCGCGAACTGTTTGCCGGTTACCGCCCGGCACGCCTCGCGCTGGCCTACGGGTCATTGAGCGTGCTGTGCGCCGTGGGCCTGGCAGCACTAAGCGGCTGGCTGATTGTCCAGGCCAGCTACCAGCCAGCCATCCTCACCCTGACGGTCGCCTTCGTCATGGTCCGCACTCTGGGCATCGGCCGCGCCGCCCTGCGCTACCTGGAGCAGCTGGCCATCCACGACGCGGTGCTGGGCTATGCCGCCACGCTGCGGGAAAAGATTTGGAACTCTATGGTGTCAGACCCGAGCGGGTGGGGCCTGGTCAGCCGTTCCTCGGTGGTGCTGCGCTTCCTACTGGCCGAGGTGGACGAGCTGCGCGACCTGCTGGCCAGGGTGCTGTTCCCGCCGCTGCAGGCGGTGCTGGTTTGGCTCAGCGCCTGCACGGTGCTCTGGTTCATCCAGCCGGCATTCGGCATGATCGCCGCAGGCGCCTTCCTGCTGCTGGCGCTGCCCGGTAGCTGGCTGGTGGCCAAGGTCGAATCCGCCCATCAGGCAGCGGCCCTGGAATACCGGCTCTCGCTCAGCGCACAGATCCTCTCGATCCTGCGCAACAAGAGCTCGCTGCGCGCCTTCGGCTCGCTGCAGCCGCAGCTGGCGGCGCTGGCCGACGAGGAGGCGGCCCACACCGCCGCGGCGCGGCACCACGCACTGGGACGGGCACTGGCCCCGAGCCTGGGCGTCCTGGCCACCGCCGGCTCAGCGGTCCTGATCGCGGCCGCCTCCCAGGTCTCTGGCTCGCTGACGGCGCTCGCCGTGCTGCTCATGCTCGCCCTGGCAGACTGCACCGGCGCGGCGTTGAACTCGGTGATGCTCTCCCGCGCGCTTAAGGAACTGACAACTTCGCTGGCCGACCAGCGTCTGGGCCAAGCACCGGAAGAAGCCGCCGCGGCAACCCAGCCGGTGTACGGATTCGAGCTGGAGCAGCTGAGCCTGGGCTACGGCCAGGGCCCGGCGGTAGTCCAGTCGCTGACTGCGCGGATCGAGCCGGGAGCCTGGACGGCAATTACCGGACCCTCGGGTTCGGGCAAATCCACAGTGCTCACCGCGCTGCTCGGAGTCCTTCCGGTGCGCTCCGGGGGCCTGCACCCGCTGGATGCGGCAGGCCAACGGCTGGAAGATTCGGGCATCAGCCCGGAGTCGGTGGCCTGGTGCCCGCAGGAAGCGCATCTTTTTGACTCGACGCTCAAGCGAAACCTGCTGCTTGGCCTGGGCCCTGATGCCCGGGCGACGGATCAGCAGTTAGAAGCGGTGCTAGACCAGGTGGGCCTGGGTAACTGGTTCCGGGCACAGCCCACGGGCCTGGAGACCCGCATCGGCTCGGGCGGACACAGCCTTTCGGGTGGACAGCGCTGCAAGCTGGCGGTGGCCCGAGCCCTGCTTGGTGGGCACCAGGTCATCCTCCTCGACGAGCCCACCGCCCATCTGGGACAGGACGAAGCACAGGAGCTGATGCGCACTTTGGAACAGGCCCTGGCAGGGCGCACCGTGGTGCTCATTACCCACGATGAACGCCTTGCCCAGCGCTGCGGCGCCCGGGTGGAGCTGGCACCCAAGGTGCCGGTGACTCTCTAGAGCAGCACTCCGCCGTCGTCAAATGGCAGGGTGTCTTCTCCCGGCTGCACCGCAGGCTTGCCGCGGGTTGGGGCCGGCAGCTGCTCCGGAGCCTGCGGGGCTGAGTCCTGCGCGGATTCCTGGGCCGCGGCGGAAGCACCGGCGGCGGCTGCGCCCGCGGGCACCAGCGCCCCGCCGAGGAGGTTGATGCTCTGGGCCAGCGGGGCACCGGAGCCGTCGCGCTTGCCGAACTCGGTAGGCAGCGCCCGCACCACGCCGGCAGTGGAGCTGGCCCGTGCAGGGCCTGCGCCGGCATAGCCCAGGGACAGGAAGTCCTCGCCCTTCACGAACCGGTGGGCGCGCACGCCGGCGGTGGCACGTCCCTTGGCCGGGAATTCGGCAAAGGCGGTCAGCTTCACCGACTGGCCCGAGGTGCCAGGCAGGGTCTGCGAACCGGAGGCGATCGTGGCCACCACCGCGTCGTTGGCTCCGGCAGGGATCACTCCGAAGAAGATCACCTGGTCGTCAGCTGCCAGCTTGATGCCCGCCATGCCGCGTCCGGTACGGCCCTGGGCGCGCACCGCGGAGGCGCTGAAGTGCAGCAGCTGGGCATTGCGGGTCAAGAACACCAGCTGGTCCTCGTCCTCGGCCGGCGCCGCCGCCAGCACCGCATCGCCGTCCTTGAGCGTGATCGCCTCGAACTCCTCGCGGTTCAGCGGGTAGTCGGGGGTGACGCGCTTGACAACGCCGTGCAGCGTGCCGAGTGCCAGCACCTTGTTCAGCGGCACCAGCGCCACTAGGGACTCGCCCTTGGGCAGCTTCAGGAACTCCGACACTGCGGCGCCCTGGGCCAGCTGCGGGAAGCCGTGGGTTTCGGGCAGCACCGGCACATCGATCATGGACACGCGCAGGATCCGCCCGGCGGAGGTCAACGCGCCGATCTCGCCGCGGGCCGAGGTGGCCACCTGGGAGAGCAGAACATCGTGCTTGACGCGGGCTGAAGCATAGTCGATTGGCGTGCGCGCATGGGTACGCGCAATCTGCCCGGTGGCGGAGAGCAGGGCCCAGCACGGAGTGTCTGACACTTCCATCGCCAAGGTGGCCTTCTTGCCGGTGCCCACCGCCTCGGGCAGGGCGGTGCCGCGCAGCGGCTGCAGCTCGGCGCTCTTGGCAAGCTTGGTGCGGCGCTCGGTGCCGAAGGTCTCGGCCATTTCGCCCAGCTCGCTGGAGACCAGCTCGCGCAGCAGCTGGTCGGAAGCCAGAATCGCGCGCAGCTCCTCGATTTCCTTGCGCAGCTGTTCGGCCTCGGTCTCCAGTTCAAGCCGCGAGTACTTGGTCAGCTGGCGCAGGCGCAGCTCAAGAATGTGGCTGGCCTGGGCCTCGGAGAGGTCGAAGACGCTCATCAGCCGCTCGCGAGCCTCGGCAGTCTGCTCGGAGGAGCGGATGATCGCGATGACGTCGTCGATGTCAACGATCGCGATCAGCAGGCCCTCGACCAGGTGCAGCCGGTCTTCGCGTTTGGCCAGACGGAATGCGGTGCGGCGGCGCACCACGTCCAGGCGGTGGTCCACGTACACGGTGAGCAGCTCGCGCAGCCCCAGGGTCTGCGGCTGTCCGTTGACCAGGGCTACGTTGTTGATGCCGAAGGAGTCTTCCATCGGGGTGTGCTTGTACAGGCTGGCGAGCACTGCGTTGGGGTTGAACCCGTTCTTCAGCTCGACGACGAGCTTGAGCCCGTTGTGCCGGTCGGTCAGGTCCACCACATCGGAGATGCCTGAGATCTTCTTGTTGGCGACCCCGTCCTTGATCTTCTCGATGACCTTCTCCGGGCCGACCGTGTAGGGCAGCTCGGTGACCACCAGCGCGGACTTGCGCGCAGAAACCTTTTCCAGGGCCACGGTGGCGCGGGTGCGGAACAGGCCGCGGCCGGTGCGGTAGGCGTCCTTGATTCCGTCCAGGCCGATGATGGTGCCGCCCGATGGCAAGTCCGGGCCGGGGATGAACTTCATCAGCTCCTCCACGCTGGCCTCGGGCTCGACCAGCAGGTGCTGGGCGGCGGCGATGACTTCTCCCAGATTGTGCGGCGCCATATTCGTCGCCATGCCCACCGCAATGCCGGTGGTGCCGTTGACCAGCAGGTTGGGGAAGGCCGCCGGAAGGACCTCAGGCTGCATGAACTGGTTGTCGTAGTTCGGGATGAAGTTCACGACGTCTTCATCGAGGTTCGCCGTCATCGCCACCGCGGAGGCCGCCAGGCGCGCCTCGGTATAGCGGGCGGCTGCCGGGCCGTCGTCCAGTGAGCCGAAGTTGCCGTGGCCGTCGATTAGCGGCAGGCGCAGCGAAAAGTCCTGGGACAGGCGCACCATGGCATCGTAGATCGCGGTGTCGCCGTGGGGGTGCAGCTTGCCCATGACCTCGCCGACCACGCGGGCGGATTTCACATGCCCCTTCTCGGGTCGCAGACCCATCTGGGCCATCTGGAACAGGATGCGGCGCTGGACCGGCTTGAGCCCGTCGCGGGCGTCGGGCAGGGCTCGGGAATAGATCACCGAATAGGCGTACTCCAGGAATGAAGATTCCATTTCACTGGTGACATCGATATCGATGATGTTCTCCACGAAATCCGCTGGTAGATCTTCAGACTTCTTTCGAGCCATTGAGCTGTAATTCCTTCATCTGCTGAGTACGGCTTGAATGCGCTTTGGTGCGTGTTGCCACTGGGCACAGCATCAAACTCGCGACTATCCTAAGCCTATGGTGGATCGTAAACTTTCTGTGGCATATCCGTCGCACTGGGAAGCAGACGTAGTTCTGCGGGATGGCACTACTGCCCATCTTCGCCCGATTACTCCGGCCGACGCCCAGGCCCTGCAGGATATGCATAGAAAACAATCCGAAACCTCGGTATACCTACGCTATTTTACGTACAAGTCGTCCCTGACGGCCAAAGAACTTGAGCGCTTCACCCACGTGGACTACGTCAACCGCGTTGCGTTTACCGTATTGCGTGGCAACAGTATCATCGGCGTCGGACGGTATGACCGGCTCGACGACCCGGCCGAAGCCGAGGTCGCCTTCAACGTCTCGGACGAATACCAGGGCACCGGCATCGGCTCCATCCTTCTGGAGCACCTGGCCGCGGCCGCCAGGGAAAACGACATCACCCGTTTCACCGCCGAGGTGCTGCCCGAGAACCGCAAGATGCTCACGGTCTTCTCCGACGCCGGCTACAACGTCGCCAGGCACTTCGAGGACGGGGTGGTGATGCTCGAATTCCCGATCAACCCCACCGAAAAGTCCCGCGAAGTCACCGAAGCGCGCGAGCACCGCGCCGAAGCCAGCAGCGTGGCAGGGATCCTGGCCCCCAGCTCAATCGCGGTGATCGGCGCGAGCAGGCGCTGGGGAAAGCTGGGGAACGCGGTGCTGCACCGGCTGGTCGAATCTGGATTCACCGGAAGCGTCTATGCGGTGAACGACTCCGCGCTGGAAGTCGGGGGCTTCATGGCCTACGGCAAGGTCAGCGAGATTCCCGGACCGGTGGACCTCGCAGTCATCTGCGTACCGCGCGAGCGGGTGACCCAAGCCATCGAGGACTGCGGGTCCCACGGGGTCAAGGGCTTGGTGATCATGAGCGCGGGATATGAAAACGTCGACGGGCTCTTAGAGCAGCGCGAGCTGGTGTCCCTGGCCAGGGCCAACGGAATGCGCGTGCTCGGCCCCGCCTCGCTGGGCCTGGTCAACACCGACCCGGAGGTGAACCTGCATATTTCGGGGGCAGCAGTCACCCCCGCAGCGGGCAACGTGGGCCTGTTCAGCCAATCCGCGTCCATGGGCATGATCCTCCAAGGTGTCGCCGTCCAGCATGCGATAGGCATCAGCAGCTCGATCTCCTCGGGCCTGCGCGCCGATGTGTCGGGCAATGACGCCATGCAGTATTTCGAGGACGACCCGCGCACCGAACTGGTGGCCATGCACCTTGAATCCTTCGGCAACCCGCGCAAGTTCGCCAGGATCGCCCGGCGCCTGGCACGCAGCAAGCCGGTGATCGTCGCCAAATCCGACCTGCTCGGCCGGCGCCTGCCGCCGGGGCATTCGGCCCGCATCGGCCAGGCGCCCAGCAGCGCGCTGAACGCCATGCTGCGCCAGTCCGGGGTGATCCGGGTGCGTTCGGTGGAAGAGCTGATGGAGGTGGCCGGACTGCTGTCGATCTTCAAGGCGCCCGCCGGCCCGCGGGTGGGCGTGCTCTCGAACTCGCTGACCCTTGCCGAGGTGGTCTGCGATGTGGCCCAGGCCCGCAACCTGAACGCCACCGCCCAGCGTGAAGAACTCGACTACACCGCGGGCCAGTCGGTGCTGCTGCCGGCCCTGCGTTCGCGCATCGCCGCGCTGGTTGCCGATGAGCAGATCGACAGCATCATCCTCGCCCAGCTCCCGCATCCGGGGATTTCCACCGAGGCGGTGCTCGGGGTGCTTGCGGAATTCGCAGCCCAGGACAAGCCGGTCATCGCCGTGCTGCCCGGTCACGTGGATGAGAAGATCTGCGGGGGAGTGCACCACCAGGTTCCCGTCTACATCTCGCCGACAGCTGCCGCCGGCGCGCTGGGCAAGGCCTACGGCTACCGGCAGTGGCTTGACATCCCCTTCGAGCCGCTCGTGGAGCCCGAGGGCCTGGACGTCCAAGGGGCCGCAGACTACCTGCAGGAACTGGCAGGACAGGTCAACGGGACCGAGCTGCTGGAACTGGACCCGCAGCAAAGCGCCAGGCTGCTGGGCTACTACGGGCTGGAATTCTTCGGCTCCACGGTGGTATCCACCGCAGACCAAGCGGTGGCCGCGGCCAATGAGCTGGGCTGGCCGGTGGTGCTCAAAGCCAACGACCCCGACCTGCGCCAGCGCCTGGACCTGGGCGGGGTGCGGCTGGACATCCCCGACGAGGCGAGCCTGCGGGCGAACTTCGCTCACATGAGCGCGTTGATGGCAGGCTACGGGGTGACCTCCCTAGAGGTGCAGTCCATGGCTGATGCCGGACAGGCCTGCGTGCTGCAGGGCATGGAGGACCCGCTGCTGGGGCCGGTGGTGTCCTTTGGCCTGAGCGGAGACGCCGTGAACTTGCTCGATGACTGGGCCCACGGCGTGCCCCCGTTCTCCGCCACCGACCTGGCGCAGCTGGTCCACCGCCCGCGCAGCAGCGCCCGGCTCTTCGGCTACCAGGGGCTGCCTGCGGTGGATCTTGGGCTGCTCACGGATTTCATCACCAGGGTTTCGCTGCTCAAGGACAACCACCCGGAGGTGACCATCGCGAACTTCGCGCCGGTCTCCGTCTCGGCCCATTCCCTGAGCGTGCTCGGCGTGAAGCTGAAGATCGGCAATGCGCAGCAGCGCACCGACAGCATCCGCAGGGCGCTGCGCAGCTAGCTGCGGCGACACACCGCAAACTGGCGGCGGCGTTCACTGGGTAGAATTGAGCCATGAGCTCTGCAACTTATTCGACGACTGCCGGCGCTGAACTCCAGCATGATTTGGTCCGCGCCGGCTTCTACCCGCAAATGGTCCAAGACGTGCTTGCCGAAGCAATGCTGGACCAGCCGGTGGTTGACCATCTTTTGCATCTGGAGACTCACTTCGACCACACCGAAGTCCACCGCCACATCACTGTGATGGTGCGCAGCGAGAAGGTGTTGTTCATCGTGCACGTGGACGACCAGCAGCTCGACGACCACGGCAAGGACGTCATGGCCCAGGTCTCGGTGGAGATGATTGGCCTTTCGCGCATCGAATCCGTGGCCACCAGCTTCGTCTACCACCAGCCGCAGCACTATTCCAGCAGCGATCCGGTGCGTGAATTGACCTTCGGCCTGTCCTGGGACGGAACCAAGCGCATCGACTTGGCTCCCGCCAGCTGCGGGGATCCGCAGTGCGATGCCGACCACGGGCTGAACGGCACCTCGCAGCCCGAGGACCTGGTGCTGCGCGTCAGCGCGGAAGCCGACGGCCAAAATGCGGTGGACAAGGCCCGCGAATTCGCTGTCCGCCTGCGCCTGGCAACGATCAGCTAGGGCCGCGACGTGACTTCGCGGCAGCTGCCAGTCCCATCCCAGAATATTCCGGCCGCTCCGGACTACGGAGTGTCCACGCTCAGCGAGGTGCTGCCTTCGGCGGCCCATGCCCTGGGCGTGCCCGGATTTGAGAATCCGCTGGGTCTCGAAGCGACCAAAAGGGTGGTGGTGATCCTCATCGACGGGTTGGGCTGGAACCAGCTCAAGTCGCATATCGGCCACGCACCCTTCCTGCGTTCGCACTTTGGGGCGGCCCAGAAGATCGGCACCGGATTCCCTTCCACCACCGCCACCTCGCTCAGCAGCCTGGCCACCGGCGTAGCCCCCGGAGTGCACGGCATGGTCGGTTATGACGTGGTGGACCCTGTAAGGCGCCGGGTGGTGAACCAGCTCGGAGGCTGGCCGGGCGATCTCGACCCCTATCTCTGGCAGCAGCAGCCTACAGTGTTTGAGCAGGTAGCCGAGCACGGGATCCATGTGGGCACCGTCTCGATTTCCCAGTTCGCGCATTCCGCGCTGACCAAGGCGGCGCTGCGCGGACCGAAGTTCGTGGCCGCTCAGCAGGCTACCGCCCGTTCGCGGGCTGCCGCCGAAATTTTTGCCAAGCACCGCAACGCGCTGGTCTACGTCTACTTCAACGAGCTGGATAAGGCCGGGCACAAGTTCGGCGTCGACTCCGAGCAGTGGCGCGGAACCCTCGAAGAGCTGGACTACGTGGTGAAGAACCTCGTATCAAAGCTGCCAGAGCAGACCACGGTGCTGATCACCGGAGACCACGGCATGGTGGACATCCCCGCCTCGCAGCGCATCGACTACAGCACCCAGCCGGAACTGATCGACTCGGTGGAACTGACCAGCGGGGAGCCGCGCGGGGTCCAGCTGACATTCTCCCCGGAAGCCAGCGATGCCACACGCCAAGCAGTCCGCGAGGCCTGGCAGCAAGCCTATGGGTCCAAGGCCTGGGTGCTCAGCCGCGACGAAGCGATCGAAATGGGCTACTTTGGCTCGATCAGCGACAAGCACGCCCAGCGCTTGGGGGATCTGATGATTCTCGCCGCCGAGCCCATTGCCCTCTATGACGGGCGGAGGGTCAAGCCGATGGCCTTCGAGATGGTGGGGCAGCACGGTTCGCTGACCGCCGCTGAGCGCTATGTCCCGCTGATCAAGCACCGCACTGCCTAGGGGCCTGGAGCACCGAGAACAGATGAGGGTGGCGCCGCCGAACTCGGCGAGGCCACCCTCAGTCGTATGATGTTGTCCGCAGGCTAGGAATCGGTGTCCTTTTTGCGCTTGCCGAACATGATGTCATCCCAGCTGGGCACCGACGAGCGCTTGGCCTTGCGGGCCGCGCCGTCGTCGTGCTGCTCCGCATCGGACTTGGAAGCCTCGGGCGCGCCGGACTCGGAGTCCGCCACTACGACCAGCTGCGAGGTGCGCGGTGAAATGCCCTGGGGCAGGTGCGGCAGCGACTCGTCCTCTTCGGACTCGTACTTGCTCATCCCGCGCTCGATGATTTCGTTGTAGCGGGCCTCAAGCTTCGGATCGGTGTCCTTGTTGCGCTGGCCGCGGCGGGCGTTGAGCAGCGAAATGAGCTCTTCGGTCTCGTCAGGCTCCGGAGCCGCCGGGGCGGCCGGCTCGTTCTCTACCTGCGAGAGCGCTGAAACTGGTCGAAAGTATTCGGGGGCCACCTGCTCGCTGAGGGTCTGCGCCCAGCGGTTCAGGTTCTTCAGGCTGCGCCGCGAAGGGGTGAACGCCCAGCGGGCGATGTTTTCGCTCTGGGAGGCGTCGTTGTCCAGCGACTCCACGTTCTCCGCCGGCAGCGGCGAGTCGAATTCCACAGTGACGATCCACTGGCCTTCGGGATCCTTCCACGAATTCCAGCGGGCGCTTGCAGCGTCGATGTTCAATTGGTGCAGGCGGTGCTCGACCATGGCGCCCAAGTCGGCAGGCTCCTCGCCGAAGACTTCGCGGTATTCTGCATCGGTCTGCGGACCGGATACTTCCACCCTGCGCGCCAGCTCTGCGATGTGCTCGCGTTCAGCCAGCACCGGGCCCTCGTACTTGACGATCGCCTCGATGGGCATGTCCCATTCCAAGGACAGCTCATAGGCCGACGCGCCGGCGCGGACGCGGGCCTGGATTTCGCGCGGCGAGTGCACGGAGGACTCTTCGCGGTTGCGCGGGGCCCTGGAACGGGCGATTTCGGACATGGCGCTGCGCAGTGCATCGTCAACGGGCAGTTCGAAACTCATCCCGTCGTCGCTGCTGACCTGCAAACTGGAACCATTTTCATGAATTCCCACGAGTCTCAGCTGACGCATTACTACCCTCCACACAGTTCACTTACTGTGTAAAACTCTGCCACTTGCGAGCCTATTTTCCTACCACCCGGCGGGGCGTGGCGCAAGATTCATGGTCAAGTTGCGTCCGCGGACCGTGCGCGGGAAGGATCTGCCATGATTGGTGGTTATACTGCTAGCCGGAAAGTTTTCTGTGACCAGCAGGCTTTCCATCCATGTTTTTCTTCAGGAAAGAGCAACTACAGACTATGGCTTTGGATTCTGCCGCCGCAGGCTCAACTCTGGACGACCCGCAGCGCGCTCGCGAGATCGCGGCGTTGAAGCAGGGCAAAACCGCGGCGATGGCCAACCTTGTTGACGAAAGCGAACGGGCCCTGGCGGAGGAGTATGTCCTTCCCGGTGGCGAGGCAGCCGCCGAGGAAGCAAATATCGACATTGTGCCGGAGCAGGCCGACGAGTTCACCTGCGCCGCCTGCTTTATGGTGCGCCACCGTTCACAGCTCGCCCGGGAAGAGGGAGGGCAGAAATTCTGCACCGAGTGCGAAGGCTGAGTTCAAAGCCTTCGGGAAACCAGGAGATATAGATGAAGCCGAGCCAGCTGGCTCGGCTTCATCTATATCTAGTCGGTCTGTTCTTCGTGGTGTTCGTCATTGCCGGCTTCCCGCTGCGCCGCTTCCTGCGCTTCGTCGGTGAATTCATACATGACTCCGCCCAGAGCCGCGGTGAATTCTTCCGGACGGCGGGTCGAGACCAGCCAGTAAGGGGTGGTGTCCCGCTCGTCAACGACTTCCAGCTTGACCACCGCATCCAGATAGCCGCGCAGCAGCATGTAGGCCAAGCCGTGCAGCTTCTGGCCGCGCTGTTTGAATGCCTCTTCGCCGCGGTAGCCGACGACCTGCCCGATGTACTTGCGTTCAATGCTGGCCCGGCCGACGGAGACCGTGTCGCTGGTGATCTCGATGCTCGGCACCCGCAGGATCATGATCACTGCCAAGGCGATCAGCAGGACGATGCCCACGGTGTAGCCCAGGGCGGTGTTGATCGGTGCAAAAGCAATACCACCAGTAGCTGAAATGAGAACTGGCCACATCCACGAACTGAAGGATGGCCAGATCTTCTCTTGGAAAAGAACGTTGGAAGCCTCTGGGCTGGTATTACTCATGGCTACAGTCTATGCAATGTTTTACGAGTCGTAGAATCTTTGGGTCTTGGTCTCCTGCCTGGATGCGCCGCGATAGAGTTATCTCCAGCAAAAGCTGAATCCAGCAACCTTACGAATGATCCACGAGGACTATCTAAAGACGATGAGTGAGCCTACAGTCAAGATTTCGATCAAGATGCTTGATGAAGACCTGCCGGTGCCCAGCTATGCGCACCCTTCGGATGCCGGTGCTGACCTGCATGCACGGACCTCGTTGGTGCTTGAGCCGGGGCAGCGCGCCCTGGTTCCTACGGGCATTGCCTTGGCCCTGCCCCACGGGTATGTCGGCCTGGTCCACCCGCGCAGCGGCCTGGCGACCAAGCACGGCATCACGGTAGTCAACGCACCGGGCACCGTGGATGCCGGATACCGCGGAGAGATTATGGTCACCCTGCTCAACACCGATGCGCAGCAGCCGTTCACGATCACCCGCGGCGACAGGATCGCCCAGTTGGTCATCCAGAAAGTCGAGCAGGCGGCCTTCATCCAGGTGGACTCCCTGGATGATTCGGCCCGCGGTGCCGGCGGCTTCGGGTCGACCGGCGGATTCGGCGCGAACTAAGTACTCTTGGTACTACGACGATTTTTCTAAGGAAAACATGATTTTCAAGCGTAAAAAGGCGCAGGACCACCCTGCGGCCGAGCCAGCTGACCTCGAACAGGCTGCCGGCGCGGAAGAAGAAGCCACCGGCAAACGCCAGCTGAACGGTCCCTTCGACTACAAGGACGTCGAAAATACCGACGACTACCTTGATTTCGGCTCCATCTTGGTCAAGCCGGTGATCGGATTGAAGGTCCGCATGGACGTCGAGCAGTCGAACCAGCGCGTGGTTGCGGTGTCCTTGGAAATCGCCGAATCCCGCGTGCAGCTGATGGCCTTCTCGGCCTCCAAGTCCACCTCGCTGTGGCCTGGCATCAGCGACAAGATCAAGGAAGACATCAAGAGCCAGAACGGCGAAATTTATCAGCGCGACGGCGAATACGGCCAGGAGCTGCTGGCCCAGGTGCCGCAGCAGCTGCCCGACGGCCGCGCCGGCCACGTAGCGTTGCGCTTTGTCGGCATCGACGGCCCCCGCTGGTTCCTGCGCGCGGTGATCGGCGGAGCGGCCATTGGCGATGAAGAGGCCGCGAAGACCATCGACGACCTGCTTCGTTCGGTGATCGTGAACCGCGGCGACAAGCCGCTGCCTCCACAGGAGCTGCTGCCGCTGAGCGTTCCAACTAACGCCCAGGCACGTCCTGCCGAGCCGGAACAGGAAGAAACCCAGGCGCCGCAGCGTCCCGAGCGCGGTCCGGAAATCACCCAGATCGGCTAGTTGAATGCCCAGCAAATACCAGCCGGTGTCACCCAAGATCACCGGCACCGATGCCAGGCGGGTGCATACGCGCCTGGCATCACTGGCGCAGCTGCCCGAAAAGGGCCGGATCGAGCACGTCGGCTATATCCAGTCGGTGAGCTATTCGGCTCCGGGCAGCGCGCCGCAGCTCAGCGCAGATGTGGTGGACCAGCCGAGTTCCATGCGCGCCCCGCGCGGCACGGTGCCGCACATCCGGCTGCGGTTCATGGGGCAGAAATCTGTGCCGGGCATCCGGCCGGGAGTGAAAATCGAATACTCGGGCATGGTCGCTCCGGTGGAGCAGATCCCCACGATCTACAACCCCAGATACATCATCGTCCCAGTGGCCCGAGGCTGAGCCTGACCAGCTGCACTCACGCCCCGCGGGGCAGAAGCGAGAAACACAGTGAACGAAGAACCCACGAAGTCCCCGGATGCCCAGCCTGAGCGCAGGCCGAGCTTCGCCGAAGCAATCAGCGCCAACTCAAAGGTTGCGCAGAACGCCGACGGCGGCATCGACGTGCTCTCCACCGTCGGGGGAGTGCGCGGCATCCTTGAAACGGTGGTGCCGGGCTTTGTCTTCGTGATCGTCTATGCGTTTACCTCGCAGCTGTCCTGGGCGCTGATTTCCTCCATTGCGCTGGGCGTGGTGTTCATGGTCTGGCGCCTTGCCACCAGGTCGACGCTGCTGCAGTCCATTTCCGGGTTGGTGGGAATCCTGATCTGCGCGCTGGTGGCCCGCACCTCAGGCAATGCGCGGGACTACTACGTTCCCGGCTTTTTCATCAGCGGCGGATACCTGATGGCGCTGATGGCCTCAATCTTCGTCAAGTGGCCGCTGATCGGGCTGCTGTTCGGATTCATCCGCAATGAGTCGGTGTCCTGGCGCGCCCAGCCGGACAGGCTGCGCCGCTACAGCATTGCCACCTGGCTGATCTGCGCGGTGTTCGCGCTGCGCCTGGTAGTGCAGCTGCCGATGTACTTTGCCGACCAGGTGGTGTCCCTGGGCGTGGCAAGGGCGTTGATGGGCGTTCCGCTGTATGCGGTGGGCCTGTGGTTCGCTTGGCTGGTCTCGCGCCCGGTGCAGGGCGCCGCGACTGAGCCCGAGCAGCCAGCGCAGTCCTAGCCGGCAAACCTTGGAAAAATGCTTCTGCCGGGCCCCGAAAAATTCGGGGCCGGGCAGAAGCATTTTTTGCGCTGCGCCGCTTAGCGGCTGGAGCCCTGCAGGGTGCGGCGCAGTAGCTGCTCCGCCCCCGGGGTGGTGATGAAGAAGATCTCGTCGCCGCCTTCGATGACGTCGTCGTCGCTGGGCGGGAACGGGGTCTTGTCGCGCACCACCGCCATGAGCGTGCATTCGGTGGGCCAAGGGATGCGCCCGATGGTTCGGCCGATCAGCCCTGAATCATGCGGGACGGTGAACTCGACCATGTAGACCTCGCCGGACTTCAGGGTCAGCAGGCGCACCAGGTCGCCGACCTCCACCGCTTCTTCCACCAGCGCCGTCATCAGGCGCGGGGTGCTGACCGCCACGTCTACGCCCCAGGCGTCGTCGAACATCCACTCGTTCTTGGGGTTGTTCACGCGGCCCACGGTACGGCGCACCCCGAATTCGCTCTTGGCCAGCAGTGAGACGACCAGATTGACCTTGTCGTCGCCGGTGGCGGAGACCACCACGTCGTAGTCTTCAAGCCCCACCCGCTGCAGCACCGCCAGTTCGCAGGCATCGCCGATCAGCCATTTGACGCCTTCAAGATCTGATCGGCGCGCCATCTCCGCTTTCGTGTCGACCAACAGCACCTCATGGGAATTGGCTACCAGTTCGCGGGCAATCGAGGATCCCACCGAGCCGGCTCCGGCAATCATTACCTTCACGTTGTGCTCCTTCTAATCGACTGGGGTTGGCTTTGGCGGGCTGGCAAGGATCTTTTCAACGTCCTGGCTTTGGTCAAGCCGCATCATCACGTGGATGAGGTCCCCGCCCTGCAGTCGGGTGCGGTTCACCGGGATGACGCCTTCGCCGAAACGGGTCAGATAGGCCACGCGCACCCCGGCGGCGGCTTCGATCTCTCGCACCAGGCGCCCGTACCAGTCGCGGTGCAGCGCCACCTCGGTGAGCACCAGGCGCCCCGAGGGCTCGCGGAAGTCCCCGCGCATGGAGTAGTCGGGAAGGATGCGCCGCAGCACCTGGTCGGTGCTCCAGCGCACCGCCGCCACCGTGGGGATGCCCAGGCGCTGGTAGATTTCTGCGCGCCCCGGGTCGTAGATGCGCGCCACGACATTGGGCACGTTGTAGGTTTCGCGGGCCACGCGGGTGGCGAGAATATTCGAGTTGTCGCCGCTGGAGACCGCAGCAAAGGCGTAGGCCTCATCGATCTTTGCCTGGACCAGGGTGTCCTTGTCGAAGCCCAGCCCGGTGACCCGGGAGCCGGAGAAGTCATCGCTGAGCCGGCGGAAGGCCTCCGGGTCCTGGTCGATGATCGCCACGGAATGACCCGCAGCATCCAGTGTATGGGCCAGGGCCACGCCGACGCGTCCACAACCCATGATCACAAAGTGCGCCACCAAAAACTCCTCGGGTGCAAGCTCTAGGAACAGATCTACCGGGCGCCGATGCACGGCGCCTGAAAGCAACAATAGCGCTGTTGAGCCTGATGGCAGATTGACTTGCGGTGGCCATGTCGCACCGCGCCTGCGATAACGTAGTGAGGTGCCCGCATTATTTGATGGTCTGAAACGCATTCTGGTGGGTCGGCCTTTCAGCACCGAACAGCTGAAAAAGAAGCCGCTCCCGCCGCGCATCGCCTTGCCGATTTTCTCCTCCAGCGCCCTGTCATCCCTGGCCTACGCTCCGGATGAGATCTTGCTGACCCTGGCCATGGCCGGCGTGGCGGCGACCATGCTTTCGCCCTATGTCGGCGTAGCGGTGCTGCTGGTGCTGGTGGTGCTGGTGCTCTCCTACCGCCAGTCGGTGCGGGCCTATCCTTCCGGCGGCGGCGACTACGAGATCGTGAGCAAGAACCTCGGGGCGCGCCCGGGCACCGCAGTGGCGGCGGCGCTGCTGGTCGACTTCGTGCTCACGGTCGCCGTGTCCAGCTCCTCGGCGGCCCAGTACCTGACGGGCATCTTCCCGGTGCTGGGGGAGTACCGCGCGCTGGTGGCCGCCGGGATCGTCGTCGTGCTGGTGGTCGGCAACCTGCGCGGACCGGCCCAGGGCCGCTGGTCCCTGGCCATTCCGGTCTACCTCTTCGCCTTCGGCATGCTCGCGCTGATCGCCATCGGCGGGGTGATGGCCGCCACCGGGCATCTGGGCTTGGCCCCCAGTGCGCAGTTCACCATCATCCCCGATGCCGAGTTCTCCACCGGCATCCAGGGCATGGTCGGGGCGCTGCTGATCCTGCGCGCCTTCTCCACCGGCTCGGCGGCGCTGACCGGCATCGAGGTGCCGATCTCCAATGTCCAGCAGCTTTCTCGCCCGCGCGCGAAGAACGCCGGGCGGATCCTGCTGGTCCTAGGCCTGCTCTCGGGCGTGCTGACCCTGGGCACCCTGATGCTCGCCAAGGCCACCGGCATCAAGGTGGTGGCTGACCCGCAGTCTTCGCTGATGCTGCACGGCCAGCCGATCCCCGAGGACTATGTGCAGGTTCCGGTGCTCGGCCAGCTGGCGCAGGCGGTGTTTGGGCAGTTCTATCTGGGCACCGTCATCGTCTCAGCGCTGACCATCATGGTGCTGCTGCTGGCGGGCAACCAGGCATTCAACTCCTTCCCGTCGCTGGCCAGCCAACTGGCCACCGACGGATTCCTGCCACGCCAGCTGCGCACCCGAGGCGACCGGCTGGGCTTCTCCAACGGCATCCTGTCCCTGGGCGTCGCCGCGGTGCTGCTGGTGCTGCTCTTCGGGGGAGATGTCACCATGCTGATCCAGCTGTATGTGGTGGGCGTGTTCGTCTCCTTCACCCTCAGCCAGCTAGCCATGCTCAAGCACTGGCAGCGCGAGCTGGTGCCGGTGGCGGACCGCCGGATCCGCGTCTCGATGCTGCGCCAGCGCCTGCTGAACCTGGTGGGCCTGGTGCTCTCCGGGCTGGTGCTGCTGGTGGTGCTGGCCACCCGCTTCATCCACGGCGCGTGGCTGGCGGTGCTGGGCATCGTGGTGCTGATGCTCATCATGGAATCGCTGCACCGCCACTACCAGCAGGTGGATGCGGAATTGTCCATCGACGACGACGGCGGGCAGGCCACCGCGCTGCCCTCGCGCGTGCACGCGCTGGTGCTGGTCTCCACCGTGCGCAAGCCGGTGCTGCGCGCACTGGCCTTCGCCCGGGCCAGCCGCCCCTCGAAGCTGGAGGCGATCATCGTGGACGTGGAAGCGGAGAAGACCGAACGCACGCTGGCTGACTGGGAGCGGCTGAAGATCCCGGTGCCGATCACGGCGCTGGCTTCCCCCTACCGCGACATCCCCGGGGCGCTGATCTCCCATATCCGCTCCATCAAGCGCGAATCCCCGCGCGATCTGATCGTCGTGTACATCCCCGAATATGTGGTGGGCAGCTGGTGGGAGCAGCTGGTGCACAACCAGACGGCGCTGCGCGTGAAGAACCGTCTGCACTACGAGCCGGGAGTGCTCATCGCCTCCGTCCCCTGGCGCCTGCTCAGCGCCAAAAACGTTTTGGGCGGGGCCCCGACCGAGGAATCCTCGGGCCACCGCGAACCGCATACTTTGCCAAAGGACTGAACCACCGTGACAGAATCCAACCTCCTGACCCTCGACCTGGGCCCCATTGCCCACGGCGGACACACCGTGGCGCGCCACGACGGCCGGGTCATCTTCGTCCGCCACGGCGTACCCGGCGAAGTGGTGCGCGTGCGCCTGACCGAAAACGAAGAGAGCGCGAAGTTCTGGCGCGGCGATGTGGCCGAGGTGCTGGAGCCCAGCGAGCACCGGGTGCCGCATTTCTGGGAGCCCGCCGACGCGCTGGCGCACCGCGACCCGGTGGGCGGGGCCGAATTCGGCCACATTTCACTGCCATTCCAGCGCGAGCTGAAGGCCAGGGTCTTTGCCGAACAGCTCACCCGCCTGGGCGGGCTGAACGCCGAAGAGAACAATTTCCCGCAGGTGCAGTTCGCACTGGGCCGGGAAGATGGCCTTGGCTGGCGCACCCGCATGTCCTATTCGGTGGATCCTGAAGGTCGGCTGGCGATGAGCGGGTTCAGGAGCAATAAGCTCACCGCCATCAGCCAGATGCCGCTGGCGCACCCGGCCATTGAAGCTACGGGCCTGTATGGCGTGGACTACACGGGCATCGACCGGGTTGAGGCAGCGGTATCCAGCAAGGACGACGCCACGGTGCTGATCCTGCTGGCAGAGGCACGTCCCGGGGCTGCCAAGCGCGTGGCGCGCCAGTTACCCGAAGGCGTCAACGTCGCAGCCTTCAGCCAATCCGGCGGCTCGGCGGCCGATGGGCGCGGCGCGCTGCAGGCCATCGCAGGACGCAGCTGGCTGAGCGAGGAAGTGCTTGGCGAAGAATTCCGCATTACCGGAGAAGGCTTCTGGCAGGTGCACCGCGCCGCCGCCGCCACGTTGAGCGAGCGCGTGCTGGAACTGGCTAAGCCCCAGCCCGGCGAACAGATTGCAGACCTCTATGCCGGCGCCGGGCTGTTCTCACTTCCTTTGGCCCGGGCCGTGGGTCAGGAAGGCCGCGTGTTCTCGATCGAGGGAGCACCGGGCACCCACGCCGATGCGAAGAAGAACCTGCGCGGGATTTCCCAGGCCACGGTGATCCGCGGACGGGTTGAAAGGGTGCTGCGCCAGGTGGCGCGCGATGCGGCCCTCGACGCCGTGGTGCTTGACCCGCCGCGTGCCGGAATTGACAAGAGCGTGGCGGCCGAGTTGGCCTCCAGCGCGGTGCAGCGGATTTGTTACGTGTCCTGCGACCCGGCATCTTTCGCCCGCGACGTGAGCCGATTGACCGCGCGCGGCTACGAATTAGCGCACGTGGAGATTCACGATTTGTACCCGCACACCCACCATATGGAGTCCGTGGCCCTGTTCGTGCGCCGTTAAACCGATCTTTTTGTCCGTTTGGACACGAATTTGGCCGAAATTTATTTCCGACCGGCCTTTTTCCGCGTGATGGCGATAGACTGTTTTTTAGCTCTGCAACAACACGATCATGAGCAACTCAGTTAGGGACTCCTAACTGGAATGTGATCGTGCGAGTGCAACAGAATGAGTGTCTGGCGAGAGGAGTCCCACGTGAGCAATGTGGACAGCTTCGGTGCCAAGGGCGTACTTGACGTCAATGGAACCGAATACGAAATTTACCGACTGAATAAGGTCGAAGGCTCAGACAGCCTTCCTTACAGCCTTAAGGTTCTGCTTGAGAACCTGCTTCGCACCGAGGACGGCGCGAACGTCACCGGCGAGCACATCAAGGCACTGGGCCAGTGGGATGCTTCGGCGCAGCCGAACACCGAAATCCAGTTCACCCCAGCTCGTGTCATCATGCAGGACTTCACCGGCGTTCCATGTGTTGTCGACCTGGCAACCATGCGCGAAGCCGTCAAGGACTTGGGCGGCGACCCAACCCGCGTGAACCCATTGGCACCTGCCGAAATGGTCATCGACCACTCGGTCCAGATCGACACCTTCGGCTTCGAAGGCGCTGTCGAGCGCAATATGGAGATCGAGTACCAGCGCAATGGCGAGCGCTACCAGTTCCTGCGCTGGGGCCAGACCGCGTTTGACGACTTCAAGGTCGTCCCACCGGGAACCGGCATCGTGCACCAGGTCAACATCGAGTACCTGGCACGCACCATCATGACCCGCGAAGTCGACGGCGTTGTGCGCGCCTACCCAGACACCTGCGTGGGCACCGACTCGCACACCACCATGGTCAACGGCCTGGGCGTGCTGGGCTGGGGCGTTGGCGGCATCGAGGCCGAGGCAGCAATGCTCGGCCAGCCAGTCTCCATGCTGATCCCACGCGTTGTCGGCTTCAAGCTCTCCGGCTCGATCCCGGCCGGCGCCACCGCAACCGACGTGGTGCTGACCATCACCGAAATGCTGCGCAAGCACGGTGTTGTGGGCAAGTTCGTTGAATTCTACGGCGAGGGCGTCGCTGAGGTGCCGCTGGCAAACCGCGCCACCATCGGCAACATGTCCCCAGAGTTCGGTTCGACCGCAGCGATGTTCCCAATTGACGATGTCACCTTGGACTACCTGCGCCTGACCGGCCGCTCGGATGAGAACGTCGCCCTGGTTGAGGCCTACGCCAAGGAACAGGGCATGTGGCACAACCCGGAGCGCGAGATCCGCTTCAGCGAGTACCTCGAGCTGGACCTGTCCACCGTCGTTCCATCGATCGCCGGCCCGAAGCGCCCGCAGGACCGCATCGAGCTGTCCAGTGCCAAGGAGCAGTTCCGCAAGGACCTGTACAACTACGTGTCGAACAACGAGGACACCCAGGGTGTCGGACGTCCATCGACCGCAGTTGAGGTTACCCGCGGCGAAGATACCTTCACCATCGACCATGGCCTGGTATCGATCGCTTCGATCACCTCGTGCACCAACACCTCCAACCCTTCGGTCATGCTCGCCGCCGCAGTGCTTGCACGCAACGCAGCTGACAAGGGCCTGCAGTCCAAGCCATGGGTGAAGACTTCGGTCGCCCCAGGCTCGAAGGTTGTCACCGAGTACTACGAGAAGTCGGGTCTGCTGCCTTCCCTGGAGAAGCTCGGCTTCTTCGTCGTGGGCTACGGCTGCACCACTTGCATCGGCAACTCCGGTCCACTGGATGCGGAGATCTCCGAGGCAATCCAGGCCAACGACCTGGCCGCCACCGCGGTGCTCTCCGGCAACCGCAACTTCGAAGGCCGCATCAACCCAGACGTGAAGATGAACTACCTGGCTTCCCCGCCGCTGGTCATCGCTTACGCACTGGCAGGCACCATGGACTTTGACTTTGAGACCGACGCACTGGGCCAGGACGCTGAGGGCAACGATGTCTTCCTGAAGGACATCTGGCCATCGCCTGTCGAGGTTCAGGAGATCATCGACTCCTCGATCGACAAGGACATGTTCGCCAAGGGCTACGACGGAGTCTTCGAGGGCGACGCACGCTGGAAGGCGCTGCAGACCCCAGAGGGCGACACCTTCGAGTGGGACGAGAAGTCCACCTACGCTCGCAAGGCACCGTACTTCGACGGCATGACCGCAGAACCACAGCCTGTTGAGGACATCAACGGCGCCCGCGTTCTGCTCAAGCTGGGCGACTCGGTCACCACCGACCACATCTCGCCTGCAGGTTCGTTCAAGTCGGAAACCCCGGCTGGCCGCTACCTGATCGAGAACGGCGTAGACCGCAAGGACTTCAACTCCTACGGCTCACGCCGTGGCAACCACGAAGTCATGATCCGCGGCACCTTCGCGAACATCCGCATCAAGAACCAGCTGCTGGACGGCGTCGAGGGTGGCTTCACCCGCGACTTCACCCAGGACGGCGCTCCACAGTCGTACGTGTACGACGCTGCCATGAACTACAAGGAAGCCGGCACCCCGCTGGTCGTCTTGGGCGGCAAGGAATACGGTTCGGGCTCCTCGCGCGACTGGGCTGCCAAGGGCACCGCACTGCTGGGCGTCAAGGCTGTCATCGCAGAGTCCTTCGAGCGCATCCACCGCTCGAATCTGATCGGCATGGGCGTTCTGCCACTGCAGTTCCCAGAAGGCGAATCCGCCGACACCCTGGGTCTTGCAGGCACCGAAACCTTCGCAGTCTCCGGCGTCACCGAACTGAACAACGGTGTCACCCCGGGAACCCTGAAGGTCACCGCCACCGCTGAAGACGGCAAGGTCACTGAGTTCGACGCAGTTCTGCGCATCGACACCCCAGGTGAAGCCGACTACTACCGCAACGGCGGCATCCTGCAGTACGTTCTGCGTCAGATCGCAGCAGCTAACTAAGGTTCACGCCTAGGAAAGTTGTTCATCACTGGAACAGCAGTGGAGCCCAAGTCCGAAAGGACTTGGGCTCCACTGTATTAAAAGGTGTTTTGCTAGGATCAACATTTACCCGCACAGCATATGGAATGGAGCTTGCCGAAGCATGAAAGTACTGGCTACACGCAGGCTTATGCTGCGGGCTTGGGAACAGGCCGATGCAGATTTCCTGTTCAGCCTCGAATCCCTGCCGGAAACCGTAAGGTATCTGGGAAGTGAATCCCGAGTCATGGCAAGCCTTGAGGAAGCCCGGGCATCGATAGTGCGCCGACGGGCAGTGGATGCGCCCGGACAGGGAATCTGGGCCATTGAAATCCGCGGCTCCGGAGAATTAGCAGGCAACCTGTTGTGCAAGCCCGTGGGGACCCCGAGTGTCGATGGAGCTGAAACTATTGAGATCGGATGGCACCTGCATCCTGACGCTCAGGGCCGCGGCTACGCGGTTGAAGCAGCCCAGGCTGTGATCGACTATGCGCACAGCCGCGGCATCACTACACTTTCTGCCTTCGTCGACCCGTTGAACAACGCCTCGATCAAGGTCTGCGAGCGGCTGGGCATGGCATCACAGGGCCTGACCGAGGAAGTCTATGGGCAGTCCATGCTGTGCTTCCAGCATACGAAGGATCTATCCAGCGGCAAGGAAAGCGAATGAGTGAACCGGAGAACCTCGACAACTTCCTAACCGAAGGCCAGCTGCGCTGCCTGCACGTTTGGCAGCCCGGGGCCCGGCTGGAAGCGGATCTCTCCTGGCACGAGACCGACACCCTGGTACTCCAGATGGAGTCCGGTGGCCGCAGGTTCATCCTCAAAAGCGCAGGCGAAGCCAACCACCATTTCGACAGGGAGCTGCAGGCCCATCGCGGACATACCGCCGCGATGGTGGCCGCCGGCTACTGTGCACCGCTGATCGCCTTTTCCCGGTCGCAGCGTCTCATGCTGCTGGATTACCTGCCCGGCGTGCTTGCCGATAAGACCCCTGCATCCACCGACCAGGCCATCCACCATCAAGCCGGCATAGCGCTGAAAATTCTGCACGATGGCCACAGCCGGGTGGATGAAGGCTACGAGGCGCGGCTGATCGCCAAATGCCGGCAGGTTCTGGGCCGGGAGCACCGCATCCCTGCGCCGACTGAACAAGCAATAGCGCACTGCCTGGACAGCTTTTCTCCGCAGGCGGCCATGCTGGTGCCTACTCATGGCGACTGGCAGCCGCGCAACTGGCTCACCGATGCAGGAAAACTGCGGGTCATCGATTTTGGCCGCTTCGAATTCCGCCCTGCCGCCACAGACCTGGTTCGGCTGGCTTCCCAGCAGTGGAAGGGGCGCCCAGATCTGGAAGCCGCGTTCTTCGCAGGCTATGGAACAGATCCTCGCTCGCCAAGGGACTGGCCGCTGCTGTATCTGCAGGAGGCGATAGGCACCGCGGTATGGGCCTACTCTATGGGTGCAGAAGAATTTGAGGAGCAGGGCCACCGGATGCTGGCCGAAGCGTTGGAGATGTTTGGGATTCAACCGTAGCGAATCTCATTTGGGCTAGATTCGCAACTACCGGTGTGGTGGCGGATAATAGAAGTGGTTTGGCGCGGGATAGAATTAGTGTTTCGCACCAGCTTGCTGTGCCGAAGTTCGGCAAACATGTGAAGGGGATGACTGTGTCTTTACTAGAGACCATAAAGAAACCAAGCGACCTTCGGGCGCTCACCCTGAAACAGCTGACTGAACTCGCAGAAGAAATCCGCGCATTTCTCATCGCCAATGTGGCCCGCACCGGCGGCCATCTGGGGCCGAATCTCGGCGTGGTCGAGCTGACCCTTGCCATCCACCGGGTCTTCGAATCTCCCAAAGACTCCATCGTCTTCGACACCGGCCACCAGTCCTATGTCCACAAGCTGGTGACCGGACGCCAAGACTTCCAGACGCTGCGCCAGCAGGACGGCCTGTCAGGCTACCCGGACCGCGGCGAATCGGAACACGACATTGTCGAGTCCTCCCACGCCTCCTCGTCCCTGTCCTGGGTGGACGGAATTTCCCGCGCCAACAAGCTGCGCGGGTTCGACGACCGCTATGCCGTCGCCTTGGTCGGCGACGGTGCCCTGACCGGCGGCATGGCCTGGGAAGCGGCGAACAACATCGCCGGAGACAAGGACCGCAAGGCAATCATCGTGGTCAACGACAACGGCCGCTCCTATGCCCCGACCATCGGCGGCCTAGCCAATCAGCTTTCGGGTCTTCGCCAGCAGCTGGACAAGGTCCGCACCCACCCGGCCTATGAGAACGCCATGGACAAGCTCAAGGACAAGCTCAAGGACTCCGGTCCGGTCGGAAGCTTCACCTACAAGTCGCTGCATGCAACCAAGAAGGGCATCAAGGACTGGTGGGCTCCGCAGGGGCTCTTTGAAGACCTCGGCATCAAATACATCGGGCCGATCGACGGGCACAACCTTGCCGCGGTGGAAGAAGCGCTGCAACAGGCCAAGCAGTACGGCGGCCCGGTGCTGGTGCACACCCTGACCGAAAAGGGCCACGGCTACGCCCCTGCGCTGGCAGATGAGGATGACCAGTTCCACGCGGTGGGCGTCATCGACCCGGCCACCGGCAAGCCGATCTCCACCTCCAGCGCCCAAAGCTGGACCAGCGTCTTCGGCGATGAAATTGCCAAGATCGCCGATGAACGCGAAGACGTCGTGGCGATCACCGGAGCCATGCTGCTGCCGGTGGGCTTGAAGAAGATGTCCGAAGCCCACCCGGAGCGCGTGATCGATGTGGGCATTGCCGAACAGCATGCCATGACCACCGCCGCCGGACTTGCCTACGGCGGGCTGCACCCGGTCGTGTGCGTCTATGCAACCTTCCTCAACCGCGCCTTCGACCAGCTGCTGATGGACGTGGCCCTGCACAAGGCCGGTGTGACCATTGTCCTGGACCGGGCAGGGGTGACCGGCCCGGACGGCGCCAGCCACCACGGCATGTGGGACATGGCGTTGACCCAGATCGTGCCCAACCTGCGCCTGGCCGCGCCGCGCGATGCCACCCGGCTGCGCGAAGAACTGCGCGAATCCATGGACGTCACCGACGCCCCTACCGTGGTGCGTTTCTCCAAGGGCTCGGTCGGTGAGGAAGTCGCCGCCATTGACCGGCTGCCTGACGGCGTCGACGTCCTGGCACGCCTGGGAGACCGCTCGGCACCGGATGTCCTGATCATCTCCGTGGGCGCCATGAGTGAGCTGTCGCTGGATGTGGCCCAGCGGCTGAACAGCCAGGGGGTTTCGGTGACCGTCATCGATCCGCGCTGGGTTCTGCCGATGCCTCAATCCGTGATTTCCCTGGCCGCCCGCCACCGGATCGTGGTGTGCATCGAAGACGGCGTACGCGCCGGCGGCGTCGGTTCGCGCCTGCGCACCGAGATGCGCGCTGCAGGAGTGGACACCGCGCTGAACGAAGTGGGACTGCCCACCTCGTTCCTGACGCATGGATCCCGCGAGCAGGTCATGGAACGCGTGGGGCTCACCGCCCAGCAGGTAGCCCGGGATACGCTGGCACAGGTACTGGGAACCAAGGTTCCCTTTGCCCGTCCGCTGCCGGGTCAGGAACTGCCTACCGGACAGATCCCCAAGCTGTGAGCGCACAGTTGGGCTGCCCGGCAGGACTGCCCAGAGAACCGGAAAACCCGCAGTTCGGAGCCCTCGTCGTCGCCCGCGCTTGGAAATACAATGGCGCCGCCCACTGGGTGGTCCCGGGATTCTATTTGGGCCAGGACCAGTATGGCCACTGGATCCACCAGCCGGCCGGATCCTTAATCGCCCGTCCGTCGACGGCTCATCTCGCCCCCTGCGACGCCTTGTGCTTGATCCCGCACGAAGGGCAGTGGGTCGCCACGCTGTACAACGACCCGGTGGAAGACTTCGACGTGTATATCGACCTTGCCAGCAGCATCGGCTGGCAGCAGATGAAGCGCGGGGCCTGGGAGGTCAATTCCATAGACCTCGACCTGGACGTCATCAGGTCCCACAGCCGGGGAACCTTCCTGGAGGACGAAGACGAGTTCCGCGAGCATTCCCACAGCATGAACTATCCGTCGGATCTCATTGAACAGGTCAGCGCGGAAAGCCTGGCGCTGTTGGCGCAAGTCGAAGCTGACCGCGAGCCGTTCAGCCATGCGCACCGGGAGCTCTGGCTGGCCAAAGCCCGCGAGCTCTAGGCCGCTGGGTCCTCAAGCACTAAAGAAAACTTTCCATACATCAGGACCACCTAATCCGAGGGGAAAAAGATGGCAATTATCCGCACCTACCGACTCAACGAGAAGAACGAACTGCAGTTCCGCGAAGCATGGTTCCAGCAGTTCGACGACGAGGAATTGGGCCAGTTCGTCATTAACCACGGCGCAGTGGGCCACATGTCCAAGACCAATGAGGTTCTGGATGTGACCGCCGACCGCGCCGATGAGCTCTTCGCCGGCTTCGTGGAGACCTGCACCGCTGAAGGCTACGCAGAAATCGCCAATGAAGACCAGTCGTGGGTCATCGTGCAGTATGCGCTGAAGACCGCCGAAGGCACCGAGCGCGACCACTATCTGGAAAAGAAGGCGGTCGAAGCCTTGACCGGCCACCTGGCGTGGCGCGGCCTGGGCACCGTTGAATCCAGCGATTTCGGCAACCGAAAGCTGAACATCCGCATTCTCTCGCCTGCGCCGAAGCTCGCAGTGAACGCCATCAAGGTGTGCATCCGCGAGGCGAAGCTCGACTTCACCAAGATGAGCATTGCCACAGCGGCTTATGACTCCATCGACAACGCTCGCATGGCCCACCCGCTGCCGGCCAAGCCATTTAGCCTGAACTAGAAGCCTGTTGGCATGCCGCTGTTGAGCATCAGGGACCTGGTCGAGGCAGACTTCCCGAGCGTGGCCGCCTTGTCCCGGTCCCTGGGCAGAACATGCAATCCAGGGCTTTGGCGCGGCGGCGAATGCCGGCTGGTCATCAGCTCGGCAGAAACCGGAGTGGTCGCCTGGGCGCGAGCACACTATTGGGATCCGCAGGACCCGTTGGCGTCCGCAGGTTTTTACTTGGGCGGCGTCGAAGTGGCTCCGAACTACCAGGGCCTGGGTTTAGCACATCGGCTGTCTCGCGCGCGGCTTGCCTGGGTGGCGGAACGGGCAACCGATGCCTATTGCGTGGTCAATTCGCGCAATGCGGCCTCGATTGCGCTGCAGCGTTCCCTGGGATTTGTCGAACAGGCGCGGGCGGCCCGGTTCGGCACGGTGGAATTCAGCGGGGGAGAAGGCATCCTCTTCCGGCGCGAGCTGCAGTCGTCCGACGCTTCCGCCGGCTCTCGAACTTTCACAATAGAAATAAAGGACCAATGATTCCACAAGAAGACCGGGACGAGACCCCTGGTGCACAGCGCAAAGGCACACGCATCGGAGCCACCCGCGTTCCATTGCATCTGGTATTTCAAGCGTGCGTCGGTGTCATTATCGGCATCGGCATCACGTCGTTGTTTGCCGGGGTGATGCCGGCCAAGCTGGCCCTGGCCGGCGTGCTGGTGGCCATTGCGGCCTGGATCGTCGAGCAGGGGTTCAGGCTTCCCGATGCTATGAGCATCACCGGCGCTCGTATTCGACTGGCGCTCAGGCTGGTCTCGCTGGTCGGCTTCACCATCGCGGTGGCGCCGCTGATGGCACTGATCGAAGGATGAGCGCACCAGCCGCCAACAAGCCGAGGCGCCAAACGCTGCGCCGCTATGCGCTGCTTCTGGCGCAAATGGCGGCAGGCATTGGGCTGGGCCTCGGATTAGCCCGGGTCATGCGCCTTCCAGAAGAGCAGATCGCCTTGATCGGCACGCTCATCACGCTGGTGACGTGGTTGGCCGAGGAAAGCTTCACGCTGCCGGACAAGGAAACCAGATGGGGTGCCCTGATTCACGGGGCACTCAGATTCCTGGCTTTGGTGGGCTTCATCATGGCGCTGCAGTCGCTGGCCGCCTTGAACGGCTGGGAGCCGGCGCTTCGCGGCTAGGAGCCAAGCCGTGAAATCTTGAACTGGAAAATCACAACAAAAATGTCCTCAGGGAAGATTATTCCCTGAGGACATTCGTGCATCCGGCTGGAGACTAGTCGGTGCCGGCGTCGAAGGCCGCAGCCTCATTGGCGCGGTCGGTGGCCAGCTCGTCGCTGTCTACCGGGGTGGCGTCGACAATCGCATTGGCTCCACCTGCTTCCAGCGAGCCGACCAGCTTGGCGGTGGTGCCGCCAACCAGGCCCATGGCCGCGTACTGCTCCAGACGGCCGCGGGAATCGGCAATGTCCAGGTTGCGCATGGTCAGCTGGCCAATGCGGTCCACCGGACCGAAGGCGGCATCGCCCACGCGTTCCATGGACAGCTTGTCCGGGTGGTAGCTGAGGTTCTCGCCGGTGGTGTCGACGATCGTGTAGTCGTCGCCGCGGCGCAGGCGGATGGTGACGGTGCCGGTGATGGCCGAGCCAACCCAGCGCTGCAGGGACTCGCGCAGCATCAGGGCCTGTGGGTCCAGCCAGCGGCCTTCGTACATCAGGCGGCCCAGCTTGCGGCCCTCGTTGTGGTAGCTGGCCACGGTGTCTTCGTTGTGGATCGCGTTGACCAGGCGCTCGTAGGCGATGAACAGCAGTGCCATGCCCGGAGCTTCGTAGATGCCGCGGGACTTGGCTTCGATGATGCGGTTCTCGATCTGGTCGCTCATGCCCAGGCCGTGGCGTCCGCCGATGATGTTCGCCTCGTTGACCAAGGCAACCGGGTCAACGTATTCCTTGCCGTTGATCGCTACCGGGCGGCCTGCGGAGAAGGTCACGGAGACGTCCTCAGACTTGATCTCTACGTTCTCGTCCCAGTACTTCACGCCCATGATCGGCTCGACGTTTTCGATCGAGCTGTTTAGCAGCTCCAGGGTCTTTGCCTCGTGCGTGGCGCCCCAGATGTTGGCGTCGGTGGAGTAGGCCTTTTCGGCGGAGTCGCGGTAAGGGAAGCCGTGGGCCACCATCCACTCGCTCATTTCCTGGCGGCCGCCGAGCTCTGACACGAACTGCGGGTCAAGCCAAGGCTTGTAGATGCGCAGCTTCGGGTTGGCCATGAGGCCGTAGCGGTAGAAGCGCTCGATGTCGTTGCCCTTGTAGGTCGAACCGTCGCCCCACACGTCCACGCCGTCTTCACGCATGGCGCGAACCAGCAGGGTGCCGGTGACAACACGGCCCAGAGGGGTGGTGTTGAAGTAGGACTTTCCGCCGGAGCGGATGTGGAAGGCGCCGCAGGCCAGGGCGGCGAAGCCTTCTTCGACCAGGCCTGGCTTGCAGTCGACCAGACGCGAAGCCTCGGCTCCGTACTCCAGTGCGCGCCCCGGAACGGCGTCGATATCCGGTTCGTCGTACTGGCCGAGATCGCCGGTGTAGGTGTACGGGATGGCGCCGTTGTGGCGCATCCAAGCTACTGCGACGGAGGTGTCGAGGCCGCCGGAGAACGCGATACCTACGCGCTCGCCTACTGGAAGATTGGTAAGAACTTTAGACATGTTTCCATCCTAATGGATAAATATGCATAGTAGTGAATTTTGGAGAAAATTCTTTGCACTAAGACCTAACAGATAGCCTAGGGGAGAAGTACACAGAGCGAAGAACTTCGCATCAATGCTAAGAAGGGAAGCCCATGGAATTTCGCCAGCTAGGCCGCAGCGGCCTGCAAGTTTCGGTGGTTGGATTGGGATGCAACAACCTGGGGCGCGCCGGGACCGCCACCGAATCTCAAGAAGGCACCAATGCGGTGATTCACGCCGCACTGGATGCAGGCATTACCTTCTTCGACGTGGCCGACACCTACGGCCGCGAACCGGGGTTGTCTGAAGAGCGGCTGGGCAAGGCGCTTGGCTCGGCCCGTGAAGACATCGTGCTTGCCACAAAATTCGGCATGGACATGAAGGGCGCCAACGGGCCTGATTATCAGGCGAGGGGCTCGCGGCGCTACATCGTCAAATCGGTGGAAAGCTCATTGGCCCGTTTGGGAACCGATCATATCGACCTCTACCAATTCCATACGCCAGATCCATTGACTCCAATCGATGAAACCCTGCGGGCCCTCGATGATCTGGTGACCAGTGGCAAGGTGCGGTATATCGGGCATTCCAACAGGGCTGGCTGGCAGATTGCCCAGGCGCACTATGTTGCCAAGGAGCTCGGCACGGAAAAGTTCATTTCCGCGCAGAACCACTACAACCTGCTGGACCGCCGCGCCGAGCTGGAGGTGCTTCCGGCGGCGAAGGAATTTGGCCTCGGCGTCTTGCCCTACTTTCCCTTGGCCAATGGCCTGCTCACCGGAAAATACTCCCTAGGCAAGGCGCCTGTCGGCAGCAGGTTGACTCACTCCCGACAGCACCTTGTGCAGGAGAGCAACTTCGAACAGCTCTCAGCCTTCGCGGACTTTGCCGCGCAGCGATCGCTGACCCCCGCCGAACTTGCCTTTTCCTGGCTGGCGGCCCAACAGCCGGTCGCCTCGGTCATCGCTGGAGCTACGCGCCCCGAGCAGGTCGCCGCCAACGCACGTTCTGTGCGCTGGGTGCCCACCGGCGAAGAGCTCGAACAGCTGGACCAGATCTTCCCTCCGGCGCAGAAAATCGCCCTTTTTTAGCGACGGGGTGCGAAACGGCTCCAGGCAGAAACCGTTTGGTTCTTGCCTGGAGTCGTTGTTCTTTGCAGTATCTAGGATTCGTCGGTGACGTAAACGACGATATCTTTGCCCTTGATTTCGGCCGCATATCGAGTTAGTGCCGCCTTGGCCGGCCCGGCAAGAACAGTGCCGTCCTTCGGCTCATACCGAGATCCATGGCAGGCGCAGTAGAAGTCATTCTTGTCGGACTTCGGGGAAACCGCGCAGCCTTGGTGGGTGCATTTGTTCGAGTACGCCAGCACAGTCTTCTCATCCTTGCGGAAGAGCAGCACAGCCGCTTTTTCGCCGTTGGGGTGCTTTGCCGGAGCCGCGGCACGCGAACCCACTGGCAAATCTGCAGCCTTCATCAGCACCTGGCCCTCTCCGCTGGGGGTGGGAATGTCCTTGGCGTCAGGAGTCTGCGCTTCAGAATGTCCGTCGCCGCAGGCGGTAAGCAGGGCCGCTGAGCCGATTGCGGCAGATGCACACATGAAAGTGCGTCGAGCTGGTTGGGCAAAGTCAGTCATGAGCCACATTATTTCAGATCAATCTGTGCTCCGGCTTAGCCGCCGGCGGTAGTGTCGAGAGACATAACCGTGGCAGCGGACTAGACTGCAAGCTACCGGAAGAAGGTGGGGTCATGATCCTGAAAAGAATTTTGTTCTGGTCATTTGGCATAGCTGTTCTGGGCTTTTTGATGTTCATGAATCTTCAGCCCGACGATTCGCCGTGGCGTGCCTTTGGCCCCTGGATTTACTGGGCCTTGGCTGGGCTCTTTGTGGTGGCCGCTGTCGTTCGGCTCATTCTCGGCCAGGATCGCCACAAGACGCACTATCTCGTGGGGCCGATGGCCTCGGCTGGACAGACTTACGGAAGCCTTGTCATGGGTTCGGCTGATGTGGGCGCTTCCACAGCCTTTACAGATAAGAGCCTTTCGGCGTTGACACCCAACACCGAATTGACGGTGGACAACAAGCCTCCGGAAGGCTTCGTCTTCAAGCAGCCTGCGGACGTACGGCGGAAACTAAACGGCGACAAATGAACATCGAAATTAAACTATGAAGCGGCGCTCACCGGACAATGAGCGCCGCTTCATTCTCATTCACACCACTCAGGGAGGGGTGGTGCGAAAACCTGGTTCAACTAGTTGTTGAACTTCTTGCCGTTGACACGTTCTGAAGCGCCAACCTGATCCAGATACGGGGTGATGCCGCCCAGATGCATCGGCCAGCCTGCTCCGGTGATCATGCACAGATCCACATCTGCGGCTTCGGCGACCACGCCTTCTGCCAGCAGCAAGCCGATCTCCTGGGCCAGGGCATCCTGGACCCGGAGCAGGATCTGCTCCTTGGTCGATGGCTTGTCGCCGAAGGTCATCAGCTTGGCGGCCTCTGGGTTGAGCACCTGGGCGCCGTTCTCATCTTTGACCCATAGGCTGGTGATCTTGGCATCCACCAGGTTCTGCAGATTCTGCGAAACGGTGAATCGATCTCCGAACGCCGCATGCAAGGACTCGTTGACGTGCTGTGCCACCGGCAGGCCGACCATGGCCAGCAGCGTCATCGGAGTCATCGGCAGGCCCATCGGGGCCAGCGCAGTATCAGCGGTGGCGGCATCGGTGCCCTCATCGAAAGCTGCCTGTACTTCGCTCATCAGGCGCAGCAGGACGCGGTTGACCACAAATGCCGCCGAATCTTCGGTGCGCACGGTGGTCTTCTTCAGCGCCTTGCCCAGCACAAACGCGGTGGACAGGGACACGTCATTGGTCCACTCGGTAGAGGCGATTTCCAGCAGCGGCATCACGGCGACAGGGTTGAAGAAATGGAACCCGACCAGGCGTTCGGGGTGCTTCAGGTCGCGGCCCATTTCGGTCACCGACAGCGAGGACGTGTTGGTGGCGAGTACGCAGTCGGCGGAAACAACTGCCTCCACTTCGGCGAAGACCTGCTTCTTCACGTTCAATTCTTCAAAGACCGCTTCGATGACGAAGTCTGCATCGGCGAAGGCGTCCTTGGTGACCGAGCCGGAAACCAAGGCCTTGGTGCGGTTCACGGCATCCTGGCTCATGCGGCCCTTGGCGTGCAGCTTGTCGATCTCCGAGTGGATGTAGCTGATGCCCTTGTCAATGCGCGACTGGTCGAGGTCGGTAATGACCACCGGAACATTCAGGCGGCGGACGAACAGCAGTGCCAGCTGGCTTGCCATCAAGCCCGCGCCGACGACGCCGACCTTGGTGACCGGGCGGGCCAGCTTGGCGTCGGGGGCGCCAGCCGGGCGCTTGCCGCGTTTCTGCACCAGGTCGAGGAAGGCGTAGACGGTGTTCTGGAACTGTGGGGTGTTCATCAGGCCGGTCAGGGCCTCGATTTCCAGCTGTGCAGATTCCTTCTGGGTCAGGGTCATGCCCTTGCGGAAGACTTCCAGGACCTTGTACGGGGCAGGAGCTGCTCCGGAGAGCTTGGCGTCCACGAACTTCTCGGCGGCATCAGCGGCATCCAGCCAGCGGCGTGCAACCTCTGGGTCCGAGGTGTCCACGGCATTCGGGCGCTGCACTGCGTGGGCACCGGTCAGCACGCTGTCGGCAAAGGCGACGGAGTGCTCGATGAAATCGGCTGGTTCGAACAAGGCATCGGCCACGCCCATCTTGTAGGCGGCCGGGCCGGAAAGGGTGCGGTTGTTGTTCAGCGGATTCTCGATCATGACCTTGAGGCCGTTTTCCGGTCCGACCAAGCGAGGCAGGCGATAGACGCCGGCCCAACCTGGAATCAGGCCGAGGAATGCCTCCGGCAGGCCGAGTGCGCCGGCGCCGGTGCTGACGGTGCGGTACGTGCAGGCCAGCGCAATTTCCAGGCCGCCGCCCAATGCCAGGCCGTTGATGAACGCAAAGGTGGGCACGCCCAGGTCCGCCAACAGGTCATAGGCACGGTGGCCCAGGGTGGCCATGGCCGCCGCCTGGGCAGGATCGCTCAGGCGCGTCACGGCCGAAAGGTCTGCGCCGGCAATCAGGAAGTACGGCTTGCCGGTAATGGCCAGGGCGTGGATCTCGCCGTTCTTGGCGCGCTGTGCTTGGATTTCCAGGGCCGCATGCAGCTCAACCAGGCCGTTGGGGCCCAGGGTGGTCGGCTTGCGGTGGTCCAGGCCGTTGTCCAAGGTGAGCAGCGCCAGGGTCTTGCCGCTGGCCAGGGCCACGTCCTTCACGAAGGAGTGGGTGATGGTTTCATCGCTCATGAGATCGGCAACGCCGGCGAAGTCTGGGGTGATAGCTGAAGTCATTGTCTTGTATTCCTTAAGCCTTGGTGCCGAAGTCTGCGTGGTTTGGGTTCTCCCAGATCACTGTGCCACCCATGCCCAAACCGATGCACATGGTGGTCAGTCCGTAGCGCACCGAGTGGTCCTCGGAGAACTGGCGTGCCAGCTGGTTCATCAGGCGCACGCCGGTGGATGCCAGTGGGTGGCCTACGGCGATCGCCCCGCCGTAGCGGTTCACGCGCGGGTCGTCCTGGTCGATGCCGTAGAAGTCCAGGAAGGAGAGCACCTGGACGGCGAAGGCCTCGTTGATCTCGAACAGCCCGATGTCATCGATCCCCAGCCCGGCCTTGGCCAGCGCCTTCTCGGTGGCGGGCACCGGACCGTAGCCCATGATGTCGGGTTCCACGCCGGCGAAGGCGAAGGAGACCATGCGCATCTTCGGGGCAAGGCCCAATTCGCGCACTGCCTGGCCGCTGGCAAGCATGGCCGCGGTAGCTCCGTCGTTCAGGCCAGCGGCGTTGCCTGCGGTGACCCGGCCGTGGGCGCGGAAGGGCGTGCGCAGATCGGCGAGGGATTCCATAGTGGTGCCCGGCCGTGGCGGCTCGTCGACGGTGTTCACTGCCCAGCCTTCGCCCGGGCGCTTGGCTGCCACCGGGATCAAATCCGGCTGGATCTGGTTGTTTTCATAGGCCCGCGCCAGCTTCTGCTGGGAGGCCACCGCGTAGCGGTCGGCGCGCTCCTTGGTGATTGCGGGGAAGCGGTCGTGCAGATTTTCTGCGGTGTTGCCCATGTTCAGCGCCTGCGGGTCGACAATGCGTTGGCTCATGAAGCGCGGGTTGGGATCGGCGCCGGCGCCCATCGGGTGGTTGCCCATGTGCTCCACGCCGCCGGCGACGACGATGTCGTAGGCTCCGAAGGCGATGCCGCCTGCGGTGGTGGTCACCGCCGTCATGGCGCCTGCGCACATGCGGTCGATCGCATAGCCCGGCACCGACTTGGGGATGCCCGCCAGCAGGCTGACGGTGCGGCCGATGGTCAGGCCCTGGTCGCCGGTCTGGGTGGTGGCCGCCAGCGAGACTTCGTCGATCTTCTCGGCAGGGACCTGCGGGTTGCGCTCAAGCAGGCCGCGCACCGCCTTGACGGCTAGGTCGTCGGCGCGGGTGCCGTGGTAGATTCCCTTTTCTCCGGCCTTGCCGAACGGGGTGCGCACCCCGTCGATGAAGACGACATCGCGGTCGTCGAGCAAGCTGCGCACGTTCTCGTGCTCCGTCGAGGCATTGACACTCACCGTCGGGCTCCTTGAAAGGTAGTTCAGTCTGCGGCACGGATCATGCGGCAGTGGCCACAATCACTGTGACTCAAGACATACGTTACTCATGAGTAACTTGAAGTGCAAGTGGGCCAGCTCACCACGTGCCGATTAAATGGCGCAAGCCGCCGAAAACTCCCGGAAATGAGGAGTTTTCGACGGCTTGAACACCGGCACGGAAGGCTATTTCTGCTTGAAGGCGGCGGCCAGCTTGCCTGAAAGAAGTTCGCGCTGCCATGGGCGGGCGCCAAGGCCTTCCAGCACCCGGTCCACCGATCCTTCGCTGAGCGCTGCCGGCGGATTCCAGCACAGCTCGCGCAGGTACTTAGGGGTCAGCAGGTTCTCTGTGGGGATGTTCCATTCCTCGCTGACCGCGGTGAGTACATCCTTGGCCAGCGCTAGGCGGGCGGCCGCCGCAGGGTTCTTCTCCACCCACGAGCGGTGGTGCGGCAGGCCGGAGCTCTCCGGGCGAAGCACGGGCAGGTCGCGGGTGCTTCGCCCGCGCTGCACGGCATCCAGCCAGCGCGGGGCATCGCGTTTGGCGCTGCGTCCGTGGAATCCGGGGATTTGGAGCAGGGCAGGCACGGAGCTGACCTTGAAGTCGATGGCGGCCATGATCGCCTTGTCCGGCAGCAGCCGCCCCGGGGCGACATCCCGGCTCTGGGCTAGGGACTCGCGCGATGTCCACAGCTCGCGGGCCACCGCGAGGTTGCGCCGGGACTTGATCTTGTTGATGCCCGAAAGCCGGCGCCACGGCTCGGCCGCCGATACGGGGTCGGGAAGGTGCAGCTCGTGCTCGAATTCCTGCCGCGCGAACTCAAGCTTTCCCTGCTCTTCAAGAACTTCCGTGATTTTGGTGCGCAGGTCTTCAAGCACCTCGACATCCAGTGCAGCATAGTTCAGCCATGATTCGGGCAGCGGGCGAGTGGACCAGTCGACCGCCGAATGCTCCTTGGCCAGCTTCAGGCCCAGCAGCTCGCCGACCATGGTGCCCAGGGAAACGCGCGGGAAGCCTGCCAGCCGCCCGGCCAGCTCGGTGTCGAACAGGGAGCGCGGGCTCATGCCCAGCTCATGCAGGCAGGGCAGGTCCTGGGTGGCGGCGTGGAGGATCCACGACTGCTCATTGGCGAACTCGACCAGCGGGGCCAGGTCCTCCAGTGTTTCCGGGTCGATGAGCCAGGTGCCTGCGCCTTCGCGGCGGATCTGAACGAGGAAGGCGCGCTGTCCATAGCGGAATCCGCTGGCGCGTTCGGTGTCTACCGCCAGGTCTCCGCTGCCCTGGGCCAGGGTGCGGACCGCGCGCATCAGGGCCGGGGGAGTGCTGATGACTTCCGGGGTGCCCTCGCGGGGCGCATTGAGCGGAATGAGTTCGCTGGCCTGGGCAGGAACATCTGCGGACGCGGTGGGTGACGTGAGTTCAGAATTGCTCATGGTGCTTCTATTCTATGTCCGGTGTTCCCGGCGCCGCGCAGGCCCTACTCAGCTCAGCCGGCGAAAGGGCAGCTGCTGCACGCCGTCGGGCAGCGGGGGCAGGCCGGCGAAGGTGCAGACCATGTCCGCCCAGGCGCTCAGGTGCACGCCGAGGTTGTCGGAATCGGGGGACCACGAGGCGCGCAGCTCGATGTCGATGTGGTCCTGTTCGCCGGCAAGGTTGCCGAAGGATTCGGAAATGACGCGGGTGGCGGTGCCCCCGGCCGAATGGTAGCCGGCGCCTCGTTCGCTCAGCGCGTCCTCAAGCCAGCTCCAGGCGACGGAGGCCAGCATGCTGTCCTGGCCCATTTCGCTTTCAAGCCGGGCGCGGATGTAGGTGACGATGCGGAACTGCCCGCCCCACAGCTCTTGGCCCGCCGGATCGTACAGCAGGATGAAGCGGCCAGTGGCAAGCTGCTCGGCTGGCTTCAGGAACGGGGTGCGTCCCAGCTCCTTGCCCGACCGCCCGTGGTCGGGTGTTGCCTCTTCCAACACGTCCCCGCTCAGGGCCAGCGCAAAAGGAGCGAGCCTGCCGGGGGCGGGGATTTCGGTGAAGTGAAGCTCTTTGCGGACCCTGGCATGGGACAGCTCCTCCAGGGCCAGGGCGAAGGCCGGCGGTATGGCGGCGGCAGGGCGTTCATTGGTCACACAGCGAGTCTAAGACGCGCCGCACCGCTGCTGCGGTACGGCGCGCCGGGTTTGGCCCTGCCTGCTAGGCTGCGACGTGCTGGCCCAACAGCTCGCGCAGCTTGGCGATGAATGCGTCGACGTCGGCCTCGGTGGTGTCGAAGGAGCACATCCAGCGCACCTGGCCGGCGGCGCGGTCCCAGTCGTAGAAGCGGAAGGACTCGCGCAGCTTGTCGCTGACCTCATTGGACAGCTGGGCGAAGACGCCGTTGGCCTGGGTCGGGTAGACCAGCTCGACCCCGTCGATCTGCTGCACGGCGGCCGAAAGCTTGGCGGCCATGGCGTTGGAGTGCCCGGCCAGCTCGCGCCACAGCCCGGTGCCGTAGAGCTCGATCAGCTGGGCGGAGATGAAGCGCATCTTGGAGCCCAGCTGCATGTTCATCTTGCGCAGGTACTTCATGTCTGCGGCCAGCTCGCTGCGCAGGGTCAGGATGCCTTCGCCGGCCAGCATGCCATTCTTGGTGCCCCCCAGGGAGACGATGTCCACTCCCGCGTCGGTGGTCAGCTCGCGCAGCTCGACGCCCAGGGAGGCGGCGGCGTTGGCCAGCCGGGAGCCGTCGAGGTGGACCATCATGCCCAGCTTGTGGGCGTGCTCGGTGATCGCCTTGATTTCCTCAGCGGTGTACACGGTGCCCAGCTCGGTGGCCTGGGTGATGGAAACTGCCAGCGGCTGGGCGCGGTGCTCGTCGCCCCAGCCCCAGGCCTCCTGGTCGATCAATTCCGGGGTCAGCTTGCCGTCGGGGGTGTCCACCTGCAGCAGCTTGAAGCCGCCGACGCGTTCGGGGGCGCCGTTCTCGTCCACATTGATGTGGGCGCTGGAGGCGCAGATGACTGCTCCCCAGCGCGGCAGCAGCGACATCAGCGCGGTGACGTTGGCTCCGGTGCCGTTGAACACGGGGAAGATTGATGCCTGCTCGCCGAACAGCTCGCGGGCCACCTCGTCGAGGCGTTCGGTGTACTGGTCTTCGCCGTAGGCGATCTGGTGTCCGCCGTTGGCCCGGGAGATGGCATCGAGGATGCGCGGGTGCACGCCCGAGTAGTTGTCCGATGCGAATCCGCGCAGCGAGGTGTCATGGCTCAAGGTCATCGTGGTGTTCCTTCATGTTGTGTGTCCCGGGGTGCGGGACCGAAAATTTGCGGGGTGCGGTGGCTTGCAGACGCCAATCAGCCCGATACCGCATCAAGCGGTAACGGGCTGAGAAGCTTAGGCTTTGGGCAGGGCGACGCGGGTGCCGTTGAGCTTGGCCGCCTCGGGCTTGAGCAGCTGGACTGCCGCTTCACCGAGGTAGCTGACCGGCGTGTAGCCGGCCGGAGCCTCATCGGGGGACTTGTCGCTCAGTGCCTTCACGACCCAACTGAAGGCAGCCGACTGTTCGGCCTGCTTGGTGAACAACCGGGCCACAGCGTTGACCCAGTGTTCCGCGGCGGCCTTGACCGCACCGTAGTTCGCGTTCGACGGGGTGGGGTTCATCACCGATTCGGAGCTGATGATGGCCAGTCTGCCGGCAGGCGAGGCAACAAGGTCGTCGACGAACAGCCGGGTGGTGTTGCGCAGGGTAGTCAGCACGCTGTCGTGCAGGAAGTACCAGTCCTCATCACTCTGGCCGGCGATCGACTTGCCGCCGCGCCAACCGCCGACCAGGTGCAGCAGGACGTCGATCTTGCCGTGCTGGTCGTGGATGGTGTCGCGCAGGTGCTCGACGGCCGCATGATCAGTCAGGTCGCACTGGTAGCGCATGGCTGCCCTGGGCATCCGCTCCACCAGTCGATCTGCGTTGCTGCCCACTGCGAGGACCTTGGCTCCGGCGTCGATCAGCGCTTTTGCGCAGGCGACGCCGGATGCTGAGGTTGCCCCGGCAATCAGCACTACTGGCGCCCGGTCTTCGGGCTGCTTCTGGGACTTAGTTTGTTCGCTCACATTCCTAGCCTAGATCAAGTTTGCCGTAGGGCGGACGGCTAGATTTCGGTGGCGCCGGTCATGCCGCGGGTGGACTCGATGGTGGCGGTCATCTTCTTGGACAGCGCCTCGTAGAACATCGACAGCGGGAACTCGTCGTCCATGACCTGATCGGTGATTTCGCGCAGCGGCGCGGTCAGCGGCAGGGCATCCGGTCCCTTGGCCCACACGGAAGCCGGGTGCGGGGTGACGGTGGCGGAGACCAGCTCGTAGGCAGCCAGCCAGTGGGCCAGCTTCGGGCGGTCGATCGACTTCCAGTACAGCTCGTCGATGGCGTCGCCCAGAGCGGAGACTACTGCAGGCACTTCGGCCCAGTCGATGGCCAGCTTGGTGTCGGTCCAGTGCAGGACGTGGTGCTGGTGCATCCAAGCGAAGAGCAGCTGTCCGCCCAGGCCGTCGTAGTTGCGCACGCGGGAGCCGGTGATGGCAAAGCGGAAGATGCGGTCGAAGATCACGGCGTACTGGACCAGCTTGGCGGTCTTTGCGGTGCGCTCGTCGGACTTTGGATCGTTCTCGATCTTGACGCATTCACGGAATGCGGTCAGGTCGCAGCGCAGCTCCTCCAGCGAGTACAGGAAGAACGGCATGCGCTGCTTGATCATGAATGGATCGAATGGCAGGTCGCCGCGCATGTGGGTGCGGTCGTGGATCAGGTCCCACATGATGAAGGTTTCTTCGGTCAGCTTCTGGTCTTCGAGCAGCTGTGCGGCGTCGGCAGGCAGTTCAAGGTTGGTGATGGCGCTGGCGTCCTTGAGGACCTTGCGGAAGCGCACTGCTTCGCGGTCCTGGAAGATTGCGCCCCAGGTGAAGGACGGGGTCTCGCGGATTGCGACGGACTCAGGGAAAAGCACTGCCGAGTTGGTGTCGTAGCCAGCGGTGAAGTCGATGAAGCGCAGCGGCACGAACAGCTTGTTGGAGTATTCGCCGTCTTCCAGGTTGGCGATGAACTCTGGCCAGATCACCTGCACCAGCACGGCTTCCAGCAGGCGGTTGGTGGAACCGTTCTGGGTGTACATAGGGAAGACGACCAGGTGCATCAGGCCGTCGAGGCGCTGGGTCTGCGGCTGGAATTCCATCAGGGAGTCTAGGAAGTCAGGCACGCCGAAGCCTGCATCGGACCAGTTCTGCAGGTCGATGACCAGCTTGTCCAGGTAGGCCGCGTCGTGCTCGAAGAAGCCGCGCAGGGTCTTGATGGACTCGATAACGGTAGCTACCAGTTCGGTGGCGCGAGGTGCGGTGGCGACGTCGGCGAGCGAGCCGTCCTTGACCTGCAGACCCTGGAACTCGCTGGCGGCGGCCTTGAGGCTCAACCATGCCTCGGAATTGGCGATGCGCTGTGCGTCTTCTGGACTGGTGGCCACTGGCTTGGTGGAAATCTGGGTCATCTCGGTACACCTTCTTCTTCGGTAGGGCAGCGTTCAGTTGCTTGATTAGAACGCTACGCCTATCGAAAGAAAAAGTAACTCTGAGTGAGCAGTGAATAAGAAACTCTTATTCATCGGGTGATGTAGATCGCTTCACCTCCAGCGCTGTTTAGCCCTGGGTGCTGCGCAGCTTCAGGCTCAGAGAGTTCATGCAATAGCGAAGGTCGGTTGGGGTGCCGAAGCCTTCGCCCTCGAAAACATGTCCCATGTGCGAATCGCAGTTCGCGCAGCGCACCTCCACGCGCTTCATTCCCATCGATTCGTCGGTGATGTAGCGGACGCGGTCTTCGGCCAGCGGCGCGAAGAACGACGGCCAGCCGCACCCGGCATCGAATTTCGTGGAGCTTGCAAAGAGCTCGGCCCCGCAGGCCCGGCAGGAATAGACGCCCTCGGTGGTCGTATCCCAATATTCGCCGGTGAAGGGGCGCTCGGTGCCTGCCTGACGCAGTACATGGAACTCTTCAGGCGAAAGCACGGTGCGCCAATCGATCTGCTCGGCGCCGGTTGATTCAGAATTTGGATTTTCGCTCATACTAAGGAAACTACAACTAGGGCAGGATGATTCCCAACCATAGATCTGGAAAGATAAAAATATGCCTCGGAAAATCGTTGACAAGCTTGAACCGCGCAAAACAGTCCCAGCAACTATTGTCGGGGCCGGCCTTGGCGTTGCCGCTGGTTCCCTTGTCGCGGCCAGCGTGTCCGCATTGGCCGGGTACTTCGCCCGCCGGGTCGTCACACCCGAAGAGCGCAGGGCCGAGAACGCAGTGGTCAAGCAGATCCTCACCGACGATGAAGGCCAACTGTGGATGCACCTAGTCCGGGACGCGGACACGATTGAGCCCGGAGGCTGCACTTTTCTGGCCGAATTCGACGCCTGCGCCGTCAGGCTGTCGGCCCCGGAGGACGTTCCCGGCAAACCGAAGCTGGTGGCCCGGCGCATCGAGCAGGTCTACCGCGGCTCCTTAGAAGGCGTGAAGCGCGGATATCTCTCCGGGGCAATGTACGAGCACCCCTCCGATCTTGGATTCGACGCCGAAGACGTGGTGATCGACCTTGAAGTGGGGGAGGGGCCGGCGTGGCTGGTCCGGGGAACACTGCATCCAGATGTCTGGGTCATCGGCGTGCACGGTCGAGGAGCCCGGCGCACCGAATCCATCAGGGCCCTGCCGGCACTGGCCCAGGCCGGGGTGACGACGCTGCTGATGAGCTACCGCAATGACGGCACCGCCCCCACCGGACCGGACGGACGCTACGGGCTGGGCGACACCGAATGGCTGGACGTGCAGTCGGCAGTGCGCTTTGCGCAGCATCACGGGGCCAGGCAGATCATCCTCCTCGGCTGGTCCATGGGTGGAGCCATCAGCCTGCAGATGGCAGACCGTTCCGAGCTGGGCGGCGCCATCGACGCTTTGATGCTGGTGGGGCCGGTGATCAACTGGGTCGATGTGCTCTCCCATCAGGCAAGGGCCAACAAGATTCCGCAGTCGGTGGGCCGCTTCGGACAATGGCTGCTCTCCAACAAGGCAGGGCGCTGGATTACCGGGCAGGCGGCCCCGGTCAACCTCAAGCGGCTCAACTGGGTCGACCGCGCCAGCGAATTGACCCATCCAATACTTTTGATGCATAGCCGTGACGACCAGTTCGTGCCCAACGGCCCCAGCCTGAAACTGGCGGCGCTGCGTCCAGATCTCGTCAGCCTGAAAACCTTCACCAAAGCAGGACATACCCGCGAGCCGAATGTGCACCCGCAGCTCTTTGCGCAAACCATCGTCGACTTCCTCGCCGACCGCATTGCCCGCGGCTCCGCGTCCTAGCCCGGCGCCACAAAAGCACCAACAAAAAATCGGGTGGGAAAAATCTTCCCACCCGATTTTTGGGTTAATGCGTCGCGATCTTCGCTAATATGGCGCCGGTCGCCTTGACCGCATCCTGCCAAGACAGCTCCAAGCTGAAGCCGCGCCGGCCGCCTGAAATGAAAATCGTTTCAAACTGTTCGGCGCTGGAATCGATCACCGTCGCCGAGTGCTGCCGCTGGCCGAAAGGCGAAATGCCTCCCAGCACATAGCCGCTGCGCCGCTGGGCCGCATCTTTGTCAGCCATCTGGGCTTTCTTCTTGCCCAGGGCAAGGCCCGCAGCCTTCAGGTCAAGCATGGAATCCACCGGAACCACGGCAATAGCCAGATCCTGTGCCGGCGAGGCGCCGGTGGAAACCATCAAGGTCTTGAAGACGCGCGCACCGTCCACGCCCAGCTGCTGCGCGGCCTCGCCGCCGTAGCTTTCGGCCGAGTCGCTGTGCACATAGTGATGGGCGGTGTAGGAAATACCGGCCGCATCAAGTGCGGCGGTGGCAGGCGTCGACGCAGCGTGCTTCTTCTTTCCCATGAATCAACGGCTTCCTTCAGCAATAGGTTCTGACTGCAACTGGCAGGCTAGTTCTGTTCCAGCTGTTCGTTGATTTGTCGCTTGATCCGTCCAAGCATGGCAGTCATGCCGCGCATGCGCAGCGGCGACAGCGCGCGGGTCAGTCCCAGCTGCTGAGGCATATCATCAGGCACCGCCAGGATCGTGGCGGCATCTTCGCCATCCAACCCGGCGGCCAGCACCGAAGCGAAGCCGCGGGTTGTCGGAGCCTCGGGAGGCGAGGAGAAGAACAGCGCCACCGGGTTGCCTGCCTGAGTGGAGACCTCGACCAGCAGGAACAGCGGCGACTGGCACTCGACGACCTGCTCTAAGAGCTCGGGATGATCGGCCAAGCGTTCGGGCAGCTCGGGCAGTTCCCGGGAGAACTCCAGCAGCAGCTCCAAACGCTCCGCTTCGGGAACCTCGATGAACTCCTCGACGATCTCATTCAGCTTGGAAGGGACGGTGCTCATGCGCGCACACCCTTCTTTGCAGGAACTTCGCCCTTCTCGGCGCCGCGGACAATAGGCACGCCGACAGCGTTGCCCCACTCGGTCCACGAACCGTCGTAGTTGCGCACGGTCTCGAAGCCCAGCAGGTGCTTGAGCACGAACCAGGTGTGGCTTGAACGCTCGCCAATGCGGCAGTAGGCAACAACGTCATCGCCAGGCTTCAATCCGGCCTCGCCCAGGTAGATGGCTTCCAGCTCGGAGCGGGACTTGAACGTTCCATCCTCGGCCGCAGCCTTGCCCCATGGCACCGAAGCGGCGCTGGGGATGTGGCCTCCGCGCAGGGCGCCCTCTTCAGGGTAGGCAGGCATGTGGGTGCGCTCGCCGGAGTATTCCTCGGGGGAGCGCACGTCGATCAGCGGGTTGCCCAGGTGTGCGAGCACCTCTGGCAGGAATGCGCGGATCGCTTCGTCCTGGCGTTCGACCACTGGATAGTCGCTCGGGGTGACGACAGGCTTGTCGGTAGTCAATTCGCGGCCTTCGGCAATCCACTTGTCGCGGCCGCCGTCCATCAGGCGTACATCTTCGTGGCCGAACAGGGTGAAGACCCACAGGGCGTAGGCGGCCCACCAGTTGGACTTGTCGCCGTAGATCACCACGGTGGTGTCGCGGGAGATGCCCTTGGAAGACAGCAGCTTGGCAAAGCCTTCGCCGTCCACATAGTCGCGGGTGACTTCGTCGTTCAGTTCGGTGTGCCAGTCAATTTTCTGCGCTCCGGGGATGTGCCCGGTGGAGTACAGCAAAATGTCCTCATCAGATTCCAGGACGACCAAGTTTTCGGCAGCCAGGTTCTCGGCCACCCATGAGGTGGAAACCAGACGCTCAGGATGGGCGTAGGCTGCATACTTCTCGTTGGACTCGACGGGCAATGGCATTTTCAATCACGTTCCTTGCATGTGTCGGTGTGACGGGTGCATCCCGTCCAATGCTTGCTCACCTTCTAGACTAGTGCTCTTGGCACATAGTCATGGTGTGAGCTATGACATTTCGCGGTGATTGTGCGTCATCCAAGGTAAACTGACCGATGGGCCTGCCAGCGGCGACCCTCGATCATCTGAGCATTCTAACGAAGGATCCCCCAAGCCAATGGCGACGATCACACACCTGAGCGAGACCACACCGCAGCTGTCAATCGAAGAACTGCTGGCCGGGTTCCATCCGTCCTACCGCTTTGGTGAAGTGTCCTTCAATACCTACCACCCGGACCCCAACCAGCCTTCACAGACCGAAGCGGTGGCCAAGCTCCAGGCCTTTGCCGATTCCGTAGGCAAGAACAACTCTGGTTCCTTCCTCTCCAAGCTGTTCGGCAAGAAGAAGGAAACGAAGAACGGCATCTACCTCGACGGTGGCTTCGGCGTAGGCAAGACCCACCTGCTCGCTTCGCTGTGGCATGCAGCTCCGGGACGCAAGGCGTTCGGCACCTTCGTTGAATACACCAACCTGGTCGGTGCGCTCTCCTTCCGTCAGACTGTCGACGTGCTCAGCCAGTACTCCCTGGTCTGCATCGATGAATTCGAGCTGGACGATCCGGGGGACACCGTGCTGATGTCCCGCCTGATGCGCGAGCTGTCCGACGCCGGGGTGAAGCTTGCGGCGACGTCCAATACGCTGCCCGGCGCCTTGGGCGAGGGCCGCTTTGCGGCCGTCGACTTCCAGCGTGAAATCAAGACTTTGTCCGAGCAGTTCGAAGTGCACCGCGTTGAGGGCGAAGACTTCCGCCACCGTGGCCTGCCGGAAGCGCCAAAGCCGCTGGACGACGAGAAGATCGAGGAATTTGCGCAGCAGCGCTACCCGGACAAGACCTTGGCGGTCGACGATTTTGCGCAGCTGGTTTCCCACCTGTCCAAGGTCCACCCTTCGCGCTACCGCCAGCTCATCTCAGAAGCCGACGTACTGGTCCTGCACAATGTGGACACCATTACCGACCAGGCGATTGCGCTTCGCTTCGTGGTGCTCGCCGACCGGCTGTATGACAAGGACGTGCCGATCGTCGCCTCGGGCAAGCCGTTCAGCGAGCTGTTCACTCCTGAAATGATGGCAGGCGGCTACCAGAAGAAGTACTTCCGCGCTGTCTCGCGCCTCACCGCACTAGCTCGTGAGGGCCAGATTGGGGAAGCTGCGCTCTAGCAGCAGGACATCTTCATTCAGCACATCTCATCGCCGGGCAGCCCGCTCGGCGATGACATGTATTAACAGTCCTACGGCCAGGGCCCAGAACGCGCCGCCGATGCCGAAGATGGTCACATTGCCGGCGGCGACCAGGATTGTGGCTAGGGCGCTGAGCTGCCACCGCGGCTCCTTCATGGCGCCGAGCAGTGCATTGGCCAACGTCGCCAACAAGGCCAGCCCAGCCGCCGCCTCAAACAACCCGGCAGGAGACAGCGAAGCCAAGGAAGCCAGCAGGCTCGATCCCGTGGCAAATATCAGGTAGAAGCCGCCCGAAGAAGCGGCGGCTTTCCAGCGCACCGCCGGGTCTTTCCCGGCGCTCGGCCCGGCAGCCAAGGCGGCCGAGATCGCCGCAAGGTTGATGGCATGCCCGCCGAAGAACGCGCCGGCTATGGAGCCGAACCCTGTCGTCACCATGCTTGAGCGCCACGGGGTTTGGTAGCCGAAGGAGGACATGACTGCCACGCCCGGAATATTCTGGGAGGCCATCGTGACAACAAAAAGGGGCAGGCTGATGCTGGCGACTGCCTGCCACGAAAATTCGGGGGCAACGAACTGAAGGCTCGGCATGGCTTGGACCTGGCCCCACGCGGCCGATCGGTGAATGGAAACCAGCCCGTAGGCGACGGCCGCCGCCATGCTCAGTGCTACGGCGTAGCGGGGGAGCAGTCGCAATCCGATGATGAACACCGCCAAGATCAGCACCGCCGCCAGCGGGATTGTGCCCAGCGCGGTAAATGGCTTCAGGCACAGGGGAATCAGGATTCCCGCGAGCATTCCCTGTGCGATCGGAACGGGAATCGCGCTGAGCAAGCGCTGCAGTGCCGGGACCAAACCGGTCAGAATGATCATTGCACCGCTGACAATGAACGCCCCTACGGATTGGGCAAAAGTGAAGCTTCCCATGCTCAGGCTGGCCAATAGCGCGGCGCCTGGGGTGGACCATGCGATGGTCACAGGTATCCGGTGCCGCAGCGAAAGCACAATGGACGCGACTCCGACTAAAAATGTCAGAGACAACAATCCGGACGATGCCTGGGCAGCGGTGGCCCCCGCATGCATCAGACCGGTCAACACCACCGCAAAAGATGACGTGAATCCCACCATGGTGGTGATGAATCCGGCGAGGACTGCGTCGCGTGGCACCAGCGGAACACCCGAATGTTGTAATGGCATGCTATTTTTCTATCCGGTCCAGCTGTGCGCAGAGAAATTCTTGTCGGTGTATGACTACCAATAATGTCGTGAATTACACGGTTGAGATGAGCTTTAATCTAGAAAAGCGCCACCGGTGAGGGTGGCGCTTTCCTACGCGCTACGGGCAAGGCCGAAGCTCTAACGACTGTCCGCTAGGCCTGATCCTTATTGCCGAGGTTGTTCAGGAGGTTCTGTGCCCCATCCTGAAGCCCGTCGACCTTGTCGGCGTACTTGCCGCCGGTCTTTTCGTCGACGAAGTCCCCGACCTTTTCGATGCCTTCTGAAATCTGATCAGAATTTTGGCTCGCAAAGTCTCCGGCCTGTGCTGCCAGTCCTTCAACCTTGCCCTTGAGCTCGTCGAAACCTGCCAATGGACACCTCCTTTCAACGCGGAGAGCCTTTTGCTCTCTTCCTGCAACCCATCCTAAAACTTCAAAAGCCGTTTGTGTAGGGATCATTAAATCTCGGGCGTGTTGTGACCCTTCTCAACCCTGGAAAAGTCGACTGAATAGTCGCTTTGCCTGTTAGTGAAGATTTGAATTCCGGTGCCGGGTTCTATGGTTGGCAGGGGAGCATAAAAAATTTGGGACCCACATCGAAATGTGGATCCCAAATTATTTGGAGCGGTCAACGAGGTTCGAACTCGCGACCTCAACCTTGGCAAGGTTGCGCTCTACCAGCTG
>NZ_BJNY01000020.1 GCF_006539925.1 Glutamicibacter uratoxydans | reverse complement strand
TGCTTTGAGGCGGCGCCCTGTGGCAAACCTGCGGTTCGCGGGAGCATCTAGCTGGCAGAAGGGTCCGCAGGCTTTTCCTGCTTCTCCTCCAGCTTCTCGGTTTCAATGATGATCGAAGGGTCCTCGGAGAAGATCTTGGGAGCGTGCTCCGAGTCTTCTGCCTTCACCAGCGGAATTTCGGTGGTCATCAGGCTGAATGCGCTGCCCTCATGCTCTTCCACGCCGAGGGACACCGACTTTTCAAGCACCTCGCGGGCTACGTTACTGCGCAGCACCAGCGGATCCTTGCTCAAGTCCTTCCAGATCGCCACGCACAGCAGCAGCATCACGATCACGAACGGCAGCGCGGAGACAATGGTGATGTTCTTCAGGCCGTTGAGCGCCTCGGCAGGGTGGTCGCCGCCGGCCAGCAGCATCACCGCAGCGACGGCGCCGGTGGCAACGCCCCAGAAGATGATCGACTTCTTGGTCGGCTCTTCGGCGCCCTTTTCGCTCAGTGCGCCCATCACGATGGAGGCCGAATCGGCGCCGGTGACGAAGAAGATCGCAATCAGCAGGACCGTGACGACCATCAGCACCACGGAAACCCAACCGGGTACCGGCATGTGGTCCAGCAGGTCGAAGAGGATCAGGTCGAAGTTGATGTCCGGTGCCCCGTCGACCATTTTTGCCAGCTGCCCGGCGGTGTCTCCGGCCTTTTCGGCCCGCTCCTGCAGGCCGATGGCGCCGCCGCCGAAGATCGCGAACCAGAGCAGGGTCACGGTCGAAGGCACCAGCAGCACGCCGGTGACGAACTGGCGGATGGTGCGGCCTCGGGAGATGCGCGCAATGAACAGGCCGACGAACGGGGTCCATGAAACCCACCAGGCCCAGTAGAACACGGTCCAGGACGAAAGCCACGAGGACATAGCATCATCGCCGGCGGCGGCGGTGCGCGAAGCCATCTGCGGAAGGTCCCCGATGAAGGAGCCGATGGCATTGGGGATGACGTTCAAGATGAACAGCGTTGGGCCGCCGATGAAGATGATCAATGCCAGCACCACCGCCAACACCATGTTGGTATTGGACAGCCACTGGATTCCGCGCTCAATGCCGGACACCGCCGAGGCGACGAACATTGCAGTCAGGATCGCAATGATGATGACTAGGATGCCCGAGCCCACCGACTGCATCATGCCGGTGGCCTGGATGCCGCCGCCGATCTGCAGGGCACCCAGGCCCAGCGAACAGGCTGAGCCGAAGAGCGTGGCCAAGATGGCGAGGATGTTGATGACTCGTCCGCCCCAGCCGTGGATGGCCCGCTCGCCAAAGATCGGCGTAAACATCGAGGAGAACAGCTGCGGGCGGCCGAGCCGGAAGCTGCCATAGGCCATGCCCAGGCCGACGATGGCGTACATGGCCCATGGGTAGAGGGTCCAGTGGAAGAGCGTGGTGCCCATGGCGGTGCCCAAAGCGGCGCTGGTCTGCCCGTCGACCGTTCCAGGCGGTGGGGACATGTAGAAGAACAGTGGTTCGCCGACGCCGTAGAACACCAGGCCGATGCCCATGCCGGTGGCAAACATCATGGAAATCCATGAAACGGTGCTGAACTGCGGTTTTTCTCCGTCCTTGCCCAGCGGGATGCGGCCGAAGTTTTTGGCGGCCACAACAATGGCAAAGATGGCGAATACCGAGGCTGCGATGACGAACAGCCAGCCGGTGTTGGTGATAACCCAGCCAAGTGCCGCATCGGCCACTGTGCCTAGTCCTTCGGGGCTTGCGAATCCCCAGATAATAAATGCCACAACCAGGGTGCCGGCGATGCCGAATACCCAGTGGTCGGTTCCCTTGAGGCTGTATTTCTTTGGTTTGCGCTGGCGGGCTGTATGAAGCTCGCCAACAAGGTCTTCAATTGATTGGTCACTCTGCGTCATTGCGTTCTTCCCTCACTAGCAGTGAAGCCGCCGTAGAGAAGTGGCGCTTGATTTATGGATGAGGCCCAGCCGTGGGCCGTCAATCCAGCTAGTGCATTTGGTTGAGGATTGCTTTGATTGCTTCGGTTCGCTGAATATAAAATTCTATTTTTCGGCGTAGCGTAAACATCTCGTTTACGATCATATATTTGCCGTATTTAAGAGCTATTTTTGCGGATAATCATTCTTCGCGATCTGATCACCCAAGACCCAAAAGGGCCTTTTCCATCATTGTGGATTAACGCCACCGGGTCAAACTTTTCCCTAAGAATCACCCTTACACCCCTTACTCAACCTCGCAAACACTGCGAAACTTCAAGGTTTTCCACCCAGAGTGTGACCTTCGCTACCTCAGGCCGCTGAGCGCAATTTTAGTGAATGTCAAATAATGGTCGAGAAATAATTAGAAATTCACAGGAACTATTCAGCGGGTTCGAATTTTTCATTGAATTTCGCCGGCGGCGGGATGGAATTTCCCGCGCCGAGGACACTAGGCATGAACTCCGCGGACCGGATCCGCAGACTGCCGCGCATCGCGCCCAATATCGACATCACCGCACAGCAAGTCACGTTGTTACGCACAAAAAACACATACTCGAATTGGAATATATCCCCATGATCCGCATACCTCAGCGGTTTACCGGCGGTTCTCCTGCGCGCAACCTACAAAACATCATTTCTTATCTTGACTCATTCAAAATAAGCGTGCATGCTTGAACACATGACATCAATGGCAGGGATCGAGCAGGTGCTGAGAGAGGCATCCATGCGAGTAACGCAGCCGCGTGTTGCTGTACTCGCAGCGGTCACCGCGAACCCTCATGCGGACACCGAAACCATCATTTCGGCCGTCCATGAAGGTCATCCCAATGTGTCTCACCAGGCGGTCTACGATTCGCTCAAGCTCTTCACGAATTTGGGCGTCATTCGACAGATCCAACCCCAGGGGCACATCGCCCGTTACGAATCCCGCGTCGGAGATAATCACCACCATGTGGTGTGCCGCCAATGCGGGAATCTGGAAGATGTCGATTGTTCAGTCGGCGCATCTCCGTGCTTGCATGCCTCCAACGACCACGGCTTCAAAATCGACGAAGCAGAAGTGATCTACTGGGGACTTTGCCCGGAGTGCCAAGCATTGGACAACTAAAAACTGCTTGATCAATTTTTCCGCACTTCGGCCACATCCCGTTGGGCGGAATCTGCCAAAAATACCTAATCCCGGAAGGAAGAGCACATGTCTGAGACGACTGCAGGCCAGTGCCCAGTAGTTGGTCAGGGTCGCATTCACCCGACCCAGGGCAACGCAAACACCGAATGGTGGCCAAACAAGCTGAACCTGAAGATTCTTGCTAAGAACCAGCAGGTTTCCAACCCATTGGACGAAGACTTCGATTACATCGAAGCTTTCAACGCTCTGGATATGGATGCGCTTAAGGCTGACCTTGTTGCTGTTATGAAGGATTCGCAGGACTGGTGGCCAGCCGACTTCGGTCACTATGGCCCACTGCTGGTGCGCATGGCATGGCACTCTGCCGGCACCTACCGTTCGCACGACGGCCGCGGCGGTGGCGGCGCTGGCCAGCAGCGCTTCGCTCCACTGAACGCATGGCCAGATAACGTATCGCTGGACAAGGCACGCCGTGTGCTGTGGCCAGTCAAGAAGAAGTACGGCCAGTCCATCTCCTGGGCCGACCTCATGATCCTGGCCGGCAACGTGGCCATGGAAGACATGGGCTTCAAGACCTTCGGCTTTGCCGGCGGCCGCAAGGACGTTTGGGAAGCTGATGACGACGTTTACTGGGGCCCAGAAAAGGTTTGGCTGGACAACGAGCGCTACTCCGGCGACCGCGATCTGGAAGCACCTCTGGCAGCAGTTCAGATGGGTCTGATCTACGTCAACCCTGAGGGTCCAGACGGCAACCCAGATCCACTGGCTTCCGCAATCGATATCCGTGAGACCTTCCGTCGCATGGGCATGAACGACTACGAGACCGTTGCACTGATCGCTGGTGGCCACACCTTCGGTAAGACCCACGGCGCTCACAAGGACGACAAACTGGGCCCAGACACCGAAGCTGCTCCGCTCGAGGCTCAGGGCCTTGGTTGGAAGAACGGCTACGGCACCGGCAAGGGCGACGACACCGTCACCTCCGGTCTGGAAGTCACCTGGACCTACCACCCAACCCGTTGGGACAACGAGTTCTTCCACATCCTCTTCGCCTACGAGTGGGAGCTTTTCGAGTCCCCAGCAGGTGCCAAGCAGTGGCGTCCAAAGGACGGCGCAGGCGCAGACATGGTTCCAATGGCGCACAACCCAGCTGTTCGCCGCGAACCACGCATGCTCACCAGCGACCTGGCTCTGCGTTTCGACCCAATCTACGGCCCAATCTCCAAGAACTTCAAGGAAAATCCTGAAGAGTTCGCGGACGCCTACGCCCGTGCTTGGTTCAAGCTGACCCACCGTGACATGGGCCCGAAGTCCCGCTACTTCGGTCCAGAAGTTCCTGCTGAGGACCTGGTTTGGCAGGATCCACTGCCTGCAGCTCCAGAGGTCACCCTGGGCGCCGCTGAAGTTGCAAGCCTGAAGGAACTGATCAAGGAATCCGGCCTTTCGGTTCAGCAGCTGGTTTCCACCGCATGGAAGGCAGCGGCTTCGTTCCGCTCGTCGGACAAGCGCGGCGGCGCCAACGGCGGCCGCATCCGCCTGGAGCCACAGGTTTCGTGGACCGTCAACCAGCCTGAGCAGCTCAAGCCGGTCATCGCCAAGCTGGAAGAAATCGTTGACACCTTCAACGCCACCTCCGACGTCAAGGCTTCGTTCGCCGATGTTGTAGTTCTGGCCGGTAACGTAGGCGTCGAGCAGGCTGCGCTGGCTGGCGGCCAGCAGATCGAGGTGCCATTCGCACCAGGTCGCGTTGACGCTACCCAGGATCAGACCGATGTAGACCAGTTCGCATGGCTGGAGCCAGTCTCCGACGGCTTCCGCAACTATGACTCGGGCTTCATCAAGCTGCCTAGCGAGTACCTGCTGATCGACAAGGCCAACCTGTTCGGCCTGTCCGCACCGGAAATGACCGTTCTAATCGGCGGCCTGCGCGTACTGGGCAACAACTGGGACAACTCGAACTTGGGCGTCTTCACCGACACTCCAGGTGCTCTGACCAACGACTTCTTCACCAACCTGTTGGAGCCAGGCATCGAGTGGACCGCTTCGGAAGACCAGCAGACCTACACCTCGGTGGATGGCCGCTGGGTCGGCAGCCGCGTTGACCTGCTGTTCGGTTCGAACTCCGAACTGCGTGCGCTGGCTGAGGTCTACGCGTCAGATGATGCAAAGGAGAAGTTCGTTCGCGACTTCGCCGCAGCATGGGCCAAGTTCATGAACTCGGACCGCTTCGACCTGGCCCGCAAGAACTAAGTTCTTCGCCGCTAGTTCTAAGCACCTGAAAAGGTGGCTGTTTTCCTCTTCATCGAGGAAGACAGCCACCTTTTGCTTATTCATTTAAACCCACTGCCAACTAGCCGGCGGACGGCCAGTCCCCTGCGGCACCGCATCGAGTTTGCGGATCGACTTATTCGACGACAGCGCCCGGCCGACGTTGTTCACCACTGGTTCTGCTCGGCCAGCGGCGGCTGCAAGTTCTTTCATCCTTGCCACCACATCCGCGGTCGTGAAGTTTTCGCCCAGCAGGGCTCTGGTCAGTTCGGCATTAACCCACAAGGAATCGAGCAGCACCGCGCACGCCTGGGAAATAATCTGGTTGTGGTCAAAAGGCAGCGTTGGCAGCTGGCTCAGCGGATAGACGCGTACCGAGTCATTTTCCGGCACCTGTTCAAGGATCACCAGGTGCGCAATCGACAAGGTAGGGCCTCGTTCATCACGCTCGAAGTCGTCGAATACCGCCGTGTGCACCATAAAGCGATAACTGTTAATTCCGGTCTTTGACAGCAGCGCCCGCTTGACTGCCTCCTCCAAACGCTCATTACCGTTTAGCAGTACCCCCGGCAGGGCCGCCTGCCCGATGAAAGGCTCAAAGAGCCTCAGGCCCGTAACTACGCAGAGCTGTCCACCGTGGACAACGAGGGGAACAGCGTCAATGGAAACGAGGGGCTGGGTAGGCATAGTTCTCATCATAGGCCAGCGCTCTCTCCTAGCATCCACTGAGGACGAGCGCTGGCCCGGATGGCTTCACCTCAGGTTTCCCAGAACCTGTCGAACGTCGTTGAAAGACTGGGTGCGGATGAACCTGCCGTCTTTCCAGACCGGCTTCAGCAGCGACGCTGCTTCCTGTTCCGACGTAGCTTTCTCAATCAGTTCAAGCTCGCCGTCTGCCTCGGCGACTACCGCAAGGCGTCCGGTGGCCGACTTTTTCATGCCGCTGTCGGTGACAGGGTCCTTGAGCAGGTTGTGGCCCTCGCCGTTGATCTCCGCCCACGTGGCTTTGACTGCAGAAGAGAAGGTGTCGCGGGTGACGTACTGGTAGGTGAAGGAACCGACGCCCAGCACCACGTTGCTGGCGGCGAACCCCAGTTCCTCGAGCTTCTCCGTGATCTGGCGCGCCCGCTCAACGGTGATCGAGTCTCCGTAGATCAAGCCGATGTGCGGATCCAGTTCCTTGAACCCTGTCTCGTTGATCTTGCCTCCGAAAACCTGCCAGAGCAGTCGAACAGCGCCAAGCTGTGCTGGTTCCAAGGCCTGCGTGTCTTCGGCGTGGGGGCCTGCGGTGCCGCAGAGGATATCCACCGGGTCTCCCGAATCCGGGCGGATCACCAGCTTCCCGTCGCGGCGCATGATGTGTTCCTTGAGCGCCGGGAGGATCTGGGTCAGCACCTTCCAGAAGTCCATAGTGTCCGAAACTACCGAGATATTTCCAGCAGGGTACTGGTCCAGGATGCGCTGGTAAGTGTCCAGTTCATCCACCGCGCTGATGCCTGCGCTCATGACCGAGTGCTCAGTGGCGGGGATGGAGCCGATCACCAACCCGTTCTCGGTTCCGGCGGCACTCGGGTAGTAGCGGTTGACCCAGTCGATGGTTGCCAAAGAATCGGAGCCGGTGAATGAGAGCAGGTGTCCGGCGCCGGAAGCCGCAGCGGCGTGGGCTCCTGCCATCCCGCGGAAGCTGAAGTCGTGCAGCTGCCAGTTCACCGCCGCCATGTCGCCCCCGGTGCGCTGCGCCGCCGCGTCCAGAATTCCCCGGTAGGTGTCTGCAGTGGTGGCAGAGGTAGATGCCTGCCAGATCTCCGAGGAAAGAACCGTCTCGATGTAGTTGGTCAGCCAGAAAAACTCGGGCAACGTGTTCTCGACCGTAAAACTTGGGACGCGCAGCGGGACTCGGGTTCCTTCAGGCAGGGCGCAGAAAACCAGCGGGAGGTAGCCCAAGCGGTGCAGTGCCCGTATGTGCTCGGTATTGATTCCGTGGTCGGGGCCAAGCACTGCGGCCAGCGTTGCATCATATTCCGCGACTGCTTCGTCTTCGTCGGCTGCGAAGAACGGCGCAAAGGCTTCAATGCAGTAGGACTGCAGGAAGGCCTGGAGTCCGAAGTGCACCACCTTGTCCACTCCAGCAACCCGCGATGCGCGGTTGGTGTAGTTGGAAAGCACGCGCGTCGTTCCCGCGGGGTAGAGGTCCTTGTGGCCCAACTTGTAGCAGTCGGTGAGGAACAGCGGCGCGGTGATGGACGGTGCGGTGGGCTGTGCAAAGACTGCTGATGCTGCGGTTGAGAGGTTCATGGTGTTCTCTCCTTAGAACATGAAGCTGGAGACGGGGAGGATGGTGGCGTTGACATCCGGGTTTTGATGTCCCGGATGCGAGTCGGTGGTGAAGATTGAGCCGAAGTTTTCACGCAGACGGGCGGCTTGTCCGGAGAAGACTCCGTGGCTGACCCACAGGTCCAAACGGTCTGGGCCAAGCCCCGTGGATTGGGCTAGTCCGCGGAAGGTGCCGCCGCCATCGCAGATGTCGTCGACCACCAGCAGCCTGCCGTTATCCGGAAGCTGCTCGCAGCTGAATCCGCTGAGTTTTCCGGTGGCGAAGTCGCGGTGCTTGGCAGCCCGGAACAGCGGGATCCCCAGAGCATCTGCCGCTTTCTGCGCCCTGGAAACGGCTCCTGCATCGGGCGCAATGACTCCGGCGTACCTTCGCTGTGCAATCCGCGGATCCGCCGCAATCACGCCTGCGGATTCAACGATTGTCAGGTTGTCGACCAGTTCAGTCATCACCGGGGAGTGAGGATCCAAGCAGGTCACCTGGTCGGCTTCCAAGGAATTGATCAGATTCGCATAGACCTTGGCCCCGAAGGGTTCTCCGCGATCGGCCCGCGCAGCTGGCAGGTAGGGGATGACTGCTTCGACCTTGTTTCCATGCTGGTGCGCGTAGTCGATCCAGAGTCCTGCGCGGATGTAGTCATTGGCGTCAGTTCCGGTGATCAGCACTCGCACCGGCACCTGCTGTTGGGCAGCCGGACCGAGCGTGAAGTGCTGTTCTCCTGCCGGAAACTGCATGAAGTTCACATCCGAGTAAACGGTGAATCCTGCGGGGACTGAGGCGTATGTGGTGATCATGGAACAACGATAACACATAAACATCATATGATGTTTATTGAGATTCCTAAACTTCACACATTCGGTCCGAAGTAACTTTTTAGGGCGCCGAGCTGTCGCCTACCAAAGGGTTGCAGGATTATCACCCAGCCAGCATCTAGTTGGTTTTAAGCACATCGGTTATTCGTACAGCCAAACGCAGCAGCGATCGGGCGATTTCGGTATACAAATTTTCTGCAAAACTCTATGCAAAACATCAATCTTGCAACTACTATTGCATTTCAAGAGCTTTGATATGCCGCAGATCACAGACTGGGCACCGTTGAAAGGCAGCCACGTGGACAACGAACTAGATACATTGCAGAGCACGCCATGGCACGGCGATCTGTTCGGCGCCACCAAACTCACGAAGTCGCAGCAGCGCGTTGTTGAGAGCCTGAGCCTGAACCCGAAATTCGCCGCCTACGCAGAGCTGAACGAGGTCGCAGAACGCGCAGCAGTGAACAGCTCAACTGTCGTGCGCACCGCCCAGACGTTGGGATACACCGGATGGCCTGACCTGCAGCGCGAACTTCGAGCACAGTTTCTGGTGTATATTTCCCGCGATGCCGACTTCAGCCAGCAGGTCGTTGTTGAATCGCCAGTCCACGACTCGCTGGCCCACGACGCCAAGAATCTGGAAATCGCACGGAACCTAATCGATGCTCAGAAGGTCACCGAGTGCATCGAAGTGCTGTGCACCGCCAAGCGCATCATCTGCCTAGGACAGGGATCCCATGCGGCGCCTTCAATGGTCTTCGCCCACTTGGCCTCGGTCATGGGCTACCCTGCAAGCTTTGAACAGCGCACGGGCGTCCACCTGGCAGCCATTCTCAATACGCTGACCGAGGGCGACGTGCTGCTGATCTCGCACCTGTGGCGGCCGCTGAAGGAATACACCTCCGCCGCCCGCATCGCTTCGGCGTCAAAGGCCAAGGTCATCACCATCACGGATCTGACCACCAGTGCCCTGGCCAAGTACAGCGATCTTGTCCTCCCGGTGCCGAGCGAAGGCGTCTTCACCTTCCAGTCGGCCACCGCAGCGGTTTCCGTAGCCTACGGGCTGCTCGCCGGGATGGAAAACCACGAATCACGAGCTATCCGACCACGTCTGGTCAATGTCCACGAACTGTGGAATGACCTGGGTATCTACGAATCATAGAAGGACCACACAAATGTCAGAACTGATCACCGGCAATACCGAACTCTCGCGTGCTCTCGAAGCCAACTGGGAGGCCAAGCGCCAGCTCATCGAAGAGCTTGCCAAGGATATCCACGCCCACCCAGAGCTTTCCTTCCAGGAACACCGCGCGGCGTCTAACATCACCTCGATGTTTGCCCAGCAGGGCTTCACCGTCGTGGAGGGCATCTGCGATCTGCCCACCGCTTTCGAAGCGAGCATCGGCACCGGAGAACTGGTCGTCGGCATCTGCATCGAATACGACTCCCTGCCCCAGGTAGGCCACGCCTGCGGCCACAACCTCATTGCCGGCGCATCCATCGGCGCCGCCCTGGCCCTGGCCCCGCTGGTCGACGAGCTGGGCATCACGCTCAAGGCCATCGGCACCCCGGCAGAAGAGCACGGCGGCGGCAAAGTGCTCATGCTTGAGCGCGGCGCCTTCGACGGCGTGGGGCTTTCACTGATGGCCCACCCGATGCATGAGGGTCGCACCTGCAATCCGCTGGGCACCAGCACCCAGGCGGTAGGCCGGTTCAAGGCGATGTTCACCGGCCAGGCGGCCCACGCCGCAGCCATGCCGCACCGCGGAATCAACGCCGCCGATGCCGCGACGCTCTCCCAGGTGGCCATCGGGCTGTTGCGCCAGCAGCTTCCCGACACCCACCGGGTGGCTTCCTACATCGAAGAAGCAGGGCATGTCACGAACATCATCCCCGACTACTCGGTAGTGCAGTTCGAGGTACGCGCCTTCGAGCTTGAAGAGTACGAGCAGTCGCTGGCAAAGGTCCGCCGCTGCTTTGAGGGCGCAGCCCTGGCCACCGGCGCAACCCTCGAGTTCGAAGCCACCGAGCCGCTCTACGAACCGGTAGTCCAGGACGAGCTGATCGCCGGCTTCTGGAATGACGCCATGGCGGCGCGCGGCAACGACATCAGCCCTGTCGACCCCCGCGAAAGCTCCGGCGGCTCCACCGACATGGGCAATATTTCGCAGGTAATCCCTGCCATCCACCCAATGTTTGCCGTGCCAGGCGCCACCGCGCCAGTGCATTCGGCAGGGTTCACTGCATCGGCCAATACCGAGGCAGCCTACAAGGTCATGACCGACGCCGGTCTGTCTCTGGCAGCAGCCGCCAGCGCCGCAGTGCTGGCCGACCGCGGCCGATTCATCGCAGCAGCCTACTCGCGCGGCTAGCAGCCCCGCCCTTTGCAACAGGACACCGAATGAAAACCCTTTCTCCTACCGCCAAGATCGGCGCAAAGCATGCGCTGCCGATCTCTGCCCTGGCCCTGGCCGTGGCCGTTATCGCCGAGCTGATCGGCAAGAAGACCTTCGACGTAGGGATCGGCACCCTGCTGATCTTCCCCATGGTGTGGGGCCTGATCATCGGCGCGGTGCTGACGCTTCAGAAGTTCAAGCCAGTCTCCATCATCTCGCAGAAGATCGCCGCCGGCTTCTCCGCCATCGCGGTGCTGCTGCTGGTGGTCCGCCTGGCGGCTGACATCGGCCCGCACATCCCCGAGCTGGTCTCCGCTGGCCCGGCGCTGTTCCTGCAGGAAATCGGGCACATGCTCGGCACCATCGTGCTGGCTCTGCCGCTGGCGGTCATGCTGCGCATGGGGCGGTCCACCGTGGGCGCCACGTTCTCCATCGACCGCGAATCCTCGTTTGCGATGGTTTCGGCCCGCTTCGGCTCCAACTCGGATGAATACCGCGGCGTGCTGGCAATGTATGTCTTCGGAACGATCTTCGGAGCCATCTACATTTCCCTGGTCACTTCCGTGGTGGCCAGCTGGGGAATCTTCGACCCGCTGGCAATGGCCATGGGCGCAGGCGTCGGCTCCGGCTCGATGATGGCGGCTTCCGCAGCCAGCATCGCCGCCGTCTACCCGGACGCGTAGCAGGCGATCCTCTCCATGGCAGCGGTCTCCAACCTGATCACCACCCTCATGGGAACCTACGTTGGCATGTTCGTCGCCCTGCCGCTGGCCCACAAGGTCTACAACTTCCTCACCGGCGCCAAGCGCAAGGCCGCAGTGGCCGCGGCCGCCCAGGAATCCGGCATTCTGCCGGACCAGCAGCAGGCACTGGCCGAGGTGGAGGAAACCAATGCACAGTTCGCCGAGGACGCTTCTGAGGTCGGCGCGGTAGAGCATGTGCCGCTATGGGTGACCCTGCCGGTGCTCTCGATCATGGGCATTGCTACGGCAGTCATTTCGGTGGGCTACAGCAACCAGCTGGTCTTCTCCTACCTGGTGATGTGCGCGCTGGTAGTCCTCGGAGCCTACCTGGCCAAGTGGACCAGGAACAAGATCCCTTCGCTGATCTGGCTGACGACCATCGTCGCCGCCCTGTGCAGCCCGATCTCCCCGGTAGCCGACTTCTTTGTCCAGACCCTGAGCGCAGTGCCGTTCCTGTCGATCACCACAGTGGTGCTGACCTGTGCGGGCTTGTCCTTGGGCAAGGATATCGGCCTGCTCAAGAAAATCGGATGGAAGATCGTGCCGGTTGGCTTGGTGGCGATCACCGCGTCGTTCATCTTAGCGACGATCATTGCAGAATTCGCTCTGGGCTTCTGGAACTAGCCCACACAGCACAGCGCCGGGGCGCCGTCGTGATGACGGCGCCCCGGCGCTGTGCTGCACCCTTCAGAATCTAGAACAGCCTCTGCTCGCTGCCTGCGAAGCTCGGATTCTCCAGTCTGAGCAGCGTGGTTTTCACATCCAGTCCCCCGAGGTATCCGCCCAGCGACCCGTCGCTGCGCAACACCCTGTGGCAGGGAAGGACAATGGGCAGCGGATTCGTTGCGCAGGCAGATCCGACGGCACGCACCGCTTTGGGCTTGCCGATATGCTCGGCCACCTGCAAATAGCTGCGCGTCTGGCCATAGCCAATGTTTCCCAGTTCAAGCTGCACCTGGCGCCTGAACGCCGTGGAGAGCTGAAGGTCCAGCGGCAGGTCGAAGTCGTGCAGGGTCCCGTCGAAATACTGCTCCAGCTGGTAGGCGACGCGATCGAAATTCCGCGGGTTCTTCAAGATCCGCGGGCTGATCTTCTCCGCGAGTACCTCCAAGATGTGCTCATGGCCCTCGGTTTCAAAAGCGACACGGACCAGGCCTGCTTCGGTGCCAGCCAGCAGCAGCCGCCCAATGGGGCTGTCGACAATGCGGTAGGAAATGTCCACCAGCTCGTGCTTTGCCGCCTCAGCTACCAGTTGTTCGCGCAGCCGGTCCAACGCTGCTGATTCTTCTTGCGTGGGCGCCGCCTTCTTCGTCTGAGAATTCATGACAACTCCTGAAAATACTCGTTGTTGAGGTTCATGGCGCGCAGTTTCCTAATCCCGTCGGAGGCTGCCCGCCTCGCCGCCGCTTCGCTGCCGCAGAGAATCTGCGCAATCTGCGCGTAGTCCAGCCCGCCCAAATACCTGTAGGCGACAACCAGCCGCTGCTTTTCGGGCAGCAGCCCGACCTGTTGCCACAGCTGGAGATTATCAACCGCAGACTGCGCCGGGTCGCTGGTTTCTTCCGCTTCCTCGGGCAGTTGCTCCCAAGATACTTCCGGACGCTGGCGGCGCAGTTCATCGATGGCTTTGCGGTGCGCGATCCGCACCAGCCAGGCCAGGACATTAGCGTCGTCAGCCAACTTGGGATAAGCCTTCAACGCGGAGAGGAAGGTCTCCGACCAGGCATCCTGCGCCCGATGTTCATCAAGCACGGCGCGGCAGACACGCAGCACGTTCAGCCCATAGTCATGGACGATCTGCTCGAATGGTGCTTTCATGCTGCTCCCGCGACGTTGTCTTTCGGCCTTCACTATGTAAACGTAGCGCGGGCCATTTTTGTGAGCCGATGAATCAAACTTTTTTCGCGGCTACGCAAATGCCTTGCCAAAAATCCAGTAGAACTGGGTGAAATAGGCTTCCCGGGGAAGTTCATGGGCCTTGATCACCGTCCGCAGCCGCTTCACCAAGTCCTTCTCCCCCGCACCCCATACAAAGGCATCGGGCTCTCCCTGCAAAATCCGGTCGAGCTCTCCAGCCAACGCCGTTCCCAGCACAGGCGTCGGTTCAATCCACTTCCAGGACGTGACTTTTTCATGTTCCTGCTGCGGGAATCCCAGGGACGAACCGTGAGCGTCTTCCAGCAGCACGGTGATTTTTTCAGCTTCCAACTCATCGGCATAGCCCAGCCAGCTGTTGATAGCTGACAGTGCGGTCAGATCTCCCGCCAAAACCAGATGCCGGCACTTGGCGGGGATCTTGGGCCGGGCAGGCGTCAGCGAGATTTCCAGCTCAAAGCCGGGATCGACAGTTTTCGCCCACTCTCCTGCAGCTCCTGGAATATCGTGGAGGACGAACTCTAGGTCGAACTCATTCAGCTCCTTGCGCAGCCCAGTGACCGTATATCCGCGTTGGACGATCTTCCCGCCGGCGCTTCCAAGCTCTGGAACCCAGATGCGCACCCACTCTGTGGGGAAGCCCTCCAGCGCTTCGACAGCTTCGGGCGAATGGAAGGTGATACGGCGATATGAATCGGCAAGGTCTTTAACGGAATGGACTGTCACCGGATAATTCTTGATCCGCATGACCTTCATCATTGCGCGCTGCCAATTCGCCACTACGCGGCCCCTCGCTTAGGTTAAGCACATCACTGCTGGAATATCATTTAAGATACTACTTCATAACCTAATTGCACTTCGTTTAGACTAGTACAGCAGGGCGACTTTTCCGCCGGATTCTTCACGCTGCCGATGGAGCTCCTCCAAGCGCCGCAGGTCAATCTCGATCACTTCGCCGTTGTCCACTGCTTGGGGCAAGCGCTGTCCTGCCAGGGCATCGCGCACGGTGCGCATGGTGGCCCCATGGCTGACAATCATGACCCGCTGGCCTTCATAGCGCTGGGCCAAATCCAAGAGCGCAGGCAGCGCGCGGTCCAGGATTGCTGCATGGGTTTCCAGCTCGTGGTTCACCTCGGCGGCCTCAACATCGCTGACCTCGGCCATGATGCGGCCTTCTAGGGAACCAAATCCGCGCTCAATAAGCTCGGGGACAGCAGGCCCCGTCGGAGCACCAATCTGTTCGGCGATCAGCGCCGCGGTCTCCTGGGCGCGTCCCAAAGGAGAAGCAAGGACAAGGTCCCAGTTCTTATTGCGCAGGTAGCGGCCAAGGCGGCGGGCCTGGTCGCGGCCGGTCTCATTCAGCTCGATATCGGTGCGGCCCTGAAGGCGCCCGACAAGGTTCCAATCAGTCTGCCCATGCCTTACCAATGCGAGCGAAGTATCCATGACTCGAGCATAAGCGGTGGACGCCAGTTATCGAATAATCTCCGAGTTAAGAAGAAATACGCAACGTTACGACTCATAGTTAGGTCATTTTCGGTCATGTTGCGAAGATTATTACACCATCCCGAGCGGCCGAGAGATCTGGTTCGATGACGCCGCAGCAACCTCCCACAGCCGGTGGATACGGTGCTACCGCCAGAAACGATGGAGCTGCTTTCCGCTGTTTGCCCAGCGGGCAAGCGTCATTGATCCCGGGATTCCTGCCTCGATGGCCCTGCAAGTTTGCGCTTGGGGGCCGAAGAACCAATCGACAAGGAGTCGTAAGCCACCATGGCAGACCACCAGTTTGGATTCCGCACCCGCGCGCTTCATGCCGGAGGAACCCCGGACGCCGAGCACGGCGCCCGCGCAGTCCCCATCTACCAGACCACCTCGTTCGTCTTCAAAGACTCAGACGATGCGGCGAACCTTTTTGCCCTGCAGAAGTACGGCAACATCTATTCGCGCATCGGCAACCCGACGGTTGCCGCCTTCGAGGAGCGCATCGCGTCCCTGGAAGGCGGCATCGGTGCGGTGGCCACCGGCTCCGGCATGGCGGCCGAGTTCATCACCTTCGCCGCCCTGGCCCAGTCCGGCGACCATATCGTCGCCTCGTCCAAGCTCTACGGCGGCACCATCACCCAACTTGATGTGTCGCTGCGCCGCTTCGGCATCAACACTACGTTCATCAACTCCAATGATCCTGCCGATTTCGAGGCGGCGATCCAGGAGAACACCAAGGCCGTCTACACCGAGGTGGTGGCCAACCCCTCGGGAGACATCGCAGACATTGCAGGCCTGGCTCAGGTAGCGCACCGTCACGACATTCCACTGGTCGTGGATTCCACGTTGACCCCTCCGTACATCCTGCGGCCCATCGAGCACGGCGCGGATATCGTGATCCATTCGGCGACGAAGTTCATCGGCGGGCACGGCACCACCATGGGCGGCATTGTGGTCGAGTCGGGCAAGTTCAACTGGGGCAACGGCAAGTTCCCTACGATGACCGAACCGGTAGCCAGCTACGGCAACGTCTCCTGGTGGGGAAACTTCGGCGAATACGGCTTCTTGACCAAGCTGCGCAGCGAGCAGCTGCGCGATTTCGGTCCTTCGCTTCAGGCACAGGCGGCGTTCCAGCTGCTTCAGGGCGTCGAGACCCTGCCGCAGCGCATGGACAACCACCTGGCCAACGCGAAGAAGGTGGCACAGTGGCTGGCAGAAGATGAGCGCGTGACCTATGTGAACTATGCGGGACTGCCAAGCCATCCGCAGTACGAGCAGGCCAAGGCGCTGCTGCCGCTGGGCGTCGGCTCGGTCTTCAGCTTCGGCGTGAAGGGCGGCCGGGCCGCCGGCGCCAAGTTCATCGAAGCTCTGCAGCTCGCCAGCCACCTGGCAAATATTGGCGACTCCCGCACCCTGGTGCTGCACCCGGCGTCCACCACGCACCAGCAGCTCAGCGACGAGCAACTGGTCTCCGCCGGCGTCCCGGATGACCTGATCCGCCTCTCGGTGGGCCTGGAAGATGTCGAGGACATCATCTGGGATCTCAACCAGGCGCTGAGCGCTTCGCAACAAGCCTCGGTGCAGGACGAGTTTGAAGCACCAACCTATGACGGCGCGGCCTGCGCCGTGCCAAGCGCAGCTTTGAAGGGAGCCAACTAATGAGCGCCGCTGAACGAACCTGGGAAGGCCCCGGAGCCGCCGAGCGTCTGGACATCCTGCGCAAGACAAAGTCCATTGCGATTGTCGGCGCCTCGAACAAGCCATCGCGCGCCAGCTACTTTGTGGCGACCTACCTCCTGTCCTCCTCCAGCTACCGGGTCTATTTCATCAACCCTGTCGTAGATGAAATCCTGGGCCAGCCGGTGTACAAGTCCCTGGCCGACCTGCCCGAGGTACCGGATCTGGTGGAAGTGTTCCGCAAGCACGACGACCTGCCGACGGTGCTGGACGAGGCTTTGGCAGTAGGGGCTAAGACCCTCTGGCTGCAGCTTGGCTCTTGGCATGAAGAGGTGGCCCGCCGCGGCGAAGAAGCCGGCCTGAACGTGGTGATGGACCGCTGCGTAAAGATCGAGCATGCACGTTTCCACGGCGGTCTGCGCTTGGCAGGATTCAATACCGGCGTGATCTCTTCCAAGCGCCAGGTCCTGGCCTAGCCCTAGAAGCGGCGAATGCGGCTCCCTCGATTTCGAGGGAGCCGCATTTTCATAGTGATAACTGTGCAGACTACTTCACGAGGTAGCCGCGCAGGTCATCGAGAATCTGGTTTGCACCGGTTGGGCCCAGACCCAGGAACCAGACATCGTCGTTGACACGGAATGCGTGGCCGTTCTTGACAGCTTCCAGCTGCTTGAAGACGGGGCCTTCGACGGCTGCCTTCTCGCCGGTGGCTTCCGGGGTGCCGTAGGAAGTGTAGAACAGCCAATCGGAGTCGGCATCGGCAAGGTTCTCCGCAGAGATCTCTACGGCAAGGTCGTCGATATCCTGGTTCTCCGGGCGGGCCAGCCCAGCATCCTTGAGGATGACGCCGATCAGCGACTTGTTGGCATACAGGCGGATCTTCTCAGGCATGAAGCGCAGCAGGGAGATCTTTGGATCGCCTTCCACATCATTGCCCAGGGCGGTGGCCTTGGTCTGGTAGTCGTTCAGCACCTGTACTGCCTTGGTTTCCTCACCGAGCGCTTCGCCGGCAAGCAGGAAGTTTTCCTTCCATGGGAAACCCGGGCGGATCGAGAAGACGGTGGGGGCAATGTCGTTGAGCTGGCCGTAGAGCTTGTCGGCGCGCAGCTGTGAGCCGATGATCAAATCGGGCTTCAGCGCCGCGATGGATTCAAGGTTCAGCTCCTGGATGGTGCCAACGGTCTTAGCATCCTTGACCTTGTCGGCCAGGTAGCTTGGAATCGAGTTCGCGCCTTCGGTGGAAGGGATGCCGACAGGGGTGATGCCCAAGGAGAGCACCGCATCCAGCTCGCCGGTGTCCAGCACGACGACGCGCTGCGGCTTGGCGGCGATTTCGGTGGTGCCATTTGCATGGGTCACCGTGCGGGGAAAGACACCGGCTTCGGCGTCCGAGCCGAACTTTGCGGTTTCCTCATCTGCAGTGGTGAAGCTCTGGCCGCCCACGGCAACGTCCTTGTTACCCGAGTTTGAATCGGCCGTATTGCTGGCTGCGCCGCAGCCGGCGGTGACTGCAACCATGAGTGCAGCGGTGGCGCCGAGGATGGTGCGGCCCCACGAGGTACGAGTGTTCAATAAATTCACCACGCCAATATATCCTATTTCCCACGCCCGATTCCAAGGTAAGGATCAACTATCCAGGCAGCTGCGCGGTAAGGTAATTCAGTCAGCCCCCTCACCGTGAAAGCGCGCCAATAAACAGTGAAGACCCTTGATCCACCGACTGAATTGCAACATAGCAAGTCAGCATCGAGACACCTGTTCATGTTGGGGCTGCTGGCAGTCGTCTTGGCGTTATTGGCGGTGGCCTCGCTGGCCGTCGGATCACGCGCATTGAGCCTTGAAACAATTTTTAATGCGTTGACTGCACCACAGGAATCGGTGGAGCGAAGCCTGGTGCTTTCCTCCCGCCTGCCCCGCTCCCTGCTGGCCATCTTCGCGGGCGCGGGCCTGGGCGTCGCCGGGCTGCTGGCCCAGTCGCTGACCCGCAATCCGCTGGCAGAACCAGGCATCCTCGGCGTCAACGCCGGAGCATCGCTGGCCATTGTCAGCGCCGTGGGCTTCCTGGGCGTCTCGGGGTTCGCAGGCTACGTCTCGTTCGCCTTCCTGGGAGCGGTGCTCACCGCGGCGCTGGTCTATCTGATCGGTCGCCCCAGGGCAGGGTCCGCGGATCCCGTGCGACTGGTGCTGTCAGGCGTGGCCATCGGCGCAATCTTCACCGGCCTGGGCACCGCCCTGTCCCTAGTCCGGCCGCAGGCCTTCGACCAGCTGCGCGCCTGGACCATCGGCTCTCTGCAGGGACGCGATGCTTCGATCATCCTCCCGCTGGCGGTCCTGACGATCCTGGGCATCGCGCTGGCCGCCGCCTGCTCGCGCTCGCTGGACGGGCTGGCGCTGGGCGAGGACGCAGCCACAGCGCTGGGAATCAACATCCACCGCACCCAGATCCTGGTGCTCGCAGCCATCACGATCCTGGCTGCCTCTGCTACTGCGGCGGTGGGCGCCATCGGCTTCATCGGGCTCATGGCGCCGCATGCCGCACGCAGGCTGGCGGGAGCTGGCACCGGCTGGATCATGGCCTACACCTGCCTGCTGGCACCGATGCTGCTGCTGGTCGCAGACGTGGTCGGCCGCATTATGCTGCCCGGTGAGCTGCAGGCCGGAGTGGTCTGCGCCTTCATCGGCGCGCCGCTGCTCATTGCGCTGGCCCGGGGCAAGAAGGCGGTGGCACTGTGAGCAGAACCCAAAGCATCCAGCCGCTGATCGCCTCGCGCTCGGCCGCGCACCGGGCGGCCCGCAGCCGCATCGTCTCGCTAGTGCTGGCCATCGCCTGCCTGGCGGCCCTCGTCTTCTCGATCTCCGGCGGCGAATACTCCATCACCCCGGCAAAGGTCGTGCAGATCCTCTTCGGCGGCGGGGAAGGACTTGAAAACACCATCATTTGGCAGTGGCGCATGCCCCGCGCGGCCGCGGCATTGATCTTCGGCGCAGGCCTGGCGGTCTCCGGTGCCGTCTTCCAGTCCTTGACCCGCAACCCGCTGGGCTCCCCCGACATCATCGGCTTCTCCACCGGCGCCTACACCGGGGCCCTGCTGGCGCTCACCGTGGCCGGCGGCGGCTTTGCCCTGACCAGCTTCGGGGCGCTGCTCGGCGGCCTGCTCACCGCCCTGCTGGTCTACCTGCTGGCATGGCGCAATGGAACTGCAGGCTTCCGGCTCATTCTCGTAGGCATCGGCGTGTCCGCCGCGCTGGCCTCCTTCAACCACTACCTGGTGCTGCGCGCCGAGCTGGACGTGGCCATGGCCGCCGCGGTCTGGGGTGCGGGCAGCCTGAACGGAGTCACCTGGGCCGGGGTCATCCCGGTGTCCATCGTCGTCATCCTGGCCCTGCTCGGGGTGCTGATCGGCTCGAAATCCCTGCAGATGCTGCAGATGGGCGACGATCTGGCCAGCGCACTGGGCATGCGCGTGGAACGCGCCAAACTGGTCCTTGTGGTGCTGGCGGTGCTGCTGATCGCCGCGGTCACCGCGCTAGCCGGCCCCATCGCCTTCGTGGCCCTGGTCTCCCCGCAGCTGGCCAGGCGCCTAGTGGGATCGGGCTCGCTGAACCTGATCCCCACCGCACTGACAGGAGCTTTCCTGCTGGCTTTCGGCGACCTGCTGGCCCAGCGGCTCTTTGCCCCGATCCAGCTTCCAGTCGGCGTGGTGACCGTCTGCATCGGCGGCGCCTACCTGGTCTATCTGCTCAACCGGGGAACCCAAAAAATCCGCAGCTAGCACCAGCCCCGCAATGAGACCCACGGCACACTTCTGAGCGGAAATTCCGCCTGGGACTAGCCAAGTTATAACGATTCGGTTGAGTTTTACCCGAAACCGGGCTGTCGATTTGGCCCTTTGACCCCAATGGCGAAAAGGTAATTTCATGCCCTCCCGTTCACGCCTTGCCACGGCGCTGTCTCTTTCCGTGTGTGCACTGCTGCTCAGCGGATGCGCCAGCACCCTGCAGTCTTCGTCAAACCTGCTGCCTGCGCAGCGCCAGACCCGCGCGGTCGATACGCAGAACGTGGCAATCCCAGCCCACGCACAGAAGGTCCCCGCGGTCATTGCACCGGCCACGCCATTTATCCTCAAGCCGCAGCCTGATGTCGACTGCGCCAAGGAAAAATGCGTGGCGCTGACCTTCGACGATGGCCCCGGCCGCTTCACCGAGCGCCTGCTGGACCAACTGAAGAAGGACCGCGTTCGGGCAACGTTCTATCTGCTGGGGGAGAATGCTCCCCTGTACCCGCAGACGCTGCGCCGCATGGCAGCCGAGGGCCACCAGCTGGGCAACCACACCTTCGACCACAAGAGCCTGACTTCCCTATCCCAGGACCAGGTCTCGAATGAGGTCGAGTCTTCGGCGCAGAAGATCAAGGACATCACCGGACTTGTTCCTAACACAATGCGCCCGCCCTATGGCGCCCGGAACCAGGCAGTTGACGCGCTGATCAACGTTCCCTTGGTGCTATGGGATGTCGACACCCTCGACTGGCAGCACCACGACCCGAAGAAGACCGTCGATATCGCCATGAGCGAGGTCAGCGACGGATCCATCATCCTGATGCACGACATCCACGAATCCTCGGTGCAGGCAGTCCCGCAGCTGATTGCCCAGCTGAAGAAGAAGGGCTTCAATCTGGTGACGGTCAATGAGCTCTTCTCGGACAAGGAGTTCAAGGGCTCCACCAGCTACGCACGCCGAACCTAGAGCCCGAAGCACTGGCGCAACCAACAAAAACAACAAAAACACAGGGAAACAAAAAAGATCCTCCGCATTTCGCTTGACCTTGCCACATAAACGGGCATAAAGTCATGGAAACACAGATTCATGTGTTCCAGATCATGACCCAGCGCGGAGGCGAAAATGTTCGCGGAAGAACGACACCAACTCATCGTCGAGCAGCTTGCTGTCGACGGCAAGGTCAGCGTTGCACAGCTTTCCGAACGCTTCGACATCACCCGCGAAACCGTTCGCCGCGACTTGGCCCTGCTTGAGTCGGAAAACTACCTGCGCCGCGTCCACGGCGGGGCGGTGGCAGTCGGCGATGCCAGCACCCGCGAAGAAAGCTACGTGGTGCGCACCGCCATCCATGCCGAGGCCAAAGCCCGCATCGCGCAGCGCGCACTGAGCCTGCTGCCCGTCACCGAGGCATCGGTCATCCTCGACGCCGGCACCACCACCGAAATCCTTGCCGAGCGCATGGTCAAGACCAACGCCGGGGACGGACTGCTGGTAATCACCCATGCACTTCCCATCGCCTCCGTGCTGGTGCAAAGCCCGCAGATCGCGTTGGAACTGATCGGCGGACGCGTCCGCGGAATCACCGGCGCCGCCAGCGGCGCACGCACCGCCGCCGAATTCTCCAACTACCGGGCAGACATTGCCTTCATCGGAACCAACGGCCTGCATGTAAGCTTTGGGCTGAGCACCCCGGACCCGCTGGAAGCAGCGGTGAAGACCGCACTGGTGGCCAGTGCCCGGCGCGTCGTGCTGCTGGCCGACAGTTCCAAATTCGACCAGGAAACCCTGGTCCGCTTCAGCACCCTGGAATCCATCGACACCCTGGTCACCGACCAGGCCCCGGCCGGCGAACTGGCGGCCGCATTGGAAGCCGCCGACATCGAAGTGATCGTGGCATGATCATCACCCTGACCTGCAACCCGGCGCTGGACAAGACCATCGAGCTCGACTCCCCGCTGGCCCCCGGTGCGGTGCAGCGCGCCCGCGCCGCCCGCGTACAGGCAGCCGGCAAAGGCGTGAACGTGGCCCGGGCGCTGCATGCAGCAGGAGCCGAGTGCCTGGCGCTGCTGCCCGGAAGCCCCAGCGATCCGCTGGTCCGCGAACTGGCCGCCGACCGGCTGCCTCACCGCACGCTGCCCATCGACGCGGCGCTGCGCACCAACATCACCCTGGTGGATCCCTACGGCACCACCACCAAGATCAACGAACCGGGCCCGGTGCTGAGTGCAGGCGCCCTGCAGGACCTGCAAGCGCTCATTTCCAGCAGCATCGAGCAGTTCAACGCCTCCTGGCTGGTGCTGGCAGGGTCGCTGCCTCCGGGAATGCCCTTCGACTACTACGCACAGCTGATCGCGGCGCTGCGCAGCAGCTTCAAGGAACGCTGCCCGAAGATCGCGGTGGACACCTCCGGGGCGCCGCTGAAGGCGCTCTACGCCTTTGGGCCTGAACACGTGCCTGATCTGGTCAAGCCCAACGGCCAAGAACTGGCCGAGCTGGCCGGAGCATCCTGCAGCGAGGCAGAGCTTGAAGCCTCGCCGCAGCTGGCGGCCGCAGCCTGCGCCAGGCTGCTGGAGCACGGCACCACAGCGGTACTGGCAACGCTCGGCGCGTCCGGGGCGGTGCTTGCCACAGCGGCCGGAACCTGGCACGCAGTGCATGAACCGGTCACCGTGCGCAGCACCGTGGGCGCCGGCGACTCGTCCCTGGCCGGCTACCTGCTGGCAGATGCCGCCGGAGCGGAGCCTGTGCAGAAGCTGCGCTGGGCCGCCGCCTATGGCAGCGCCGCCGCCTCGCTGCCCGGCTCCACCATCCCCACCCATGATGACCTGCGCCTTGACGCAGTCACCGTCACAGCACTTGAGCAACGACAAGGATCCCACTCATGAGCGATCTCATCACCGCAGGACTCGTCACCCTCGACGCCCACCTTGGCACGACGCCCGGCGAGGTCATCACCTATCTGGCACGGCAGATCGCCGGCCAGCAGCGCGCAACAGATGCGGGCCAGCTGGCCGAACACGCGCTGGCCCGCGAGGCCAAGACCGCGACCGGGGTACCCGGCGGCATCGCCATTCCGCACTGCCGCTCGGCCGCCGCGACCACCCCGACCCTTGCCATGGCACGGCTCGGCACCCCGGTGGACTTCGGCGCCAAGGACGGGAACGCGGATCTGATCTTCTTCATCGCCGCCCCCGAAGGCGCCGACAAGGAGCACCTGAAGCTGCTCTCCAAGCTGGCCCGTGCGCTGGTGAAAAAGAGCTTCACCGCCGCCCTGCGCGAAGCCAGAACTCCCCAACAGATCGTGGACTTGGTCAGCGGCGTGCTCTCCGACGCCCCGGCTGCGCCGACAGCCCCGGCACCGGCGAGCGCACCGGCGAGCGCTGCGCAGCGGCCCAAGATCGTCGCCGTCACCGCCTGCCCTACCGGCATCGCCCACACCTATATGGCAGCCGATGCGCTGGCCCAGAGCGCCCAGGAGCTGGGCATCGACTTCGCTGTGGAAACCCAGGGCTCCTCGGGCACCACGGTGCTCGACCCCTCGGTCATCCAGGCGGCCGACGCGGTGATCTTCGCCGTGGACGTTGATGTGCGCGACCGCGGCCGCTTTGCCGGCAAGCCTGTCATCCAGGTTCCGGTCAAGCGCGGCGTGGACGAACCGGAAAAGCTGCTCAAGGATGCGCTGGCCGCCGCCAAGGATCCGCAGGCTGCCCGGGTTCCCGCCGGGGCTTCCCCAGGCGAACCGGCCGAGGCGAAAACCGAAGGCTTCGGCGCAGGGCTCAAGCGCGCACTGCTAACCGGCGTCTCCTATATGATCCCCTTCGTCGCCGGCGGCGGGCTGCTCATTGCGCTGGGCTTTTTGCTCGGCGGCTACGCCATCACCGACGTGGCAGACCAGTACCTCGGCGCGAACTCGCTGTTCAACCTTCCCGACGCGGGCCTGGCGGCGTATCTGGGGGCCGCCGCCTTCAAGATCGGCTCGCTGTCCATGGGCTTTTTGGTCCCGGCGCTGGCAGGCTACATCGCCTACGCCTATGCCGACCGTCCCGGCATTGCGCCGGGCTTCACCGCGGGTGCGGTGGCGGGGTTCATGGGGGCGGGGTTCATCGGCGGCATCGTCGGCGGCGTGATCGCCGGGCTTGCCTGCCGCTGGATCAATTCCTGGCAGGTGCCGCGCTTCCTGCGCGGGCTGATGCCGGTGGTGATCGTTCCGCTGCTCGGCTCCATCATCGCCTCCGGACTGATGTTCCTGGTGCTCGGCGGGCCAATCGCCAAGCTGAGCGTCGCCCTGAACAGCTGGCTTTCGGGCATGTCGGGCGCCACCGCGGCAGTACTGGGCCTGGTCTTGGGCCTGATGATGGCGGTGGATCTGGGCGGGCCGGTGAACAAGGTGGCCTATTCCTTCGCCGTGGCAGGCCTGGGCGCAGGTTCGGTGGTGGAGAACCCGGCGCCGCTGATGATCATGGCGGCAGTGATGGCCGCAGGTATGGTTCCGCCGCTGGCCATGGCACTGGCCACCGCGGTGTTCCCCCAGCTGTTCACCGGGGCCGAGCGCGAGAACGGCAAGGCTGCCTGGCTGCTCGGCGCCGCGTTCATCACCGAGGGAGCCATCCCCTTCGCCGCGGCCGACCCGCTGCGCGTCATCCCGGCTTCCATGGCAGGGGCCGGGCTCACCGGTTCGCTGATCATGAGCTTCCATGTCATCAGCCAGGCACCCCATGGCGGCATCTTCGTCTTCTTCGCCATGAACAACACCTGGCCGATGTTCCTGGCGGCCACCGCAGCCGGCACCCTAGTCAGCGCCGCATTGGTGGTCATCCTCAAGAAATTCGTCCGCAGGGCGCCGGCGGCATCCAAGGAACTGGCAGGAGCAGCGGCATGAGCACCGAACAGCACACCTTCCACGGGGTAGGCGTCAGCGCCGGTCGGGTCATTGCCCCGGTGCTGCGGATGCCGCAGCCGCTGCAGGCTCCGGCCGACGGCGCACCCATCGAGGCGGGGCGCAGCGTGGAATCCGAAGCCCAGCGGCTGGCCGACGCCGCCGCGCAGGTGGCAGCTGGGCTCAAGGCCCGCGCCGCCGCGGCCACCGGCGACGCCCAAGCGGTGTTGAAGGCGACAGCCCTGATGGCCTCTGACAAGACGCTGCAGAAGTCGGCGGCCAAGCTGATCTCTGGCGGCACCTGCGCCGAGTCGGCCATCTGGGAAGCTGCCGACGCGGTGGCCACCCAGCTCGGCGCCCTGGGCGGATACATGGCAGAGCGCGCCGCCGACGTGCTGGATGTGCGTTCGCGCATCGTCGCCGCCCTGCGCGGCGTGCAGGCCCCGGGCATCCCGGACTCGGATGAGCCCTTCGTGCTGGCGGCTGTAGACCTGGCCCCGGCGGATACCGCAACTCTGGATCCGGCCAAGGTGCTGGCGCTGGTCACCTCGGACGGCGGGCCGCAGTCGCACACCGCGATCATCGCCCGCTCGCTGGGGCTGCCTGCAGTTGTCGCGGCGGCGCAGAGCACCGCCCTGGCCGACGGGCAGCTGGTTTACGTCGACGGCGTGGCGGGCACCGTGACCACCAACCCCGGCACCGAACAGCGCCAGTTGGCCGCGGCCTATGCGCGGCGCGAAGAGCTGCCCGAGTTCGACGGCGGCGGACGCCTTGCCGACGGGCATCTGGTGCCGCTGTTGGCGAATGTGGGCGGCGGGGCAGATGCCCAGGCGGCGGCTGCCGCCGGAGCCCAGGGCGTGGGCCTGCTGCGCACCGAGTTCTGCTTCCTGGGCCGCGACGCGGAGCCGAGCCATGACGAGCAAGTGGCCGCCTATGGCGCGGTCTTTGCCGCCTTTGCCGGCAAGAAGGTGGTGGTGCGCACCCTGGATGCGGGGGCCGACAAGCCGCTGCCGTTCCTCACGGACGCCAGCGAACCGAACCCGGCATTGGGCGTGCGCGGCTACCGCACCGACAAGGCCTCCCCGGGGGTGCTCGAACGCCAGCTGGCGGCCATTGCCCAGGCGGCGGCCGAACACCAGGCCCAGGTGTGGACCATGGCCCCGATGATTTCCACCCCCGCCGAGGCCGCGGACTTCGCGGCAATGGCAGCCCGGGCGGGGCTTGCCACGGCTGGCGCCATGATCGAGGTGCCCTCGGCCGCGGTGCTGGCAGGCGGCATCCTGGCCCGCTGCGACTTCGTGTCGCTGGGCACCAATGACCTGACCCAATACACCATGGCCGCCGACCGCCAGCTCGGCGCCCTGGCGGCGCTGAACGACCCGTGGCAGCCCGCGGTGCTGCACCTTGTCAAGGCCAGCACCGCAGGCGCCGCAGCGGCCGGCGGCAAACCGGTGGGCGTGTGCGGCGAAGCCGCCGCAGATCCGGCCTTGGCGGTGGTGCTTGTCGGATTGGGCGTCGACACCCTGTCGATGAACAAGCGCGCGCTCGCGGCCGTGTCCGCGGTGCTGCGCACCATCGATCTGCCGACCGCGCAGCGCCTGGCCACACTGGCGCTGGACGCCGAGTCGGCCGCCGAGGCACGCAGCCTTGTCCGTGCCCAGCTGCCGCAGCTGGACCGGTTCGGCCTGTAGATTCACCAACCAACACCCAAAAGAAGGAGCCTGTCATGGCAGAACGTACAGCAATCATCGGCAGCCGCGTCGGACTTCACGCCCGCCCGGCAGCCATCTTCGCCGAAGCAGCCGGCGAGGCGCCGGTCGAGGTGACCATTGCGCTGGAAGGCGAGAGCGCCGAAGACGCACTGGATGCCTCCAGCATCCTTTCACTGATGGGGCTCGGCGCCGAGTACGGGACCACCGTGGTGCTGCGGGCCGAGGGCGAAGGCGCCGAAGCCGTGCTTCACCAGCTGGCGGTCATCCTGGAAACCGACCACGACACCGAGTAGTTCATTGCGCAAAGTCGCGGAGGGGCCGGCAACCGCCGCCTCGACCGCGCTGAACCCAGCAAATTACTTGAACTGAAGTACGCTTTGCCGTTTCATCTTTTGACGACTCGGCAAAGCGTACTTTTCCGAAGATTAGATCAGGCTAGTTTCTAGACGCTGTTCGGCAGCCGGGGCAGGTTCATCATCCAATGCCAGATGCACCTGGGCGCCGCTGCGCTTGCGCACCACCAGAACGATGACGCCCACTGCCAACCAGGCCAGCCCCAAAGCAAAGCTTAAGAGCGAAAGCTGAGTCCAGAGCCAGGCCACAAACGCAAAGCCAATCAACGGCATGACCAGGTTCCGCAAGGTTCCCATGCCGCCGCGAAGCTTCCTGTCCACATACAGGCTCTTGACGGCACTAAGATTCACCATGGCAAAGGCAATCAACGCGCCGAAGTTGATCATGTACACTGCCTGGTCCAGCGTCAGGAACAGCGCAGTAATACACAGCAGCGTCACCAGCCCTGCGGCCACATACGGAGTCTTGAATCGAGGGTGCAGTGTTGCCAGCGCCTTGGGCATCAACCCGTCACGCCCCATGGCGAACAGCACGCGGCTGACGCTCATCTGGGCGGCGGTTCCGCATAGGATGAGTCCCAGGACATTGACCACCACGAAGACCACCATCAGGGTGTCTCCACCGGCCTTCTGCATAAGTTCGGTGCCGGCTGCATCGACGTTCTGAATCTGTGTCCAGTCAGGCATGATCAGGCTTCCGGCTAGGGAGAACAAGAAGTAGCACAGCCCCGCGCCTAGTGTTGCAAGAATGACTCCTCGCGGAATATTCTTTTGCGGCTCCTTCGTTTCCTCGGCCAGAGTAGAGACGCCGTCAAAGCCCAAGAAAGCAAATGCGACCACGGCCGCTGCTGCAAAAATCGGTCCAAAGCCAGCGTCGGAGGGTAGTGCCGGTTGCAGGACCGTGTGCAGATCGACAGCAGGTGCATTCAGCACTGCGAGTGTCACGAACGTGATGACCACAAGAATTGATGCGGCCGCGACAAAAGCATTCATGCGCCCGACCCAGGCGACGCCGATTACGCTGAAGATGGCAACAAGCACCATGCAGCCGAGCGTGCCAGCCCACACGGGGATGCCGGCAAACAGGCTGTTCACGTACAGCCCGCAGAGCATGAAGTTCACCATCGGCATGAACAGATAGTCCAACAGCATGGCCCAGCCTGTCAGGAAACCAATCGACGGACCAAAGCCCCGTGCGGTGTAGGCGTAGGCCGAGCCCGTTACCGGAACATAGCGCGCCATTCGTCCGTAGCTGTGCGCAGTGAACAGCATCGCAATGATCGCCACCAAGTATGCGGCGGGCAAATGGCCGTTGCTGAGTTTTGTCCCAGATCCATAGACCGCGACAACGGACAGCAGGCCCATCGAGGTCATCCCATAGATCACCAACGCGCCTAGCCCTAGGCTCCTTTTGAAAGTGACGGTACTCGTCGTGGCAGTCATTCCACGTCTCCGCTCAGTAAATGAATGGCAGTAATTTATGTCACTTAAGAGTAGGTGTGTCGCACGACATGATCAAGTGTTTGTATTCCATTTTTTCGCAGAATCGCGGCGTACAACCCTCAAAACTCCTGTACTTTCAGCGCTAGAAGCTCCGCTGTGATCAAAAATAAATATTTATGCAATATTTGGTAGACCAAAATTGCTAGTTGTTACCGCCTTCTTTTCACCTACTCGGCACCCGAGCTCGCCTACCAGTGGCGCCCTGGCTTCGTCGGCGCACAAGGTACCTCGCCACTATCGAAAGTACCCGCTTCCACCCGACGCTGAGCAATCGCACCCACTTCGAACAATTAGTGATTGACTTTCGCCAATCGCTCGGTGCATGATTACTTCTGGGACACTACAACGGCTGATACAACAGGGGGCATTCGTGAGCGTTCTGCCTTCTTCGGTCACCAGGCTTATCCAGCCTTTCGCACACCGCGACTACGCGCTGCTGGTCAGCGCTATGATCACCTCCACCTTTGCTTCAGGCATGTGGGCCGTTGCCATGGTGTACCAGGTGCGCAGGCTCGGCGGCGGTCCGATGGATCTTTCAGTCGTCGCCACCGCCAACAGCATCGGCCTGCTGGCGTTCGTGCTGCTCGGCGGCATCCTGGCAGACCGCTATTCCAGCCGGAAGATCGTCATTCTGGTCGAGACGCTGTTCTTCATCGCCATGACAACGACGGCAGCCTTGGCCCTCACCGGCTCCCTGCAGCTTTGGCATCTGATGATCACCGGTTTCCTCGCAGGGGCCGGCGGAGCGTTCTTCTACCCCGCCTACTCGGCGTTGCTGCCCAGAATGCTTCCTGCCGACCAGCTGCTGGCGGCCAATGGCATGGAGGGAACGGTCCGCCCGGTAGTGCAGACCGCGCTGGGGCCGATGCTTGCCGGATTCGTCGTGGCGGCACTTTCCCCCGCCCACGCGATTACCGCGATCGCCGCCTGCCACTTGGCCGCGCTGGCCATTCTTCGCTTCATCCGCCCCAGCAAGGAGTACGACGCTCCTGCGCCCGAAGGCGGCGAAGCCCGCCCGAGCGTGGTTCGCCAGCTGCGCGAAGGAATCGGATACACCATGCGCACCAGCTGGCTGCGTTGGACGCTGCTCTTCTCCATCATCTCGGTCTTCACCTTCATCGGCCCCTTCGAGGTGCTGCTGCCATTCATCGTCAGCGACCAGCTGCACGGGGATGCCAAGCTGTTTGGCTATGCGCTGGCATTCTTCGGCGCCGGCTCGGCCATCGGTTCACTGCTGATCGCATCTTCGAAGTTTCCGCGGCGCTACCTGAGCCTGATGACCGCCTGCTGGTGCTTCGGCACGCTGCCTTTGGCGCTGGTCGGCTATGTGGATGCCGCATGGATGCTCTTCGCAATCCTGCTGGCTTTCGGCATCACCGACGCTGTGGGCATGGTCATTTGGGGCACGCTGCTCCAGCGGCGGGTTCCCAAACATCTGTTGGGCCGCATCTCAAGCCTGGATTTCTTCGTCTCCCTGGCTTTGATGCCGGTTTCCATGGCGGTAGCCGGGCCGCTGAGCCAGGTGATGAGCCTGCAGGCGATTTTTGTCATCGCCGGCGTCGTCTCCCCGGTCTTCGGGCTGTTGGCATGGTGGGCAGGCAAGTTCGCCAAGGATGAGCTGGCCAATCCGCTGGATAGCCCGGTCCAAATTGATTCAGCCAGCACGTGATAACGGATGGTGCATGCTGTGCATTCGCCATCCGTTATCCGAATGACACCTAATTCCTGCGTGGCGAATTCCATCTGCGGTTGAATGTCGCGAGAAAGTGGAGAAATGAGGTCTTTGTCCACCATTCTTTCCGGTGCCGTCGCCTGCGCAGTGGGCCTGTCCCTATTAACCGGCTGCTCGTCTTCGACTCCCGACCCAGCAGGGGACGCAGCACCTGCCGAAACCACGCAGAGCGCCCCGGACTGCACGGTGGAGAAATGTGTTGCGCTGACCTTTGACGACGGGCCCGGCAAGTTCACCAACAAGCTGCTCGACGAGCTGGCCCAGGCGCATGCTCCGGCAACATTCTTCATGGTTGGACAGAATGTATCCAAATACCCAGATGCTGTTAAGCGCATGGTTGCCGAGGGACACGAGCTGGGCAGCCACACGTGGGACCACGCTGACATCACGAAGCTGACCAAGGAAAAGATCGAGCACGAAGTCCAATGGACCGAACAGGCCATCGAAAAAGCCTCGGGGGAAAAGCCAACCGTGCTGCGCCCTCCCTACGGCAGCCACGGCGTGGTCTATGACCGGCTGATCCCCTACCCTCTTGTGCTGTGGGATGTCGACACCCTGGACTGGAAATACCTCAACGCGCAAAAGACGGTTGAGACGGCTATGAAGGAGGTCAAGCCGGGATCCATCATCCTCATGCACGACATCCACGAAACTTCGGTTCAGGCCGTGCCGGATCTTGTTTCCAAGCTCACCGAGGCCGGCTACAAGCTGGTCACGGTGCAGCAGCTGTTCAATGACGCCGACTTTGAAGCAGGCAAGGCCTATATGGAAGGCCCACATCCTGCTGGCACTTCCACCTCCGGCCAATCCACCGATCAAGAGCCGAGCGACGGCGCCCAGTCCCCTACTTCCTAGGGCGCCAGCTGCGCATACGCTTTAAGCCTGTCCAGAATCTCAGACTCGTCGGCACTGACTGCTTGGGCCAGCTCTTCGCACTCCTCAACACTCAAATCAGGGTTGATGATCGAAACCTGAAGCACGACGTTGCACTGCCCTGCATCGTCCAGCAGGTCGTAGCGATAGGACAACCCATCGGGATTTTGCGAGGTGTGCAGCACCAGCAGCTTGTTTTCAATCAGCTCATGAACTTCATAACGGCGTTCATGTCCGCCAATTCGATACACCAGGCTCGTACCTGCCCGCAGCTGCGGGTCGTCGGCACGCATTGATTCAACGCCCGGCATCCACAGCGGGGCCGCACTCCAATCGGTCAGCAATTCCCACACGCGGTGCACCGGCAGATGGATGGTCTCGGTGCTTTCGAAAACACTGAATTGGCTCATACCGAGCATCGTCTCACTACGGAATCGGCTTGCCAAGAGACCGATTAAACAAATTGCCAGCGCGGACAGGGACAGAACCCAATCCACGCTGGCCGCGGAGCCAATCGACCCCTGTTTACCAGTCTTCGTCTTCGTCAGCTTCCGAAATACCCAGTTCCGGTTCCTGTTCGCGGTCGAAGTTGTACCAGGCCTCGGTGAAGTCCGCCATGGAATCCAAGGAATCCTGTGCATCGGAGTCCAGCACTTCCAGCGCGTCCGGGCTGTTGAGAATTGCGGTGACAGCCGAGAAGGGATGGCGCTCAAAGTAGTCGGTCGGCGAAGACTCTGCGTTGAAGGTCAGATCTTCGCTCTGGGAAAAGAGATCAATGTACTGCTCCACCGCGTCGGGCAAGCGGCTCAGGTTAATGCCGGTCAGGGACTCATTGTAGATTTCTGCAGTAGCATCGGCCCACTGCTCAATGAGTTCCTCACTCATCTGTGCCATCTGATTTCCACCTCGTGTTTTTGGGGTTTTACTGCTCTCGGAATTCGGTAGCAATTCATGTTAAACCCCATGGGGCCATGTGCCAAGATTCAAGCCATCTGGTCCAAAAGATGAAAGGCTCCCCGTCCCCAGTTCAGCGCCCAGCTCACTGTCTCCGCGACGTATCCAGCAGGAGCCCACGAGCGCAATTTGATCAACCAAACCGCCTGAACCAAAGGCGTATCAGCAAAAAACAATGAAAATCATTGAAATATTTGGTATTCCATATGTGTCTTTTGTGGGATGAACCGGGTAACCTAGAGCACATCATCCGATCATCGAAAGGTGCGCAACCCCCATGTGCGAACACGATCACATTGTAGGCCCCACCCCCGCGAAGCAGCTTGAGCGCCGCCATGTTCTGGCAGGAGCAGCGGCGCTGGCCGGTCTTGGCATGGCCAGCTTCCTCCCAGCCTCGGCAGTAGCGGCCCCGCCAGCAGCAACCCCTTCAGCACTGCCGCTGGCCAAGCCCGGAACCAGCAGCCAGGTGCAGCCAATCATCATCGATGGCGGCAGCATTATCGATCCGGAAACCGGCCGCGTCATTGAGGACGCAGTCGTGGTGCTCGCCCAGGGCAAGGTCAAGGCCATGGGAACCCGGGACGAGACCCGCAAGGCTGTGCGCGAGGTCGGCTCGAAAGCCGTCGTAATCAACGCCCATGGCAAGTTCGTGCTGCCAGGCCTGGTCGATGCCCACGTCCACGCCCAGTCCTTCGAAGACACCAAGCTAATCCTCAGCCACGGCGCCACCACCGTGCGCAGCGGTTCCTCCAGCTTCTACCAGGACATCGCCCTGGCCCGAGTGCCGCAGTACGCTCCGGGCCTGAGCCCGCGCATGCATGCGGCAGGCCTCTTCGTCTCCCCTGATCAGGGCGACTCGATTCTGGCAGACCCTGATTTGGCGCCGCTGGCAGCCAAGCGCAACCAGCTCACCGACCCGAAGGACCTTGCGCACCTGACCCGCGTGAACATTGCCCGCGGAGCAACCGTCATCAAGACCCGCGCCAACCCGCGCGCCGGCATTCCGGAGCAGGACCCGCTGGAGCTGGTCTACAACCAGGAGCAGCTCTCCGCCGTGGTCCATGCAGCCAAGGGCGCCGGGGTGCTGTGCCACAGCTACAGCGCCAAGGGCATCGCCGGAGCAGTAGCGGCAGGGGTTCGAAGCATTGAGCATGGCGTATTCCTCGATGAGAAGACCATGGTGCGCATGGCAAAGCAGGGCACCTACTTCACCCCGACACTCTTCGGCATCGCAGGCATGAAGGATTCGAGCAACCCGGTTCTCGCAGAACGCGGCAGGGAATACGGGCCAATTCTGGCCGAGGCGGCCCGCGCAGCCAACGAGCTGGGCGTGACTGTCATCGGTGGCACCGACTCCTTCGGCACCGATGTCACCCCAATCGGCGATGAGGCCAACGCGCTGGCCGAGGCCGGCTTGAGCAAGCTGAAGGCATTGCAGTCGATCACCACAGCCCCAGCCAAGCTGCTGGGCGTAGCCAAGCACGGCGTGGGCCGGCTGGCAGTGCGCGGCGTCGCCGACGTGGTGGTGCTGGAGCGCAACCCGCTGGAGACCTCGAAGGCGCTCACCGAGGTCAAGGTGGTGATCGCCCAGGGCGCAGTAGTGCGCAACGATCTCGCGTAATCAACCGAATCAATACTCGATGGCCACCTGGAGCGCACGGCATTTCAGGTGGCCATCGCGCATTTCAGATCACCAGCCACCAGTCAAGCAAAGCTTGGTATGCAATATAAGCCCAAGCCCAGATCGCGTCTCAGCAACACATATCTAGTCTTTGACCTGCGCTTTTACAAAAATTCGCCACTTTGGGATCCCGTTGACAACCCTAGAGGGGATTTGTAGCCTATTTCACATTATCTTGGAGGTTTATTTCCGGGATACGAAATTTTCCTCCATTGGTTACTCGCATCTTCGAGAAGGAAGCACCCTCATGTCATCCCCATCCCCGGAGACGGCGGCCAAACAGACCGGACTGCGTCCGCTGGCCGAACAGATCGAATCCACCTATGAGCGCATTGGCGTTACGGGTGCACACAAGCAGGTAGTCTTCATGATCCTGCTCGGCGTCTTCTTCGATGCCCTGGAGCAAAACGCGGTGGGCATCACCGGCCCGGTCCTGCGCGAGTCATGGGGCCTGGACGCCTCGGGCATCGGCTTCCTGAACACCATGACCTTTACTGCGACGGCGTTAGGCCGCATCGCCACGGGCTTGATCGTCGACCGATTCGGCCGGCGCAATATGCTCACCGTCAATTTGATCATCTTCGCTGTCGGCTCGCTGATCTGCGCCTTTGCTCCGTCTTACGCGGTGCTGGCCGCGGGCCGCTTCATCGTCGGCTTCGGGCTGGGCGGCGAAATCGCAGTGGCAGTAATTATGATGGCCGAGTTCTTCTCGGCTAAGCACCGAGGCACGGCAGTAGGGCTGATCAACGTCACCGCCGCTGGGCTGGGCAATATGCTCGCACCTGCGTTCGGCATCCTCGTCTTCACCCTTTTCGACGGCCCGGACAAGTGGCGCTGGCTCTTTGGCCTGCTGTTCCTGCCAGCCCTGCTGGTCATGTGGTTCCGCCGCTACGTCCCAGAAACTCCACGCTATCTGGCCGCCACCGGACAAATCGACAAGTGCAATGAAGTGCTCAATCGACTGGCAACCGGCAAGCTTGCAGGCGCGGTCCCAGCCAATGAGCAGTACATTATCGGTGCAGAACAGACCCAGGCTGCTACAGGTTCTGCCGGCGGAACCTGGAAGCAGATCTTCACCAAGAAGCTGCTGCCGCGCACAATCATGCTGGTTATCGCCGTGGGCATGTCCTATGCAGCCCAGATCTCAATGCTGACCCTGATGCCGATGATTCTGGTATCCCTTGGCTACGCAGTGAATACCTCGCTGTGGTTCACGCTGCTGATGCAGACCGGCTCACTGCTTGGCGCATTGACCGCTTCGGTCGTGGCCAACCGCTTCCCGCGCAAGCTCGTGCTGACTCTTGCTTCGGTCTTGGGCTGCGGTTCAGGCCTTGCCATCGCCTTCATGGGCAGCAACATCATCTTCGTGCTGATTTTCGGAGTGGTCTTCAACTACTCGATCATCGTGCTGAATACCACCATCTGGCTGTTCGCCCCGGAGCAGTATCCAACGCGCGTGCGCGGCTTCGGCACGTCGATTATCCTTGCCGCCGGTTCCCTGTCCGGCGGGCTGTTCCCGCTCATTGCAGGTGCTGTTTTCGATGCCGGAGGCATCGCGGCGATGTTCTCCGTCATGGCAGGACTATTCGTGGTCCTTGCGATCAGCATCCGTTTTGTCCCTGAAACTTTTGGAAAACCACTGCAGGAAGATGACAATGCAATCTATGGACACTGACTCCCGTACGCTGACCGTGGTGCTGGTCAATCCCAACACGAATAGCGCTACGACCGAAATGATGACGCAACTGGCGCAGCACAGCGCCGGCAGATCGGGCATCACCGTCGAAGCGGCCACCGTGGACTACGGACCGAGCATGATCATCGAGCCGGACGCATTGGCGCAATCGGCGGATGCGGTAATCCAGTGCATAGCCCAACGAGTCGATGCAGGTCCGCTGGACGCGGTCATCGTCTCCGCCATCGGGGATCCCGGACGCGACGAGCTGGAAGCGAGCTTGGATATCCCCGTGGTGGGCATCGGGCAGGCGGCGATCCTTGAGGCAAGCGCCGGGGGCAGGCCCTTCGCCATGGCCACCACCACCCACGAGCTGGCGGATTCACTGCGCGGCCTGGTGCACCACTATGGCTGCGGGGAAAATTTCACCGGAGTTTTCCTGACCCGCAGTGCTCCGCTGGAGCTTGCATCGAATCCCGATGCCCAGGAAATCGAGCTGCGTGAAGCCGTGGAAGCTGCTGTCGCGGCCGGCGCGCAGGCGGTGATCATCGCTGGCGGGCCATTAAGCGAAACCGCCCGGCGGTTGAGGCAAACCACGTCTGCCGTGATCGTTGAACCGATCCCCGCCGCAATGGCCCGGGTCGAAGAACTGCTGAACCGCTAGAAGCCAAGACGCGGCGCCTCGATACGATCGAGGCGTCGCGTCCTATTGGTCCAGCGGCACGGGCTGGATTGTCGGGAAGTCCGGCACTTCGAAGCTCGGCGCCACCGGAGTATGGGTGCGCAGGTTGTTGCGCAGGTCATTCAGCTCTTTCTCATTGAGCTGGTCGGCAGGCTCGGCAGGCTTCGAACTCTCAAAAAGGGATGCTCCCCCGATCATCACGCTCAGTGACAGCCCGGCCGCTATGGTGCCCAGCAGCAGGTGGATGCCGATGTAGTAGAGCCCCGAGATATTTCCACGCAGCAGGGCCGACCCGCGGCGCCTTGCCGACGTGCTGATGGCCATTCCGTAGGCGAAGGCATTATTGCTCAGCCCCAGCTTGAACAGCGCCCAGGTCAATCCGCCGACAACGACAAACATTCCCATGGCGATAGCGCCCAGCGGCACCGCGGCAAACCTGTTCTGCCCAGGAACGCACAGCGCAAAATACACCAGCAGCACCACCATGGACAGCAGCCGCTTCCAGAAGCCTTCGGCAAAGCTTCCGCTGAGCTTCAGCCAAAGCCGTCGCACCGCCTCAGGATCCCTCTGGCCGTGCGGAACTCCCGCCTTTTCCCGATACACCAACACCGCCGCGGCCTGGGCGGCCGCCACAGCGCACAGCAGCAGCACGGCTCCCAGCACGTCAGCGATGCCGAAGCATCCAAGCCCGGCACCGAGGATTCCCAGGACCAGGCTCGCGCCGTAGAGGTACCAGGCCGGACGCAGCAGGCGGTGCCTGCCGCCGATGTCCTTGAGATAGCCGGCAGGCAGTGAGTGCGCCGCGCGCTTGAAGGAGCGCACATTCCACAGGGCAAACAGCCCGGTGCTCAGGAGAACCACTGCCAGCCCCATAAGCGACTGCGAGATTCCCCTTGCGCCGGCAAGGCTCGGGACTATCGCCAGGGCGGGAAGAAAGAGCCAGAACCGTTGGGCGTAGATCCCCTGTTTCTCTACGAAAGCTTCAGCAAAGTCCTCATGCAGGGACTCGTTCATCGGGTTGCTGGAGAGCAGGCCGCGCAGTACTTTAGATTTTTCCCCGGTGATCCGTTCTGCGTTGTCGATGGATCCGGCGGCCCGCAGCAGGCCCTCGTCATGCGGGGCAATTTTCAGGCCCTCATGCAGGTAGTTCAGCGCCGCCCTGTTGTCCCCGGCAATTTCGGCGGCGATGGCGGCGCCCTGGAAGAACAGCGGATTCTCGGGTTCCAGCTTCAGCGCATGTTCGGCGGCCTGCCGGGCAAGCACCCGCTCGTCCTTGCTCTGGATGGAGCCGACCAGGATCATCGCATACCAGTAGTGCCCGCGGGCATACTCAGGCAGCAGGTTGACCAGCCTGATGATCGCATCCAGCGCCTCGGCGCGGCGCTTCAGGGAGTTCAGCGAGATGGCAAGGAACTCAAGCCCCGAAGGGTGCTCGGGTTCCAGGGCAAGGGCCGCCTGCGCGGTGGACATCGCACCGGCGTAGTCCTGGGTGTTCAGCTGGCAGGCGCTGTACAGGGCCCAGTAGTCGGGGCTGCCCTGGTGCTCGGACAGGTTGTCCCTGAGCAATTCCAGCGCCTGGGATTCCCTGTTGGCGGCCAGCAGGTATTCCACCCGGGAACGGAGGTCGTCGAGTTCCATCTGCATGTCTTGTTGCCTAGAGCATCTTCCGCGAGCTGAGGTACTGGGCTAGATCGTCATAGCGTCCGTTCTCATTGCTGAAGCGCACGACGTTGCGCGCCGATTCAAGCCACGGCAGGGTGGACGGCTTCACGTCCTTCAACGCCTGTTGGACGTGTTCCATGCCTACCGGAATCACCTCGTTGGCAGCGATGGACTGCATCATCGCCTTTTCCGCGGCGGTGGTGCTCAAATGCTCTAGATCCGCTCCAGAGAAGCCCTCGGTGCGTTCGATGATCCAGCCTAGGTCGATCCCTGCGATGGGCCGGCGCTCAAGATGGTGGCGCAGGATCGACTCGCGGGCCTCAGCATCCGGCGGGGTGACCAGCACCGAGCGGTCAAGGCGGCCCGGGCGCAGTAACGCTTCGTCCAGATCCCACGGGTGGTTGGTGGCGGCCAGGATGTACAGGCCGTCGTTGTTGGAGGTCAGCGAGTCCATTTCCATTAGCAGCTGGTTGACCATCTGGCGCAGCCAGGAGGCGGATCCGCTCAGCGAGCCGCGGCGCAGGCCCACCGCGTCAACCTCGTCGAAGAACAGCACGGTCGGCGCGTTCTCGCGGGCCTTGTCGAAGACTGCCTTGAGATTCTTTTCAGTGTTGCCGATATATGAGTCGAGGATGTCGGTCATGGTCACCGCCATGAAGTTCGCCTGCAGCTCGCCTGCTACCGCGCGGGCGACGAAGGTCTTGCCGCATCCGGGAGGACCGTAGAGCAGCAGCCCGCCGCGCAGCGACTTGCCGAAGGCCTTGGCAATGGCGGCATTGCGCATGGGCGCCAGGAAGGATTCGGTCAGCCGGTCCTTGACGTTCTGCAGGCCGCCGACATCCGCCAGGGTGATCGGCTCGCCGGCAGGTTCAACCGGCGGCTCGATGGCCGCGCTCTCCTCGCCCATTTCTATGCGCTGCTCGACGAAGGGAGCAGGGATCGGGTCGGAGAACTGCGCGTCTCCCGCCTGCCAGTCGTAGTCTTCCTTGGCAGGCTCCTGCTGCTGTTCCTGCGGGGCCTGAACTGGCGCCTGGGCAGGAACCTGTACCGGCCCGCCGATCAGCGCCGAGGTCACTTCGGCGAGCAAGCCCAGGGCTGCGGCATTGCCGGGATCCTGCTGGATGACCGTGTTGATGTGGGCTAACGCTTCTGGATGGCGTTGGGCTCCGGCCAGCAGCTGGGCAAGATGCAGTCGCAGCGCCGCGTCCTCGGGAGCGGCCTGCACAGCCCGGATCAGGCTTTCGATCAGCACGTCATTCATTTCCACAACCTTTTTCGTCCCCACAGGGCTATATTTTTAGCACCCGATGAAAGTTTAGATGTCCCGGTAGACACTATGCGGACATTGAATTAAAAGATGTTGACCAGATCACTGCCACCCAATATTCTGTGAGAAAACTAATGTTTACCATTAGGCATCATTCGCTTAGTTAGGCATCCGCATGGATTACATCAATGGGCTCATCGTCGCGCTCTATCTCGCGGCCATGCTGGCCTTTGGCTGGTGGGGCAAATCCCGCACCAAAAACAGCAGCGACTACCTGGTCGCAGGCCGCCGCCTCGGCCCCTTCCTCTACACCGGCACTATGGCCGCCGTCGTTCTGGGCGGCGCCTCCACGGTGGGCGGCGTGGGACTTGGCTACAAATGGGGCATCTCCGGCATGTGGCTCGTGGTGGCCATCGGCGCCGGCGTCATTCTGCTGTCGTTGGCCTTCGCCCCGACCCTGCAGAAGCTCAAGGTCTTCACCGTCTCCCAGATGCTGTCCCTGCGCTACGGCAGCCAGGCGGCAACCAATACCTCCGGCATCGTCATGCTCGCCTACACCTTGATGCTCTGCGCCACCTCCACCAGCGCCTACGCCACGATCTTCGTGGTGCTCTTCGGCTGGGAGAAGTGGGTAGCCATCGCCGTGGGCGGCGCGATCGTGATCATCTACTCCACCATCGGCGGCATGTGGTCGATTACCCTGGCGGACCAGGTGCAGTTCGTCATCAAGACCATCGGCATCTTCGCGCTGATGCTGCCGTTCTCGCTGAACGCGGCCGGCGGCATGGACGGCATCCGCCAGCGCATCGGCGACGAGTTCTTCGACATCACCGGGATCGGCGTGCAGTCGATCATCACCTATTTCGTGGTCTACACCCTGGGCCTGCTGATCGGCCAGGACATCTGGCAGCGCGTGTTCACCGCTAAGACCCCCAAGGTGGCCCGCTGGGGCGGCACCACCGCAGGCATTTACTGCGTGCTCTACGGCGCCGCCGGCGCAATCATCGGCATGGCCGCCCGCGTGGCGCTGCCGAACATCGCCGGTGCCGAAGCGAACAAGGACGTGGTCTACGCGGAGGTCGCCACCCAGCTGCTGCCAGTGGCCGTGGGCGGCCTGGTGATGGCCGCCGCCGTGGCGGCGATGATGTCCACCGCATCCGGCGCGCTGATCGCGGCGGCCACCGTGGCGCGCACCGACGTCACCCCGTTCGTCGCCAGCTGGTTCGGCAAGAACATCGTCGTGAACTCCAACGAGAATCCCGAGCACGACGTGCGGGCGAACCGCATCTGGGTGCTGGTCCTGGGGCTGGTCACCGTGACCCTTGCGATCCTGGTGGACGACGTGGTCGCGGCGCTGACCATCGCCTATGACATCCTGGTCGGCGGCCTGCTGGTGGCGATCATCGGCGGCCTTTTGTGGAAGCGCGGCAATGGGCACGGCGCGACTGCCTCCATGGCGGTGGGCACCATCGTCACCCTGGGCACCATGATCGTTTTGGAGATCCAGGCGGAGAACAAGTTCGACGGCGTCTACGCCAACGAGCCGATCTACTTCGGCCTGATCGCCTCCGCGGTGACCTTCATCCTGGTCTCCGTCTTCTCCAAGGCCACCGATTCAGCAGTGCTCCAGCACTGGAACCTGCGCGTCTCGGGCAAGTCGCAGGAAGAAGGCGTGAGCATCGAGAACTGATGCTCGAAAGATTTCTGGGCTTCCCTGGGTTCGCACCCTTTCCCACCCGCGCGCTTCAGGGCCCAGATCACCATTGCGGCCGGTGCCGCTGATTCAAGAAATCAGCTGCACCGGCCGCTGCGGCATCTACCTGCGGTAGGACACCGGGCCCAGTTCAAGAGGCTCGGGGTTCAAGCCCACCCATGCCACCACCAGCTCGCTGAGCTGGTAGATCTGCCCGCTGTCTGCAGTGCCCGAGCGCAGGGACTTGGCCAGCTCCTGCACCGCTGCAAGATCAGGCTCTGGCAGGGCTTGGCCACGGGACAGCAGGCCAGGCAGCGAGGCGAGCATGGCCTTGAAGTCCTTGTCCCAGTTGATCCCGCCGTTGCCCAGAATCTCGTCGGCGATGCGTCCGGAAATGCGGATGGCTTCTCCCTGCGTGGTGCTCCCGGATCCTGAAGCTGGAACCAACAGCTCCCAGAGCTGCTCGTGGCGCTTCTGCCAGGTTGCCCCGTCAACCACAATCGGCGAGCGCCCGTCGTAGGCGATGCGCGGCGCAGCCGGTGCCACGTCAAACAGCTCGTAGAGGCGGCGCAGTCCCGCATCAACGTCAGCCACAAAGTCAGGGTTGAAGTTCTCCCGGTGCCGCTCAAACTCCTTGCCGATCCGCTCCACCTCGCCCTGCAGCTGGGCGGTGACAGGTTCGCCAAGTTCCAGCAGCAGCTCCGCGATCCGCGCAGCGGCGGGAATCTGCGCGTTGCGGGTCCGGCCCAGCGCAAAAAGCAGCGGCGTCTGGCCAAAGCTTGAAGTCAGCGCAAGCCTGTCAGCACCTGCATCGATCAGAATCTGCGCGGCGTCAACATGGCCTCCTTCGGCCGCCGCGTGCAGCGGCGTGACGCCTCCTGCTCTGCGGGCATTGACATCTGCGCCCAGAGAAATGAGCAGCGGCAGCTGCTGCGTGCGGCCCATGCTGGCCCGCTCCCACAGCGCTGTGCCGCCGTAGTTATCCGCAGCATCAACGTCCAACCCCTGCTCCACCAGCCAGCTGATCAGCTCATCCGGGCAGTCCAGAAATCCCAAAGCGGTGCATTTGCTGTATACGCCGTAGGCATCAAGCTGGCACTTGTCGAAGACTGCCTTGAGCTCTTCCAATGAAGAGGAAGTGAGCATTTCTTCAAAGTTCTTGGGCAGGGTTTTGCGTTTGGCCATGGCAGAAATGCTACCGGAGCGCTGTTTGCGTTGAGTCCCAAGATTGTCCAATAACGACAAAACCGACGGCCGCCGAACCAATTCAGGTTCGGCAGCCGTCGGCTTACTGCTGTCAGGAGACCTAGTCGTTGATCAGGTCGTAGCGCACGATGGTCTGGTCGCGGTCCGGACCCACGCCGATGGCGGAGATGCGGGTGCCGCTGATCTTCTCCAGGGCCAGGATGTAGTTGCGGGCGTTCTCCGGCAGATCCTCAAGGGTCTTGGCGCCGGAGATGTCCTCGGTCCAGCCATCGAAGTACTCGAAGATCGGCTTCGCGTGGTGGAAGTCGGTCTGGGTCATCGGCATTTCGTCGTGGCGTACCCCGTCCACGTCGTAGGCCACGCAGACCGGGATCTTCTCGATGTTGGTCAGCACGTCCAGCTTGGTGACGAAGTAGTCGGTGAAGCCGTTCACGCGCGAGGCGTGGCGCGCCAGCACCGCGTCGTACCAGCCGCAGCGGCGCGGACGGCCGGTGTTCACGCCGAATTCGCCGCCGGTCTTCTGCAGGTATTCGCCCATCTCATCGAAGAGCTCGGTCGGAAATGGGCCGGCGCCCACGCGGGTGGTGTAGGCCTTGATGATGCCAATGGAGCGGGTGATGCGGGTCGGGCCGATGCCCGAGCCCACGCTGGCGCCGCCGGCAGTGGGGTTCGAGGAGGTCACGAACGGGTAGGTGCCGTGGTCCACGTCCAGGAAGGTGGCCTGGCCGCCCTCCATGAGCACCACCTTGTCCTCGTCCAGTGCCTTGTTCAGTTCATAGGTGGAGTCGATGACCAGCGGGCGCAAGCGCTCGGCGTAGGACAGGAAGTACTGCACGATGTCCTCGACGATGACGCTGCGGCGGTTGTAGACCTTGACCAGCAGTTCGTTCTTCTGGCGCAGCGCGCCTTCGACCTTCTGGCGCAGGATGGATTCGTCGAAGACGTCCTGCACGCGGATGCCCAGGCGGCCGATCTTGTCCATGTAGGCCGGACCGATGCCGCGGCCGGTGGTGCCGATGGCGCGCTTGCCCAGGAAGCGTTCGGTGACCTTGTCCATGGTCTGGTGGTACGGGGCCACCAGGTGGGCGTTGGCGGAGACGCGCAGGCGCGAGGTGTCCGCGCCGCGGGATTCCAGGCCGTCGATCTCATCGAAGAGGGCTTCAAGGTTCACCACGCAGCCATTGCCGATAATCGGGGTTGCGTTCGGGGAAAGAATGCCGGCAGGCAGGAGCTTGAGCTCGTACTTTTCGCCGTTGACGACCACTGTATGCCCGGCGTTGTTGCCGCCGTTTGGCTTGACTACGTAGTCGACCTTGCCACCGAGCAGGTCGGTGGCCTTTCCCTTACCTTCATCGCCCCACTGGGCTCCGACGATCACGATTGCTGGCATGGGATCCTCCCCCTTGCATAAAAAGCAGCGGTTGCGGCGTGCTTCGCGCCGGCCCGGCACGGTACCGGGCAAAAAATATGCCCCAATCCTGCGCAGCGCAAGAGTTAGGGGCTCTTACGACCAAAGTTTACCGAAATGGTTGGCGAATCTCGAGCTCATGACGGTGCGCCGGGCACGGACGGCGGCTGCCGGAGAGCAAAACTGCCAGGCTCTCCGGCTCGTCTGCTCGCTGTTCAGGCCCGCTCCACCGGCAGCCACAGTTCAATGCTTGCGGTGCTGAAATCTTCGGCGCGCTCCAGTACTGCAACGATGGAGGGGCCTTGGCGCAGCAGCCAGGGGTTCGAGGGGAACCACTGGCTCGCAGACTGGGCATAGGCTTCCTGCAGCGCAGCAGGATAGGGGCCGGAAACGCTGAAGACCACCCAGCTTCCCGCCTGGACTTCGATGACGTCCAGGTCTTGCGGAACCTCGCTGGAGGGCTCCACCGCCACGCCGTGCAGGTAGGTCAACTCGCTGCCTTCGGCATAGTCGGGATCTACATCCGCGCTGACCTGCAGCAGCCCCGGCGGAGTGGTCTGCGAGAGTTCCTTGAGGCGAAGGTGCTCGCTGATCGGCAGCGAGGCAATATGCGCCTGAATGTGCGGGTTGACCCCGTAGTGGATCAGCGGCACCCGGGCCGCATGACCGATGAGCTTGAAATCTTCCTTGTCAACAATGCGTGCGTCCATAACGACATCTCCTTCGACTTTCAGGCTGAGCCTGAGTTTTGCCTGCATTCGAAGGGGGCCTCCATGGCTGCGCACCTGGGCCAGGGTGGCTCCGTGCACCGAGCGGAAAGCCCGGCCGAACGCTTCGGTGGACCCGTAGCCATAGCGGACAGCAATATCTAGCAGCGATTCTGCCCCGATGACATCGGACGCCGCGGCGCTCATCCGCCGGCGGCGGATGTACTCGGAAAGCGGCATCCCGGTCAGCGAGGAGAACATCCGGCGCAAGTGGTACTCGGTGGTTCCCTGCGCCGCTGCCAGCCGTGCAACATCCAGCTCACCGCGCAGCCCGGCTTCTACCGCTTCCAGCACCCGGTTCAGTTCTGCAATCATGTCTGCTCCCTTCACCTACTAGTCTGCTTCGCTCAAGCCATTGGCCGCCCGATAATTCCTGTCCGAAATAATCGGCTGCTTCGAGCCTAGCTGGCCTGCACCAGCGCCGCGCCGTCGCGCAGCTTCAGCGCACGGTATATGGTGTCGTGGATCGGCACCTGAACACCGTATTCGGCTGCGATGCGCACTACTGCGCCGCTCTGCTCCTCAATTTCAGAGAGCCGGCCGGCGGCCAGATCCCGCTGCATCGAGGCGGTGCTGGCAGGTTCAAATGCGTCGAACTGCCCCATCATGGAGTCGATGTCTGCTTCGCCCAACGGCGCGCCGGCGGCGGTGGCAAGCGCCGCCACCTCAGCCATGGCGTCGCGCACGAGCGAACGGCTGAGCTCGTTGCTTCGGGTGCGTCCGACAGGCTCCCCCGACAGTGCGCCGACGCCGCCATAGGAGGTGATTAGCATGAACTTTCGCCAGATATCGGTCTGGATATGCGGCGACAGGATCGTCTTGACCCGTGCTTCCTCCAGGGCCACCTGCAAATCCAGAACGCGCTTGGTTGCGGTGCCGTCCAGCTCTCCCAGGGTGATCGCCGGCTGCCCGCCCACATGATGCACCACTCCCGGTTCCACCAGGTAGGAGATGATCATGCAGACTCCGCCCAGGGCATGGCCGGGGCCGACGGCATCGGCGATCTGCTGAACTGCGGTAACTCCATTTTGCAGCGGAAGCACCGCAGTCTGCGGCCCAATCAGGGCTGCGGCTGATTCCATGACGTGGCGCACCTGGCCCGCCTTGCTAGCGACAATGACCGCTTCGCACTGGCCGATTTCCGCGGCGTCGGCGGTGATGCCTGCGGGATGGATGGTGAAGCCGGAGATGCCGTCGGCGGTGGTGACCTGCAGGCCCTTGGTGCGGATTGGTTCAACATGCCGCGGGGTAGAAAGGATGTGCACTTCGTTGCCTGCTCGCGCCAAAACAGCCGCAAAATATGCGCCGACTCCGCCTGCGCCTACAACGCCAATCTTCATGGTCAACCTCATTCTGTCGAGTCGGCGCCGCGCAAATGTGCGGGCCCCGGTGGCATGTGAAAGTTTCTTAGCACCTTCTACGAAAGCAGAAAGTTTCAAATAGTGAAAGATAAAGTTCACGATATGAGAGCGTCACGTCATGTGGATTCCCGGGGCTGACATACTGGGACTTCTACACTGCGAGGGAGGAAATATGCAGGTCACCGAAGTCGACGAGCGCGACTCCCATTGGGAAATCGACTGGCCCACCTATCGGGTCTACTTCTTCACGCGGCCAGATCGCGCAGTGGAAACCTACGACATCCATCGCGCCTCCTTTGATTCGGTCCGGCAGTGGGCCGAGGAGAATTCGGGTGAACGGGACTATTCCATCGCTGTTGTGCTGAACGACAGAATCAAGGGAAAAGGGCTGGTGTGGATCATTGGCCATGACCTCAACGGCCTGCAACCTGCAGCCTGGTCCATCCACACCGGGGTCAGGCCCAGTCGCCATTCACTGAATAGTTGGAGATGGGGCGCACCGGCGCAGATAACCGGCAACACAAGTTGCACCAATTCGCCAGAACCAGTCCTCCGCGCAGCCACAGTATCAGCTGACGACCAGCGCCTCTGCTCTCAAGCAGATGAGAGCTCACGGTCATCGGCGAGAATGACAACCCGCGAGCCGAAGACATTGCTCGGTCCATTGAAGTTCTATATAGAAATCTATATAGTTTATTCATGGCCAGTTTAAGCATCACCGAAGCGTCCAAAAAGGGCATTTCCGCTCTCGTTGCCACGGCGGAAAACGGGCAGGAAGTTACACTTTCCCGCCATGGGAAAGTCGTTGCCGAGGTCATTTCCACCAAGGAGCTGTCCTCGCTCAGGCAAGATCGGGAGACTTTACGAGATGCCGCGTTGGTTATGGCCCGCTTTGCCACTGACAGCGGGGTCCGCACCACGCTAGACAAGGCGATGGAACACTTCGGTTTCAGCCGCGCGGAGCTTGAAGCTGAAATTGAAGAAGACTCCGCAGCCGAAAACTCGTGAGCCGGCAGCCACCGCGTTTGTGCGTCGTTCGCCTCACCGAGGACGCGGTCTCCGATATACACCGGTTGCATAAGAAAGACCCGAGTATCGTGCGAGCGGTCTTCAAAAAGATGCTCATCCTGGAAAGGTCGCCAGAAGCCGGAGAGCCTCTTCTAGGAGCCCTGGTTGGATTCCGAAAAATCGTCGTGGGCGACAGGAGTTGGAGAATAGTCTGGCGTGTTTCCGAGGACCCATCGGGAATTCCAATCCTGGACATCTCCGAAGTGTGGGCAGTAGGTGCAAGAGCCGATAGTGAAGTCTACGAGGAGCTTGTCTCCAGAGTCGAACGCATCGGCAACGATCCAAAGCTCCGCCCTCTGGCTGAGGTGCTGCACGAAATGGGCAGACTTTACGAGACCGTCGAGGCCAATACTGAGCCTGTCCGAGAATCCTCGCTGCCGCTCTGGATGATCACGGCGCTGCGGGACCAGCTTGATCTTCCAGACTCCGAGATTTCTTCCGTCACGGAGGAGCAGGCGCAAGCCCTGCTGATGGCCCACTGGTCCAAGGGGAAAAATGGATCCTAGGGACTCGTTCAACCAGCCTAGGCAATGCTTTTGATGAGAAAAGTTGACACTGACACAGTGGAAGAGTGGAAAACAGATACATGTTAACCATCGGAGCCTTCGCACAGCTTGGCCAAGTCACCCACCGCATGCTGCGGCACTGGGACTCGGCAGGCATCCTTGTGCCGGCGCACGTCGACAAGTTCAGCGGCTACCGCTCCTACGACCCGTCCCAGCTGGCACAGCTGCATCGCATTGTTGCGCTGCGCCAATTGGGCTTTGGGCTCGACGACATCCTCCTGTTCATGCAGCAGGGCATTGACGCCCAACGCATAGAACAGCTGCTGCGCGTACGGCGCGAGGAAGTCGAAGCTGAGCACCAGCTTGCCGCCGCGCGGCTTGTCGACGTCGAGCTAAGACTCCAGCTCATTGAAAGGGAGCAGTCAATGTCCACGATTGAAATCATCGAGAAGCCCCTGCCGGCCCTGCGGCTGGCGGTATGCACCCAGACCGTTGCCGAACAAGCGCTGGTAGGACCGGCCGTTGGCCCGCTGTTCGGAAAGATTGAAGAAGCCCTGGAAGGCCACGAACTGGGCATGCCCATTGCCCAGTATCTGGCCGTCGAAGAAGGGCTGCGCATTGTCGCTGGCTATGAGTTCGACAAGCCGGCAGAGCCTGGATTCGACATTTTGGAAGTTCCTGAGGCTCCCTTGTCGATCTGCGGGATCCATCTGGGCCCTATGGACCAGATCGGCGCAAGCTGGCAGGAAGTCCACGACCAGCTGTTGGCCCGCGGCTATGTTCCTGATGGACCGTGCCGAGAGCTCTACGTGCGCAGCGAATCAGAGGATCAGCAGGATTGGGTCACCGAGCTGCAGCAGCCGGTTCGCCCGGCCTCCGCGCGCTAGCCGGACAGGGCTTGGGCTAGTTCCCGATCGGCAGGCTGGGCGCTCTTGGACCTGAGCAGCAGGGCAATCAACGCCGCGGCGATCAGGACCATGCCCAGCCACCCGGAGAGTCCAAGCCTTTCGCCGAGCAGACCCATTGCAAGCACCGCCGCCACCGCAGGCTCGCTGAGCGTCACAGTGGTGGCGGTGCTGGCGCTGACCTTGCTCAGCGCCATGCCGAAGAGAACATATCCGAGGAACATCGGCACGAGGGCCAGGTATGCTGCGACCGCAAGATTCTGCCAGCTGTCCAGCAGCGGCGCGCCGGCAGCCAGCAGCACCGGCATGAGCAGCAGCCCGCCCAGCCCGAAGACCGATCCGACGGACGCCCTACGCTCAATTCCCGCAGACATCAACCGGCTTGTTGCCCACGAGTACACCGCATAGCTTGCACCTGCAGCCAGGCCCAGCAGGCAGCTGGCAAGCACTGCCGCCGCGTCGGACTGCTCACCGCTGGCCCGAGCGAAACCCAGCAGGCTGCTTCCGCAGATGCCCAGGAACGCCGCGGAATACCAGCGCCTGCCCAGCCGTGCTCCATCCACAATGCGCTCAAGCAGTCCAGAAAACAGCGGAGCAGTCCCCAGAGAAATGACGGTTCCCAAAGCTACCCCGCCAAGGCGCATGGAGCTGTAGAAGGCCAGCGGATAGACCACGATCCCCAGGGCTCCGATCAAAACCGTCCGCCGGTTCAGCCGCAGCGATTCCCGCGCCGCGGCCAGCGGCTTGACGGCGGTCAGCGCCTGCAGCAGACCGCCAAGTCCGAGGGATGCAGCGCCCATGGCCAGAGGCGACACATTGCTTGCTTGGGCGGCGGCAGTGCCCGTGGTCCCCCACAGCACCGACGCCACCAGCAGCATTAGAATCGCACCCGTCACCCCCTGTCCGCACCGGCTGCTCACAGCGCACGCACCATGGCGTCGATCAGGCTCTTCGCGCGGTACAGCAGCTCGCTGCCGCCCTCCAGCCCGGCCCGGCTAATAGCTCCCTCCAGCAGGAAGGAAATCTGTTCGGCGAGCGCGGCCGCCTCATCTGGCGCCGCCAGCTCTTCGAGGTGCGAGCGGATGATGCCTTCCACCTGGGCCTTGTGGCCGGCGACCACCTGCCGCCCCGGATCGCCCGCCGGCAGTTCGGCCGCCGCGTTGAGCAGGCCGCATCCGCGGAATCCATGCTCGTACCCGGCTTCCGCATGGTCGATGTAGGCCTCGACCACCGCCAGCACGCCGCCAGCGGAGCCGTCGGCATGGGCCAGGTGCGCCCGGTATAGGCCCAGCCATTCTTCATGCCGCGCTTCCAGATAAGCGGAAACCAGGCCAGTTTTCGAAGCGAAGTTGTTGTACAGGCTCATTTTCGCCACTCCGGCTTCAGCGATCACCGCGTCGATCCCGGTGGCGGAAATGCCGTTGGCATAGAACAGCCGGGAGGCTGCATCCAGCAGTTTGGTGCGGGCGCTGATTCGCTCGGGCATGACGGCCTCCAAGTAGACAAGTCTGTATATCTAGACAGATTAGTCTACTTAGACAGAACAGTCTAGGCGCTAGATCTTCTGCAGCACCGCGGGAACATCCCTGCGGTCCACGTCCGGCACCCCATAGCGCCAAGCTCGCACCGCGATCACTACGGCAAACATCAGCAGCAGCCAGCCAACGGCGGGGGCGAAAGCATCAAAGATGCACAGCCCGGCCGCGAGCACAAGGATCCATGTATTCCTGCGGAAAACGCTCGCAACAGTGCGCGGCAGTCCCTTGATCCACTTGCGGACGGTGAAGAAATACAGCACCGCAATCACGAGCTGGAACGCCAGCAATTCGTAGTCGAAGACAAAGCTGCGGATAAAAACGGCGGCCAGCCCCGAAACAGCAAACAGCGAAACCTCCAGCAGGTGCCTCATCCTGCCTCCTTCCCATGGACTTCGTCTATAAGCCTGCCAGTTTTCCCGGCACTGTTGTCTCAGGCCCACCGTCTAGACTGGGGGCATGGCATTGACTCAGCTGACCGTCGTGGATACCGCGGTCGAAATCCTGCAACAGTTTGGGCTTGCTGACTTGTCGATGCGGCGCCTGGCCAAGGAGCTGGATGTTCAAGTCGGCGCCCTGTACTGGCACGTCAAGAACAAGCAGGAGCTGCTGGCGGCAGTGGCGGCGAAGCTGCTGAACACCCCGGAGCTTGCGGTGCGGGCCGAGGACTTCGCCACGCCTGCAGATGCCGTCCTACAGCTGGCAAGAAAGCTGTATTTGGCACTGCTGCCCATCCAGGACAGCCCAGAAGTCATCGAGGTCGCCAGTGCCATGCAGGCAGGACAGCTGCAGCCGGTCCTGCAGCTGCGCTCCCTGCTGCAGGATGCAGGGCTGTCAGAAGAGCAGTCTCGCTTTGGGCAGCAGCTGCTGCTCAACCACGTGCTCGGCTCCGTGGCCTACCGGCAGAACCTCGTCCAGCTTGACGTTGATTCCAGCGAAAGCGACGGCTTCGACTGGGGCCTGCAGCGCGCGGTAGCAGGACTGGCCGGCTAGTCCAGCTTGCCTCCCGAGAGTTCCAGATAGCAGGCGGCGCACAGGGACTCGTACCAGACGTCTTCGCCGTCGATCGCCACCTGGTCCCCGTCGAACACGACAGCGTCTCCGACGCGCCGGGTATTGAACATCGCCTTGCGCCCGCAGCGGCAGATGGTCTTCAGCTCTTCCAGCGAATGGGCAAGCTCCATCAGGCGGGCTGAACCGGGGAAGGCCTGGGTCCTGAAATCGGTGCGGATGCCGTAGGCGAGCACCGGGACGTCGTCGAGCACCGCGATGCGCAGCAGGTCGTTGACCTGCTCGCGGGTGAAGAACTGCGCCTCGTCCACCAGCAGGCAGGCTACCGGCGGCGCATCCACGTGGGTGACCAGCGCGTTGGGGTCGTCGCCCGCCGCCGCCTCTTGGAATTTCTCGCGCAGATTCTCCTCCGGGGCGACGGTGAAGTCGACTTCCCGGCTCAGCCCCAGACGCGAAACGATGGAGCTTTCCCCCTTGGTGTCCACCCCAGGTTTGGCCAGTAGGATCCGCTGGCCGCGCTCTTCATAGTTGAAGGCGGCCTGCAAGAGGCTCGTGGACTTCCCCGAGTTCATTGCCCCGTAGCGGAAATACAGTTTGGCCACTTTCGCCCCTTCGATGTTTTCGCTCCTGCCGACCGCAGGCCACCTTCGATCTTAGCCGCCTGCAGCTGGCTCAAAATGACGCTGCGTTGCGCATCACGACGAACCATGACCAGCGCAGTGGCAATTGGCTGGCGGTTCTTCCATCTTGTGGGATGCCCTGCCTAGCATTGAATCAGCTTCACGAGATCTGGCGGCAAGCCCCGACTAGCCAGGCACCAACCCCACACAGTTGTACGGCGGGTGGTTCGGGTGACGAAGCGGCCAGCCGCGCAGCCGTGCGGCGGGCAAGGACAACGACCCAAAGGGGCGTGTACTCATGCACAATGCAACACTTTCCACCTCTCCGCTTCTGGCCGCCGCCAACCCGCTGCCGCGCTTCGCCAACGACTGGATCAGCGCCTGGCTGCAGTTCGACCAGAGCAGCAACCTGCTGCATATCGGGGCGGGCCCGCGCGAATGGCTGCTCGAACCGGTGGAGCCAGCCAAGATCGCCTCGGTGCTGGGCAGCGGCGAGCAGCTGCTGGGCAGCGGCGAGCAGCTGCTGGGCAGCGGCGAGCAGCTGCTGGGCAGCGGCGAGCAGCTGCTGGGCGAATTCAACCCCGGACTGAAGATCGCACTGGTTCCCGGTGCCCACCAGGTGGCGGGCACCTCCTTCTTCAGGCTGCGCCCCTAGCTGCCTGCCGCCTGCTTCCTGCGGGCAAACACCAGCGCGTAGAGCAGGGACATGACAGCTACGAAGGGAATGCCGAAGACCAGCGTGTACTTGAACTGCGGGACGAAGTAGGTCGTGACCAGCAGGGCGCCGAGCAGTACGGCCCCCAGCAGCGAGGCCGCAGGGTAGCCTGGCAGCTTGAATTCCAGCGGCGCATCCTCGCGCCGCACCTTGCGGCGGAAGCTGACGTGGGTCACCAGGATCATGAACCAGGTGGCCAGCGCACCGAAGGTGGCCAGGGACAGCATCAGCCCAAAACCGCCCTCGGGGGCCAGCGCGGAGACGATCGCCGCCACGGCGATGCCGCCTGCCGACATCCACACCGCATGCAGCGGCGCGCCCTTGCTGTTGGTCCGGTGGGCCAGCCGCGGGGCGTGCCCTGCATCGGCCAGCGAATGCAGCATGCGGGTTGCCGCGTAGAGCTGTGCGTTCATGGCGGACAGGGCGGCGATGATCAGCACGAAGTTCAGCACCGAGTCGGCGAAGGGGATGCCTACCTGGGACATGACGGTGACGAATGGCGAAGCGCCGGAGACCAGCTCGGAATCCGGTGCGATGGCCAGGATCAGCGCCATGGTCAGCACGTAGAACAGCAGCAGACGCAGGAAGGACACCCGGAAGGCCTTGCGCACCGCCTGCTGCGGGTTGTGCGCTTCGGCGGCGGCGATGGAAATCGCCTCGATGCCCATATAGGAGAAGATCGCCACGATCACGGCGCTCCAGGTGCCGGACAGCCCATTGGAGAAGAAGCCGGATTCGGCAGTGTAGTTGGCGAAGCTGAACTGGTCGGCAGGGTCGTGGAAGACCAGCCACGCGGCGATGATGATGAATGCGACCACCGCGAAGACCTTGATCGCCGAGAACCAGTACTCGGTGGTGCCGAAGACCTTGACGCTGGAGAAGTTCACCGCCAGCAGCACGGCGGAGAAGAGCAGCACCCAGAGAAGCCCGGGGATATCGCTGAACCAGAACTGCATGTACTCGCCGATGGCGCTGACCTCGGTGCCCACCGCGAAGATCAGCGCGGACCAGTACATGTACTTGGTCAGGTAGCCGGCGAAGCGCCCCAGGTAACGTTCTGCATAGACGCCGAAAGATCCGGCGACGGGGAGGCGAACCGTCATTTCCGCCAGCGCGCCCATGACCAGCAGCGCAATGATGCCACCGACGACGTAGCTGAGGATGACCGAGGGGCCGGCGAGCATGATCGCCAGCTTGCTGCCGGCAAACAGCCCGGTGCCGATCGCGCTGCCCAGCGCAATCATTGCCATCTGCGCAGGCGTCAGCGCCTTCTTCAGGCCGGTTTGCGCTCCCGTGGTGTGTCCGGGCTTCTGTGCCAACGATGCTCCCTCTGTCTGCGTGTACTGCACGCAGGGCTGCCGACCTGCGCTGCGTATAAGCGTACTCGCAGAGCAAAACCCCGGATATTTCAGCAGATATCCGGGGTTTCGAGCCAGGTGCTAGGTCACGGCGTTTCGCACTGCGTATTCTTCGCGCTGCCAGGAGCCGGTGTGCAGAATCTCACGCAGGATTTCCACGGCATCCCAAATGTCGGAACGCGAGAGGTACAGCGGGGTAATGCCAAAGCGCAATACCTCGGGCTCGCGGTAGTCGCCGATCACGCCCCGTTCGATCAGCGCCGCCATGATTTCATAGCCGTGCTCGTGGCGGAAGCTTGCGTGGCTGCCGCGGCGCTCGTGTTCGCGCGGGGTGACAAGTTCTAGCCCGTACTCGGCGCAGCGGGTCTCCACCAGCTCGATGAACAGGTCGGTCAGCTCCAGGGACTTGGCGCGCACCGCTGACATGTCCGCTTCCAGCGCGATGTCCAGGCCCACCTCGATCATGGCCAGTGAGGTCACCGGCTGGGTGCCGCACATGAAGCGGCGCACATCGTTGGCGGGGGTGTAGTGGTCGGCCATGGCGAAAGGCGCATTGTGCGACCACCAGCCGGACAGTGGCTGCCAGAACCGGTCGTGGTGGCGCTGGTTGACCCAGATGAAGGCTGGCGAACCCGGGCCGCCGTTGAGGTATTTGTAGGTGCAGCCCACCGCGTAGTCGGCGTCAGCTCCGTTCAGGTCCACCGGCACCGCTCCGGCCGCGTGGGCCAGGTCCCATACCACCAGGGCTCCTGCACGGTGGGCTTCGGCGGTAATTCCCACCATGTCCCACATGGCGCCAGTGCGGTAGTTGACGTGGGACAGGGCCAGCACCGCGGTGTCCTCTCCCAGTGCATCGCGCAGCGATGCCTCGTCGTCGATCAGCCGCACCTCGTAGGGGATGCCGGATTCCTGGGACAGGGAGTTGACCAGGTCTGCCAGGCCCTCGGCGATGTAGATGTCGGTGGGGAAGTTGTCCCGTTCGGTGATGATCACCCGGCGCTGCGGGGCATCCGCCTTCTGGGTGCGCAGCGCAGAGGCCAGCGTCTTGAACAGGTTCAGGCTCGTAGTGTCGGTGATGGCGGTTTCATTGGGGTTCGCGCCCAGCAACTTTCCGAGCTTGTCGCCCAGCTTCAGCGGCATCTCGAACCAGCCGGCGGAATTCCAGGAACGGATCAGGCCCTTGCCCCACTCCTCATTGACCACCTGCGCGGCGCGGGCCGCGGCACCCTTGGGCAATGCACCCAGGGAATTGCCGTCGAGGTAGATGACGCCCTCGGGGAGTTCGAAGCGCTCGGCAAAGCCTGTCAGCGGGTCGCTGGCATCCAGCTGCGCCAGCTCTTCGCGCGTTATTTCCTTGGACATCTTTTTCTCCGCTCTCCTTGCCAACCGAAGCCGCGGCGGCAACGGCCGCCTTGCATCATCAAGAGTAGAATTCAGAGCACAAAACTACGAGTGATTCCGAACTATTCATAAGAATTATGGAGATTTTTCGTGTCAGATTCATTATGGGCGGTTCAGGGCGAGTCTTTGCCGAACCCGGTTCGCGTTGATTCAACCGACCTGGCAATCCTCAGCGCGCTGCAGGCGGACGCCCGCATCGCCAACAACATCTTGGCGGCGCAGGTAGGGCTTGCTCCTTCCACCTGCCTCGGGCGGGTCAAGGCCCTGGCCAAAGCAGGGATCATCACCGGCTACCACGCCCAGATCAATGAGGCGTTGCTGGGCGTGGACGTGAATGCGATGATCTCCGTCGTGGTGGCGGCCAATGCCCGCGACAGGCTGCTGTCATCTGCCAGAACGCTGCAGGCGCTGCCGGAGGTGAAGGATGTCTTCGTCCTTGGCGGTTCGCCCGACCTGCTGGTCAGGGTAGCCACCCGAAGCATCGATGACCTGCGCGGCTTCGTCGCCGCGCACCTGGGAGCCAACAGGGTCTTCTCATCGACCCAAACCAGCATCATCTTTGAGCATTTGCGACGCAATAACGTGTAATTCTCATCTGAATTTAATCCACCCTATGCACAATGGGTAGATGACCACTCGCGCACTGAAGCAAACCATCGCCGTGCTGGCGCTGGTGCTGCTGGCCAGCCTTGGCGCGTGGGGGTTAAACGCCACCCTCGCTGCGCCGCCCGATAGAGATCTCGGCGCAGGAGTCATTGTCGAGCAGGATTCACGGCCAACGCCCACCGGCAAACCGACAACGGCTCCGTCGACGTCGCCGTCTGTCGCCAAGGCAACGCAATCCCCTGCCAGCTCGTCTGCACAGGCTCCAGAAAAAACCCGAGGCGAAGCAAAGTCCACGACCCCGGCGCCTGCCAAGCCGCCGGCGCCGACACGTCGCGCGGTAACTCCCCTGCCGCCAGCGGGACATGACGATCTTGATGACGATGACGATTTTGATGACGACTACGACAGCGATGATCTAGAAGACGATGACGAAGACGAGGACTAGGCCGTACTCCATCAGGGCTCGTCTTATTTCGGGGATGCTGCTGCTGGTCAGCTTGACCTTGCTGATCGCAGGAGCCACAGGATATGTAGTTCAGCGCCATGCACTGAACGAGCGCTTGGACGACGAGCTGATTCGCTCGGCCCAGGAGCTGCAGGTGCTCTCCGACACCGGCATCGCGCCAAGCACCTTGGGCCCCTATGACAAGGCCCAGGACCTGATCTACCGGGCAATGCAGCGCACCATGCCGGCAGTGCACCAGGGAATGGTCGGGCTGCACGGCCAGACAGTCACGTGGACTGCGCCCGATGTCGTGGCGCTCCGGCTGGAGGGCGACCAGCAGCTGATGAGTGCCGTGAACAGCGTCGCCCCTGAAGAAAAGATCGCGCTGCGCACGATCACCACCGAGATGACGACCTATCGCGCCATCATCGTCCCGGTCAAGCTCCCCGCAGACACCGAATACAGCAGCTTTGTCGTTGCCTTCGACTACTCCGCCGAAATTGCTGAAATCAACCGCAATATGCTGAGCTTCGGCGCAGCCGGCGCCATCGCCATGGCAATTGCCGCCGGAGCGTCATGGTTCTTCGTCAGCCGCATGCTCCGGCCGATCCGCCAGCTGCAGCACACCGCAAAGCTGATCAGCGACACGGACCTCGCACGGCGCGTAGACGTCGTGGGGCATGACGAGTTCGCCCATCTGGCAGGGACCATCAATGAGATGCTCGACCGGCTGGAAACCGCGCTGAACACCCAACGCCAGCTGCTCGACGACGTCGGGCACGAACTGAGAACACCGACGACGATCATCAGCGGGCATCTGCAGCTCATCGACCCTGACGACCCGCAAGACGTCAAGGCCTCGCTGGAAATTGCCCTCGACGAGCTGAATCGCATGTCACTGTTGATCGAAGACCTGGTAACGCTCGCGAAGTCCAACCGCCCGGACTTCGCCGTGCCCAAGCGCACGCCGGTCGGCATTCTGCTCGACGAGATCCACGACAAGGCCCGCGCCTTGGGTGACCGGCAATTCAGAATCAACGGCAGGGCGGAAGCCGATGCCGATCTGGACCCGCGGCGGATCACCCAGGCGATGCTGCAGCTTTGCGCCAACTCGGTGAAATTCTCGCAGCCTGGCACCAAGATCACGCTGGACACCAGGTTCGTTGAAAAGCATGGCGTCCAGATGCTGCGGTGGAGCGTCGCCGATGAAGGGTGCGGCATCCCCGCAGAAGACCTGCCGCGGATTTTCGAACGCTTCGGGCGGGGAAGCAACGCAGTGCGCACCGACGGGTCGGGGCTGGGGCTGAACATCGTCCAGGCCATCGCCGAAGCCCACGGCGGAGAGCTGCACGTGCTGTCCCGGCCGGGGGCCGGGTGCACAGTTTTTCTTGAAATCCCAGTCCGACAGCCAGGAGCAGCCGCGTGAGCACCGTGCTAATCATTGAAGACGAGCAGCGCATCAGCGCCTTCATCGCCAAGGGCATGAAGGCGGCGGGACTGACCACCTCCACTGCGCAGAATGCGGCAACGGGGTATGAACTTGCCGCATCCAATGCCTTCGACCTGGTCATCCTCGACCTGGGGCTGCCCGATGAGGACGGCTTCTCCCTGCTGGCACGGCTGCGCTCCGCCGGGATGACGACGCCGGTGATCATCCTCACCGCGCGCGACGGAATTGACGATACGGTGATGGGGCTGCAGAACGGGGCCGACGACTACATGACCAAGCCCTTCCACTTCGACGAGCTGCTGGCGCGGGTGCGCCTGCGGCTGCGTCCCGCCGACGCGAATCCAGCCAGCTCGGTGCTCGAATACGACGGGCTGTCCATGGACCTGCTGCGCCATACGGTGTTCTCTGACGGCCGGGAAATCGAATTGTCCTCCCGGGAATTCGCCTTGGCCGAAACGTTCATGAGAAACCCGGAACAGGTGCTCAGCCGCGAGCAGATCCTGTCCCGGGTATGGGGCTACGACTTCGATCCTGGTTCCAACGTCGTCGACGTCTACGTCAGGTACCTGCGCTCGAAGCTCGGCGCGGCGCGGCTGGAAACCGTGCGAGGCGTCGGCTACCGGCTCGTCTGCCGCCGCTAGTCGCGCACGCGCTCCGAGCCGAAGCGGCGGCGCAGCAGCCGGTCCCACTTGTTGGCTGGCAGCTCGGGATGCAGCAGCGCCATGCCAACGCAGTACTTGCTCATTGACACGTCGCGGATCCCCAAATGCCTCAGGGCAAGGTCAGCCACTCCGCGCCCGTTCAGGCTCTTCGTCTCGACGACCACCGCGTCGGGGCCGGCCACCGAGGCGGAGCTATTGCTGAAGTTCAGCTGGACATCGCAGGTTACGCGCTCTGAGTAGGCGGGGGCGACGAAGGTCGCCCGGCGATAGCTGTTGCGCATGACCGGCAGAAGTTCGGGAACCGCCTCGCCGTATTCCTCGGCGATGACGGAGTCAAGGAATACCTTGGCATCGCTGCTGATGCGGTCGGCAAGCGAATGCTCCTGCTCCATGCGGTGCTTGACGGTCATATTGCGCAGGCCCTTGGTCTTGATTTCGAACATCGACAGGCCGGTATCCGTATAGGTCCGCGACCGGACTTTGTAGCGGCGGCGGCGCCCCTGCCGGTGGTCGCGATACCCCATGTAATCTGCCGTATCAAAGTAGACCGATTCATAGCCGAACAGCCGCCGCTGCCCAATCTGCAGGATCCGGTATTCGCAGTCCATCAGCAAGACGAACTCGCGCAGCTCTTGTGCTGTCAGCAGGTATTTCCTATCGATCCGGGACTGCAGCGCAGCCTCGGACATCACTTCATCGAGGCCGATGGCATCGCGGCGATCTGCGGCCCGAATGAGTTCCTCGACAGACGTATCGGCGGGACTCATCGGGACCACGTCCCAGCGGTGGCGCGCGGCTCATCTGCCAGCTCTACAATCTGCGCTTTGACGGCTGCAGCACTTGGCTTGCCGGCGCGCACCCTGAAGCGGACGTCGACGATCGTCAGGTCACGCACCATGTCCAGCTCCAGCACGACAGTCCTCAAGATCTGAGCGCCCAAAAGCTCATCAAGTGCTGCGTGCAGGTCTTCCTGCTTCGGGTAGGCCCGTTCCATGGTGATGGTCTGGCGTTCCGTCCTGCGGGCAAATCCAGGATGGTCAACAACAAACATCACGACAACCAGCGCTGCCGTCACCGCCGGAGCAAGCCATGCTGGATCTGGGTGCAGGCCGTTGACCAGACCGATGGCCAGGGAAACGAAGTAGTACGCAACTTCTTCCTGGGTCAAGGTATCCGAACGCAGACGGATGATCGACAGGATGCCGAAGAGTCCCAGCCCGAGGCCCATTCCTGCCGCACTGCTGGACAGCAGCATTGTCACAGCGAAGATTCCCGAGCCCAAGGCCATATAGGCCAGCACCAAATCTCGACGGTGGTGGCGGCGGAAGTACACTCCGTAGACGAGTACAGCTAGCCCAATGCAGTTGGCAGCCAACGCTGAATAGAACGAAACCATGATGTGCTCCTGGGGGTGGGAGGTGTTTATGACCTTTCCAACGCTAATGAGCCTTGATGAATCTACTGAGAGAAAATGATGAGAGACTTCTAATATTTGCTCTTGGATAATTAAGTCATCACAGGTTAATCAGCCTTTCAAAGGGCCGTTCTGCATGTGTGAAGAGACGCTGAATTCCGAGTTCTGTTGTTTCGTCATTGGCAGGATTGACCATGCCGCCGGCAATAGCCCGCCTTCCGCTTAATATGCCAAGCGGCCCCGCGCATTGAGCACGGACCCGCCGGTGGAAAATAAGAATGAAAGGCTACTTGCCTTCTTCGCTCTGCTGGACATAACCCAGCTTCTTCATCGACTCCAGGCTCTTCTCGAGGCTGACCACGTCAACCTTCACCTCGCCGCCGGTTTCGTCGCCCATGACAATTCCAGCCTTGGCCAGCTCTGCGTAGTCAGCCTTCGAATAATCGACTTCTACGGTTTCGATTGCCTCGGTATCTTTGTACTCGACGGTGTCAGTCAAGCCTTCGTGCCCCTGGAACTTTTCAAGTCCTTGATCCAGCATTTTCTTTGCGGTTTCCTTGTCAGGAATGCCAGCTTCCGCATAGTTCACAACATTGGTTGTCGTCTGTCGGGTAACTTTGTCGCCCTCAGCGTAGTAGGTCAAGGTGGACTCTACGCCTGGCTGCTCCATCTTCAGCACGGTAGTGCTCGGCTCGGCGGAACTGCAGGCAGTCAAAGACAGAGCGGCCGCAAGTGCAACAACGCCAAAGGATGCGATTGATTTTTTCGGGCTATTCTTCATGGTTTTCACAAGGTGCCTCTCATTAGGTGTGGTGAGATAGTGCGTAATCTCCGGGACTTTCAAACTTTTTGGCTTTTAGAACTGTTGCCTTCCGGCAGCCAGCGGTTGCGCAGAATACGCTGGCTCCTCGTCAACCCAGTTCCAAAATGGATCAACATCTGCAGTTGCGCAAAACCGCCTTACTGCTTCTAATGTGGCGGCCTGCCCGTTGAGCATGTCGCCAGTGAACAGGCCCGGGCGGAAACCGGGGAATGCCATCGACGGCGTCTTGTATTTTGCTCGTTTCTTGGCCGACTGGCCTGCCACGAGAATCTCATATTCTTCTTGACGGGAGCTGACCTTCAACTGTTTCCACTGTCTAGAACTCAAACCGGCAGTGATCGGCGGCGAGTAGAAGGCAACGTAGCCTTGCTTGGCACCTCCCAATAGATCCAACTGAGCCCCGGAACGAAACAAACTCAAACGGACCTTTCTCCGCCCATTCATTTCCTTGACCAATTGCTCAGCATCAAGCACAGATGCCGTTTCATCTTCAAATTCGCCGTGGCCGTCACGCCACCAGATGCCCAGTGATTGATTCAACCGGCTCTTCTCAGCAAGCTCCCGGCGACGTTGATTGATCTCGCGTTCTTCCAATTTCATTCCGTGCAGCATGCCAACGAAGATTCCGCTTGTTGCGCCGACAATCACGCCAAAAAAGACGCCCATGGCAGGTAACGATTCGTCCGAGGTAAACCAGACGATCGCACCGATCATCAGCGCAGCATCAAGCAAGAATGCAACAATCTGCGGAAGATATGCGAATAGCGCGGCGGCAAATACTATTGATACCGCAAGTCCGGCAAGGTAGCCCAGAGCGGGTGGAAAGTCCCCTGAGAACATCTTCGACATGCCGATTTGTCTGGACATGGCTAGAAACGCAACACCCGCGGCGGAGAAGGCTATGGCCTGTGAGTTGACGGTGGCGCCGCGAGCAAATCGCCGATTTCGCTTCGTTGTTGCGTTCACCGTCAGTTGTTCTCTCACTTCTCGCTCCTGAAGGAAATTGGCCTTTGACGAGCGGATAACTTTCACCATCCTGCCCCATTGCACCTCTGGTTGATTAAAAACTGACTGCCAGACTCGTACTTTGACAACAGGAATAAATATATCAGCTAGCTATACACTCGCAAAATGTGCTTAAGCTGCACACCTATCGAAGGCTTTGAAAGCCTAAGCGCGAAAGCCACAGCGAACGTGCCTGAAGCCATGTTGCTCGTACTAAACGATATGCAGAAAGTTCTGGGTCATGAGCCTGCTCGAAACGAATGGGCTGAAGTTTCTGAGTGCCTTCTCATCAAAGGATAGATGTCCGATCCGGGACCGCTTCTCCACATCAGCCAACCGTTAATCGCCGAAGCCCGGCCCGCCAAATGGCGGGCCGGGCTTCGGTGCAAAGGCAAGGCTACTGCTAGTTGCCAGCCTCGATAGCTTCGCGGGCACTCGGATCCGAGTCATTGAGGAACTTGCCGATGCGCTCGACCTCGTCAACTTCACCGATAGCGGCGGCGGCGCGTCCCAGAGCATACAGCGAACGCAGGAATCCTCGGTTGGGCTCGTGGCGCCAAGGCACCGGGCCCTGCCCGCGCCAGCCAGCCTTGCGCAGCGCGTCCAAACCGCGGTGGTATCCAACGCGGGCGAACGCGTAGGATTCCACGGTGCGGCCTTCACTGTGGGCTTCGTTGGCAAGCAATGCCCACACCAGTGATGATGCAGGGAACTGCGCGGCCAAGTCCACCGGCTCGTCGCCGGCTTCATAGCGGGTGAGGACGTCGGTTTCCTCCGGCAGGAGGGTTTCCGGAATGCCTAAAAGGTTCTCGCCGACCATGCCTACTTGATCGACTTTCCAGCGGAGCCCAGCTGGCGGGCGGCTTCGACGATGCGGGCCGCCATGGACTCTTCGGCCTTGGCGCCCCACACGCGTGGATCGTAGGTCTTCTTGTTGCCGACCTCGCCGTCAACCTTCAGAACGCCGTCGTAGTTGGAGAACATGTGGCCTGCCACCGGGCGGGTGAAAGCGTACTGGGTGTCGGTGTCGATGTTCATCTTGATCACGCCGTAGGACACAGCATCGGCGATTTCCTGCTCAGTGGAGCCTGAACCGCCGTGGAACACAAGGTCGAATGGGTTGGCCTTGCCGATCTTTGCGCCGACCTGGGCCTGGATGTCCTTCAGGATCTCCGGGCGCAGCTTGACGTTGCCCGGCTTGTAGACGCCGTGCACATTGCCGAAGGTCAGCGCGGTGATGTAGCGGCCCTTTTCACCCGCACCCAGCGCGTCGATGGTTGCCAGTGCATCCTCGACGGTGGAGTACAGCTTGTCGTTGATGGCGTTCTCTACGCCGTCTTCTTCGCCGCCCACGGCACCGATTTCAACTTCAAGGATCTGCTTGGCAGCTGCGGCGCGTGGCAGCAGTTCGGCTGCGATGCGCAGGTTCTCTTCCAAGGTTTCGGCAGAACCATCCCACATGTGGGAGTTGAAGAATGGGTCGCGGCCGGCTGCAACCTCGGCTTCGGAGGCTGCCAGCAGCGGCAGCACGAAGCCATCGAGCTTGTCAGCCGGGCAGTGGTCGGTGTGCAGCGCAATGTTCACGCCGTAGTTCTTGGCAACCTGGCGGGCAAAGGCGGCGAAGCCAAGCGAACCAGCAACCATGTCCTTGACCGAAGCACCGGACCAGTAGGCTGCGCCACCGGTCGAAACCTGGATGATGCCATCGGACTCAGCCTCTGCAAAGCCACGGATAGCGGCGTTCAGGGTCTGCGAGCTGGTGACGTTCACAGCTGGGAAGGCGTAACCTCCGGCCTTAGCTGCATCGATCATTGCATTGTACTTATCGGGGGTTGCGATAGGCATGCTTTCACTCCTGTGGTGACTAGCGGGGGTTCATGCGTCGCCTTCGACGGCAATTCACCTCTATCCTATCGGCTCAATAGGGTCCGGAGACCTAAATCTCACTAAGTGACACGTCAAAATCCGCGTTTGAAACTGCGAAACCCCGGCAGGTTGTCCTCTTCAATGAGGACAACCGACCGGGGTCGAAAGCAGCTGCTAGTTTGTGGATGTCGCGCTGGCGCTGCCAGATGACGAGCTGGAGCTCTTTGCACTGGACGACTGGCTGGAGCTAGACGACGAAGTTCCCGAAGGAGATTCGCTGCTGCTCTTTTCGCTCTCCTGATCCGTTGATGATGAGCTCGGCGGCTGGGAGCTGTCCTTGCTCTCATCGGGGTTCGGGCTGGTCGGCTTCTGAGTCTGGCTAGGCTTCGGCGACTTCGACGGCGTCTCAGACGGCTTCTCCGATGGAGACTGCGAAGGCGAACCA
>NZ_BJNY01000019.1 GCF_006539925.1 Glutamicibacter uratoxydans | reverse complement strand
AGGGACCGCGTTCTAGGTCACATTCCTGTTGGTGTTCTACTCTGGGCCTATGAGCGACCTGCAGAGACTACTTGGATACCGTGAACCAATCTTCAACGCATCAATGGCAGGAGCGGCGGGCGGAGCCTTGGCTGCGGCTGTCAGCGCCGCCGGCGGCGTAGGAATGATCGGGGTGCCAGCAGCCCCCGCCGAAGACTGGATCCAATCCCAGGCCAGCTATGTCAGCGAACTCGAGACTCCCTGGGGCGTCGGCTTCATGGGCTGGGCTTTGGAAGAGAACCTCAAGCCCCTTGAAGCTTTCCTGGAGTACGGTCCCTCGTTGGTGACTATTAGCTTCGGTGATGTCACGCGCGGAGCAGCACTGGCGCACGAAGCCGGCGTGTTGACCGCAATGCAGATCGGCAACGCCGAGGACCTGGAACGCGCTATGGCCGATGACATCGACATCATTATTGCCAGGGGCGCAGAAGGTGGCGGACACGGCCGCAACGAGGTCGGGACGCTCCCGCTGCTGCAGCTGGCCTGCTCCCAGCACCAGAAGCCGGTCATCGCCGCCGGCGGCATCGGCACGGCGCACGGCATCGCCGCAGCACTTGCAGGCGGTGCGGATGCCGCATGGGTTGGAACCAGGTTCCTGTCCACCACCGAGGCCACCGGCCACGCCAACCTCAAGGCGGCAGTTCGAGAATCGGGAATGGATGACACCATCTATACCAGGGCCTTCGATATCGCCCAGCAGCTGCCATGGGAACCGCAGTACGGAGGGCGTGCCTTGTCTAATGACTTCAGCAGGCGCTACGCCGCCGACCTGGATTCGCTGCAGGCCACCGATGAACTGCGTGAAAAGATGAAGCAGGCGCGAGCCGAAGCCGATGTCTCCCTGGCGCCCGTCTACGCAGGGCAGGCAGTCGAATTCGTCCGCGAAGAGCAGAGCGCCGCGGCTGTCATGGAAGAACTGCGCAGCTTCCGCCGGATCCTGGCCGAAACCGCGCAGCGCTTCGCGTAACTAGATCGGCTGGTTGTCGATCAGCCGCACGCCGCCGACCTTGGCGGCGACAAGGATCAGCCCTTCCCCGGTGAAAGGGGTGTCCTGGCAGTTGAACGCCAGTTCCTGCAGGGTGTCCGGATTGACGACGACGAAGTAGTCCAGCTCGACCAGCGGTTCCATCTGGAACAGGCCGTAGGCGTCTTCCAGATTCAGCGGCTCGTTGCGTGCCGCGCGCCCAGCAATCAGGCTGATGGCGCGGTGCAGCACCAGCGCGGCCTTGAGCTCTGCCTCATTGAGCAGCGAGTTGCGGCTCGACAGGGCCAGGCCCTGCTCGCTGCGGACGATCGGCACCGCGCGCAGCTGCACCGGATAGTCGAGGTCTTCAACCATGCGCCGGATCAGCACCAGCTGCTGCGCATCCTTCTGCCCGAAGTAGGCACGGTATTCGCCCTGCCGCGGATCTGCCAGATGCAGCAGCTTGGCCACCACCGCAAGCATGCCATCGAAGTGCCCCGGGCGCGATGCCCCCTCGTAGAGTTCGCCGAGCACCCCGGAGTTCAGCCTGACCAGCGGCAGGCCCGCATGGTAGATCTCTTCGGCGGCGGGAGCGAACACGATGTCCACTCCAGCGGCGGCCGCAATCTGCACATCCGCATCGAGGGTACGCGGGTACTTGGCATAGTCGGCGGCGTCGTTGAACTGCAGTTCGTTGACGAAGACCGAGATGACAACGAGCTCGTTTTCTTCGCGGGCCAGCTTGAACAGGGAGGCATGCCCGTTGTGCAGCGCCCCCATGGTGGGCACGAAGCCCAGGGAGCTTGGCTTGGCCTGGGCGATGGCCTGCCTGAGTTCTGCGCGGGTGGTGACGATCTTGGGTGTTTTCACGCTTCCTATTCTAGAACTTGCAGCAGTTCGGCCAGCGTGGACTGCGAAATGAGCCCGCGGGCGGCCGCGCGGATGGCCGTGGCGCGGGAGAGGCTGCGGTAGCTGTCATTGGTCTCCGCCGGGTCTGCCTGCAGCGCACCCAGGTGGGCGCGCACGGTTCCCACATCCCCGCGGGCCACCGGCCCGGTCAGCGCGCCGGCCCCGGACCGCAGCGCGTTGTCCAGGCTCGCGCTCATCAGCGCGCGCAGGGTATTTGCCGGTTCTTCCACCCCGATGCGGCGCAGCATGTCAGCTGACTGCGCGGTGATGGTGTTCAGGTGGTTGGCTGCATGGGCCAGGGCCGCGTGGTAGCTGACCCGGTCCTCTTCTGCGATGACTACCGGCTCCCCGCGCATCTCCACCACCAGCGCCTGGGCCACCGGCAGCATAACCTCGTCGGCGGTGACGGCGAAGACGCAGTCGGTCAGCCGCTGCAGATCCAGGCTCAGCCCGGTGAAGGTCATGGCCGGGTGGATGGCCAACGGGAAGACGCCGGCGTCGATGGCGGGCTGCAGGATCCCAGTGCCGTAGCGGCCGGCGGTGTGCGCCACCAGCTGGCCTGGGACGAAGTGCCCGGCGGCGGCAAGCCCAGCCACGAGCCCGCCCAGCACGTCGTCGGGCACCGCGAAGAGCACCAGTTCGCTGCGGCGCAGGATCTCTGCCGGGTCCAGGACTTCAACGCCGGGAAGCAGGGCGTCGGCGCGGTCCCTGGATTCCTGGGAGACCGCGTGGATGCCGGTGATGCGGTGGCCGCTGGCCGCCAGGGCCGCCCCGAGCACGGTGCCCACCTTGCCTGCGGAGATGATCCCGATTCCCAATCGTGGTGCGTGCACTCTTACCTTTCAGCCAGGCGCTTGGACTGCGCCTGCATAAATTCTTTGGCTGTTTCCTGATCGATCTGATGCAGATAGCCCATGATATTTCCTCCGGCGCAGTACAGCCGAACTCCTGCCAGCTTCCGCCGGCGCTCCCAGGGGCCCTGCTGCCATCCCATGCCCTGCACCCGGCGGTGCGGCACGAAACTTGCCTGCCGGGCCAGCCAGCCGTAGCGGGAGATGACGGTGGTCCCGGTGGCAAGAAACCCCTGGTGCTTCCAGGCCCCGGGGCTCAGCGGCTTGGCCCGGGAAGGGGAGCCGGTGAAGCCGTGGGCGGTTCCGGTGCTCACGGCGGTGCGCAGCACCTCGCGCTGGTTCTCGACGCCGAGATCCGGCAGCAGGATGCCCATTAATCGGCAGACTTCTTCAAAACTGCCTACCGGCAGGACCGAGAGGTTGTCGTCTTCATCGCTCTTGGTGCCCATGACGTTGACCTGTACCCGGTACCAGCCAAGCATCCGCCAAAACAGCGGAGCGGTGATCATGATTGCCTGCACACGTCCGGCGGGAATGGAATGCTGCCGAGTATCTGCCAGCCCGTAGCTGATCCGCACTCCAGCATCTTGGGCGCTGGCGTTGAAGTTCCAGCCCTGATTGATCTCCTTGTAGACCCAGCTGCCTAAGCCGAGGGCTGTAGGAATCAAGCCGGCCAGCACGCCCTGGGCACCGAGCAGGTAGGAGATCAGCAGCGATACGGTGACCAACAGGCCGACGAGGATTGGCAGCTGCAGAAAAATAGATGCCAGCAGCCTGCCTGCAGGCACTCTCGCCGTCAGCGGCGGCGGTTCTTCAACAACGGCTTCTGGCTGTACCTCGGCCTGCGGTGAACCCATGCGGCCCAGCAGCTGTTCGCGCAGCTTTTGCGCCTGCGCCTTGCGCAGGAAGGCCAGACGAAGCACCGATTCGGAGCCGTCTGCCACATCGAAGCGCAGTTCAGCCAGTCCCAGGATGCGTGCGCCCAGCGGCTGGGCGATGTCGATGGCCTGCAACTTGTCCAGCCGCGCCTGCTTCTGGCTGCGAATGAGCATTCCCGAGTTCACGTAGACGTGGGTGTCGGTCAGCCGATAGCGGGTGAAGTACCAGGAGAAGAAGTAGAAGATCAGGATGACCACCAGCGCGGCTCCGGCAGAAACCAGCGTCCAGAACAGCCGCGGTCCGCTGAAGCGCTCTGCCATCGACCAGTCTTCGGTGTTGCGCCAGTAGATGAAGACCAGGCCGATGATTGCCAGCCAGCCGCGCACGAAGGGGCTGGCCGGGTGGACCCGCTGCCAGTTCTCTTCGCTGTTCACAGCATCTGCTCCTCGCCGGCGGCCACCAGCCGTTCACGCAGGGCTTCTCCCAGTGCTTCGGGCAGGCCGTAGACATGGGCGGTGGCTGAGCTGCCGGCGGTGTTCAAAGTGAGCTGGCACAGGCCGTAGCGCCGCTCCAGCGGGCCGGAGTTGACCTCGACGTACTGCATGCGCCCGTAGGGGATGACCAGCTGCTTGCGCCACATCACCCCGGAGCGGACCACCAGATCAGCCTCGCGTTCAAGGTAGCCCAGCGCCTTGACCTGGCGGCGCATGATCCGCAGATCCCACAGCGCGAGGACCAGGGCCAGCAGCGGGGTGGTCAGCAGCCAGGAAGGTACACCCAGACCGAAGAGCTTCAGCCCCAGCGGAATCAGCGAGATCAGCAGGAAAACGGTGCTGTAGATGGCCCAGCGAATCATCCGCACCTTCAAATAGGCGGGATCTGCGCCGGTGAAGCTACTCGGTGACCACGGAACTGGTGCTGTCATCGGTGTCCTCTGGGGGTAGTTTGCACAGGTGCTGAACAATATACCCGACAGCCACCATGACCAGCCCTGCGCCAAGCAGCACCAGGGCGCGGGTCACCGTGGGCGAGAAGCCCGCGGCGGTCCACAGGATCAGCAGCGCCGGCAGGTGCCAGCCGGCAATCGCCGCTCCGGCGTAGGCGGACGCCTGGGCCAGCACCAGCGTGCGGGCCGCGGCGATGGGCTCGAAGTGCCCCTTGCCCAGGGTGGAGAGCTTGACCCTGATCCCCAGGAAGAGCACCACGGCGCAGACCGCGCCCAGCGAATACAGCGCGGAGTAGTCGAGCACCGGCGATAGCCTGCCCAGCGCCTCGAACAGGCGCAGCGCCAGCCAGCCGGCGGCCGCGCCTGCCAGCAGGCACCAGAGCAGCGAGACTGCCTTGAGCTTGCTCATAGCCGGATGATGTCTGCGGTGTCGGCCGCCTGTTCGGCGAGCCGGGAGACCAATTGGCCGTCAAGGACCGCGTCAGGGTCCATCCAGCTCCACGGGGCCAGCACGAAGCCGCGGATCGCCGCCCGCGGATGCGGCAGCGTCAGGCGCTCGTCGTCCAGCACCAGGTGGTCGTAGGTGATGATGTCCAGGTCCAGGGTGCGGGCTTCCCAGCGCACCTCACGGGTGCGGTGGTGCGCCGCCTCGATCTTCTGGCACAGATCCAGGAGCTCGTGCGGGCCCAGGGTGGTGCGCACTTGAATGACCTGGTTGGTGTAGTCGGGCTGGTCCGGCGGGCCGCCCACCGGCTTGGTGATGGCCAGCGGGGAGGCCTTGAGGATTTCAACCTCGCGGCCCAGCTCCGCCACGGCCGCCGCAAGGGTTGCCTGCGGATTGCCCAGGTTCGCGCCCAGCGCGATTACCGCACTGTGCTGCTTCTGGTGCCGGGTCAGGGAAATGGTGACGTCGGTGAAGGGCACCGGGATCGGCGCCTGCGGCTTGTGCACCACCACGTCCACGGTGGCCACCGACGGGTAGCCGGCCAGGATCGCGTCGGCGATCTCGCTGCCCAGCTTCTCGATCAAGTCCCACGGGCCGGCGGTGATCTGTTCGACCACCAGCTCGCTGACCTCGCCGTAGTGCACGGTGTCCAGCACGTTGTCGCTGGCGGCCGCGCGGGAGATGTCCACGTGCAGCACCACGTCGATGATGAATGTCTGCCCGTCGCGCTTTTCGTGCTCGAAGACCCCGTGGTAGCCGGTGGCTGAGATCCCGTAGATGCTAATGCGATCCATAGGCCCTCACGACTTCCAGTGCATCGCGCGAACCCTGCACGTCGTGCACGCGCACGGCCCAGGCCTGTTCGCGGGCGGCCAGCACGGTGGTGGCCGCGGTGGCAGCATCGCGGCCCAGCGGCTCGCGCGGCTTGCCCGCCTCGGCGAGCAGCTCGCCCAAAAAGCGCTTGCGGCTGGTGCCCACCAGCACCTTGTGGCCCAGTGCTTCGAACTTCTCCAGGTGCGCCAGCAGCGCCCAATTGTGCTCGGCGTCCTTGGCGAAGCCCAGTCCCGGATCCAGGATGATCTGCTCCGGTGCCACGCCCGCGGCCACGAACTTGTCGCGCAGCTCGCGCAGCTCGGCCACCACCTCGGCAACGACGTCCTGGTAGTTCGCCTCGGTAACCATGGTGGCGGCGGTGCCGCGGCGGTGCATCAGCACATAGGGCACCCCGGTTTCGGCGATCAGCTGCGGCATGCCTGGCTCATGGGTCAGCCCGGAGACGTCGTTGATGATGTGCGCCCCGGCGGCGATCGCCGCGCGGGCGGTGTCAACGTGCATGGTGTCCACGGAGATCACCGCGCCGGCCTTGACCAGCGATTCGATGACCGGGATGATGCGCGCCTGCTCGACCTCCGGGTCGATGTCCTCGGCTCCCGGGCGGGTGGATTCCCCGCCCACATCGATGATGTCCGCCCCGGCGTACAGCAGCTTCAGGCCCTGCTCGATGGCTGCCCCCGAGTCCAGGAACTTGCCGCCGTCGGAGAAGGAATCCTCGGTGACGTTCAGGATGCCCATGACCAGGGTGCGGTCATCGGGCAGGTCCGCGAAGGTCTTCGGCTTGATCTTGCGGATCACGCTCAGCGGGCTGGTGGCCGGGCCGGTGCCCGGGATGGCTCCAAGGGACATATCTACCTTCCGAGGATCAGGCTCGTTGCTTCGGCGCGGGTGGCGGTCTCGCGCAGCTGGCCGCGCACCGCGCTGGTGACGGTCTTCGCGCCCGGCTTGCGCACCCCGCGCATTGACATGCACATGTGCTCGCATTCGATGACGACGATCGCGCCGGAGGGGTTCAGGTGCTCCATCAGCGCGTCGACGATCTGGGTGGTCAGCCGTTCCTGGACCTGCGGGCGGCGGGCGAAGACCTCCACCAGGCGCGCCAGCTTGGACAGGCCGGTGACCTTGCCGCCCTTGCCGGGGATGTAGCCGATGTGGGCGGTTCCGTGGAAGGGCACCAGGTGGTGCTCGCAGGTCGAGTAGAACGGGATGTCCTTGACCAGCACCATCTCGTCGTGCTCGATGTCGAAGGTGGTGGACAGGTGCTCCGCCGCGTCCTGGTGCAGGCCGCCGAAGAACTCCGCATAGGCCTTGGCCACCCGCTTGGGGGTGTCCAAGAGCCCGTCGCGGTCGGGGTCTTCGCCGATGGCCAACAGGATTTCGCGCACGGCCGCCGCGATCCGCGGCTGGTCGATCAGATTTTCTTCACTCACGCATTCGATCCTAGTCGGTCGACTGTGCAGCGCGCTCCTTGGGGCTTAACACCGGGCCTTCTGGATGCACCGGGCGCTGGTCGTTGGACAGCCATACCTCGCGCTTGTCGATCTTCACCAGGTCGGAGAAGATCTCTGCGATCTCCTTCTGGTTCAGCGTCTCGCGCTCCAGCAGGGCCAGGGCCAGGCGGTCCAGCACATGGCGGTTGGTGGTCAGCGCCCAGTAGGCGTCGTTGTGGGCGCCCTCGATCAGCTGGCGCACCTCCTCGTCCACCAGGTGGGCCATCTCGTCCGAGTACTCGCGGGATGCCCCGCCCATCTGCTGTTCCGCGGCGGAGCCGGCCAGGCGCACCGCGCCCACCTTTTCGCTCATGCCGTATTCGGTGACCATCTTGCGGGCGGTGGCGGTGGCCTTCTCAATGTCGTTCGAGGCACCGGTGGACGGATCGTGGAAGACGATCTCCTCCGCCACGCGTCCGCCCATGGCGTAGGCCATCTGGTCCAGCAGCTCATTGCGGGTCACCGAGTACTTGTCCGACTCCGGAACCACCATGGTGTAGCCCAGGGCGCGGCCGCGCGGCAGGATCGTAATCTTGGTGACCGGTGCGGTCTGGTTCATGGCCGCCGCGACCAGGGCGTGGCCGCCCTCGTGGTAGGCGGTGACCTTGCGCTCGTGCTCGTCCATCAGGCGGGTGCGCTTCTGCGGGCCTGCCATGACGCGGTCGATGGCCTCGTCCAGGGCGCGGTCGTCGATCAGGTTGGCGTTGGAGCGTGCGGTGAGCAGCGCGGCCTCGTTGAGCACGTTGGCCAGATCGGCGCCGGTGTAGCCGGGGGTCTTCTTGGCCACCGCGTTCAGGTCCACCGATTCGTCCATCGGCTTGCCCTTGACGTGCACCTTGAGGATGTCTTCGCGGCCCTTCAGATCCGGAGCCTCTACAGGGATCTGGCGGTCGAAGCGGCCCGGGCGCAGCAGCGCCGGATCCAGCACGTCCGGACGGTTGGTCGCGGCGATCAGGATGACGTTGGTGGTGGCGTCGAAGCCGTCCATTTCCACCAGCAGCTGGTTCAGGGTCTGCTCGCGCTCGTCGTTGCCGCCGCCGATGCCTGCGCCGCGGTGGCGTCCCACGGCGTCGATCTCGTCGACGAAGATGATGGCTGGGGAGTTGGTCTTGGCCTGCTCGAACAGGTCGCGCACGCGCGATGCGCCCACGCCGACGAACATTTCAACAAAGTCGGAGCCCGAAATCGAGTAGAACGGCACCTGCGCCTCGCCGGCCACTGCCTTGGCGAGCAGGGTCTTGCCGGTGCCCGGAGGGCCGTAGAGCAGCACGCCCTTGGGGATCTTCGCCCCCACGGCCTGGAACTTTGCAGGCTCCTGCAGGAACTCCTTGATTTCGTGCAGTTCCTCGACTGCCTCGTCCGCGCCTGCCACATCGGCGAAGGTCACCTGCGGCATGTCCTTGGTGATCAGCTTCGCCTTGGACTTGCCGAACTGCATGACTTTGGAGCCGCCGCCCTGGGAGCGGGCGAGGATGAACCAGAAGATGCCTGCGATCAGCAGGAAGGGCAGGACCAGTCCGAGCATCGACAGCAGCCAGTTGCTCTGCACCGGCTGGTCGGTGAACTTCTGGACCTTGGCGTCGTTGATCGCGTCGACTACCTGCACGGCGCGGGCCGAGGAGTAGTAGAAGCTGACGTCGGTGCCCTTGTCGGCGCCGTCGACCTTCAGGGCGCTGCGCAGCGTCAGATCGACGCGCTGGTCCTTGTCATAGATCTTCGCCTGGGTCACATTGCCGTTGCTCAGCTGCTCCAGGCCGGTCGACGTATCGATCCGCGAAGAGCTGCCTCCCATTGCCATCGGCAGGAAAATGGCAACTGCAAGGACGCCGACCATTACCCAAATGATCCAGCTGTTAAAAAGCTTCTTTGTTTTCATTGATCCGCTAGGCCCCGCACCCTACGCATCTCCCTCACCCGCTGTCATGGCGTCCGGGGCACGCCACCTTCGTTTCTTCTCAACGCCCCTTGGGCGGAAAAAGTTCCCTACTGGTAAATATGCGGGGCCAGGGTGCCCACGCAGTCGAGATTGCGGTACTTCTCCGCGAAATCAAGGCCGTAGCCGACGACGAATTCGTTCGGAATGTCCATGCCGACGTACTTCACGTCGATCTGGACCTTGGAGGCCTCCGGCTTGCGCAGCAGCGCGCAGATTTCAACGCTTGCCGGGCCGCGGGATTCAAGGTTCGACTTCAACCACGACAGGGTCAGGCCGGAATCGATGATGTCCTCCACGATCAGCACGTGCTTGCCCATCAAATCCGAGTCGAGGTCCTTGAGGATGCGCACCACGCCGGAGGACTGGGTTCCAGAGCCGTAGGAGGACACTGCCATCCAGTCCATGGTGACGTGCGAGTTCAGCGCGCGGACCAGGTCAGCCATGATCATCACGGCACCCTTGAGAACGCCGACGACGAGGATCTCGCGGCCCTCGTAGTCCTTGTCGATCTGCGCCGCAAGCTCCTCCACGCGCGCCTGGATTTCTTCCTTGGTGTACAGAACGTGTGCCAGATCGGCCTTGACGGCATTGGAATCCACGAGGGTTCTCCTGATTCTAGAGGTGTGGTACCTACCTAGAGTGCCACATTTAATCGGCCGGTGTGATCCCGGTAGTGGTGAAAACTATCACCGGGGCTCTGCGGTAGGCGCTGATTTTTCCGTCCAACTGCACGGGACCGGCGGATTTGGACATGGGCCCGCCGATTCCGGCCAGCGCGCACAGCGCCTCTGTTCGCTCAAGGCCCACATTTTTTGCGCCTGCGTTAACCGCCGCCAGCCGCAGCACCCGGGAGGCCACCGCCTGCGGCAGGCGGCGCAGCGCGGTGATATGCGTGCCGTGCTCCTCGTGCTCGCGCCGCGCCCACTCGTCCAGCGCGTCGGCGTCCTGCGCGGCCAGCGAGGCGGTGCGCGCCAGCGCCTGGCCGATGTGCCCGCCCAGCGTCTGGTCCAGGAAGGGAAGCACCCGCAGCCGGATCAGGTTGCGGCGGTATTTCTGGTCCTGGTTGCTCGGATCCTCCCAGTAGCCCAGCCCCGCCTGCCGGCAGATCTGTTCGGTATCCTGCCTGCTCAATTCCAGCAGCGGGCGCTGGTAGATCCCGCGCGCCGGCGGCATGCCGGCCAGCGACCGGGTGCCCGATCCGCGCAGCAGCCCGAGCAGCACCTGCTCGGCCTGGTCGTCGCGGGTATGGGCCAGCAGCACGCGTACCGCACCGGTGTCTCTGGCCGCCTGTTCGAAGGCAGCATAGCGGGCCGCGCGGGCCGATGCCTCGTCGGCGGCTGTGTCCACGCGGAGCACCAGCACCGGGTCCAGGCCCAGGCCCCGGCATTGCTCCGCGGCCGTTTCAGCGGCCTGTGCGCTGCCCTGCTGCAGCTGGTGGTCGACGACCACCGCCCCGAAGTCCCCGGGCAGGGTGCTGGCGGCGATCGCCAGCGCCAGCGAATCTGCTCCGCCGGAGACCGCCACCAGGCTGAGTCCCGCGGCAGACCCGATCCCGGCGCGGGCCCGGTGGATTGCCCGGCTCATCGGGTGCGGGCCAGCCAGCGTTCCGGGTGGTCCAGCTCGTCGGCGCTGGGGAACAGTTCGCGGGAGGTGAAGATCGTGTTGAAGCCCTCGTAGCCGATCTCATCGACGATGTGCCGCACGAACTTCGCCCCGCGCTTGTACTGCAGCGCCTTGGCTTCCACTCCCAGCAGCTTGCCCAGCAGCGCGGCGATGACCGAGCGGTTCTCCCCGCGGGCTTCGAAACGGCGGCGGATGGTCTTGATGCTGCCGATGGAAGTTACGTCGTTCATCACCACCATGGCGTGGCCCTCAAGCACCGACATGATGCTGGTCAGCTCGCTGACCTCGCTCTTCATCGCCTTGAAGCGGGCCCCGAGCTCAAGCTTGGAATTTTCGGATCCTGCCAGCGGCTCAAAGATCGTGCCGAGGATCTGCTTCATCACCCCGGGGATCCACGGCGCATGCTCGAACTGCAGGCGGTGGGTCTGCTCATGGGTGGCGATCCACAGGTAGAAGTCGCGGGCGTTCAGGTTCAGTTCGCCGCGGATCTGGGTGATGGTCGGCGCGTTGAGCAGCAGCCGCGGGCCTGCGTAGGGGTCGAACTGGCCCAGCACCCGGGTGCCGAGCACCGCCAGCACCGCGCCGAGCTCCGCCCCGGCAATCAGCGGAACCGCGCCGGGCACCTCGATACCTGCGGGAAGCATTGCCTGGAAGTTCTGGCTGACCGCCTTGGCCCAGCCTGCGCGGTCGACCACCAGCGTGGTCGAGGGCCCGATGGAGGCCAGCTGGGAGATCTTCTCCGCTTCCACCAGTCCCTGGCCGCCGGCGATGCGCAGCTCCTCGACGATCCGCGCTGCCTCGCCGCCGCTGATCGCCGGCCCGGCGGGCATCAGGGTTTTGGCGGTGCTCAGCGCAACGTCCCAGTCGATGAACTGCTTCATATCTGCTCCTGGCTACCGGCAGCCGCAGCCGCGGATCGCGGTGACTGCCTGGTCGATGGTGGGTTTATGCGGTGCAAGGCCGCCGCTTGGCTGGTTGGCGAAGATGGAGAATGCCAGCAGGCGCCCGTCGTCGGTCATGGTCATGCCTGTCAGGGTCGCCACCCCGGACAGCGATCCCGTCTTGGCGCGGACCATGCCCAGCGTCGAGTCCCCGCCCAGCCGCTGCATCAGGGTGCCGTTGTAGCCGGCCACCGGCAGGGAGTAGACCAGTTCGCGCAGCCCCGCCTTGTCGCTGGTGGCCGCCGAGCGCAGCACGGAAGTCAGCGCAGCGGGGGAAATCTTGTTCACCGCCGCCAGCCCGCTGGCGTCGGAGAGGTGCACGTTTTCTGCGCCGTGCTCCTGGACCACCGCGGCCACTGCGGCTCCCGCCTGCGCAGGATCCATCCCCTTGGCCACGGCGACGAGCCGTCCCATGGTTTCTGCAACATAATTGTCCGATACCAGCAGCATGTACTTGATGACATCGCGCAGCGGCGCGGAGTCGACCTGCGCAATCTGCTCGCCGCCCTCATAGGCCCCGCGCCCGGACTCGCTGACCTTGATCTGCGTGCCCAGCGCCGCGGCAAAGGCCTGCCGTGCGCTTTGGGCGGCATCCGTCTGGTAGCCGGCCTTCGGGTCCTGGGAGGAACGCCCCGCAAAACGGGCGATCGGGTACACCGGGGCGATGTTGTTCGAGGTATACAGGGACTTGTCCCAGTCGGGATTCTGCTGCGCATCGCCGAACAGCGAATCATCCAGCCACAGCTTCACCGAGCCCACCCCGCGGCTCTTGAGCTCCTTGGCCGCCTGCTGAGCCAGCGTGGCCAGTCCCGCATATCCTTTGGGGTGCGCCGGGTCTGATTCCCCGCTACCCAGCAGCACGTCTCCCCCGCCGCGCAGGACCAGCGTGTCCCCGTCGAGCAGCACGGTGGTGGGCAGCTGGGCATCTGCGCCCAGGGTGTCCAGGGCGGCGAATGCCGTGGCAAGCTTCAGGCTTGAGGCAGGGGTGCCGTTGGCGGTGGAGTTGCGGTCGTAGAGCACAGTGCCGCTTTCAACATCCACTACCTGGGCGGTGAACTTGGTGCCATCGGGGTTGTCGGCCAGGATTGCGTCGAGTTGGGAGGCGAAGACCGCTGGGTCTGGCGCGGGGGCCTCGGGGTCCAAGTCCTTGACGGCAGGCTGGGACTCAGCCGCCAGCTGCGCGCTGGCGGGCGTGTAGAAGGCTTCGGGCTCCCCGGTGAAGAAGCGCGGGGCAAAAATCATTGCCAGCACCATGCCAGCCACACAGAGAACGGCCGCCAAAATCGTGACGGTTCGCCTGGTGGCAGTGTTCATGTGGCGGTAGTCCTCTCGCAGATGCTCTTCCTCGGCGCCTTGGGCGTTATACCCTTAATAGCGGATATCCCTAAGACTAGTTTAGGAGTGTGCTTTTCATGAGCCACGACGTGACCATCGAGATCCCAACCGGATCGCGCGTCAAGTACGAGATCGACCACGAGACCCACCGCCTGCGCCTGGACCGCGTGCTGTTCACCTCGATGCAGTACCCAACCCACTACGGCTACTTCGACGACACCCTCGGCGAAGACGGCGATCCGCTGGATGCCATGGTCTACATCCCAGGCGTCGACCTGATCCCAGGCGTTGTGGTTGAGGCCCGCCCCATCGGCGTCTTCAACATGACCGACGACGGCGGTGGAGACGCCAAGCTGCTGTGTGTTCCTGCCGACAAGCGCTTTGACCACATCAAGGAGCTCGAGGACATCGACGAGTGGCTGATCAAGGAGATCGAGCACTTCTTCACCCGCTACAAGGACCTGGAGCCAGGCAAGTGGGTCAAGGCTGAGGGCTGGGAAGGCCGCGAGGCTGCAGAAGCTGAGCTGGCACGCTCCATCGAGCGCTTCAAGGCCTAAGGCCACAACAATGGCGGCAACCACTTGGTTGCCGCCATTAGTTTTTAAGCCCCGGCGCCGCAGAATACGAGCCGGCGCTTATCCACAAAGCTTGCTGAATTTCAGGGCCTTCAAAAAAGTTCACCTAGGCTTTAGAAACAAGAAATGCACGCCGGTCATTGCGGAAGAGGCATGCTTTAAAGGCCGAGCCCCGCTACCCGAACGCAGGGATCAGGTGAACCGACTATGGCCTTAGATCTTCCTAGGCAGTCGCAATTTTTCGTCGACGAGTGTAAGGCCAAAGGTTATTACCTCGTTGCCACCATTGCGACCTCTGCATCGCTCAATGTGATCCGTACTGAGCTCAAAGCAGGTCGGCACAGAGGGACAGACTATGTCCACTTTGTGCGAGAACGCGATGCAGTCAGAAACAGGTTCATCGACATCATGCTCGATTGCCAACTCACCTCAATCATCTATGCTTCATCAGCTAATAGACACGTTCTAGCACGAGAGTCCTGCATCCACGCCATGCTCGACGACATCGTTGCTGAAGGAATCCGAGCCCTAACTATCGAATCAGATGCATCGATTGACGCAGCTGACCGGCGGATTATCGCAAAACGTCTCAAAGAGTTACGCTACGCAGATCTACGGTACGTGCACCGGGGAAAGAAAGAAGAACCACTGCTTTGGGCAAGCGACGCAATCGCTTGGTGCTACAACCGGGAAGGAAACTGGAGGAAGAAGATCACGCCATTGATCTTGGACGTGCGTTCCTGTTAAATACGCCAGCCCGGCTCGTCACACCTCCGGAGGACTGCCGGGCTTACTTTCGAACGCTATTGCCTTCGACATTTTTCATTATGACAAGAGGAGCAAGCTCTTGTCCACGAATTTAGGGTCTCCAACTACCCACGGCCTGAGAAGTTCAGCTGCCTCCGAATTTCCTCTTACAGGATATTCGGCTATGGCCCATAAAATCTTCCATAAACGTGGTCCGAATTTAGTCATCTGTCGATTCGAACCTAGGACCACAACAATGGCGGCAACCACGCGGTTGCCGCCATTTGTTTTAGTTCAAATTTTCAGCCCAACGGCCACCATTCGTTAGGCATGTGCGCAATTTCGACATTGCTGGTCGTATATTCGCAGTAGTTCCACCTCATCCTGACAACAAAGCCGAACTCGGCGCTGATCTGGATAGTGACAGTCTCCCCAAGCTGCCCATCACGACCAAGCATCACCGCTTCTAAGAGGAATTCCCCTCCATTTATGCGGGAAACGCTTTGGACCCTGTGCGAATCCATCGAGCCGCCCCACATCGGCAGGTCCAAGGGCCTGAACATAGCAAGTTCGGGTGCCGATAAAGGAATCCTGAATTCTTCATCCTGCACTGCCAGCAACTGCCCGTCATCAACGATTTCTGCCTGCCGTTTATCCGCACGATAGGTGATCTCCCGGGTGAAGCCGCCGCTGCGTTTGATCGTCCGATAGGTAGATAGCTCTCCCCGCGCTTCAATATTGCAGGTTGCAGACTCCTCTTGTCCCTCCACATGCACCGCGGCTCGAATGCCCGGGCCGGCATCAACCTGGTTCAGCACAGCAATGAGGTCAACCAATTGCGAGAACTCGGACAACTGATGCGCCTTCCTTTGGAATTCAATGATGCATCACAGCATATCTACCGGTGCTCGCGCAGAGCGGCCAGGTGCGCCACGCGTCCTCGGCAGGCGTACCAGCCCCAGATCATGACTGGAATCAGCAGCACCAGCGAAGCGATGGTCCAGGTGCCGATCGGGTTGTCGAATGCCATGAGCACCAGCACGCCGAAAAGGAAGGCAAGCACCACCCAGCCGGTGGCCATGCCTCCGGGCAGCTGGTAGTCCGGACGCGTTGCCAAACCCCGCTTCGAGAGCCAGACAAGCTTCATCTGGCACATCACAATCATTGCCCAGGAGCCGACGATGCCCACCGATGCAAGGTTGAGCACGATGGCGAATGCCTGCTCGGGGACGATGGCGTTGAGCACCACGCCGAGCAGCGAGACGCCGGAGGTGATCAGGATGCCTCCATAGGGCACGCCCTGGTTGGTCATCTTCGAGGCGAAGGCAGGGGCGGACCCTGCCATGGCCATGGAGCGCAGGATGCGGCCGGTGGAGTACATGCCGGCGTTCAGCGAGCTCATCGCCGCGGTGAGCACCACGAGGTTCATGATCACGTCGGTGCCCTCGATGCCGGTGCTGGAGAAGAAGGTCACGAACGGCGACTCGTCAGCCTTGTAGGCGGTGAAAGGGAGCAGCAGGCACAGCAGCACCAGCGAGCCGATGTAGAACAGGCCGATGCGCAGCAGCACGGTGTTCACCGCGCGCGGGATGAGCTTGCGCGCGTCCTTGGTTTCACCGGCGGTGGTGCCGATCAGCTCGATGGCGGCATAGGCGAAGATGACGCCCTGGATGGCGATCAGGCCCGGCAGCACGCCGGTGGGGAAGATGCCGCCGTTGTCGGTGATCAGCGAGAAGCCCACCTGCTGGCCCTCGACCGGGGTGCCGAAGATGACCATGTAGATGCCGATGCATAAGAAGCCCACCAGGGTGGCCACCTTGATCACCGAGAACCAGAATTCCATCTCGCCGAAGAGCTTGACGGAGACCAGGTTCAGCGCGGTGACCACCACAAGCGCCACCAGCGTGTAGACCCACTGCGGGATGGCGGTGAACACCGGCGAATACTTGCCGAAGAACTGCAAGTACAGGGCCACTGCCGTCACGTCGACCACCGCCGTCATGACCCAGTTCATCCAGTACAGCCAGCCCGAAGCATAGGCCGCCTTCTCGCCGAAGAATTCGCGGGCGTAGGAGACGAAGGATCCGCTGGATGGGCGGTAAACGACCAGCTCGCCCAGCGCGCGCAGGATCGCATAGGCGGCAAGCCCGCACAGCAGGTAGGTGATGATGATCGACGGGCCGGCGGTGCGCAGCGCGCCGCCTGCTCCCATGAACAACCCGGTACCGATGGCGCCGCCGATGGCGATCATTTGGATCTGGCGGGCGCTCAGCCCCTGCTGGTAGCCGCGGTCTTCTCCGGTCTGCCAGGAGGCATCGTTTGATGCCTTTGCGGACTGTTGTTCGGTGCTTGCACTCATGCGGTGGATTTGCCTTCCCTGGACCCATCGGTGATGCGGGTCACTCATTGACTAGGTGCCATCCTAAAAGAAATGTATAGGGTTCATTTTGTATTTTTCCCCTAAACTTTTCCCATGGCTTCATGGATTCCACCAAATGTGCCCGACGACGATGCCGGCGCACCGGTTACTATTTCCGACCTAGTCACCGCCTTGGGATCTTCCAATGTCCAACTGCTCAACCCGCAGACCACCGGCCACCCGGTAGTCACCGGCACCGAATTCGCCGACTCCTCCGCGGCCCTGAGCATCGACCCCGGAATGCTCTACTACGTTGTCTCCGCAGAGTCGCTGGGCTTCAGCGTGGGCGGCGGGCTGGAAAGCATGCTGCGCCGCGCGGCGGCCGCCAATGCCAGCGCCGTGGGGCTGAAGGCGCCGCTGGATGCGCTGCCGACGCTGGCCGAGCTCGGGGAGCGCACCGGTGTGCCGATCCTGCACTTCGCGCAGAACATCCCCTGGCGCTACCTGGACGCAATGATCTCCCGATCGCTGGGCGAGCGCGACTGGCAGGGCAGGCCGCTGGGCACCGGCAGCGGCTCGCTGCACGACCTGGTCAACGCACTGGCCAGCCACTTCGGCGGAGCGGCGGCCATTGAAGACCTGGGCCGCGCGGTCCTCGCCTATTCCACCCACCCGGGCCAGCTCATCGACCCGCTGCGCACCGCGGGCATCCTGGGCCGCCACGCCTCGCAGTCCCCGCATAACAACGCCCGCTACCGCGATGTGCTGCGCACGGAAGGAGCCCTGGTCTTCCCGGGCGATGGGCAGCAGCTGCCCCGCGCGGCCATCGCCGTTCGCTCGGGAACCATCAACCTGGGCAGCATCTGGGTGATCCGCTCCGACCATTCCCCGCTCACCGACGCACAGCACGAAGCGCTGGACACCGCAGCCGCCAGCGCAGCCGGGCTCATGATGGAATCAATGCGGCGCGCCACCGAATCAAGCAGGGCACGCCTTGAAGCCGTCCGGAAGCTGCTGGCCTCCGAGGAATTATCTGCCTCGGACCTGGACGAGTTGCAGGTGCGCTCCGCCCCGCTGCAGCTGGTGGCCTTCCAAATGCTCTCCACCGAGGTGCCTCCGCTGATCATGGACCAGATCCGCGCCCTGCTGGGCCGCGCCTTCCAGGCAATGCTGGGGCCCACCGCGCTGGTGACCGTCGGCCACCGCTTCTACGCGCTGAGCCAGCCGCGCGATGCCCAGGGGCTGGAGCGGCTTGCCCAGCTGGGGCTGGAACAGGTCAGCTCTGCCATTGGCCAGCAGATGCGCGCGGCCGTCGGCTCCGAATTCCCTGCCATCGCCGACTTCGCCGCCGCCAGAACGCAGATCGACGAGATTCTGGACGCCCAGCTGCCCGGCGATGTCGTCACCGCACAGGCGGCCCAGCCCACACTGCTGCTGCGCGCGGTGGCCCGCACGGTGAATGCCACCAGTTGGATCCGCGGCGATCAGGTGCAGGCGCTGCTTGACCACGACGCCGCCCATGACACCGACTACGGACCTAATGTCCTGGCCTGGCTGCGCGCCCACGGCAACTATGCACAGGCAGCCCGGGATTTGGATGTCCACGAGAACACCGTGCGCTACCGGCTGCGCCGTGCGCGCAGCCAATTCCATCTAGACCTCGATGATCCGGCCCGACGCCTGGCCGCCTGGGTGCAGCTCGAAGCTAGTTTGTAGAAATCCACCAAGCTCCTGCCAAATTCCCACAAACTCCGACAAATCCCGGCGCCCCGCCGGCTGGCACAATGATCTGGTTATTGTGCCGCCCGGTCTCCCGGGCACCAGTTGAGGAGTGGATGAGTGAAGCTGGAATTCCCCATCATGATCGTGTCGAACGAGGCAGGCCAGTCACATGCTGGCTCGGCCGCACTGACCGAACTGTCCGAGTCGCTGAGCGCGCTGGACTTGGAAGTGGTCCACGTTCCCAGCGCCCATGAGGCGACCATCAGCTCCATGACCAGCCGCGTCTCCTCGGTGATCGTCTCCGACGCGAACCCGCAGCCGCTGGTGGATGCCATCCGCGAACGCAATGAGAACCTGCCGATCTTCCTATTCGGCGAACGGCTCACGGCGCGCGTGATCCCTTCCGAGGTGCTGCGCAATGTGCACGGCTTCATCAACGCCTATGAGGACACCTCTGAGTTCGTCGCGCGCTCCATCGCCCGCGAAGCATCGCACTATGTCTCCCAGCTGGCCCCGCCGTTCTTCTCCGCGCTGATGAACTACGCCAACGACGGCGCCTACTCCTGGCACTGCCCGGGCCACTCCGGAGGCACCGCCTTCCTCAAGAGCCCCACCGGCACCCTGTTCCACCAGTTCTTCGGCGAAAACCTGCTGCGCTCGGACGTCTGCAACGCGGTGGAGGAGCTCGGCCAGCTGCTCGACCACACCGGCCCGGTGGCCGAGTCGGAAAAGCGCGCCGCCCGCACCTTCAACGCCGACCACCTGTACTTCGTCACCAACGGCACCTCCACCTCAAACAAGATCGTGTGGAACTCGATGGTCGGCCCCGGGGACATCGTGATCGTAGACCGCAATTGCCACAAGTCGGTGCTGCACGCGATCATCCTCACCGGGGCCATCCCGATCTTCCTGACCCCGACCCGCAACCTGGCCGGCATCATCGGCCCGATCCCGCGCAGCGAGTTCACCGCCGAATCCATCCAGGCCAAGATCGACGCGAACCCGTTCATCAAGGACAAGACGCGCAAGCCGAAGATCCTGACCATCACCCAGAGCACCTACGACGGCATCATCTACAACGCCGAAGAGATCAAGCACCAGATGGACGGCCGCGTAGAGGCGCTGCACTTCGACGAGGCGTGGCTGCCGCATGCAGGCTTCCACGAGCTGTACTCCGGCATGCACGCCATCGGCAAGGACCGCCCGCGCGCCAAGGACACCATGGTCTATGCGACCCAGTCCACGCACAAGCTGCTCGCCGGCCTGTCCCAGGCATCCCAGGTACTGGTGCAGGAATCCGAATCCCGCGAGCTGGACCAGACCATCTTCAACGAGTCCTTCCTGATGCACACCTCCACCAGCCCGCAGTACGCGATCATCGCCAGCTGCGATGTCTCGGCCGCCATGATGGAAGGCCGCGGCGGCCATTCGCTGGTCGAAGAGGCCATCACCGAGGCCATGGAGTTCCGCCGCGCGATCATCCGCATCCGCGAGGAGCAGGACTGGTGGTTCGACGTCTGGGGCCCGGACACCCCTGCCCGCGAGGGCCTAGCCGCCCGCGAAGAGTGGGAGCTGACCAGCGAGCAGTCATGGCACGGCTTCGAGAACATCGACGACGGCTTCACCATGCTCGATCCGATCAAGGTCACCGTGATGACCCAGGGTCTGGACGTCAACGGTGTCTACTCGGACACCGGCATCCCGGCGAACATCCTCTCCCACTATCTGGCGGAGAACGGCATCGTCGTGGAGAAGACGGGCCTTTACTCCTTCTTCATCCTGTTCACCATCGGCATCACCAAGGGCCGCTGGAACACCATGATCTCCGAGCTGCACCGCTTCAAGGAGGCCTATGACGCAAATATGCCTCTGGGCCGCGCCATGCCGAAGTTCGCGGCGGAGAACCCGCAGTATGCTTCCACCGGCCTGCGCGATCTGTGCCAGCGCATCCACGAGGAATACCGCGAGCACGATGTGGCTCGCCTGACCACCGAGATCTACACCTCCCCGGTGCAGGCGGAGATGACCCCGACCGACGCATGGACCGCCATGACCGCCGGCGAGGTAGAGCATGTGCCGCTGGATCAGCTCGAAGGCCGCATCACCGCGGTGCTGCTGACCCCATACCCGCCGGGAATCCCGCTGCTGGTGCCAGGCGAGCGCATCAACGCCACCATCATGGGCTACCTGCGCTTCGAAGAGCAGTTCAACGCGAAGTTCCCGGGCTTTGAAACGCTGACCCACGGCATGACCGAGGCCAGCGGCGACGCACCACGCACCGTGGTCTGCATCCGCTAAGCACCACAACAGGCGGCGATCAATTGATCGCCGCCTGTTTGCTTTAACCTCTTATTTTGCTGATCCATCGACGGCACGCAGGTCTTTTCATCGCCCCACGTGGCTTCTCTACAGCGAAAATCTGCGACTACCGCCCTCGGGGAAAACCGCTACCTTGCATTGTCGCCGCTCGTTGGAAGGTAGATAAATTCGAAAGCTTCCATAGGGCTCAACCAGTGAACGTTCAGACTGCGGAATTTCTGATTCAGCAGTTCAAGTTCTTCAATGGGCCAAAGTCCTAAAACATCTCTCAATAGCCGATGGGAATCCTCCGACAGGTCAAAAGGAGTGTCAGCCATGAACCTGATTCCACCCGGCTGCTCGCCATCCCAATAGATCGCACACGTCAAATACGTTATGGAGCCATGAGGGTCTTCATATACTCCAACGAAATCCTCTCTGCCTTGAACGATGGCATCAAGAGTAGGACCCCACCCCTCAACCGGTTTACCAAGATCTTGAAACCGTTGGAATTCCGGGCGAATCTTACGCACACGCCACTGACGATACTGCGCTCTCAAACCACTAAAATTCATCCGTCGCCCCCACAAATATCAACAGAAATAACCTCACCCAGGATTCTCGGCTCGAAAAACTACGACTCCCATGACTCTAGATCAGCCTTCTGCTGCAAAAGTTCAGGCTCTTCACCAAAGTCTTCAATAAGGACATCCAATGCCAAAAGAGCCTTGTCCAACCCGGGTTTATCAATGCGTCCAGTAAGCCGAATCAAGGCAAAGGCAGCAGAGACGACCAAAGCGGCATCGAATGAGGCGTCGTCCTCATCAAAGGCTTCGTCCCAATCGATATTAAGAGGAGCATCAGCAACATCTAAAAGTTCCTCGACAGTGGTCTGAGCCGATACTTCCCTTCTGCACTCTGCTGCCGAGAAAATCATGTCATAGCCCTCATCCGAGCCAAATGGGGCAAGGTCGTTGGCTACATCTTCATAGATATCTGCTGTGAAGTGCTTCAGGAAATTTGGGTGTGCCACCGGCAATCCGTCTTCGTTCATCGCGCCGCTTCCGATAGAAACTATTTCTCCCGAGGAAAATTTTGTTGCCTTCATGGTTGACGCTTAGGCTCCTACCCCGTCAGAAAAAGTTGTCAAAATCCTTTTCTTGAATTTTTGACTCTTGATGGCTGAACCAGCGGATCGGCTGAACGCTAAGCCATTCATCACCCTCCCACGGACCCAGAGAATGAAGGTCCCAAGCCTCTGCATCATCGGGAAAGAGCGTATACGAGCCTGGCCCCACTGATCTGAACAACACTAGAACGTCCAGGTCCTTAGGAAACATGACCTGACCAGCATTAGCCTCAACGAGACGTTTGGTTGTTCTCCGTGATGATTCGACAGTGGCAAGGACGCGTGTGCCGCGCGCCGGCCCTTCAGAATACTCACCGTAGAACACCCGATGGCCAGCCCGAAGGGCTTCGATACTCGGACCGCGCAGTCCATCATCGTTCTTCTTGCCAAATAGAGAAAACAATAAACTTCACTCTCTGCAGATCAGGTTCGGCAAATCTGTATCCAAGTTCAGGTAGCTACCAGTTGCAGTGTTTACCACGTCCAGATAGGCAATTGCCAACCCATAGCCTCTGAGGCAGTGCCGGCCCCTGTTTCTCTTGAACTTTCCTTAAAAGCGTTTTCCTCAGATCTCCGGCAGGATCCCGGGCAGCTGCGTCTCAACGTTCAGCGACTGTACATCGCGCAAAGTCCGCTCCACCGCACGGGTCCTGGTCCCAGCGGCCTGCACGGTATTCTGCGCCGCGGAGAGCTGCTTGCCCAGCTTGTCCCAGACATCCCCGTACTTCCTGAACTCCTCCTTGGCTGCCGCCAGCACCTGCCACACCTCGCTGCTGCGCTTTTCGATGGCCAGGGTCCTGAACCCCATCTGCAGGGAGTTGAGCAGGCTCATCAACGTCGTCGGCCCGGTAACCAACACCCGGTGTTCGCTCTGCAGCCGGCTGGCCAGCCCCGGACGGCGGACCACCTCTGCAAACAACCCCTCGGTAGGCAGGTACATGATGGCGAAATCGGTGCTGTGCGGAGCTGCGATGTACTTGGAGATCAGCTTGGCCTGCTCGATGATCGCACGGTCCAGCCCCCTGCTTGCCTGCTCCAGCGCCGCCGGGTCACCCGATTCCTGGGCATCGAGCAGCCGCTCGTAGTCCTCCTGCGGCAGCTTCGAGTCGATCGGCAGGTAGACCACGCCGTCCTCGCGCCCGGGGAGGATGACGGCGAATTCCACCAGCTCGCGGCTGCCGGGAACAATGCTGACATTCTGCGCGTACTGGTCTTTGGTGAGGATGTCTTCCAGCTGCCGCTCCAGCTGGACCTCGCCCCAGGTGCCGCGGCTCTTCACATTGGTCAGCACGCGCTTGAGGCCGCCCACGTCCTGGGCCAGCGACTGCATTTCGCCCAGCCCCTGCTGCACCATTTCAAGGCGCTTGCTCACCAGCTCGAAGCTTTCGCCCAGGCGCTTCTCCAGCGTGCCCTGCAGCTTCTCGTCCACTGTCTGGCGCATCTGGTCCAGCTTGGCCTCGTTGCCGGCACGCAGCTTGTCCATCTGCTCTTGCATCAGCGTCTGCAGCTGCAGGTGACGCCGTGCATTCGCCTCCGCCATGGACCCGAGCTTTGCGTCGATCTCGGCACGGATCTCCGCAAGGTTCTGCCGCAGCTCCCCGCGCTGCGCGCCGAGGTCTTGGCGCAGCTCTCCATGGGTTGAGCGCACAGCTTCGCTGACAGCATCGCCTCCGGTGCGCCGCACCAGTAGCAAAGCAATACATGCCGTTGCGAGAATATTGATGACCACCAGTACAAACACAGCAATAACCATGGGATCAACCTACCGCTGCACACCGACAGTTGGGCATAATGGGCTCATGCGTATTCTGGTGACAGGCTTCGAGCCCTTCGGCAATGACAGCATCAACGCCAGCGGCGAAGTGGTCCACCGGCTGCCCTCGTCCATCGGCGCGCACCAGATCACCACCGCGATCCTGCCGGTCGCCTTCGCCAGCTCAGGACCCACCCTGGAACAGCTGATTACCGAACACCGGCCGGAGGCTGTCATCTGCCTCGGCGAAGCCGGCGGACGCGATGCGATCACCCCTGAATCCCAGGGCGTCAACATGGACGACGCCCGCATCCCCGACAACGACAGCGACCAGCCCCGCAACTCCCCCATCGACCCAGCCGCCCCGGATGTACGGCCCGCCACCATCGACCCGAACGCCGTGGTCCAAACCCTGATCCGTCAGGGCTTCAACGCCGCGGTGTCCGATGACGCGGGCAGGTTCGTCTGCAACCATATTGCCTTCACCGCCTACGGCAGCGGCGTCCCCGCGCTGTTCATCCACGTCCCCGCGGTGCGTCCGGAAGGAGCACAGGCATTGGTCGGCGCGGAAACCGACGGGTCGACTACGCAGTCCAGCTGGAGCTTCGATCAGCTGGCCGATGCCCTCAAAACTGCCCTGGCAGGCCTCTAGGCCACCTGCTTCCAGGCCTGGACGATCGCCGGCAGCGCCGCCTCCAGCTCTGCCCGGCTCTGGGCAAAGGGGAGGCGCACATAGTGCTCCAGCCCGTGCCCGTCCACCGCGAAGGTGGACCCGGGTGCGAGGATCACCGATGTCAGCTTTTGCGCCAGCGCGGTGGAGCGCCCGGTCGGCAGGTGGCACCACAGGCTCAGCCCGCCGGCAGGGTGGTTGGGCTCCCAGTCCGGCAGGTGCTGCGCCAGCTGTCCGCGCATCCAGTCGCGGTTGCCGCGCAGCGCGGCCCTGGTTTCATCACTGAGCGCGGCGCCGGAATTCAACAGGTTTTTCAGCACCAGCTGCTCGAGGACCGGCACCCCCAAATCCATGCTCATCCTGGCCCGGGCCATGGCGCCTGCCAGGTGGCGCGGGGTGCGGATCCAGCCTAGGCGCAGCCCGCCCCAGTGCGATTTGCTGGCGCTGCCCACGGTGACCAGGTTCTTTGAATAGGCGGCCATGGGCAGCACCTGCGGGCGCTCATCCAGCCAGAGATCCACGCAGGTTTCATCCACGATTCCCACCGCACCGGCTCGATCCAGCTGCTGCGCCCAGGCTTTGCGGCCGGCATCGTCCAGCAGCGTTCCCACCGGATTGTGGAAGTCCGGCAGGCAGAGCATGGCCTTGGCCCCGGTGGTGTGCAGCATCTGTGAAATCTGGGCGATGTCCGAGCCTTCCGCGCCAATGGGCACGCCCACGGCCCGGGCGCCATGGGCCTTGAGCGCCAGCAGCGAGTTCGGGTAGGTGGGAGATTCGGCGAGCACCACCTGCCCGCGGCCCAGCACCGCGCGCCCGGCGGCGGCGACCCCCGGCAGCGCCCCGGTGGTGACGATAATCTGGTCCGCACCGGTGGGCAGGCCGCGCTGGGTGTAGTAGTCGGCGAGCGCCTGGCGCAGCGGCTCGATGCCCAGCGGGTAGTAGCCCATGGTCGCCGCGTAGGCCGGCAGCTCTGCCACCGCCTGCGCGTACTGGTCCATCATGCCTGCAGGTGCATTGGGTGCGGCGCAGGTCAGGTCGATGACGGTGCTGCCGGGAACCGGGCCGAATCCGCCCAGCGGCAGCGGTTCGGCCCCTCCGGCAACGGGTCCTCCGGGAATCTGGGCGATGGTTCCCGAGCCCTGCCGGGAGACCGCGTAGCCGGCCTCGCGCAGTTCTGCGTAGGCGCGGGAGACGGTGGTGCGGCTCAGGTTCAAGGCAGCGACCACGTCGCGTTCGCTGGGCAGGGCTGTGCCGTGCAGGATGCGGCCGTTGGCAATCAGCGAGCGCAGCGTCGAGAAAAGCCAGCGGTAGGCCGGCTGGCGCTGGTCGATCTCGCCGAGCATGCCGGCCAGCGCAATGGCGGTGATGCGCCCCATGATGCCACTCCCTGGAAATTGGCTATTTTTTCAAGGTCCAATCTAGTCGAGAATTTTTAGCATGACGATCACCAACTTCACCCCGCGCCAACAGCTGAGCTCCGGCCGGGTGCCGCTGCGCCTGCTCAACCTCTTCATCGGCCTCACGCTCTACGCGCTGGCCATGGCGCTGATCATCCGCGCGCAGCTGGGCGTGGACCCCTGGGATGTCTTCCACCTGGGACTGGCCAACTATCTGCCGCTCTCCCTGGGTGTCATCGTCATCCTCACCGCTGCAGTGGTCCTGCTGGCATGGATTCCGCTCAAACAGTGGCCGGGTATCGGCACCATCGCCAATGCGCTCTACCTTGGCGTGGCGCTGGACTTCTTCCTCTGGATCCTGCCCGAGGTGCAGGGCCTTGGCTGGCAGATTCTGGTGTTCGCGGCCGCCATCATCATCAATGGGCTGGGTGGTGCGATGTACATCGGCAGCCACTTCGGCGCCGGCCCGCGCGACGGGCTGATGACAGGGCTGCACCTGCGCACGGGCCTCTCCATCCGCCTGGTGCGCACGGTCCTTGAACTTTCGGTGCTTGGCATCGGCTGGCTGCTGGGCGGACCGGTGGGCGTAGGCACCGTGGCCTACGCGCTGCTGATCGGACCCGCCACCCAGCTGTTCTTCCGATTCACGATCGTGCGCCTGCCCTAGTCCCCCGCGGCTTCCAGCAGCAGGGCCGCCAGCGCCGGGGCAGATTCCCCTGCTTGGCGCCCCGCTTCGCGCAGCTGCCGCGCGTCGGCCAGCTGCCGCAGATAGTCCACCGCGGCCGACCGCGGGCCCGATACCGAATGCGTCGCCGTCACGGGATCTGCCTGGCTCACCTGCTCAAGCACCTGCTGCAGATCCGGCTCTTGCACCCGGCCTTCGAGCATCAGCAGGCGCCCGTACACGGCGGGGTTGCCGATCTTGATGCGCCGCCCGCTGATCAGCTGGGAGAGCATGGGCGCGCTGATGCCGAGCACCGAGGCCAGCGAACGCTGCGAGAGGTCGTAGTGCTCCATCATGGCGCCGAAGCGTTCAGCCAGGGTGGAGCCGTACATTGCCCGCTGCTGCGCCAGTGTCTCTTCCATGGAAATATTTTTGCACGTATATTTGCAATCGCAAATCCATCGGTTATATTTGCTATTGCAAACACTCGCTATGGAAGGACCGACCCGTGCGCCGCCTATCCAAACTCCTGGCCCTGCTGGCCGCCTTCGCCCTGCTCATCCCGGGGCTTCCGGCCGCCGCCGATGAAGCGCCCACCGAGCTCGAACCGGTCATGCTGGTCATGGACTACTCCAGCTCGATGCTTGAAAAGGACGCAGACCCCCAGGGCACCAGCCGCATCGACGCGGCCAAGAAGGCCACCAAGCACCTGATCAACAACGCGCCGGACGACGCCACCATGGGACTGGTGGTCTACGGCTCCACCACACCGAAGAAGTGCGATGACATCACCACCGTGCAGCAGCCCGGACCCGTGGACAAGTCGGCGCTGAACTCGAAGATCGACGAGCTCAAGGCGGTGGGCGAGACCCCCATCGGCGCTTCCCTGCTGCACGCGGCCAAGGATCTGGAGAAAGTCAAGGGCGCCAAGTCCATCATCCTGGTTTCCGACGGCGAGGAGAACTGCTCCCAGCCGCCCGCCTGCGAGGCCGCCAAGGACCTCGCCGCCCAGGGCATCGACCTGACGGTGCACACCATCGGCTTCAAGGTGAACAAGAAGGCCAAGGGCGAACTTGAATGCATCGCCAAGGCCACCGGCGGCAGCTATGTCACCGCCGACGACGCCGACTCGCTGACCGAGCAGCTCACGGTGCGCACGCTGCGCGCCTTCGCTGGCTACCAGGCCTCCGGCGCCCCGATCGCCGGGGCCGAGCAGATGCACCGCGCACCGGCCATGGCCCCTGGCCAGTACCTCGACACCCTGGAAAAGGGCGAGTCCCAGGCCTTCACCTCCAAGGACGGCACCACCAAGTACTACAAGGTCGGCCCCATCAAGCCCGGCGAGCGCGTGCACTTCTCCGCCACGATCATCCCGGACCAGTCGGATCACTCCGAGGTTAGGCTCCAGGAAGTTGTCCAGAGCCGCGTCGAGCTGGTCAACGGCCAGGGCCGCGAATGCTCCACCGGCACCAGCGACACCAGCGACAACTCCAGCCTGGGGCGTCCGGTCAGCGCCTACGCACTGAGCCCGGACTACCGCGAAGACACCACCGTCGGCTGCTTCGCCGACGGCACCGGGGAGCTCTACGCCAAGGTGATGCGCATCGGCGAGCTGCAGAAGGACCAGCCGATGGACGTGGAGCTGCTCTACGTGCTTGAACCTGCCGTCGACGCCACCCTGCTCGGCGCCCAGGCCGCCAAGGAAGATGCGCCCCAGTCGGTCAAGGTCACCGCAGCCCCGCAGCCCGTGCTCGGCGGCTCCAGCTTCAACGACGCCCTGCAGGTTGAATCGGAGAAGAGCTACTCGGACTCGGTGATGTCCAACGAGGCCCGCTACTACAAGATCCACGTCGGCAACGGGCAGAAGCTCAATGTGCGCACCACCGGCAAGGCCAGCGAGGACTCCGCCGTCGCCGGCCTGCGAACCCGCGTCTACTCCTCGGTGCGCAACGACGTGTCAATGATCGGCAGCAACTCGATCTCCAAGGTCTCCAACGACCAGGTGGCCACCTTGAACATGCGCACCGCGGTGAGCCAGTCCAACCGCGAAGGAACCTACGGCAAGGACTCCTACCTGGCCGGCGACTACTACGTCGTCGTCCACGCGCAGACCTTCAACAAGAACAACGGCGTGCCCTTCGACTATGAGCTGGCCTTCGACGTGAGCGGCGCCGAGCAGCCCTTTGCCGGCGAAGCACCGATCTTCTCCGCGCCGCCGGTTGACCAGCCTGCTGAGGAAACTCCGACAGAAGCTGCAAGTCCTGAACTTACCGCCACCCCAGTAGCCCAGGCGCCGGCCGCGCCCACCGACGGCCCGCTGTGGCCGTGGTTCATCGGCGGCCTGGCAGGCACCGGCCTGCTGCTGGGCGTCGGCGCCTTCCTGTACTCGAACCGCGCTACCACCAGGAACTAGGACCATGAAAACAGTTCTCATCGCATTGATCGCGGCCAGCGCAGCGGTGCTGCCGGCCATCGCGCCCGTCGGCCCGGAGGTGGGCGGCGCCGAAGACCTGGCCTCCGCGCCGCTGCTGGGCGCAGGCAGCTCCACCGACAAGATGCCGGGGGACTCGGTGCGCTACTACAAGCTGCCCACCCCTGCCGAGGGCGAGCGCCAGGCCGTCACCGCGCAGCTGCTCATCGACCCGATGATCGAGCCCAGCAGCACCGGCTATGTCAATTTCGAGGCGAACCTGGTGCGGGCCGACGGCAACAACTGCGACTTCGGCGGCTCCACCACGGTGGACCGCTCGGGCATGTACCGCTTCGCCCTGGCAAGCCTGGACACCGGCGTCTACAACCCGGACCGCTTCACCGGCTGCTATTCCGGAGGCAACCATGAGGTCTTCCTCAAGGTGGCGCGTTCGGGTGCCTGGCAGGCGGACAACGAGATCCCGCTGCAGCTGAACCTGGTGACCGAGCCGGCAGTGGACGCCACCACGCTGTCCGGTAGCACCCCTGAAAAGCTGCCTCCGGCCAATGTCGACCTGGACCAGCCCGCCGCGCCCGCCACCGGCGGCTCAAGCTTCCTGGCCGCCGCCGAGCTTGCAGGCACCTCGGTGTCCAGCGACCAGCTGCTGCCGCTTGAAACCAAGTACTACAAGGTGCACCTCTCCGAGGGCCAGCGGCTGAACTACCGGGTGACCATGGGCGATTCGCGCGATGCCAGCGCCACCGAGCTGGTGGCCCAGGAATTCAGCCCCACCCTCGGCTCTGGGATCTCCTCGCAGCCGCGCAGCGAGCTCAAGCGCGAAGACGTCGGCGCCTCGATCACCCGCAGCACCGACACGGCGGTCTCCCGCGACCTGTTCGACGCCTCCGGCACCAGCCGCGAACTGCGCAACCCCGGCTACTACTACATCGCACTCACCGGCAGCGCCAATAATCCGCGCGGGCTGAACCCGATGAAGTACGAGATCGCCGTCCAGGTGACCGGCGAGGCCTCGGGCAACGGTGCCTGGGAGCCGCAGCTCGCCTCCGATGCCGCGGCCCAGGGTGCCGGCAAGGATTCCTGGCTGCCCTCCAGCGCCCAGCTCGGTGCGCTGCTCGGCGGCGCGGCGGTGGCCCTGGCAGGCTTCGCCGCGCTCTGGATCCTCCGCCGCAAGTCCGCCTAGGGCAGGCTGCCAGCTAGGGCGCCGGGTGCCATTGGTACCCGGCGCCTTCGCGTTCACAGACCAGCTTGGCGTGCTGCGCACCGGTCACCAGCAGCCCCTCTTCAAGCTGGGTGCACTTCTCTCCTGCGCTCGCATTCGAGCTGATGCCCACGTCCAGCGGGCTTGGCGAAACTGAAGATTCCGAGCTTTTAGCGGGGCTCGGCGAAGCTGGAGTTGAGCTTCCTGACCGGGTCGGTGAGGCCGCCACGGAGGCCGACGGAGCCGCTGGGGCAGGTTCCGCGGCGGGCTGCCCGAAGACCAGCCACAGCGCCAGCACTCCCAGAAGCACCGCCACGCCCGCCGCAACCCACGGCATCACATGCATTGCCTTCGCCGGGGCAACTGCCGGGGCAATCGTCTCGGGAACCGCCTGGACGACCTTCCGCGTCGACTCGGCCTCTTCGGGCTCGAAGTGGTTGAAGACTTCGAATTCCTCTCCGCTGGCCACTAGGTAGCCGTCGGCATTTAGCAGACCCTCCAGCAGCGCAGGCGCCTGCGCCGCCATCCGCACCCGCACCGTGGGGTCCTCGTCCAGCAGCGCTGCAATTACCCGGCCCACCGCGCCCGATCCTGGACCACCCAACATCCTGGTTCCCAGCACCCCCAGCGCGTAGAGATCGCCCGCAGGATGCGGCTCCGCGCCCAGCTTCAGCTCCGGCGCCAGATAGCCCTCGGTGCCCACCGTCATTCCCAGTTCGGTCAGCCGCGCGGCGTCCTTGTGGGCGGCGATCCCGAAATCCGCCAGCCTTACGTGCGGCACCCCGGCCCCGGTGGGCTCAAGCAGCACATTGGCGGCCTTCACGTCCCGGTGCACCCAGCCCGAGGCATGCACATGGGCCAGCCCGTCGAGCAGCTGCACCAGGATCTGGGCGGCGAGCTCTTCGGAAAATGCGCCGTAGTCGGCCATGGCGGTGTGCAGGTTTCCGCCGCGCATCAGCTGACTGGCGATCACCACCTGGTCGTCCACCGCCGCCCAGCCATAAGGGGTGAGCAGGTGCTCGTGGTCGAATTTCACGCCCTGCTCGCGCACAAAGCGCAGCAGCTCCCCCGAGTAGCTCTGGCGCATCACCTTGGCAGCGCACAGCTGGCCGGAGCGCAGGTCGCGCGCCAGCCACACCGACCCCGAACCACCCTGGGCGATGTGCTCGATCAGCTCGAACCGGCCGGCGACGACCTCAGCCATGAGAACTCCTTGCATGAAACTTAATCGCCTCAAGCCTAATATGCCCGCGATCTTCCGCGACAAATGAAGCTCCACACGCAATACTTAAGTCATGTTTGTCGTTGCGCTCAGCCCCCGGCCCCGGTCCGTCACCGACGTCGCGGCCGCCAGCGAGCAGCTGTGGGAGCAGCTCGACCAGGTGTGCACGCTCGCGCCGTTCACCGCGCTGTCCGGCCAGCTGCTGCTGGGCGTGCCTGCGGATGCCGACGCCGCGGTGGACGCCATCCTGCGCACCGCACGGCTGAACTTCTGCAACATCGGCCTGGGCGTGGGCAGCCTCTACGAGCCGGTTCCCGCCGAGGCCGACCTGGTCGACGGCCGCGCCCTGCGCCGCGCCCAGGGAGCCCTAGATGCCGCCGAGCACCGTGGCGAACGCGTCCCCATCTGCGTCTCCACCGCCAACACCGAACTGGACGGGGAGCTCGAAGGCCTGCTGCGCCTGATCGGCCAGTCCATCCGCACCCGCACCGACTCGGAATGGGCCGTGGTCGACCTGTTGACTCCGGGCGTGCGCGGCCAGCAGAAGGCGGTGGCCCAGATTCTGGGCATCACCCCGCAGGCAGTCTCCGCGGCCATCGTCCGCTCCGGATACAACGACGAGCTCGGCGCCCGCTCCGGCATTGCCCGCCTCTTGGACCTCGCCGACCAGCTCTAGGACCATCTGGGCCTTGGTCTAATCGTTACCCTATATTCGAATGTATGTTCGATCAATAAAAGTATAATTAGTACATGCACGAAGCAAGGGCGCAAAGGCATCGCTCACCGTCGCCGACGCTGCACCAGGAGGTCAAGGACCTGATGCAGGAGTTGGAAACCAGGCTGGCATGGATCGAATACCATGGCACGAAAGACGAATGCGCCCGGGCCATCGAGGAACTTGAAACGGTCACCTCCGCCTACCACTACCACCAGTCGGCTCTTGCCCACCAGCTGGAAAAGGAAGTCTTCCGCGACCACGAAGAACGCGGCGTCAACATCGACGACCTGACCCGCGGAGCCGCCAGCACCGTGGCCATGGCGCGGTCGCAGGATCCTTCCACCTATCGCGGCAAGCTCGTCAGTTACCGCATCCTCTTTGAAGACACCCCAAATCTCGCCCAGTGCTATTCACGCGGCGAATATACCGAAGCTCAGATCGAGGCGATCCTCAGCCCGCTGAAGAAGATCGACGCCGAATACCGCACGGCCTTCGACGACTTCCTCCGGCAGAACCCCGACATGTTCGAATCCCAGGGAACCCGCCAGATCCGCGACACCGTCACCAAGTTCACCCTGCAGTACCTGGAAGACGACCAGTGCCACGAGGCAGAGGACGCCGCCCAGAAACGCCACATCCGCTTCCACCGCGACGGGGACCTCATCAGGTTTAGCGGCTGCCTGCCAGTTATCCAGGGTGTAGCCCTGCGCGAACATCTGCGCCACACATCATTCACCATCAAGCAGCACGGAGATCCACGCACCAGGTCCCAGATCGAGGCCGATCTGCTTGTCGCCAATCTCGTCTCTGGCAGCAGGAAAAAGCTTCCCCTGGCCTTGAGCCTCAACCTGATCATGACCGACAGGAGCCTGTTCCTTGGAGACAAGGAGCCAGCCTTCCTGGAGGGATATGGCTATATTTCCTCGCAGATCATCAGGGAAATGATTGCCGGACCGCCGATAGACGGCGAAGTCAGCTACAGGAACAGCACCCAAGAGAACTACTTGGAACAGCTGGATACCGTCACGGAAATCGTCCGGCTCTACACCGCCCCGGGCGACAGCGAACTCGTGGCCATGGATTCAAAAGCCAGGCTGTTTCCCGAAAAGCTGCGCGCATTCCTCCGCGTGCGGGACCGCTACTGCCGCACTCCGTTTTGCAACGGGCTGGTGGAAGAGGCCGACCATATCATCCAGCACCATCTGGGCGGAGAAACCAGCGCCGGCAACGGCGACGGCAAATGCTCGCTGTGCAATAAAGCCAAGGAACTTCCCGGCTGGGACGAATATATGGCGCTGGATAATCCGCACAGCATCATCATCAACAACATGGGCATGCGATACCTGTCGAAATCGCCCCCGGCCACCGGGCTGGTCCACCAGCCATTCCCGCAGCTGATGTGCGACTCGAAATGGATCCAGGGATTCAGGCGCCGGTTGGTCCAGCACCCTGGGTAATAGCCACTTAGTGGTTCAGCAATTCTTCAAGAACTATCGCCAAGCCGTCGTCGTCAACACCCTCGGTCACCGCGTCGGCAACTTCCTTGACCTCCTCGGGAGCCTGGCCCATAGCAACACCCATGGCGGCCCACTGCAGCATCTCGATGTCGTTGCGGCCATCGCCCACGGCCAGCGTGTCCGCCGCGTCGAACTTCAGCACCGTGCGAAGGCGCTCCAGGCCGCTGGCCTTGGTGGTTCCCTCTGCGGCAATGTCCAGCCAAGCGGTCCAGCCAACCGAGTAGGTCACGCCAGACAGCCCCAGCCCCTGAACCGCTCTGCCAAAGTCCTCCGCGGTCGCATCGGTGGAGAAGACCACCACGCGCACTGCCTTGCTGTTGACAAGTTCTTCGAAATCTACGACCTGGGATTCGGCGCCGAAGCTGGCATCGGTAAAGACATCGCTGGACAGGAATTCTCCGCGCTCATTCTCCAAGGCGTATTTGGCGGTCGGCAGCGAACGCCACAGCGCCGCCAGGGCAAGCGACGGGTCGAACACTTCGCGGTGGATGACCTGAACGTCATCACCCTGCACCTTGGCCAGCACTCCGCCATTGCTGGCGACGACGTAGCCGTGCTCGATGCCCAGCTCCCGGACGATGGGCAGGGCGGCGCCGAGGGAGCGTCCGGTGGAAATCACCACCTCGTGCCCACGCCACACGATTTCACGGGCTGCTTCGCGCACCCGCGGGCTCATCACGCCCTGGTGGTCGACGATGGTGCCGTCGACGTCGAGGCAGATCATCAGTTTCCGCTTGGTCAGCCGGTCGTCGTTGCCGGTCTTAGTTAATACAGTCATGTTTCCAGTGAACCATCACCGGCTGAATTTAGCGATGACACAAAGCACAAGGACAGGTGAACTGCCGATAAACAAACAAGCCGGCCCGAAGGCCGGCGTGTTCGTCTACTTCAGGACTTCAAGTCCACCGAGGTAAGGCTGCAAGGCCTTCGGCACGTTGACGGTGCCGTCGGCATTCTGGTGGGTTTCCAGAATCGCAACGATCCAGCGGGTGGTGGCAAGGGTGCCGTTCAGGGTTGCCACCGAACGGGTCTTGCCCGGCTTGCCGTCGACGATCTCGCGTTCGCGGATGTTCAGGCGGCGCGCCTGGAAGGTGGTGCAGTTGGAGGTCGAGGTCAGCTCGCGGAAGGTCTCCTGGGTTGGAACCCACGCCTCGCAGTCGAACTTGCGGGCGGCGCTCATGCCCAGGTCGCCGGCGGCGGTGTCGATCACGCGGTAGGCCAGCTCCATGCGACCGAGCATGTCCTCTTCCATGGCCAGCAGCTTCTCATGCTCTGCCTCGGCGTTCTCCACGCTGGTGTAGATGAACATCTCCAGCTTGTTGAACTGGTGCACGCGGATGATGCCGCGGGTGTCCTTGCCGGCCGAACCGGCTTCGCGGCGGTAGCAGGAGGACCAGCCGGCGTAGCGGATCGGGCCCTCGGACAGGTCCATGATCTCATTGGCGTGGTAGCCGGCCAGGGCGACCTCGGAGGTGCCAACCAGGTACAGGTCGTCGCGCTCCAGCTTGTAGATTTCGTCGTCGTGCTCGACGTCGAAGCCGGTGCCCTGCATGGTTTCCGGGCGCACCAGGGTCGGGGTGATCATCGGGATGAAGCCGTGCTCCATGGCCACGTCAAGCGCCATGTTCATCATCGCGATTTCCAAGCGGGCGCCGATGCCCTTGAGGAAGTAGAAGCGGGATCCGGAGACCTTGGCACCGCGTTCCATGTCAATGGCGTCCAGCTTTTCCGCGATCTGCAGGTGGTCCAGCGGCTCAAAGCCCTCGGCCTTGAAGTCGCGCGGGGTGCCCACGTGCTTGACGACGGCGAAGTCGTCCTCGCCGCCGGCCGGAATGCCGTCGATGATCAGGTTCGGAATGGAGCGCTGCAGCGCCACGGACTTCGCACCTGCCTCGTCGGCGGCCGCCTGCGCGGACTTGACCGACGCGGCGAGTTCCTTGACCTCTGCCAGCAGCGCGGTGCGCTCCTCGCCCTTGGCCTGGCCGACCTTCTTGGAGAACGCGTTCTGCTCTGCGCGCAGGCGTTCGAAGGTGGCGATGGTTTCGCGACGCGCCGTGTCAGCTTCGATGAGCTGGTCAATCAGCGACTCGTCGGCACCGCGCGCGCGTTGCGAGGCGCGGTACAAATCCGGATTTTCGGTGAGCATTTTCAGGTCGATCACATGTTAAGGGTAGCAACCATGAGTACGATGAGAGCACTATGCAGACAAATCGAGCAATCATTTTCTCTGCCGCGGCCGCAGCAGCCGCCGTCGCGGCGACCAGCTGGTACTCGGTGCGCAAGCTATCTGTGCCCGGAAAGCCGCTGAGCAAGCCAGCGGAATCAGTGGTCCAGTCCGAGCCCGCCAAGATCGCGCTGATCGTCAATCCTTCCAAGTCACGCGGTGATGAAGCCGAAGAGGCAATCATCCGCGTCTGCTCCGAGGCGGGGCTTGAAGCGCCGCTGATTCTGCATACGACCCCTGAGAACGCGGGGCAGGATGCGGCCCGCGAGGCGCTGGATGCAGGCTGCGACACGGTCGTCGCCGCAGGAGGCGACGGCACGATCCGCGCGGTGGCAGAAGTGCTCGAAGGCAGCGAAGCCACGCTTGGCATCATCCCCTTGGGCACCGGCAACCTGCTGGCGCGCAATGTGGAAGTGCCACTGGACGACCTGCATACGGCCGCCTTGGTCGCCGCCCGCGGCACCGTGCGGCGCGTCGATGTGGGCCACATGAAGCTGCACCTGCTGGATGGCACGGAAGCAGACCATGCGTTTTTGGTGATTGCCGGTGTGGGTACCGACGCCGACCTCTTCGACGACACCGACGAAGAGCTGAAGTCGAAGGTCGGCTGGCTGGCCTACTCGGAAGCCGGCCTGCGCCAGCTGCCGGGGCGCCGCAAGCGCGTGCATTTCAAGCTTTCCGGAGACTCCCAATGGCAGACCCGCAAGGTTCGCTCGGTGTTATTTGCCAACTGCGGCAAGCTACAGGGCCTTGACTTCGTGCCCGATGCGAAGATCGACGACGGCCTGCTCGATGCCGTCGTCCTCTCCCCGCGTTCGGCCGCTGGATGGAGCTGGATCTTCTTGAAAACCGCGTTCCGCGCGAAGAATAAGATCCCGGTAATGAGCTTCTACCAGACCAGCGGGGTATCCCTGCGCTGCGCCGAGCCGATGAACACGCAGATCGACGGGGACCCCACCGGCCAGGTCAACGAGCTCGAGGTATCGGTGAACCCCGGCTCGCTGCGCCTGCGCACTCCCTAGAGCCGGTCGCGCAGCGACTGGATCCAGCCGCGGGCGTCGATGAAAGCCTCATCGGAGTTGTGCGTGTCGATGAACGGGGCCGCGCCCTGGGCCGCCGGATAGGAGCCCAGGAAGCGAAGCTCCGGGCACAGCCGGTGCAGGCCCGACAGGGCGGCGGCAACGCGCTCCTCCCCTACGTGGCCCTCGACGTCCACGGAGAAGAAGTACTTCCCCAGGCCTTCGCCGGTGGGACGCGACTCGATGCGCGACAGGTTCACGCCGCGCGCGGTGAACTGCTCCAAGATGCCCATCAGCGCACCGGGGCGGTCCTCCGCCAGCGGAAGGATCAGCGTTGACTTGTCCACGCCGGTCATCGCTGGGATCTTGCCTTCGGTCGTCACCAGGATGAAGCGGGTGACCGCGCCGAGGTTGTCTTCCACCCCGCGCACCAGCACCTTCAGGCCGCGCTCTTCGGCAACCAGCGGGCTGCAGATCGCCGCGTCGTGATGCTGCTCGGGATCCAAGAGCCCCAGCGCGCCGGCCGCGGTGGAGGATGCAGGCGAGAATACCGCACCGGGAATATTAGCTTCCGCCCACAGGCGGCACTGGGCCCAGGCATGCCCGTGGGTTGACACCTGCTTGATCTGGCTCAGGTCCTCAATGCCTTCACGCACCGCAAGCACAAAGGTGATCGGCACCAGGATCTCCGCAATGATCTGCAGGGACTGCCCGGTGGCAATGGAGTCCAAGGTTGCCGAGACGCCGCCCTCCACCGAGTTCTCGATGGGGACCACTGCCGCGTCGACATCGCCGTCGCGCACCATGGACAAGGCTACGTTCACATTCGCCGCGGGGATGCGCTCGGCGTCGGCGGCCCCTTCGACCTGCAGCAATGCCGCTTCGGTGAAGGTTCCCGAGGGGCCTAGATAGGCATATTTCATCGGACGGCTGGTTCCTGGCCGTTTTCCGATTCCATCGGCAGCTTGGCCTCGATCCATGCGTCCGAACCGCCGGCGATGTTGAAAGCGGTGTAGCCCATGCCGGTCAGCCAGGCGGCGGCCTGCGCCGAACGCCCGCCGGTGCGGCAGATGACATAGGTGTCGACATCTGGATCCAGCTCCGATACGCGCTCCGGCAGGGTGCCCAAAACGATGTGGGTTGCTCCGGCCGCGTGGCCTGCTTCCCACTCGAAGTCTTCGCGCACATCCAGAATGAAGGCGTCCTTGGGCACGTCGGTCACTGATACGGTCTCGAAATCGCTCATGGTTGGCGTTCCTCTCCAATTGGGTGTTTGCTTTTAAGACTAGTCATTTCCTGCGTCGAAAGCCGACATGTTGCCCCAAAGCGCCCTGATATTGCGCGACCAGCTGGCCAGTGGAGAAGTCTCCAGCCGCGAAGCCACCGAGCACTACCTGAACCGGATCGCCGATCAGCGCGAGCTCGGCGCATTTGTGCACGTGGCCGAGAATGCCATGGACGCCGCGGCGCGGGCCGACGAGGCTTTCGCCAAAGACCCTGCGGCGATCGGCAGGCTGCATGGCATGCCCACGGCATTCAAGGACCTGAACGACGTGGCTGGCATGCCAACCACCTTCGGTTCGGCCGCGGTCGAGCACAAGACCGCGCTGCGGGACCACTCGCTGGTTGCCCAGCTGCGCAGCGAGGGCGTGGTGATCCTGGGCAAGACCCAGGTACCCGAGTTCGGGCTGAGCAGCTACTCAGAGAACCTCGTCGCCGCCCCCTCGCGCAATCCGCTGGATCCCGCGCGCTCCTCCGGCGGCTCTTCGGGCGGACAGGCGGCCGCCGTAGCCGCCGGCATGATCCCTTTCGGCCCCGGTTCCGACGGCGGAGGATCTGTGCGCATTCCCGCGGCCGCGTGCGGACTGGTGGGGCTCAAGCCATCGCTGGGCCGCGTTCCCAGCGATGTCATCGAAGGGTTCTCCGACTCCTTTGGAGCGCCGAAGCTGACCGTGTCGGGCCCCTTGGCCGCAAATGCCTTGGATGCGGCCCTGCTCATGGATGCCATGCGCGGGGTGGATGAATATCTGCCGCTGCTGCGCTCGGGATTTGCCGAGCAGCTTTCGGGATTAAAGATCGGCTACAGCGCCCATTCGCCCTTCGAGTCCGCCTATGACATCAGCTTGGACCAGGCAGCGCGAGAGGCCTTCGAGGCCGGAAAGAAGCTGCTGACCCAACGGCATCACCTGCTTCCGGCCAAGTTGAACTACGCCAGCGACTACCCTGAGACCTTTGCCGCCGTCTGGACCAACGGCCTCAAGGACCTGCCGCTGGATGACGAGTCCAAGCTTGGCGTGCTGGCCCAGGATTTCCGGCGGCGCGCCCAGCGGCGCAGCATCTCAGAAAGCGAACAGGCTGCGAGTCGGATGCGGCAGATCGCCGCCGACTTCGTCACCCAGTGGTCGGCCTACGACGTGGTCCTCACCCCGGCCCTCGCCTCGGTCCCGCCGCTGCTGGGGCACTATACCCAAGGCTCGGCGGATCGCGATTATATGTTGCAGTGCCAGTACTCCCCCTTCAGCTCCATGGTGAACGTCGCCTCAGTGGCCGCAATTACTGTACCTGTCAGTACCACTAAAGAGGGGTTTGTCATGGGAATTCAGCTGATTTCACCCCGTTCCAACGAGGGCATGCTGCTTGCTTTAGCGTCACAGATCTCAATGTGAGCTTTCCTACATAAGTAGGTAATCACGTAGAGAAAAGCGAAAAATATTACGTATGTCTACTGCAACATCGAGCACCCAAAGCACGGGAAAGACCTTTTTCGGTCACCCGAGAGCGCTCGCAAACCTGTTCAGCGTGGAAATGTGGGAGCGCTTCAGCTTCTACGGCATGCAGGGTTTGCTGGCCTACTACATGTACTACTCCGCCACTGAAGGCGGCCTGGGCATGGACAAGACCTTGGCCTTGTCCCTGGTCGGCGCCTACGGCGGCGCCGTGTACCTGTCCACCATCCTGGGTGCTTGGCTCTCCGACCGCCTCTTCGGCTCGGAGCGCGTGCTGTTCTTCTCAGCCATCGGCATCATGGCCGGCCACGTGGCCCTGGCCCTGATTCCGGGCTTCGTCGGCCTGATCCTCGGCCTGGTCTTGATCGCCGTCGGGTCCGGCGGCTTGAAGGCGAACGCTACCGCCCTGGTCGGCTCCCTGTACTCCAAGGAAGATCCGCGCATTGACGCCGGCTTCTCCATCTTCTACATGGGCGTGAACATCGGCGGCCTGGTCGGCCCGCTGCTGACCGGCTGGCTGCAGGTTAACTTCGGCTTCCACGTCGGCTTCGGCGCAGCAGCCGTGGGCATGGCCATCGGCCTGAGCATCTACACCGCTGGCCGCAAGAACCTGCCGGAGTCGGCAGGCATCCCGAACAACCCGCTGCCTGCCGATGAGCGCAAGCGCTACGTGGTCATCTTCGCCGCCGTGATCGTTCTGATCATTGCAGCATTCGCCACCGGCATCGTCACCCCGGCAAACTTGGCCAGCACCCTGGCCTACGTGGTGATCGCGGCTTCTATCGTGTACTTCACCCTGATCCTGCGCAGCAAGAAGGTAGACGCCACCGAGCGCAAGCACGTCCTGGCCTTCATTCCGTTCTACATCGGCTCGGCGGCTTTCTGGGCACTGTTCCAGCAGCAGTTCACCTTCATCGCCGCCTACTCGGATGCTCGACTGGACCGCACCATCGGCAACTGGGAAATGCCGCCGAGCTGGGTCACTTCGATCAACCCGATCTTCATCATCATCTTCGCTGGCGTCTTCGCGGCCATGTGGACCAAGCTGGGCAAGCGCCAGCCGGCTACCGGCATCAAGTTCGGCCTGGCGCTGATCGTGGTGGGCATCGCGTTCCTCTCCTTCATTCCACTGGAATCCTTCGAGAAGACCCCGCTGCTGGCGCTGGTCGGCATCCTGCTGCTGTGCACCTTCGCTGAGCTGCTGCTCTCCCCTGTGGGCCAGGCAGTGGCCACCAAGCTGGCGCCAGCCGCCTTCGGCACCCAGATGATCGCACTGTTCTTCCTGTCGATCTCGCTGGGCACCACCCTGTCGGGCGTGCTCGCCGGCTACTACACCGAGGGCAATGAGATCGCATACTTCATCGGCATGGGCGGCACCGCCGCCATCCTGGGCGTGGCAATGATGGCCGCTACCCCAGCGCTGAAGAAGCTCATGGGTTCGGTCCGCTAGGACTTCCCGTGCAGGCGGCCCCTTCGGGGGCCGCCTGTTTGTTTAACCGGGAAATCAGCGAAGGACCAGCAGTTCGCCGATCTCGCAGTCAAGCGCCTGGCAGATAGCCACCAGGGTGCTGAAGCGGATGGCTTTGGCTCGGTCGTTCTTGAGCACCGAGAGGTTGACGACCGAAACATCGACCAGCTCGCTGAGCTGAACCACAGTCATGTTTCTGGCCGCCAGCAGCTCCGATAATCTGCAGTGGACATTGCGTAGCTGCACGTCTATACCAATCCATCCGTATCTGCCTTCAGTGTTTCATTCTGCCGAGCCAGCTGCATGCCGGAGCTGATCAGCTCCACCACGACGAGAATCGCCAATGCAGTGAACAACGGCGCAAATTCGAAGTTGACGCTGAAGCTGGGGATGGGCCACGGAGAATCAGTCGGAAAATTTTGATCGCCCAAGGATGCGTATGAGAATCCGTTGACCCTTAACGTTTCCTCTCCAACCCGTGCGCTACCGATTCCGATCAGTATCTGCCCGATAAGGCCGCCGAAGGCTACTGCTGTGGCAGCGAGGTGTCCCGAACGACGCAGGGCCCTGTCAAAAGGCGAACCAGCGAGCAGCTTGGTACAAAGCATGATGACCGAGCCCAGAACAGCGATCGTTCCCAGCGTGGAGACTAGCATGCCTGATATGAGCAGGAAGCGGGATGCGAAGCTCAGGTGCGAGGCAGTAACCATGACCGAGGTGATCTTGCCTTCCACCAAATCCCCGTGGTCGGGCACGACATCGGTGACATTAGGGAACTGCGGCCAGTAGGGTTCCACCGGGACCTCAACGGTGATCTGCTCATTAGATACCAAGGTGGCAATATTCGGCACTACCGCGATGAGCATAATTCCCATTCCCGCCCAAGCGGCGATGCGGGCGACCGCGACTGCGCTTGACACCGAGCGGCCCGAATACCTGGATCGCAGAAATAAAATACCCACGATCAGGAGCATCGGGATGGCAACGAACACCAACAGTGAGGTAAAGACAAAAGACATCACAAACCTATCGATAGTCGTTAATAACGATTATCGATAAGATAGCACCCGGTGCCCCGCCGATCTAGGCGTAGCTCAAGTCCTCGTAGTAATAGTCGTTGAAAGACTCGGGAACGAAGTAGATCAGCCAGGCGAAAAAGGCGATCACCAGCAGCCACAACGCCAGCGCCGCCCAGGAACAAATAAGTCCAGCCAGGGACAGCCCGCGGGACGCCGGTTCGCGGCGGTATCCGAGGTGGCCGGTAATGATTCCTGCCAGCGGAACTAGAATGAGAATGCCGAACCCCAGCATTGAAAGAATGCCAAGCACCAATGACGCCACCGACAATCCATTAGATTCAGGCGGCCGCTGGTAATAGTTTGGAGGGTAAGGATAGTAGCTCATCACCACCCATTGTTCTATGAGCTTGCAAAAAACGCACCATCGACGAGAGGTACGCAGTGGCACACGAACGGGCAGGCCAACCGGCCCAGGAATCCGACCTGATCGATCTCCAGGAGGTGCTCGACGCCTACAGTGCGATCATTCCCTCCACCGAGAATCCAGATCAGGCAGTGGTCTTCGGTACCTCGGGACACCGCGGAACTTCCCTGAACGGCACCTTCAACGAAGCCCACATTGCCGCCATCACCCAGGCCGTCGTCGACTACCGCACTGCTGCAGGCATCACCGGGCCCATGTACGTCGGCAAGGACAGCCATGCGCTCTCCGAGCCCGCCTACCGCACCGTGCTTGAAGTATTGGCCGGCAACAGCGTGCAGGTGCTGGCCGAAGACGGGCTGACTCCTACTCCGGCGCTGAGCCATGCAATCCTCGTACACAACGCGGCCGGCGGAGAGCTGGCCGACGGCCTGATCATCACCCCCTCGCACAACCCGCCCACTGATGGCGGCATCAAATACAACCCGCCGCACGGCGGCCCGGCAGAATCCGAGATCACCGACCCCATCGCCGCCCGCGCCAACGAGCTGCTGGGCAGCGCAGAGATCAAACGCGGCGAGCCGAACGCCCAGCCATTCGACTTCCGCGAACTGTACATCACCGACCTGGCGCAGGTCATCGATTTTCCGGCCATCGCGGCCTCGGGAATTTCCATTGGGGCCGACCCGCTGGGCGGGGCCTCGGTGCACTACTGGGGAGAAATCGGCCGCCGCTATGGGCTGAACCTGCACGTAGTCAACGACCAGGTCGATCCACGATTCAGCTTCATGACGCTGGATAAGGACGGCAAGATCCGCATGGACTGCTCCTCTGCCCACGCCATGGCATCACTGGTATCCAACCGGGACAAGTACGATATCGCCACCGGCAACGACGCGGATGCCGACCGCCATGGCATCGTCACCCCTGATGGAGGGCTGATGAACCCGAACCACTTCTTGGCAGTTGCCATCGACTACCTGCTGACCCACCGTCCGCAGTGGCCTGCCGATGCCAAGGTCGGCAAGACCCTGGTGTCCTCGGTGCTCATCGACCGCGTGGTCGCAGCCCACGGGCGCGAGCTGCTGGAAGTGCCTGTCGGATTCAAGTACTTCGTCGCGCCGCTGGCATCTGGCAGGGTCGGCTTCTGCGGCGAGGAATCCGCCGGCGCCAGCTTCCTGGACTTCGCAGGCAGGGCTTTCAGCACCGACAAGGACGGCCTGATGCTGGCGCTGCTAGCCAGTGAGATCCGCGCAGTGACAGGCAAGAGCCCTAGCCAGATCCACGCCGAACTGGTGGCGGCGCACGGCGGCAGCTTCTACGACCGCTTCGACGCGCCTGCCGGCCGCGAGCAAAAGGCGGTCCTCGGCAAGCTCGACCCGTCGATGGTCAGCGCCACCGAGCTCGCCGGAGATCCAATCACCGCCAAGGCCACCGAAGCATCGGGGTTCGCCATCGGCGGCTTGAAGGTCTCCAGCGATCACGCCTGGTTCGCAGCCCGCCCGTCGGGCACCGAGGACATCTACAAGATCTACGCAGAATCAACAAAATCACCCGAACATCTGCAGCAGGTGCTGGCAGAGGCCCGGGTGATTGTGGATGCGGCGCTGAACGCCTAGTGCAGCTCGGCCGTCCAAGGATCGACCTTCACGGCTGGCTGCTTTCGGGTAGCCAGCCAGTGGCCCAGCCAGAGCAGCAGGAAGATCGGTAGGCCGATGTAGCTGGAGACGACCTCCATGACCCGCCCGTCGATCACCGCCTGGTAGTTTTGGCCGGCGATGACGACGATCAGGATCACGAACGCCAGGATTGGGCCCAGCGGGAACAGCGGCGCCTTATATGGCAGCGCCTTGAGGTCTTGGCCGCTGGCTATGTACTGCTTGCGGAATTGATAGTGGCACACGGCAATGCCGATCCACGCAATGAAACCGGAAAGCCCGGAGACGTTCAAGAGCCAGGTGTAGGCTGCGCCCTGGCCGATGATTGCCGTGAGGAATCCAAAAAGTCCTACTGAAGCGGTCATCAGCATTGCCGGGACCGGAACGCCTCGGCGGTTGAGGCGGCCGAAGATCTTCGGCGCCTTGCCATCGAGCGCCATTGAATAAAGCATGCGTGCTGAGGCATATAGGCCCGAGTTGCCGGCTGAAAGGATCGCCGAGAGGATCACGGCGTTCATGAGCGCGGCGGCGAAGGCAATGCCTGCACGCTCGAAGACCAGCGTGAACGGCGAGGTGGCGATGTCGGTGGCTTCGGCCGACAGCAGCGAGGGATCGGTGTAGGGAATCAGCATGCCGATGACGAAGATGGCGCCGATGTAGAAGAGCATGATGCGCCAGAAGATCGCCTTGATGGCCTTGGGGATATCCCGCTTCGGGTTTTCAGCCTCGCCAGCGGCGACGCCGACCAGCTCGGTTCCCTGGAAGGAGAAGCCGGCGATCATGAAGACCGAAACGATCGACAACCAGCCGCCGACCACTGGAGCTTCGCCCGTGGTCCAGTTGCTGAATCCAGGCGAGGTGCCGCCGATGATGCCGAAGATCATCGCTACGCCGCAGACCAGGAACACGATGACGGTAACGACCTTGATCATTGCCAGCCAGTACTCGCCTTCGCCGTAGGCCTTGGCCGACAGGGCATTCAGGCCGGTCAGCAGGGCGAGGAATACCGCCGCCCAGATCCAGCTTGGAACGTCGGGGAACCAGTAGGACATCACGATTCCGGCCGCGACGAGTTCCGCGGCAACGGTGATCGCCCAGTTGAACCAGTAGTTCCAGCCGATGGCAAAGCCGAAGTGGCGGTTGACGAAGACCGTTGCATAGGTCTGGAAGGAACCTGCCACCGGCAGCCTTGCGCTCATCTCTCCCAGCGACTGCATCAGCAGCAGAACCATGAGGCCGATCAGCGCATAGGCGATCAGCGAACCGCCGGGGCCCGCTTCGGAGATGGTGCCGCCCGAGGCGACGAATAGTCCGGTGCCGATCGACCCGCCGATCGCAATCATTTGCAAGTGGCGGGCCTTGAGACCACGCTTCAGGCCGTCTTGAGACGGTGCGGGCTCGCTCATGCGTTACATCTCCTGATGCTTAGAAAAAATTCAACCTTTCAATCCAAGCACCCTGACAAGCCCAAACGCTATGAAGCGCGCTACAGTAAGCGATCAATAATCTTTCGCTTAGCCCAAGAATATGGAGGATATATCGCGCTCAGGGTGTCAACAACCGTAGTTTTGCTCAGTTCCGCCCGGTTCTGCGAAAGCCTGTCGAAGCCATGCTTGCCGTGGTAGGAGCCCATCCCGCTGGCCCCGACCCCGCCAAACGGCAGGGATGGAACGATCATTTGGGCCAGCGGCGCGTTGTGGACAATCGACCCGGCGCGCACCCTGTCGGAGAAGATCGACTGCAGGCGCGGGCTTTCACTCATCAGGTAGGCGGCCAGCGGGGTTGGCCGGGCAGCGATGAACTCCAGCGCTTCCTCAAAGTTGGCGACCTCGATGACGGGGAGGATCGGCCCGAAGATCTCCTCCTGCATCAGAGTTCCCTCAAGGTCGACATTGCGCATGATCGTCGGGGCGATGCGCAGGGACTGCTCGTCGTATTCTCCGCCATGCACCACCTCGCCCTGTTCAAGCATCGCCAGCAGGCGGTCGAAGTGCCGCCGACTGATGATCCTGCCCAGATCCTGGTGGGTCAGCGGATCCTTGCCGTAGAAGCTGGTGATCGCCTGGGCCAGGCGGTCGATCAGGGGCTTGGAGTCGCCGATGCACAGTACATAGTCAGGTGCCACGCAGGTCTGGCCGACGTTCATGAACTTTGCGTAGGCCAGACGCTTTGCGGTGGCCGGAAGGTGGTTGTCCACCACCGCCGGCGACTTGCCGCCGAGCTCCAGGGTGACCGGGGTCAGGTGCTTGGCAGCCGCCATGGCGACGACCTTCGCCACCTTTTCGCCGCCGGTGAAGAAGATATGGTCCCAGCGTTCTGCCAGCAGGGTCGTGGCGGTATCCACGCCGCCCTCGATCACTGCGTAGACGCGCCGGTCCAGGTACAGCGGCAGGAACTTCGCCAGGGAGCCGGAGGTGGCAGGTGCGATCTCCGAAGGCTTGAGCACCGCGGCATTTCCGGCGGCAATCGCCGCGACCAGCGGGGCAAGCATCAGCTGCAGCGGGTAGTTCCACGGGCCGATGATCAGCACGACGCCCAGGGGGCGCGGCTCGACCTTCGCCATGGCCGGCTGCAGGGCCAGCGGCACCTTTACGCTGTCGCTGTCCATCCATTCGGCGAGGTGGCGCTGGGCGTAGTCGATTTCCGCGCGCACCACGTCAACCTCGGAGAACTTCGCTTCGGTGGGTCCCTTGCCGAGGTCCTCTTCCAGCGCTTCGAGGAATTCCTGCAGATGCTCGTCGAGCATCTTCTCCAGCCCGCGCAGCTGCTGGGCGCGGAAGCGGCGCGGGTGGGTGATGCGGGAGTCCGCAGATTGGCGCAGGTTCTCCAAAGTGGCGGCGATATTCGACGGATGCTCATCCACCGGCGGAGCTGAATCGCCGACGGGCTCGGGCAGCGGATTGGAAGTAAACAGACCCATGTCTCGAGACTACGGCAACTGCCCGAAAGGAGTGTGTGCGAAACAGCCTTTTCTTTGTATCAATCAATTGATACATTAACGGCTATGTCGGAACTATCAGCAAGCGCCCTCGGACTGGCCATCATGGCAGGGGTCGCCTATCTTTGGCTGCGCGCCGTCGCGGGCAATCGGCGAGCGCCCGCCTTGGACCGCGCCAAGTCGCACTCGTTTTGGTGTGCGCTGATCGCATTCTTCGCCAGTACCTCGGGCCAAGGCACCCCGCTATGGAGCACCGAGGATGCGCAGACGACAGCTGTCGGGATATGGCTGGCGGCGCTGGGACCGGCATTGTGGATGGGCGCAATTTATTTGATTGGTTCGTACAGCTGGCCCCGGGAGCTCAAGAGCGTCCGCAGCGCTTCGCTAGAACCTCGCTCGCTGTCCACGCCAATGCCGCGCAGCCTTTTGGCAACGGTAGCTGTGATTGCCCTGCTTGCCTGCGGCGGGTTGTGGTTCGTCTACGGCCAGCTGGGCGCCGCGCCCACGCCGGCCCTGGAGATCGTCACTTCCCAGAGCACCGAGTATGTTGATGCCACGGGTGGAAGGATCAGCGGGGAGCAGGCGTCAGGCTACTTCGCCGTGTCCATTGCTTCGGTGCTTTTAGCCGCGCTGGCAGCCTCGGTGGCCATCCTGCGCCGGCCGCCGCTGGAAGGCTTGAGCCATCATGACAACCAGGTGCTGCGCTCGGTGTGGTTGAACCGCCTGCTGCGCATGTCAGGCTATCTACTGGCTGTCATTCTGGGCAGCATGTCCCAGTACAGCGCGGCCGCTTCCGGCAATGAAAATACTCCGGCGGCAACCAATCTGCTGCTCCTTGGAATTTCGCTGCTGATGTTCTTCTGGGCACCCAAGGCTCAGTTCGACGCGGAGGCCCAAAGCACGCAGTACTCCGCCTTCGGCAGGGCCCGGGAGTTCCAGTTGGCGGTGGTATTCGTTACCACCCTTACGGCAATCCTGGTCTTCTACATCACCCAGGTCAGCTGGGAGCATGACATCGAATCAGATGCTTGGGACAGCGTTGCCGGCCGCAACGCGGAGCCGATCATGCTCAGCATGATGACGGTGGTCCTTTTCTATCTGGCGGCAGGCGCCGGGTTCGCGCTCTACGCGCATCTGCGAGCAGGAAAAAGCCGTGCGCTGCCGCGGATGAGCCGGCCGCTGCCGGCGTATGTCTACGCTGTTGCAGGCATCGTCAGCACCTGCGGCATCTATCTGGCGTTCTTCCCTTGGCAGAGCGCGGACTCGCACCTGCTGATGGCGTCCGCTGAAATCCCGGCGCTTGTCATCCTTACGATCATCCTCGCCTCGCTGGCCGCCATCTGGTGGGCCCGAAATTGCGCGGTGCCGTGGAAGATCAACGAGCGCGAAGAGATCTGGTGCCGGCAGGTCATGGAGCTGCGCATCCTCCGCACCTCCAGCGCCGCGCTGCTGGCAATGCCCAGCTGGGCCTATGACCTGGGTCCGGTGCCGATGGCCGCCGCCGTGATCGTCCTGTGCATCCCGGCCATGGTGGTGCTGGAGCAGCCCAAGGCTTCGCTGCCGAACTGGCAGGCTGCATGAGCGCCCAGATCACGCTGGACCTCGATTCGGCACTGCCTCCCTATGAGCAGATCCGCGCGCAGGTCGCGGCGCTGATCTCCCTGGGCGAACTTCCTGCCGGAGCCAAGCTGCCCACGGTGCGCGCCCTGGCCACGGACCTCGGCGTAGCCGCCGGAACCGTCGCCCGCGCCTACAAGGAACTGGAGGCCGAGGGACTGATTTCCTCGCGCCGGCGCGCAGGCACGGTGGTCAACGACGTGGCGGTGCAGCAGGCGTTCGACGAAGACCTGGTGCAGGCGGTGGACCGGGTCTGGGAGCTGGCAGGCAGACTGGGCGTGGATGCGGCAACGGTGAAGGCGCTGGTTGAGCGCAGGGCGCGTTCATGAAGTTGGCCTTGGGCACTGAAACTGCGTAACCTCGGGACTAGTGACACGGGGTGTCGGAGACGCCGACTGAGATGAGACCCGTTGAACCTGAACTAGGTCAAGCTAGCGGAGGGATGTCGCATGACACTGCCTAACGTTGCCCAAAACTTCCGGCAGCAATCGCCACTGGTGTTCTGTTTAACGAACGCCGTGGTCACCAACTTCACCGCCAATGTCCTGCTGGCAGCGGGAGCCGCCCCGGCAATGACAAACCTGCCCGGCGAAGCAGGGCCCTTCGCATCGGTTGCCTCGGCGCTGCTGGTCAATCTGGGCACCCCCACCACCGAACAGCTAACCGCCATGCGCGAAGCTGTAGATTCGGCGAGCGCCGCAGGCACCCCGTGGGTCTTGGACCCGGTGGCGGTGGGCGCGCTGCCGGTGCGCACCGAATTCGCCAAGCAGATCGTCGGCCAGCGGCCTACGCTGATCCGCGGGAACGCCTCGGAGATTTTGGCGCTGGCTGGCTGGGATTCCACCGGCCGCGGCGTGGATTCGCAGGACAGCGTGGATACTGCCATCGCCGCTGGGCGCGAGCTGGCGCGCAAGCATGGGTCCGTGGTCGCGATTTCCGGCGAGGCCGACGCAATCATCGACGCGGAGCGCACCACACTGGTGCACACCAACGGCATCGGCCTGACCAAAGTGACCGGCGGCGGCTGCGCGCTGGGCGCCTTCTGCGCCGGCATGCTTGCGGTGCACGAGGATCCATTTGAAGCCGCCGTGGCGGCCCACGGCTTCTACGGGCTGGCCGCCGAAAAGGCGCTGGCCAACAGCGGCGGGCCGGGCAGCTTTGCCGTGGCCTTCCTTGACGCCTTGGCGGCCACCGAGCCGCACGAACTTGAAGAACTGAATTATGAGGAGCTACCCCATGCGTGATCTCGGAGCCTACCTGGTTGCCAACACCGCCAGCTGCACCCCGCGCAGCACCCTGGAAGTCATCGAAGGCGCCGTGGCCGGCGGGATCCAGTGGATCCAGCTGCGTGCCAAGGATGAGACCGCCCGCGAATTCTATGAGCTGGCCCTGGCGGCGGCCAGGTTGACCGAGGGCAAGGCGGAACTGCTGATCAACGACCGCATCGACGTCTACCTGGCGGCCAAGGCCGCAGGCGCCGCGGTGACCGGCGTGCACATCGGCCAGAAGGACCTGCCGGTGCGGGTGGCCCGCCAGATCATCGGCGACGGGATCCTGGGCCTGAGCGCTTCCAGCCGCGAAAACATCGAGCAGGCGAACCTGGACGCCGAGGTCATCGACTACCTGGGCGTGGGAGCGGTGCGCGCCACCCCGACCAAGAAGGACCACCCGACCCCGCTGGGCCTTGACGGCTTTGCCCTGCGCACCACCTGGACGCAGCTTCCCTGCGTGGCCATCGGCGCGGTCACCGCGGAGGATGCCGGAGCCATCCGTTCCGGCGGCGGCGCAGGGCTGGCGGTAGTCCGCGCGATCTGCCAGGCCGAAGATCCGCAGGCCGCCAGCGCACAGCTGGTCGCCGCCTGGGAGGCGGCCAAGTGAACATCCTTTCCATCGCCGGTTCGGACCCTTCGGGCGGAGCCGGAATCCAGGCTGATTTGAAGGCCATCGCTGCCAACGGCGGCTACGGCATGGCTGTCATCACGGCACTGACGGCGCAGAACACCCGGGGCGTGAGCGGGGTGCAGGCCATCAGCGGGGACTTCGTCACCGCGCAGCTTGAGGCGATCAGCGCGGATGTGCGCGTGGACGCGGTGAAGATCGGCATGCTCGCCAACCAGGAGATCATCAACGCGGTGGCGGCTTGGCTGGACACCGTCGATGCCCCGGTGGTGCTGGATCCTGTCATGGTGGCCACCAGCGGCGACCGGCTGCTGGAAGATGCCGCCGCGCTGCGCCCGCTGCTTGACCGCGCCGCGGTGATCACCCCGAACATCATCGAGCTGGCGGCGCTGCTGGGCACTGAACCGGCAGGCGAATGGGCCGGCGTACTTGAGCAGGCGCAGCGCCTGGCGCAGGAGCACGACGTGCTGGTGCTGGCCAAGGGCGGGCACCTTGCAGGAGAAGACTGCCCGGATGCGCTGGTCTCGACCTCCGAGGTGCTGGCTGAATTCAGCGCACCGCGCGTTGCCACGAAGAACACCCACGGCACCGGCTGCACCCTGTCCAGCGCGATTGCCACCCGCTTTGCCGCCACCGGCGACTGGGCGCAGGCACTGGAAGAGGCGAAAAGCTATCTGCACCGCGCCATCGCCGGGGCAGATGCCCTTCAGGTGGGCGGCGGACACGGCCCGGTGAACCACTTTGTGGACTTCTTCGGCGCCGGGGATCCGATGGATGCCTGGTGGGAGGACATCGCCGGCCTGCGCGCAGGGATCGACGATCTTGAATTCATCGTGCAGCTGGCCGACGGCAGCCTGGATCGGGCGAAGTTCGACTATTACCTAGCCCAAGACGCCCTGTATCTGCAGCACTATGCGCAGGTGCTCGCGCAGGCAAGCACGCTGGCCCCGGAACTGGATTCCCAGCGCTTCTGGGCCAAGGGCGCCGGGGAGATCCTGGAGGGAGAGCTGCAGCTTCACCGCAGCCACCTGGTGGAGGGGCAGGCGAATCCGTCGGCCACTACCTTGAACTACGTGAACCACCTGCACGCGAGCAATGCCAGCTACGGCGAACTGATCGCCGCGATCCTGCCCTGCTACTGGCTGTACCAGGACATCGGCAACCGCTTGGCGGCGGCGAACCATGAGGCCCACCCGTACAACGACTGGCTGGCCACCTATGCCGATCCGGGCTTCGACGAAGCCACGGCGCAGGCCAAGGACATGGTGCGCCAGGCCTACCGGTTGGCGGACCCGGCGCAGCGCGAGCGCATGCGGGCCGCGTTCATCCGGTCCAGCGAGCATGAGCTTGCATTCTTCGCGCAGGCGCATGGCAGCGAGTAGAATTCTCTAGGCCCAAAAACGCGTCGGGCCGGTATCTGGAGGATTTCATGAGTTGGAGCATTCACGGCAACGGCAAAACCATCACCCCCGGTGAGGTCGTCGCCCCGGATGAGCGCCTGCACTGGCCGCAGACCATTTCGATCGGCAGCCAGCACATCCTGGCGATGTTCGGCTCCAGCATCCTGGTTCCGACGCTGACCGGCTTCCCGGTGACCACCACGCTGTTGTTCACCGGCGTGGCAACGATCATCTTCCTGCTGATCACCAAGAACAAGGTCCCCAGCTACCTGGGCTCCTCCTTCGCGCTGATCTCCCCGGTGATCGCAGCAACCAAGGGCCATGACATGTCCGCCGCGCTGGGCGGCATAGTGATGACCGGCGCGCTGCTGTTCATCGTGGGCGTGGTGGTGCAGAAAACCGGCACCGGCTGGATCCACCGGCTCATGCCGCCGGTGGTCATGGGCACCATCGTGGCGCTGATCGGCCTGAATCTGGCCGGCGCGACGCTGGAGCCGATGAAGAAGTTCCCTGCCACCACCTTCCTGACGGTGATCGTCACGGTGCTGGCCACCGTGGTGTTCAAGGGCATGCTCGGGCGACTGTCCATCCTGGTGGGCCTGGTGCTCGGCTATGTCATCGCACTGCTCCAGGGCCAGGTGGACTTCGCGCCGCTGGCCAAGGCCGCATGGTTCGGCCTGCCGACCTTCAACACCCCGAGCTTCCACCTGGACACTGCGCTGATGTTCCTGCCCGCGGTGTTCGTGCTGATCGCGGAGAACATCGGGCACGTGCGCACCGTGGGCGTGATGACCGGCAAGGACCTGTCCGAATTCAACGGGCGCGCCCTGATGGCCGACGGCGCGGCCACCGTCGTTGCAGGTCTGGGTGGCGGCTCGGCCACCACCACCTATGCGGAGAACATCGGCGTCATGGCCGCCTCGCGCGTCTACTCCACCGCCGCCTACTGGGTGGCGGCGATCGTCGCCATGCTGCTGGCCTTCATGCCGAAGGTGGGCGCGTTGATCGGCACCATCCCGCCGGGCGTCATCGGCGGCCTGGGCATCGTGCTCTACGGCATGATCGGCATCGTCGGCGCCCGACTGTGGATTGAGGCGAAGGTCGACTTCGGCAACCCGATCAACCTGATGACCGCCGGCACCGGACTGATCATCGCGATCGCCGTGACCAGCGAGATCAGCTTCGGCCAGTTCCAGCTGGGCGGCATCGCCCTGGGCTCGATCGCCACCCTGGTGGTCTTCCATTTGATGAGCATCGCGGCGAAGCTGCGCGGCAATGATTTTTCACAGACGACGCACTAGGCATTTCTGATCTGATCAGGCGGCGGCGGGCCCAGGCCCGCCGCCGCTGTTGTTTAACGAAAAAACAGTATTGTAAGGATGGTTTCCAAAATTGATTCCCTCCGCTACGATAGGCAACTGTGACTGCGATAACATCTGACGGAAAGATTTCCGCGCGACTCATCTTCATTGCCCTGGGTGCGGCCCTGGGCGGATTCGTCTTCGGCTACGACTCCTCGATCGTCAACGGAACAGTTGATGCCGTGGAGGCGGAGTTCTCACTGAGCGCCGTGGCCATCGGCTTCACCGTGTCCTGCGCACTGCTCGGCGCGGCCCTCGGCGCCTGGGTGGCAGGCATGGTCTCCGAACGCGTGGGCCGAGTGCGTACCATGCTCATCGCCTCCATCCTGCTGCTGGTCTCGGCCCTGGGCTGCGGGCTGTGCTTCGGCCCGGGCGATCTGATCTTCTGGCGCATCATCGGTGGCATCGGCGTAGGCTTCGCCTCGGTGATCGCGCCGGCCTACATCGCGGAGATCTCCTCGTCGGAGCACCGCGGACGCTTGGGCTCCATGCAGCAGATGGCCATCGTCCTTGGCATCTTCGTCGCATTCCTCGTCTCGGCGCTGCTGGTCTACGTGATGGGTTCGGCAGATGCCACGGGCTTGTTCGGCCTGGCCGCCTGGCGCTGGATGTACCTGTCGCTGTCGGTGCCGGCCATCTTCTACGGCCTGATGGCCCTGCGCCTTCCGGAATCTCCCCGCTATCTGGTGGAACGCGGACGCTTTGTCGACGCCGCGCTGATCCTGACCCGCGACATGGGCATGGAGCCGGGCGAATCCACCGAAGCGAAGATCGAAGAGATCCGCGCCACCGTGCATGTCGAACGCCGCCAGCGCTTGAGCGATCTGCTGGGCAAGTTCGGCTTCCACCCATTGGTATGGACCGGCATTCTGCTCTCAGTGTTCCAGCAGTTCGTGGGCATCAACGTCATCTTCTACTACTCGACCACGCTGTGGAAGTCGGTGGGCTTCACCGAGTCGGACTCCTTCACCATCTCGCTGATCACCTCCGTGATCAACGTGGTCGCCACGGTCATCGCAGTGCTGCTCATCGACGTGCTGGGACGCAAGGCGCTGCTGATGATCGGCTCGATCATCATGACCCTGTCGCTGGGCACGATGGCCCTGTCCTTCGCCCAGGCCGTCACCGTCGATGGGGCGCTGACCCTGCCGGGCTCCTGGGGCATGGTCGCGCTGGTCGCCGCAAACCTCTTCGTGATCGGCTTCGGCGCCACCTGGGGACCGGTCGTCTGGGTGCTGCTTGGCGAGATCTTCCCGAACTCCATCCGCGCCTTGGCTCTGGGCGTCGCAGCCTCGGCCCAGTGGATTGCCAACTTCGTGGTCTCAACGTCCTTCCCGGCGCTGGCTGAGGCTGGACTAGCACTGGCCTATGGCATCTATGCCTTCTTCGCACTGCTCTCGCTGATCTTCGTGATCTTCATGATCCGCGAAACCAAGGGGCGCACCCTGGAGGAGATGAAGCTGTAGGCTTCTCGGCCCTTCAACTAGAAAAGTTCTGCCAGATCATCCTGGCAGAACTTTTTGTCTAATGATTCAAAGGGACTTGCGTCGGCCGTCGAAAGATCAAATTGATAATATTTCTTAGTGGCGACTTTGCTCTGAGCTGTTCCTGATCAACCTTATCCAACGCAGAAATCAGATCCTTGAGCGCAGCCTGAACCTCAGGATCTGCGTAAACATTTGGATCCTTGTTGTCGTCCATCGCTACTCCCTCATTAAACCTAGGGGCCTTCTTTTAGTTTAGCTCCGTTGTTTTCAACTTGGCCGATCAATTTCTCGGCAATTATTCTGAAAAGCTCACGATCACTGTGGTCAGAGATCGGGGTGCTCCTGCGAAGCAATATCTTCCCTTGAGGATTCTCATTGCCAAGATGCGCAAGAATCAATGTACCTACAATGACTTCGTCTTTCTTTTCTGAAGTAATCAGATCGATCGAGTATTGGATCCTGCGCCACCATTCTGCTTTTTGATCAGCTTTCCGCTTCTGGCTCCATCCCAACAGCCCTGTAGCAAGGGCTGCCGATCCCACGATCAGAGTCGCTAGCGGGGCAGGCATTTCCTGAACTATCCATACCAGCGGTGCAGAAAATGACGTGAGCATCCAGTCGATGTCTGCTTTCAGCTCGCCCTCATGCGCAGACCAATGAACCGCCACCGACAATGCCGCAAAAGCGGCAAGCCAGAAGCCGAGCCATTGGACCGCGCGCTTGAGGGCGGCACCCGCGGGCTGTGGATTGGAAGCCATGCAGGCATGGTATCCACAAATCAGATCTCGGGTTTCTGGTTATCCACAGACCTACCAGGCCTTGGTGGGGATCTCCGCTCCAACCTCCTGCTGCAGGGAAAGGACATGTTCCAAGGTCGGGCGTCCTTCACGACGCGGTCCCTGGTCGTCCAAGGGCACGCTGATGGTCTCATCCACCGGCAGGTCGACCTGCACACCGCGCACCCACACCGGGCGGGAGTGCGGACCGCGCAGGGTGAACTCAATGCTGCGCGGCAGAATTTTCACCTGGATCCGAGTGCCATGCCATGCCAGCTTGAAGCTCATGGAACCCCACTGGTCAGGAAGCCGCGGGTCGAAGCACAGCCTGTCATCGTCATCGCGCAGCCCGGCGAAGCCGTAGACCAGCGCCGACCAGACGCCGCCGGTGGAAGCCACATGGACGCCGTCGGACGTGTTGCTATGCAGGTCTTCAAGATCCACGTTCAGCGCATGCTCGAAGTACTCCCATGCAAGATCCCGGTAGCCGACCTCGGCGGCGAGGATCGACTGCACGGTGGCAGACAGCGTCGAGTCTCCGGTAGTCAGCGGGTCGTAGTAGTTGAAGTCCGCAAGCTTCTGCTCGTGGGTGAAATCAGATGAGCGAAGCCATAGGGCAAGCACCGTGTCCGCCTGCTTGATGACCTGGAAACGGTAGATCACCAGCGGGTGGTAGTGAAGCAGCAGCGGGCGCTTGTCGGGTCCGGTGTTTGCCAGGTCCCAGACCTCGCGGTTCAGGAAATGCTCGTCCTGGGGATGGATTCCCACGGTTTCCGAGTACGGGATATGCATGCAGGCGGCGGCCTTGTCCCATTCTTCCAGCTCTTGGGCATCAAGCTGCAGCTCAGTGGCCAGCTGCTTATAGTCCCGCGGATGGCGCTGTGCGAATTCCCGCAGCAATCGGGCGCTGCGCTGCAGGTTGAAGCGCGCCATCACGTTGGTGTAGACATTGTCGTTGACCACAGCCGTGTACTCATCCGGGCCTGTCACCCCGTAGATGTGGAAGCGTTCGCTGCTGCCGCTGCCGCGCCAGAAGCCCAGCGAAACCCACATGCGCGCAGTACCCACCAGGATGGCGGCGCCGCCGGCAATCAGGAATTCGTCGTCCTCCACCGCGGTGAGGTAGCGGTTCATCGAATACACCACGTCGGCGTTGATGTGATACTGCGCGGTGCCCGCCGGGTAGTAGGCGCTGGCTTCTTCCCCGTTGATGGTGCGCCACGGGAAGAGCAGGCCTGCCTCGTTCATAATGTGTGCGCGGCGCCGGGCCGCCGGAATCATGGAGACCCTTGCCCGCAGGGTATTTCGCGCCCACTGCGGATTTGTATAGGTCAAGAACGGCATCACGTAGATCTCTGTGTCCCAGAAATAGTGACCCGAGTAGCCGTTGCCGCTGACACCCTTGGCGCTGATGCCCAGCCCATCGGCCCGTGCAGAAGCCTGGGCCAGCTGGAAGAGGTTCCAACGGATCTTGCGCTGCAGCAGCTTGTCGCGGCTTTCCACCACCACGTCGCTGCGCTTCCAATACTCTTTCATGAAGTCGCGCTGGGTGCGGAAGTGCTCGTCGATGCCGCGCGGCACCAAATGTCCCAGTGCGCGAGTGGATCGCTTGAGCATCTCCTGGGCCGGGTGACGCCGCGAGCAGTGGTACACGGCGAACTTTGCAACGCGCAGCCCTTGGGAGGCCTCCAAGCGGACGCTGGTGATCTCTTCGGCGCGGTCCTCGGCCACGGTGCGGTTGATCTCCACTTGGGGGTTGCCGCCGCCGGTGGTGCTGACCTGGTGTTCTACCATCGCAGCCACGCTCATGCCCGAGCCTGCAACGTCATAGGAAATGCCCATCCGGGCGCCCTGCTGGGTGTGGCCGGCGGGAGTCAGCGGGTTCTTGCTTGACTCCTCGGCCTTGCGCGGATCGAAGCCGGGACCGGTCTCATCAAGCTGTTCCGGGGTAGCCACCGGGCGTTGGGAGCGGTAGCCGATGATTGCAGACTGCACGAGCACATGGGCCGGGGCATCGAGCAGCCGCACATGCAGGTCCTGCACCGCCAGGTGGCGGTCGGTGAAGGAAATCATGGTGCGGGCGGTGACCGCCACGCGGTGGCCTTCGGCGGTGCGCCACAGGGTGGTGGCGATCAGCGCGCCTTCGCGGAAGTCCAGCCTCAGGTCATCGCGCAGCATCTCGGTGCGGCCGATTTCCAGCGCCTCGTCGTTGATGAACACGCGCAGGGTGCGGAAGTCAGGGGCGCAGATCATGGTCTGCCCGGTTTCGGCCAGGCCGAAGGCGCCCTCCGCATGGCGGATCTGCCAGGTCTCATGCAGGCCGTTGATGAAGCTGCCGCCCACCTGCTCCCCCAGCCCGACCTGCGCCGAACGAGCCCCGAGGAAGCCATTGCCCAGGGAGAAGACCGTGTCCTGAGCACCGGTTTCATCGCGGCTGCCCGAGCGAGTGATCGACCAGGAATCATATTCCCAGGCATCGGCGGCTTCCGCGGAAACCAGCTCGCCCAAGTCTTCGACAACGAAGTGGGCCCCGGCGTCCATCAGGTCCTCGGCGTTGTCTTCGCGGGCCACGCCCACCACTTTGAAGCCTCCTGCCCGCGCTGCAGACACGCCGCTGGAGGCATCTTCGATGACCACGCATTCCTCGGGGCGCCAGCCGAGGTCCTGCGCCGTGGCGGTGAAGGTATCCGGGGCCGGCTTGCCCGGCAGCTGCCGGGCGGTGGCCTCGGTGCCGCTCATGATGACGGGAATCAACGGCAGCAGGCCGGAGGCCGCCAGCACCGCACGGGCATTGCGCGATGATGAAACCACTGCGACATCCAGCCCGGCATCCAGCACCTGGTGAAGATATGCCAGGGACCCGGCATAAGGTTCAATGCCGTCGCGCTCCAACACGCTGGTGAAGACACTGTTTTTCAGGTTTCCCAGCGCGCAGATGGAGCCATAGCCCGGGTCATCGCTGGGGCTGCCGAAGGGCAGCGAGATATTGCGCGATTCAAGCACCGCCGCCACCCCGTCGTAGCGGGGCCGGCCGTCCAACAGGGTGAAGTAGTCGTCGACTGTATATCCGGGAACATCCGGGTGCTTCTGCGCAAAAAAGCCGCTGAAAAGTTCCTGCCAGGCAACACGGTGCAGCAGTGCCGTAGGCGTCAGGACGCCGTCGAGGTCGAAAAGCACGGCCTTGTAGTCACGGTGCCGGTAGTGGGGGCGAAAAGCGTTCACGATCGAAATCCTTCGATAGAAAAGAGCAAATACTGGCCGTAGTCCCTACGGTAGCAACTGAACGCATTTGCTTTCGCATACTACGATAAGGGTGTGGCTCAGTGGATAGATGTATGGAATAGCGATGACTGGCGTGAAGCGGCCGCCGAGTGGATCGACCAGGCCTGCAGCGCCTACGGCATTTCAAGGGTTGGCGGCCCCGACTTTTGGCCTGCCGACCTGCACCAGATTTCAGCAATTGTCCATACCGACGCGGCAGACCTGATTTTCAGCGCCGCCGCGCCAGGTCTTGCCTCCGAAGCGGCGGCAACGGTCAAAGCCGGCGAACTAATTCCCGACAAGGTAGTCATGCCATTGGCCATCGACCGCATGGCCGGCTACATGCTCAGCCCCGATTTCGGGCATACCCTTGCCGATCTGGGCGACACCGTTGAAACCTGGGAGCTTGCGCTGGCCTCGCTCGGCTCGTTCCAGGTGGCGCTGATGGGACACGAGGAGGACTTCTTCGATTCGGGCGTTACCGTGGTGGACCCGCAGTTCCTCCCGGAGCAGTTCGAGCAGGCGCTCATGCTCCACGTGTCTCTGGATCCGTCCCACCCGCTGTATCTTGATCCCTCGCGTGCTGATTCCCTGGTCGCCCACATCGACAGGCTCAATACGGCGGCCCAGGCGTTGCATGCGGGGCCAGTGCCGCTGAGCCTCGAACACGGCGCCTTTGATCTTGCCCAGGTGGTGGTCCCGGCAGAAACCGGCGTGCACGGTCGAATTTTGAACCTTGGATCCGCCCATTGGGCGCACCCCTTCTCATCGCTGGCGGTGCCATTGGCTGCGATGTGCGAAGCCTGGGACTGCAGCATGGACGACGAACGCGTCATGCGAGTCCTCGCGGCCTACCTCGGCGAGTTCGCTGCCTATGGAACCCCCGATGAGCTCTACAGCCTGATCGATCCCGCGGTCTTCGTGGCTTCCTTGTCGCAGCATGAAACCTGGCTGCGCCTGCTGCTGGACGCCGACGACGAGCAGCTGGCCGCCCACTCGCAGCTGGTCCTCGACACGCTGGCCTTGGGCTAGGCGCGCGAATAATTGTTTTTGAAAGCGTTTCAGCTATTGAATAACTCATAGGTACTGAAGCTCACATTATTTTGACGGTTGACTTTCAACCCGTGATTTCATGGCAGCTATCGCCCTCCTGCAGAGATTCTTTGATGAAAAATCCAACAAATTCGGATTTTTCGGCGGTATCATAACTCGGTGGACAAAACGCCCCGCTGATATTTTGCTTTCAGGATTCGCAGCATCATTCTGCATTGCACAGGGGGACTGCCCGGTCCGCTCCTCCCGCCAAGAAAGCATCGGATGTCATCGCTTCCACGTAATAAAGTCATTACCGCCTGGGCTGTACACGCCTTCACCCTGACGGGCATCATTTGGGCGACGCTGGCGCTGCTGGCGCTGTCGGACAATCAGCCCAAGCTCATGTGGCTGTACTTGGGCATCGCCCTTGTGGTCGACGGTGTTGACGGCTCGATGGCCCGGGCCGCCGAGGTGGGAAAATATGCGCCGAACTTCGACGGAGTCATCCTTGACTCGATCATCGACTATCTGACGTGGACCTTCATACCGGCCCTGTTCATGTTCAAGACCGGCCTGCTTGGCGAAGGCGCCTGGGGCGTCTTCCTGCTGGTGCTGATCAACCTGACTTCGATGTTCTGCTATGCCAATGCGCAGATGAAGACCAATGACTACTACTTCATGGGCTTCCCGGCGGCGTGGAACATCGTCGCCTTGGCGCTCTGGTTCATCAGTCCGTCGATCGTCGTTACCAGCATCATCGTCATCATCTTCTCGATCCTGACCTGGGCTCCCATTGCCTTTGTGCACCCGCTGCGCGTCAAGCGCCTGATGCCGGTGAACATCGCGGCGGCGGCGGCATGGATCGCGGCTTCGGCGATTATGGTTGTGGGCTATCCGGAAGCCAATATCTGGACGACCATTATTTGGATCGCTTCCGGCGTGTGGCTGGTAGCCCTTGGCCTGATCCGCTCGGTGGCGGCAACATGGAAAGCCGCCGCAGAACGCAGCTAGCCCGCTAAGCCGCCGCCGCAGCGCATGCTGTTGCGGCGGCTTTTGCATAGCGCGCCCGCAGCCGGCGTTCTTCATTGAATTTGCCCAGTTCCAGAAAAATGCTAAGCAGTGTCAGTCCAAGGATGATCAATGCTACATACGGCGGGTAGTTCCTGCCGTGCAACCAGAAATACACATAGGGCGACACAAAGGTCACCAAGGTCGTCAGCGTTCCGGCCAGGCGCACCTGCCAGCGCTTGGCAAAGAGCATCGCCAGCACGCCCCAGGTATAGGGAACCGCGGTGATGATGTCGATGGACCACAAGACCACGAGACTGCCGTGGAACTGCTTGATAAAAACCACCGGCAGGGCTCGCAGGGACGAATAAACGAAAACCAGAATATAGACCAGGAAATGCGGGCTGTGGATTGTTCTCGACAACCACCCTGCACGATTCAGCTCTATCTCGGAGCCGATTTCCTTGATGGCCGCGCTGCGCATTTTCACTGTCGACATCCCAGCCAAGGCCCGGCGCACAGCCGCCGTCTGGCCCAGCGGAGTATGAATAATACGATCCACGTTCAGCATGTACAGCCCGGTTGTCTCCGTGCTCGAATCCACCCGGTGCAGCCAAGGGCCAAAGCGCATGCCCAGTTCTGCCAGCTGCTCCGCGTCGGCTTCAATGAAGAGCACCAAGCAGCCGTTTTCCAGGAGTTCTCGAAGCGCAGTCGGAACCGATCGGGCATCGAGCAGTTCTGCTGCTCCGATGATGCGCACATTGCGGGCAGTGAGGTCGGCGATGCGCTGCACTCCCGCCACCTCGCGCACCAGCCGTTCATTCAAGCTCCTGAAAGCCAGCGCGGGGTGCGAGGCCAGCCGTTGGGGAGAGTTCGCGCGGAGGCTGGATAATGTGAACCGCTGGCTAATAGGCATGAAAGAATTTTAGCCTCAGCAGGAATTATTCAGGCCCTGCTCAATTGGCCGGATAAGCGATATAAACCGCCCCCGAAAACTGTATCTAATACCCACGTATGAGATCGCGTTTCAGAAATTCAACTTTTTTGATTAGAGAACCTTAAATCAATGCAGAATTTCTTGCCGCCGAGAGCTTGTGGCGCCCAAAGTCATCCGGAGTACTGATTTTCAGCGATTCTTCGAATTCAGCACCCTCATCAGCAGCTGGCCGTCGTCGCTCATGATTGCATCTGCCTTCTTCGCCACCAATGTGCGCATGGTTTCTTCGTCGTTGACCACCCAAACGTGTACCTGGGATCCTGCCCGGTGCACCGCCTTGATGAAGCGGGCGGTGGCAACCGGAATTTTCCCGTGCTTGTAGGGGACCTGCACCGCCCAGAAGTCCTTGATCAGCCGCTGTGGAATCCGTCCTATAGCGTGGGCAAAGAGCCAGATGAGCACCATGCGCAGTTCGCCCGGCGAGCGCCGGATATGCCGCGACAGCAGGCTGGCCACCTTCGCGCTGCGCTTGGTGTCGAAAGAGGCCAAGGCAATGTTGTTGTGGGCGCCGCGGCGCTCGATCAGCTGAGCCAGCGGGCCGACGACATGTTCGTCCTTGACGTCCAGGTTCAGCAGCGCGTGCGGAAAGGCATCAAGCATTTCATCGAGGGTGCACAACTTTTCTCCACCGGCGCGCAGCTGCGACAGCTGCTCGTCGGTGAAGTCGTTGAACGCTCCGGCTCCCTCGGTGATCCGGTCCACGGTGTGGTCGTGGAAGAGGTAGACGGTGCCATCCTTGGAGGCGTGGACGTCGGATTCAAGATGGGAGATCCCCAGGTCGACAGCGCGCTGGAAGGCGATCAGGGTGTTCTCCTCCAGGCCGTTGCGGACTCCCCTGTGGGAAAAGGCATAGGTCATTTAAGCAGGCCCTCAATCACCTGGGCTACGCCGTCGCTGGCGAGCGGCGGAGCGATATTTTGTGCGCAGGCAAGCGTCTGCGGGTGGCCGGAGGCCATGGCGTAGCCGTGTCCCGCGAACTGCAACATCTGGATGTCGTTGGGCATGTCGCCGAAGGCCATCACCTCATCGGCTTCGATGCCCAGACGCCGGCAGTATTCGCCCAGCGTATTGGCCTTGTGGATGTTGACATGCGCCATTTCCAGCAGGGAGACGTCGAACGCGGAGTGGGTGACGGAGAGCAGGTCGCTCAAATCCGGCGCCACGGCGGCGTAGAAGTCGTCGATCGCCAGGTGCGGGGAGCGCGCCAAGAACTTCACGATGCCCTCCGCGTCGATCGCGGGGTTCCCCAGGTCCAGGTCCGCCTGCACCCCGAAGTCGTGGTGCCTGTCGGCGAAGCCCGGGCCCAGGTGCAGGCCCTTGGTGGTTTCGGCGGCGAAGGCAGCCTTGGGCTCATGGTCAAGGATGATCTCGGCGGCCTGGCGCGCAGTGCTGGCAGGCAGCGTCCGGGACCAGATGACCTTGTCCTGTTCCAGGTCGTAGAGCAGCGCCCCGTTGGAGCAGATGACGGTGCCGAGCCCGCCGAAGGCCTCGACAATGGGAGTCAGCCACCTGAAGGGGCGGCCGGTGACGAAGACGATCTGGATCCCCGACTCCCTGGCGGCCAGGAATGCCTGCCGGGTGCGGTCGCTGATCGTTCCGTCCTTGGCGACGATGGTTCCGTCCAGGTCCGATGCAATGAGCTTGATCATCTACAGCTCCGCCCGGCGCGGCGGGTTGGCCCCGGCGCGCTGCACGGTGACCGAGGCAGCGCGGGAGGCGAATTCAAGGGCGCCTGACAGCTCCTCGACGCTCAGCTCAGCCAGTGCACCGCGCTGCTGCGCGCCGAGCTTGCCCTGCTCGCCCAGCCAGCACAGCAGCGCCGCGGTGAAGGTGTCTCCGGCGCCCACGGTGTCGGTGACTTCCACCTGCGGGGATTCGTGTTCCGCTTCCCCGGCGCGCACCACTCCCCAGCAGCCGCGGGATCCGGCGGTGGCGACGATGATCGCCGGGCCCAGCTTGAGCCAGGCGCGGGCGGAGTCGTGGACCGAACGCATGGGGTACAGCCATTTCAGGTCGATCCCGGAGACGCGCACCACGTCGGCCTGGGCGACGAACTGCTCCACCTGGGCGACGGTCTGCGGGTGGCTGGAGACCAGCGAGGGGCGCAGGTTCGGATCGTAGCTGATGGTGGCGTGGCCGCGGGCCTTCACCAGCAGCGGCAGCAGCTCATCGGGGCTGAAGAGGGTGGCGATGGAGCCGGTGTGCACCAGCTCGGTGTCCTGCGGCAGCTCGTCGACCCTTGGCATCTGCCAGAAGGCGTTGAAGGCGAAGCTGGCGCCGCCGGCGGGGTCCAGGATGCCGTGGGCCAGCACCGTCGGCTCGTCGTCCTTGCCGCCCACGTATTTGACGTTGTTGGCGTCCAGGTAGGATTCGATCTTCCTGCCGTTCTCGTCGTCGCCCCAGCGGGAGATGAGCGTGCCCGGGTAGCCGAGCCGGGCCAGCGAGACCGCCACATTCAGCGGGCTGCCGCCCACGAATTCCTGCGCCGGCGCGATCCCTGACGCCAGAACGTCAACCAGGGCCTCGCCGATGACCGTCGGGTTCATGCTTCTCCTTTAGTAGTGCACGGGCGACAGCGCCCTGATGCAGGCCGCCCATTGGCTGCTGTGCGGGTCGATCCAGGTGAAGTGGTCCCCGTCGAAGAGCGTGAAGCTGTGTTCCTGCCCCAGCGCGGCGGCTTTCTGCGCGGCGCTGCGCGCGATCTTGACCGGCACATCCGCATCCTCGCGTCCATGAAAGATTATGACACGGGCCGGCACCGGCCATAATTCCACCGGGTCGTAGCTGGGCCGCGGCTCCTCCCCCAGCAGCTCGTCCACCGCGTCATTGCTCAGCTTCAGGTGCTGCGCCAGGGACAGGTCGAGCAGCCCCGCCTGGCTGATGACCTGGGTGATGCGCGGATCGTGGGCGGCCAGCAGCGCGCCGAGGTGCCCGCCGGCGGAGTGGCCGATCACGGTGATCGGCCCTTCCTGGCTGATCAGCCCCACCGCGAGCTTCGCGTCGGCCAGCATCTGTGCGGCGCTGCCCGGCCCGCGCCGGTATTCCAGGTTGTAGGCGGGGATCCCGCGCGCGGCCAGGTCCTGGGCCAGCGGCGCCCCGAGCTCAGCAGTGTATTTTTCGCGCCAGTACCCGCCGTGGATGACCAGCACCGCTCCGTTGGCGGTGGTGTGCTCGGGGGCGTAGTAGTCCACCCACTGGTCCTGGTGCTGCCCGTAGTGCATCCTCATTTTCCGGGGAATACCGCCGCGCGCTTTTCGACGAAGGCGGCCCTGCCTTCCACCGAATCCTCGGTGTGGTAGGCGGCGATGAAGGCGTCGGCCTCCTTGGCCAGCGCATCGTGCACATTCAGCCCGTCCATTGACACCATGGCGCGCTTGGCGATGGCTACCGCGGTCGGGGAAACTGCAGCAATTTCGGCGATGGCCGCCACGGCCGCGTCGATGAGCTCATCTGCGGGAACCACGCGGTTGGCCAGGCCGATGCGCAGCGCTTCCTCGGCCTTGATGCGCCGCCCGGTGAAGATCAGTTCGCGGGCCATGGCCTTGCCCACGCGCTGCGGCAGGCGCACGGAGCCGCCGAATCCCGGGACCAGGCCCAGGTTGACCTCCGGCTGGCCAAAGCTTGCCCGCTCGGAGGAGTAGATGAAGTCGCAGGCCAGTGCCAGTTCGCAGCCGCCGCCCAGGGCGAAGCCGTTGACCGCGGCGATGACCGGGACCTGCAGGGCCTCGAGGCGTTCGGTGACCGAGTGCATCTGCCGGGCGTAGGCGATGAAGCTTGCCTCGTCCATGGTGTTCATCTGCACGATGTTCGCCCCGGCGACGAATGACTTTTCTCCGGCGCCGGTGATGACCACGCCGCGGTATTCAAAACCCGTGGTTTCGAACCAGTCGAGGAATGCTTCGAGGTCGTTGACCACCTCGCGGGCCAGTGCATTCATGCTCTTGGGCTGGTTGATGGTCAAAATGAGCGCCTGGTCCTTGGCGGACAGCGACAGGGTATCGAATTGCAACATACCCAAACTCTCTCATGAGTTGTGGATCACCTACTAGCCTTAGCGGCGTTTGCGCCCCTTGGAACCGCTGCGGGCCTGCTTTTTGGCCTGCTGCTTGGCTTTTTTGGCTGCTTCCTGGGCTTTGGCCTTGGCCACTGCCTTCTTCTTGTCGTTGATCCGCTTGGCCTGCTGCTCGCTGTTGCGCACAGATGTCTGCCGCGAGGAGTTGGCGCTGCGTCCGCGCACGATCCCGATGAATTCGTCGACCATGCGGGTGTCTTCCATGGCGGTGGGCCAGGCGATGCCGATCATCGTCGGGGCGCCCGGCTCGATCACGCGGTAGATGACGTCCTTGCGGTGGAAGAGCCTGGCGATGGACTGCGGTACGCGCAGCACCTGGGCTCCGGAGGCGACGACCTCCATGGCGGTGGGGATGCCGCCGACCTCTTCGGGGTAGTCGGCCAGGTCCAGCTGCGGGAAGCCGGCGGCCGCCTCTTCGGGGATCGTCTCTTCGTAGTACTCGACGTCGTGGTCCTTGGCGGCGCAGAGCACCTCCAGCTCTTCGTAGAGCGGGATCACGTGGCGGGTGGCATCCTTGGGCGAGTCTCCGCGGTAGCGCACGAACACCGCGTCAGCCTGGTCCTTGGCCAGCAGCTCCAGGACGTCGCCGAAGTCCTGGCGGGCGGCGACCAGCTCGACCTCCGGGTAGCGTTCGGTGAATCGATCCATCCACTTGCCCGGGGTGACGCCTGCTACGAAGGAAACGCGAAGTTTTTGCACGTGCTTAAGCCTACGGGTTAAACGCCGCTGGCGGGCACCGAAGTGCCCGCCAGCATGCTGTCGACTACTTGTCGGTCTTGACGACCAGCACGTCGCATGGAGCCGAGTGGGCTACCGAGGAAGCGACGGAGCCGAGCACGCGGCCCAGGCCCTTCATGCCTACGTTGCCGACGACGATCATCGAGGCCTTGCGGTCTTCCGCAGCTGAGATCAGCACATCGCCTGGCTTGCCGTGGCCTGCGGCCGCGGTGATCTTGGCACCTGGGACTGCAGCTTCAACGTCGGCAGCTACGCGCTGGGCAAGCTTGCGTGCCTGCTCTGCGTCGTCCAGGATCCAGGTATCGGAACCGATGGAAACTACCTCGGTGTTGTCCGATGCGTGGGCGGTGATGACTACCAGCTCGGCATCCAGCTTGAGCGAAAGTTCAGCTGCGCGGCGAGCTGCACGCTGTGCGGTTTCCGAACCGTCGACTCCAACGATGATGGTCTCTGACATATTTTCTCCTTGTTTAGTGATGAGTCTTTAAGTGATGCATACCACTTTATGGGTTTTAAGCTACTTTTGCCCGCAAAAAGTCCACGGCGCGCGAAAAGGCGAGCTTCGCTAGCTGCGGATCATAGTTTCCGGCGGGGTTTTCGTCGTTGTGGAAGGCGTGCTTGCCGTCGTAGTAGAAGTACTCGACCTCGGCGCCCGATTCGCGGCGGATCTGCTCTTCCTGCTTGCGGGCTTCTTCCACGGGGTAGAAGTCGTCGAAGTTTGCATAGTGGCCCTGGATGGCTGCGCGTACGCCGCTGAAGTCGTTGGGCACGCCTTGGCCGACCCCGTAGAACGGCACTGCCGCCGCAATCTTTTCGCCCTGCTGGGCTGCCAGCTGCAGGACGAATCCGCCGCCCATGCAGAAGCCGATCACGCCGAGCTTGGAGCTGGTGACTGCTTCGCTGCCCAGCAGGAAGTCGACGGCGCCAGCCAGAAGTTCTGCGCCCTTTTCTTCGGGCAGCTCGGACATCATGCGTCCTGCTTCTTCGCCGTCATGGGTGATCCAGCCGCCGAAGAGGTCGGGAGCCAGTGCCACGAAGCCCTGCGCCGCCAGGCGGTCGGCAACGTCGCGGATGTGGTCGGTCAGCCCCCACCATTCCTGGATGACGATGACGCCGGGTCCGGACCCGGATTCCGGCAGTGCCAGGTAGCCGTGGGCTTCGGTTCCCGCGGATTCAAATGTCACGTTCTGGTGCGGAGTTTTTTCTGCCATCTCACAACCTTCATTTCACTGAATATCCACTGATAATCAGTCTATGGAACTAAAGGCCTTTTTGGCATTGACGCCAATCACTTTTTGAAGAATCTTCAATGTGTTGACCACTACTTTTTACTTTCCCAAGGGGACTTCCCCGATGCGCTGCAATGCATCGACGACCAGATCCCAGAATCCTGCATGATCCAGATCCACAGCTACCGAGGTGTGGCACTCGTCGCCGGCCGGTGCGCGGAAGTCCGTCACCGTCATCCCCAGGGTCAGCTCGCCGCGCAGCTCCACGCTGACCGGGGCCTTGATCGTGCGCACGATCTGCGGGTCGATGACATAGGCGACGGCGCAGGGGTCGTGGACCGGAGGCGCGTCGAATCCCTGGGTGTCGCGGTAGGCCTGGGCGAAGAAGTCCATGAGCTCGCGCACGAACCTGGCGGGCCCGGTGCCGATCTTCTCGATGCGCTCGACCACATCCCTGGTAGCCAACGCCTGGTGGGTGAGGTCAAGGCCCACCATCACGACCGGCCACGGCTCGTTGAAGACGATATGTGCGGCTTCCGGGTCGATCTTGATGTTGAATTCGGCCACCGCGCTCCAGTTTCCGGTGTGGTAGCCGCCGCCCATCAGGACCACCTCGCGCACCCGGTCGACGATGCGCGGCTCCTTGCGCACGGCGAGCGCGATATTGGTCAGCGCGCCGGTGGGCACCAGGGTGACCTCGCCCGGCTCATGGGCCATGATGGTTTCGATGATCAGGTCCACCGCGTGGCGTTCGTCCAGCTCGATGCGCGGGTCCGGTTGGGCGGGCCCGTCCATTCCGGAGTCGCCGTGGACATCGCCTGCGGTTTCCGCCGCGCGCACCAGCGGCCGCGGGCAGCCGGCGGCGAAGGGGACGTCCACGATGCCTGCGATGGTGCCCACGGCGAGGGCGTTGGCGGTGACCTTCTCGAGGGTCTGGTTGCCCGCCACAGTGGTCACTGCCAGCAGGTCGATCTTGGGATTTCCATGGGCCAGGATCATCGCCACTGCGTCGTCGTGCCCCGGATCGCAGTCCAGAATGATCTTGCGCGGTGCTGCTGCATGGTCCATGGGTTGGCGCGTCCTTGAGCTTCGTCGATGGGGGTACCCTAATGATTCTTCCGGCAAACCGGCAGATTCGTCAAGCGCTTAACTAATATGCCGCTTCGATAGCAAAGCGAACTAGTATGGTTCCATGATCACTGAGGGAAGGCCTGCAATGAAGCAGCCAGCGCGTCGGGTTACCGCGGCCATGGTCGCCGAACATGCAGGGGTGTCGACCGCAACCGTGTCGCTCGTGGCCAACGGCAAGTCCAGCGGCCGGGTGTCCAAGAAAAACGAGGAGCGGGTGCTCGAAGCCATCCGCGAGCTTGGATACTACGTCGACAGCATCGGCAGCTCGCTGGCCAAGGGCGTGAGCTCCCTGGTGATTCTGGTGGCCCCCGACATCTCCAACCCGTTCTTCGCCAAGGTCATCACCGGCGTGCGCTCGGTGCTGGGCAACGACTACCAGCTGCTGCTCTCGGTCACCGACGCGGGCCTGTCCCCCAGCGCCGCAGAAACCCGCCGACTGCTGGGCCTGCGCCCGGCCGGACTGCTGGTGCACGCCCCCACCCAAGAATTCCTGGACGATCTGGCCGGTCCCCTGCCGCTGGTGGCCTTGGACGCGCCGCGCATCGACGAATCCATCCCGGCGGTGAATATGGATGTAGCCCAGGGCGCGGAAGATGTCGTCGCGCACTTCGCAAAGCTCGGCCACACCAAGGCCGCCTACTTGGATGCGAGCACCGGAACCGACACCCTGACGGTGCGCCGCGAGGCTTTTCTCGCGGCGGCGCAGCGCTATGGGATCGAAGTCCTTCCATCATCCATCGACAGCTGCATGATCGACGTAAAGGTGGCCTCGGAGCTCTTCGAACAGCGCTGGGATTCCTGGCGGGCAGACGGCGTCACCGCCCTCGGCTGCGCTACCGACAACCACGCCTTCGGCGTGCTGCATGCGGCGCGGAAACTGGGCCTCGACATCCCTTCGCAGCTGGCGGTGGCAGGGTTCGACGACCTTCCGTATTCGGCGACCTCAAGCCCCGGCATCACCAGCGTGCGCCTGAATGCCACCGAGATGGGCAGGCAAGCGGCCCTGAAGCTGCGCGAGATCCTTGATGGGCGCAGCCCGCAGGAGCTGCAGTCCACATTGCCAAGCTCCCTGATGGTCCGCGGGTCCACGCAGCCGGAAGGCGCCCGTTAGTTGAAGCGGGACACCAAGTTCTTCGCCATCGCCTCAGCCGTCATCGCACTCGCGGTGGTCTTGGGAATGATCGTGCTCTCCAGCGGCGTGCTGAGCCTGATCTTCGATCCGGAGCCCGAGGGCTACTGGCTGCTTCGCATCGTTGGCCCCTAGGACATGAGCTTGCCGCCCTTGGCCACGTCTGGATCGGTGCAGGACGACAGGTCAAAGCAGCAGGGGCGGCGCTTGCCGCCGCGCAGCTCGGAGATACTGACCTCCACGCGGCGGCTTCGGGTGGCAGGGTTCTTTGTAGCTCCAACCCACCGCACCCATTCCCAGCGGGCCATCGGCGTCAGCGACCGCCAGGTGTCATGCAGCTCCGGCGCTTCTTCCAGCGCCTGAGCCAGGTCCGCCGGAACGAGCACCTCGGGCCAGTCAGCTCCGGTCGCCACCTGCAGTTCAAGCGTCTGGCCGTCGGCTGCATCAACGGCCAGCGGGCCGCGGCCGTCAATTGCCACCCAATGCCCTTTGCGCCCGTCGGGCTCGATGACAACCGTGAAGATCCCAGTTTCATCCATGACATCCACGGCAACTTGACCGCGGCTTGGCAGCTGCCGGCTGGAGTGCTCGTCGAATGCAACAATGCGGCGGCCGGCGGCAGTTCTCACTGTGCCAGTCAAGTTGATGGTCTCGCGCTTTTCGGCCATGACTACTACTTTCACCTCAAATAACTTTCAGCCCGACTCTTAGCCGACCCTCGTGCGGAAGCTTCCATCATGATAGGTTTCGACATGTCAGATGTCGTATTTTAGCGTGAGATGAAAGCTGCACCATGACCGAGGTCCACGGAAGAACATGGCACGCCTGGCTGGCTGCACGAGGCTCGGCCGCAGTACTGATCATTGCGGCGATCATAGCCCAGGCGCAGATGACTATCTCGGTCACCCTTGACCTGCACCGCGACCTTGCAACGACCATGGTCAATTTCTTCAGCTACTTCACGATTCTGTCGAACCTGTTCTGTGCAGTAACCCTGTTCATTGCCGCTGCCTGGATGATGCGCTCTTCCCGCCCTGTCCAAGAACCGCTGTGGCTGGCCTTGCTGCTGGCCTGCGCTTCGACCTACATGATCGTCACCGGAGTGGTGTACAACCTGCTGCTGCGCAACATTGCGCTCGACCAGGGGACCACCGTGCCTTGGTCAAACGAAATTCTCCACCTGCTCGGCCCTGCCTACATGCTGATTGACAGCCTTTTTGCCCGCAGTACCAGGCCGCTTCCATGGAAGCATGCCACCGTGGCATTGATTTTCCCAGTACTTTGGCTCGCCTATACGTTCATCCGGGGTCCTTTCACCACTGCACCAGCAACCGGACTGCCGTGGTGGTACCCCTATCCCTTCCTCAACCCGCACATCCAAGGCGGCTGGGGCCCAGTCCTCGGTTATGTTGCAGGCATCGCCGCGGCGATTGTCATCGTCGCCTTCCTTGTCGTGGCAATGGGGCGCCGTCCTCGGGGAGCAAAATCTCAGGCGCCTGCAAAGCAAATGCATTGACGGGCGTGCCTGAACCCAAGCAGAGGTTTAAAAGGGCCAATAGCGGAATGCCTACCCAGATCGATATCAATCAGCGCAGAACACCGCTCTTCCCAAGAGGAAGTACGGGCGACTTATCGGTTCAGCTTTGGCAGGACTTTGGTGAACAGCAGAAACATCGAACCCCACAGCACCACGCCAAAGGCAGCAAAGATGCCCAGAATGATCAGGAAGTCGATTGAAGACCTCATCGGATACCAGCCGGCAAGCATAAAAGCGGGCAATACGGTGACAAGCATCAGCACACAATGAATCACCGTCTGCTTAAGCAGGCCCCACTTTTCGACCTGATAAATAAATGCCGCACCCGATACAGCGGCAATGACGACGCCTACTGCCAAAGTCGAACGTCCTGCGTAGACATCGCCCTGGATGAGAAGTGCCGTCCCAATGCCGCTCATAATCAGCAGGGGAATCCCAGCGGCCAAGACAATTTTCAGCGGCGTTCTCATATTCGGAGGCTAACAAACTGGAAGTTGTTTTCCTAGAGTTGTTAAAGCAAATGATCCCCAATCAATCTGATTGAGGATCATTTCCATTTGTGCGCGA
>NZ_BJNY01000018.1 GCF_006539925.1 Glutamicibacter uratoxydans | reverse complement strand
GTTTAAGCCGACAGTGGATAGCCTGCTCGAGCCAGCCTATTGATGGCAGAACTGATTACAGTGTGTAGTAGATTCAATCTCTTCTTCTACTAAGGGGTTTTCCTTGACTGCCGAAACCACCAATGCACTTCAATACCGGGATGATTCTATTCGCCCACAGGACGACCTGTACCGCCACAGCAATGGAAAGTGGTTTGAAACAGCCACAATTCCTAGCGATCAGGGAATCTATGGCTCCTTCATGGAGCTGCGGGACCAGTCGGAAGCAGCAGTCCACGAGCTCATTACCGAAGCAGTAGCTGCAGTTGAAGCCGGTGAAGAAGTCACTGATGCAACTAAGCGCATTGCGCACCTCTACGGTTCATTCATGAGTGAAGAGATTATCGAAGAACGCGGCGCAGCCCCTGTTGCCGGCTACCTTGAAGCAATCAATGAGGTCGACAGCCTAGAAGGCCTGCTCGAGCTATCGGGTGCTTTCTACCGCAAGGGAATCAGCGGATTCGTCGACATCGGAGCAATGAACGATGCTGGAGATCCTGAGCGCAACCTCCTGACCTTTCTGCAGGCAGGCCTGGGCCTGCCGGATGAGTCCTACTACCGCGAGGAACAGTTCGCCCAGACCGTCGCGGACTACCGCGAACACCTGACCCGATTGCTGGCCTTGGGTGGAGTGGCTGATGCTGATGCGGCAGCTGCAAGCGTCGTCGATCTCGAGAGCGCCATCGCTTCACACCACTGGGACCGCGTCAAGGTGCGCGATGCCCAGGCGCGCTACAACCTGCTCAACGGCGACGCGCTGTTTGAACTGATCCCGAGCCTGCGCACCTGGCTTGCCGGCGCTGGGATTGAAGAGAAGTACTTCGGCGAGGTTGTCGTATGGCAGCCAAGCTACCTGCAGGGGCTGTCTTCGCTGCTGAACGAGCAGCCGCTGCAGGCATGGAAGAACTGGCTGACCGTTCAGGTGCTGCGCTCCTTCGCGCCCTACCTCTCCAGCGCCTTCGTCAATGAGAACTTCGCCTTCTATTCGGCCAAGCTCGGCGGCGTGGAACAGCTCAAGGACCGTTGGAAGCGCGGCGTGACCTTCACCGAAGGCGCCGTCGGCGAAGACCTGGGGCAGCTGTATGTTGCCAAGAACTTCCCGCCGGAAGCCAAGACCGCCATGGATGCGCTGGTGCAGCGGCTGATCGAGGCCTACCGCATCTCCATCAGCAACCTGCCGTGGATGGGTTCGGATACGATCGAGAAGGCATTGGACAAGCTGTCCAAGTTCCGCCCGAAGATCGGCTACCCGGACCAGTGGATCGACTACTCGTCCATCGAGACCGACCCGCTGGATCTCATCGCCAACCGTGCGGCGGCCAACGAGTTCGAGTTCAAGCGCGAATTGAAGAAGATCGACGACGGCGTGGACCGTGAACTGTGGTTCATGTACCCGCAGACCGTGAATGCCTACTACCATCCGCTGCTCAATGAGATCGCCTTCCCGGCCGCGATCCTGCGTCCGCCGTTCTTCGACGTGGACCGGGACATCGCCTCGAACTTCGGTGGCATCGGAGCAGTGATCGGCCACGAAATCGGCCATGGTTTTGACGACCAGGGCTCGCAGTACGACGGCAGCGGCCAGCTGACCAACTGGTGGACCGACGAAGACCGGGAAGCCTTCGAGAAGCTGACCGGCAAGCTGGTTGAGCAGTACAACGCGCTGTCGCCTACCGAAGCTCCCGAACACCATGTCAACGGCGCACTGACCCTGGGCGAGAACATCGGCGACCTGGGCGGATTGGGCATCGCCTACAAGGCCTACAAGCTCGAGCTAGCAGCCAATGGCATCGTCGAGGATGAAGTGATCGATGGTGTGACCGGAGACCAGCGATTCTTCTACTCCTGGGCAGAATGCTGGCGCACGCTGATCCGCCCGGAGACCGCGGTGGTCCGCGTGACCACCGATCCGCACGCTCCGGGCGAGTTCCGCTGCAACCAGGTTCCGAAGAACCTCGACGCATTCCACGCGGCATTCGACACCAAGCCGGGAGACGGCATGTGGCTCGAGCCCGAAGAGCGCGTAGTGATCTGGTAATCGCATTTTAGGTGCGGCAAGCATGAGCTTGCCGCACCTTCTGCGTTAAAGCACAGGCCGGTGTAAGTCTGGTCATGCTCGACTGGAAACCCCGAAAAATCAACGTAGAATGGGTTATTGTGACTTCCGAAAATAATTCTGCACAGACCCCTGATCCAAACGACCAGCGCCAGGTCCGCACCGATAAGCGCAACCAGCTTCTGGCCAAGGGCGAGGAAGCCTACCCAGTGGGCATCGCCCGCACCCATTCGCTGCAGGAGGTCCGCGAGAAGTACGCGCACCTTGAAGCAGGAGAAGAGACCGAAGACGTCGTAGGCGTCGTCGGCCGCATTGTTTTCATGCGCAACACCGGCAAGCTCTGCTTCGCCACCTTGCAGGAGGGCGGCCCCAAGGGCGCCGGCACCCGCCTGCAGGTCATGCTGTCGCTGGCCAATGTCGGCGAAGAACGTCTTGCAGAATGGAAGTCTCTGGTCGACCTAGGCGACCACGTTCTGGTGACCGGCAAGGTCATCTCCTCGCGCCGCGGCGAGCTGTCCGTCATGGCTGATTCCTTCCAGATGGCCTCCAAGGCGTTGCGTCCATTGCCGGTGCTGCACGCCGATTTGAACGAAGAAACCCGCGTTCGCCAGCGCTACGCAGATTTGATCGTCCGCAACGAAGCCCGCGAGATGGTGTACAAGCGCGCGGCCATCGTCCGCGCTGTCCGCAACACCCTGGAGTCGCACAGCTACGTTGAGGTCGAGACCCCAATGCTCCAGCTGGTCCACGGCGGCGCTTCGGCCCGTCCATTCAAGACCCACCTGAACGCCTTCGACCAGGAAATGACCCTGCGCATCGCCACCGAGCTGTACCTCAAGCGCTGCGTCGTCGGCGGCGTCGACCGGGTGTTCGAGGTCGGACGCATCTTCCGCAATGAGGGCGTCGACTCGACCCACTCGCCGGAGTTCACCACCCTCGAGTGCTACGAGGCCTACGCCGACCAGTACGTGATGGCAGAGCGCATCCAGGAAATCATCCTCAATGCCGCAGACGCCATTGGCGCCGGCCGCACCATTGAAACGTCCAAGGGCACCATCAACCTGGACGGTGAATGGCGCTGGCTGAGCGTATACCCCGGCCTGTCCGAGGCTGTAGGCGTTGAGATCACCCCAGAAACCGAAGCTTCGGTGCTGCGTGAAATCGCGGAAAAGCACGAGGTGAAGTTCGATCCTGCCTGGGGTGCCCAGAAGCTGGTCATCGAGCTCTTCGGCGAAATCGTCGAGCCTACCCTGATCGATCCGACCTTCGTCTGCGACTACCCGCCGCTGGCTCAGCCGCTGGCGCGCCCGCACCGTTCGAAGCCGGGCGTCATCGAGGCATGGGATCTGATCATTGGCGGCATGGAGCGTGGCACCGCGTTCTCAGAGCTGATTGACCCAGTAATCCAGCGCGAACGCCTGACCGAGCAGTCGCTGCTGGCAGCCGGCGGCGACCCAGAAGCAATGCAGCTTGATGAAGATTTCCTGCGTGCTCTGGAATACGGTGCCCCGCCAATGGGCGGCATCGGCTTGGGCATTGACCGCCTGGTTATGCTCTTTACCAATGTCGGTATTCGAGAGACGATTCTATTCCCACTACTCAAGCCGGAGGCATAAATACCATGCCATATGTAGAGGCGTTAGTTCCAAGCATCGCCCTTGGTCTGCTTTTCTGGTATGTCATTAAAGGCATTTCGAATGCGGATCGCAAAGAACGCCAAGCTGAAGCTGAAGCAGATGCGTTAATTGCACAGCATGCGCAGGCAGATACAACTTCAAGAGACAAATAGAGTTTTCTGACAATTTCTTGTGAATTCCAGATTGAATTCGAATTGCTTCGTTATAAAGCCTATACTTGAGCAATGAAAATGGGGATGTCGCAGACTAAGACACCTCACGACATTCAAGCCGGAGGGAATTCTCAAATGGCACGTCAGGTTCAAATTGCACTGATTGACGATATTGATGGCAGTGAAGCATCCGAATCAATTGCCTTCAGCATCGCTGGTCAGCATTTTGAGATTGATTTGAACGATGAGCATGCAGCACAGTTCCATGCAGCTATCGAGCCTTACATTGAAGCAGCACGTTCTTCTAAGCAGACTGCCGCAAGTGAAGCTCCTGCAATCCGCGCATGGGCTAAGGAGAATAACATCAAGGTTAATGCTCGTGGTCGCCTAAATGCCGAGGTTGTTGACGCTTATAACGCTGCAATGCGTAAGGGTGGACGAGCCCGCACTAAGTAATTTAATGTGCTTTGGAACAGCTTCCACATCAAGGGTCGGTACATGTTATGTACCGGCCCTTGATACGTTAATTGGATTAAAGATAATTAGCATTGCAATTTAGTTGGTGTGCTAATGAATTTCGGAATAAGGGAGAAAAGTCCTCCGGAAAGATCTGAAGCATCTGTGAAGTAAGTGCTGGCGGTTATCCCCGTGGCGAACAAGGCAGAATTGCACGGCTCGTGTGCGTAGCATCGAACTATTGGTAAGCAAGGAGTGTGCCGAAGATGTTTGAGAGATTTACCGACCGTGCCCGTCGAGTTGTCGTGCTCGCCCAAGAAGAGGCGCGCATGCTCAACCACAATTACATCGGCACCGAGCACCTGCTGCTCGGTCTAATCCACGAAGGTGACGGAGTAGCCGCCAAGGCGCTCGAGTCGCTGAATATTTCGCTGGGTGCCGTCCGCGAGCAGGTTCAGGAGATCATCGGCAAGGGCCAGCAGGCTCCTTCCGGTCATATCCCGTTCACTCCTCGCGCCAAGAAGGTTTTGGAGCTTTCACTGCGTGAAGCTCTGCAGCTGGGCCACAACTACATCGGCACGGAGCACATCCTGCTCGGCCTGATCCGCGAAGGCGAAGGCGTGGCAGCCCAGGTGCTGGTCAAGCTCGGTGCAGACCTCGGCCGTGTGCGCCAGCAGGTTATCCAGCTGCTCTCCGGCTACCAGGGCGGCAAGGAAACCGCTTCGGCCGGCGTCAGCTCCGGCGGCCAGCAGGAAGGAACCCCAGCCGGTTCCGCAGTGCTGGACCAGTTCGGCCGCAACCTGACCGCCGCAGCGCGTGAAGGCAAGCTCGATCCGGTCATCGGCCGCGAGCACGAGATGGAACGCGTTATGCAGGTCCTCTCCCGCCGCACCAAGAACAACCCTGTGCTGATCGGCGAGCCAGGCGTCGGCAAGACCGCAGTCGTCGAGGGCTTGGCCCAGGCGATTGTGCGCGGCGACGTGCCGGAGACCATCAAGGACAAGCAGCTGTACACCCTGGACCTCGGTTCACTGGTGGCAGGCTCCCGCTACCGCGGCGACTTCGAGGAACGCCTGAAGAAGGTCCTCAAGGAGATCCGCACCCGCGGCGACATCATCCTGTTCATCGACGAGATCCACACCCTGGTGGGCGCCGGTGCCGCCGAGGGCGCCATCGATGCAGCCTCGATCCTGAAGCCAATGCTTGCCCGCGGCGAGCTGCAGACCATCGGCGCCACCACGCTGGATGAGTACCGCAAGAACATTGAGAAGGACGCAGCGCTCGAGCGCCGCTTCCAGCCAATCCAGGTCAAGGAGCCTTCGGTGGAGCTGACCACGCAGATCCTGCGTGGCCTGCGCGACCGCTACGAGGCGCACCACCGCGTGACCATCACCGATGGCGCGCTGCAGGCTGCCGCCCAGCTGGCACACCGCTACATCTCCGACCGCTTCCTGCCGGATAAGGCAGTGGACCTGATCGATGAGGCAGGCGCCCGCCTGCGCATCCAGCGCATGACCGCTCCTCCTGCCCTGAAGGAGATGGACGAGGAAATCGCCACCGTCCGCCTGGAGAAGGAAGCTGCGATCGACGCACAGGACTTTGAGGGTGCAGCTTCGCTGCGCGACAAGGAGTCCAAGCTCATCGAGGCCCGCAACGACAAGGAAAAGGCTTGGCGCAACGGCGACCTGGATGAAGTCTCCGAGGTCACCGAGGAGCTCATCGCCGAGGTTCTTGCAAACTCCACCGGCATCCCGGTAGTGAAGCTGACCGAGGAAGAGTCCTCGCGCCTGCTGAACATGGAAGCAGAGCTGCACAAGCGTGTGATCGGCCAGGATTCGGCTATCAAGGCCATCTCCCAGGCAATCCGCCGCACCCGTGCAGGCCTGAAGGATCCAAACCGCCCAGGCGGCTCGTTCATCTTCGCCGGCCCAACCGGCGTCGGCAAGACCGAGCTGGCCAAGGCGCTGGCAGAGTTCCTCTTCGGTGAAGAAGATGCACTGATCACCCTGGACATGTCCGAGTACTCGGAGAAGCACACAGTTTCCCGACTCTTCGGTGCCCCTCCAGGCTACGTCGGCTACGAAGAAGGCGGACAGCTGACCGAGAAGGTCCGCCGTCGTCCGTTCTCCGTAGTGCTCTTCGACGAGGTCGAGAAGGCTCACGCCGACCTGTTCAACTCGTTGCTGCAGATCCTGGAAGATGGCCGCTTGACCGACTCCCAGGGCCGCGTGGTGGACTTCAAGAACACCATCATCATCATGACCACGAACTTGGGTACCCGTGACATCTCCAAGGGTGTCATGACCGGTTTCCAGGCCGCCGCAGATACCCGCACCGGGTACGAGCGCATGCAGGCCAAGGTGCAGGAAGAGCTGCGTCAGCACTTCCGCCCAGAGTTCCTGAACCGTGTTGATGACATTGTGGTCTTCCCGCAGCTGAGCCAGGAAGAGATCGAAGAGATCGTCGACCTCTTCATCGGCCGCCTGCGCAAGCGCCTGGACGAGCGCGGCATCGAGATCGAGCTGTCGGCCTCGGCCCGCAGCCTGCTGGCACACCGCGGCTACGACCCAGCTATGGGCGCCCGCCCGTTGCGCCGCACGATCCAGCGCGATATCGAGGACCAGCTCTCCGAGCGCATCCTCTTCGGCCAGATCGTCACCGGCCAGAAGGTCGTCGTGGACGTCGAGGGCGAGGGAGACAACCAGAAGTTCGTCTTCCGCGCCGAAGGTGGCCACGGCCAGCTGGAAGGCGAGCCTGCACCAGCTGAGCTTGAAAGCTAAGAACTAGCAACCAGGGCGTTGGATCCGGAAACATCCGGATCCAACGCCCTTGGTGTTTAAGCTGCTGCATCTTCCAGCTCGGTGAGCTCATCTGCAGCGGTTCCCAATCGCAGCGATCGGACAGATGGAAGTAGCAACGGTGTCAAAGCCGCAAGCAACAGCACGCCAGCCATGATGCCCACCAAAAGGCTTTGTTGAACTACTCCGGCTAACAGGCCGAAGGCGAGGTAGCCCAGTGGTACCGGGAGCAGCTGGCCGAAGGTGCTGATCGAGGAGAGTCTGGATTGCAGCTGCTGAGGAATCTGCTCCTGGAAAAATGCGGACCAGCTGACGATTGAAATATCCAACGCCACTCCGGCTGCGACTACGCAGACGATGACTGCCCAGAGCGGTAAATTCAACGCCAATGCCGCCAGAGGCAGGGACTGCGTTGCCAAGCAGAGTGATACCGTCAGCCCTACTCGTTGTGGACGCACCGAAACGGCAACCAATGATCCGCCCACCAGTCCTGCTGCAAAGCCGCCGCTGATCAAACCCCATGCAGCGGCTCCGCCCATGGATTGCTCGGAGATGACCGGTCCAAAGAGCTGGAATCCTACGAGCCACATCAGGACCGTCACTGCAGACTGCGCCACCATCACCATGTACCAGCGACGAGCCTTGAAGTGGCTGAACCCTGCTTTGAAAGATGCGAACGCAGAGTCCTTAGATGGCATGGGGGCTGGCAGCTTAATGGCGGCAAGGAAGAACAGGGAAATCAAGAAGGTCGCGGAGTTGAACGCCAGTGCCCAGCCAGGGCCGAATACGGCAACCAATATGCCGCCGAGAGCTGGGCCTAGGACTCTTGCAACGTTCAAGGGCAGGCGCAGCACCGCGTTTGCGGCCACCCGTTGATTAGCCGGAACCAGTTGGGCAATGGAGCCCTGCGATGCCGGCTGGAAGAATGCCGAAGCGCTGCCCAGCAGCAGTACCGAGGCTGCAAGCATCCACAATTCTGCCCTGCCCAAGATCAGAAGCAGCGCGATGCCACCTTGGACGATGCCAGAGACCAGATTGCAGACGACCATCACACGGTCCCGGCTGACGCGATCTCCGAGCACGCCGCCGGCGAGCAGCAATAGGACTTGAGGTGCGACGTTCAATGCGAGGAGCAGACCAAGCCACTGCGGCCCGCCGCCGGCGTCAAGGGCAGCGAACGCAATTGCTACCGGGGCTGCGGTAGAACCGAGCGAAGAGATGACTCGACCGATCCAGAAATTGCGGAACTGGCGGTTCTTGAGTGCTTCGCCTGATTCCTTGATTCGTTGCATTTGAGGGTCTCACACTTCGCTTTCGTAGTCCCTCATGATCCTGCCAAGCGAGGCGCGCGAATACTAGGTTCAGTTCATCAAAGAAGCTGTAGCGAACGTACCTTGAAGTATTAGAACAGCGGTCGATGCTGGCCGTAGCGCTGTGAGTGAGGTCAAATTTCGTCGGACTGTTTCAGAGTCACAGAAGCGTAAGATTCTTAGATTTTGCTGCAGTGTAGAGAATGCTGGACTGAACCCTTAGGCTGTTGGTATGTCTAGTCGGCAGAAAATCATCATCCTATTGATAGCCCCAATTGCGTCATTGGCTGCTCTAGGTACGCTCTATCTGCTACTGACTCCGGAACTCCCGCAGGGGATTGTGCGCCATGTTGGGGCCCAAGGACCAGGATATTCGCCGCCGGGGCTCGTCATTGGAAGTATGGCAGTCATCTCGCTGTTTTGCTTCTCCATCGGTGCATGGACCTGCCTCGATTTCACGTCGCTAGGGCATTGGTATCCTGGGCCTAAATCAATAGTCGTCTGCTTTTTGGCCGGCGGATATGCAGTCATTGTCTTGGCCATTACGACGTTATTTTCATCGCTGGGACCAGCTATTGCATTGGACGCCAGCTCGCTGGGATACGGATTATTGGCCCTGATCTTGGCCTTCGCGGCGGCCTCGATGGTCCTTGTCCGGGCATTGCCGCGAGCCAAGGAAGAACTGCTCGAGAACTAGCGGCAGCGGGCCGGAAGCATGGTGTCTAAGAACCTGCTTGCCAACCCGCCGCCAGCAGAAAAATCAGCGGCCTACCGACTTCGCAACGAGCTTGGCGAGCTTTTCTTCGAGCCCGTCGTCAAGTGCGGTAATCGCAAACGAAGTTGCCCACAGCGTGCCGTCATCCAATTTTGCCGCATCATTGAAGCCGAGCGTCAGATAGCGGGCGCCAAACTTAGCTGCATCCTGGATGAAGCAGAGGATGTTTCCATCCAGTGCGTAGGCCGGCATTCCATACCAAGTTTTCGGCTCCAGCTCCGGCGCCGTCGTAGTGATGATCCTGTGCAGGGCCTCGGCCAGCACCTTATCGGTTCCCTCATAGGATGCGATCTTTTCTTCGACCGCGGCGCGCGCGGCCGCGGCCTTTTCCGCCTTGGTCATGCGCTTCTTTGGTGCGCGGACCTCAGCGGCGCGCTCCTTCATCGCTGCCTTCTCTGCCTCTGAGAAACCGCTCTGTTCGTCGTCAGCCATGGTGAAGCTCCTAGCCCGCTTGGTTGATACGGATCATATTGCCCGAGGGGTCGCGGAATGCGCAGTCGCGTGGTCCCCAAGGCTGCACCTTCGGCTCTTGAAGCACCTCGGCTCCACTGGCCGCAAGTGCCTCAAATGTAGCATCGAGGTCGTCAACCGAAAAGACGAAGGGGCCGAAGTTTCCCTTGGCCACCTGCTCGGCGATGATCTGCGCATCTTGTTCGGAACGGCCAGCTCCTGGGGCGGAGAGCACGATGCTGAGACCGGGTTGTGCGGGGACGCCGAGGGACACCCAGCGGAAGTCGCCGTTGGCAACATCGGAGAGGACGCCCAGGCCCAGGCCGTCGCGATAGAAGGCAAGAGCCTCGTCGACGTCCAGGACGATCAGCGGAATATGTTGAACTGAAATATTTGCCATGGCTACAGCCTACGGATACCGTTTGGCCAGGACTTCTTCAAAACTGCTGGATCAAAAACGCTCGGGACGCATCAGGATTTTGGCGATGCAGGAAGGGATCTGTTCGGTGTCTTCGTGGTCGCGCTCCCTATAGGCCGACGGCGATTCGCCGACCACCTCGGTGAAGCGCGTGCTGAAAGACCCCAGCGAAGTCCAGCCAACCTGCATACAGGTATCGGTGACCGAAACTCCCGCGCGCAGCAGATGCATTGCCCGTTCGATCCGGCGGGTCAGCAGGTAGGAATGCGGGGTTTCGCCATAGGCCCGCTTGAATTCCCGGGAGAAGTGGGCGGGGGACATGAGCGCCTGCTGGGCCATCGTGGGCACGTCCAAGGGTTCGGCGTAGCTGCGGTCGATGTGGTCCCGCGCTCGCCGAAGGTGGGCCAGTGTCTTGAGGGCTTGGAGATCCATCGGTCAGGATCTCTGTCGTGCCCGAAGCACTAGGTAGATCCCCAGCGCCGTGCATGCAGTGTAGATGCAGATGACTGCAATCCACCCTGCTGCAAAACCTCCGGAGGAGCTGATCAGCATGCCCATGGCCAATGGCCCGACGGTGAACCCGCCAAACTGGCCCGCGGTCACGATGCCGCTGGCGCTGCCCATCCGGCTGGCGGGAATCGCGCGCAGCAGCGCGGCCATGAGCACCACAGAGACTCCGAGGGCAGAAGCGCCGTGCAGGACGACCGCCAGCCACAGCAGGATGGTCGAGTGCCCCAGCAGTGCGCCGAGGAAGCTGATCCCGCCTGCCATTGCGAGCAGCGCCAGAAGCAGCAGCAGCTTGGGTGCGGATACGCCGCGGGCCATCATTTTTCCCCAGCCGATGCGTGCGCTGACACCGACGACGCCCACTACTGCAGCGGTCAATCCGCCGGCGACTAGGGAGAAGCCAAGCTCTCGGACGGCGAACAATGCTACGTAAACGTTGGTTGCCTGAACCCCCACGCCGTTGATAAACCCAAAAAGCGTCAATGCAAAGACTATGAAGCGCGTGGAATCATCGGGCTTGGCAGCGACCGGCGCCGCACTGATCCTTTGCCTCGGCGCACCGGCCGGAAGCAGCGGCGTTGCAGCCAAGATGCGTACTGCGAGAACCGCAAGCGCTGCGGCGAGCACTGCGCCGATGGCGGAAGCCCCATGCCAGCCGATGAATCCTGCAAGCAGGGGGAAGCCGACGCTGCCCACCAGTTGTGAAACCTGCACGCCCGACTGCTTGATGCCGGTCCATCCAATGCGGCGGTCGGCGGGCACGCGCTGGACAAGAATGCGGTTGGTCACCCCATTGGGGAAGGACTGGGCGAACCCGGCAATTCCTGAGGCGGCCAGCAAGAAGATGTAGCCAGCAGGAATGGCGGCGACTGCCATGGCAAGTGCTGCAATGCCGAAGACAATGGCCAGCAGCTTCGCATCGGGCTGTCGGTCGGAGTACCTTCCAAAGACCACGTTGCCGATGGTGCCGCAGCCGAAGCATACGGTTGCCAGCAGGCCGAACTGGGTTTCGCTGATGCCGAGATCGCTGATCACCAGGTCGCTGGTGGCGCTCAGGCCGTAGTTGAGCAGGGGAGCGATGCCAACGGCCGCAAGCAAGATGGACAGCAGCCCAAAGCCGGGGCCTGCAGACTTCGTCCTCATGCTCTTCCTTCACCGTGGTACCAACAGCAGCCGAAGCCAAGTCTCGCACAGATCGATATTGGGTTGGCGGTCTATGACTTTTGCACGCCGAAGAATCGATTCTCCAAACGCGCGGGCATAGGATTTATTGTGTGAATACAATTACCGTTCGTTCAGCCAAGACCAGTGACGTCCACGCGATCCGCAATCTGGTGCGGCCGTTGGCCGAGGAGCGAATCTTGCTGGATAAAGAAGCGGTAACCTACTATGAATCGATCCAAGAGTTCGTGGTGGCCGAAGACCACGAGGGAAATATCGTCGGATGCGGCGGCCTTCACGTCATCTGGGAAGACATCGCAGAGATCCGCACGCTTGCCACCTCCGCGGAAGTTCGCGGAAAAGGCGTGGGCCACCTGCTGCTGACCGAGCTGCTGCAGCGTGCACGCAGCGTCGGCGTGGCACGGGTCTTCTGCCTGACCTTTGAAGTGAAGTTCTTCGAGCGCCAGGGCTTCAGCGTGATGGCCGACCAAAGCGCGGTCGACCCATCCGTGTACCAGGAAATCCTGCTTTCCCGGGATGAGGGCGTCGCCGAATTCTTGGATCTGGCTCGGGTCAAGCCGAATACGCTGGGCAATACCCGGATGATCATTACCTTGTGATTCAGGAGTCCATGCTGTCATAGCGCGAGCGGAATGCGAGAAAGATTCCGTAGGCCAGCAGGCCTGCCCCGAGCAGGATGAGCATGGTGGGGCCGTAGTCTTGGCTTCTGACTGCTTTCAGCGCCCCGTCGACGCCGGTCGATTCCTTCGGGTCGCCCTGGACTGTCGACACGATGAACAGCAGGCCCACCGCTGCCAGCACGATTCCCTTTGCCGGATAGCCGATGACACCAGAAATAGTCATGGTTTTCTGCAGTCCTGCATGGCTTGAAGCATCCACGTCCTTGAGGAATCTGCGGGTAACGCCGCGGTAGACAAAGTAGACGCCGACGCCGATGAAGGCCAACCCGATGAGAACCAGCAGGGCACGGCCGCCGGTATATTGCATCAGGGCGACGCTGAAGCTGCTTGTGCTTTTCCCCGAGTCGCTGTGGCCACCCCACGCGAACTGCATGAAGGCGCCGGCCAAGAGCAGGAATACCACGCCGGTCCCCGCTAACTTGAGCCTTTTCAGCTTCCGGGGATGCGGCAGCAGTGCCTGGACTACAGACCAGATTCCCAGCAGGACTGCACCAGCAGCGCAGATCCACAGAACAACTGCCCCGAGTGGCTGTTTTGCAATGGCGCCGAGGGCTCCGCCTTGGTCTGCTTCGGCATGGCTGCCGGCGGCTACAGCTATCGCGAGTATGCCGAGCATGATGTGCAGAACCGCATTCGAGATATAACCCAAGCGTGCCACCCGCTTGACCCAGGGATGTTCAATAACCTGCTGGGCCTTGTTTGTGACTTCTGAAGCGTCCATGCCGTGATTTTAGGGCTAAGGCGCAGAAATGGGCAGTAGTTCTCAGGAAGGCAGTCGGATTCCGCCGGATTCATTGACGGCTAAGCCGTCGTTCAGCAGCCCGGCTAGTGCTCGTTCGCGCTGTTCCAAAGGCGACTCGAGCATGCTCAGGGCGACATACTTGGCGTGGGATTGATGCGCCAAATCTGCCAGGAAGCTCTGCTCGGCGACAGGTTCTTCATGCTCGCGCAGGATTGCCATGATCGCCCCTCGAACCTGCCTGTCGGTGCCTTTCCACGCCTGCCCCTTAGGAGTGTAGTGCGGAGCAGGCTGCCCGGCCTTGATCCACGCGCAGTCATCGAACACCGGACACTGTTCACACTTGGGGCTGCGCGCGGTGCACACCAGCGCTCCGAGCTCCATCACCGAAATATTCCACAAATTCGCAGTAGCGCTATCGTCTGGCTGGACCTGGCGGGCCCGGGCGAATTCGCTGGCGCGGGGGCTTTGCTCGGGCAGGGCCATGCCTCCGAAGAGGCGCGCATGCACGCGGCGGATGTTCGTGTCGACGACGACCGTTGGCTCGTGGAAGGCAAAGCAGGCGATGGCGGCCGCGGTGTAGTCACCGACTCCGGGAAGCGCACGCAGCTGCTCCTCGCTGTGCGGCACCTGGCCGTTGTATTCGGTCGTGATCTCAACTGCCGCCGCGTGCAGCCGCTGCGCACGGCGCGGATACCCCAGGCGGCCCCAGGCCTTCAGTGCTTCGGAGAGCGGTTCGGCGGCAAGGTCCTGCGGGCGAGGCCAGCGCCGCATCCATTCTTCCCATACCGGCAGAACCCTGACTACGGGGGTCTGCTGCAGCATGAACTCACTGACCATCACTTCCCAGCCGGTGGCGCCAGGACGCCGCCATGGCAGGTCGCGGGCGTTCTCCAGATACCAATTATTGATCTTGTCGTGAATTTGCTGCACCCCACCACTGTAGATCAGCTGATTCACGGGGCAGAATTAGGCTCCGTTACGCCAAGATAGGCAGCGGATGAACTAGCCTTAACCCATGAGCAATACTTCGGGGGGCAAGCCATCGGCCCGCGTGTACCGGCGCCGGCGCATCACCGTAGCCGTCGCGGCCCTCGTGCTTATCGGATTGATTGTCTGGGGCATCACCGTACTGGTCGGCATGTTCACCTCGTCGGATGCGCCGAGCCCTGATGCTGCGGCACCCAGCGTGCAAAGTTCGCCCAGCGCCGGCAGCGGTGAAGAAGCGCAAACTGCCTCGGCAAACGCCTGCAAAGAAGGCGAAGTCAAGATCACCGCGTCCACAGACAAGAAGTCCTACGCGCCGGAAGAAAATCCGGTGCTGACCCTGGGCATCGAGAATACCTCGGACCGCGAGTGCGAGGTCAACGTCGGCACCAGCCAGCAGGAGTTCCTCATTTCCAGCGGGTCCGACCGAATCTTCTCCACCGTCGACTGCCTGGCAAACAGCGAAGACGTCCTGTTGAAGTTTGCAGCCGGCCAAAAGGAGAATGCGAAGTTCGACTGGAACCGCAATCGCTCGGCTCCGGGCTGCAAGGCAGTCAACGCCCAGCCGCTGCCTGGAACCTACAAGTTCACCGCCGCGCTGGGCGAACTTACCAGCGACCCGGTGACCTTCGTACTGAAGTAGCCCTAGATATAGCGGTCGAGCAGCGAGGACTCCGCCATGCGGGCCAGCCCCTCGCGGATCGAGCGCGCACGCTGCTCGCCGACCCCCTCGATCTGCATCAGCTGCGAGGTCGAGGCCGCCATCAGCAGCTGCAGGTTGTCGAATGACGCAACCAGCCGTTCGCCGATCGCCTTGGGCACCGAGCGGATCTGCGACAGCAGGCGGTATCCCTTGGGGGTCAGCTGGTCTTCCTGGTCAGCGGCGGAGTGCGGGAACAGGATCTTGGTCAGCGCCTCGGGCTCGATGAGCTGTGCATCGGAAATCTCATGCAGCTTCTCCAGGGCCGCGTCGATATCCAATTCGGTGCCATCGGCATGCGAGTAGTCGCGTAGCAGCAGCTGGTTGTCCACCTGGATGCCGGCGAGCAGCTCGGTGTGCTGCGAGGCCAGCAGCCGGCCGTCCACGCCGAGCTCCAGCACGTAGCGGGAAATCTCCTCGCTGGTGCGGCGCAGCATTTCGGTGCGCTGCAGCACCGCGAGCACCTCGCGCACGGTGGCCGCGTCTTCGATCTCGGCGGCAGACAGCGCGCTGGTGACCTGGTCGAGGCGGTGGCGGTAGCGCTCAAGGGTGGCGATGGCCTGGTTGCCGCGGGCCAGCAGGCGTTCGGCAGGCTCCAGCACATGGCGCTCGCCGGCGGCGTAGAGGGTGATCGTCTGCATCGACTGGGACACGGAGATCACCGGGAACCCGGTCTGCGCCGCGACGCGCTCCGCGGTGCGGTGGCGCGTTCCGGACTCCTGGGTTTCGATGCTGGCGCTGGGCATCAGCTGCACGCCTGCCTGCAGGATCTGCTTGGCCGAGGCGTCGAGGATGATCGCGCCGTCCATTTTTGCCAGCTCGCGCAGCCGGGTGGGGGTGTACTCGGTGTTGATCCTGAAGCCGCCGGAGCAGATGGATTCAACGACCTTGTCGTGGCCCAGCACGATCAGCGCACCGGTGCGTCCGCGCTGGATGCGTTCCAGCCCCTGGGCCAGTTCGGTTCCCGGGGCAATCCGGGCCAGGGTGGCAAGCAAAACTGGGGCGGGGTGCGGCTTCAACGTGCGTCCTTTCAGCGGGCAGCAGTTCCAAGTTTAGCGCGAAGGCTTCTGCCGCTGATTAAATGCGATGTCCAGGGCCTGGGCAACATTTTCCACCTGGAATACGCGGATCCCCTCTGGGATGTTCTTCAGCGGCTCGGGCGTGGCCGGGGCCATGGCGAAGGAGAAGCCCAGGCGCTGGGCCTCGGTGATGCGCCGGGCGATCTCCGGGACCTGGCGCACCTCGCCGGCAAGGCCCACCTCGCCGAAGGCCACGAAGTCCTGGGGCAGCGGGAACTCGTTCAGCGAGGAGGCCAGGGCCAGCGCGCAGGCAAGGTCAGCGGCCGGCTCGGTGATCTTCACGCCGCCCACCGTAGCTATATAGGAGTCCATGGAGGACAGGTCCATGTGGGCGCGGGCCTGCAGCACCGCGACGACCATCTGCGCGCGGGCCGCGTCCAGGCCGCTGGTGGCCCGCCGCGGGGCAGGGCCGCTGCCGCGTGAAAGCAGGGTCTGCACCTCGGCCACCAGCGGGCGCCGGCCCTCGAGGGTCACTGTGATGCAGGTGCCGGGCACCGGGTTGCGGGTGCGGGTGACAAAGAGCTTGGACGGGTCTGTCAGGGACTGGATGCCGTCTTCGTTCAAATCGAAGCAGCCCACCTCGTCGGTGGCGCCGTAGCGGTTCTTCAGCGCACGCAGGATGCGCAGCCGCGAATGCTTTTCGCCGTCGAACTGGCAGACCACGTCCACCAGGTGCTCGAGCAGGCGCGGGCCCGCCACCGAGCCCTCCTTGGTCACGTGCCCCACCATGATCGTGGTCATGGCGCGGGTCTTGGCGGAGTTGATGATGGAGGCTGCCACCTCGCGCACCTGGGAGACGCCGCCGGCGGCCCCGTCGACCTCTGCTGAGGAGAAGGTCTGCACCGAGTCGAGGATCAGCAGCTGCGGGTTGATCTCCTGGATCTGCCCCAGCGCCAGCGACAGGTCGGTTTCAGCGGCCAGGTACAGGGTGTCGGCGATGGCGTTGATGCGTTCAGCGCGGGACTTGACCTGGGCGGCGGACTCCTCGCCGGTCAGGTACAGCACGCGCAGGCCGGTCTGGGCCGCCTTGGCTGCCACGTCAAGCAGCAGGGTGGACTTGCCCACGCCGGGTTCGCCGGCCAGCAGGATGGCGGCGGCGGGAACCAGGCCGCCGCCGAGCACGCGGTCAAGCTCGGGCACGCCGCTGGGGCGGAAAGCGGCCTCGGAGCCGTCGATCTGCGCGATGGGCTTGGCTGGATGGGCCACCTTGGCCGCCGCAACGGTGCGGGCGCTGACCACGCCGACCTCTTCTACGCTGCCCCAGGCCTGGCATTCGCCGCAGCGGCCCACCCATTTGATGGTGGTCCAGCCGCATTCGGAGCACTTGAAGCTCGCGGCGGCTTTGGTCTTAGTGGAAGTTTTGGCCATGTACCAATGCTATCGAGCGGCTAGGACAACTTCGGGAAGAACTCGACGGCGGACTCGTTGCTGCGCCCCGCGGCTTCCAGCAGGTCCACCACCATGGGGCGCAGCAGCAGCACCAGTCCTTCGCCCTGCAGCCCCTCCACGCCAAGGGCCCGCGGGTCCAGCTGGGCGGCCGCCGCCTCAAGCTGGGCGCGGGCGATCTTCTCGTATTTATGCTGCCCGGCAAGGGTCGGTTCGCGCACCGACTGCGCCAGCGAGCTGATGCCCTCGGAGATCTCCCGCAGCAGCGGAGCCAGCGCCGCGGAGCCCTCGGGGGTCAGCGCGCTGTTGCTCAGCGTGGAGGCCAGGCGGCGCACGAACACCCTGGCGTTGCGCGAGGCCCAGTCGTAGTGGTTGAAGCGGTCTGACAGGCGGTTGAGCTCATCGCGGTGCCGGCGGCCGGCCGGGGAGAGCATCGCGATTTCCTGCGAGGCCTTGAATGCCGCGGGCAGCTGGTCCAGGTACTTCTGGGTGGAGCGCGCCTTGACCAGCGCATGGAAGGCTGCCCGGCGGTCGTCGTCCCTGATCGCCCAGGAGCACTCGAGCATTGCCTCGGAGAGCTCCTTGAAAAGCTCCGACAGTGCCGCCACCGGGGTGCGCCGCGGGTCCGAGGGCCACAGGATGATGATCAGCAGCGCCAGCACCGAACCTGCCAGCGCATCAATGGAGCGGGAGAACGGTCCGTCGATGCTGATCGGCAGCAGCACCACCAGCGCCGACTGCATGCCCAGCTGGGTGGAGAAGATGGAGCCGGAGTCGAGATAGCGGGCAATCACCAGGCTCAGCGACATCACCACCGCCGCCTGCCAGATGCCCTGGCCCAGCCACTGCATCAGCAGGTCGCCCAGCGCCACGCCCAGCGTGCAGCCCAGCGCCACCTCGGCGGTGCGCCGCACGGTGGTGGCCCCGCCGAATCCCAGGGACACCAGCGCGCTGGTGGCGGCGAAGATCGGCTGGGTGTGGCCCAGCAGTTCTTCGGCAACCCAGAAGGCGCCGATGGCGCCGAGGGTCATGCGGATGATGCGCGGCAGGGAGTTGCGCGCGCGGATCAGCCCCGCCTTGTTGCGCGTGGCAAGAAAAGAACGCACTGTGCGACCGGAAGCCATGGCTCTAGTTTGTCATGGGCGCCCGCGGCTGCGCCCTGATGCCGGCAATGATCTTGGGAACTGGCGGATGCGGCGGCGGGCCAATCCCTTGAAAATCCGCTAATCGGCGGCTGACAGGGCGTTCTTTTGAGGCGGTGCGGAACGACGCCGAGGAGGGTGATCAGGATCACCCCTAAGGAAACTCGTTGTTAACCTTTCGTTCACCTTTGCTGGGGGAGCTGGTCACTTTGGCTCCTTAACGTTCTAGATGAAGCGAGACAGATGTCCGCTGCAAGGTTTACATCAGATTCACCAAACTACTGGGGAGTACCACTCGTGAAGCTCAATCGTCTTGGCAGTGCAGCTGCTGTTCTTTCCATCGCAGCGCTTGCACTGACCGCCTGCGGTTCCGACAACCCGACCGGCGCGGCTTCCAGCGCCCCGGCAGGCGGCGCATCGGCCGACGCTGCAGTATCCGGCACCCTGACCGGCATCGGCGCTTCCTCGCAGAAGTCCGCCATGGAAGCCTGGATCACCGGCTTCAAGGGCCAGAACGCACAGGCCAACGTACAGTACTCGCCGGACGGCTCCGGCGCAGGCCGCAAGGCATTCCTGGCAGGCGGCGCGCAGTTCGCCGGCTCGGACGCCTACCTGAAGCCGGAAGAGAAGGAAGAGTCCAAGAAGGTCTGCGGACCAGACGGCGCCTTCAACGTTCCAGCCTACGTTTCGCCGATCGCAGTTGCCTTCAACCTCGAGGGCGTCGAGGAACTGAACTTGGACGCGACCACCATCGCCAAGATCTTCAAGAAGGAGATCACCAAGTGGAACGACGAGGCGATCGCCAAGCAGAACCCGGACGCCAAGCTGCCTGACACCGCAATCACCGTGGTGCACCGCAACGACGAGTCCGGCACCACCGAGAACTTCGTCGAGTACCTGAAGGCCACCGCAGGCGATGTCTGGACCTACGACGTCTCCGGTGACTGGCCGAAGGACATCCAGTCGGAGAACGCCAAGGGCACCTCCGGCGTGGTCTCCACCGCCGGCTCCACCCCGGGCGCCATCACCTACGCCGACTTCTCCGCTGTGGGCGACCTGTCCACCGTGAACGTCAAGGTGGGCGACGAGTACACCAAGATCTCCGCCGAAGCAGCCGCCAAGGCACTTGAAACCGCCACTCCGGTTGAGGGCGCAGCCAAGAACGACCTGGCACTTGACCTGAAGCGCGACACCACCGAAGCAGGCACCTACCCCATCGTGCTGCTCTCCTACCACATCTACTGCAACACCTACAAGGACCAGGCAACCGTCGACCTGGTCAAGGCGTTCGGCAAGTACGTAGTTTCCGCCGAGGGTCAGAAGACCGCCTCCGACTCGGCCGGCAACGCACCGCTGTCGACCAGCATCGAGGAGAAGGCAGCAGCTGCCATCGACTCGATCACCGTCGCCAAGTAGCACCCACGGTGCGGGCGGGACACCGCCCGCACCAACCCCCTCCACCCCACACCCCTCATACCGACAAAAGGCTTTAGCCATGACTACCAATGCTTTGACGAGCAAGTCATCGACGTCCGGCCGCGCCGGGGACAAGATCTTCTCCGGCGCCGCGCTCGGCGCCGGTGTGCTGATCCTCATCACCCTCTTCGCGGTGGCTGTCTTCCTGCTCATCCAGGCCCTGCCGACGTTTATGGCAGACCCCGCCGACATTTCCGGCGGCGAAGGATTCTTCGCCTATATCTGGCCGATCGTCATCGGCACCGTGATCGCGGCGGCCATCGCCCTGCTGATCGCCACCCCCATTGGACTGGGCGTCGCCCTATTCATCTCCCACTTCGCCCCGCGCCGGATCGCCGGCCCGCTGGGCTATGTGATCGACCTGCTGGCGGCCATCCCCTCGGTCATCTACGGCGCCTGGGGCTACATGGTCCTGGCCCCGGCATTGGTGCCTGGCTACGACTGGCTTGCCGCCAACATGGGCTTCATCCCGATCTTCGAGGGCCCTGCATCGCAGACCGGCAAGACCATGCTCACCGCCGGCATCGTGCTGGCAGTGATGGTGCTGCCGATCATCACCTCGCTGTCCCGTGAAATCTTCCTGCAGACTCCCAAGCTGCACGAGGAAGCCGCGCTGGCCCTGGGCGCCACCCGCTGGGAAATGATCACCACCGCGGTGCTTCCCTTCGCCCGCCCGGGCATCATCTCCGCAGTCATGCTGGGCCTGGGCCGCGCCCTGGGCGAGACCATGGCGGTAGCCCTGGTGCTCTCCACCGGCGGCCTGATCCCTTCGCTGATCCAGTCCGGCAACCAGACCATTGCCGCGGAGATCGCACTGAACTTCCCTGAAGCCTTCGGGCTGCGTCTGGCCGAGCTCATCGCCGCCGGCCTGGTCCTGTTCCTGATCACCTTGGTCGTGAACATGATCGCCCGGGCAATCATCGCCCGCCACAAGGAATTCTCCGGAGCCAACTGATGAGTGCCATGACAACTTTTGAACGCAGCAATACGACCCTGACCCCGCCGCCGAGCCGCAAGCGCAACTCGCTGGCCAAGGGCAAGATGCCCAAGTGGGCCCTGCCGGCCATCGGCGCAGGATCCATCGTGCTCGGCGCCGCGGCGTCCACGCTGACCGGCTTCTCAGTGGCGACCTTCGCGATCTACTCCGCGGTCCTGTTCCTGGTCATCGCCTCGGTGGCCACCACCGTGGTGGAGGGCAAGCGCCGCGGTAAGAACGCGATGTGGACCTACCTGATCTACGCAAGCTTCATCCTGGCGCTGATCCCGCTGGCCTCGGTGCTCTACACGGTGCTTGAAAAGGGCCTGCCGGGCATGAACAGCCACTTCCTGTTCACCTCGATGAACGGCATCACCGGCGCGGTGGACAACCAGACCGTCGCCGAAGGCACCCCGGTGCTGGGCGGCGCCTACCACGCACTGATGGGCACCTTGCTGATCACCCTGTGGGCCACCCTGATCTCGGTTCCGGTGGGCATGCTCACCGCGATCTACCTGGTCGAATACGGCAAGAACGGCCCGCTGGCCCGCGCCATCACCTTCTTCGTGGACGTCATGACCGGCATTCCGTCGATCGTTGCCGGCCTGTTCGCGGCAGCCTTCTTCGGCCTGCTGCTGGGCCCGAACTCCCGCATGGGCATCGTCGCGGCAGTCGCCCTGAGCGTGCTGATGATCCCCACCGTGGTCCGCTCCACCGAAGAAATGCTCAAGATCGTTCCGAACGAGCTGCGCGAAGCATCCTACGCACTGGGCGTGCGCCGCTGGCGCACCATCTTGAAGGTGGTCATCCCGACCGCCATCTCCGGCATCGCCTCCGGCGTGACCCTGGCCATCGCCCGAGTCATCGGCGAAACCGCGCCGATCCTGGTCACCGCCGGCATCGCAAGCAACATCAACCTGAATGTGTTTGCCAACTGGATGTCCACGCTGCCGACGTTCATCTACTACCAGATCATGACGCCGACCAGCCCGACCAATGTGGATCCATCGCTGCAGCGCGCATGGGCAGCGGCCCTGCTGCTAATCCTGATGGTGATGGCGCTGAACCTCATCGCCCGCCTGATCGCAAAGATCTTCGCCCCAAAGAAGGGCCGTTGAGCTAAGGCTCCGGTCCGAAACCCCAAACTTTTCAAGGAATAATCATGGCAAAACGCATCGACGTCAATGACCTGAACGTCTACTACTCCAAGTTCCTGGCCGTTGAAGGCGTCTCCATCAACATCGAGCCGAAGTCCGTCACCGCATTCATCGGCCCATCGGGCTGCGGCAAGTCCACCTTCCTGCGCACCCTGAACCGCATGCACGAGGTCATCCCCGGCGGCCGCGTCGAGGGCGAGGTCCTGCTGGACGGCGACGACCTCTACGGCCCTGGCGTTGACCCGGTGACCGTGCGCAGCCAGATCGGCATGGTCTTCCAGCGCCCGAACCCGTTCCCGACCATGTCCATCAAGGACAATGTGCTCGCCGGCGTGAAGCTCAACGGCCAGAAGATCTCCAAGTCCGACGCCGATGCGCTGGTGGAGAAGTCGCTGCGCGGCGCGAACCTGTGGAACGAGGTCAAGGACCGCCTGGACAAGCCGGGCTCCGGCCTCTCCGGCGGCCAGCAGCAGCGCCTGTGCATCGCCCGCACCATTGCGGTGAAGCCGGACGTGATCCTGATGGACGAGCCTTGCTCGGCGCTGGACCCGATTTCCACCTTGGCCATCGAGGACCTGATCAACGAACTGAAGAACGACTACACCGTGGTGATCGTGACCCACAATATGCAGCAGGCCGCCCGCGTGAGCGACAAGACCGCCTTCTTCAACATTGCAGGCACCGGCAAGCCGGGCAAGCTCATCGAGTTCAACGACACCGCCGCCATCTTCTCCAACCCAGAGCAGAAGGCTACCGAAGACTACGTCTCAGGACGCTTCGGATAAAGAATTCGTCTGCCCCAGGGCAGACGGACCGGAAGGGGGGTCTTCCGAGGATCCTGGAGGGGATCATCGCCAGCGGCGCACTTCGGTGCGCCGCTGGTTTTTAAGCACCCATGTAAAGTTTCCTTGACTGTAAAGGAAGCTTGACTATAGGGTGGTTGCAAGAGCAGGAAACGACCATGCAGGAGGGGACGATGAGTGAGTTGACCAAGTCGCGATGGGGCCGGATGCGCTCTGGCGGAAGCACGCGCAAGCTGCTGGGCATCAGCCTCGGCGGGGGACTGGCGATTGCGCTGGCCCTGGGTTCGCTGGCCGCGGTGCTGGGTTATCCGCAGCAGATTCCGCTCGCCCTGGCCGGCTACTCCATCAGCTTCTGGCTGCCGTTCAGCGCGCTGATCTGGGTTCTGCTGGTGGACCGCGAGACGATCACCGGAGCCCCGAAGGATGTTGAGCAGTCTATCGAGAGCCGCTGGGCGGAGCGGGCAGGCGCCGCAGTCTTCAGGGACATGCTGCTGTTCCTCGGACTTGGCGCCGGTGTGCTGAGCTTCCTGCAGTTCAAGGTCGACTGGTTCTTGGAGGTCCCGCTGGGCTTGGCCTTCGCCTTGGTGCTTTCCCTGCTGCTGATTGACTTTGCCATCAGGTACCAGCTGATCAAGCGTACCGAGGGCTAGATGGAAAACTCGCTACCGGAGCACCGCAAGCTGCGCGGATTCTCCCAGCAGCAGCTGGCCGACGAACTCGGAGTCTCGCGCCAGACGGTCATCTCCCTGGAGAAAGGCCGCTACGACCCCTCGCTGCCCCTGGCCTTCCGGATCGCCAAGCTCTTCGGGTGCAGCATCGAGGACCTGTTCACCCCTGGGGAGGACTAGAACAGCGGGCTGATGGCCAGCGTGAACACCGCGCCGCCGAAGATGCAGACCACGGGAGTCAATACCCAGATCCGCGCCACCTTGGCCACATTGCGCCAGAAGACCGATTCGAAGCTCTGGTTGTGACCGGCGCCCACGATGCCGCTGGTGACGGTCTGGGTAGTGGACAGCGGCAGATGGAAGACCAGAGAGCCGAGGAACAGCATGATCGCGGAGACGCCCTGGGCGATCATTCCGCGCAGCGGGTCGAAGTTCACCAGGCGGCGTCCCAGCGTGTGGGTGATGCGCCAGCCGCCCAGCAGCACGCCGAAGGACAGCGCGGCTGCCGCGGCCAGCTGGATGACCCAGGTGACCGGGCCGGGATCCATCATGTGGCCGTTCATCAGCACCAGCGCGACCAGCGCGCCGGTGCGTTGGCCGTCCTGCAGGCCAAGGCCCAGCGCCGCCGCGCAGGCGGTGACTGCCTGGCCGGTGCGGGAGACCTCGTTGACGGTGCGGGAGGTGTTGTGCCGGACCAGCCACATGGCGGGGATCACCGCCAGATAGGACAGGGCATAGGCAACCACCGGCGCGACGAGCAGCGGAAGCAGCACCGAGCCGAGCAGCAGCTGCCAGGCCCCTGCCATCGACTCGTCGCCCACGAACGCGGCCGCGCCGCTGGCGCCGACCAGGGCGGAGAGCAGCGAATGCGTCGAACTCATCGGCATGCCCCGCCACCAGCAGTAGATGCCCCAGGCGCCGGCGGTGATAAGACCGCAGATCACCATCTTCAGCCCGGCGGTGCCGTCGGGGACGTTGAAGTTCAGCGCATCGACCAGGGCGGTGCTCAGCCCAGAGGTGGCAAGCGTGCCCAGGAATGCGAAGAATGCTGCGACGACCACTGCCACCACCGGGGTCAGCGCCCGGGTGCGCACCGCGGCGGCGATGGCTGTCGATGAATCTCGAAAGCCGTTGAGCACCGCGTAGGCCAAGGTCAGGATCACCGCGATGACGGTGAGCACCGAAGTAACGGTCATGGCCTCTAGGACTCCTTGACCAGAACGCGGCCCAGGTGGTCCGCGAACTGGCGCAGGGTATTGGCGGTGAGCATCAGATGGTCGGCGACCGACTGGTGGCGGTGCATGGTGCCGGCCTTGGAGAAGTTTGCGATCTCATTGAGCCAGACAAGGTGCGTACGCGCGGCCCGCTTGGAGGACTGCAACATCTGCAGCCAGTTGTCTTCCAGGTCATCGAGGTTGTTCAGGCGCTGCACCGAGTCAGCGGCGAGCCCCGCCAGCTGGGAGATCAGCTCAAGCTGCTCGGAGGAGCGTTCAGACAGCGGGGTGGAGCCCACGTTCATGATCAGCTCGCCGGTGCCGCGCAGGTGCTCCATGGTCTCGTGCAGCAGGCGGGAGAGCGTGTACATGTCCTCACGCGGCAGCGGGCTGATGTAGCTGGTGCGCAGGTGGGTGAGCACCGCATGGACCAGGTCCGAGGCCTCGGCCTCCGCGGCGGCAAGCTCGCGCAGCTGCTGGGTGCGGCCGTCGGGATTGCCGATCATTTCAGACACGCCCGCCACCGAGCGGCGGATCGTTGCAGCTAGGTCGCAGAGCAGCTCAATGCCGCGCGAGGCTGACGGAAAGATCTGGAACTTCACTTTGTACGGCGCACCATTCGAATAGAACTTTAAGAAGCAGGTACCAACGCAGTACAGTTTACGGCGTGTAAGTGAACACTGAAATTTAGCGGTGCCGGACCGGGAACGCCTCTCGGCGGAAGGCCGCTCGAAGCGGCAGAGTTTTGGAGCCCGGGGTTACCAGCGGCCCGACACCGCATCCTAGTTTTCTCGCATCACCGGCTGGCTGTCAACTGCGCACCGGATTCAGTGCGACTTCTCACGTCATCGACGGATGGTTTTCTCCACCGCGCTGGCGCCCAGCAGCGCGCAGCTGAACCAGATGGCGCCTCCCGGGCCCATACCGGCCGCCACGGTACTTGCAATCACCGGCAGAGCCACCTGTCCCAGCCGGTTTCCCATGAGCCTGACAGCCAGCGCAGCCCCGCGGTCAAGCGGCGGCACCGAGGTGGAAATCATCGTCATGGTCAGCGGCTGGCCCAGGCCCAGGAAGAAGCCGCCAACCAGCAGCGCAGCTCCCGCGATACACAGCGAGTCGATGAACGCCGGGGCGATGGCGATCGTGGCTGCCGCAATATAGAGGCTCACAGTCAGCAGCGACTGCCGGCTGAAGTGGGCCGAGAGCTGCGGGATCACCAAGCGGGAGACCACCGAGGCGCACCCGCGAATGGCCAAAAGCACACCGACTGCAGTGGGTGTGACGTTATGTTTCTCGGCAACCAGCGGGAGGAAGGCGGTGAGGATGTCCAAAATGGACAACAGCGTGAGCGAAGCGAACATATGCGAGGCAACGCCGCGGATCTTCAGGATGCCAATGGCAGAAGTCTTCTTTTTGCCCGGGGCGCTGGGCAGGGCCTTCTTGGAGACCTTCGGCTGCAGGTTGGGCAGCAGCAGCGGAATGGCCAGCAGCGCGCAGCCGGCGCCGATCCACAGCGAAAGGCTGATGCTTGCAATGCGCTCGGGGGAGTCTGCGCTGGTGCCGGTGCCCAGCACGAACCCTGCAATCAGCGGCCCCAGGAACTGGCCCGCGGAGAAGGCGGCGGTGAACCAGCCGAATCCCTTGTCAAGCTCCGTATCGGGCAGAAAGCGTGCGATCGAGGATTGGCCGCCGATGGTGAACATCAGGTGCCCGAGTCCCAGCACGGCGCTCGCCGTGGCCACCAGCAGCGCATTGGGGGACAGTGCGATGCCGGCCCCGCCGACAGCCAGCAGCAGCGCCCCGCCGAGCATCAGGTAGCGGATCTGGCGCATCCGCGAGCTGACCCTGCCAAGGTAGATCGCGGTGAACAGCGGCAGCAGCGCGTAGGCGGCGGTGACGGCGCCGATGGTGACCGAGTCTGCATGCAGCGAGATGAGCTTATAGGTGGTGACCGGCCTAACCAGGTTCAACGCGGTCTGCGACAACAGCGCCGTGGCGATCAAGATCAGTAGCCAGCGCACGGTTCCAGAAGATGAAGCCTTGTTGTCCGAACTCACGCACCGGCCTTTCACTCGTCGATCCTGCGCATTAATCCTACGGGCGCGGCCGGATTAAAACAGATTTGCGTCTTAGACCAGGGTGCCCTGGCGCCACATCCGCGCGCAGACTTCAAGGTCATTGGCGGTGTTGTCCAGCGAGCGAGCCCGCTGGGTCAGCTGCGTGCCGCGGGCGCTGCTTGCTAGGTCTGCCGCATCCGCATGTTCGACCATGCCCAGGGCAAGCACGCGGCAGTAGGCGGCGGTGCGTTCCAAGGCGTGGGCGAAGTCCCCGTCGAATGCGCCGGAGAGGATGGAGCTGGTCATCTTCTTCAGCTCCTCGGAGGTCGGCGGCTCGGCGACGCCTGCGACGATGCGTTCAACCTGCGCCCGGTGGGCCCCGGCTGAGAAGCGGGCGGCCATCACATCAGGCATGTTCAGAGTTGCGGTGCGCACGGCATACAGCCGCCACAGGGCGCCGGGAAGCGAATGCGCGGGAGCCTCGCTCCACAGCTCGGCCAGCACCTCGATTCCCTGATCCTCGGCGACGGCAATCAGCCGCTGCGCCACCTCTGGATCCTGGTTTTCAATGCCGCGCTGCACAAAAGCCTGTGCTGAAAGGTGCGCTGCCTCGGAGACCCGGGCAGGGTCCGCTCCGCCTTCGTAGGGCTCGAAGTCCAAGGGTGCGAAGGGGCGTGGCTTGTGATGTCTGAACCCTGATTCGTGGGCGGTTTTTGATCCTGATCGAGCACCTCTCATGGCGACAAGGTTACCCCTTTTTCCTTGGTCTTTTCAGTGAGCTGGGCAACCTGCAGGCGGGGGCCGCATGCTCGATTAAGTGTGCAGGACGACTTCAGGTAATATGGTTTTTGGCCGTAGGCCGTGCGCCTTTAGCTCAGATGGTAGAGCATCGGACTTTTAATCCGCTGGTCGCGGGTTCGATCCCCGCAGGGCGCACAAACATGAACCCGTCATCTACTTGGTAGGTGGCGGGTTCAGTCTATCCTCTACCACTTCAGCGGCCGTTGGAAGAGCTTGAAGCTGAACAGGCCCGCCATGGCCATGACCACCAGGCAGAAGAGGCCGATCACCACGTCGCCTTGTCCGATGGTTGCGATGCCGAGGACGAGCATGGCAACTGCCACGACAATCAGCAGTGCGCCGCCGCCAACCCTGATGCTGCGCTGCAGCTTTTCGTGCTCCTGGTAGTTGGGGTGCTCTATTGCATGTACCGGCGCATCTGCCACAAATGCTTCTTCCGAGATAGCTGTCTGCCGCGGGGCAGGAGGCGACTGGAAGAGGGCTCCGAGCTCTGGGGCCCTCGGCTTGCGCTGGGCGGCCTCATGATCTTCGGCTGGCATGGCGCTGTTGGGATCCAGCAGGTGCAGAAACTCTTCTTCGCCCAGAAGCTGGATCTGCTGTTCTTCACCTCCATAGTGCAGGGCAGCTTCGGGGGAGCGTGCCTCAGCTTCAGACAGCACACGCATTGTGGTTTCCGGCGTGATCGAGTTCTCAAAGATCCCGCCGAACTCGGTAATCAGCTCTTCGGCTTCCAAGAGGCTGATCTTCTCGGGTTCTTCGAGAATTGCAACGTGCTGGCCGAACAACGGGTGGGCAGGGTCGGGGCCGGTCTGCTGTCCATGAGCTGCATTGTCGGCGCGGAGCCTGAAATTTCTCCGGTTGGCAGGAGTTTTTGCGGGCCATAGCTCGTCGATCGATGACATTTCGAACTGCTGCGCAATGGACAGCACTACCTGGGCCGTCATTTCGGCTTCTGCGCTTAACTCCTCATGATCGATGTCCGTGACACCGAGCGATGCCGCGGCCGCTTCCAAGCCGGCAACCGGCAGGTCAAGCATCCGCTGCGCAAGATTCATGGAACAACGCCAGGTCAGAGGGGTGGTGGCAAGACCGGAATATGATGATGCCTGCTCAAGAATCTTTTGTGCGAAGGACGCGTCATGGGCCACCAGAACATCGGAGCCCGCGAACTCTTGGATCCGCGCCAGCGACTGTTCCCACGTGGCGGCATCGGCGACATCCTGCGGCCCGATTCCGTGCTTCGCCATTTGCTGCGGGTCGAAGTCATGGATTGATGTGCCTGTTGGAGGCTGGACGAACCAGCTGGCGCGTTCCGCAACCACGCCGTCACGGACTTTCACCAGACCAACGGCGCAGACGGATGCAGGCTCAAAACTGGCAGTCTCAAAATCAACTGCGGTGAAATTTAATCCCAAGTTATTCATCCCCAAAATACCCCACTATTTTGAATCCGATACCTGGCCCCGGCTCCGCTGAGAACCGTGGTTCATCGAAGCTGGATGGCAAGCTAGGAAGCTGCTCCCCAGAGCAACTTTAAATTAACCATAGTAGATCTTCACCAGCTCGGCTGGAAGATGACAACACCGCATGAGAGTCAGCCGGGATACGAGCGTGGACTAGGAAGAAGATAAGCTTCTGGGCTTGCTGTAGTACTTCGATAAGAGGAGAGCTATTTCAGGTCATTATCCAGGCAAGCCGCGAGCGCGCGGTGCACGACTGGTTCGATAGCCATCTCTGGATCGACACTGATTCGATGGAGCAATGCTCCGTCCAGCGTAGCCATCAAAAATGTCGTGCAGCTTAGGGGATCTGAGGCTCCCAGCGCTGCAAGGGTGGCGGTGGTCCAGAGCTCGAACCCTTTGCGGTTTTCGAGCAGGGGCTTCATAAGATCGGGAGTTGAGGCCAAGTCGATGAACAAGGCATATCTTGCCAGCGTGCGATTTCGGAAGATTCCACTTTGCAGTTCCAGCATCTGGGTAAATGCCGCTTCCGCATCAATGCGGGCTTCCTGAGGAGGTACGTTCGCGAAATCCTCTCGTTCAAGTCTGGCAAGGTGAGCAATCAGCCCTTCGAGCAGTGCTTGTCTGGTCCTGAAATAGTTAGACGTGGAGCCTAGGGGAAGCAGTGCGCGTTTATCGATGCGTGCGTGGCTGACAGCACGCAGGCCTTGCTCGGCGAGGATGTTCAGTGCTGCGTCGAGAACTCGATCCACCCGTGGTTTGCTTGTTTCTTCCGATCCCATGCTCTGATTCTCGCATCACTATAAAAGTAGTGACAATCCACTATGAAAGTAGTATCTTCAGGGTACGAGCCGGAGGACCCGGCGTAGATCTCGGTTCAGCTGGCTAGTGCGCATCAAATGTTTTCTGGAAGGCGTCAACGGCTGATAGTCCGGCGCAGCAGTCTTCTGTGCCTCAGCTGCCAACTCATGGCAGTACATCCAAACTTCATTATTGGATAGGAGAAGCTCGTGGCCGCCAAATATTCAGAGGTAACAACTGCGCCAGAAATAGCCGGTGTGGAACATTCCTATGTTCAGCTGCACGATGGAAGGCTGCATATTGCAACAATGGGAGCAGGCGCCCCGGTCCTGTTGCTCCACGGCTTTGGTCAAACATGGTGGGAGTTCAGGGATCTGATTCCTGCGATAGCCAAAGCAGGATACAGGGCGATAGCTCCCGACCTGCGGGGTGAAGGCTGGAGCGAATTGCCGATCAACCCAATGACGAGGTTGCAGCGATTTCACGACGTGGTCAGCCTTTTAGATCAGCTGGGCTTGAAATCGGTGGCAATGGTCAGCCACGATTTGGGCGCAATTACTGCGTTCCAGCTTGCACTGGAACTGCCTGAACGGTTTTCCTCCCAGATCATGGTCGCGGTGCCACCGCCGCAAATGAGATTCTCGGTGGATCTCATCCCTGGAATGAAAAATTTGTGGCATCAGGAGGCGCTGGCCGTCCCCTATCTCGGTCGAAAACTGATGGCTTCAGGAACAATGTTCAGACATTTTTTCTCGCCGAAGTTTCTCACCAAGGCGCTGGACGATGAAGTGCTCGCGCAGTACGAGAAGACAATGAAACTGCCGCAGTTTCCACGGGCAGCCGAATTGCTATGCCGCCAGGTAGTGCTTCCTGAACTTGCAAGGATCATCGCCGGCTCGTATCGCTCGGCGAGGTTTGCCATGCCTTCGCAATTTATTTTTGGTGCGAAGGATTCTGGTTTTCCAGCTGCTGTGCTCCGGAAAGTGTTCGAGGATTCCTCGCTGATCGGTCCTGACGTGCAGCTGGAAGTGATTCAAGACGCCGGACACTTCGTCATTGACGAACAGCCGCAAGCGGTGTCCCGAACTGTAATGGCATTTCTCGACACCCATCGGGCGTGATTCCGGTTCCAACTGCAGTGCAGGACTGAGGGCGGCAGCAATTGGACAGTCCAATAATTGCCGCCGCCCGTAAAACGTTCTTCAGATCGAATACCGAGTCTGGATTAGTCCTGAATCGGAGCGTAGGACTTTGGCAGCTTCAGTCCGCGCTCGTCCATCAATTCGCGCAGGCGGGTTGGGAAGTTGGTGATGATGCCGTCCACTCCCATATCCATCAGGCGTTCCATGTCGGTGCGCTTGTTTACGGTCCATGGGACGACCGGCAGCCCCAACTGGTGCGCCTCCAGGATCATCTGGTCCGTGACCGCCGCAAACGCCGGCGAAATAACGTCATAGCCCTGGGCCTTGGCCGCCTTGGCCAAGGATCCGTCGTAGTCGTCGATGTCGATGCCGCCAAGTTCGGGAGCTGCACCCGGCTGTCCAACTCCCATTGCCTTGTCCCCGCTGGTCAACGCAACAAGAGGGAGCTTCGGAGCCTTGCCGTCGGCGGCTAGATCGCGGGCGAGGTTCAGTGCGGCCCAGTCGAAGGACTGCAGGGTTGAGCGTTCGGCCATGCCCCATTCCTGGATCTCGTTGAGGACTGCGACTGTCAGCTCCTCCATTGCAGGGCCGCCGGCTTTGCCGTCTTCGACCTTGGTCTCGATGTTGAAACGGACCTTCTTCGCCTTTGAATCCTTGACCAGCGCAAAGACGTCCTTGAGCTGGGCAATGCGGTTGGACTCGGCGACGTTCTGCTCAGGGTAGCCCGGCAGCTTTTGGTATCCGCAGTTCAGCGTACTCAGCTGGGCAAAGCTCAGGTCGGCCACCCGCTGCCCGACGTAGGGGAACTCTGGATCGCCGTTGAAGGCAGGCGCAGTGTCGGCGCACTTTTCTGGCTGGATGCGGTCGTCGTGCCAAACGACAATCTTGCCTTCTTCGCTGAGCATGGTGTCCAGTTCCAAGGTGGTGACACCTACTTGCAAGGCGTTGGCGAAGGCCGGGATAGATTCTTCGGTCCATTCTGCAAGGCCGCCTCGATGCGCTTGGAGGTCGAAGGATCCGTTGCGTTCGTTGGTTTTAGTTTTCTCGGACTGCGTGGGTGCCGCCATGGCAGGTGAAGCCAGGCTGAGAACCAACAGGGATGCTGCAATCGCGGAGAATGGGCGGGAAAACATAGAGCCTCTTTCGTTGGGGGAAGATGCGCATCGGCATCCGTGCCCACCCTAGAAGCGGCACATTTACGGCAGTCAACAGCGCGGTGGCCTGGGAATTAACAAACCTTCCCGAGCCGCGAAAGCATGGCTGGCCCCGCATATATGCCGCGAGGTCCAAACCAGCTTTCGCGGTGGCGCTAGCTCTTCGACGAGGCTGATTCCCTGCGCAGTGCCTTGGCAGTGCTCGAACCGCCCTGTGGCCCGGAGGCAAGAACGCGGCCTCCGGCTTCCAGAGCTTCCAGGTATTGCAGGTTCTCATCCGCCGCTTCGACGAGGATGCTCATTGTCTGGCCGTCGACAGCACTGATGGCGTAGTTTGCCCATCGCGGCTGTGGGAAGTGCAGGCGAAGTGCAGTTCCAGATTCGTCCTCATCCAGCCAGCCGAGCGAATCATGCAGCGTCAGCAGGAGTGAGCCGTCGGCATTGCGGGTGCTGTTGAGGACCTCGACAAAGCGCGGGGTGCGCTTGCGGGGAACCAGTTCCTGGGCCTCAGCGTGGTCAGCTTCAAGCCGGATCTGCATGCCGGCATCAAGCTGGCCCTCATTCAGAACTGTTCCGTAGACGCCGCAGTGAGTATGCCCGAAATGGGCGGTCAGCAGCTTCAACCCATTGACGTCTACTTCGGTGGTCTGCGGATTGACAGAGGTTGCGGTGCAGCGACCGATGGACTTGGTAATCGCCACGCGTACCGCGCCGATGCGGACGACCTTCCCGATGAGGCTGAATTCCTCAAAGGCAGGCACATCTGCCAGCAGCACGTTTCCGCGGTAACGCAACGGATCCAATTCCACCCCGGCGGCTGAGGACAGTGCCTTGACGGTATTGGGGTTGATGAACGACAGGCCGGAGTACTGGGAGTCGAACATTCCGCTGCCAGCAGTGACAACTTCGCGCTCGAACTTTCCCTGAGCCGGAAGATATTCGGAAAAATACTTGTTGGCTTCAGCTCGTCCCGCATCGCTTGTCGCGTCGAAGGTTAATGCCTCGGCCTGTTCAAAAGGCGCCGACACCGTGATGAACGGAGGCTGCGAGCTGACGGACCACTTCTGCAGGCTCTTGTCGTTCTTCAAGATTGTGAAGTTGCTGCATGACTGCCACTGTCCGTCGAGAACTTCGCTGCTGCCATTGCTGAATGCGGCGATCCGATCACCGGTGAGTCCGGCATTCTTTTCTACCTGGGCAGAAGTGATTGCTTCGGCCGGAAGGCCCTTGAAGGGAAAGCGGAAAAGGCGGTCGATTCTCATACCTTGAGTCTATTGGGTCGCAGACTCATGAAGGGAAAATCAGGCTGCCAGCGGCTGTGCCGGTACGTTCTTTACGCTGGAGTATCGTGCGCGCAGCCGGCGTTCGTGCCGGAACTTTCCGAATTCCGTCAACACGCTCAGCAGCGTCAACGCGGCAATGACTACCGCGACATATGGCGGGTAGTGGCGCCCGTGAAGCCAGAAATACACATAGGGGGAAATGAACGTCGCCAGTGTGGTCAAAGTGCCTAGCGCGCGGGTCTGCCAGCGTTTTGCAAAGAGCATGGCCAGCACGCCCCAGGTGTAGGGAATGGCCGTGACGATATCGATGCTCCACAGCACCAGAAGGCTGCCGTGGAACTGCTTGATAAACACTACGGGCAGCGCGCGCAGCGAAGAATAGACGAACACCACCAGGTAAACGATGAATTGCGGGTTGTTCACAATGCGTGCCACGCGGCTGGCACGCTGCAGTTCGATGCCTGGGGGCATAGACCTGATGGCTGCCGAACGCATGCGCACTGTTGACATCCCGTGCAATTGCGAGCGGACCGCTTCGGTCTGTCCCAGGGGCGAATGCGGCAGGAGGTCGACGTGGATAACGCACAATGCGACAGGATTTCCGCTGGGCTCGTCCACGCGCTGCAGATCTTCGCCCAGTTCGTACTGCAGCATCGGGAAATCGAGCTGGTCTACTTCAATGAACAGCAGGAGGCACCCTTTTTCGAGAGCTTCGCGGATAATTCCTGGGCCAGTCGCAGGGTCGAGAAGCCTATCGGCTGTGGTGATTCTCGTGTTGCGAAGAGTCAGATCGGCAATGCGTTGAATGCCTGCGATGTCCCGAATGACCTCGTCATTCAGTGTGCGTGAAGCAATCGCTGGGTGGTTGTCGAGGCGACGTGAAAAGTAGGCTACGGCGCGGTTGAGGCGCGATGGCCTGCTTTCTGTCATAAGAATAATTTTATCCTTTGAATGGGATTTGGATAGTGTCATCTTTTTCTCAGAAGCACCATCCCGGGGGTGGTTCTCATGGCGGCAGTTTTCCGCTACAGCTGGAAATCCCGCGTAATCATGGGGAGCAGGCAACCTGGACTGGGCCCGCAAATGCTTGAGCGTGCATCCTTCCGACGGGTCGGGAGTGGGTAGCAAGGCATTGGAATGCAGAGTAAATTTTGTTGGTTTTTTACCTCGGCCAATAGTGCGTGGAAATGAACAAGCGGCGGGTGGAATTCACGGCGCCGCCAGTATTTATTTGTGAATAAATTGTTCTAAAGATCTTTGAGGAACGCCTTCACGCGCTGCATGACCAATGCCCTTGATTCCGGATCATGCGATGGCAGCGAGCTGTCGGTGAAGAGGTGCTTGCTGCCGGGGTAAGTGAAAAGCTGTGCCAGATCTTGTCCTTCTGCGGCGACGAAGCGTTCAGCAGCTTCAAGATCTCCTTCACGGGCAAAGAACGGGTCGTCGTCCATGCCGTGGATCTGCACCGGCACGCCTTCCGGCCAGGGGCCGAAGCTCCACTCGGCATCGAGGTCGACGAAGGATTCGAGCAAGACGACTCCGCGGGTCCCGGGGCGCTGCTGGGCGCACTGCTGGGCGAGGGCCGCGCCCCACGATGTCCCGATATACACGAGTTCTTCTGGAAGATTCTTGAACAGCTTGTCGACTCGCTGTTGGATCTTGTCTTCGCCGATCTTGTTGGCCATCCGGATGCCGGCTTCAAGGTCCTTGGGCAGTTTGCCGGCGTAGAGGTCCAACGTGTGCACTGAATGCCCCTCGGCGCGCAATTCTGCGGCCATGGCCTGGACGCCAGGGGTCAGGCCCTGGACATGGTGGAATAAAACGATGGTGGCCATTAAAAGACTCCTAGGCTCGAACTACGCTCGAGCCTAGGAGTCCACGGACCTCTGAGTCAATGTTGCCCGGCGGCGGGTCAGCGTTCGTCGACGAGGTTCTGGATTTGGCTGGGCAGATGCTGCAATGCGTGCTCCCAGCCGGGCATTTCGCTGTTGATTTCAACGCTGTAGCCTTCGGACAGGTGGAACTCCGCACAGGTCAGGTCGTTGCCGCCGGATCCTGCGTCGTAGATGAATGCGCGCCGGATATCCTTCCAGAGCAGTGTTGCAGATTGGTCAATGACCAGTCCTGTATCGACGACTTCAACTGTGCGCTGCGGGTAGGACATGTTTTTGGTGCTTTCGGTCCTCGGCGTTGGGCTTTGCCTAAGTGTACGCCGGGTGCCGCCGTATGCCTTGCAACGACAGCTAGCGGCGCGTGATCCGGCGGTTCTTGGCCAAGGCCAGCGTGTAGTCCAGGCCCAGCTGATCCAGGAAATTCTGGTCGTGGCTGACCACCAGCAATGCGCCATGATAGGAGTTCAAGGCTTCTGCCAGCTGCCGTACGCTGTCGATATCCAGGTTGTTGGTCGGCTCGTCGAGGATCAAGAGCTGGTTCGGCGGATCTGCCACCAGCAGGCATGCCAGATACACGCGGAACCGCTCACCGCCAGACAGGCTGGAGAGCGGGCGGTCCACGCTGGGTCCGCGCAGCAGCAGCCGTGCCAGCGTATTGCGGATGGTGCCTGCCGGAACCTCCGGGGCCGATTGTGCGAGGTTCTGCATGGGGCTGAGCGCATCGTCGAGCCCTGAAAGCTGCTGCGGCAAAAACCCGTAGCGGTCCACGAAAATCTGGCCCGTCAGACCTGTGTGGGCTTCCGAGCCCGACATGAGCTGACGCAGCAGGGTGGTTTTGCCGGTTCCGTTCGGCCCGACCAGGGCCACGCGTTCTGGGCCCTGCATAAAGTGGGTTCGCTCGCTGTCGGCGAGTTCCAGCACCCGGCGCCCTGAAGGAAGCTGGGGATCGGGCAAGTCCAGATTGATATGCTCGACTTCCCTGAGCCGCGATTCTGCCGCATCGACGCTCTGCTGCGCCGCATCGACCTTGCCGTCCAGGTGGGCCCGGGTCTTTCCGGCTGTTGCCTCCGACTTCTGCTTGAGGCTGTTGGCGAGGATTCGCGGCATGTTTCCGCCCAGCTGCTCGGCGCGCCCCTTGCGCTTGGTGCGCGCCAGCTTGGTTTCGGCTTCCACGCGCTGGCGCTTTTCCACCTTCAGTGCGGCATTGGCGGTCTTGGCCGCCTGCGCGGCGGCCGACTGCTCGCCCTCGATCTGTTCCAGATACAGGCTGTAGGGGCCGCCGAAGAACCTCAGCTGGCCGTCGTAGAGCTCTATGGTGTGATCCATCTGTTCCAGTAGCTGCAGGTCGTGGCTGACCACCAGCAAGGTGCCTTTCCAGGATTTGAGCAGCTCGTAGAGCAGCTCCTTGGTGTCGTTGTCCAGATTGTTCGTCGGCTCGTCAAGCAGCGTGATCTGCCTGCCAGCCAGCTTGAGTCCGAGGACCGCAAGCAGCATGGTTTCGCCGCCGGACAGCTCGCTGACTTTGCGTTCGAGACTCATGGATTCAAGGCCCAAACCGGCCAGTTCTGCTTCTACCCTGGCTTCCAGGTCCCAGTCGCTGCCTACCGCATCGAAGTCCTCGGGTTCGACGCTTCCCGCTTCGATGGCCTGCAAAGCGCGGTAGGTCGCCGCGACGCCGAGCAGGTCCGCCAGCGTGGCGTCAATTTGCAGGGTGATGTTCTGGGCGAGGTATCCGATGTCTCCCGAGACCGAGATGCTCCCGGACGTCGGCGTGAGTTTCCCTGCGATGAGTTTGAGCAGCGTTGATTTGCCGCTGCCGTTGCGTCCTACCAGGCCGCTGGCTCCGGAAGGGAAGGTGCCTTCCAGCATCGACAGCGCGGTGCTGCCATCCGGCCAGCTGAAGCCCAGCGAATGAAGGGTAATGGGTGGTGTAAGTGCCATGTGCGGCTCCTCTGCTTGGTGAGGAGGCTGCCGAGGCGGGGTTCACGTGGTGCAAAATGCAAAACACAAAGAGAAAGATACCTCTGCCGGCAGCCAAAAGATGAACAGTGCGCCGAAGATCGGGGCGCGAAGATGAGTTCTTGGCTATGCGGAGATGATATCCATGGAATCGAGTGTAGCAGGCATGCATCTGGGGCGGTGATGCGATGCCCCGCCTTAGGGTGCATGCGTGGAGAGCCGCTATTGGCTGCGCAGGGCTTCGCCGAGAATTCTTGCGGCCTCGGGGAACTCAGCCGAGCGTTCTCCGGCGTAGTTGACCCTCAAGTACTTTCCGGCAGGCTCGGCGGGGAACCAGTTGACTTCCCCGGCAATGGCAAGGCCCGCCCGCAAGCAGTCCTGCGTCAGCAGCTTGAGGTCGGTGTGTTCTGGGAGTCTGAGCCACAAGTTCAGTCCGCCCTGGGGGACCAGTTCAAGCTGTGCTTCGGGTGCTTCGGCATGGAGGCTTGAGATCAACAGGTCTCTTCGAGCGCTCAATTGGGAGCGCAATGACCGCAGATGCGTATTCCAGGCCGGCTGGGTGACGACGTCGAGCGCCGCCGCCTGCAGCAGCCCGCTGACGTACATGGCTTCAGCTGCTGTGTTGGCAAGGATTCGATCGCGTGCAGGACCTCTGGTGATGACCGCGGCGACGCGCAGGGAGGGAGAAACGGATTTGGTCAGCGAGCGGATGTAGATGACATGTCCGGAGTCGTCTGCGGCGGCCAACGGGATACTTGATGATTCGATTCCGAAATCGTGGGCCCAATCGTCTTCGACAAGGAATGCCGAATGCCGGCGGACGACTGCGAGAATTTGTTCTTTGAGCGCTGCAGTCCACTGGGCGCCCGTCGGGTTTGCAAAGTTGGGCTGGGCGTAGAACATTCGGGCCCCGCTGCGGTCAAAGGCCTTGGAGAGTTCAACCGGGTCGGGGCCGTTGGGCCCACTGGAAACCGGGATGAGCTGGACTCCTGCATTCTCGGCGGCCAAGAGGGCTCCCCAGTACGTGGGCGACTCGACGAGCAGCGGCTGTCCCGCTCCAACCAGCGAGGCGAATATCGAGCTCAGCCCGCTTTGGCTTCCCGGCATGATGATGACATCTTTGGCCGTAGGAGTAACGGAGCCGATGGATTGCTCAGCGAGTTCGCGGGCAAACCACCTCTGCAGGTCGGGCAGCCCGCCAGGCGGCGGGCAGGCAAGCGCCGATTCACTGCGCGAGGCTCGGTTGACTGCGGAGCGGACAAGCCTTGACGGCAGAAGCCCTGGTTCGGGATAGCCGTGGTGCAAACTCAAGGAATCATTGCCAGGGCGGCCAAGCGGTGTGGCTGCAGCTGTTCGCCGCGTCCTGGCCGAGCCTAGAGCGGTGCTCTGCCAGGAATAATCGGCAGGGCGGGTCAGGCCGGAGCTTCGGGTAAAAGTTCCAATGCCGGGGCGGCTTTCGATTAGCCCCTGCATGGACAGCGATTGCAAGGCCTTTTGGACGGTGACGGGGCTGGCCTGGAATTCTGTCACCAATGAACGCGTTGACGGCAGTCGAGTTCCGGGGGCGGAGCTGTCGATAATCTTTTTCAGCTTCTCAACAATCTGCGAACTGCTATCATTGTTCATGTATAGACACGATAGCGCTACTGTTAAAATTCGTCCAGCGATACCACTCGGTGTATCACGCGGATACCTGTGGGGGATCGTTGGGGTGGTGGCATTTTCATTCACCGTCCCGATGACGACAACTGCAGTGCAGGGCTTGCCGCCGTTGTTCGTTGGTGTGGGCCGTTCCATGATCGCCGCCGTATTTGCTGGGATTGCCTTGACTGCTACGAGGCAGAAACTGCCCGACGCGCGCCAACTGCTGCGCCTTGTCATCGTTGCGCTGGGGATCGTGCTGGGTTTCCCCCTGCTTTCCACCTACGCCCTGACAGTTGTTCCCGCAAGCCATGGGGCCGTGGTGATTGCCCTGCTTCCTGCCGCGACCGCCCTGGCCGCCGTGTGGCGAAGCAGGGAAAAGCCGGGGCGGAAGTTCTGGGTCGCCATGTGCCTCGGGGCTTCGTGCGCACTGCTCTTCGCGTCGCTGCAGGCTGGAGCTATTGGCCGGCTCAGCGGACCTGATCTGTTGCTTTTTGGTGCGGTTGTTGCCGCCGCCATCGGTTATGCGGAAGGTGGAATGCTCTCGCGTGAACTCGGATCCTGGCAAACGGTCTCATGGGCGCTGGTGCTGGCGTTTCCCGTTACGACGGTACTGAGTCTGTGGTCCACAGGGTTCCAGCTGCCGCAGGCTGAGCCGCTTCAGTGGGCGGCATTCGGCTATTTGGCATTGGTGAGCATGTTTCTGGGGTTCTTCGCATGGTATCGAGGCCTGGCTATCGGCCCGATGGCTCAAGTGAGCCAAACACAGTTGGTACAACCGGTACTTACCATCCTTTGGGCAGTCATTTTCCTTGGGGAATCGTTGACTTGGCCGACGGCGCTTGGAGGTTTGGCGGTAATTCTCGCTGCAGCTACTGCCGTGCGCAGCAGGAACAGCGTGGGTGCAGCAGGCAATTCCGGGAAATAAAAACGTCAGGGACGCACCAATTGGTGCGTCCCTGATGTCAAAAAATCTGCAGCTACTTCCAAGCCCGGTGAACTGCGACGATGCCGCCGGTCAGATTGCGGTACTCGACCTTCTTCCAGTCCACGTTGACGAACTTGCGTCCGAGCTCCTCCTGCCCTGGCCATGCTGCAATTGATTCGGCAAGGTAGGCGTAAGCAGATGGATTCGGAGATACCAGGTACCCCAGGGCCGGAATGACGCGCGGCAGGAACTGCTGGTAGGCAACCTTAATCGGCGCAAACGTCGGGGTGGAGAACTCTGCGACGACAATGCGCCCGCCTGGCTTGGTGACGCGGTACAGCTCGGAGAGTGCTTTTTCGGTGTCCGAAATATTGCGCAGCCCGTAGGAGATGGTGACCGCGTCGAAGGTGTTGTCTTCGAACGGAAGATCCATTGCGTTGCCATAGACGAAATCAAGCTCTGGGTAGCGCTTGCGGCCCTCGGCGAGCATGCCGTGGGACATATCGCAGGCGGTGACCTTTGCTCCCGCTTTCGCCAGGGGTACCGATGAAGTGCCGGTGCCTGCAGCCAGATCGAGGATCCGCTCGCCTGGCTTGGGTGCGATTGATTCGGTGGTGATCTTGCGCCAGTAGTTCACAATGCCGCCGGTCATCAGCGTGTTGAGCAGATCGTACTTGGGGGCCAAGTTGTCGAACATCTGCTGGACCTGATTCGCCTGCTTGTCCAGGCCTGCGCGCACATTGTGGGTACTCATAGGTCTAAGTGTTTCATATTTGCCCTGCAGAGGAAGACGGATGTGGGGCGAATCGCTCAGAGCATGGATTCAAGGCGGGCGTAGCTGGCCTCCATTCCGTCGGTCATGCCGGTGGCCAAGACCATGTCGCGGGTCTGAGCGTCAGGGTAGGTGATAACCAGGCTGAGCAGGGTACCGGACTGTACCGGGGTGAACGTCGTTTCATTGACGGTTGCGGGGTAGTCGGTGTCGATCATCCGCTCGCTGAATGATTCGAAGCTGCGCGGTGTGCTGGCCAGGCAAACTCCTTCGAATCCGAATCCTTGGCCTTCGACGCCGGAATTCGGTTCCCACCAGTAGCGGTAGCTGTCTCCCGCGCCCTGGGGCAGGATGCATTCGGTCATCTTCCAGCCGTCGGGGCCCAGCAGCCAACGTTTCATGAGTTCGGGATCGTGATGTGCACGCCAGACTTGTTCCTGAGTACCGCGGATGATGCGGCTGACTCGTACCTGGGTGTCGGAAAGCAGCTGAGCCTCGGTGGCGAAGGTCTGCGCGTAGTTGCGCAGGTCGATCAGCACCTGCTCGATCTGGCTCATGGCCGAACGAGTGCCGTCGATCATGCCCATGGCGACAACCTGCTCAAGGTCATCAACGGAATCGAAGTTGGCGGTGATGGTCAGATTGGACCCTCCATCGCAGGGGTCAAAACTGAAGACGGTGCGAGTGGCGGGAAGATCCTCGTTCACTGATCCGTCTGCGTGGGCGAATCCGTCGGTGACCTCGAAGAATTTATGCTCGACGACTTCGTTCCAGATCCAGTAGCCATGGAACTGCTCGCCTTCCGGAGAGGTCATGTAGTAATCGCTTCGTCCGCCGACCGCACCGTCGTGGCGCGTGAACGTGGCCGGGTATTCAACGGGGCCCCAGAACTTTTCGATCTGCCGGGGGTCGAGATATGCATCCCAGAGCCGTGAAACGGGAACCGGAAAGCTGGCGTTGACGGTCAGTGTCAGTGTTTCGGGATCTTTGAGGATTGAAGTGACAGGCATGGCGAAATCCTTAGCTGGTTTCATCTGCGAGGAAGTCGTCGAGTCGGCTGATCCGCTGGCGCCAGATGTCCTCGTAGGTGGTGAGCAATTCTTGGACGTGCCGGATGGTGTCCGGCTGGCCGCGGACAATACGCTCGCGGCCACGTGCGATTTTGGTAACTAGGCCTGCCTCCTCAAGAGCGGCCACGTGCTTCTGCACCGCAGCAAACGACATGTCGTAGGCAGCGGCGAGGTCGCTCACACGCACTTCTGCGCTCAACGTCCGCCGCACGATATCTCGTCGTGTGGCGTCTGCCAAGGCGCGGAAGACCTTGTTAACCTGTTCATCGCTCAAAACATATACAACCATTTGGTTGTATATTACTCCTGCCGCGAGGTGAAGGGAAGGGGGCGCGTACACTTTGTTTCCACTGATTTGACCATGAATTAAACAGGGCGACAATACATCTAATAATTTAGATGTAAAATCAACTAGGGTGAATGGGTGACTTGCGATTAGGTGGCCATCTCGAACAAGGATCTGGGGTTTTCGAGCTGCATCAGCGGGATGATTGTTACAAATCCCCGACCGCATGGCCTAGTGTGTAAGCTACGCGCGGGAAATGTGACCCGCGTTATGACGGTGTTATGCAGGCATCTGGAGTCACGGTGGGCGAAGCAGGTATGGACTGGTTGACCGCGGCGAGCCGAGCGCGCAAGGCTCACGAACTATTGGGATCGCATCAGGCTGACCTTGATGCGCTTCCCTTGAGAAGTGTCGTACGAGAATCGTGGCGGCGTTCCCTGTCGAGCCCTGTGCAGATCGGCCATCCTCCGATGCTCAGTGATGACAGCCTTCGTCTGGCTCGGGAACGCAGTGAGCTGCAGCGTATCTGGCCGGTTTTCGAAAAGCTGCTGGTTCCCGCTGCCAGCGACGCCAATCTGCTGGTAGCCCTTGCCGATGCTCAGGGAACGTTGCTCTGGGTTGCCGGCAGCAGGGGCGCAATGAATGGCGCTGAGGACGTCGGATTCAGTGAGGGGGCCAACTGGAGGGAATCCTCGGTGGGCACATCGGCCCCAGGGGTTGCGCTTGCCACAGGAAGAGGTGTTCAAGTCTCTGGCGCCGAGCACCTTTCAGAGCGTGTGCATCATTTGAATTGTTCTGCGGTGCCGATTCGCAACCCGCAGACCGGACGCATCATCGGGGTGGTTGACCTGACCGGCGGAGCTGACGCTGTCGCTGTGCACTCCCTGCCTTTGCTTCAGGCGGCGGTGTCAGCTGCGGAAGGACAGCTATTGCTGCCGGCGCTTGCCATGGAACGGCCTGATGAGGATTTCCTTGACCTCTGCGCCAGCGACGGGCCGCGACTTTCGGGCAAGCCGATATCGCTGCGTCACGCTGAAATCCTGACGGTGCTTGCCGCTCATCCCCGGGGGCTGAACAGCGCCCAGCTCGTTGAGGAATTGTTCGAGCAGCCCGACGGGGCCTCCGAGGGAACTTTGCGCTCTGAGCTGGTCCGTTTGCGCAAGTTCCTGGCTGATTCTCCATTCCGCCGCATCGCAGCCCGTCCTTACCGGTTGCAGTGGCAGCTTCAAACGACGTTGACCCGGCTCTGGAGTGCCATGGAAGACGGCGATCTGGAACGGGCGCTGCAGCTTTACCCTGCTGAGATCCTTGTGCGTTCCCAAGCGCCAGGCATCGCAGCGTTGCGCTGCCGTGCGCAGATTGCCCTGCGGGAAATCGTCCTTGACCGCGGATCCGCGCAGCAGCTGCTGCGTCTCGGGCGGCAGAGCGCGGACTCCCAGCTGCTCTTGGCTTCGCTGCGCGAGCTGCCGCTGGATTCTCCGGTGCGTCCGCTGCTGGTCGCGGAAATCGAGGCGCTCGAAGCCTGATGAGCTGCGGAGCGGGCAGGGTGCTCGGCAGGCATGCAACCTTCTTGCAACCTTTGCGTGACTACGCTCACAACCAAGGTCTTGCGGTCAGGTGCCGCAGCAGGAACTTTGGACAAAGGAGTCAGGACAATGGCTGTCTACGCAAACCCGAACACCGATGGTGCACTGGTCAATTTCAAGTCCCGCTATGAGAACTACATCGGCGGGCAGTGGGTCGCCCCAGCCAAGGGCATGTACTTCGAGAACGTCAGCCCCGTCACCGGCAAGCCCTTCTGCGAGGTAGCCCGCTCCACCGCAGAAGACATTGAAACAGCACTGGACGCCGCCCACGCCGCAGCCCCTGCCTGGGGCAAAACCAGCCCGGCAGAACGCGCAGTCATCCTGAACAAGATCGCAGACCGCATCGAGGAGAACCTCGAAATGCTGGCGGTTGCAGAAACCTGGGACAACGGCAAGGCGGTGCGCGAAACCCTGAACGCCGACCTCCCGCTGGCGGTGGACCACTTCCGCTACTTCGCCGGTGCCATCCGCGCCCAGGAGGGCACCCTCTCGCAGATCGACGACGACACCACCGCCTACCACTACCATGAGCCGCTGGGCGTGGTCGGCCAGATCATCCCGTGGAACTTCCCGATCCTCATGGCCACCTGGAAGCTGGCCCCGGCGCTCGCCGCCGGCAACGCGGTGGTGCTCAAGCCTGCCGAGCAGACCCCGGTGAGCATCATGGTGCTCTTCGAGCTGATCGGCGACCTGCTGCCTGCCGGCGTGGTCAACATCGTCAACGGCTTCGGCGTGGAGGCGGGCAAGCCGCTGGCTTCCAACAAGCGCATCCGCAAGATCGCCTTCACCGGCGAGACCACCACCGGCCGTCTGATCATGCAGTACGCTTCGGAAAACCTCATTCCTGTCACCCTTGAGCTCGGCGGCAAATCGCCGAACCTGTTCTTCGAGGACGTGGCAGCCAAAGACGACGCCTTCTATGACAAGGCCCAAGAAGGCTTCACGATGTTCGCGCTGAACCAGGGCGAGGTCTGCACCTGCCCATCGCGTGCACTGATCCAGGAGAGCATCTACGGCGAGTTCATGGAGAAGGTCGTAGCCCGCACCCAGGCCATCAAGCAGGGCAACCCGCTGGATACCGACACCATGATGGGCGCCCAGGCGTCCAACGACCAGCTGGAGAAGATCCTCTCCTACCTGGACATCGGCAAGGCCGAGGGCGCCAAGGTGCTCACCGGCGGCGCCCGCGCGGATCTGGGCGGCGATCTGGCCGAAGGCTTCTACGTCCAGCCGACCATCTTCGAGGGCACCAACAACATGCGCATCTTCCAGGAGGAGATCTTCGGCCCGGTGGTCGCGGTGGCCAAGTTCAAGGACTATGACGACGCGATCTCCATCGCCAACGACACCCTCTACGGCCTGGGCGCCGGCGTATGGAGCCGCGAGGGCAACACCGCCTACCGTGCCGGCCGCGCCATCCAGGCCGGACGCGTCTGGGTCAACCAGTACCACGCCTACCCGGCGCACTCGGCCTTCGGCGGCTACAAGTCATCGGGCATCGGCCGCGAGAACCACCTGATGATGCTTGACCACTACCAGCAGACCAAGAACCTGCTCGTCTCCTACGCAGAAGGCAAGCTCGGCTTCTTCTAAAGAAGTGCATTCCCAAGGGTTCCGGGGCGCGGGATGCCGTTTCCCGCCCCGGAGCCCTTGGGCTATTTCCGGAGGCTGTCGCAAATTCGCCCCGGAAAGCGGACACTGGCTGTGGGTACAGCTTTCGGAAATCCAAAGGAGTACATGTCATGAGCAGCGTGACCGAAACCAGTGCGGCCATTGCCGGAGAAGACTTTTCACGGGTCGCCTTCACCGAGCAGTCGCTAGAGCTGCTGCGCAAACTCTGGAGCATCCACGGTCCACTGATGTTCCACCAGTCGGGCGGCTGCTGCGACGGCTCGTCTCCCATGTGCTATCCGGCCGGCGAGTTCCGCACGGGAGATGCCGATATCCGCCTGGGGGTATTGCAGCTGGACGACAGCGAAGGGCAGAAGCTGGGGGACATCGACTTCTGGATGTCCAAGGAGCAGTTTGAGTATTGGAAGCACACAAAACTCACCGTGGACGTGGTCACCGGGCGCGGCTCCGGATTCTCTGTTGAAGCGCCTGAAGGCAAGCGGTTCTTGATCCGCAGCGAAATCATCGAGTTCCCCACCGCCTGAAGGCTTCCCTAGACTAGGGACATGCGATTGTGGTCCCTGCACCCCTCACTTTTAGACGCCAAAGGACTGGTTGCCTGTTGGCGTGAAACGCTGCTGGCGCAGAAGGTCCTTGCCGGTGAAACCCGGGGCTACACCGAACACCCGCAGCTGGTGCGCTTCAAAGAACAGCCCGAACCATTGGTGGCTATCGGCCATTACCTGCAAGGGATCTGGGACGAAGCCCAGCAGCGCGGCTACCACTTCGACGCGTCCAAAATCTTGCGTCCGCCGCAAGGGCGGCGTGGCGAATTCATGGAGCTGTCCAGCGGCCAGCGGGACATTGAACGGGAGCACCTGCTGGGCAAGCTGATGCTGCGGGATCCGGCCCGAGCCGCGGTGCTCGAAGCCGCCGAAGAACCAGCTCTGCATCAGATCTTCTTTCTGGTTCCGGGGCCAGCTGCTGATTGGGAAAAAGCAGGGGTATCACCCAGATAGTCGATCGCACAGCAGTTCTTTGCTGAAATAAACACATGAGCAGAACTGCACAACTTCCCAGCGGCGGCCAGGAACTTGAAATCACCGTACGCTGGAGCGACCTAGACGTCCTGGGCCATGTGAACAACGCAAGGGTCGTAACCCTGATCGAGGAAGCCAGGCTGCGCTGGTCCGGGCGCCACCAGCCATCAACGCTGTTTCCCGACGGGCTGGTGGTTGCGTCGCTGATCGTGGACTACCTGCGCCCGGTTTACTACACCTCGAAGCTCACCGTCCGCGTTGGAGTGCAGCGCATTGGCTCCTCGTCGTTTACCGTGCGCCACATCGGCTACCAGGACGGGCACCCGGTGTTTGACGGCAGCAACGTCATGGTGGTCCTCTCCAGCGACGGGAAAACACCGCGCAAGCTGGATGAGTCTGAACGCGCTTGGCTCAGCGAACGGCAGTTCGATCAGGCCGAAGCTTAAACAGGCTTAAACAAGGCTGTCCCGCAGACCTCGACGGATCTGCGGGACAGCGTGAGCTTTTTAGAGCATTTCTGCGCGCAGCTGGGCGGCGGACTTCTGCGAGAGCAGGCCCGGGGCCACGTCGAAGACCGTCTGGGCGCCGGTGACGCCCGCCTGGTTCATGCGGTGCACGGCGCGGGCGTAGGCGACCAGCACGCTGGAAGTGAACTCCGGGTTCGAACCCAGCGCCAGCGAATACTCGATGACTTGCTTCTGCTCATCGCTGGTGTTGCCCGAGCGGATCACGAAGCCGCCATGTGGCATATCCGAGTGCTCAGCTGCCAGCGTCTGGGCGTCGATGAAGTTCACCGTGGTGTCGTACTGGTCGAAGTAGTGCTCCATGGTGACGATTGCTTCGCGCACGGCTTCGGCGTCCGCGCCTTCCTCCAAGACCACATAGCATTCGCGCTGGTGCTTTTCACGGGTGCTCAGCGTCGGGCGCAGGCCTGCGCGGACCTTCTCGATGGCCTCGGTGCTCGGGATCGTGTACTGCACGCCGGCCGCCACGCCTGGCACGCGGCGGATGGCGTCCGAGTGGCCCTGGCTCAGCCCGCGGCCCCAGAAAGTGTAGGTTTCCCCGTCGGGCAGCAGCGCTTCGCCGTAGACGCGGTTGATGGAGAACATGCCAGGATCCCAGCCGGCGGAGATCAGCGCGGTCTTGCCGGCGGCCTTGGCCGGGGCGTCCACGGTTTCAAAGTATTCGGGGATGCGCGCGTGGGTGTCGAAGCTGTCCACGGTGTTGAACAGGGCGGCGTACTTCGGCCCCTGTTCGGGCAGGTCGGAGCGGGACCCGCCGCACAGGATCAGCACATCGATGTCATTAGTGTGCGCGGCCAGCTCGTCCACGTGGAAGCGCGGGGCATCGGTAGCGAGCTGAAGGCCGCTCGGGTCGCGGCGGCTGTAGACGCCGACCAGTTCCATGTCGCTGTTCTTGGCGATGGCCGCCTGTACGCCTCGGCCGAGGTTGCCGTAGCCGGCGATTCCGATGCGGATCTTTGATGACATAAAAATGCTGTTTCCTTTGGAAATAGGTGGCCTATATGGACAACCGCAAGCCAAATCAGATCCGTGTTTCAAGGCGCCTGCAAAACATGACCGGCGTAGTTGTCATTCAGATGAACTACCTGGATTATTTCAAAAGGCGGCGCTGCGGCTCAATTGTGCAACCCATTGTTAACCAGCCATCGGCAGGTGCTGGGGTGCGCATCTGCCGATGGAGATCTGCGGGGTTAGCGGCCGAAGAGCTTGGAGAAGAACCCGGTCTTCGGTTCGTTCTCATGACCTTGGCAACGGTCGCTGGCTCGTACGCCCTTCATGACAGCATCAACGTGCTGGCCGCAGCCAGCCCAGGTGGTCTTCTGGCAGACCTTGCATTGAACCTGACGGCACATGGTGCCTCCTTTCGGGCGGTTGCCCGGTAATTAGGACAGCGAGAGGAAGAGCTTTTCCAGCTCTTCGACGGTCAAGCCGTCTTCTTCCTCTGCAGTTTTTTCTGGGTCTGCAATGCAGTACTGCATTGCGGTGGAGACGATGGCGAAACCGGCGCGGTCCAGGGCGGTGGACACCGCCGACAGCTGGGTGACGACCTCGCGGCAGGAACTGTCGCCTTCTACGGCGTTGATGACAGCATCAAGCTGTCCGCGCGCCCGCTTGAGGCGGTTGAGGATGCGCTTCTGGGTTGCTGCGTCTGCGTTTCGCATGGTCTTCTCCTTGGCGGAAGCTACTTGGCTGCTTCCATTTCCGCTTTGACACGGGTCATATCTAGGTTCTTCAGCTGGCTGATCAGGCTCTCCAGGGCGTTGGCATCCAACGCTCCGGGCTGGGAATGTACCAGTATCCCATCTTTGAATGCCATCAGCGTGGGGATGGAGGTGATCTGCGCCGCAGCGGCGAGCCCCTGTTGCGCCTCGGTATCCACCTTGCCGAAGACTACGTCCTGCTCTCCGGCGGCGGCCCCGTCGAAGATTGGGGCGAAGTTTCGGCAGGGTCCGCACCATGATGCCCAGAAATCTACCAGGACCATGGGGGAGCTGTGGATTGTGGAGGCGAAGTTCGCCTCGGTCAGTTCCACCGTTGTCATTGTCGTTGCCTTTCTAGTTGCTTGGCGCGGCGGGAAGCCTGCGCTGATAGATGAACCGTCCCAAACCGGCGGCCAGGGCCGCTGCTGGCAGGATCAGGTTTGCTGGGGACGGCAGTTCCTGCACCAGCACCACAACGCCCATGGCTAATACGAAGTAGCCAAAGCCTCGGCGCAGCTTTTTCTCCGGAACCTTGGATGTCAAGCGGGCTCCGATCAGCGAACCGGCAACCGCGGCAGCCGTAATTGCCAAGGCCAGCGGCCAATTGACTGTTGTCGAATTTAGGTGGCCGAGCAGGCCCGCCGCCGAATTCAGCGTGATGACCAGCAGCGACGTGCCTACCGCTTCGGCCATTTTCAGCCCTGCCAGCAGCGCCAGCGCCGGGACGATGAGAAATCCTCCTCCTGCCCCGACCAGTCCTGTCACCAGGCCGACTGCCAACCCTGCTGGGGCGAAGAGCATCAGCGAACGCTGCCCGGGCTGTGCCGCGGCTGACTTTTTGCGTCCGCGGATCATGTTCCCAGCGCTGGCCAGCATGATCACCGCGAATGCTGTCATCAGTACCGGTCCGGGGATCAGCGAGCTGCCCAGACCTCCAAGGAATGCCCCGCTCATCGACGCCCCGGCGAAGATCAGCCCGGGCCCCCACTTCACGTTGTGTGCCCGTGCATGAGGCAGCAGGCTGGCAATCGAGGTCACGCCCACCACGAACAGAGAGGTGGTAATCGCCTGCTTGGGATCCAAGCCGGCTACATAGCTCAGCAGCGGCACCATGAGGATGGATCCTCCGCCTCCCAGTAGACCTAAAGTCAGGCCCACGATGATCGAGCAGGCTAGGACCAGCAGCAGAATTGGTTCGAGAACCACCGGCTAGTTCCCTGTTCCGAGCAGCTGCTGACCGGCGCTGGGGATGCCTGACAGGGCAGTGCTGGTGTGCTTCGGCTTGTTCCATGGCATGACAGCCAGAGCGCTGATCATTGGGCAGGAGTTGCGCAGCGCAGAGAAGACCAAGCCGCCGCCGATGCCCGCGGCAATGTAGCCAAGCTTGGGATTGATGAACTTGGCCCCCGCCATGCTCAACAGAACGATGCTACCTGCGGTCATTCGCATCTGCCGGTCCATGGCCCAGCGCTGCACGCCGCGGATCACCCTGCCGCCGCTGTTCTCATAGGCGGCGATGCCCCCGGCCAGGACGCTGCCGGACTCGATGTCGAAGTCCAGCAGGCACTGCTGTGCCTGAGTCGCGCGGCTGCCTGACTGGCAGACCAGGATAATTTTCTGGGCAAGCTTTTTCTTGACCTCATCTGCATGCTCTGACAATAGATTCAATGGGATGTTGTAGGAGCCTGGAATGTGGATGGCTTCGAATTCACCAGGGGTGCGGACATCCAGCACGGTGATGGGGGAATCCGCATCCAGCAGGGTTTTAAGCTCTTGGGCGCTGATGGAAGGCAGTGGGGTGTTCATGAGGCGTCTGGCTTTCGTTGAAGGTTAGGCGTTGGACCGGGCCCAAGCGGCGTAGCTGCCGGCCAGTTCCACGATGTTGTATCCGGCATCGCGCAGGGCGCTGGCAGCCACCGCATTGCGCAGGCCTGACTGGCAATAGGTGACGATGGTTCCGTCGGCTGGAAGCTCATCCAAGTTCCACAGCACCCGTCCGCCGGAGAGCTGCTTGGCTCCCGGGATGTGCCCGGCGGCGAATTCGCTCTTGTTGCGCACATCCAGCAGCAGGTCATAGTCGAAACCTTTGAGCTCTTCCGGTGTGATGGACAGCGGGGTGTAGCTGGGCAGTTCGTCGATGCTGGTGGTGAACCCTGCGGCGGCATCGATGCCCACGCGCAGCAGGTGGGCGCGCATTTCTTCGGCCTGTTCCGCGTCCTTGGCCAGCAGGATCAGTGCACGGTTGTCTGCTTCCGGGTTGTAGGCCCAGGCGGCGAAGCTTGCCATCTTTCCGGGGCCTGGGATGGACAGGCCTCCTGCCACGGTGCCTTGGGCGATCTCGGTGTGCGAACGTGTGTCGACGAAAACCGCAGTGCCCGCGCTGGCCTGCGCGGCGATGGCTTCCCCATCCAATTCCTTCAGCTGAGGCAGTGGGCCGAGCACCGCTGCCCCGTCGCGGTTCTGCCGCTTCATCCTGCCGAAGTAGGCGTGGGCGTCGGGCTGGCCGTCCAACAGCTGCGCGATGAAACCCTCGGCGTCGTCGTTGGCAAGGTAGCGGCCCCACCAGGCGAAGTTTCGCTCGTAACCCACGGTGGTGGACGGCACGGCTCCCAGAGCCTTGCCGCAGGCGCTGCCCGAACCGTGGCCCGGGTAGACCTGCACGTGGTCGGGCAGCTGGAGGAAGACGTTCTTCAGCGAGGTGAACAGGTCCTGCGCGCCGGCGAAGCGGGTGTCGATTCCGCCGGCCGCCTCGTCGAGCAGGTCCGGACGGCCCAGGTCCCCGGAGAAGACGAAGTCTCCGGAGAGCATATAGCCCGGCTCGCTGCTGAATGCGCCGTCGGTGATCAAAAAGGAGAGGTGTTCGGGGGTATGCCCGGGGGTGTGGCGCGCTGTCACGGTGATGTTGCCCAGCGTGATGGTGTCCTTGTCCATGAGGCGTTCGGCCTCGAACTTGTACTGCCAGTCGGCGGTGCCTTCGCCGGAGACGTAAGCGGTGGCCCCGGTGGCGGCGGCCAGTTCGCGGGTGCCTGAGAGGTAGTCCGCGTGGATGTGGGTTTCGGTCACTGCGGTGATGCGCATGCCGTGCTTGGAGGCCAGTGCGAGGTAGTCGGAGATGTCGCGGCGGGCGTCGACGACGATCGCTTCGCCCTTGGCTTGGCAGCCGATGAAGTAGCTTGCCTGGGCTAGGTCCTCGTCATAGAGGCGTTCGAGCAGCATGGCTGGTCCTTTCGTGGGTGGCTTGAAACCCACGATAGGTTATACCCCCAGGGGTATGTCAATAAATAGGGGTGGGGGTATATGGGAAAGTGTGCGGAATCACCCGGCGGGGCCAGTTGAGGGCGCCTGCGCCGCGGCTGTTTGTGGGGCGCTATTCGGGCATGCGCTTGCCGGCGGGCGCCGGGACGCTAGAGCCTTGGGAAGGTGCGCATCCAGCGGTCAAGCTGCCTCAGCTGCTGCGGGTCCAAGGTGGCAAGAAGCTGCAGCTGGCCGTCGTCGCCCGGGTGCAGAATGCCCGCATGGTCCGCAGGGACGCCGGCCAGCGCCTCGCCGGCCGCGGAATCTGCCGGAGCGCTCGCCGGGGTGGAGATGAAGAACAGCGCCGGCGAGCCGGTCCAAGTTTCATGCACCGACAGTGTGCCTTCGGTAAAGCGCAGGGTTTCTTCAAGCTCCAGCCAGCCGGTCAGCCCGCCGACTGCAAGGTCGACGCCTGGCTTGGGAGTGTTTTTCCGCCACCCAGCGGCCAGCGTGTGGGGCGAAAATTTCACCTCGCCCAGCTGCAGCTCGGGAATCTGCGCCATCAGCGAGTCGATCTGCTCGAAGGTGAACTGGTTCTTGCTGAAAAATCCCATGGCTACAGGCTCTCCAGGTGCTCGGCCAGCTTGCTGCTGGCGGTTTGCAGGTGCTCCTCCAGCGCCTTCGCGGCCTTGGCCGCCTCGCCCTCGGAGATCAGCTGCAGCAGCCGGGCGTGCTCGGCGGCAATGTCCTGGGTGGACAGCAGTGTGGCATCCTGCACGTGGGTCATGCACAGCCGGATCTCGTCGGTCAGCTGCGCATAGATGGCACTGGTCCGCTGGGATTCCAGCGCCTGGACCAAGGCCGCGTGGAAGCGGATGTCGGGATCGATGATGTCGATGGGGGAGGCGTCGGCCAGCGTGGTGATTTCAGCATTGGCGTCCCGCGCCGCGGCGGGCACCTGGCGCTTCGAGGCAAGCAGTCGCACCGCTTCGGCCTCGATGATCGCCCTGGTGCGGTAGATGTCGCGTGCGTCACGCGAAGAGAGTAGCGTGACTCTTGCAGTCTGATGCGCGTTGCGCGTCAGTAGGCCGCTTGCGACGAGGTTCTCCAAAGCGGCTTTGGCAGTTGGACGGGCAACTTCATAGTGCGCGGCGACGTCGACCTCACCCAGCGGGGTGCCGGGGGCCAATTCGCCGCTGAAAATTCGAGCGCGAAGCGACTTGACGATCGCCTGGACCACGGAGACCACTCCCAATCTGGCTGCCATCTTCTTCCTTTCACGCACCGCACAACTGCCCTTCCAAGTATTCCATGGCAGGTACTAAGATGGCTTGTGTACTTGTTAGACAATTCCCGTATTCAGCAGGTTTTACCTACTAGAGCAAGAGGAGCGCATCATGGCATTGAGCACGCCAGCACTCGGTGAGAGCAAAATTTCTCCCAGTATTCTCAACCTGGTAACAGATCCCGAGCGGGTCAAGAGCCGGTCGATCGACCGGGTCGCCTATGCCTCAGATGCCTCGCACTATCTCTTCACACCGCAGGCGGTGGTCATTGCCAAGGATGCGGCGGAAGTCGCCGCACTGCTGAAGGCCGCGCACCAGAACAACCAGCCGGTCACCCTGCGCTCCGGCGGCACCTCACTGGCCGGCCAGGCCAGCGGCGAGGGCCTGATGATCGACGTGCGCAAGAACTTCCGCCAGATCACCGTGCTGGATCAGGGCAAGCGCGTGCGGGTACAGCCCGGGGCCACCGTACGGCAGGTCAACGCCCGGCTCGCCGTCTACGGCACCAAGCTGGGCCCAGACCCTGCCAGCGAGGGTGCCTGCACCATCGGAGGCGTCATTTCCAACAACTCCTCGGGCATGGCCTGCGGCACCGAGTTCAACACCTACCGCACCCTTGAATCCATGACCTTCGTGCTACCCTCGGGCACCATGATCGACACCGCGGATCCGGATGCCGACCGCAAACTCGCCGCCGCCGAGCCCGAGCTGGTGGCAACTCTCGACCAGCTGATCAAGCGGGTGCGCTCCAACCCGGACTCAGTGGCGAAGATCCAGAAGCACTTCGCGCTGAAGAACACCATGGGCTACGGCCTGAACTCCTTCCTGGACTTCGACACCCCGGCGGCGCTGATGGCGCACCTGATCATCGGCTCCGAAGGCACCCTGGCCTTTGTGGCGGAGGCGGTCTTCAGCACCATCCCGATCCGCAAGCTGGCGGTCACCACTCTGGCGGTGTTCGACAACCTGGATTCGGCCACCCGTGCGCTGCCTGATCTGGTGGATTCGGGGGCCGCCACCCTTGAGCTGCTTGACTCGACCTCGCTGCGCGTGGGCCAGGCGCTGCCCGGCGTGCCGGAGGCCATCCTCGGGTTTGAGGTGGGCAGCGAGGCCGCCCTGCTGGTCGAATACCACGCGGATGCCCCCGAAGAGCTGCAGGGCCTGCAGCGCATCGGCCAGGGGTTGCTGGACGCGGCCCCGCTGCGCAGCCAGGCGCTGCTGAGCAGTGACGCGAAGAACCGCCAGTCGGCCTGGAAGTTCCGCAAGGGCCTCTACGCCTCGGTGGCGGGCGCCCGCGCGTCGGGCACTACCGCACTGCTGGAAGACGTGGCGGTTCCGGTGGCTTCGCTGGCGGATACCTGCGGCAGCCTGCAGGAGCTGTTCACCGAGTACGGCTATGAAGATTCGGTGATCTTCGGCCACGCCAAGGACGGCAACATCCACTTCATGCTCACCGACCGCTTTGAGGGCGATGTGGCGCTGAACCGCTACAACGGCTTCAACGACAAGATGGTCCAGCTGATCCTGGACAAGGGCGGCAACCTCAAGGCGGAGCACGGCACCGGACGGGCCATGGCCCCGTTCGTCCGCGCCCAGTACGGCGACGAACTCTACGAGGTGCATCTGGAGCTCAAGGCCGCCTGCGACCCGCGCATGATGATGAACCCGGGCGTGATCGTCGACGAAGACCACGCGGCGCACATGCGCAATATCAAGCTGAACGCCACCATCCAGATCGAGGCGGATCGCTGCGTTGAATGCGGCTACTGCGAGCCGGTCTGCCCTTCCAAGGACTTGACCCTGACTCCGCGCCAGCGCATCGTGGTGCAGCGCGCCATGGAAAAGGCCAAGGCGGAGGGCAATGAGCAGCTGCTCAAGGAGCTGGAGAAGGACTATGAATACGACGGCGTACAGACCTGCGCCGTGGACGGCATGTGCGTCACCGCCTGCCCGGTGGGAATCAATACCGGCCTGCTCGTCAAGCGGCTGCGCCGCGAAGAGGCCAATCCTGTCATGGCAGCAGGATTCAAGGCTGCGGCCAAGGGCTGGGGAGCGGTGTCCCGCGGCGGCGCCGTCGCGCTGACCGTGGCGGACAAGATGCCTGTCTCGCTGGTGCGCGGCGCCACCGATGTGGCCCGCAAGATCATCGGCGAGGACGTGGTCCCGCAGTATTCTGCGGACCTGCCGGCGGGCGGAAAGCCCCGCAAGCCGCTGATCGGCAACCTCGGCGCCGAGGGAGCCGCGCCGCTGGCCGTCTACCTGCCTGCCTGCGTGAACTCGATGTTTGGGCCCGCCGGCGAGGGCGAAGGCGTGGCTTCGGCCTTCACCAAGCTGCTCAAGCAGGCAGGGGTCTCGGTTTACGTGCCTCAGGGCATCGAATCCATGTGCTGCAGCACCCCGTGGACCTCCAAGGGCTACAAGTCTGGCCACGACGTTATGGCCGAACATGTGCTTGAAGAGGTCCGCGCCGCGCTGCCGGGGCAGAACTTGCCGATCATCTCCGACGCCTCCAGCTGCACCGAGGGCTTCGCGCTGACCCTTGAGCAGCATGGCTTCGAAGTGACCGACCTGCTGTCCTTCACCGCGCAACACCTGCTGGACAAGCTGCCGGCAGGGCACAAGCTTGCCTCATTGACGCTGCACCCGACCTGTTCGTCGAACCAGATGGGGCTGAACCCGCAGCTGCAGCAGGTTGCCGAGGCTGTGGCAGACACCGTCAGCACCCCGGTGAACTGGGGCTGCTGCGGCTTCGCCGGAGACCGCGGCATGCTGCATCCGGAGCTGACCGCCTCGGCCACCGCAGCGGAGGCCGCCGAGGTCAAGCAGATCAACTCCCAAGCCCATGCCTCCTGCAACCGCACCTGCGAGCTGGGCATGACCCGGGCCACCGGTAAGGAATACCAGCACGTGGTGGAACTGCTCGCCCAGGTGACCAACGCCTAGGCAGGCCGGAGCAAAACAGCTGGAGCAAAGCTGGGCCTCTTCGGGCTCAGCTTCGCTGGCTGCTAGTTGATTTCTTCGCTGGGGTGGAAGCGCTTCACGCGATGCAGGGTGTTCACATCGGTGTGGCGCATTTCGGCGCCCAGTGCGACCAAGCGCAGCAGCAGGTCCGAGGTGTAGCTGAAGGTGCCGTCCTCGTTGATGGTGAAGGAGCTGATGAACTCCTTGATCTCTGCACGTTCCTTCAGGTACTTGTTCTGCAGCACGCCATAGCAGGGATCGCCCGGGGTGGCATTGAAATGTAGGGTGGTGTCGCGCGGGCCAGCGGTGCTGCCTGCCAGGACTGCGATGCCGCGGCCGAACACCACGTTGCGGATGACCTGGCTGTTCTCGCGGTCCCAGAGCAGGAAGCCGATCTCATCATGGAAGGGGTCCATGGCTTCTTCGCCGTGGCGCCATGCGGTCATCGAGTAGTTCAAGCCCCACAGGGTCTGCTTGCCGTTTTCCTGGATTGGAATCGGCTTGAAGCTAGCCTTCTCGAAGTAGCCGGTTTCGCTCGTCTCATCGGTGAGGTTGTGGTACGAAAGATCGACGCCGACATTGCCTTCCCACTCGCCGACCAGTGGGGTCAGCGGGCCGAGCTTCTGGGGCCCTTGGATATGTGAGCTTCCGGTGGTGGACATGATTGGCTTCTCCGATCAGTGGGTGTGGATGGTGCTTTGGTGAGGCGCAGAAACAAGATCGGCGGGGCGACAGGCCGGGCACAAGCCCCAATAGGTCACTTCCGCTTCATCGATGTAGTAGCCGGCGTCCTCCAGCGGTTCGAGGCACGGGGCCTTGCCCACCGGGCAGGGGACGTCGGTGATGCTTCCGCAGGATCGGCAAACCAGATGATGGTGGTTGTCGCCTCGGGCCAATTCAAATACCTCGGGGGCGCCGGGCAGCTCGATGCTGCGCAGGATTCCCGCCTCGGTCAGGGTGTGGACGACGTCGTAGATTCCCTGGGTTGAAACGCTCCCCAGCCGTTCGCGGGCGCCGGCGGCAATGCTTGCCACGTCGATGTGGGACCTTGTCGAGAGTTCTTCGACGACAGCTCTGCGTGGTTTGGTCACCCGCATTCCCAGCTGGCGAAGCCGTTCTTCAAGGTCTTGCATTGCCTGCTCCCCACAATTGAATTGATCAATTCCAATGTAGGCACAACATTTGCATTAAGCAACTCTTGCTTTAGGCAAAGCTGTGGCGGGAAGGAGTTGCGCCTATGAATTAGGGGATTTTGGGACCGTAGTCCTTAGTCGTCGTCTTCTACTCGAAGCCGCGGGCCGTGAATGGTGCCTCGGGTTCCCATAAAGACGCTGAGGGCGGCCCCAAGTTCCATTTGCGCGTAAGGAGCACCGCCCACGATGCCCCGGGACACCCGCATGCCATTGAGTGAAGCAATCTCTTTCTCGGTCACGCGCCATTTGATGACCGCTCGGCCGGTGTCTTCGAAATTGGGCATGTCAATGTAAATTCCCCACGGCGTGAGGTGCGCTTCGCAGCCGAATTCCTGGATCAGGAAATCCACGTACTGCTGACTCTTCTATGTCTGTCAAGCCGCAACCTGAACTTCTTCAACCATTGCTGAAGCACTGAAGATTTTGAAGATGCGACGGACGAGATAGCGTTTGATGCACCGGCGGATCTCGCGATCGGTCTTGCCCTCCGCCTGGCGCTTCTCAACGTAGGCTCGTGTCTCTTCGTCATGGGCCATGCGCGTGACGGCGGCGATATGCAGGGCAGCATTCAACGACCTATCACCGCCTCGATTAAGCCGGTGCCGGGTAGTGTTCCCCGACGATGCAGGTATTGGATTCACGCCGGCCAGACAGGCAAACGCCGATTCATCACGGACTCGTCCTTCATGGGACCACGCGACGAAACACTTCGCTGCCGTGATTGCCCTGAAGCCGATTTCGTTCAACAGGGGTGCAGCTTCGCTGGCTTTGACCAGCTCGTCCAGCTGCTGCTCATTGGCCGACAACTGCTGGTCCAAGTCCAGAATATGCTTGGCCAGCCGTACCGCTTCAGATCGCGCAATCCTCAGCGACAGCTCTTCTTCCCGTTCCCGCCAGCGGCTGATTTCAGCGATCTGGCTACCGGTCAGATTCTTACGGGCATCGATTCCCAGGACGTTGCTGCGAACCAAGGCATTCAAAGCGTTCACCGATCTGGTGCGGTCCTTCGCCATCGAGCTACGGGCCGTGACAAGGATGCGCAATCCTTGCCGGATTCCTTCATGCAGCCGCGGAAGGCGCAACTTGTCTACCGGCAGCGGCAGGGAAGCCATCGCCATGCGGTGGGCGTCCAAGGAATCGGTTTTTCCCACGCCGCGGTTCTGCTTCTTGCTCATGCGCGGTGCCTCTGTGACGGGGAATCCGTGGGCGTCAACGGTGCCGGCAAGGATTGCGCCGTAGGTGGCGGCTCCTTCAATAGCCCAGAGGGCATCTGCTGCGCCTTGGGTGCGGCGCGCGACCCAGTTGATGGCCCGGTTGATCCCGGCGCTGGTTACTGGAAACGACTGAGTATCAAGCAGTGCGCCGTTACTGGAATCGATGATGGCGTAGACATGATTGCGTGCGTGAGTGTCGACACCCACGACAAATGGGTGACAATGAGCGACGATAGGTTGTGCGGTCACCGTACTTTTTCCTTTCCTGGATTTTCTCGGTCGGCCGTGAACGGCCGGTACCAGTCCGGGTAAGGGTCACTACGGAACAGCACTGTGATGGGTCACACCCGCTAGCGGGGGTGGACAATCTTCTGATGAAGCTACCGTGGTGGGCCGGATTGGTCCCGGCCGACCCACCCCGATCGGATGGACAAGTCAGCACAAAGACACCTTTCGGGTCAGGCGTTTAATGAGTCACATCCACAGGGTGGGGCGGCTGGTTCTTATCCTGCCAGCTAGTCCCAGACCAGCCACCTCAATACTCACAGGCGTTTAAAGGTTTCCATGCTGACTTCATTGCTTGAGTGCGGCTAAAGCGGCAGGTGCGAAGCCCAGGGTACGGCTACGTCGTGGTCGATGACTTCATGCAGATGGTTGAGCGCCACGGCGCAGGCGCTGCGTTCTGCGGGGCTCAGCAGATCTAACGCCTCTTGAAGGTCGTTTCTGCGCCGGGCGGTAACATCTTCCACCGTCTGGCGGCCCAGCTCGGTGAGCTCCAGGGTGACAATGCTGCGATGCGCAGGGTCGGAGCCGCGGACGAGATAGCCGGAGACTATGAGCCTGTCTGCCAGGCGGGTTACCGAGGAATTGCCGATCCCCAGTGCCTTGGCGCAGTCGCTGGATGTCATCGTTCCCACGCGGTGAAGTGCTAGGAGCAGGCGAAACTGCGGAAGGGAAACTTCAAGGTTTTCCACGCTGCGCAGCGCCAGGCCAACAAGATCTTGGGTGGCGCGTTCAAAGGCTGCGAGCTCGTCCTGAGAGGTTGTTGAAGGTTTAGCTGTTCCCATGTTCTTAGTTTGTCACAGGCGTCACAGCAGGAGGGGTCTCCGGCTGCAGCAGCGAACGCCGCCGAGGTCCTCCAAAAGTAGTATTCACGTGAGAGTATCAATTGACTAGTGTTTAAACAGTTCGAACTGAGGATTTAAAATCGGGTTGAGGAGTTGAGGCGTGCTGAGATATTTGGGTTTAACTGCTGCAGACGATGCCGGCACCAGTGTCCCTGCGTGGAAGGGCGTCTCGAAAAAGGCACGCGCGCTTGTCGGCGCCGCGGCACTGGCTCTTGCTGTCGCAACTTTTTTCATTTTTTCGTGGCTACTTGATGGGCGGCTTCAAGGATTTGCCGGTTACGTGCCATGGCTGGCCGCCAGTGCGGCGCTGCTGCTCTCGGTGGTGCTTGGAGAGCGTGGACTCGTGCGGGCTTCCCGCTGACCCCATCGCGAGGTCGCGCCTGCCGACGGCGCTAAAATGCCAAGTGAAGTCACTTTCTGCAAAAGTGCATCTCGATTTCCACGCGAGCACGCCATATGGTGCAAAATGGCCGTTTGAATCGTAATTCAGTGCGAAAGGTCCATGTGAGATGTCATGCCGCAGCGCGTAGGCTGAAAGCAACATCGGGTGCTAGGAGACCTTCGAATGCTGATTGCAGCCATGCAGGCGGAAGCCGTAGTTTTAGACTACGAATCGAATCTTAAGACTGTGGATGAAGCTGCCCAAAAAGCAGCTGATCAGGGAGCCACGCTCCTGCTGACTCCCGAGCTTTTTATCGTCGGCTATGCCCCTGATGCGCTGAAGAAGTCATTCGACCCAGCGGTGCTTCCCGAGCTTCGATCTCGTTTAGCGAAGATCGCGCAGCAACGAGGCATTGCCCTGGCCTACTCAATGCCTGATGCAGCCGAAGGGCAGTGGAAGATCACCTCAACGTTCATCGACCAAAGTGGGGCCGAACTGTCCCATTACGAAAAGGTCCACCTCTTCGGGGACGAGGAACAGCAGGTATTCACTCCCGGAGTGAATGCGCCGGCTGTCTTCGACTACCAGGGGATGAAACTCGGCATGGCAATCTGCTTCGATGTCGAATACCCAGAGCTCGTACGGGAAGCCGCCCGCCGAGGCGTCGAAGTGCTTTTGATTCCCACGGCGGTGGGCAAGGGCTACGAAGTAGTCAGCACCGCGCTGGTGCCAACGCGCGCCATGGAAAGCCAGTTGTATATTGCCTACGCAAACCACGTAGGCACCGAGAACGGGTTCCAGCTATCCGGAACCAGTGTGATTGCCGCACCTGATGGCGCCATCCTGGCCCAGGGAGGGACCGGTGCTGAAGTCATCTTTGCGAGCATCGAACGCGAATACTTGAATAAGGTACGCGAAGAGGTCCCGTATCTTCGAGAAGCCAAGACTGACCTCTACGCACAGTGGGCCGCCCAGCGCGCTCGAAACTAGGCGAGGAACCGCAAAGCCAAAAAGAGCTCATTGCGGGTAGCGGCCGAGTTCAGGTCAACGTCGAGGATCTGGGCAATGCTGGAGACATGGCGCCGCACTGAATTGCGGTGGAGATCCAAGCGCTTAGAGGTCTCGTCCCAAGAACCGTTCGAATCCAGCCAGGAGCCGAGCACCTGGAGGTAGAGATCGCGGCGCTTGGCGGGGAGTTCGAGCAGCGGCGCCAACGCCGCCTGGGCTAGTTCGCGTCCGGCTTCCTTGGGCAGCAGCGACTGGAAGGTCCTGGCCATGCCGGCGGCATCCATGCTTTGCTGCTTTTCTTGAACTTGGGGGATCAGGCCCTTGGCCTGGGCCAAGAGGGCTACGAATCCTTCACTTGAACCTTGCTTGGGCTCCAGCGGATGGCTGAAGGCTGCAAGGTATCCGGCTTTGGCGAGCTTTTTGAACTGGGCCTCGGAAGGCTCGATTTTGCTCAAGGCAATGAAGTTCCCATCCTGCACGCTGACCAGCTCGGTATCCAGCAAGATGCGAAGGTGCGCCAGATGGCGGTCGCCTTCGGTGCTGGCTGCTGACTTCTTTGCGATGAGGGCCAGCGCGCGCAGCGGCTTGCGGGTATTTTTGCCCAGGCTTTGATTGAGCAACTTCAGCTGTGCTGGGTTCAGGCTCTGCAGGGACCCGGTGAGAAGCGAGGTTGCCAGCTGCGCCGAAGTGAAGCTCACCATGGCCCGCTCGCGGGCCACAACTTCCAGCAGCCCCAGTGTTGTTGCCATGAGCGTGTGGTCGAAACCCGAAGGATCCTTGTCGAAGCTGACCAGCAGCACTCCCAGGAGCGGCGCCTGGCCCTGGGCAGAGCTTGCCCGGATGGGGAATGCCAGATGGGTGGCTGACTCTTCGCGCAGCAGGGCAAACTGCGAGGAGGTTTCCGAACGGGCCGCCTGGTTGAAAAGCTCTTCAACGAGCTCTGCGCGCAGCGGCATCGACGACTGGTGCAGAGCGCTGAAGCGTTCCTGGGCGGCGGCGTCCAAAAGCTTCACCGAGCATTTGGCGCGCTGGGACAGGGTGGCAACTAGCTGCTCTTCCGGATTGTTCTGGGCTACACAGCGCATCAGTGCACGATTTGAGTCGGTGTTGGACCGAAGCAGGGCTGCTCCGTCGGCTTCCATGAGCTGGGCGAAAGCCAGGCCGATGGCGGCGAAGGGCACCGACTGCGGAATCTGGATCAGGGTGACGTCGTTCTTGATGCAGGCCCTGAGCAATGGTTCGGGAACCTGCGAGAAGTAGGGTTCAATGCCGAAGCCCACGGCGCAGACTTTCGCCTGGGCCAAGCGAGCAACAAACTGGTCAACCCACTGCTGGTCTTCGATATGGGCCACCAGGGGGTAGCCGCTGGTCAGGATCAATTCATCGTCCACCAGATAGCCGGTGGGGTCGTCGATGTCGCTGGGTTCTACCCAGCGCAGCGGCCGGTCTCCCGCGTCGTGGATGATCTGGACATCCGCCGGCAGCTGGCGCAAAAATCTGTAGAGGGTGATGGAATCCCATGCGCGGCTAAATCCCAGATCAGGTGAATCCAGCGTGCCTAATTCCGGTGCGAAATGTCCCATGTCACAATATTCTAGTTCAAAACTTCTAGTCTTGAGAGGTGGCTCACAGCCTTAGGCTGGTATCCGACAGCAAAACCTCTTTTCCCAGTGAGGACCGCTATGAACAGCACCCCGGACGTGGCTTCCAGAAGCACCACTGCGCTTGGCCCGCAGCTTCGCCGCCGCAAATCGATCAACATGATGATCAGCGACGCCGAAAACAATGCCGGCGCCGGCCAGCTGCGCCGCACCCTTGGCATGTGGCAGCTGACCATGATCAGCGTCGGCGCCACCATGGGCACCGGCATCCTGGTGATCCTGGGCGCCACGGTGCCCATCGCAGGACCTGCCATCTGGATTTCCTTCGTCATCGCGGGCATCACCGCACTGCTTTCAGCGGTCTCCTACGCAGAGATGGCAGGCATGGTTCCGGTCTCCGGTTCCAGCTACTCCTACACCTACGCCACCATGGGCGAAGGGCTTGCGTGGATCTGCGGCTGGTGTCTGGTTCTTGAATACGCGGTCTCCGTCGCGGCGGTTGCCGTGGGCGCCGGCGAATACGTCAACGAAACCTTGCGCACCTTCGGCATGGAACTTCCGGCCTCACTGGCAGGCGGCCCGCTGGAAGGCGGCGTGGTCAACCTGCCGGCGCTGATCGTCGTGGTGCTTGCCACCTTGCTGCTGGTGCGCGGCATGCGCGAATCAGCCATCGTGAACACCATCGTGGTGATCATCAAGGCGGGCATCCTGGTGTTCTTCTCCATCGTTGCTTTCAGCGCCTTCAATGCAGGAAACTTCGAGCCGCTGCTGCCTATGGGCGCCGCCGGCGTCACCGCAGCCGCCTCCACCGTCTTCTTCTCCTACATCGGCTTCGACGCGGCTTCTACCGCCGGCGAGGAAGCTAAGAACCCCAAGCGCGACCTGCCGCGGGCCATTATGCTCTCCATGCTGATCGTGACCCTGACCTATGTGCTGGTGGCGGTCTCCGCTATCGGCGCCCGTGAATGGCAGTGGTTCGACGGCACCGAAGCCGCTCTGGTGCAGATCGTCGGCGAACTGACCGGCCAGCCGATTCTGGTTCTGGTCTTCGCTGTGGCCGCAGTGCTGGCCATCGCCTCCGTAGTGTTGACCGTGCTCTACGGCCAGACCCGCATCCTGCTGTCCATGTCCCGCGACGGCCTGGTCCCGAAGGTCTTCTCCAAGGTATCCCCTAAGACCGGCACCCCGGTGGCGGGCACCCTCATCACTGGCATCCTGGTTGCCATCACCGCAGGCTTCATCCCGCTGGGCGCCCTGGCCGACGCCACCAGCATCGGCACCCTGTTCGCCTTTGCGCTGGTGGGAGTCTCGGTGATGTACCTGCGCAAGAAGCAGCCGCTAGCCACCCGAACCTTCAAGGTTCCGTTCTACCCGATCACCCCGATCCTTGGCGTGCTTGCCTGCCTGTTCCTGATGAGCCAGCTGGGCGGCGAAACCTGGGTGGTTTTCGGCATCTGGATGCTGGTGGGCATCGCAATCTACCTTGGCTACGGCCGCTCCCGCTCCCGCCTGGGACGGTTGAGCAAACAGGACTACATCGCCACCCACGTGGGCGAAAAATAACTACCACACGCACTCATCAAGGAACATTGAGGCTATGAGCACCGAATCCATCAACATGCTGAACCCCGACTTCCCGTTCAGCTACGACCACTATCTTGCCAACCCTGCCGGCCTGGGCTCGGTCCCGGAAGAGCTCTACGGCACCGAGGTTGCCGTGATCGGCGCCGGCCTGTCCGGTGTGGTGACCGCCTATGAGCTGATGAAGCTGGGCCTGAAGCCCGTTGTCTACGAGGCGGACCAGATTGGCGGGCGCCTGCGCACCGCCAGCTTTCTGGCGGCCCCACAAATCACCTGCGACTTGGGCGGCATGCGCTTCCCGGTCTCCAGCAAGGCGCTCTACCACTACATCGACCTGCTGGGCTTGGAAACCTTTGACTTCCCGAACCCGTTGGCGGCCCCTACCGATTCCACCGTGATCGAACTCAAGGGCCAGAAGGTCTACGTCGAGGACCCGGCTGACCTGCCGGTCTTCTACCAGGAAGTCGCCGAGGCTTGGAAGCAGGCGCTGCGCGAAGACGCCCACTTCGAGCAGATGCAGCGCGCCATCATCGAACGCGACACCGCCAAGATCAAGGAAATCTGGGATTCGCTGCTCGAGGAATTCGACGAGGAGAGCTTCTACGGCTTCATCGCCAACTCCCAGGCCTTCAAGGACGCCGGCTTTGAGCACCGCGAAGCCTTCGGCCAGGTGGGCTTCGGCTCCGGCGGCTGGGACACCGACTTCCCGAACTCCATCCTTGAAATCCTGCGCGTGGTCTACACCGACGCGGACGACAACCACCGCGGCATCACCGGGGGAGCGGCCAAGCTGCCCAACGCCCTGTGGAACCACGCCCCGGCGGACATGAAGCACTGGCCTGCCGGCACCTCGCTGGCCTCGCTGCACGGCGGCGCACCGCGCGGCGCGGTGGCCAAGGTCTATCGCACCGATGAGCTCGGCTTCAACGGCGCCAACACCATCGAGGTCACCGAACGCTTCGGCCGCACCGAAACCTTCGGCGCAGTGGTCTCCACCGTGCAGTCCTGGCTGCTGTCCACCGGCATCGACACCGACGAGGCATTGTTCCCTGCAGAGCTGTGGACCGCCATCGAGCGCAGCCACTATATGCAATCCTCCAAGACCTTCGTGATGGTGGACCGTCCGTTTTGGAAGGACCGCGACCCGGTCACCGGCGAGTACCTGATGTCCATGACGCTCACCGACCGCCTGAACCGCGCCACCTACCTGCTGGACAACGGGGACGACCAGCCTGCTGTCATCCTGCTCTCCTACACCTGGAACGACGACGCACTGAAGTGGCTGTCGCTGACCGCCGAGCGCCGCATGGAACTGATGCTGCACTCGCTGGAGAAGATCTACCCGGGCGTGGACATCCGCAGCCACATCGTGGGCCAGCCGATCACCGTGTCCTGGGAGGACGACCCGAACTTCATGGGCGCCTTCAAGGCCAACCTGCCGGGCCACTACCGCTACCAGGAACGCCTGTACACCCACTTCGACCAGGCGGATCTGGCGGCCGAGCACCGCGGTATCTTCCTTGCCGGCGACGACGTCTCCTGGACCGCAGGCTGGGCCGAAGGTGCGGTGACCACCGGCCTGAACGCCGTCTGGGGCGTCGTGAAGCACCTGGGCGGCCAGGATGCTGCGGCCAACCCAGGCCCGGGCCAGTTCCTGGCCGAATACGGCCCCAAGCGTTTGGACATCAAGCCAGCGCTGAAGTCCTAGCGCTGACCCTGCCCGTGAGAAACGCCGGCCGCATCGACTGTCCACAGTCGAAGCGGCCGGCGTTTTAGCTATTATCGGCGGGATGGAAATAGATTATTTTTCACTATTCTTTGATTTCGCCAAAAAATACACTACTGTATAACTTGTAATTGTCGATCGTGGAGCATTTTGAAGGAGGCCGTGATGTTGTTGAGCCCAACTAGTTTTGATAAGCAGGCATTGCGTTTTGCCGACTTTAAGCATGCCTTCGGCTTGGAGTGTGCATCCGTGGAGCGCTATCGGCGCTCGGTGCTCGAGCCGCAAACACATCGACTCTTACCCGCGAAATTCAGCGGATAGATCAGGGAATTCTGGGTTGCCCCATTGACGGGGTGGTCGGATCTGGATCGTGGAGATCTGGGATCCAAGGGGAAATCCTGAAGTTTTGAGAGTCGATGACACCGTTCATCGGCTCTTTTTATTTTCCATTCAAATAATTTGTATGGGTCTATTTGTTGTGCCAAAAAATAGAATTCCAAATCTCTTTTGATGTGGATATTGATGATTGAAAGGGTAGAAAATGGCGCGTGAAACCACGCTCCCAATATCGCTGGCCGACACCCGGGACAGGGTGAAGATGTGGGCTTTCGAAGAAGATGTTGAAACCGAAGCGATGGCGCAGCTGCGCCGCATCTCCGAGCTGCCGTGGGTCCACGGAGTGCGCGTCATGCCCGATGTCCACGTCGGCAAGGGCGCGACCATCGGCAGCGTCATCGCCATGAACCAGGCGGTCTCGCCCTCCGCGGTAGGGGTGGACATCGGGTGCGGCGTCGCTGCGGTGCGCACCAGCATCCGCGCCGACCAGCTGGCTGACCTGCATCTGCTGCGTTCACGCATCGAGGCGAGCATCCCCGTCGGCTTCAACGCCCACGAGGAACTGCCGGACCTGCGCCGCTACGGCATGGAGACTGGAGTGCTGGACCTGTTCAACCGCTTCGAAACCCTGGACGAGAAGGTCCAGCCGCTCAAGACCCGCGCGGTGAAACAGCTGGGCACCCTGGGCGGAGGCAACCACTTCCTTGAGCTGTGCCTGGACCAGGAAGACCGCGTATGGATCACCCTGCACTCCGGTTCGCGCAACATCGGCAAGACGCTGGCAGATCGGCACATCAGCATCGCCAAGTCGCTGGGCCACAACCAGGGGCTTGTGGACAAGGAGCTGGCAGTTTTCATCGAGGGCACTCCGCAGATGGACGCCTACAAGCACGACCTGTGGTGGGCGCAGGAATTCGCCGCCCATTCCCGCGCGCTGATGCTGGGGCTGTTCAAGGAGCAGGTGGCCAAGCACTTCGCAGGGCTGGAGGTGTCATTCGATGCGCCGATCAACGTCCACCACAACTACGTGCGCGAAGAAGTCATCGACGGGCAGACGCTGCTGGTCACCCGCAAGGGGGCCATCCGCGCAGGGGCCGGGGACCTGGCGCTGATTCCAGGATCCATGGGCACCGGTTCTTACATTGTGCGCGGACGCGGCAACCCCAGCTCCTACTTCTCCGCCTCGCATGGGGCAGGACGCAGGATGAGCCGCACCCAGGCGAAGAAGAACTTCACCGAGCAGGACCTTGCGGCGCAGACCCTTGGCATCGAATGCCGCAAGGATGCGGGGGTTCTCGATGAGATCCCGGCCGCCTACAAGGACATCCACCAGGTCATCGAGGCGCAGAAGGACCTGGTGGAAGTCGTCGGGCACCTGCGCACGATCCTGTGCGTCAAGGGCTGAACGGCTGGAACCGGCCTGACACTTTGCCGAGAACATGCAGCAGTTGCGGCGGCGAGGTGTCAGGCTAGTGCCATGCGAATCAACCATGAGGTAGTCATCCCGGTTCCCGTTGACGAGGTCTTTGCCTGGCATGAACGCCCCGGGGCCATGCAGCGCCTGCTGCCTCCCTGGCAGCCGGTGCGGGCGGTGAGCCAAGCCGAGTCCCTGCGCGACGGCGTATCAGTCATCGGCCTGCCGGCAGGGCTTGCCTGGCGTGCTCGGCACAGCGCCGAACGCTATCGCGCGCAGCGGCTGTTCGTCGACGAGCTGGCCAGCGGCGGGCTGCTGGGCAGGGCACTGAAGTCGGTGTCATGGACCCACGAGCACCATTTCGACCCGCTGGAAAACGGCCACACGCTGGTGCGCGATGTGGTGGAAACGAATATTCCGGCGCTGCAGGTCAACCGCATGCTTGCCTACCGGCACCGCGAGCTGGAGCAGGACCTCGCCGCCCACCGCACCGCCGCCGCCCAGGGCCTGGGCTCCCTGCGCATCGCCGTCAGCGGGGCGCATGGGCTGGTGGGGACCGCGCTGTGTGCGTTCCTGGAATCCGGCGGGCACACGGTCATCAGGCTGGTGCGCCGCGATCCGCAGCGGCCGAATGAGCGCACGTGGGATCCAGCCGACCCGTCGCCGCAGGCTGTGGAAGGCTGCGATGCAGTCATCCATCTTGCCGGGGCAAGCATTGCCGGCCGCTTTACCGACAAGCACCGGCAGAACATTGCCCAAAGCCGCATCGACCCAACCCGGAAGCTGGCGGCCGCCGCCGAGCAGGCAGGGGTTAAGGTTTTCGTCAGCGCCTCCGCCATCGGCATCTACGGGGCGCAGGCGGGTGAAGGCCTGCTTGATGAGCAGGCGCCTGCGGGAACCGATTTCCTGGCCCAGGTGGTGCGCGACTGGGAACAGGCGGCGGCTGAATCGGCCGGGCGGATGCGCTGCGTGCAGGTGCGCACCGGCCTGGTGCAAAGTCCGCGCGGCGGAACCCTGAAGCTGCTCAAGCCGCTCTATGCGGCAGGACTTGGCGGCCGGCTGGGCGACGGACTGCAATGGCAGTCGTGGATCGGGCTGGATGACCTGGTGGACGTCTACCACCGGGCCCTGTGGGATGACAAGCTGAACGGCCCGGTCAACGCGGTGGCGCCGCACCCGGTGCGCAACAGCGAATATTCGGCCACCCTGGCCTCGGTGCTCGGACGCCCGGAAATCATCCCGGTGCCGTCCTTCGGTCCTGAGCTGCTGCTGGGCAAGCAGGGATCCGAGCTGCTGGCCATGGCAAGCCAGCGGGTCGAACCTGCAAAGCTCAAGCAGCTCGGGCACCGCTTCCGCGCCGAGAACCTGGAAGCTGCGCTGCGCCACTGCCTGGGCAGGTGACAGGTGATTACTTGCCGGCGCGCACAGCGATGAAGAGCCCGCCTGCCGCCAGTGCAAGGCCCAGCAGGACGACCGCCGGGTCAAGCCCTGAGGTGCAGCCGCCGGCAAACGGTCCGTCGCTGCATGTTTCAATCTGCGAAGCGACCGCGAGCAGGATCCCTGAGGCGATGAGCAGCAGCCCCAAGCCAATACGCCAGATCCGTTGTACACCCATGCCTCAGTGTTGCAGGCGGGCGCGCTTCTGGGAAGCCATCTAGCGCGAAACAGCGTTTGTGCCCTATCATCATTGAGTCAGGAATCCTTGAATTGATCGGGTTCCGGCGCTCTCAAAAGGGGCGATACCCGTTGCGCGGAAGCAACCGGTAGCGGCAGACATATATGGAATTTTCTTCAGCACCATTTTTTGAAAAGAGTCCATGATGTCCAGCGTCTCAGCTGCAATCGCCCATGCCCTCAAGCCCATCGCCCCGCAGATCTTCGGTCTGATGGGCAACGGCAACGCACACTTCCTCGACGCCGCCGTCCGCGCAGGCTTCGACTACACCGCAGTGCGCCACGAATCGGCAGCGGTCTCCGCCGCCGACACCTACTTCCGCATCGCCAACAAGCTGGCCATCGCCTCCACCACCTACGGCGCCGGCTACACCAACACCATCACCGCGCTGGCAGAGGCCGCGGCGGCCAACACCCCGCTGCTGTTCGTCACCGGCGATGCCCCGACCACCGGCCTGCGCGGCTGGGACGTCGACCAGGCGGCCATCGACGCCGGCGTGCGTGCGGCACGCTATGTGGTGACCCGCGAAACCCCGGGCGCCATTGCCCTGCAGGCGGCGGTCCACGCGCTGCGCGAGCAGACCCCTGTGGTCCTGGCGATTCCCTATGACCTGGCGGCACTGGAAACTCCCGAGGCCGAACTGCCCGACTTCGCAGACCTGCGCAGCACCCCTCCAGCTCCGGAGCTGAACTCCACCCAGCTGGCGCAGATCGCCGAGATCCTTGCCAAGGCCCAGCGCCCGCACATCCTCTACGGCCGCGGCGCCATCGACGCCGCCGCATCCGTCAAGGAACTGGCGGCAAAGCTCGGCGCCACCACCTCCGGCACCCTGCTGGCCCGCGACCTGCTGAACTACGACTACGACCTAGGCATTACCGGCGGCTTCGCCACCGAGCGCAACGCTGAAATCATTGCGCAGGCAGATGTGGTGCTTGCCCTGGGCGCTTCGCTGAACCAGTTCACCATGCGCTTCGGCGAGCTGGTCAATGAATCGGCAACCCTGATCCAGCTGGATCTGGCGGCGGCCGCCACCAACCCGCGGGTTGACTACTTTGCCACCGCAGACATCAGCGCCGCCGTCGCACACCTGATCGAAGCTGTTCCCGCAGTTGACGCAGGCTGGGCCGCGGGCCTTGACCTGAGCGAACTGCGCACCCGCCCGCAGGGTGAGGATCTCGTGGCCGACGGCCTGCTGGATCCGCGCCGCGTGGCCAGCGAACTTGAGAACATCCTGCCGAAGAACCGCGTGCTGGTGCAGGACGGCGGGCACTTCATCGGCTGGGGTCCGAAGTACTGGTCCACCACCGGCGCCCGTTCGCTGACCTGCGTGGGCACCGCCTACCAGTCCATCGGCCTGGGCATCGCATCCATGGTCGGCGCCGGCCCGGCTGCCGGGGACCGCACCGTGGTGCTGGCTTCCGGCGACGGCGGGTTCCTGATGGGTTTGGCGGATCTTGAATCCATCGTGCGCACCATCTCCAGCGGCGTCATCGTCATCTACAACGACTCGGCCTACGGCGCGGAGATCCACCAGTACGGCTCCATCGGCCTGCACGAGGACCCGATGCTGATCCCTACCGTGGACTTCGCCTCCATCGCCTCCTCCATGGGCGCCACCGGCGTCAAGGTCGAATCCATCGCCGACCTGGAGCAGGTGCGCGACTGGGTTGCCGCCGGGGCCAAGGGCATTTGCCTGGTGGATGCGCGGATTTCCTCCTCGGTGCGCGCACCGTATATGGAAGAAGTCCTTGCCGCCAACAAGAAGGCAGCCACCGCAGCATCACAATCCGATTAAGGTGCTGGCCATGGAGTAATCCTCCGGCGTAGGGTTGCAGGGTGCACAAGATTTTGGTTGGAACCCTGGGCTTGGGGCTGTCAGCAGCCCTGATGCTCCCTGCAACCTCCGCTCTGGCAACACCCGCCGGACCCCAGACGGGTTCCGGGGCGCAGGAGCCTGCACTGTCCGAAACTTCGCTGCGCGTGGCGACCATGGCCACCAGCCTCACCGCTGATTCGCCCGACGGGCTCTACAGCCAGCTGCTCGGCGGCGGCGATGCGGAAGCCAACCGGGTGGCGGACGCCGTCAGCCAGATCGATCCCGACGTCGTGGTGCTCACCGGCATGGACGCAGACCGCAAAGCGGTTAACGTCTTCCAGAACAGCTATCTGAATTCCGCTGACGACCAGCGCGCGGATTCCATCTACCCCTATTCCTATCTGGCGGTGGGCTCCAAGGGCCTGCAAAGCGGAGCCGACCTGGACGACGACCGCGTGGTCGGCGGGCCCGGCGATGCCTGGGGACAGGGAGCCTTTGCTGAGCAGGGGTCTGTGGTGGTGCTTTCCAAGTACCCCATCAAGCAGGACTCCATCGCCTCGGTGACCAGCCTGAAATGGGCGGCGGTCAAGGACAACCGGCTTGACAATGCGAAGCTGGGCGGCGCGCTGGCCGCGTCCATCCCGGTGATGAACAATGGCCTGTGGGACATCCCCATCGAATACCGCGGGCAGCGCGTGCACATTCTCGCCGCGCAGACCGAACCGGCCCAGAGCAGCCATAGCTTCTCAGCGCTGCGCCAGCGTGACGAGCTCAAGGTAGTTTCCGACTATATTTCCGGCGCCGGTTACGTGCACACCGACCAGGGCCCCATGGCCAAGGGGCTCAAGGGGAAGAAGTTCATTCTCGCCGGGGCTCTGGCCCAGGGGCAGGGCTCGGCAGTCGAACTTGATCCGCTGCTTGAAAAGCTGGGCAAGAGCGACCCGGTCAACAATGCCGGCAACTACCTGATCGAATCCCAAGGCTGGAACCTGCTGGGCCAGGGCCGCTTGGGAGAATCCGCACCCTCCTCGTTCCTCCCGCTGCCCGGGGCGGTTCCGGATGCCGTCGAGGCTACGGAACTGGTCTGGAGCGACCTGCAGTAGGAGCCTCAGGCGCCCAGCAGGCCGCGCAGGTAGCCGTTCAGGAACCTGCCTTCTGGATCCACCGCTGAACGCACCGACTGGAAATCTGCAAAGCGCGGATACAGCTGCGCAAAATCCGCCGCACTCAGGCTATGCTCCTTGCCCCAATGCGGCCTGCCGCCCAGCGGCCGCAGCAGCGCCTCGACATCTGAAAAATAATGCGGCGCGGCATCGCGGATATAGCGGTGCACAGCAATATAGACGCTGTCCCTGCCATAGGCAGTGCTTAGCCATACGTCGTCGGCCTTGGCCGTGCGCACCTCGATGGGGAAGAGCACCGGCAGGTCGATGCCGCGCAGGTAGCCGCGCAGCTGTTCGAAGGCGGTCTGGAAGTTTTCCAGCGGCAGCGCATATTCCTGTTCGGTGAACCGCACCCTGCGCGGGCTGGCAAAGGCCTCATGCCAGCTGGCAGTGTAGCTTCGGTCAGACAGCACCGAGCTGGCGAAATTGCTCAGCTTCGAATTGAGCTTCGGGGCAGCGGCCCCCAGCGAGCACAGCACCTGCAAGGCCCCATTGGACAGCAGTTCGTCGTTGAACCAGCGAGCCGCCGTACCCGGCGCATGGCGCGGGGCTCCGCCCGGCAGCCGCGTGTTGGTCTTCACCTGCGCCCTGGGGCTGTTGGGGAACCAGAAGAATTCAAGGTGGTCTTCGGCCGCCGCACGCTGAAGGAAGCTGTCTACCAGCTGGTCGACCGGTTCGATGCTCTCCACCGCGCGCATCATGTACGCAGGAACGCAGCGCAGCCGCACATGGGTGATGACGCCCAGCGCGCCGAGGGACAGCCTGGCCGCTTCGAAGATCTGCGGGTGCTCGCTCCGGCTGGTTCGCAGGCGGGTGCCGTCGGCCAGCATCAGTTGGATCCCTGTCACTGCCCCGGCGAACCCGGTGAAGCCCAGGCCGGTGCCGTGGGTTCCGGTGCTGATTGCTCCGGCGATCGACTGCTTGTCGATGTCTCCCATGTTCTCAAGCGCCAGGCCGAAGGGCTTGAGGAGTCTGGGGACCTGCCAGAGCCTGGTGCCAGCCCGGAATGTCACTTCATGCGTTGCCGCGTCCACCTCTTCGATGCCGCTAAATCCGTCAAGATCCAGCAGCACCTGGTCGGTGCGGCACAGGGCGGTGAACGAATGCCCGGCGCCCACGGTGCGCACGCCGTGCCCGTGCCGGGCCGCGGCGTCCAGGGCCTGGGCCAGCTGCTCGAGGGTGGATATTGACTGCCGGGTGTGCGGGGCGCTGGCGACGGTGCCGGCGAAATTGCGGAAGCCGCTCACAGGAATGCCTTTCCCTCGCCGCGGTAGGTCGGCCACTGGTCGATGATTTTGTCCTTGGAGAAGACTGCAACGCGGTTGACCCGTTCGGCGGGCTCGCCTGCCTTGGCATGACGCAGCCAGACGGTGTCGCCGAGCTTCATCCGGGACGCGGCCGGGCCGGTGAGCGGTGTCTGGACTTCACCGGCCGCTTCCAGGGCAAGATACTTCAGCTTGCGGGGATGCTCGATCACCGGCAGCCGGTCCTTGCCTGCGGGACCCGAGGCGCTCCATCCTCCGCCGAGGATCGCCACCGTCTGCTCGTCCGGGCGGCGGACCACGTGGAACCCCATAAACAACGCGGGCTGCGGGGTGAAGGAAAGGAACCCGTCAAAGAGCGCGGGGGCATACAGCCCGGACCCCGCGGAAAGCTCGGTGACCGCCTGTTCTTGGGCTGTTGTTTCAAAGGAGCCGGTGCCTCCTGCGTTGACGAAGCGCAGGTCTGCGACGCCGCGGACCAGCTGGACTGCTTCGGCGCGGCGTTCGGCAAGCTCGGCGGCGCTGCGCCTGCGCAGCGCCCGGGCCGCCCAGGCCTTGGGCGCGAGCCCGCCGTCGGGCACCGAAGCGATCTGGGATTCATAGGCCATGAGGCCGTCGAGTTCAAAGCGCTTGTGCTTGGCAACGTGCTTGGCGAGCGTGAGCAGGTCTTCGGGGTCGGTCAGCGGGGAACGCGCGGCGCCGATGCGCAGCGAGGCCGTTGGGTAGTAGGCGGCATCCAGCTCCAGCGCGACCTTGAGCGGTGCATGGCGGGGCACGACCCTGTCGATGAGCTCCAACTGGGCGCGGGAGTCCACCATGACGGTGATCTCCTCCCGGGCCTGCTCGCTTCCGGCCCAGCGGCTGATCGCCTCGGGATCCGCCTGGGGGTAGGCGACCACCAGGTCCCTGTAGCCCTGGCTTGCCAGCCAGAGGGCTTCGGCCAGGGTAAAGCACAGCACTCCATGGAAGCCGGGGGTCAGCAGCGCCCTGTCCAAGGCCTTGCGCACCCGCAGTGATTTAGAAGCGATGCGAATAGGCAGTGTTCCGGCCCTTTCGCGCAGGGCGGCGGCATTGGCGTCGAAGGCATCTTGATCCAGCAGGAGTACAGGACGTTCGTTATACCCAGCCTGTTTGAGTGCATGGTTGTAGCGCTTGGCCTGTGCGTTCTTCATGGCCTTACTCTTCCACCGGGGGCAGGCGCTTTCAAGGATGCATTCCAACTTCATCCGATGAGCCTGTTTGCAGGGGAATTCACCTGCCAGCTTTCGGCAACTTATCGGTTCGGCTCGGTATGCTGTGAGCATTATGAGCAAAGATCCCATTTCAATGACGGTCATTGGCGACGACGGCAAACCACGCACGATGATTCAAGACGCCATCATGAAAGGCGTCGGCGTTCAGCGTCCGCTGGTCCTTGCCTATTTGAAGCGCCTGCGCCGCAAGAATCCGGATGCTACAGCTGCTCAACTGGCAAGCATCGCCGAGAGCGACTACCTGAAGATCGTTACCGGCTCTGGCGCCGCAGTCGGCGGCACTGCTGCTATTCCGGCTGTTGGCACGGGCGTGGCCCTGGGGCTGTCGGTGGCTACGACCATTGGCTTCTTGGAGGCCTCGGCGCTGTATGCGCAGACCTTGGCAGAACTGCATGGGATTGCCATCGAAGACCCTGACCGTTCTCGGGTGCTTGTTATGGCAGTACTCATGGGCGAAGAAGGCAGCTCAATGATTGCAGGCCTGACTCGCCAAGCGGCCGGCCGCGGAGGAGGACCTGTCAAGGGCTGGGCCAAGGCCTTCGGCGCCAATAAGTCGACGAGCTTCTATGCAACGATGCAGCGCACGATGCAGAAGAAGTTCATGCGCAAAGTCGTTGGCACTCAGGCGGCCAGTGTGCTCGGCCGTGTTGTTCCCTTTGGCGTGGGAGCGGTTATAGGCGGAGCAGGCAACCGCTACCTGGCCAAGCGCGTCATCGAGAGCGCCAAGGTTGCCTTTGCTGGCATCCCGCAGGTGTCTCCGGGGATGCTGGAGCTGGATGATCCCCGAATCATCGATACCGAGATCGTTACCGATTAGCAGGCTCATCGGAGGACTTCCCGTCCGAAAATTTCGGGCGGGAAGAAGAAGTTTTGCTGTTTTTAACGCAGGTTTCCTCCAAGCTCGGACAACTTTTCATCTGTTGAAACCGGTTTAAAGCCCGAGTTTTCGGGGTTTTAAGTCGAATTTCTAATACCGAGTTCGCCTATTTACGGGC
>NZ_BJNY01000017.1 GCF_006539925.1 Glutamicibacter uratoxydans | reverse complement strand
CCGCCTGCCATGAATGTGGCAGGCGGCGTTCGCGCGTCAACAGGTCTAGATCGAGCGGCAGAACTCCGAGTGGATCGCCAGTTTCAGGCTTGGCTCCTGCTCGCCCGGCAGCAGGGCCAGGAACAATCCGCCCTCGTCCTCCCAGCTGAAGTCTTTGCGCTTCAAGGCCTTGGCCAACGACTTCTCGGCAGCCGGCAGCTGTTCGGCGATGAGCTCAGCCAGCAGCCAGGCAGGGGTGGTGTCGTCCTCGAAGAATGACTGCAGCAGTTCGACCTGCTCGGTGCTGGCAGCCTCCCCGGCGCCCAGTGCCTCGCGCAGCGCGCCGATCTGGCTGTAGAAGCTCAGCCCGTTCAGCGGGTGGCTGTGCAGCATGACGTCCTGCTCGCCGGCAAGCTCCGAGTCCATCACCGAGGAGCGCAGCATCTGTGCGCTGGCTTCGCGCTGCTCTGCTGGAAGGTCCTCCGGCGCCGGGGCCAGCTGTGCAGCGACATAGGCGTCCACCAGTTCGCTGATCGGGGCGAACAGCACGTGCCCGCCGTTGGCGGCGGCAAAGTGGTCGTGGATCTTCTGCGAACGCTCCAGCGCGATCTGGCGGTAGGCCGGATTGCGGTGGGAGAATTCCGGATGCTCCATCGACTGCAGGCGCACCTGCTCCACCAGGCTCGGACGGGCGGCTGCCGGCAGGACCGAGACCGAGCCGCTCGGTGTCCACACACCGGTGCCGGGCACCGAGGTGATGCGCGATGAGATGAAGTTGCCGGCGGCCAGTTCGGCGTCGGCCAAGCCGCCGGGGATGGTGGGCATCAGCGTGTATTCAAGGTCCGAGAAGCAGCATTTGATGCGCAGGCTGTCTGCGTCGTTGTCCTGTTCGAGAATCTCGAAGAAGGAGAGGAATCCATCGTTCATCGCCGCCAGCAGCACCTGGTCCTCATCGCTGATCAGCTTGTCTTTGACGTAGCGCTGAACCAGGGTGGAGCCGTCGTCGAACTGGAAGTTGAAGACGAACCCGTCCACTACCGCCTGGATATCCAAGTGCCCCTGATCCAGGGCTTCCTGGTGCATTTTCACCCACTGGCGCAGCGGCTTTTCAAATTTCGGGCCGGTGGCATACTCCACCATGCCGGTTTTGAGGTCGCCGTAGTCGTCGAGAATCGAGGCGAGGTCTTTCTGGTTCGTCATGATCTAGATCATAATTCAGCGCCGCAGCGCAGCCCTAAACAGGGGCGCTGCGGCGCTGGAAGGCTGGGTGCTACTGGTCAGGGTCGCCGATGTGTCCGGCGGCGGTGGCGTCTAGGACGCGTTCCACGAAGGCAGTGTATTCGCCCATGTAGTGGCGCAGGAAGTCTGCGGTGCCCTGGTTGGTGACGGTGCCGTCGGCCTCGAAGTCCTCGGGCTTGAACTGCAGGTAGACCTCGGGGGAGTTCAGCTGCGGGGCGTCCAAGAAGCTGAGCACGCTGCGCATGCTCGACTGCATCACCGCGGTGCCGATGGCTCCGATGGAGGCGCCGACCAGTCCGGTGGGCTTGCGGGCGAAGGAGTTGGTGCCCCAGGGGCGCGAACCCCAGTCGATGGCGTTCTTCAGCGCGCCGGGGATGGAGCGGTTGTACTCCGGGGAGATGAACAGCAGCCCATCCGATGCCTCGATGGCCTGCTTCAGGGCCAAGCCCTCGGCAGGATAGTCAGCGTCGTAGTCGGAGTTGTACAGCGGCAGGTCCTTGATGGGAATCTCGGTGAAGCTCAAGGTGTCCGGGGCCAGCTTGATCAGGGCCTTGGACAGCGTGCGGTTGATGGAGTTCGTGGCTAGCGAACCAACAAAATAGCCGATGTTGTATGCCATGGGGCAAGTTCAGCACCGTTTCGGCCCGCCGTAAAGAACTTCTGGATAAATCATCCATAAGCGGGCGTTCCTCGGATAAAGTCCGGAGGGAGAAACTTACCTGCGCGCAGCGCGAGAATTCACGAAGGCGGGACATCATGAACCAGCGGCACAGAAATTTCCTTCCCGTCACCGGAGGCCTCATCCTGGCCGCCGCGGCACTCCTGCTGGCCGGATGCGGCGGAGCTGAAAGCGAAGCGAAGCCGGAAGCGGCGGCGCAAGTTAGGGACCTGTCGAACGGGGGAAGCTGCACCGACGGAGAGGACATCATCATCGCGGCGAACGAGGCGACGCCGGTGATCGAAGGTGCCTGCGGCAGCGTGAAGATCACCGGCAGCGGGGTGCGGGGAAATATCGCCCAGGCAGATTCGGTGGAGATCACCGGATCCCAGGTGACGCTGCTCGGCACGCAGTGGGGCAATGCGCAGATCACCGGCGAGGATGTCACCTTGAATGTGGATGAGCTGGAGAAGTTGGACTCGCAGGCCAAGGGAACGCACCTGACCGGCAAGAACGCCGGCGAAGTGGTCCTCGGCGCCGACGGCGCCGGAGTCAATGCCGACGTGGTGAAGGTGCTGAAGATTGACGGCAGCAATGCCACGGTGCTGCTGGACGAGATTTCCGAAGTCTTTGAGGTCCACGGCAATGGCAACACCATCAACTGGTCATCGGGCCTCGAAGCGCCGAGCGTGGATACCGGGACGGGAAACACCTACACCTTCTAGTTGCCGGAAAGCAGCCGCCGAGTGAGACGCAGCTAACGCGCCAAGCCGTGGCGCGGGTGGATGGCGGCGAGGATACTGAGAATTATCACCGACATCATTGAACCCTCAGAAAGGGATGATCATGAGCGAACAGGTTCGGCACGTCTTGACCCTGCAATGCCCAGAAGGCATGGGCATCGTGCACGCTGTGACCGGATTTTTGGTCGAGCACCAGCGCACCATCGTCGAGCTGAAGCAGTATGACGACATGGCCGCCGGCAGGCTGTTTCTGCGCGTGGAATTCGCCGGAGATGCCGAGCCGGATCTGATGTCCTCGCTGCGCGAAGCGTTCACTGATGTCGCGGAGAAATACCAGATGGACTGGCAGCTGCGCGAACGCGGCGAGAAGACCAAGGTGCTGATCATGGTCTCCAAGTTCGACCACTGCCTCAACGACCTGCTCTTCCGCATGCACACCGGGGACCTGCCCATCGAGGTTGTTGGCGTGGTCTCCAACCACCCGGACCACCGTTCGCTGGTCGAATGGTACGGCATCGACTTCCACCATATCCCTGTCACTAAGGAGACCAAGCCGGAGGCCGAGGCCCAGCTGCTTGAGGTCATCGACGCCACCGGCGCTGAGCTGGTGGTGCTTGCCCGCTACATGCAGGTGCTCTCCGACCACCTGGCCACCGAGCTGACCGGCAAGACCATCAACATCCACCACTCCTTCCTGCCTTCTTTCAAGGGAGCCAAGCCCTACCACCAGGCATGGGAGCGCGGCGTGAAAACCGTGGGTGCCACCGCACACTATGTGAACTCCGAACTGGACGAGGGCCCGATCATCGCCCAGCAGGTCGTGGAGGTGGACCACACCTACGGCCCGAAGGAATTGACCGCCGCCGGCCGCGATTCCGAATGCAAGGCCCTGTCCGATGCCGTGCGCTGGCACTGCGAGGGCCGCGTCTTCCTCTATGGAAACCGCACCGTCGTGCTGCGGTAGCAGCCGCTGGACGCATAAAGCGCTGCGGTGCAGGTTCTTGCGAACCTGCGCCGCAGCGCTTTTGCGTGTGTGCTTGCTACTTCTTCAGCGAGAGCGCGTCGGAGATGGTGAAGAACAGGTCGGTCTGGTCGCTGAGGCCCACCACGTTGGCGGCGCCCGGGCCGTAGGCCGAGATGCGCAGCTGGGTGCCGGTGTGGCCCTGGTAGTCCTGGGTTTCGCCGGTGCCGTAGAGGATCGCCATCTCGCCGCCGTCAGCGGTGACGATCTTGGAGGTGAAGGCCGGGGATTCGGTGTCAGGAGCGACAATCTGGCTGGTGTGCGCGTGGTCGGCGGTGACTACCACCAGGGTCTCGCCGTCTTCCTTGGCGAACTTCAGCGCTTCCTGCACCGCCTCATCCAGGTCGACGGTCTCGCCGATCTGGCCGCAGGGGTTGGCCGCGTGGTCCTGCTTGTCGATGGAGGCGCCCTCGACCTGCAGGAAGAAGCCCTGCTCGTCGTTCTTGAGCAGGTCGATGGCCTTGGAGGTCATAGTCTTCAGGTCCGGGGCCTTGGCGAAGTCGCGCTCGGGGTTCTCAGTGCACTTCTGGGCAGGCTTCTTGATGCCGCCCTTGGTGGCCAGATCGCCCTTCCAGCGCACCTCCATGTTGCCCGGGGCGAACAGGCCCAGCAGCGGAGCCTCCTGGTTGGCGGCCTGGGCGGCCTGCAGCGAGGCGGTGTCTTCAAGGATGCTGAAGCCACGGGCTTCTGCCTGCTCGCGCAGGGTCTTGCCCTTGTAGTCGCCGGCCTTGGCCTTTTCCGCGAAGGTTTCTGCACCGCCGCCGAAGACCAGGTCCGGGCGGGTGGCGAGCATCTGCTCGGTGATCGAGCCGGCGCCGCCGTTCTCCAGGGCGTTCTCTGCGCACTTTTCGCTGGTGGTTTCCGGACCGTAGCACTTGCGCTCGGCAACGTGCGAGTACTGCACGGCAGGGGTGGCGTCCTGGATTTCCGAGGTGGTGACGATGCCGGTGGCCAGGTCCTTGCCCTTGGCCAGCTCCAGCAGGCTTTCCTGCTTTTCGCCCTTGACGTCCACCGAGATGGCGCCGTTGTAGGTCTTGGTGCCGGTGGCCCAGGCGCTGCCGGAGGCGGCCGAGTCGGTGACGTAGTCTGGGGTGCCGTCCTTGAGCAGCGAGTAGTGGGTGTACTGGCCGGTCATCGGCAGGGCGTCGATGCCTTCGAAGTATCCGCCGGCGCCCTTGGCCACGTTGCGGGCGGCGGTGATTTCCGAATCTCCCATGCCGTCGCCGATCAGCAGGATCACGTTCTTGGCGCCGGAGTCCTTGATCGCCTCGCGCACCGACTGCGTGGTGTCTTCGCTCAGGCGGCGGGCGCCGCCGTGCTGCGAAAGGTCTCCGTCCGCTGCGCGCTGTAGCAGCGGTGCGGATTCGGCGGTTGAATGTGCGGCATTGGAGGTGGCGCCGCAGCCGGTCATGGCGGCGATGCCGAGGCCCAGCACCATGGTGATCGGCGCGATCTTCGTGATTCCCTTGAACATGTTTATTCCCTTTGAATGGAGATGATAGATGTGTACAGCGACTAGGCGGTACGCTCAATAAACATGTTGCGTGGAGCAACTAACCGAATCGTGAGCGCAAGGTTAACCAGGCGTAAACACTGTGGAAATATCCATGTCAGATGCCATTTCAAGGTGTTCCTGGTCACTAAAAGGGCGCTGGCGTGCACCAATGGATGGTGCACGCCAGCGCCCGGGGCTGGTGAAGCGGCTAGAGGATCCCGAAGCGCTGTTCCTTGTCGACCGACTCGACCCCGTCAACGTGCTTGAGCTCCTCCACCTTCTCTTCAGGAGCTTGGCCGATGACCTGACCCAAGGTGGAGAGCACCTGCTGCACGTGCAGCCCGGTGTGCTCCAGCGAGGTGACCACCGTGGAGATCTGCTCGATGTGGGTGTGGGAAACAGTCACGATCCACGTCTGCTGCGAGTCCATGGGATCACGCCTGGTCCGTCTCGTTCAGCGGCGCCCGGGTCAGCCCCGCGCCCACATCCACCGAGAACTGGGTCAGCCTGCGGGCTTCCTGCACCAGCTGCGCCCACAATTCCCGCCCGCGGTAGCCGGTGGCCTGGGCCAGCAGGGCGGCGACCCCGGCAACATGCGGGGTGGCCATCGAGGTGCCGGAAATCGTGTTGTAGCGCTCGGCGCCCGGCCAGGAGGAATAGATGTTCACGCCCGGGCCCGCAATATCAACCTGGCCGCCGCGGCCCTCGATGGTGCGGGCAGAGAAGTCTGCCACCCGCAGCGAGGAGTCGATGGCGCCCACGGCCATGATGTAGGGGCTGTTGGCAGGGGCTCCCACAAACCCAGGGTCATCGGCGGAGCGCTTGGCGTTGTTGCCAGCGGCCGCCACAATCAGCGCGCCCTTCTCCAGGGCACGGCGCCCGGCGGTCACATAGGGAGGGTGCACGGTGCGCACATCGGCGCCCAGCGACATGGAAATGACGTGGCATTCATTCTCCAGCGCCCAGTCGATGCCGGCCAGGATGGAGGAGTCGGAGCCGGAGCCGGAAGTGCCCAGCACCTTGCCGGCAAAGATCTCAGCTTCCGAGGCGACGCCGTAGCCGCGACCGCCTGGCACCTTGCGGGGGCCGCAGGATGTGCCGATGCAGTGGGTGCCATGGCCGTGGCCGTCGCTGGCATCCTCGCCCTCGACGAATGACTTGGCGGTCACCGAGCGTCCGGCGAAGTCCGGGTGCTGGGCGTCGAAGCCGGTATCCAGCACCGCCACCTTGACGCCCTTGCCGGTGAACTCGTTGTGCGCCGCCACCACTGCCTGCAGGCCCCAGGTGAACTCGTCCGTGTCGACATAGCTGTCCGGGTCGGGCTGCTGGGCCAGTACGTAGTAGCGCAGCTCCGGCACCACGCTGGCCGGCAGGTTCCTGTCCAGGCAGCGGGCCTGGAAATCTGCGAGCTGGTCCTTGGCGCTGCTCACCACAGCGATGCCCAGGTTCGGGAAATACTGCGTGGTTTCATAGCCCTGGCTGCTCAGCAGTCCGGGCACCGTGTCGCCGAGCGAAGCAATGCCCACGCCGCGCGGATCTGCGGCCGAGACCTGGTCGAACACCAGCACATAGCGCCCGGGGATCTGGGCCGCTGGTTGATGGTTTTCTGTCAACACGATGCACTCCTTCGTCGCCGCGGGCCGCGGAAAACTTGGGGGAACGTGGAAGCGGCCCGGTAGCAATCACTCTACGCACAGGCCCCGACACAATGTAAGGATTCGCGGCAAGTTGGCCGGCAGCCTGAAACCCTGTGTCATACCGTTGCCCGGATCAGCGCCGCGTGTGAGGATCGAGGTAGGCACAGCTACGAAAGGGCAACTGATGAACCCCGAATCGATCGTCGTGATCGGCGCCGGCTTGGCCGCCGCCACCTGCATTACCGAACTGCGCAGCCGAGGCTATACAGGTTCCCTGCACCTGGTCGGCGACGAACAGGCGCTGCCCTATGAGCGCCCGCCGCTGTCCAAGGGCTACCTGCAGGGCAATGACAAGGTGGAGGACTTTACCGTCAACCCCGCCGCCTGGTATGCGGAGAACAACGTGGATGTCCGCCTGGACACCCGCGCCATCAGCATCGATGCCAAGCACCAGCAGGTGGCGCTCGCCGACGGGACCACGCTGGGCTATGACGCACTGGTGCTTGCCACCGGCGCCCGCTCGAACATCGGGGGAGCAGAGCCCTTCCCCGGCCACGACCTGCCAGGGGTGCACACCCTGCGCAGCCTGGCCGACGCCGACGCGCTGAAGGCTGCCATCACCCACGACACCCAGCTGGCGGTGATCGGCTCTGGCTGGATCGGAATGGAGGTCGCCGCCAGCGCCCGCTCGCTGGGCGCCCGGGTCACCGTGTATTCGCCCGACGAGGTGCCGCTGGCCAAGGTGTTCGGCGAGCGCTTCGGCCACCACCTGCTGGAACTGCATAAGAGCCACGGCGTGGATGTGCGCACCGGCACCCGGGTGCAGGGCATCGAGCCCGGCGAGCGCGGGCTGCAGGTGATTTCCGATGCCGGCAGCTTCCGGGCGGATCTGGTGCTGCTGGCCATCGGCGCAGTGCCGAATGTGGAGCTGGCGGAAACCGCTGGGCTTGAGGTGGACCGGGGCGTGGTGGTCGACGCCTCGCTGCGCAGCTCGAACTCCAAGATCCTCGCCATCGGAGACGTGGCCCAGGCCTTCAATACGAGGCTGCGCCGCCAGCTGCGCGTGGAGCACTGGGACAACGCCATCCGCCAGGGCAAGCTGGCCGCGGCCACGCTGACCGGGGCGGAAGAAGCCTATGACTGGCTGCCCTACTTCTTCACCGACCAGTACGACCTGGGCATGGAGTACGTGGGCGACGCCGCTCCCGGCGACCAGACGGTGCTGCGCGGGGACGAGCACGAATTCATCATCTTCTGGCTGCGCGAGGGGCGGATCACCGCGGCGGCGAATGTGAACATCTGGGATGTGAACGACACGCTGCGCGCCCTGGTGGGACGGGAGATCCCGGCGGCCCGGCTGGAAGACCCAAGCATCGAGCTGGGCGAGCTGTAGCCATGGGGCCTGCGGTGGCATTGGGCATCGGCGGGGTGTCGGTGGGCCAGGCGCAGGTGGCGGGCAGCGGCTGCACCGTGGTGCTGCTGCCGCCGGGCACCACCGCCAGCGCCGAGGTGCGCGGCGGAGCGCCGGCCAGCCGCGAACTTGATGTGCTCAACCCCCTGATGACGGTGCAGCAGATCGACGCGGCGGTGCTCACCGGAGGGTCCGCCTTCGGGCTGGCCTGCGCCGACGGGGTCATGCGCTTCCTACAGGAGCAGGGCCGCGGGGTGCCCACCCCGGGCGGGCGGGTGCCGATCGTGCCCACCCTGGCCTTGTTCGACCTGGCCGAAGGCTCGGCGCGCCCCACAGCGGAAGAGGGCTATGCGGCGGCGCAGGCCGCCTGGGAAAACGGCGCGGTGCGGGCCCCGGTGGCCACCGGGGCGGTGGGCGCCGGCACCGGGGCCAAGGCCGGGCGCTGGCGTGGGCCTGCGGCCTATCCCGGAGGGCTGGTCTACGCCGAGCGCAGCCTGGGCGAGCTGGTGGTCGGGGCGCTGTGCGCAGTCAACGCCTTCGGCGATGTGCTGGCCCTCGGCGCCACCCCCAGCATTGATCCAGCCCAGGTGTTCGCGGCCTTGGACGCCTCCTCCAGGGAATCGGGCAGCGAGCCGCCGCGCACCCACACCACCATCGGGGTGCTGATCACCAACGCCCGGTTGGATAAGACCGGCTGCCACATCCTGGCCCAGGGTGGGCACGACGGGCTGGCCCGGGCCATCCATCCGCCGCACACCAGGCTGGACGGGGATGCGTTCATCGCCGCCGCCACCGGGGTAGTCCAGGCGGATGTTGACACGGTGCGGATGCTGGGAATGCTGGCTGTGAGCGACGCAATTGTGTCTGCGGCGCCGGGGCAGTAGCTTAGGAGGTACCAACCATTGAAGGGGAGCGCTCATGGGCACCATAGTTGTCGGAATTGAACCGGGCCAGCCCCGGTCGGTACTAGTCACCGCGGCATCCTTTGCCAAAGACCTGAACGCCACGGTGCAGGTGGTGTTCGCCGATTCGGGCCGCTTTGTCACCGAGCGCCTGCCCGAATCCAATGTGCTGGGCACCAGCGAAGAAGTCTTCCCCGAGGAGCTAGCGGCCCTGGTGGCCTCGACGCTGGAAGGCGTTGAGTACGAACTGCACAATGTGCCGGGAGATCCCGCCAAGGTGCTTGCGGCGGTGGCCAAGGAGGTCGACGCTGCGATGATCGTGATCGGCACCCGACGCCCGGGGATCCGCAGCAAGCTCGCCGAGTTCATCGACGGATCCATCGCAGTGGCGCTGGCCCACAAGCAGAGCTGCCCGCTGCTGGTGGTTCCGCAGCAGATCATCAACCTTCCGGGGGAGTAAATATGGTGGATTTGGCGATCGTCGGTTCCGGTTCGGGAAACTCCCTGCTCACCCCCTACTGGGAGGGCAAGCAGGTGGCGATCGCCGAATCAGGCGTCTTCGGCGGCACCTGCCTGAACGTGGGCTGCATCCCCACCAAGATGTTCGTGCGCCCGGCCCAGCTGGCCCGTACCAGACAAGAAGCCGCCAGGCTGAACGTGGAGCTGCCCGCCGGAAGGGCGGACTTCGCGGCGATCCGGGAGCGGATCTTCTCCCGCATCGACCCGATCTCCGCCGGCGGCAGGGACTACCGCGAGCAGGCTCAGAATGTCAGGCTGCTGGGACACGTGCAGCTGCTCGACGGGCACACGCTGCGCACCGAGGAAGGCGAAGAAATCCATGCGCAGCAGATCGTGCTCGCCGCCGGTTCCCGCCCGGTGCTGCCGCAAATCGAAGGCATCGATCTGCCCGGGGTCCACACCTCGGACACCATCATGCGCATCGACCAGCCGCGGCGCCTCGCGGTGATCGGCGCGGGCTTCATCGCCTGCGAATTCGCCTCCATCTTCTCCGGCCTGGGCACCGAGGTCATCCAGCTGGTGCGAGGAACTAGGCTGCTGAAATACCTGGACGAGGAAATCTGTGAGGCCTTCAACCAGCAGGTCAGCTGGCCTGTGCAGTTTGATGCTCAGCCGCAGCGCATCACCGAGGCGGGCGGGGAGCTGAGCGTGCACACCAGCGCCGGGACCTTCGCCGTCGACGCGGTGCTCGTTGCCACCGGACGCCAGCCCAACTCGGAATTCACCGCCCCAGCAGGCCTGGACCTGCATGAGGACGGCCGGGTCAAGGTCGACGAATACCAAAGGGTGCTGCGCGGCGGAGAACCGGTGGCCGGGCTCTACGCGCTGGGGGATATCTGCAGCGAACAGCAGCTGAAGCACGCAGCCAACTACCAAGCGCGCGTGGTCGCCCACAATCTTGAGCACCCTCAGGATCTGCGCACGGCCAGCCAGCGGGCGGTGCCCGCAGCGGTCTTTACCCACCCCGAAATCGCCCATGTGGGACTGACCGAAGCTGAAGCCAGGGAGCAGATCGGCGAGCACCTGACCGTCAAGACCCAGAAGTACGGCGACACCGCCTATGGCTGGGCCATGGAAGACGCCGAAGGGCTCTTCAAGGTCCTGGCGGACAAGCGCGATGGCAGAATCCTGGGCGCCCATGTGATCGGTTACGAGGCGGCGAACCTGATCCAGCCGCTGGTCACCGCCATGAACCTGGGGATCGACGCGCACAAGATGGCCCGCGGCCAATACTGGATCCACCCAGCGCTGATGGAAGTGGCAGAAAATGCGCTGCTCGGATTGGACGTCCCGGACTCGGGCGAGCTCTAGGAAGTCCAGAACTCGATTCCGCGCGACAAGGCCAGCCGGTGGAATTCTTCCTCCAGAAGGGCATCGCCGTGGAAGGCCTCGGCGATGACGATGACACTTTCAGGGTTCTGGGCGAGCAGCGCTTCCAGCAGTTCCAGCGTTGGCTGTGCCCTGGCATCCAGGTAGGCCAGAACCCGGGGCTGGCCATCCTCTGACACCACTGCGCGCACCTCGATGCCATTGACCGATCGTGATGCCGTGCGCTCGGTCAGGGAGAAGCCGCGGCCGGCCAAAACCCTGATGAACAGGTCTTCCTGCGTGGCCTCCGCACTGGCCGCATCGGGCAGCTGGTAGGCACGGAATCCTGTGTCGAGCAGCTCGCCAACGGCGGTCAGCTGGCCGTTGTCATATTCCGACAGGGCAGCACCGGTGCGCCGTAGCTGATCACGCGACAGCTCTGCCACGGTTTCAACTGTGCCGCCGGTGGTGGCGGAGGCTGATGGCAGCGGCTGTGCGGGGCGGACCAGCATGAACCGGCGCGAACCCGCATCAAGGGCATTCATCCGCAGGAGAGCTTCAGCGGTGTTGATGCCGCCAGCAGAAAGATCGAGCAGTGTGTCGTCTTTGCCGAGTTGGGTCGCTTCCAGCAATGTCGGCAGCAGGTACGAGCGCGCGGAACTTGCCATATCGAAGCCCAGGGTGCTCAGTGCCGGTGCTGTGCGGTTCTTGATAGTTCGGGCGTAGGACAGAAGGAATCTAGCCTCCGGGAGCGCTGGTGTGGCCCCGGCATTCCGAGGAAACTGGCCGGCACCGTCAAGGAAGTTTTTCTTGCCGAAGATCTCATCGCACAGATTCTTAAGGCCATCCATGCTCTGCTTGCTGGTCCAGATAAAAATCGCACCGTGATCCGCAAGCAGGTTCCACGACAGCTCCAAGCTGCGCCGCAGCTGATCAATGTCCTGAGCCAGCGGATCCAAGAAGACCATCTTCATGCTGCCTTGATAATGCAGCTGAAGAATCTGCAGTACCTGAAGTTGGGACCCTTCAAGGAAGACGTTGCCGGTGGTCCCCCACTCTTTGGAGTGTTCCAGATCGGCGCGCAGCAGCGACAAACCTGTGCGGGTTTCTGAGATATTCAGAATCATGATTCTTTACAGTCGACCTCAAGCAGAAATTTTCAGGCTACCGGCGGCGGACGGTTTCAACGATGCTCAGTGCGACGAGGGAAAGAACGCCGGTTCCCAGAAGCACAAGGCCCACAGGCTCAAGACCAACCATCTGCGAGGTTAAGGACGCGGTGGATCCGTCGGTTGGAACCCATACGACTGCTTCACGCTGGACGACGCAGTAAATGCCAACTCCGGTAGAAACAACTGCGATGAGCCAGCCGAAAACCTGGAACCAGAGGGCTGGAACTTTCACGATGTGCTCCTAGACTATCGACGAATAAAGGACTGCGAAGCGAAAAAAGATCAGTGCTTCACTAGTTTCTCGTTGATCACATCTAGTTAGCAAATGCAGAGCGTGGATGCACTTGCCTCAATTCCTAGACCTCGAAGTACAACTCCTTGTGTGCCTTGCAACCAGGGTTGAACAGCGCCTGGCACTTCGGGCAATTATGCGCCTGCAGGTAGTCCGAAGCGCGCAGCTGGTGCCCGCACACCCCGCAGAGCACCGCCGGTTCAGCATCAGGGGCCGCCGGCCAGACCTGCGGGGCGCGGCCGGTCAGCTCCTGGTGGCATTGGAAGCAAGGATAGTAGCGCTCGCAGCAGGAGCACTTGATAGCAATGACGTCGATGAGCTGGCGGTAGTGCCTGCACCTGGTCTGCGAGTCCACCTCCACGCCATAGACGCCGACCCCGAAGACCTTGATGTACTGCACGTTCGCGGCTGAATCAGCCACGCAGCATGACTTTCAGCGAGGTGCGCGCCTCCATGGCGGCATAGGCGTCTGCCACCTGGGCCAGCGGAAGCACCGAGTCGAAGACCTTGCCCGGGTTCACCCTGCCCTCCAGCACGCCGGGAAGCAGCCGGGCAATGTACTTGCGCACCGGGGCCACGCCGCCGGTCAGCGTGACGTTCGGGCTGAAGAACTGGCGGCCCACCGGTCCGGTCTGGTACTGCGGGACGCCCACGCGGGAGATCACGCCGCCCGGGCGGACAATGCCGAGAGCCTGTTCGAAGGCAGGCATCAGGCCCACGGCTTCCAGCACCTTGGGCGCGCCGTGGCCGGTCAGCTCCCTGACCTTGGCAATGCCTTCCTCGCCGCGCTCGGAGACCACATCGGTGGCGCCGAAATCCCGGCCCAGCTCGGTGCGCGCCTCGTGACGTCCCATGAGGATGATGCGCTCGGCGCCCAGCTGCTTGGCGGAGAGCACCGCGAGCAGGCCCACGGCGCCGTCGCCGATCACCGCCACGGTGTCCCCGTCCTCCACCTGGGCCTTGGCCGCCGCGTGGAAGCCGGTGGCGTAGACATCGGAGAGGGTCAGCAGGCCCGGTAGCAGGGCGTCGTCCACCTGGGCGTCCACCTTGAACAAGGTGCCGTCGGCCATGGGCACGCGGATGGCCTCCGCCTGGCAGGCCGCGTCATGGGAGTTCGCCGAACCCCACCAGCCCAAGCGAAGGCAGGAGGTGTAGAGGCGCTCGCGGCAGAATTCGCACTTGCCGCAGCTGATGGTGAACGGGGCAATGACAAAGTCGCCGACAGCCACCGAGGAGACTTCGCTGCCCACCGCGGTGACCCGGCCGATGAACTCGTGGCCGATGGGGCGGGGCTTGACCTCGGGGCCGTGATAGGAATGCAGGTCCGAACCGCACACGCAGCTGGCGGCGATCTCCACCAGCGCGTCGGTGGGCTCGACGAGCACCGGATCGGGAACCTCGCGCAGTTCTACTTTCTGGTTTCCGAGCATGTAGTTCGCACGCATAACATCCCTCACGTTGGCATGGTCCAATGTTCCAAGCCTAAGATGTGGGCATGTTCCTTTCAAACCTCCGCGAAGCCGGGGGCATCCCAGCCGCCGGCGGCCAAATCGCCTCCGGCGTGCTCTTCCGTTCGGCAGCCCCGCACCAGATCGACGAGCAGCTGGCAGGCTGGGTGCAGGATGCCCACATCACCAGCATCTTCGACCTGCGCAGCACCCAGGAAACCGGCTACCTGCCGGGCTTCCCGCAGTCTTTCGGCGCCGCCACCCGCATGCACATGCCGCTGCTGGAAGGAGCCATCGGCCAGCTGGCCACCCTGGATGACATCTACCTGCCGCTGGTCTCCCAGCACGCCGACACCTGGGTCGAGCTGGCCCGCGGAATCCTGGCCTCCGAAGCCTCGCTGGTGCACTGCACCGCGGGCAAGGACCGCACCGGGGTGGGCGTGGCCATGGTGCTGCTGGCGGTAGGAGCAGAGCACGACGCGGTCATGGAAGACTATGCAGCCTCCACCGCGGCGCTCTCCGGCGACTGGCTGAGCACCATGACAGCGCAGATGAGCAAGCACGGGGTGCCGATGACCGACGAGATGCGCACCCTCATGGTGGGCACCTCGGTGGCCGGGCTGGACAAGGCGCTGGATGTGGCCAGGGCCCAAGGCTCCATTGCCGACTACCTGCTCAAGCACGGGCTGAGCGGCGCAGAGCTTGAAGCCCTGGGCGAGAAGCTGGTGGTGGGTTGAGCCTGCAGCTGCCCGGCGCCCGGGCGCTGGCCACCGTCACTGACGCCAAGGTCTTCGCCCTGCTCGGCACCGGGCCCGCCACCCGCACCGAGATCTCGGTGCAGCTGGGCATCTCCAAGCCCACCGCCTCCCAGGCGATCCTGCGCCTGCAGCAGTTCGGCCTGGTCTCCGAAGGCAAGTCCAGCGCCCAGGGCAAGCGCGGGCGCATCCCCGAACGCTACGAGCTTCGCCAGGACTACGGCCATGTGCTTGCGGTGGAACTCAGCGCCCAGCAGCTGGTTATCCAGGCCGAAGACCTGGTGGGCCAGGAACTGGCGAGGTTCAGCGCGCAGATCGATTCGCAGACCACGCAGCAGCAGGTCCTGGACACCGCCGGCAGGCTGCTGACGGAGCTTGATGCAGCCGTGCGCTCGCCGAGGCTGGCCGTGGGCATCAGTCAGGCGGCCCCGGTGATGCATGACGAGCAGGGCGGCGTGAGGGTCATCGGCACACCGATCTTCGCCGCCTCGGACGCGGATATCGCCTCGCTGTTCGACGCCGAGATCTCACTACTGGACAACGACGTGAACTGGATGGCGGTGGCCGAATACGGCCAGCGCCAGGGGTCCATGCTGCTGGTCTACCTGGGGGCCGGCATCGGCGCTGCGCTGATGATCGACGGCGCGCTGCACCGCGGACGCTACGGTGTGGCAGGCGAGCTGGAGAACCAGAAGCTGGGCGATGCCACGCTGCTTGAGCACCTGGAGCGCGGGGGACTGGTGGGCCAGCGGATCCTCTTTGAGAAGCTGGCAGACCCGGAATCCCGCCGGGCGCTGGTCGAGCCGCTGGGTGCGGTGCTGGGCAATCTGGTGGGCTTCTTGGACCCGGAGGCAGTGGTGGTTACCGGTCCCGGAGCCAGCGAAGAGCTGGCAGCGGAGCTGGGGCAGGCGGTGGAGCAGGCAGTGCCACTGGTGCACTCGCAGTTCCAGTACTCGCAGCACGGAGGCGACGGGGCTTTGGCGGGCGCCATGGCAGGGGCGCGCAGCAGCGCTCTGGAAACTCTGTGGAAACAGTACCGCGAGGTATAACAAGAAGGACTTCAAACCTTGTCTTGGCGTTGACCGGAGGGCTGTGACCTAGATATCGTAAAGAGTCCTTAATATTTTGATCGGAGTACTGATGTCGTTTGCCGCCATTGGCCTGGATATGGGTGGATCATCCATCAAATACGGCATTGTTGCCCCCGACGGCACCCTGATTGAAGAAACCTTCAGCCAGGCTCCGACCCCTGCCGGCGCCCGACCCGAAGACGTCGCGGCGGCCATGAAACAGATCATCGAGGATCTCAAAAAGCAGACGGGCAGCGATCTTGCAGGCGTTCCGGTAGGCGTCACCGTGCCAGGCATCGTGATTGACGGCGTGGTGCACTCGGCGGCGAATATCGACAAGTCCTGGTTCGGGCTGGATGCCAAGGCGCTGCTCACCGAAACCCTGGGTTGCGAGGTCAGCGTCCTGAACGACGCGGACGCGGCAGGCATGGCAGAAGTCTTCGCCGGAGCAGGCAGCAAGGACGGCTCGCCGATCAAGGGAAGCACCCTGGTGCTCACCCTGGGCACCGGTATCGGTTCGGGCATGTTCCGCGATGGCGTGCTCTTCCCGAACGTCGAATTCGGCCACCTGCTGCTGGACGGCGAAGAAGCGGAGAAGCGCGCGGCGGCACGGGTGATCCGCGAGGAGAACCTGAACTGGGACCAGTATGTGCAGCGCCTGCAGCGCTACCTTTCCCATGTTGAGTTCCTGTGCAGCCCTGATCTGATCGTGATTGGCGGTGCAGTGTCCCTGGACCACGAGAAGTTCCTGCCTAAGCTGAAGCTCCGGGCCAAGATTGTTCCCGCGCAGTACAACAACGCCGCCGGGGTGCTTGGGGCGGCCCATCGGGCCATGAATCACTAAAGTCCCGAACACGGGCAACGAGTCGCAAGGGAGATCATGAGTCTTTTGGCAATCAGCGGTTGGGAATTGGTGATCGCCGCGCTGTGGCTTGCGGCCGTTGTCTGCGAGTCGATTTCCTATTCAAAGAACCGCAGCGGCCTGGGACTCGTGCGGCTGCTGGTCGTGATCATGGTTCCCGTGGTGGGCACTGCCCTGGGGCTGATCACCGGCGTGCGCCTACTGCTCGCGCCACGCCACCGGGGCACCCTCAATTCTTAAGGACTACATGCACCAGATCGACCCGCAGGCAGACATCAAGCTCGTTGCAGTGGACATGGACGGCACCTTCCTCGACGGCAACGGCCAGATCCCCGAAGCATCCTGGGCCCTGATCGCACAGCTGCAGGAGCGCGGCATTGCCTTCGTCCCAGCCTCGGGACGGCAGTTCGAAACCTTGCGCACGCAATTTGACCGGCTGGGAGACATCCCGATCATCGCCGAGAACGGCACCGTGGTGATGGACGGGGACCGCGAACTGTATTCAAATGTCATCGATCCATCGGCCGTGGCAATGATGGTTGATACGGTGCGCAAGCAAGCGGCGCTGGATGCCGGCGTGGTGCTGTGCGGGCGGCGCACTGCCTATGTCGAGCGCAGCGACGAATCCTTCGCCCGGGCCATCGCGCCCTACTACCGGGCAGTGCAGGTAGTGGAAGATCTGCATCAGGTCGACGATGACATCATCAAGATGGCTGTCAACGTCGGCACCGGCAAGGTGCAGGAAATGGCTGGTGCGCTGCGGCTTCCCCTGCAGGTGGTCGTTTCCGGAAGCCACTGGGTCGATGCCATGAACCACGGCGTGCACAAGGGGCTGGCTCTTGAACGGCTCCAGGAGGCGCTGAGCATCAGCCCGAAGCAGACGGTGGTGTTCGGCGACTACCCGAACGACCTGGAAATGCTGGGCCGCGCCCACTATTCCTTCGCCATGGCCAACGCCCACCCGCTGGTTGCCGAAGCAGCGAACTTCACTGCCCCGGCAAATACTGAACACGGGGTGCTGCAGGTACTCAGCGCGTACCTGGGCTCTAGTGCTCGGCGCTAGGATCTGTTAGCGTAGCCGTACTTCGGTAGCCAAAAATAAGGGGAATGAACATCATGCTGATCGTCAGCGATTACTCACTGGTAATCCACGCGCTGACCTAGATCAAGCCTGAAAATCAGGCTCGCAGCGTCAGTGCATCACAACTGACCTTCAGGAGCCTTCATGTTTACTTCCCAGCAATCTTCCGTCGTCTTCAACCACCTCACCCTGCGCTGGCCGGATGGCAGCAGTGCTCTGACCAATATCACTGCGGCGTTCACTCCCGGAACTACAGGACTGATCGGGGCCAATGGCACAGGGAAATCCACCCTGCTGAAATTGATTAGCGGGGAGTTGAACCCCACGAGCGGTACTGTCGAGACTACCGGCCAGGTCGGATATCTGCCCCAAGAACTGTCATGGCACCTTGATGCCACAGTGGCTGAAGTTCTGGGAATCTCAACGCAACTCTCGGCTCTTCAAGCCATCGAAGCCGGAAGCACGAATCAGGCAGACTACGATGCACTGGATGAGCAGTGGGATATTCAATCCAGGGCCGAGGCCGCGCTGGGACAAATAGGGCTGCCAGAAGTCAGCTTAGACCGCGCTGCAGGAACACTGTCCGGGGGAGAGCTCATGCTCGTGGCCCTCGCAGGACTGCAGCTGGCCGACTATCAGATCGTGCTTCTCGATGAACCAACGAACAATCTCGATACCCGGGCGCGGCACTTGCTGTACGACGCACTGCAACAGTGGAAGGGGACGCTGATCATTGCAAGCCATGACCTGGCACTGCTTGATCTCATGGACCAAACCGCCGAACTCCATCACGGAGAATTGCGTGTTTTTGGCGGCAACTACAGCGGCTATCAGGAATATCTGGAACAGGAGCAGGCCGCTGCTGAACAGGTTCTGCGCACTGCTCAGCAGAAACAGAAAATCGAGGAAAAACAGCGGGCCGAAGCACAGACAAAGCTTGCCCGCCGTCGTCGCTATGCGGACAAGGACTTTGAGAACAAACGCAAACCCAAAGTGATCATGCAGCAGCGTAAAACCGAGGCGCAGGTCTCGGCTGGAAAACTGCGCGGCATGCATGATGAGAAGGTTTCCGAGGCCGCCACTGCAGCGCAGCGAGCCAAGGATGCGATCCGTGACGACCGTCTTATTCGCATCGATCTTCCAGATCCGATGGTCCCTGCGAATAAGCGCTTGCTTGAACTCTGCAATGCTGGCGAAAGCATTGCTGAATTACGCGGTCCGCAGCGAATGGCGCTCATCGGTGCCAACGGCGTGGGCAAAAGCCGGATGATCACTGAGCTTCTCGAAGGAACACAGAGGTCTTGGGGATCGGGTCTGCGAGCCTTCACATCACGCATCGGCTATCTTCCACAGCGGTTGTCCTTCGAGGATGAGAACGAAAGTGCCTTGGATTTCGTGCAGGGTGCAGCGCCCGAGAGTGCTCGGCAGCAGGTCCAAGCGCAGCTTGCACGCTTCCTCTTGCGAGGTACTGCCGCCAACCGAAAACTAGGGGACTTATCGGGTGGCGAGAGGTTCAGGGTCAAACTTGCGAGCCTATTGCTTGCGGAGCCCGCGCATCAGCTGTTGATCTTGGATGAGCCAACGAACAACCTCGATATCCAGACGGTGGACGCGCTGGTATCTGCTGTGTCGAACTACCACGGTGGGTTGTTGGTTGTCAGCCACGATGAACGCTTCCTGGAACGCTTGGATATTGAAATCTGGGCTGAACTGGACGACGAAGGCCTGAGCCTGCGACGTTCGGTGATGATGTAGCTGCGCTGCTTGAAGCAATAAAAAGAGGCTCGGAATGAACAGAATCTTCGTTCATTCCAAGCCCCTGTCGATTGTTGAAGATGATCAGCGCAGGTAGTGGCCTAGACCCGCTAGCGCGGCGCGAACGCCGGTGGCCAGCGATAGCTCGTAGTCGGGCAGGAAGTGCGGGGAGTGGTTGACCGGTGCAGGAGCGTCGCCCGGGATGAAGCCGCCGAAGAACCAGTACACGTACGGGACGCCGATGGCATCGCCCAGGGCGCCGAAGTCTTCTGAACCCATGGCAGGAGGGATTTCCACCACCTTGTCCTCGCCTAATTCATTGGCCAGAACCCGGTGCACTATCTCAGTTTGCTCCGGGTCGTTGTGAAGCTTCGGGAAGGAGTTGAAGATTTCGATCTGGGGCTTCGGCGCATTGGACGCCATGGCCTCGGCATTGACGATGCGGTCGATGCCGTCCAACACATGGGTGCGGACATCCTCGGTGAAGGTGCGCACGTTCAGGGTGAATTCGGCCTTGTCGGGGATGATGTTTTCCTTCAGGCCCGCATGGAAAGAACCACAGGTAACCACAGCGGGGGATTGCGGAGCCAGCTCACGGGAGACCAGGGTCTGCAGCCGTGCGATGGTGTGCGCGCCGAGCACAATCGGGTCGATGGAATCCTGCGGCTGGGAGCCGTGGGACTGCTTGCCCTTCAGGATGATCTTGAAGGAATCGGCCATGGCCATGGCGGCTCCCGGGGTCAGTCCGATGGAGCCTGCCGCGAAGGGAAAGACATGCTGGCCCAGGATGATGTCCGGGCGCGGAGCCTTGTCCCACAGGCCGTCGGCAAGCATCGCCTTGGCTCCAGCGGCGGTTTCCTCGCCTGGCTGGAAGAGCCAGACAATGGTGCCCTGCCATGCGTCGGTTTGTTCGGCAAGCCTTGCGGCCGCGGTCAGCGCTGCGGTGACGTGGGTGTCGTGCCCGCAGCCGTGCATGACCGGAACTTCGGTACCGTCGGCCAGTGTGCCTCGGGCGGTGGAGGCGTACCCAGCTCCGGTGTCCTCGGCGATGGGAAGCCCGTCGGTGTCTGCGCGGAAGCCAATGACTGCTCCTTCGCCGTTGCGCTGGATGCCCACCACTCCGGTGCCGCCGCAGATGAAGTTCTCGATGCCCAGTTCATCCAGCTTGCCCTGGATATAGGCGGCAGTCTGGTGTTCCTGCATGGACAGTTCTGGATGCGCATGAAGGTGCTTGTACATCTGGTGCATGATTTGAGCCTGTTCCTCGTCGAGGGTGGTTTTCAGGCGTGCTGATTCGGTGCTCAACTTTGACTCCCTAGGCTTCTTCGGTGGTATGGACTGCTTTGCGGTCGCGGACAATCCAGGAAAGGACGATGGAGAAGAGCACCACCAGTGCGGTGCCGAACAGTGCGAGGGAAGGAACCAGCGGGATGACCACAAAATACATCAGCAGCGAGAGCGTGATGGCCACGATGGTAGGGCGAAGCTGCTTCATTGCGACGATGGCCTGGACCAGCACGGCTCCCATCAGCGAAGGCAGGATGTAGATGCGCGCCACTTCGATCACCTCAATGGGCACGATCGACACCAGCCATGAGCCGAGCAGGCCGACGAAGATCAGCAGGCTTGTCAGGTGCACGGTGGCGGCTCCGCAGATGGCCATGACACTGGCCAGATCTCCGCGGCGGGTGCCCGGCTTGGCGTTGATCGAGGACTGGGCAACAATGGCCGCTGGCAGCAGCTTGTTAGAGATGTTGCCAATCATGAATGCCTGGTACATGGCCGCCGAACCCAGGATGGGGAAGTAGGTCAGCGGTTCGACGATCCAGAAGACGCCGAAGGTGGCGGCCACCGCGGCGAAGGCGACCCCGATCATGGTCGGGGTGATCTCAAGGCCGGAGAAGAACACCAAGTAGATCGGGCCGAGCAGCGAGAAGATCAGGCCGAGTGTCATGGTGATCGATCCATAGCGGGTGGTCTGCTTGTCGAAGCGCGCCATTGACGCATCGGCGCTGGTGAGGGTTTGGGTGCTCATGAGAATTGTCCTTTTCTATGCCCTAGGCGGTGTGCATGAAATAGCCGGCGGTGATGGCGATGAGGATGGCGAAGCCAAGGGCCCATTCCTTGAGCCATTTGGCGCCTAGCACCTTGGCCAGGAAGAGGAAGAACGCCATGGAGGCTGCGGAGATCAGCACCAGCATCATGTGGATGTTCGACTTGGGGATTTCGGCAATGGTCAGCATGCTGAATGCGCCGAGTAGGGCCGCGGTGGGGATCAGCGCCATGGCCGCCGGGTTGCGCTTGGCCAGCGACTTGCTGCCGCGCTTGAGCACCGGGGTGAGCAGCAGGGTGCACAGCATCCACATGCCGCCGGACAGGCTCATGGCCATGAACGCCACGGCGAAGACCTGCTGGGTGTAGCTGTCGCCGCCGAGCATCGAGCCCATGGACTGGGCCGCTAGGTTCGCGCTGGCGGTTTCGGTGGCCGCCGAGCCGATCAGGCCAATGCGCACCAGCACTGCGGGGGTTCCGAACAGCGCCAGCAACGCGATGGCTACCAAGACCACCGAGAGCGACGGACCGATGGAAGCGACGGCGCCTGCGCGGAAGGCCTCCTTGACTTCGCGCAGTGGCATGTCGACGTGCGGGGCTGCCGCCTTCGCGGCCCGGCTGTAGAGGAAGGTCTGGACGAAGATCACTGCGAAGACGCCCAGTGCGCAGAACCATAAGAACGGCGAGTTTGCTACTGCCCAGATATCAGTTGATGCCGGGTCCGCCGCGGCCAGTGGTAGGTACATCGAACTCTCCTTAGCTGTCACATCATCACTGTGATGCGTGTCTCATGGATTCAAGGTTCCATCGGGTCGAGAGGCTAGGCAAGGAATGGGGGAATTGGCCATAAAAGTGGCCAAATCCTCCAAAACGCATGATTTGCGCCCACCCTATTCCGAATGTCGCCAGCGTAAGCCGAAGATTGTGGCAAAGCTCGCAGCCACTTCCCGAAAGGCCAGTCATGAACGAGATCCAGCAGCTGTCAGCAGTACAGCTCACCGGCAAGATCCGCAGCCGAGAAATCTCGGCCCGCGAAGCCCTCGCCAGCCACATCAACGCCATCGAAGAGGTCAACGGCGCGATCAACGCTGTGGTGACCACCGATTTCGAGCGGGCCCAGCAGCTCGCGGCGGCGGCCGACGAGGCCAGCGCTCGGGGCGAGGCCACCGGCCTGCTGCACGGGCTGCCGATGACCCACAAGGACACCTTCAACACCGCAGGCCTGCGTTCCACCCAGGGTTCGCTGGCGCTGGAGCACAATGTCCCGGAGCACGACGATTTGCAGATTGCCCGTCTGACGGCGGCCGGGGCCATTCGGACCGGCAAGACCAATGTGCCCGAATTCGGGGCCGGTTCCCACACCTTCAACGAAGTCTTCGGCACCACCACCAACCCTTATGCCACCGACCGTTCGGCCGGCGGCTCCTCGGGCGGCGTCGCGGCAGCCATCGCCGCACGCATCCAGCCGCTGGGCGACGGCTCGGACATGGGCGGCAGCCTGCGCATCCCCGCAAGCTTCTGCAATGTCATCGGCTTCCGCCCGTCCTATGGCGTGATCCCGCTGGAAGCTCCCTCGAACGCCTACTCCTGGCTTGCGCGTTCGGGCCCGATGGCCCGCAGCGTGGAGGATATCTCGCTGTTCATGCAGGCCAGCGCCGGGGACGCACAGCTGCCGACCCCCAATACGTTGCGCGGCCAGGACTTCGCCCAGCTCGCGCCAAACCTGAAGGGCGTGCGCATCGGCTACAGCTTCGACTTCGGCATCGGGGTCCCGGTGGAACAGGAAGTCATCGAGGTGCTGCGCGGCCAGCTGGCGGTCTTCGAGGCCGCCGGGGCGATCCTCGAAGAGGCGAGCATCGACTTCCGCGAGGCCGACGAGGTCTTCGGCAATGTGCGCGCCTTCGACTTCGCCACCAATCTCGGCGCCCTGGTCGAGGCCAAGGGCGAGCTGATCAAGCCGGAGGTCCGCTGGAATGTGAAGAAGGGTCTGGACCTGGATGGAGCCGCCATGATTTCAACCATGGCGGCCCGCACCCGGCTTCAGCGCGCGGTGCAGGACTTCTATTCGCGCTATGACATCTTCCTTTCCCCGGCCGCCCAGGTGCTGCCCTTCGACGCCTCCTGGCGTTGGCCGGAAGACATTGCAGGCACGCGGGCCGAAACCTATCTGGACTGGATGCGTTCGGCCTGCCTGCTCTCGGCCGCCAGCCTGCCGGTGATCGCCATGCCCGCCGGCTTCACCGCCTCCGGGCTGCCGGTGGGCTGGCAGCTGGCAGCCAACCACTACCAGGACGCCGCGCTGCTGAACTGGGCCGCCGGTTACGAGCAGCTAACCAACTTCGCCGCCACCGCCCCGCAGCTGGCCATTGACCCCGCCTCGGTGGCATCCACCCGCATCCAGACCGTCAGCGCCTAGGAAGGAAACACAACCCATGAGCACTGCAGGACCATTGACCGGCTATACAGTTATCGACCTCTCGCGGGCCCTGGCTGGCCCGCATGCAACCATGATGCTCGCGGACCTCGGGGCCCGGGTCATCAAGGTGGAGAACGTCAACGGGGGAGATGACACCCGAGGCTGGGGGCCGCCCTTCGTCGGCCCGGAGGACGACCGCCAGTCCACCTACTTCCTCTCCTGCAACCGCAACAAGCAGTCCATCGCGCTGGACCTGAAAAGCGAGGACGGGGCGGCCACGCTGGCAGCCATGCTTGAAAAGGCCGACGTGCTGGTGGAGAACTTCCGCCCCGGGGTCCTTGACCGGCTGGGCTTCGACGAAGCACGGCTGCAGCAGCTGAATCCGGCGCTGGTGGTGCTGTCCATCTCTGGCTTCGGCCACGACGGGCCGGAAGCCTGGCGCAGCGGCTACGACCAGATCCTGCAGGGCGAGGCGGGCCTGATGTCCCTGACAGGGTCCGGGCCAGATGACCCCCAGAAGGTGGGCGTGCCCATCGGGGACCTGCTGGCTGGAATGTACGGTGCCTACGGCGTGCTGGCTGCGCTGCTGGAACGCGGGCACACCGGGCGCGGACAGCATGTGCGCACCTCGCTGCTCGCCGCGATCGTCGGCGTTCACGCCTTCCAGGGCACCCGGCAGACCATTGCGTCCGAAGTCCCGCATGCCCAGGGCAACCACCACCCGTCCATCGCCCCCTACGGCCTGTTCCGCAGCGCCGACGGGTTCGTGCAGATCAGCGTCGGCAGCCCCAAGCTGTGGGAGGCGCTGGTTGAAAAGTTCGAGCTGCCCACCGCCGGCTATGAAACCAACGAACAGCGAGTGCAGCGCCGCGATGAGCTCATCGCCGTCATCGAGGAGAAGTTCACCCAGCTGCCCACCACCGCGCTGCTGGAACAGCTGGGCCAGGCGGGGATCCCTGCAGGCATCGTGCGCACCATGGACGAGGTGTACCAGTGGGAGCAGGTGCATTCCCAGCATCTGGCCATGCAGGTGCGGCATCCGCTGCTCGGCGAAATCACCCTGCCCGGAGCACCGCTGCGCTTCTTCGACCGGCAGCAGGAAGTGACCCGCACCGACCATGCTGCCCCGCCGCTGTTGAACCAGGACGAGGCGGAGATCCGCGCATGGCTTGGCCAGCTCAGCCCCATGGAGGCGGGCAGGTCATGAGCCAGCAGACAGAACGCATCAGCGCCCGGGCCATGATCGAGACGGTGCTGGATCCTGGCAGCTTCGTCAGCTGGGATACGCCGGTGGACTACGGCTTTGCCGACCAGGAGTACCGGGGGCAGCTTGAGCGCGCCGCGGCGCGCAGCGCCTGCGACGAAGCGGTGATCACCGGGCAGGGAAGCATCAACGGCCAAGACGTGGCGGTGGTGATCTCCGAATTCGATTTCCTGGCAGGTTCCATCGGCAAGGCGACGGCCGGCCGGATCATCGCCGCCTTCCAGCGCGCCACCGCCGCGCGGCTGCCGGTGCTGGCATCGCCGGCCTCCGGAGGCACCCGCATGCAGGAGGGCACCCCTGCCTTCGTGTCCATGGTGCACATCACCGCAGCGGTGCGCGCCCATACCGAGGCTTCGCTGCCCTATCTGGTCTACCTGCGCCACCCGACCACCGGCGGAGTCATGGCCTCCTGGGGCTCGCTGGGGCATATCACCATCGCCCAGCCCGGAGCGCTGTTGGGCTTTTTGGGGCCTCGGGTCTATGAAACCATCTACCACGAACCCTTCCCGCCTGGCGTGCAGGTGTCGGAGAACTTGCAGCAGCACGGAATCATCGACGCGGTGGTGCCGCTGGAGCAGCTGGCGCAGATCGTCACCCGGGCGCTGAGAATCCTTGCCCCGGGGCAAGTCGATTCAAGTGCGCCTTCCTATCCGCAGGTGGCGGACAGGGTGCTCAGCCAAGAGGAAGTCTGGGCTGCCATTGAAGCAACGCGCAAGCCGCGCAGGCCATCGGTGCGCCACGTGGTCAAATATGCAGCCAGCGATGCACTGCAGCTCTCGGGAACCAGCGAAGGGGAGAACGACCCGCGGATGTACCTGGCGCTGGCCCGCTTCGCCGGACAGCCTGCGGTGATCGTCGGCCAGGACCGGAGCAGGGCAGATGACGCGCGCACCGCCGAGCCGATGGGCCCTGCCTTCCTGCGCGAGGCGCGGCGCGGCGCCCAGCTGGCGCAGCATCTGGGGATCGCCCTGGTGACGGTGATCGACACGGAGGGTGCGGCACTGAGCCAGAAGGCTGAGGAAGGCGGCATGGCCGGGCAGATTGCTCGCTGTATCGATGCGCTGGTGGGGCTGAACGTCCCCAGCGTCTCGTTGCTGCTTGGCCAGGGCACCGGGGGCGGGGCGCTGGCGCTGCTGCCAGCGGACATCACAATTGCCGCCGCCAATTCCTGGCTGTCCCCGCTGCCTCCCGAAGGGGCCAGCGCCATCATGTATCGGGACACCGAGCATGCGCCGATGCTCGCGCACGCGCAGCTTACCGATGCCTTTTCGCTGCGGCGCGAGGGGATTGTCCAGGTGATCGTGCCCGAAGAGTACGATGTGAGCACGGCGCCCCGGAGATTCTCGCAGGAGGTCGGCCAGGTGCTGGGCGGTGCGCTGCAGGAATTGGCCCAGCGTGAACGCGGCGCGCTGCGCGCTGTGCGCAATGAGCGCTACCTGGCGGCAGCGCAGCGGAGTCTGGCGCCGCAGGAGTAGCAGAGGGAAAGCAAAGGAGCTGGCGGGACGTGGAGAAGGAACTGGGCGATGCCCAGCGGCGGATCATTGCGGCGCTGCAGGTGGACGGACGCGCCACCTGGCGCAAGATCGCCGCGGTGCTGGATATGCCCGAACGTTCGGTGGCCCGCCATGGAGCTTGGCTTTTGGAGAACGGGCTGGTGACGGTCGCCGCCATCAGGCACCGCGAGCATTCAATGTTGGTTGCCTGCTCCTGCGCTCCGGGGACCGGGAGGATCGCCAGCGAAGCCCTGTCGGCGCGGGAGGACACCAGCTTCTCCTATCAGGTCACCGGCAGGGAGGACCTGATCGTTGAACTGCACTACACCGGAGATGCCACCGATGTGCTCTCGCTGCAGCTGCCTGCTACGCCGGGGGTCTCCGCGATGGTGGTCTACCCGATACTCAAATACTTCAAAACCATCCGCGGCTGGCGTTTGGGTTCCCTGAACGCCGCCGAAGAACAGGCGCTGCGCAAGGACCCCGACCGCACGTCCTGGAAGGCCGTACCGGATCTGAGCAGCAAAGACGAGCAGATCATCGCCGCGCTGAAGGAGGACGGCCGGGCAAGCATAGAATCGGTGGCGCGCCGAGTGGCGATGAGCGAAACCTCGGTGGCAAGGCGCATCGACTGGCTGCTGCACAGCGGACAGATTTCGATCAGGGCACTAGTCGAGCCCGCAGCGGTGGGGCTTCCGGTGGAAGCCCTGCTGTGGGTCTCCACCACGCCGAGCCAGATTGAACCTTTGGGCCAGCGGCTCGCGGCGCGCCCCGAAGTCCGCTATGCGGCGGCGGTGGCAGGCGATTGCCAGCTGGTGGTCGACGTGACTGTAGCGAATCAGGCGGAGCTGTATAAATTCATCTCCGACAGCGCTTGGGGAGACGCCATGCTGCAGGTCAAGACCTCCCTGGTCGTCCAGGCCCGCAAGCGTGGCGGCAAGCTTCTGGCCATCTGAACCCAGCACGGCGAGCTCAGCGCAGGTAATGCCCCAAGGTGGCAAGCACAGCTCTAACTCCGGTATCCAGTGCAGGCTCGTAGTCGGGCAGGAAGTGCGGGGAATGGTTGCTTGGCGGCGTTGATTCCCGGGGGACGAAGCCTCCGAAGAACCAATACGCGTAGGGCACATCGATGCTGTCGCCCAGCGCACCGAAGTCCTCGGAGCCCATTGCCGGAGGCATCTGGACCACCTTGTCGTCGCCCAGCTCCGATTTGAGCACCTTGCGCACAATCTCCGTGTGTTCCAGATCGTTGTGCAGCTTCGGGAAGGAATTGAACATTTCAATCTGGGGCTGCGGCGCATTGGAGGCCATTGCCTCGGCGTTGATGATGCGGTTGATGCCGCCCAGTACTTGGGTGCGCACCTTTTCCGAGAAGGTGCGCACGTTCAACGTGAACTCGGCCTTGTCCGGGATGATGTTTTCCTTCAGCCCGGCATGGAAGGTGCCGCAGGTGATCACCGCCGACTGCTGCGGGTTCAGTTCGCTGGACACCAGGGTCTGCAGCCGGGTGATGATGTAGGAACCCAGAACAATGGGATCGATGGACTCCTGCGGCTGGGACCCGTGGGCCTGCCGTCCCTTCAATGTCACTTTGAGCGAGTCCGCCATGGTCATCGACGGACCGCCGGTCAGCGCGATGGATCCTGCGGCAAAGGGGAAGACGTGCTGGCCCAAGATAATGTCCGGGCGTGGGGCTTTCTCCCACAATCCGTCCTCAAGCATTGCCTTGGCCCCGGCTGCGGTCTCTTCGCCTGGCTGGAAGATCCAGACGACGGTGCCCTGCCAAGCATCGGTCTGTTCGGCCAGCCGGGCCGCTGCCGTCAGCGCGGCGGTGATATGGGTGTCGTGCCCGCAGCCGTGCATGACCGGCACATCGCTGCCGTCGGCCAGGGTGCCACGCGCGGTGGACGCATAGTCGGCGTCGGTGTCTTCATGGATGGGCAGCCCGTCGGTGTCGGCGCGGAAGCCGACCACCGGACCCTCGCCGTTGCGCTGGATTCCGACCACGCCGGTGCCTGCGCAGATGAAGTTCTCGATGCCCAATGCGTCGAGCTGTTCGGCAATGTAGGAGGCGGTCTGATGCTCCTGCATCGACAGCTCGGGGTGCGCATGAAGATGCTTGTACATCTCGTGCATGACCGCCCGTTGTTCCTCGGTCAATTCGGTCGTCAATTTGCCTGCAGCAGAACTCATTGCGGGCCCTCCGTCTGTTGTTGATCGCCATAGGGCAGCGCCGAGGGTGCCCGAAAGCTGTTGCTGAAAACAGTATTACCAGTGTCTTCTGCGCAATCGCTAGTGGTGGGGCGGAACCACGGGAATTTGCCAGCAGCGCGGAGCTTGATGCGATGCGGCGTTCCTCTGCTGTATCTTCCGGCATTATAAAAGTGGCTGATCGGTGAAAATCTTAGGGATTTCAATTCTTGTTTTATCCGCCGGACAGGGCGAGGCGGCATCATTTATTTTCGTGAAGTAACGCCATTAAAAGAATGGCATTCATTTTATTTCGAGCGCGGTGTTGGACGCCAAAGTCACTGTTGACTTGCGCAGAGGGTGAACTCTGTGCGGCGGCGATAGCGGCTCGTTATATCTGTGAAAATATACGATGATCGCGGTGTCAAGCAGTCGTTGAATGTTAATGATGCGGCGTGTGATTTGCATTCAAGCTTTGAGCCGAGGATGAAATTGGCAAACGAAAAATGAACATTTGTTGCCATCGGGGAAATTAACTGTAACATCGCGATTTTCGTTGATATCGCTTTCAAATATGGCATAGTCTCTCGGTTATTGAGTGACAACGAAGTGACTCGGAATGTTAACAACCAGTTAACACCGCAAGTGTGAGAGGAAGAATGGCAACCGTGAGTGACGGGTTGACCAAGGGCAAGAGCCAAGCAATCGCAACTCCTGAAAGTGCATGGAGGAAGCGCAAAGATGCTTGGGAACACTTGGGGTATGTACTAAGCGAAATCACATCGGAATTCAAAGACGAAATGCGGTGTGAAGAATATAAGACAGAAGCTGGAAGGCTGCTCGCGCAGCTATCGAGCATAGAGCCGTACTGGGCGAATCCGGGCCTGCACTTCTTCAACGAAGTGGACCGGCTGATGACCGAGGGGCACTTTGACGACGCCATGCGTCTGGTGCACCGGGCCAACCAGTCCTTCAGGACCCAGACCCAGTATTTCGAACCCGAAGGCCGGGATAATTCCGACTACGGGAGCCACGAGAGCACCCTCGTCGAGGGGGTGAGCTCTGGGCCCAACGGACTGATCATTCCGCAGGTGGAAATCCTTTTGGTGGACAACGGTCCAACCGAGGAGATCGAGCGCTTCAAAGAGGAAATTCTTGAACAGCGTCAGCGCACCGATCCGTTCCACTACAACTTTGTCGCGGTGCCGAGTATCGAGGACGCGTTGGCGGCCATCGTAATCAACCCGGGCATCCAGTCGGTGGTGCTCAGCGCCCGCTACGACCTGAAGACCAGGCGCCGCCTCAGTGGCGGACTGCAGGCGTTTATCGACGGGCGGATCAAGGGCTACTTCGGGCACTCGCAGCAGATTCAGGGGCTGCTGGACATGGAGCACATCCTTTCGGATATGCGCCCGGAGATCCCTGTCTACCTGATTGCAGGCGTTGCCCTGGAATCCATTGCCCATGAGATCACCGGGCGGTTCCGGCGCATCTTCTCGCGCAACGACCGCATGGACCTGCACCTGTCGATCCTCGCCGAGATCACCGACCGCTACCACACGCCGTTCTTCAACGCCCTGCAGAAGTATGCAAAGCGTCCCGGCGGCGTGTTCCACGCAATGCCGATTTCCCGCGCCGGCTCGGTGCAGAATTCGCCATGGGCCAGGGACTTGGTGGACTTCTACGGCAAGAACCTGCTGCTGGCTGAAACCTCTGCCACCTCAGGCGGACTGGATTCGCTGCTGGATCCCAAGAGCTCCATCAAGAAGGCCCACGAACTGGCGGCCCGGGCCTTCCAGAGCCACCGGACTTACTTCGTCACCAACGGCACCTCCACGGCGAATAAGATCGTGCACCAGTCGATCCTGGCCCCGGGGGACATCGTGTTGGTGGACCGCAACTGCCACAAGTCCCACCACTATTCGCTGGTGCTTGCAGGGGCGAACGTCAGCTACCTGGAGGCCTACCCGCTCAACGAGCACGCAATGTACGGCGCGGTCTCCCTGGAGGAGATTAAGGGACGCCTGCTGCAGCTGCGCCGCGAGGGGCTGCTGCACAAGGTCAAGATGATCACGCTGACCAACTGCACCTTCGACGGCATCATCTACGACCCGCGCCGGGTCATGGAAGAATGCCTGACCATCAAGCCGGATCTGGTGTTCCTCTGGGACGAGGCGTGGTTCGCTTTTGCCGGCTTCCATCCGATCTACCGCCAGCGCACCGGCATGACCGCCGCAGCGAAGATGGAAGAGGAGCTGGGCACCGAGGAGTACGTGCAGCGCTACCAGCAGCTCAAGGCCTCCCTGCCTGCGCCCGGCACGTTGGAGAATCCGGAGAACGACGAGGTGTGGCTGCGCACCAGACTGTTCCCGGATCCGGGCACCACGCGCCTGCGCGTGTACTCCACGCAGTCAACGCACAAGACGCTGACCTCGCTTCGCCAGGGATCGATGATCCACGTCTTCGACCAGGACTACGCGCTGCGCAACGCCAACGCCTTCCGCGAGGCGTACATGACGCACACCTCCACCTCGCCGAACTACCAGATCCTTGCCTCGCTGGACATCGGGCGGCGTCAGGCGGAGCTGGAAGGCTACGCGCTGGTGCAGCGTCAAGTGGACCTCGCCCAGTCGATTGCCCGTGCGATGACCCGCAACAAGCTGCTGAACAAGTACTTCAGGATCCTTGATACCGGGGACTTGATTCCGCAGGAGTTCAGGACCACCACCTCGGGCAACCCGGTGCGCGACGGACTGGCTGTCTGGGACGAATCGTGGCGGCAGGACGAGCTGGTGCTCGATCCGTCGCGACTGACCTTGGACATCAGCCGCACCGGCGTGGATGGGGACACCTTCAAGCACACCTACCTGATGGACGGGCACTCGATCCAGGTCAACAAGACCAGCCGCACCTCGGTGCTGCTGATGACCAATATCGGCACCAACCGTTCGGCGGTGGCGCACCTGATCGAGGTGCTGGTGAAGATCGCCGAGGAGCTGGAACGCAAGCGCCGCATCGAGGGCAGCTGCGTGGTCAGGGCTCCGGGCGCCGGGCGCATTCCGCTGCCGGACTTCAGCTATTTCGCTGAGGAATTCGCCACCGGCGGGGGCAGTGGGGACATGCGCAAGGCCTACTACCTGACCTACCAGGACCCGGCCTCCGAGTTCCTGACCTCCTCGCAGATCCGCGAGCGGATTATCGGCGGCGGCAGGGTGGTCTCCGCGGTGTTCGTGACCCCGTACCCGCCGGGCTTCCCGGTGCTGGTTCCGGGCCAGGTGGTCACCTTGGACATCCTGAACTACATGGATGTGCTCGATACCCGCGAGATCCACGGCTACCACGAGGACAAGGGCTACCAGGTCTTCACCAATACCGCGCTGAAGTCGCTGGCCCCCGGCGCCGCCGGCTAGGGATGTAGGACGCATAAAACGCCAAGGGCTGCGGACTTCCCCGAAGGGAGGTCCGCAGCCCTTGGCGTTTAGCGTTGAAGCGCCTACTGTTCTGCCAGGTGGCGTGCGATGGCTTCGAAGGCCCGCAGCGTCGGGAACAGCTTTGACGCATCCTGCGGCAGCGGCCAGCTGGAGAGCTTGACGCCCACCAGCTTGGTGGCAGGATCCATGTAGATCATCTGGCCGTGGATGCCCAGCGCCACTGCAACATTGGTCTGGCCGTTCGGGAACCAGATCTGGTTGCGGTAGCGCCCACCGGGCATCATGTTGTCGCCCGGCGACTTGGCGAAGGCATCGAAGAGCTCAGCGCTCTGGCGGAAGGTATCGTCCACCCATTCCTGGGAGACAACCTGCTTGCCGGTCAGCGCCCGGCCGCCGTTGACGTAGATGTGCCCGAAGCGCGCCAAATCGCGCGCCGTGGCGTTCAGCCCGCCGTCGAACATGCCGGTGCCGAACTGGTCCACGCCCATGACAAGATCCTGCTGGGCGCCGATCTTTGCCCAGACATACTCCGAGAGCAGGTCCTGCATGGGGGCGCCGCCAGCGGACTCTGCAATCCAGCCCAGCACGTCGGTCTCGCAGGAACGGTACTCGAACACTCCGCCGTGCGGCCCCTTGGCCTTGAGCGTGAGCAGGAAGTCGTACATGCCCTTCGGGCCGTTCGCGTTGCGCGCTGGAGCCCAGCCGATGGCTTCTTCCAGCAGGCGCACCTCGGCGTTGGGGTCCAGGTACTCTTCGGAGAACTGGATGCCCGAGCGCATGTCAAGGATGTCGCGGACCTTGGCCCCGGCGTAGCCGGAGTCGCACAACGCCGGCACGTACTTGGACGCCAGCTCATTGACGTCCAGCTTGCCGGCATCCTGCAGTGCGCCGATGACCGTGCCCACCAGGGTCTTGCTGACCGACATCAACAGATGGTCGGTCGTGGAGGTCATGGTGTTGTTGTACTTTTCCCACAGGATCCTGCCGTTGTGCATGACAAGGAACCCGTCGGTGTTCGTGGCGTGCAGGACGCCGCGCACCGTCTGGGAAGGATCGGTGTAGCTCGCCTTGGCAACTTCCAGCTTGCCCAGCTCGTCTTCGGAAATATGCAGCTTGACGATAGGCCCGTCGCCGCGTGAAACCTTGGCGGTGGGATGGATACGCGCAATGTTCTGGAACGAGCGCTCAATGTTTTCTGGATACTGCCAATTGGCGATGGTCAGCGGACCCTGCGAGCCATTGCCCGCAGAGTCCGCGCCGTCGGCACCAGGGTTACTTGTCGTCTGACTCGGCTGGAGGGACGTCAATACCCCGGTATTGGGATCTGATTGAGGAGATGAGGTGTTTGGCATCAATGGAGAGTCTGGTTTTCTTCTTACCCGTGAACTGTAGCTTGGCCTTGGTGACAAGGATCCCAAGATCGGCTCCCTTCCAGCGATAGTCTTCTACGCCGTAGATTCGTAGGAAGAATGCCTCTTTGTGATTCTGCAACTGATGCCAGTCTAGAGCAGGTCGGACGAACTGCAGTTTGCCCTTCGAGTCTAGAACGTAGTTGCCGGTGCGTGGAGCATGGGTGATGTACTGGACAATGTCATCGGTTTCCTTGATGATCATGTGGCTCCAGATGTCGGCGCCGGACATCTCTTCCCAGCGCTCGTTGATCTCGTCCACGTCGATGCTGAACTCTACGTCCAGGTACTCAAGCAGGTGGAAGAGGAACAGCGGAATGTCGGCGTAGGCGCCGGCAGTCACATTGGTGATGGCGCTGGCGCCCGAGATGCGCGGGTTCAGCTCGCCCAGGTAAACGTCGTCGGTGTCGGTATCTACCAGCACGTCAACCTCGAAGAAGCCCTTGTAGCCGGTCTTGCGCAGGCCATCGCCCACGCGGCGCACCAGCTCGGTGGCGCGGTGGCGCTGGGAGTCGTTCAGGACATCCGGGTGCATCTCATTGCCGCACCAGCCGCCCTTGTAAGGGGTCAATTCCTTGTAGCCGGCCAGCTCGGTGAGGATCGGGCCGACGACGGTGCCGCAGTGGGTGAGCACAGCTTCAACAGCCACGGGGCGGTTGTTGATGCGCTTCATGACCTTGATGTCTTCATCGATGATGTACTTGGAATACTGGTTCCAGGTTTCCTCGGATGTGATGAAGAACGTAGTTTTGCCCGAGTCGCCATAAGGGGTCTGCACCACCAGGTCGCTGCCCAGGTTGGCCTTGTCGGCCAGCTTCTGCAGCTCCTTGTAGGTGTTCGCGCGGCCCAGGATGTTCGGCACCGACGGTGCGCCGGCTTCATTGCCCAGTCGGGTGGTAACGATCTTGGAGTCCAGCTCGTTGCGCAGTTCGGCCGAAGGCAGGATCAGGTCGTAGCCCAGCTCCTCGCAGATGGCTTCGGTTTCCTCGTCGAAGAAGACCATGGCGATCTTCGGACGCGGACCGCCCGGGGTGCGGCGCGAATCGATGTATTCGCGAACCTCTGGGTTCTCAAGCAGCCAGTTGTTGATTTCCTCGGCGCTCTGGAATTCGACGTACGGCTTCTCGCTTGGGGTGAAGACGCGCGGGTGGTGACCGTCCCAGCCGTCGTAGTAGGTGATGTAGCTGAACTTGCGGACCCAGCGGTCAAGACCGAGCAGGTTGACCGGGGTGGCGCCGATGAAATAGATCGGAGTCTGGTTGGTGCGGAAGAAATGGCGGATTTCGCTCATGTTCTTCAATGGGCGAGCAAAAGGCAGGACCACCGGAGTCTGATCCGTGTTGTCTTCCTCAACGTAAGCGGCGTCCATGGCTACATTAGCGCTCATATCTTCCATATCTTCGACTGCCTGAATTTGGCTGCGTAATTTGGATAGTTCGCTTGGCTTTGGAATGCGTGGGCGTGAAGCCGAAACAGAAGCTTCTGAAGTATTGGCCATGATGTAGGTGGATCCTTTGGTGACGGTCAATAGAAAAGTGTGCTCTAAAGCGTTACTTGAACTATTTTATGATCGAATTTGGCGGTAAATCCAACGCCGACGTGCTGGAAACAAAAGGTGAACAATTTGTTACGAGCGTAAACAAATACTTTCGTCGTAGTCAGATAAGTGATCGAAAATAATACTCTTTAGTAGCTAATGAAAAAAATAGTCTTATTTACGACATGCGGTAAAACAGAAATGCATTTGAGTCTATAATTCAGCGACCAACGGTCGCAGAAAAGCTTGTTTCTTCAAATATAAAACCTGCCTTTTTGAGTACGTCGCTGGTGACCTTACGGCCGGTCAGCACCACGCGGGCGTTATTGCCCATAACCGCCGCCCCCAGCTTGGGGATCAGCGAGCCGGTGGGGATGCCGGGCATGCCGGCAAGTCCGCGCAACGCAGCCATCACTTCTTCGTTGCGCAGGGGATTGGGAGCGGTGGCATGCACGATGCCATCCGGAATACGGGGTTCCTGCAGGCCGAGCAGGCAGCGGATAACCTGCAGCCAGTCCTCCATGCCGATCCAGCTGAACCACTGCTTGCCATGGCCCAGCTTTCCGCCGAGTCCCACATTGGCCAGCATGTTCAGCGGCCCGAGCAACGGAGCATCGGGATGCATGACCAGTGAGGTGCGCAGGATGTAGCTGTGCTCGGCGTTGACCTTCGCGTCGGTGAACGCCTGTTCCCAGGCTGAGGCGATGCCTGTCATTTCGGGCAGCGCGCGTTCTCCGGTGGGAATGGGGGAGGACTCGGTCAGCTCGGCCTCGCCGGCATCTCCGAAGATCGCGGTGGTGCTGGACTGGATCCAGGTTTTCAGCTGAGATTGGGTGGCGGCGGCCTCGGCCAAAGTCTTGGTGGTGAGCACCCGGGAATCGGTCAGCTCGGCAATGTTCTGCGGGGTGTTGCGCTTGTCCACGCGCTCACCGGCAAGATTGACCAGATGCACCGGGCGGTCGCTGTGGAAGGCACCGATCCAGGTGCCCTGGTGGATGCCGTCCCAGATGAACTGCTCGGTGGGGAAGTAGTCCTCGCGGGTGCGCGAGAGCACCGCCACCGATGCCCCGCGGCAGACCAGGTCTGCTGCCAGGTTGCGGCCAAGGAAGCCGCGGCCGCCAGCGATGACCACGTGGGCATCGAGCTTGATGTGGGCGGTGTGCGCGATCATCCGGTAGAGCCGGGCGACTGCCACCGTGTAGTCGTGGCACAGCGCGTTGCCGATGGTGAATTTGAAGGCGGTGGTGCCCGGGCCGTGGATCTCAATGGTGAAGTGCAGGACGCAGCCGCCGGCAACTTCGTCCACCCGCCAGCGCATGACCATGCGGCCGCCGGGCTGGGGCTGTGTGAACTCGACCATGCGGGCCGCCTGGTTGCGGCGGGTGATGGAGCCTGCCGGTGCGGTGCTCTGGTGGAGCATCCCGAAGATCTTGCCCGGCGGCAGCAGGTCGACCTTGGTGCCCACGCCGCGCTGGTCGTCGTGGACCTTGAAGGAGAAGACCTTCATCCACTGCCCGGTCTGCGACAAGTTGCCCACGATGGAATAGACCGCATCTGCCCCTGCGGCCAAGAACTGGGACTCGGTGCGCTGCCAATGTGCGAACTTCTTGATGCTGCTCATTGTGAATCCCCCTAGATGAGTTCGAAGCGAGTTTTCGAGAACTTACCCCAAAGCTACTACGCATTGCATCTTTGAGACGTACGCCACAGTCTGTGCGCGCAAGTGTTACGAAAACGTGTTCTGAGGTGGGTAAAAAGGCATACTTGTGCACGCTGTGGGTGCGTTAGTGAATCCTTGGTTAGCCTGAGCTTTTGTTGTATAAGCCGAGGCGGCAAATGTTGAGTCCGGCTCCGCTGCTCATTCTTCGGGATCTTGATTGGGCGCTGACCAGACGCTGCTGAACCTTACCGGCCTAGGCCGCCGCGCCATGCACGCGGCCTTTGCCGAGCTCTTCGGGATAGATACTCCGCAAGGCATAGATTTTTGCGGGCGTACTGATGCCTCGATTTTGCGAGAGCACATGCAGCGTGCGGCACCTGGAAAGGAGCATCTGCTGCAGCGGCTTTAGCGTGTGGCCTGCAAGTATGCGCGGGAGCACGAACATGAATTCGCCGCCTATGGAGGTACGGCGCTACCTGGGGCGCTGGATGCGCTCAAGCTCTTTGCAGCGCAGGAGTGGCTGATCCAGTCGGTGCTCACCGGCAACCTGCGCACCATAGGCGAAGCCGAAGTCTCCCAGATCCGCGCCGGAGCATATGTGGATCTGGACCTCGCGGTCTACGGAGACGAGCATGAGGTGCGCGCAGATTTGGTCGACGGCTCGCTGCGCGCCGCGCGCGGAAAATACCAGCAGGATTTTCCCGCCGGCCAGACAGTTCGGCGCCAGGTCCCTGGGTGTGGCCACCGGCAACTACACTGCGCAGCAGCTTCAGCAGGCGGGGGCCGACGCGGTATTCGGCTCGCTGAACCAGGCACAGACGATGCTTGAATTCCTGTGGACATAGCAAAACTCCCGCCGCCCTTTGGGGCGACGGGAGTTCAGTGACTTCAGCAGGTAGGTGCTTAGGCGGTGACCTTCGCGCCGACCTCCTGCTCCATCTCGGTGAATTCGTTCTGGATGGTGTCGTTGTGCTTGAAGGTGGCACGGGAGACAGCCCAGGCAACCAGCAGGTTCAGGGCGAAGCCCGGAACGATCTCGTACATGGCGCTCGACAGCACGTCGATGTTGCCCCAGACGAAGACCACGACTGCGCCGGTGACCATGCCGGCGAAGGCGCCGACTGCGGTCAGCTTGCGCCAGTACAGGCTCAGCAGCACGATCGGGCCGAAGGCGCCGCCGAAGCCAGCCCAGGCGAAGGCCACCAGGTCGAGGATCGAGGAGTCGGGGTTCAGCGCCAGCAGCAGCGCGATCACTGCGATGGTCAGCACGCCGGTGCGGCTGAGGGTGATCAGCATCTTCGGCGAAGCCTTGCGGCCGGAGATGTTGTACAGGTCCTCGATCAGCGCCGAGGAGCAGACGATCAGCTGTGAAGACATGGTGGACATGATGGCTGCCAGCACCGCTGCCAGCACCAGGCCCGCAACGAATGGGTGGAAGAAGATCTGGCTCAGCAGCAGGAACACGGTTTCGCTGCGGTCCTTGCCCAGCGGATCAGCGGCGAAGTAGGCGATGCCGATCAGCGCGGTGCACACGGCGCCGAAGGTGGTCAGGAACATCCAGCCGATGCCGATGCGGCGGGCGCTCTTGGCCTCAGCCGGGGTGCGCAGCGCCATGAAGCGCACGATGATGTGCGGCTGGCCGAAGTAGCCGAAGCCCCAGGCTGCGGTGGAGAAGATCGCGACGATGGCAAGGCCTGCGCTGTTGGTCTCGAAGGAGGAGAACAGGTTGAAGGCAGCAGGGTTGGCATTGGTGATGCGCTCGCCCAGGGTGGAGATGTCGCCCACCTGAGTGATGGCGACGATCGGCACGGCAACCAGGGCCGCGAACATCAAGATGCCTTGGACCATATCGGTCAGCGAGGCGCCCAGAAAGCCGCCGAACAGGGTGTACAGCAGGGTGATGCCTGCAACGAAGACCAGGCCTGCCATGTACTGCCAGCCGAAGGTGGACTCGAAGAACTTGCCCGCGGCCACCATGCCGGAGGAGACGTAGAAGGTGAAGAACACCAGGATGATCAGCGCGGAGGCGATGCGCAGCAGGTGCGACTTGTCCTTTAGGCGCTTTTCAAAGAAGGAGGGGACGGTGATCGCGTTCTGGGCGATCGCCGTGTAGGAGCGCAGGCGCGGGGCAACGAACTTCCAGTTCAGCCAGGCGCCGATGAGCAGGCCGATGGCGATCCATGCCTCGTGCATGCCGCCGAGGTAGATGGCTCCGGGAAGGCCCATGAGCAGCCAGCCCGACATGTCTGATGCGCCGGCGGACAGTGCGGCGACCCATGGCTTCAGGCCGCGGTCTGCCAGCATGTAGTCGTCAATGTTGTTCGTGCGGCGGTATGCCACATAGCCGATGCCCAGCATGCCGCACATGTATATGACGATCGCAATGATCTGAAAAGTCTGATCGGACATTTTTCCTCATAACCGATTGTGCCCGCCGGCGTGATGAACAGACGGGGCGCGGGGTCTTGTGGTGCGAGTCACCACTATTGCACTAAATCTCGGGTTTGTCGTGCACCGTTCAGCTCGCCGTTACCATTTTGTGACCAAACTAATGCTTGGCGGGAATCTTGCCCGCATCGCTCATTCCCGGCTGCTGGTGCAGCATCGAGCGCACCGCTTGGATGGCGGGGGACTGGGCCGAGGAGTGGCGCATGGCGGTGAAGATGGTGCGCACCGGGGCGCCGGGCAGGTCTACTGCGCGCAGGCCGCTGGCCTCGTCGCGCAGCACCAGATCTGGCAGCAGCGCCACCGCGTTGCCGGTGGCCACCAGCTGGGCGTGGGCCTGCAGGTCGGCGGTCTCATAGCGCAGGTCCGGCTCGAAGCCTGCTAGCCTGGCTGACTGCTCGGCGAAGTGTCGGCTGGCCGCGCCCTCAGGCTCCACCACCCAAGGCAGGTTGGCGGCGTGCTCCAGGGCGGTGACGCGGTCGAATTCAGCATTGCCCACCCCGCCCTTAAGCGGCAGGGCCAGGCGGATTGAATCATGGGTCAGCACACGTCGGTCGAGGTTTTCATAGTGCGGGGCGGCGTGGCCCGGGTACTGTTCGGCCACCACCAAATCGAAGTTGCGGCTGGAGGTTTCATGCAGCGCCTCGGCCGGCTCCTGCTGGCTCATCTCCACCCGCAGGTTCGGGTAGGTGGCGCGCAGCTCGCGCAGCACCGGGGGCATGATGGCGAGCATGGCGGTCTGGAAAACTGCCAGCCGTACGGTGCCGGCCACGGTGGACAGGGTGGCGGCCAGGGCGGCTTCGGCGCGCTCCATGGAGCCGAGCAGCTCCTCGGTGTGCGCCACCAGGACCTGAGCCTGCGGGGTCAGCTGCAGGGTGCGCCCGGTGCGGCGCAACAGCTCCACTCCGGCCTCCGCTTCTAGCTGGCTCAGCTGCTGGGAGACGGAGGAGGGCGAGTAGCTGAGCACGTCGGCAACTTCGGCGATCGTGCCGCGGATGCTCAGTTCGCGAAGGAGCCTTAATCGGCGCAGTTCAAGCATGGTTTGCCGCCCGTTTCATCGGTGGTGTGGACAGAATCAGAATACATTAGGAAAACCGAACAAAATTCTTCGGTTTTGTTCACTTTTGCTTAACACATAAAAGGGTCATACTCAATGTTGCACACAGCTTCGCGTGGCGCGTGATTCTTGTCGAGAGTCGGCCGCCTGCACAGCCCAAAACGACATGAGCGTTCGGTGCCGAACCCAACAAATGTACGAACTGCATCGAAGGGACCACTAAGTGTCTTCCATCAACACCCAGCACATTGTGCCGCCGGCAGTTGACGCCGCCGGCAACGCATTGACTACCCCGGCGGAACTTGCCGACGACGTCATCAAGCTGGTTCGCCGCTGGCTCACCGAGGCAGCGCAATTCCCTACCGACGCCTCCGCAGCCCGACTGGCAGGCGTGCTGAAGGATCCCAACGGCCTTGACTTCACCGTAGGCTTCGTCGACGGCGTGATCCGCCCCGAGGATTTGAACGTTGCAGCAGCGAACCTGAAGGCACTGGCGCCTAAGGTTCCTTCCTTCTTGCCGTGGTACATGCGCAAGGCTGTGGGCCTGGGCGGCTTCATGGCGCCGATCGTGCCTCAGGTCGTCGTACCGATCGCCCGCAAGGTGCTGCGTGAGATGGTCGGCCACCTGATCATCGACGCCTCCGATGCAAAGCTGGGCGGCGCGATCAACAAGATCAAGCGCGAAGGCGTCAACCTGAACGTGAACCTGCTGGGCGAGGCCATCCTGGGCCAGGGCGAAGCAGCCCGCCGCTTGGACGGCACCACCAAGCTCTTGGCCCGCGACGACGTGGACTACGTCTCCATCAAGGTCTCCTCCACCGTGGCCCCGCACAACCACTGGGCCTTCGACGAAGCTGTGGAGCACATTGTTGAGAAGCTCAAGCCGCTCTACGAGCTGGCCAACAAGGGGCCTAAGAAGAAGTTCATCAACCTTGACATGGAAGAGTACAAGGACCTGGAGCTGACCATCGCGGTCTTCACCAAGATCCTGTCCATGCCTGAATTCAAGAACCTGTCAGCAGGCATCGTGCTGCAGGCCTACCTGCCGGACGCCCTGGGCGCCATGATCCAGCTGCAGGAATTCTCCGCGGCCCGCGTTGCCGACGGCGGCGCACCGATCAAGGTCCGCGTCGTCAAGGGCGCAAACCTGCCAATGGAAACCATGGAAGCCGACATCCACGGCTGGCCGCTGGCTACCTGGCACTCCAAGCAGGATTCCGATACCAGCTACAAGATGGTCATCGACTACTCGCTGCGCCCAGAGCACGTGAAGAACGTGCGCATCGGCGTGGCAGGCCACAACCTGTTCGACGTGGCGCTGGCCTGGCTGCTGGCCAAGTCCCGCAACGTCACCGAAGGCATCGAGTTTGAGATGCTGCTGGGCATGGCCACCGGCCAGGCCGAGGCGGTGCGCCGCGAGGTCGGCGAGCTGCTGCTCTACACCCCGGTAGTGCACCCTGAAGAATTCGACGTGGCCATCGCCTACCTGATCCGCCGCCTCGAAGAGGGCGCCAGCCAGGAAAACTTCATGTCTGCAGTCTTCGAGCTGGAGAAGAACGAAGCCCTGTTCCAGCGCGAGAAGAACCGCTTCCTGGCCTCCCTGGAAGCCATGACCAACACCGTTCCGGGCCCGCACCGCGTGCAGAACCGCCAGGTGGAAGATCCGGCGCTGGCCGGCAAGATCGAATCCCTGATCGAGGGCACCGGCAGCTTCTTCAACACCCCGGACACCGATCCGGACCTGAAGAACAACCGCGAATGGGGCCGCGAGATCCTTGCCAAGATGCAGGATTCCACCCTGGGCAAGGACCTGGTCTCCTCCTACACCATCACCGCCTCCGGCGAGCTGGATGAAGCCATCGCCATGGGCGTTGACGCCGCCGCCGACTGGCAGGCACTGGGTTCGGCCAAGCGTGCAGAAATCCTGCACCGCGCCGGCCAGCTCTTCGAAGAGCGCCGCGCCACCCTGCTTGAGGTGCTGGGCTCCGAGTGCGGCAAGACCATCGACCAAGGCGACGTTGAGGTCTCCGAGGCCATCGACTTTGCCCACTACTACGCAGGCCTGGGCCGCGAACTGGACACCGTTGACGGCGCCAAGTTCGTTCCTTCCAAGCTGACCGTGGTCACCCCGCCATGGAACTTCCCAATGGCCATCCCTGCAGGCTCCACCCTCTCCGCCCTGGCGGCAGGCTCAGCAGTGATCATCAAGCCTGCAGGCCAGGCGGCCCGCGTGGGCGCAGTGATGGTCCAGTGCCTGTGGGACGCCGGCGTGCCGAAGGACGTGCTGCAGCTGGTCTTCGTGGGCGAGCGCGAGCTGGGCACCCAGCTGGTCTCCGACCCACGCGTCGACCGCCTGATCCTGACCGGCGGCTACGAGACCGCTGAGCTGTTCCGCTCCTTCCGCAAGGACCTGCCGCTGCTGGCAGAGACCTCCGGCAAGAACGCGATCATCGTGACCCCTCACGCCGACCTTGACCTGGCTGCCAAGGATGTGGTGCAGTCCGCCTTCGGCCACGCAGGCCAGAAGTGCTCGGCCTCCTCGCTGGTCGTGCTGGTCGGCTCGGTGGCTGACTCCCGCCGCTTCAACAACCAGCTGATCGACGCGGTCAAGTCGCTGCGCGTGGGCTACCCATGGAACCCAGAGTCCCAGATGGGCCCATTGATCGGCGAGCCGGGCGAGAAGCTCAAGCGCGGCCTGACCACCCTGGGCGCCGGCGAGCGCTGGGCTCTTGAGCCAAAGCAGCTGGACGATTCGGGCAAGCTGTACTCCCCAGGCGTACGCTACGGCGTGAAGCGCGGCAGCGAGTACCACCTGACCGAGTACTTCGGCCCGATCCTGGGCGTCATGACCGCTGAAACCCTCGAAGAGGCAGTGGAAATGGTCAACGAGATCGACTACGGCCTGACCTCGGGCCTGCACTCCCTGGACAAGGACGAGCTGGGCTACTGGCTGGAGAACATCCAGGCAGGCAACATCTACGTCAACCGCGGCATCACCGGCGCCATTGTGCAGCGCCAGCCATTCGGCGGCTGGAAGAAGTCGGCCATCGGCGCAGGCACCAAGGCCGGCGGCCCGAACTACCTGGTGGGCATGGGCTCCTGGACCGACGCCCCGGTTGCTGAGACCGCTGCGCTGTCCACCTTCGACAACCGTCTGATCAACGCCGCAGACCTGGACGACGCCGATGCCGCATGGCTGAAGGCCGCCCTGGGCAGCGACAAGCTGTGGTGGAACAACGAGTTCAACCTGGCCAAGGACCGTTCGGGCCTGCAGGCTGAGCGCAACGTGTTCCGCTACCGTCCGGTGGATGTCACCGTGCGCTACGAGGAAGCCACCTCCGGCCACGGCATCGCCGAGGCGCTGCGCGTGCTGGCCGCCGGCGTGACCGCCGGTTCCCGCGTGGTCTTCTCCGCAGACGTCGAGCTGCCTCGCGGCGTGCGCAACCTGCTGGCCGAGTACTCGGTCACCGTGGTGAAGGAAGATGCAGCTGCATTCGCCCAGCGTGCAGCCAAGCTGGCCGCCAAGACCGGCCCGCAGTCTTCGGCACGCATCCGCCTGATCGGCGGCTCGCTGTCCGAGGTTGCAGAAGCCACCAACGGCAAGCCAGATGTTGCCATCTACGCTTCGAACGTGACCGGCGCCGGCCGTGTTGAGCTGCTGCCATTCCTGCACGAGCAGGCAGTGTCCATCACCGCTCACCGCTTCGGCACCCCGAACCACCTGAGCGATGAACTGATCTAGTCTTAGGACTTCACGGTTCTCAGAGCAAGACAGGCCGCGCCCGGCAGGGACTTCTTCGAAATAAGTTCCCGCCGGGCGCGGTTTTCTTGGTGCCCGAGACGATAAGACTGTGTAATCACCAGTGCCATAAGATGGCTGCAGCAGATGCTGCCCCAGCATCAACTACCAGCAGCAGAGCCAGCAGAAGGATTCGCGTGTCAGCTTCCGATTTTGAGTACAACGAACTTTCACTGGCATTCACCGGCAGGGTCCCGGATGCTGCCCAAAGGGTCCAGCAGGTGTTCGCACCGCTGGGGCTGGTGGGAATTGTCGAGGGCCCGAACTACCAGAGCAACAGCACCTCGGTGCAGCTGATCCTTGCGGGTCCCGAGGAAGGCGCCGTGTTTGTTGCCGATGCCCAAGGAACTGTTTCCTCCCGTCCCTTTGACCAGGCGGTCGATGCCCAGATGCTGTCCGCCATTAATCCGGCGGTGGCGTTCTTCAATGAAGAGTGCCTTCTCGGGCTGCCTCTGCCACAGGCCGACACCGACTACAGCTACCAGGACTGGGCGGTTTTTGCCGGGGCTTCGCTGCGCCCCGAACATATGGTGATCGCGGCGGCCAAGGACAAGGGAGCCCGCTGGAAATTTTGGGAAGCCGACGGATGCGGCTTCATCCGCTATGAGGGGGAACGGCGCTACCACCGGTTCAGCTTCCCTCAGGACGCAGGAATCATCGTGGGGCTGATCCCGGAATTCGGCGACATCAATGCGGCGGTCTTTTCCCGTGGACAGCGCCAGGACTTCGAATTCAGCGACACGATGGCCCCGCTGGTTTCCTTCCCTGCAGGCAGCCCCGCAGCGCAGCGGCTGCAGACCCTGTGGAACGACTGGTTCGACCTGGTCGATGAAACCTTCGCAGACTTCGGGGAAGCCACAGGCAACCCGCGGGCCGCCGCCGAGCTGCAGCGTGCGCTCCAGACTGACGTGGGCATCCCGCAATTGCGCGAGCTGCTGCGGAACCTGGGTATCAGCCGCACCGTACTGGACTATGCAGTCTCGCCAGATGCTCCGCAGGGTGCACGCGAATTCCAGCCAAAGGGAACCTTGGACAAGGTGCGCATCATCCGTGAAGAAATCGCTCAGCGCACCGGAGTGAAGCTGTCATTTTCGGCAGGGCTGCGCCTGCTGAAATCTGCCGACTGATAATGCTCTTCACGGTCCGCCATCATCGATCGACGAACACATACATCCTTGATGGACGCTGGTAGCGGCTGGGCATTCGTCGGCGACGAATCTGCGCTTTGGTCAGTGAAGACTGACCGTGCCGATTAGCTCTCGGGGTCACCGAATGATGCCGACGGTGACGGATCGTTCTGATTGACAAGTTCCGGAGGGAACACCTCAGTCGGAAGATCAATGGTGAAGCCATTGCCTCGCACCGATGTCGCTCCGACATCGATCCAGTGCGAACGATCATCGCTGCCGTCAGTCAGCTGGGCAGGAATATGGCTACCGGCCTGCTCACCGGTCACAACGCGGACATTGTCGGGTGTAATGCCCTTGTGAACCAGGATCTCCTTGGTTGCGGCGATCATCTTGTCGTCCAAGCGATCACCGGCGTAAGTATTGATGACTCGGCAAACCCCAGCCTTGTCGTTCGCATAGACGGCACTGACCAGATCTTTGCCTGCCTGCTCCAAAGTGCTCACCGGGCGGCGGCCGTCGCAGGTGTCACCTGAATAGTCTTGAAGCGCCGCACAGCCGCTGAGCGAAACCCCGAAGATCACCGCTGCCGCTGCAGTCAGTCCGGCCGAGCGGTAGATGTGCCGGCTCTTGGGCAGCTGTGCAGATTTGTCCATACCCACATCATGCCAGTTTGATGTGGGGAAATGCCTGAACTGTACTGTCTTAGTTGGTGGCGGATTTAGCCTGGAAGCGCTGGAGAATGAAATCAACCAGTGCTGCAGCGGCTGCCGGGACAATGTAGCGGGCCACCGCGAAGATCATGAAAACCGTAAAGGTCCCGGTGTCAGAGCTCGCGGCACTGAAGGCAAGGAATCCCATGGCTACCGTGAGGATAAGCCCGGTAATCCAGCCGGCCAGCTTGCGGCGTGCCAGGACGAACCACCCGGTCATGGTGATGACGGGAAGCAGCAGCCCCCACACGGTGAAGTAGACGGAATAGGTGCCGGTGATATCCAGAGCCGAGACGAGGAACCAGTCGGCGTACTGCACCGAGCCGAGCACCGGCAGCTTGAGCAGCAGGTCCAGAACCAGAGACAGGGCGATCAGGCCGATGCCAAAAATCTTGACGTCCTTGGGCAGCTTCAACAGCCAGAAGCTTGCAAGCGTCAGAATCCGCACCACCCACAGGACCGCCACCGACAGCGCACTGGTGTCAAAGACATAGTTGCTGGTAGCCATCAGCGTGGAGACGGTAATTCCAACAATGGCTGCCAGCCATACGATGATGTGTCGCGCGGACAGATTCAGGACGGGTTTCTCTTCGCTCACCTTGTAAATCTTAGTCAAGACGGCTGTGCAGATTCTGTTGCCCAGCCGCCGCAGACCTTTAAACTTCCAGCTTCAACGCCTTGCGCAGCGTCAGCGTGCCGCCGGTGTGCATGACAGCCCGACGGTAGATCCGCTCGGAGAACAACAGCACCGCCCAGCAGGCTGCCAAGAGGATGGCCAGCGACAGCAGCGGTTCCCACAACGCGACCTCGCCGGACAGCAATCGGATAGGCATGGCTACCGAAGAGACGATGGGAACGTAGGAGGCAATGACCAAGAAGCTGCCCTTGGCGTAGATGCCGATGAACAGCACCGCCAATAGGGCGCCGACCACCGGACCGGTGGACTGCTGCAGATCCTCGGTGCGGGTGGCTAGGGCTCCCAGCGCCGCCCAGATGCCGGCCAGGACAAGGAATCCGCCCAGGAAGAAGACGACGAACCATCCGGCTACTTGGGCAACGACTCCGAGGAATGGAATCTCTCCTGGTGCAAGGTAGGCAGCCAGCAGGCCGGCGCTGATGAACAGCAGCAGCTGCACCATGGCCAGGATGACGTTGCCGATGATCTTTCCTGCCAGCAGCTGGCGCAGGCGGATGGTGCTGGCAAGGATCTCTACAACACGGTTCTGCTTCTCTTCAATGACCGAGTTGGCAATGGGCATGCCGAAGAGCAAGGCGGCCATGTAGAAGAGGAAGGAGAACAAGAAGGCCATGGCCCGCACCATGGAGGCACGCTCCGAATCACCCTGCAGTTGGGAGACCTTCAGCTGGTCCGCCTTGGGCAGCTGGGAAGAATCGATGCCTGCCTTGGCCAACAGCTGGTCTGTGAGCACGGTAGTCATGGAAGAGGAGACCAGATCCTGCAGCTGCGGGTCCACCTCGTCAAAACCAGTCAGGGTGAATTCTTGGCCGTTGGCAGTCGAGGACAGCATGGCATCAACTTTTTCGCCGTTGAGCTCTTCCTTGGCCGCGGCAGACTCAGCCTGAGAGATGGTCAGGTTCAGGTTCTCAGGGCGCTGGTCTTGGGCTCTCTGCAGCACCTGGTAGCTGAGCTGGTCGGTGGCGACGACCTTGAAATCTTCGCTCTTGTTGGCGAAGAACGTTGAGGCGGCGATGGAGCCGACAATCAGCAGAAGGGTCATGATGGTGGAAATGACAAAGGCCTTGTCTTTGACCTTGGTCTCCACTTCCCGCAGGGCGACAACCAGCCATGGAGCATTCATTGTTTTCATTAGATGATCTCCCGGTAGATATCTGCGAGGGATGGGCGGTGGACGGCAAACTCGCTCACGGTGCCAAGGCCCAGCGCTTTGGCCAGCACGCGCTGTGAATCAGCCTCAGACTCGAAATTCACCAGGGCCTGGGATCCTGACAGGTCAATCACGCTGACCCCTGGCTCGTCGCGAAGCCACCCGGCATCTGCGCCCAGGCTGAGGCGGTGCCGCGAGGCTTGTGAAGCCCGCAGATCATCAGCGGAAGAATTCGCCAGAATCTTCCCCTCTTGGATAATGACCAGGTGGTCCACCAGGACATCCAAGAGATCCAGCTGGTGGGAAGAGAACAAGACTGGCACACCGCGAGCGGCATAGTCGCGAAGGATGGAGCTCATTGCGTCAACAGCCAACGGATCAAGGCCGCTGAACGGCTCGTCAAGAATCAGCACATCAGGTTCATGCAGCAGGGAAGCAGCCACCTGCACGCGCTGCTGGTTGCCTAGGGAGAGCGACTCAAGCTTTGACTTGGCCCTGTCTTCCAGGCCGAAGCGCGCCAGCAGATCCATGGCGCGCTTTCTGGACTCTGCACGGGTGATCCCGTGCAGCTGGCCCAGATACAGCAGCTGGTCGATGACCGGCTGTTTGGGGTACAAGCCGCGCTCCTCGGGCATGTATCCGAAGTTCGGGCGGGTATCGCCGGACAGCTCGGAGCCGTTGAGGCTCACGTGGCCCGAGCTGGCGTTGAGCAGGCCCATGATGATGCGCATGGTGGTGGTCTTGCCCGCGCCGTTGGCGCCGACGAATCCGGTCAGCGCTCCGCTGGGAACGATGAAGCTGATGTCGTCAAGCACCAGCCGCTGTGCAAAAGAACGACTGACGTGGTGTACCTCTAGCATGTGAACCCTCTAGCTGGACTGTGCGGGACAAGCCCCGAACCTGCTTGCCTGATAGATACCAGCCTAGAAAACTTGTGGGGTACCGGGCTCACTCTTGAGAATGAAACTATTGAATGAGCCCCACACGGTAGGCAAAGAGCACCGCCTGCACGCGGTCACGCAAATGAAGCTTCGCCAGGATATTCGACAGATGTGTTTTGACGGTCGCCTCGGACAGGGACAGCACCATAGCGATCTCCTGGTTGTTCTTTCCCTTGGCCAGCTCCGTGAGCACCTGCAGCTCGCGCTCGGTCAAGGCATCGAGCTTGCTGCGCTCGCCGGAAGGTGCGGAGTCTGTTTCAAGGTTTCCGGTGCGGTGGCGGATCAGCTTCATGGTCATTTCGGGAGAGAGCAATGCGTGCCCTGCTGCTACCTGCTTGATGGCGTTGATCAGGAATTCAGGTTCGGTGTTCTTCAGGATGAACCCGCTGGCTCCCGCATCAAGCGCATCGATGAGATAGTCGTCCCTGTCGAAGGTCGTCAGCACCACCACCTTGGTGGAACTCTGAGAAGTGATCTGTGCGGTGGCGGCAATGCCGTCTAGCTGTGGCATCTGGATATCCATGAGTGCCACCGTGGGTGCATGGTCAATAACCTGCTGCACGCCGTCAGCGCCGTTGGATGCGGTGGCGACTACCTTGATCTGCGGGTCTGTCTCAAGAATTAAAGCTAGCGAGGAAACGATCAACGGTTGATCGTCGCAGATCACCACGGAAATAGAAGTCATGATTCAACCTTATGCGCTGCGTCGGTGGTGACGCGGAGCCGGGCGCGGGTGCGCCAGCCGCGCGGAACACGAGGGCCGATTTCAACAAAGCCGTGGTGCAGGTTGGCCCGCTCCCGGATGCCGCGCAGTCCGTAGCCGCTTCCGGAGCTGTCGGCGCGGCTTGAGCCTTCATCGGTGACCTCGGCTTCAACCCATGGGCCCTGCTCGTCGATGCCTGAGCGCAGCGACAGCGTTGCAGTTCTTGCGGTTGAATGCCGACGGACGTTGGCCAGTGCTTCGCCGCAGATGCGGTACAAAGCCAGCGAGATGCCCGGAGCCAGTGAATCAATGAATCCTTCGGCATGCTCGGAGCGGGAGATGGCTACCGACAGGCCCAGTGCCTGGTTTTCGGAGAGCAGGGTGGGCAGCCCCGTCATGGACGGTTCCGGGTGGCGGCTGTCAGCCGTGGCAGTTTCGGGCAGGACTTGGGATCCACGTTCGCGCAGCACTCCGAGCAGGGCCCGGGTTTCTCCCACGGCGCTGCGGGCCGAAGTCTCGATGCCTTTCATCAGCTCGCTGGCCTTCTGTGGATCGCGGTCCTGGACCATGCGGGCCGCAGCTGCTTGGACACCGACGGAGGCAATGTGGTGGGCGATGACGTCGTGCAGTTCGCGGGCGATCCTCAGGCGTTCTTCGTTGACCGCGCGGTCCGCAAGCTGTTCGGCTTGGGCGGCGATTCGTTCGGCTTGGGATTTGACCACTTCATTGGCGTAGGAGTTTGACCAGCTGATCAACCCAAGAGAAATTGAGCCGCCGAAGTACAGGACGTTGGTGGCAAAGGTGTAGAGTGCAAAGGCAGTATCCGGGGAAATGAACCCTGCAGGATTCTCAACAATTGCCTTGCCTGCTTCCTTTAACAGATCGCTGGTGAACAAATCGATCAGGATCCACACGGTCATGGACAGCAGCACGATGCTCATGGTGGACCATAGCGCTTTGCGGTTCTTCGACCAAGCCACCGCGGTGTAGAGGCACAAGAAGTAGGCGACCTGTGCGGTTAGCTGCATGGTCACCGTATAGGCAGAGGACGTACCGCTGATCATGAACGCGGCGGAGCCGATCAGCATCATGGCGATGGGCCAGCGGCGGCGGAACATTAGCGGCAGGATGAGAGAAGCGAGCACGGCGTAGGCAGGCAGTCGGTCCACTGCCTTGTCCTGTTCGGTGACTGACAAAACCATTTCGTAGCTGAGCAGAGCGAAGACCAGGAAGCTGAAGCCAATCAGAACGTCGCGGTGCAGAGCATTGTGGGCTGGTGATTCGCGTTCCCAGTCGCTGGGCGGCAATGCAGGCAACCGCCTGTGCACGAAAGCGGTCAGCCGCTGCATCCTTGCTCCTTGCAGTGAAAGTCGGTGATGGTTTGTTTTGACTTTACCGGCAAGGAGGAAATGAAGCGTGGATCGCAGGGATTACGCCGAAGGTCTAGTCCGTGACTTTGCGGGCTAGAGAACTAAGTTACTTGATAGTAATGTGATGGTATGCACATGATCTTTCGAGTCCTGATGGTTTACCTGCGGAGCAAAAAGGCACCACGCCTGTCGATGTTCGACACCGGATCGCTCACTATGAGGGCTACCCTGACTGACGTCGACTTTGCCATGCACATCAACAACGGCATGTACTTCTCGATCTTCGACCTAGGACGCTTCGACTTGATGTTCCGTTCAGGGGTCTGGGATGTCATGCGCAAGAACAAGTGGACTCCGGTGGTTCAGACCGAAACAATCACCTTCCGCAAATCTGTGGAGCTGGGAAAGAAGTTCTCCCAGGAAACCCGACTGCTGGGCATGGACGAAAAGTGCATCTACTTTGAACAGCGCATCGTGGTGAAGGGCGAGATCTACGCCCGCGCCTATATTGCCACCCGAATGACTTCCCGCAAGGGAGCAGTCTCAAACGAAGAAATCATGAAGGCGGTTGGACTTGAAGTCCCTAAAGACCGCGTAGTTCCGCAGTGGCTGCTGGACTGGCGCGAAAACGGCGCATTGCCTGGCAGCCGCAAGCCGGCGCCGCACAACTGGATCGGGTAGATTTTTGGGTATTCGAACAATGCAATGGGGAAACGTAAATATCGCGCCAGCCCCTGCATTCCAGTTGTTGAACTATGGTTCTATTAGACTGCCGGTGTTTCCGCTCTTGAAGCGTCGAGGAAGCCGGAAATTAACTCGGGATCTTTAACCCCACGAGAGCTCTCAACGCCGGAAGAAACATCCGCTCCGGTAGCCTGCGATTCCTCTAGGGCCTCAGCAACATTCTGCGCGCTCAACCCGCCGGCAACCAGCCAGCGCCGTCCAGCGGCTAGTTCACGCACGGCTTTGTAGTCCCAGCTTTCTCCGCTGCCAGGCACTGCGGCGTCGATGAGCAGGAAGTCTTCGCCCCAGTCTTCAAACTCTGAATGATCAGCATCCATGCGCACAGCACGGATGGCATGGAATCCCGCTGCCTTGACCGCTTTAACATCTTCCGGCGTGCGGTGGCCATGCAACTGGATCCAACCAACCTTTGCTTCGGTGGCTAATTGAATGGCTTGATCCACCGTTTCAGAACGGAAGACTGCAACGGTTGCCACAGTTTCCGGAACGCCTGCCACCAGCTCGGCGGCTCGCTGCGGAGAGACTTCGCGTGGACTCTTGGTAAGGACGAATCCGACAGCGTCAGCACCGTGTTCAACGGAAACTGCTACGTCTGTTTCGGTGGACAATCCGCAGACCTTGACGAAAGGCTTCTGGCTCACTGGGCAGACTCACCCACAACGGAATCTTCTTCAAAACTCTTGGCAAGGTGGGTAGGAGTGTAGCCGCCGGGAGCATTGGCGCGGATGGCAATCAGGTCTTGGGCATGCTGCCAGAGCTTGCGGTCCTCTTCGCTGACAGGAACCCATGGCTTGACCGGGATGGCGGTGCCGGTCTCATCGCGGGTCACCATGACGGTCAGGCAGTAGGTGGTGGTGTGCATTTCGCGGGTCTTCGGATTGCCGGAGCGCACATGTACCGAGATGTGCATGCCCTTCGAGCCGGTGTAGACCAGACGGGCTTCGACCTCGACCAGGTCGCCGATGAACAGCGGACGGTAGAAGCGCACGCCGCCAGAGAAGACTGCCACGGTGTCCAGGCCGCAGTAGCGCGAGGCGCACAGGGAGGCGGCCTCGTCGATCCACTTCATGACAATGCCGCCATGGACCTTGCCGCCCCAGTTCACATCCGCGGGTGCAGCAAGGAAGCGCAGGGTAACCTGTTCGGCGGTGCCCTGCTCCGAATAGACCTGGTCCTTCATGGCTGCAACGATCTGGTTGCGGATGTCGATCCGGGCAATTGCATGCTCGTGCAGCTCCATCTGGCGCGGGGTGCTTGGCACGAATTCAGGTACATCGGTCGGTTTGCCGTTTTCATCCACTGCCACAAAGATCACCAGGCAGGTGCTGGAGACGGTTCGGCGGCCGTCGCGTGGATCGGAGAAGGACACTTCGGTACGGATGTGCATGGAGGTGCGGCCGGTGTAGACCACCGAGGCGGTAACCTCTACCAGGTCGCCGGAGTGAATTGGATCTTCGAAGTGGATGTTGCCTACGTAGGCGGTCACGCAGTAGCTGGCGGACCAGCCCACTGCGGCTGCGTAGGCTGCCTTGTCCACCCATTCCAGAACGGTTCCCGCAGAGACGGTTCCTGCAACGCCTACGTCGGTCGGCGCGGCAAGGAAGCGCAAGGTCACTGATTGCGGGCGGGAAGCTGGATCCTGGCGTGTCATGCGTTCAAGTGTGGCAAAAAGGAATCAATACCGGCAATCTATGACATCCGCCGGGCAATGTTGCAGCTGGCCTAGGATAAGACTGTGCGTAGGGTCTTTGGTTTATTTTCGGCGTCCACCGCCCTGGTGGTGGTGCTTTCTCTGGTGTCGGCGGCAAGCGCCGCCGGGCTGAGCGTCTTGGCAGGTCGGGCGGTAGACCTGCTGGCAGCGAATGCCCCGTTGGATGCCGGCTGGTACTGGGGAGCTGCAGGAGAACTGGCAACCATCGCGCTGTGCGCGCTGCTGATCCCGATCATCATTGCGCGCACCAGCGGGTACATGACCAAACACCAGCGCGAAAGGCTCATGCACCACTACCTCTCCATAGGACCGCTGGCGGTCCGCCGGGTGGGCGAAGGCGAACTGGTGCACACCGCCATGGACATGGTGGACCGCTCGGTGAAGTACCGCAGCGCATTCATGGGCCCCGCCATTGCAGCAGTGGCCACCCCGCTGCTGGTGCTGCTGTTCATTGGGATGGTGGTTGATCCGGTTTCGGCGGGACTGCTGCTGATTCCCACTGCCTTGGTTCCGGTGATTGTCATTGGCTTCCAAAAGCTGTTCAGCGGATCCTCCGGAGCCTACCGCCGAGCCCAGGGCATCTTGACCGCAACCTTCCTCGACGCACTGCGCTCCCTGGGCATGCTTAAGCTCAACGGCGGCGGCAGCTGGATGGGACAGCGCATCGCCGCGGCCTCGGAACGGGTGCGCCAACAAGTCATGAAGCTGCTGGCCCGCAACCAGCTGGTGCTGCTGGTCATCGACGCATCCTTCGCCGTACTGCTGCTTTCAACAGCCGCCGCCCTTGCCTGGTGGCGGTCGAACACCGGCGCCATTACCACCGGCGAAGCAGTGTGCCTGGTGATCCTCAGCTTCCTGATGCTTGCTCCAGTGAACTACGTGGGCAGCTTCTTCTACATTGGCATGACCGGCAAGGCGGCCGAACAGAAGATCGCAGAGATCAAATCCCTGCCATTCCACCAATCGGTAGCCAACCCATTGGATGTCGACCTGCGCGCCCGCGGGCTGGTGCTGGAGAACATCTGCGCCAGCTACGACGGCGAGCACCGCGCCCTGCACAAGATCTCAGCCACCTTCCCTGCCGGTTCGCGCACGGCAATCATCGGCGCCTCGGGCAGCGGCAAAACCACCTTGCTGCGCGTGCTGCAGGGCCAGCTCGAAGCCAGCGAAGGAACCATCAGCGACGGGCGCATGGGCATGGGCCCTGCCACGCTGAAGGGCAAGAGCGCAGTGGTGGAACAGAACGCAATCCTCTTCTCACTGTCGCTGCGGGAGAACCTGCAGCTGGCGGCTCCCAAAGCCAGCGACGAGCAGATGATCCATGCACTGCAGCAAGCAGGCCTAGGCGCTTGGCTGGGCGATAACCCGGGGGAGCGCTTGGAGGAGAAGCTCGGCGAATCAGGAGCGAGGCTCTCCGGCGGCCAAGCCCAGCGTTTGGCCATCGCCCGCGCGTTGCTGGTGGACCGGCCGCTGCTGCTGCTCGACGAACCATCCAGTGCCCTGGATGTGCAGACCGAAGAAGAGGTCTTGAAGACCCTGCGGTCTCTGGACAGTTCTGTCACCGTCATTACCGTGACCCACCGTCTTGGACTCCTTCGCGACTACGACAGGGTGATTGTCATGGACGAAGGACAGATCATCCAATCAGGCCAGCTGGCTGAACTTCTAGAGACACCGGGATATTTGAAGAACGCTATGGCTGATTTTCAGACGCGCGCCCACCAGTTGAGCGGCACCGCAACCGCGGGGGAGCAGCAGTGAAACAGCATCCACATACTTCCCCAGCGCAGGACCCGGGCAGCCTGGCAACCATCGGCTGGCTGCTGCGCAGCACTGCCGACCTGCTGCCTCCGCTGGTCCTTGCCTGCATCCTTTCCTGCCTGACCCGCTTTGCCTCGCTGGGCATCTACCTGCTGGCAGCGGCAGGCATTGCCAAGGTCATCCGGCTGCCAGGCCTTGAAACACTGACCGGATTGTCCTGGACATGGCTGATCTTGATCATTGTGGCCTTGGGACTGTGCAAGGGGGCCCTGCGCTACGGCGAGCAGTACGTAGGGCATAAGGTCGCCTTCCTGTCCTTGGCGCGGCTGCGCAACAAGATCTTCAGCGCGGCCGAATACCAGGCACCCTTCGATGCCCGAAGCAAGAACTCTGGCGGCCTACTGGCCATTGCCACCCGAGATGTGGACCGGGTCGAGGTGTTCTTCGCCCACACGCTTCCGCCGGCAGTGGCGGCGGTGCTAGTCAGCACCGCGGTGACCTGGTGGACATGGGCGGTCTTTGGGCAGGAACCGGCGCTGCTGTTGCTGATTGCCTACGTAGTGGTTGGTCTGGTGATCCCCGCGGTGGGAGTCAAGTCCCTGCGCGCTGCAGCCAGCGGGCAGGCTAGGGTGCGCGGCATCCAGAACCAGATTCTGTCTGAAACCCTCGCAGGAATCGACGTTATCCACGGTTATGCCAGTGGCAAGGCCATGCAGGCGAGGTTCAGCAATGCTGCAAGGCCGGTGGAAGCGCAGGCGCTGCGCGCTGGAAAGATCACCGGCATCCGGGCAGCACTGAGCCAGGTGGTGGTCTGGGGTAGCCTGCTGGCACTGGTGGTCATGTTCTCTGCCCGCAATGACCTGACGGGTTTGCTGGTCTTGGCGGTCATCGTAGTGCCGTCATTTGAAGCGGTGCGAACCGTGGACGGCTTCATTATTGGGCTACAGGATTCGCTGGCCAGCGCCAAGCGTCTGTATTCGGTGGCTGTGGGACTACCCCAGGTCCAGGATCCAAAGCAGCCCAAGCCTTTGCCTGCCGAGGGAATCCTAGAAGTCCGGAATCTTGGCGCCGCCTATCAGGGAGTGACGGTTCTTGAAGGACTGGATTTCACCCTCAAGTCAGGGGAGATCGTGGCTTTGGTGGGCGACAGCGGTTCGGGCAAGTCCACCGCGGCCCAGGCTCTGGTGCGCTCCATCCCGAGTACAGGTGAAGTGAGCTTTGGCGGGGTAGACGTCGCTGAGGTTGCCGCGGCAGAGCTGCGCGCCAGAATGATCCTGGTGTCCCAAGAGGCTGTCATGGTGCGGGGAACCATTCGTGAGAACCTGCTGCTGGGAATGGAAGGCGTCAGTGATGATGAGCTGATGTCGGTGCTTGCCGAGCTGGGGCTGGAATCGTGGCTGAAGGCCCAGAAGGATGGGCTGGACACCAAGCTGGGAGACCGGTCCACGCGGTTGTCCGGCGGACAGCGCCAGCGACTGGCCTTGGCCCGCGCCCTGGTTCGAAACCCGGCGGTGCTGATTCTGGATGAATCTACCAGCGCCTTGGATTCTGCCAGCGAACAGCTGGTGCTCACAGCGATCAACAACCGCTGCGCCCAGGGGATGGCGGTGCTGATGATCAGCCACCGCATTTCTATCCTCGGCGAGGCCGCGCAGGTAGTAGTGCTGCGTGAAGGCGTGGTTGCTGAATCAGGTGCGCCAGCGGACCTGCTGGCAGACTCGAACTCGCTGTTCTCCCGAATGGCTGTGCGCGAGGCGGATAAGATCTTGCCAATGAATTAGCTTTGTACGGGCAACTGAAAAGGCGCAAACCCCTGACAGCGCACGAAGTTGGCGATAGGCTCACCTCATGATGCGTACAGTTGTCCTCTCGTTTCTGGCAGTTCTCGCCATTGGATTCGTCACCACAGCGGTTCTCGCGGGCGTCTCGGGTGAATGGGTCTGGTGGATCCTGGTAGTCCTCACCGGTTTTCTGGTGGCAGTGGGCATCCACGACCTCACGCAGAAACGGCACTCAATTCTGCGCAACTTCCCGATTGTGGGCCATGCCCGCTACTTCTTCGAGTTCATCCGCCCGGAGATCCAGCAGTACTTCATTGAACGCAATACCGACGGCAAGCCTTTTGACCGCGACACCCGCTCAATGATCTACGCCCGAGCCAAAGGCGCAGACAGCCACAAGGCCTTCGGCACCGAGCGGGATGTGAACGTAGTGGGCCACGAATACCTGCTGCATTCCACGGCGCCGGTGCCGCCGCCGGAAGGCCAGCACCGGGTGCGCATTGGTTCAAGCCAATGCACCCAGCCCTATGAAGTCTCGCTGTTGAATGTTTCCTCCATGAGCTTCGGAGCGCTCTCAGCCAATGCAGTGCGGGCCATGAACAAGGGCGCAGCCATGGGCGACTTCATGCAAGAAACCGGAGAAGGCGGGCTGACCAAGTACCACCTGGAGTACGGGGGAGATCTCTTCTGGGAAATCGGCTCCGGATACTTTGGCTGTCGCACCTCCGACGGCCATTTTGACCCACAGACATTTGCGCTGAAGGCGGGGAGGGAAGAGGTCAAGGGCATCACCATCAAGATCTCGCAGGGTGCCAAGCCAGGCCTGGGCGGAGTGCTGCCGGCGGCGAAGGTCACCCCTGAGATTGCCGAGGCACGTGATGTTCCCCTGGGACAGGACTGCATCTCGCCGGCGAGCCACTCGGAGTTCTCCACCCCTCGCGAGCTGATGAAGTTTGTTGCCACCCTGCGCGAGCTCAGCGGCGGCAAGCCGGTGGGCATCAAGTTCTGCGTGGGTTCGCGCACCGATGTCATGGCCATCTGCAAGGCAATGCATGAGACCGGGACGCTGGTTGATTTCATTACTATTGACGGCGCCGAAGGAGGCACCGGAGCAGCGCCTATTGAGTACGAGGACCATGTGGGCACCCCGCTGTCTGAAGGCCTGATGTTGGTGCACACCATCCTCGTGGGCGCGGGACTGCGCCATGAGGTGAAGCTGGCCGCTGCAGGAAAGATCGCCAGCGGCTCGGATATCGTCAAGAGGCTGATCCAGGGCGCAGACTTCTGCTTCTCTGCCCGTGCCATGATGATGGCCACCGGCTGCATCCAGGCCCAGCAGTGCCACACCAACCACTGCCCTGTAGGTGTTGCCACCCAGAACACCAGGCTCTCGCGGGCCCTGGATGTGGAGGACAAGGGACACCGCGTCTACAACTACCACAAGCTCACGGTGACCGAAGCCGGACAGCTGATGGCTTCCATGGGCATTACCGGGCCAGAACAGCTCAACACCCGGATGCTGCGCCGCCGCGTGAACCTGCAGTCAACCCGCTCCTACGCGGAGCTGTTCCAGTGGCTGCGCCCCAACGAGCTGCTGGAAGATCCTCCGGCCTCCTGGGCCGAGGATTGGGCTGAAGCTGATGCGGACCACTTCGGCGAGTACCGTCCCGTCAGCTACGGAGCGCCGCGCTCGGTGGACATTACCAGCCACTCACACACAACCCAGGAGCCGGAAGATGCGGTGGATGCACCGCGCATCGAGCCGCACAACTCCACTAAGGTGCACCCGGTGCATGCAAATGTCACCCGGCCAGAAGGGCAGCCGGGCACCAAATAATCATCAGTTACGCGTCTGCTGGGTCCATGAGGCTCAGCAGCGCTTCGGTATTGACCTCATGTAGGTTCGCCGGTGACCAGGCAGGGTTGCGGTCCTTGTCGATCACCTGGGCGCGGATGCCCTCGGCAAGATCCGGCTGGTGCATCAGATAGCCGGCCAGCCGCAGCTCGCGGTCCAGCGCGGTGCGCAGGTCATCCGCTTCGCGGGCCGCGCGCACCGCATAGAAGGCAGAGCTGACGCTGGTGGGGGAGTTCTGGGCGATCAGCTCTGCCGCCTGCTGCGCATGCGGGTGCACCATCTCGCCCAACCGGACCACCACTTCTTCCGGGGTGTCGGCGCTGAAGGCATGGTCCACCCATCCTCGGTCAAGTTCCAGGCGGTAGGACTCCGGTGCAGCGTGCAGCACCTCGATGGCTGATGCCATGTCCGCCGCATTCAGCCCGTTGAACTCGTCAATGTGGTCCAGGATGTTCGCGGCGAAGTCGTCATTGACCACTACGTCGGCAAAGCCCAGGTACACGGCGTCAGCCCCGGTGAAGGAACCGGCGGTCATGGCGAAGTACTCGCCGAAGTGTCCTGGCATCTGTGCCAGCAGGTGGCTGCCTCCCACATCCGGGGTGTAGCCGATCTTCGCCTCGGGCATGCCCATGCGCGCATCGGCGGTGACAAGGCGCACCGGTGCGTGGCTGGCCAGGCCAATGCCTCCGCCCATGGTGATGCCGTGGGCCATGGTGACCAGCGGCTTGGGATAGTTGGAAATCAGCAGGTCGGTGCTGAACTCGTTAGACAGCAGGTTTAGGAAGTCTGCGTGCTGGTTGGTGGTCACTGCCTTGTGGAAGTCTGCAATGTCTCCGCCGGCGCAGAAGCCTCGTGCTCCGTTTCCGGTGAGCAGCACGGTGGTGATCTTTGGATCTTCGACCCAGTCGCCCAGCACCCGGTGTAGTTCCAGCAGCATTTCCAGGTTCAGGGCGTTCAGCTTGGCTGGGCGGTTCAGCTGGATGTGCCCGATGGAGCCGTAGACGGTGGAGAGAACCAGAGCATCGGTGGAAGTAGTCAAGATCTAAAGCCTTTGCCGGAAGCCTGCCAGCGGCGTGGCAAGCGGTGAAACAAGTGGTCCACAGCAACAATACCGTGCTGCAGCGGGCAGTCTTATTGCCAGCGGTCGCACGGTATTGCTGAAAGCTTGGGAATTACTTGATATTGACCGACTTCTTCGAGAGGCCGGCCTTGATGGCCTTGAGCGCGGAGGAGTTGTAGGCCTTGTGGTTCATGTGCATCAGCACGACGTCACCTGGACGGGCATTGGCGATTACGTAGTTGGTGACTTCGGTTTGGGTCTTGCCCCGCCAGTCGTTGGTATCCACATTCCACAGGTCCAGCCGGTAGCCCAGCTGCGAGAAGGCAGTGCGCACGGTGGTGTTCACCGCGCCATAGGGCGGGCGGGCGCAGTTGGTGGTCAAGCCCGGGATCTGCAGCTCGGCCTTGATCTGGGACAGCGTGAGCTTGGTCAGCTCCGGGTGGGTGTTGGTGTGGCTGCAGACAGTATGGCCCATCTGGCGTGCGTAGGCCACGTCGAAGCGCTTGGCCTTCAGGCAGTCGCCGGTGACGTAGAGGCGCAGGTGCATGCCAAGGTCGCGGGCCGTCTTCAGCGTGGTGTTGGACGCGGTGCGCGCAGCGGTGGAGGTGGAGCCGCTGGGGCAGTCGTCAAACGTCAGGTACACCGGGGAAGTGAACTTCGGAGTCTTGGAAGAAGCAAGAACCGCCCAGGTCTTGGGGCCCACCACGGCATCGGCGACCAGTCGATTGTTCTTCTGGAACAGCAACACCGCAGCCTTGGTGCCGCTGAGGTAGTTGCCGGTCGGTGCGGAAGCACCGATCTTGTAGGCCTTGTTCAGCAACAGCTGCTGCATCAGCTTTACGCAGCTTCCGGTGTCCTTGTAGTTCAGCGTCGGACGGCTGGCCACAGGGGTGGCTGAAGAGCACGAACGCACGGCAGCAGGCACGGCAACTGCGGCGTCAGGCGCGACGGCGGCATTGGCAGCGGATGCAGGGATCAGCAGGGCCAAGAGAAGGAAGGGGAGGGACGCGAACGTGAGAAGACGACGCAGTGGAACATGGGGCATTGGAATCCTCAGGATCTTGGAAAGTGACCGCTTGGATCTGCGAAGGTAGCAGTCCTTGGAATGGCCAAGCGAAAGAAAGAACGTACGTATTGTGGAACAGCTATTTTTCAGGTGAATTTTCTGGCTCTGGAACGACATTTGCCGACATTAAGTATTCCTGCACGTCGTGCTGGGTTACTCGATAAGATTTTCCCAGCATTAGAGCAGGCAATGAGCCGGACTTGATAAGCCGATAAACCGTCATGCGCGATAGGCGTAGCTTGTCTGCGACTTCGCCGACTGTGAGAAAGGACTGTTCTTCGAACGGTTCTGAGTTTTCCAACGATTCCCCCAAGTTTTTACGTTCATTCCACCCTAGGACAATGGTCCAAATGAATCCACAAGAACCAGGGCTGTGACGTGAAAATGACTTTCGCTTTTAGGGCTTCAAATCATTCTTTGCATTAGTTGCAGTTTCTGTCTAAATACCGTGGCAATAATAATGGAAAGACCCGGCTAATGATGCAAGTAGGCTGCAGCCCTGTAGATCTCTGACCTACACATGTCAGTTCTCTATCGGACTGCAGCCCTACGAGCCCTCATGGATGCCCTGTAACCTGTACGTTCCTAGAAACCTAGGCCACAGATGCCCCCAATCGCCAGGACACCATGAGCTTGGGTGTGGTGCGGTGGCTAGATGCCGCTGCCCACAAGTTCTTCGGAGTCTTCAGCTTCCAAGGTCAATACGAAGTCCCTGAGCCAGGACTTCAGGCCAGGGCCAAGCTCGTCGTTCTCGGCCGCAAGGGTGATGTTCGCCTTGATGTAGCTGAGCTTGTCGCCGGTATCGAAGCGGCGGCCACGGAAGATGACTGCGTGAACGCCCGAGCCTTCGCCCTCGGCGGCTGCCAGAACCTGCAGTGCGTCGGTAAGCTGGATTTCGTTGCCGCGTCCTGGCGGAGTGTTCTCCAGGATTTCAAAGACGCGAGGATGCAGCAGGTAGCGGCCGATGACCGCAAGGTTGCTGGGAGCCTCGTCAACAGCTGGTTTCTCGACTAGACCGTGCACCTTCAGGAAATCGGCCCCCGGTACAGCTTCGACTTCCGCGCAACCGTAAGCGCTGATTTCCTCAGGGCGTACTTCCATCAACGCAATGACAGATCCGCCGGTGCTGCGCTGGACATCAGCCATGATGGTCAACAGCTCGTCGTCCTCATGGATCAGGTCATCTCCGAGCAGGACAGCAAAAGGCTCCTGGCCAACATGCTGCTTGGCGCACAAGACTGCATGTCCCAGACCGCGTGGATTTCCCTGGCGGACGTAGTGGATGTTGCCTAGATCGGTGGCTTCCTGAATCAGATCCAGCTTCTTCTGGTCGCCTTTGCCACTCAGCGCGGCTTCCAGTGCGGGCACACGATCGAAGTGGTCTTCCAGAGCGCGCTTGCTGCGGCCGGTGACCATCAGCAGGTCGGTGAACCCTGACTTTACGGCTTCTGAGACAACGTACTGAATGGCCGGCTTGTCGACTACCGGCAGCATCTCCTTGGGCATGGCCTTGGTCGCCGGCAAAAAGCGGGTACCGAGGCCTGCCGCTGGAATGACGGCTTTGGTGATTGATGCAGGAGGCATATTCAAAGAAACCTTCTCCATATGATGTTTTGGGATGAATGAAGCGTAGTTCAATCAAAACATTAAAGCGGAAGGTAAGCGTCAGCTAAAACAGATTCCCTTATGCATTTGTCTGCACCTTTGGCGAATACTCGGACTTTTTGGATGGATGAAATCAAAAAAGGTTACTCAATCGTTATCTATACCGGCGGGTATGACGTAACTTGCTCGGAATAGAAATATCGACAAAGTATTGGAAGTTGAGGTGATCTTGAGGATTTATCGTGCAAGGACTTGAGCGAGGCGATCCAAGACCAGATCTGCCTTTGGCTTCTTGGAGTTCTCCGGCTTCAGCGCGAAGATCGAGCGGGCTAGGCGGATCTCGGGGGCGTCGACAATGCGGATTCCCTCGGGCATATTTGCCATGGCCAGATCCGGAACCAGGGCGGCTCCCAAGCCGGAGGCGACCAGGCTGAGGGATGCATTGAAGTCGTCGCAGTAGGCGGCCACCTGCGGGTGGATGTTGTAAGAGGCGAACAGTCGCGAGATCAGCGTGGCATCGGAGGTGCCAGGGTGGTGGAAGATCCACGGCCATTCGGCCAGCTGGTCCACCGTCAGCTGGGAATCCTCGGCAATGGGCCAGGAAGCCGGAATGACCACGCGGAACTGGTCGTCTCCCAGCCAGGTGCGTTCCAGGGAAGCAGGCCACGACAAGCCACCGGGGCCCACCTGGAAGATCAGCGCAAGGTCCAAGTCTCCGCCGGTGCCGAGCCCCGCCACAGTCTGCTGCGGCTCGCCGATCCACAGGCGAAGGTTGATGCCCAGCGAATTCCAATCCTCAGCCTTCAAGATCTGCGGCAGTGCGAAGGTGGCCAGCGAAGGGAAGATGCCGAGCTTGATTTCTTCGTTCTCCGCCGAGTCGGTGGAAATCGTGGCGACGTCTGCCATGAGTGCATCCAGATCGGTGAGCACGCGCTTGGCATGGCGGACCATGCGCATGGCGCCAGCAGTCGGCGTGATGGAGCGTGCGCCGCGCACGAACAGCGTGGTGCCGGTGCTGCGCTCCAGCGCAGTCATCTGCTGGGAGACGGCGCTGGCGGTGTAGCCGAGCCGTGTGGCGGCGGTGGCGAACGACCGGTGGGCCACGACTTCTAGCAGGGTGCGCAAATGAACTGGATTAATCACAGCTAAATTCTAAGGCTTCTAGCGATAGATTTTCTTAGGCACGGCAGAGGTCAGTCGTCCTCGTCCCCTGATTCATCGTCATCGTCGTCGTTGCTGTCATCGTTGAACTCGTTGTCCAGCTCGTCGACGGTTTCCAGGTCATCGTCGTAGAGGTAGTTGCGTTTTGCCAGCGGGTCGATATTGCGCATGGTCTCCGGCATGTCGCTGGAGCCTTCATAAGCCTGGGAATCGCGGCCGTCATCTGGTTCGTAGATGTCGTTGCCGTATTCAGGTGCAAAGTCGGTTGGTTCAAAGTCCCGGCTCATGGCGTACTCCTTCGATGTGGACGAGGATCTGCCGGAAGTCGGGCACATACCTCGTGACTTCTCTTGGCACCAGCCTAGAACCGTATTGACCTGAACAAAAGACTTGAATTCGCGTGTCGCAGGTAGTTCTTTTAATGGTCGTGCTCTGCGTAGTGCTCCAGCAGCGGCGAAGCGCGGTAGGCAAGGTGCGAATGCAGGGCGAAGGTGGTTTCCGAACGGGTCACGCCCTTGATGCGCAGGATCTGGCGCAGCACCAGCTGCAGCTGGTGGGTATCGGTGGCGATCAGCCTGACCCACAAATCGCCGCGGCCCGACGTTTCATGGATTTCAAGGACATTGGGGATCTGCCGCAGCGAGGTGACCACGGCATCCAGCTCGCGGTGATTGACTTCCAGGGTCACGAAAGCCAACACGTCATAGCCCAGCAGGCCGAGGTCGATATCCCTGCCGCCTTCGCGCAGGATCTCGGCACGCTGCAGCCGGCGGAGGCGGGACTGCGCGGTGTTGCGGGCCACCCCTGCTTCATCAGCTAATTCCGAGACCTGGATCCTTGGATCCCTGATCAATGCCAAGAGGATCTTCAGATCAACCTCGTCCAACCGAACCATTTGCGCACTCCCAATACCGTCAAAGGCCAGAGATTTGACCATATTGCTCAAATCCTACCAATTAATGTCTCTCAATGAGATCTCAGGGTAGATATTAGTGAGTGAACGAACTGCGGCAGTAGACAAACGCTTACAGAACGCTCAAATCACCGGTGGGGCAGCGAATCGCCCCGCCGGTAAAAAACTTTCATCATCGAATCATCTGCAATTTCGTGGGAGCATGCCTGTGTCCGTCATCAGTGAACTACGCATGCGCCCAGCCGCAGCTACCCGCGAGATGACTTGGAACCCGGGCGTCACCGCACGCTTGGTGATTACGGTAGTCGTCAGCTTCATGCTGCTGGTCGGCGCGAACCTAGCCACTCCGCTGTACCCCCACCTGCAGACCGAGCTGAACCTCGGCCCCATGGGAACCACCATCGCCTTCTCCAGCTACGTCTGCTCGCTGATGGTCTTCCTGCTGGCCGTGGGCCACTGGTCAGATCACATCGGCCGGCGCGCGGCCCTGGTGCTGGCAGTGCTGGTCTCCATGGCAGGAACTTTCGTCTTCGCCTACGCTTCGGATCTCACCGAGCTGTGCATTGGCCGCGGGCTGCAGGGCGCCGGCGTGGCCTTGGCCACCGGAGCCACCGCGGCGGCGCTGCGCGAACTGCTTCCCACCAAGCCTGCCTGGGCTTCACGCTTCACCCTCCTGGCATCCTCCGGCGGCGTGGCCTTCGGCCCGTTCTTCGGAGGCCTGCTCGCAGCACTTCCGGGCGGGCGCACCACCGTGTTCATGACCCAGCTGGTCCTGCTGCTGATTGTCCTGATCCCGCTGGGAACCCTGCAGGCGCGTCCGGCCATCGGCATCCCTTCGGCAGGGCAAAGGACCAAGGCCCTGGCGCCGCGGCGCATCGGCATTCCACGTGAAGCACGCCTGCACTTCTGGATGGCGGCACTGGTAGGCTTCCTCAGCTTTGCGGTCTTCGGCTTTGTGCTCTCCTTGGCTCCGGGCTACATGGCCAATGCCTTCGACCTTGACGCACTGTGGGCCATCGGCCTGATCGCAGGACTTCCGCTGGGCGTCTCCGCCCTGTCCCAGGTAGTGGTCCGCGGCGGCAACTACCTGCTGCCCCTGGGATTGATCTTGCTGGGTGCCGGCACCGTGTCCCTGAGCTTCAGCGCCACCCAGGGTTCCCTGCCGGTGGCGGTGGCTTCCCTGGCCATCCTAGGCCTGGGCCAGGGCATTGCCTTTCGCACTGCGTTCGCCCTGTGCGTAGATGCGGTGAGCACCGAACTGCATGCGCAGACCGTCTCAGCCATCTACCTGGTGACTTACCTGGGCAGCGCGGTGCCGGTGATTGCACTGGGCTGGGCTGTGGGACGCTTCGGCGAGGCTCCCAGCATCTTTGTCTTCTCCATTCTCTGCGCCCTGGCCGGCGCGCTGCTGGCCAGCTGGGCCATCTTCTGGCTCAAACAGAGCCGCCACTTCCTGCGCGTCGAGTAGGCACCGCAGAAAGCATCAAAAGCAATCAAGAAATCCACCCCAGAATGTTCTTCAAGGAACATCTGGGGTGGATTGCTCTGTATGAGTTCCGGTCAACAAAACCGAAGTTGGGCTTTCGAACCTAGGCGTTCAGTCCTGCGGCCTGGGCGGTGATGATCACCGAATCAAGACGGGTTTGGTCATCGGTGGGGTAATGCACGGTAATTAGCTCATCAGCCTGCGAGGTCTGGGCAAAGCGCTCAAGGTAGTCTGCCACCTGTTCGCCGGTGCCCACCGCGGTGTAGCGCATCATGTCCAGGATCTGGGCCGCCTGAGGGGTGTCCATGAGCATGTCCACCTCTGCCTCGGTGAATGTCTTGTCGGCGCCGCGGCCCAGGAAGCTTGCCACGCGGTGGCGGCGGGCGGCCTCGAACAGCTCGTGGGCCCGCTCGCTGGTTTCAGCTGCGGCCACGCCGACCCCGGCAATGACATAGGGCTCGGCCAGTTGCTCCGAAGGAGTGAATTCCTCGCGGTACAGCTGGACCGCCTGATGCAGGGCGGCCGGGGCGAAGTGCGAGGCGAAGGAATATGGTAGGCCCAGCTGGGCGGCCAGTTTGGCGCCGAACAGCGAAGAGCCCAAGATGTACAGCGGCACATGGGTGCCAGAGCCCGGGATGGCTTGCACGGTGGGGATGCGTGACTTTCCTGCCAGATAGGCCTGCAGCTCAAGTACGTCGTGCGGGAAGGTATCCGCAGCCGAGGGGTCGCGGCGCAGAGCGCGCAACGTGTTCATGTCGGTGCCGGGTGCGCGGCCCAGGCCCAAGTCGATGCGGTCTCCGAAGATCTCGGCCAGGGTGCCGAACTGTTCGGCGATCACCAAGGGGGAGTGGTTGGGCAGCATGACCCCGCCGGAGCCCAAGCGGATGCGCTCGGTGTGGTGGGCGATGTGGCTGATCAGAATCGAGGTGGCGCTGGAAGCGATGGTTGGCATGTTGTGGTGCTCTGCATACCACACACGCTCGTAGCCATTTCGTTCAGCGGTCTGCGCCAGCCTGACCGAGGATTTGAATGAGTCTGCAATTGAGCCTCCGGGGGAGACCGGGGCGAGGTCCAGAATTGATAGCTTCACACTATTTTCAACTGGGGCAATTGGGGTTCTATTCCTTGCATGCGCAAATAATCATGTGATTAAAAAGCTGTGGGCGGCTATCCGAAATGGATAGCCGCCCACAGCGGTTAAAAGTCAGGCGTTAGTGCTAAAGACCTTCGATTAGAGAGCGCGGATGTCTGCAGCCTGCAGACCCTTTGGACCCTCAACTACTTCGAACTCAACCTTCTGGCCCTCGTCCAGGGTGCGGAAGCCCTGGGTCTGGATAGCGGTGAAGTGTGCGAACACGTCTGGATCGCCGCTGTCTGGAGCAATGAAGCCGAAGCCCTTTTCAGCGTTAAACCACTTGACGATTCCGGTTGCCATATTCTTATTTGGTCCTTTCAGACGTTTCTCGCCGACTAATTGATGAGGCGATCTTGGTTGTAATCTACGCAGGAACGATGATGTTGCCATCGATTGATCCTGCGAAGCAGCCAAGTACTTCACTTCACGTCTAGAAGGGATCGCGCCAACCGAGATGGTCCGACATTCACAAACTTCTAAAGGGTACTTCGCGAATTACTTTGGAACTACACAGCCTAGCCTACGTGGTCACAAGCCACATTTGAATAACCTGAGCTCAAATAATCAAAAATTTGAGATATTGATTCGTAATGTTTACCGGGCCGCTGGTTTGATGACCTTGGCGACAACAATTGCCGCCACGATTGACAGCACTGCGGCAATGGCCGCCGTGTACATGACACCGTGGTCAAAGGCCTCTGCGGCTGACTGCAGCAGCGCCGCCGCGGAAGCTGGATCCAGGGTAGCGGCCACCTGGTGCGCGCCGCCCAAAGTCTCGGAGGCCTGGGCCGCCGAAGCTGCGGACAGTGTTTCCGGAGTCATGAGCTTGGCACTGTAGACGGTGTTCAGGATGGTGCCCAATACCGCGGTGCCCAGAACTGTGCCTACCTCATAGGCGGTTTCGGAGATTGCGGAGGCGGCGCCAGCCTTGGAGGCGGGAACTGCGGACAGAGCCATGTCATTGGACAGGGTCTCGGTCATGCCGATGCCGGTGCCCAACACGCAGAAGGCAATCATCAGTAGCGCAATGCTCGGGTTGTTTCCGGCAATGATGACCAGCGTGTAGGCAAGTGCCGAGAACAGCAGGCCTGCCATCATCACATTGGGCGAACCGAACTTCTTGGACAGTCCCACCGCCAGCAGGCCGAAGGCCATGGAGAGGATCATGCCAGGAGTCATCAGCAGGCCAGCCTGCAGCGGGGTGTAGCCGGCAATGAGCTGCAGGTGCTGGGAAACGAAGTAGATGAAGCCGATCAGCGAGAAGATGCCGATCAGGTTCACCAGCAGCGAGCCGGAGAACATGGCGTTGCTGAACAGGCGCACGTCGATCATGGGGATCTTGGTGCCCAGCTGGCGGCGCACAAAGCTGATGCCGCTGATGACCGAAACCACCAGGGCGACAATGAGCAGGTACCACGGCGCGGTGGAGAAGGACTTGATGGCAAAGGTGAAGGGCAGCAGGGTCAGCACGATCAGGGCAATGGAGATCGGGTCAACCTTGCCGGGATTCGGGTCCTTGGATTCTGGAACCAGGACCAGTCCGCCGATCAGCAGGGGCAGCAGCATGGGCACTGCGAGCAGGAAGACCGAGCCCCACCAGAAGTGGTTGAGCAGCACGCCGCCCACCAGCGGGCCGAGCACTGCGCCGCCCGAGAAAGCGGCGGCCCAGATGGCGATGGCAGTGCGGCGCTCGGTGTCGTCAATGAAGATATTGCGGATCAGCGACAGGGTGGCAGGCATCAGCATGGCGCCGAAGAGGCCGAGCAGCGCGCGCGAGGCGATCAGCTGGTTGGGGTCGGTGGCAAAGGAAGCAAAGGCGGAAACCGCGGCGAAGCCGGAAGCGCCGATCAGCAGCAGGCGGCGGCGTCCGATGCGGTCGCCCAGCGAGCCGAAGGGAACAAGCAGGCCGGCGAGGATCAGCGGGTAGATGTCAATGATCCACAGCTGCTGGGTTCCAGTGGGTGCCAGCGCCTCGGCAATTGCGGGCACGGCAAAGGTGAGCACCGTGTTGTCTACGGAAATGAGCAGTACCGGGAAAAGGAGCACAACAAGTGCCGCCCAACGTCGCGGCTTGGACAGCGTTGATGTCTGGTCGGTGAGTAGTGAGCTCATGAATATCATCCTGTTTTTCAGTGTTTTGGGCCCAGTAGTGACCGGGACAAAAAATAACTATACCGTCCAGACGGTATAGTTACAATCTTTGGGTATGGTTGTACTCATCACTAATGGACTTTCGATCCCCGAATGGAGCTCAATGGCACGGCCCCCTGCAGCACGCACCAAGGTTTTAGACGCCTATATTTCACTGTTGTGTGAAGAAGGCGAGCGTGCTGCAACCATGGAAGCCACCGCCGCGAAGGCCGGTGTTTCCAAGGGCGGCCTGCTCTACCACTTTGCCTCCAAGGAAGCCCTGGCTGAAGCGGTGGTAGCGCTGAGCGAGGAGCTGATCCTGTTGGACCTGCAGGATATGAATACCGCGGAAGAGGGCGCCGCTTCCTATTTCATCCGCACCAGCGCCCAGGTGGATACCGAGCTGGACCGTCTGCTGCTCGCGTTGCAGCGGCTGGCGCAGTCAGGCGTGGAATCGGCCAACACCCAATTGGAGAGCATTTCCTCTCGCTGGCTGGAAGCGCTCATGGAAGAGGTGGGGGACAAGGATATTGCCCACCTGATCATGCTGATCTCCGAAGGGCTCTACGCATTTACCGGGACCCCGGGGACCTGGTACCAGCGAAACTTTGAAGGTAACCTCTCCCACTTACTAGAGTTAGTCCCGCAACTAAAAAAGTTGGGTCATCGCAACCAATAGTCTTTGAGGTAATAGTCCATGTCGAGTACCAGCCCGAAAACTTCAATGAAGGGAAGAGTGGGGGCACTTCTCGGCATTTTGCTGTTGGCATTATCGCTGCGCGCGGCGGTGGTTTCCGTGCCGCCCCTGCTGGCGAGAATCCAAAACGATATCCAGTTCACTGAATTCACCATTGGCCTTCTGGCAACGCTCGCACCGATTGTCTTCGCGGTCTTCGGGCTGCTCACCCCGCGGCTGATCCGCGGCTTCGGGCTTGAACGCACACTGATGCTTTCCATAGCTCTGGCAATTGTGGGCCAGGTGGCCCGCATCTTCATGCCGGAAGTCTATTCATTCCTCGGAATGTCAATCGTTGCCCTGGCCGGCTACGGCGTAGGCAACGTGGTGCTGCCTCCTTTGGTGAAGAAATATTTCCCCGACCGCATCGGAACTGTCACCAGCGGCTATGTCACCATGCTGGCTATCGGCACCTGGATGGCGCCGCAGTTCTCGGTGCCACTGGCCAACGCCACCGACTGGCAAATCTCCATCGGCTCCTGGGCGGTGCTTTCCACCATTGTGCTGATCCCGTGGCTGCTGCAGCTGATCGCTGACCGAAACGTGGACCGGCCAGACCAGCCGCTGAACGCGGCGGGCGCCGCCCACCCGCTAGTGAAGATCAACCCGTGGAAGTCGAAGGTTGCCTGGGGCCTTGCCATCTTCCTGGCTGGCAACTCGGCGCAGACCTACGTGTACTTCACGTGGCTTCCGCCCTACCTGCAGGCCCGCGGCCTGGACGAGCTGACCTCCGGCAACATGCTGGCCTTGTTCGCAATTCTGGGCCTGCCGGTCTCGTTGTTGGTGCCCCTGTGGGTGCCGCGGCTGAAGAACCCGATCATTGCAGTGCTGGTTTTCACCGTCTTCTGGGTCACCGGACACCTGGGCATCTACCTGTCCCCAACCAACGGCACCGCCTTCTGGGTGGCCATGGCAGGACTGGGACAGGGAACCTTCGCCATTGCGCTGCTGATGATGAACCTGCGTTCGCGCACCACCTATGGTTCGGGCGTGCTTTCAGGCTTCGCACAGGGCCTGGGCTACGCCGGCGCCGGCATTGTCCCGATGCTCTTTGGCGTGGTGCAGAAAGCCACCGACTCGTGGGGAGTCGCCTTCTCCATGCTCGGCATCTGTGTGGTGGTCATGCTCATTGGCGCGGTGATCATCAATCCTCCTCGCACCATTGAAGATACGGCTCCGGGAGCCGAGGACGCAGGCAAGCTGGAGCGGATCAACTAGCGGAAGCTTAGAGGAAGTGCCGGCGGGGCCCGTCATTGGCCGGAGGGCTTGGCGGGTTCTCCCGGTGCCAGTGGCCCGCCGCCATGGGGACGCTCCACCCGAAGCGGATGGATGAGAGCCGCAGTACGAAGGTCAGTGCCGCAATGCAGATGCCCACCGCAAGATTCAGGATGCCCAGGTTCCAGGCGAAGGCCGTGGCGGTGGCGCCAAGGATGGCGGGGATGGCGTAGATATCCCTCGGGTTGAACAGATCTGGGGTCACATTGGCAATGACATCTCGCATCATGCCACCGCCTACGCCGGTGATGACACCCAACAGCACCGAAGAGACCGGGTTGAAGTCATTTTCCAGGGCCTTCATGGTTCCGGTCATACAGAACAATCCGAGGCCCGCGGCGTCAAAGATGAGCACCAGACGGTGAAGCTTCTGCACTGCTGGGGTAAACGCGTAGACGCACAGGGCCGCCAGGATGGGCGGGGCGAAATAGATGGGGTGCAGAAAGGTTGCCGGAGACTGGTTCAGAATCAAATCTCGGACTACACCGCCGCCAAGACCGCAGACTCCGCCGAGGAACGCAGAACCCAGCATGTCGAATCCTCGACGGGCGGCCATCAGCGAACCGGATACGGCAAAGAAAAAAATACCAACAAGTTCAACGATGGTCAGCATCTACGGGCTCTCAGTCAAAGTTCAACGGCGAACAAAGCAACGATTTATTATGCCGTGCGAACCAGCTCATTGAACAATCGAGGCAAGCTTGACCAAGGTGTTGTGATTGCGGGTGGTGATCAACTGTTTGCGGGCCTGCGAGGTATGGAGCTTGGAGAGCGGATCGGTGGTGCTCTGACCCTTGCGGACAATCCAGCACAGGGCACGCCCAGTCAAGGCCAAGTCGGCCTCCGGTGCAGCTTCGCGAGCCAGCTCAAGAAGCTGCTGCGCGTGGGCCTGAGATTCACACAGGGTCAGATACCCATGGTGCTCGGCCACTGGTTCGGGAAGGTCTAGAGGAAAGGGTCCTCCCAACTGGATGATCTCTTTAGCTGAGTAGGCCAGGGTGGGGATGGACCTGCCGTATTCGGCTTCGAGAAGTTCATTGCACCGTTGCTGAACCTCCAGAAGCCCGGCATCACCCGGATCGAGCACCACATTCCCGCTGGCCAGCAGGGTGCGCACCTGAGTGTAGCCGGCATTCGCCAGCAGAGCGCTCAAATCCTTCATCAAGACTTTGACCCCGCCGACGTTAACGCCGCGTAAAAACAGCACAATTTTTGACATGGAATAATCCAATCCCATCGAGTTTGCGCTTGTCGAGGGTCGAAAGCCAAGACAAAGCTGGTTAGGATCAAAATATGCCTACAAAACTGCCCTTTGGCTCCTGGCCGTCAACCATTACTGCTCATGATGTTGCAGCAGGCACCAAACCATTGGGCGGTGCATGCTTTTACCAAGATCAAATCATTGTCCAGGAAGGCCGCCCAGCAGAAGGCGGACGCAACACCCTGGTTTCTTATTCTTTGGACTCAGACCAGCCGGCAGAACAGCTCATTGCCCAGCCCTATAACGTCCGTTCACGCGTTCATGAATACGGCGGCTCAAGTTGGGCTCTGATCACCGGACGTATCCAAGACGCGATTGTCTTTTCCAACTTCTCGGACCAGCGCGTCTACCTGCAGCAGTTCGGCCAGGCGGCGCCCATTGCACTGACCCCAGACTCTTCGGTGAACTCCGACCCGGCACTGCGCTTTGCCGAGTTCATTCAGGGACCGGACCGGACAGTACTGGCAATCATGGAAGACCTCACCGCCACCCCGGTCAGGCATATAGTCCAGATCCCGCTGGATGGCTCTGCGGCGGAAGACGCAACGGCCATCAGGGTGCTGACCGAACCAGCACGCTTCGTTGCTGCCCCGCGATTGAACCCGGATGGCAGCAAGCTGTCATGGATCAGCTGGGAACACCCCAACATGCCATGGGACGGCACTGTACTGCACTTGGCAGAGTTCACCGATGCAGGAACTCTGGAAGACCAGGTGATTGCCGGAGGAACTGACATTTCCATCATGCAGCCCGAATGGGTTGATGATGACCGGCTGGCATTTATCGGTGACAAATCAGGCTGGTGGAATCCGTACATCTACCAGCTCAGTTCTGCACGTACCACCAGGCTGGTGGATCGCGCGGCAGAATTCGCCGGCCCGCTGTGGCAGGTTGGCACCGGGTGGTATCTGGTGGAAAACCAGCACACCCTGCTGTGCTCCTATGGCACCGGAACCACCAAGCTCGCCCGGGTCCACGCAATGACCGGGGGAGTAGAAGACATCAACCTGCCTTTCAGCCGCATCAAGCCGCTGCAGGTACGGGACGGCTGGCTGTTGGCAGGCACTTCCTCCATGACCCAGGGCGAACAGATCACCCTGGTCAATCTTCAGACCCTGGAACACCGGGCCATCACCAACTCTATCCAGCAGCTGCCGGAGCCATCGATGCTTCCGTCAGTGGAAGAGTTTGAATGCTCCAATGAGGCAGGACAGAAAGTCCACGCACTGCTCTACCGCCCCTACCAAGAAGGCTATGAAGGAACCGACGGGGAGCTGCCTCCCTTCGTCACCTTTGTCCACGGCGGGCCCACCGCACAAGCCGCGGCAACGCTGAACGCTGCGGTGGCTTACTACACCTCACGCGGCATCGGCGTAGTAGACGTCAATTACGGCGGCTCCACAGGCTACGGCCGCGAGTACCGCAACAGGCTGCGCGGAGCCTGGGGAGTAGTAGACGTTGCAGACACCACCGCAGTGATCAAGGCATTGGTAGCCCAAAAGATCGCTGACCCTGCACGTATCGGCATCGAAGGCGGCAGCGCCGGCGGCTGGACAGTCCTATGCTCCCTGACCTTCTCCGATGTGTTCACCGCAGGAATCAGCCGTTACGGAGTCTCCGATCTGCTGGGCCTGGTCCAAGACACTCACGACTTTGAGTCCCAGTACATGTTCTCCCTGGTAGGCCCTTACCCGGAAGCGGCAGACCTGTATGAGAAACGCGCACCGATCAACCACGTCTCAAAGATCTCCTGCCCGGTACTGCTGCTGCAGGGAGACGAGGACAGGGTAGTTCCGCCGGCCCAGTCGGAGATCGTCGCCAAGGCGCTCGCCGAGCGCGGCATTCCACATGCCTACATTCTTTTTGCCGGTGAGCAACATGGCTTCAGGCAGTCGGCGAACATCATCAAGGCGCTGGAGAGCTCTTTGGCTTTCTATGCACAGATCTTCGGATTTGAGACCGACGTCCCAGCGATTGAATTGTCCTAGAAAATGACAAGGTCTTCTTTCCGGCTATGAAATAGCCGGAAAGAAGACCTTGGTTTTAGAGTTCGTCAGCATCGAATTCGGAGAAGTCGAATTGGTCATCTGAACCCTGCCATGAAGTACGGAGTCGATCCATCTCCCGGCGGTCCTTTTTGGTGGGACGGCCGGCACCGCGTTCGCGAATGGGAACCTGGGGAATGATGACTTTTTCGCGCGGCGGAGTATGGTCGATATAGCATTTGGTGGCCATCGCAGCGCTGACGCGCTTGGGAATCAGCCCAACAACTTCAAGTTCGCGGTCAAAGCCGTTTTTGCGGACGCGGATGCGGTCTCCGGGAACTACCGGCTGGGCTGCCTTGACTGAAATTCCATTGAGGCGGACGTGACCGGCGCGGCAGGCGGTGGTTGCTTCTGAACGGGTTTTATAAACGCGTACTGCCCATAGCCATGCATCAATGCGAATCTTGCCGCTAGTAGGAATCTCGACCATAGAAAAAAGTCTAGAACAAAAGCTAGTTGGCTTGAGCCGTTGCGTCGTCACATGCCTTGACCAAGCGGTTCTGCAAAGATTTCGACACGTTGTCGCCGGAGTCGGCCAGCTCATTGAGAACGTCAACGAGGGACTGGGGCAGACCGCCGCCTTCAACAGATCCCACCATGGACGAAAGCACGCGCAGTTCGCTGGCGTCGATTGATCCATCTTGGATCGGCGCGCAGGCTTGGCGTACTACCTCTTTGGTCGCGGCATCGGTTAGCTGGTTGGCTGCTGATGATGCACTGTCCTCGATCACAGAGCAGCTTGCTGTCATCAGAGTCAGTACTGACATCAAAATGAGTATTGATGTCTTACGAAAATGAACTTTCCCCATGAGAAAAAGTGTAGCTACACACTTTTAGGATCCGCTGAATGCGAGCCGAGTCGATCATCAGAAGATTTTCTTTGATGGTGCACAATGGTTCGGTGAGTAGCGAACAGAAGAATAACGCAGCCAGCACGGCAGTTGAACAGCGCATCATTGATCAGCTGGCTAAGGAACTATCCGTTGAATCTAAGGTCCAGGCATGGCAGGTCAAAGCAGCCATTGAACTGCTTGATTCCGGATCTACGGTTCCGTTTATTGCACGCTACCGCAAAGAAGTCACCGGCATGCTCAGCGACAGCCAGTTGCGTCTTCTGGAAGAACGCCTGCGCTACCTTCGTGAGCTGGAAGACCGCAGGGTTGCTGTCCGCGAAGCAATTGCCGAAGCCGGCAAGCTGACAGATCAGCTGGATGCGGCAATCGCCGCGGCAGCCACGAAATCTGAGCTTGAAGACATCTACCTGCCGTTCAAGTCCAAGCGCCGCACCAAGGCGCAGATTGCCCGTGAAGCAGGCTTGGAGCCATTGGCTGATCTGCTGTTGAGCAATCCACAGATTGATCCGGTAGAGGCCGCTGCACAGTACCTGAACGCGGGAGCTGGTTTCGCTACGGACGTTGACGTGCTTTCCGGTGCACGTTCCATCGTGACTGAGCGTGTTTCCCAGGACGTTGTTCTCGCGGCTGATCTCCGAGAGCGTTTATGGAAGACGGGCAAGATTGGTTCCAGCCAGGCCGCCGGAGCTAGCAGTGAAGGCACCGGAAAATACTCCGATTACCTTGACTATGTTGCAGACCTGGACAACTTGCCATCGCACCGGGTACTGGCACTGCTGCGCGGTGAACGCGATGGCGTTTTGAATCTGCAGCTTGCCGAGGCAGATCCCCGCGACAGTGATGCTGTGGAAGCTGCGCGATCCGGCTACGAGAACGCGATTGCAGCGTCTCTGGGCATTACCGCGGCCGCGGATGCCCCTGCAGGCAAGTGGTTGGCCCAAACAGTTCGCCTGGCGTGGAAAGCACGCCTGCTCACCCGTTTCGAATCGGACTTGCGTTCGCGTCTCTTTGAAGCTGCAGAAGATGAATCGGTCAAGATTTTTGCCGCCAATCTGCGTGATGTTCTTCTTGCCGCTCCGGCAGGAAACAAAGCAGTACTAGGCCTGGACCCAGGCTTGCGCACCGGCGTCAAGGTGGCGGTAGTGGATCTGACCGGCAAAGCCATTGAAACTGCCACTATCTATCCGCATGCTCCAGCGAACAAGTGGAACGAATCAGTAGCGATCCTGACAAAGCTTGCGCAGAAGCACGGCACGTCATTGATTGCGGTAGGCAACGGCACCGCAGGGCGTGAAACCGACCGCCTGGCGGCCGAGGTCATCAAGGCTTTGGGGACCAAAGACGTCAGCAAGGTGATCGTGTCGGAGGCAGGAGCTTCGGTCTACTCTGCATCCGAGCTGGCAAGCCAAGAACTGCCGGGCATGGATGTCTCGCTGCGTGGTGCAGTGTCAATTGCCCGCCGATTGCAGGACCCGCTGGCAGAACTGGTCAAGATTGATCCAAAGTCCATTGGCGTGGGCCAGTACCAGCATGATGTGACTGCCTCGAAGCTTGACCGTGCGCTGGATGCGGTCGTGGAAGACTGCGTAAACGCAGTTGGCGTTGATGTGAATACCGCTTCTCCATCTCTGCTGGCGCGTGTGGCTGGCGTGGGCCCTCTGCTCAGCCGCAATATTGTTGACCACCGCAACGCCAACGGCCCATTCGCTACGCGCAAGGACTTGCTCAAGGTGCCGCGTCTGGGTGCCAAGGCCTTTGAACAGTGTGCAGGGTTCCTGCGCATTACCGGAGGCAAGGAAAAACTTGATGCCTCCTCGGTACACCCAGAAGCCTATAAGCTGGCACGGACCTTGCAGAAGGCCGCAGAAGAACAGGGCCGGCGCCTGGAGGAACTGAAGCCAGCAGATTTTGTGACTGAGCAGTTCGGCGAGCCGACCATCCGTGACGTGGTGGCAGAACTGCAGCGCCCGGCACGAGACCCGCGTGGAGAGTTCGTCACCGCGACGCTCAAAGAAGGCGTGGAGTCCATCAGCGACGTCAAGCCCGGAATGATCATGGAAGGCACGGTATCTAACGTTGCCGCCTTCGGCGCCTTCGTTGACTTGGGCGTGCACCAGGACGGTTTGATTCACGTATCGGCGATGAGCAACAAGTTCATTTCCGATCCGCGTGAAGTGGTCAGCTCGGGCCAGATCGTCAAGGTCAAGGTCTTGGATGTTGATACTGCACGCAAGCGTATTTCTTTGACCTTGCGTTTGGATGATGAGCTTGCAGCGGGCGAGCAGGACAAGCCTGCCGGCCAGCGTGACCGCGCATCGCGGAACAGTGGCAGGGAGCAGCGTGCGGGACAGCCCCGCACTGCCCAGCGTGGACGAGTGCAGAACGGCGGCAAGACCCAGCAGCCAGCTGCGAACACAGCCATGGCTGAAGCACTGCGAAGGGCTGGACTGGGTAAGTAGGCTTCCTAGCTTTACTTACCGTTGCCTTGGTTAGCACCGGCTTGCTTAACTACAGGCCAACTGTTGGTTATAGCCTAATTCGGCCATGACTAAGTGTGTCCAAACTTCGGTGACAAAGCAAAGAAACCCACATAATCTATTGAGCATGGAACTTACAGGAAAACTGGCAGAAGCCTTCAACAACCAAGTAACCCTTGAACTGACCGCTGCTACGGTTTACCGCCAGCTGGCAATCGAGATGGACGTACTGAGCCTTCCCGGTATTGCTGGTTGGTTCCGTGCCCAGGCCGGCGAGGAAATCGAACACGCAGAGAAGTTCATGAATCACATGACCGACCGCTCGGCCCACCCGAAGATCGGTGAACAGCACGCACCAGTGGTGAACGTGAAGTCTGTTGCAGATGCGTTCGCCGCTTCGCTGGCACACGAACAGAAAGTCTCGGAAGCCATCCGCGAGCTGTACCGCTTGGCACAGACTGAGGGAGACATTGACTCCATCCCTCTGCTGCACTGGTTCATTGACGAGCAGGTCGAAGAAGAAGCCACCGTTGGCGAGATTCTTGACCGCGTTAAGCTGATCGGCAATGACGGCAGCGGACTGCTTCGTTTGGACGCTGAACTGAGCTCACGCAAAGAGAGCTAATACGCAGAAGAAACAACTTCTAAAAATGGAATAAACTTAGGGAAGCAGCTTCTTTGCTGCTTCCCTAAGTTTTTTCTTTTGAGGTGGTTGTGAAACAGATGGGTTACCCGCAGGCAGCATCTGGTTCGCCGGCTGTTTCGCGTACCCACCGCACGACTGCAACGCTGAAACTCCGCAAGGGTGCAGGGCGGCACTACCTGGTGCAAAGCACTCTGGCACAAGGGACAGAACTGTCCTTGGTTGAAGTCCAGGGCTCTTGGGCCCACGTGTATGTTCACCAGATCTATGGGTGGGTTCCAAATATCTATTTGGAACCTATTCCGGCTGAGTTTGAAGAAACACCGGCACTGCGTCAAGAAGCAACGGAACACGAACCTGTCTTGACCCGCTACGCGCTGATTGAGACGACGCACGAAACGACGGCAACACTAAATCTTCGCAAGGGCAGCGGAACCGGATACCCGGTTCTCAAAGTCATTGACCATGGCACACGAGTACGTTTGATACTTCAGCAGGGACTTTGGTCGCAGATACAGTGCAACCAACTTCTTGGTTGGGTACCCAGCATGTATTTGCACCGGCTGCCTGCTCGACCCGCTCAAAGCGGATTAATTGCAGTGCCTAACCAGCGTGCACTCACCACTATCCGGCTGAACGCCCGCAAAGGACCGGGGGACCACCATGGCTTAGCCCGGATCCTGCAGGCCGATACAGCGGTGATCATTGTCGCTCGCCAAGGAGCGTGGCGGCAGATCGAGCGTGAGGGTGAGCGCATGTGGGTTCCAGCTAGCCAGCTGCGCACCGTTTACTGACTGAATTAGTGTGACTTTTGGTAGCAATGTACGTCACGCTACGATCAAGGTAGAAACTCATTACCAATCTATGGTTGACAAAGTAGTATTTTGAATCTATAGGAGATGTTTTTATCTTACTTATGTTTCAGGTATTCTTGGTCATGCATCCGTTTCATCGCAGGAAGCAAACTGTTCAATTCGAGTTTACCTGCACAGGCAAGGTAACCAAGTAAATATCCTAGTCAGATGAATGAAATAGTTAAAAAATTGCCATGGTTAATTATTTGAGTACTTGAATCTGTAACTCGTGAATATCGTAGTTGACGGCAGATTTACTAGTCGCCCTAAAGTCTCATCGGCTGATGAGGCTATTTCTATATATCGCTCAATTGCCGTGTTGGAAACTTTGCCTGTAAAGTATTGTTCATCGCACGTATTTCTTTAAATTAGTGCGCTGTACTGCATCTCGGGGAATGAGGTAGTGCATTTTGCTAAGAGTGGGGCTATATGGCAACGATTGAGAGAGGCGCGTTAGTGGAAAGCGGCACGGGCAAATGGTGTCAGTTTTTGCCAAAACTCGTTGGATCCGTGGACGCGGTTGCCATTATTACGGCCATGGCAACGGCACAATTAGTTCGATTCGGACCAGATTCGCATGCGCAACTCCCGTCAGACCAATTCGAACCGAGCTATTTGACGATCAGCATGGTCCTAACCATAGTTTGGTGGATATCGATCGGAAGTTCCGGTAGTAGGAACATTCGAGTTCTGGGTACGGGAATCGATGAATATAAAGATGTCACCAAGGCGACTTTTTACTTCTTCGGTGGAATTGCCATTTTTTCCTATGCTTTCCAATTGAGCACAGCACGTGGCTACGTAGGAATTGCCTTACCTATCGGAATTATCTTACTTGTAGTTGGGCGGTGGACTGTTAGTAAATGGGTGCGAAAAAATCGACGTAATGGATATTTCACTCGGAACGTATTAATTTTAGGCTCCCCTAGCGCCGTCGAACACTTGCACGAGCGGTTAGAAAGCTCACCAGAAGCTGGATATCACGCAACAGCAGCAGCACTGCCAGGATTTAGCTTTAATTCACCGTCAGGAGACGAGCTTCCTTTGCCAGTTCTTACGGTATCTAGCCATGTTCGCGACATAGTTGCAGCTATCGATGGAAATGGCATTGACGTAGTTGCAATCTCCGCAGGTTCAAATATCAAACCTCGAAAGATTCGTGAACTGGGCTGGGAACTGCAAGCTCGAAGCATATCCATGGTCATGGCCCCCGCTCTTACCGACATTGCGGGTCCGCGGATTCATACTCAACCGGTGGCAGGGCTTCCGCTGATTCATGTGTCGACTCCAAAACTTGTGGGTTTCCAAGCAGGAATTAAACGAGCCTTCGACATTATTGGTGCTGCGTTGGCGATGCTTCTACTTTCTCCGGTCTTTCTCATAACCGCACTGGCCATCCGCGCGGGATCACCTGGGCCAGTTTTCTATGAGCAGGAACGTGTTGGTACATTAGGAAACGTATTTCAGATGTTCAAGTTCCGGTCGATGATCGTCAATGCCGACAAGCTAATTGACGAACTTAAAGACGATTCGACGGGTAACGGGATTCTCTTTAAGATGAAAGATGATCCACGCGTAACTCGGGTGGGGGCATTCATTCGTCGCTACAGCATTGACGAACTGCCGCAACTTTGGAATGTACTCAAGGGCGATATGAGTATGGTTGGCCCTCGTCCACCATTAAAGTCAGAAGTAGATCAGTATGAACAATATGTAGAACGCCGCCTTTTGGTGAAACCTGGAATCACAGGCCTGTGGCAGGTCAGCGGTCGTTCTGATCTGACATGGGACGAAAGTGTCCGTCTCGATTTGTTTTATGTTGAGAATTGGTCATTGATCCAGGACTTGACCATCCTTATTCGGACAGTCAAAGCAGTCTTGGGTAAGTCAGGTGCATATTAGTCTATCCTAGTGGGGTTGTGACAGGACGTTTGGGTTGGCCAGGTGAAGTAAGGGAAGATTAGTAATTCTCTAGCTGACATGGATCGTTAATGCTAAAAATTGTTCAACGTAAAAGTGCCCAGAACTGGCTGACGACTGAAACCATCATGATTGTTGGTCCACGGATGTTTTGGGTTGAACCAAACCTGAGAATACTCTTTCACCACGGCCCAAGCCAGTATCCGGCTGCTCAAGATAAGGCGATGTAATTTGGCTTCCTCATCTTTAGATGTCGATTCGGCTATGGCATTGCCCGGTTACTCTGATGATGCTCACGGGCTGATTTACACCGTATGCTTCATGCCTAAACTCGAATGCGTCTAAAGAGTCTTGCATGTTTAGGCCGTTCTTAATTGTCAAATTTGGTAGTGACCAGGTTGCAGTTTCGAGCGTCGCAGCATATGTGAATCTAGTGGTCCGTTCTAAAGTTCCTCAAGGATTCGCCTTCGCCAAAACCTGCTCAGCAGTCTTTGTCCAAACAAACGGATGCTTCCGCTGATTCCACCCACTAACCGACGTCCAGATCTTCGCATTCAAGTCTTTCACACTCGTGAAAGTAACCCGCTCAATCGCTTGCCGGTCGATAATCCCAAACCAGACCTCCACCAGGTTCAGCCACGAGCCGCTGGCCGGGGTGAAATGCACGCTGATTTTCGGACGATTCTTCAGCCAGTCCTTGACCTGCTGGGTCTTATGGGTCGCGTAGTTGTCCATCACTAGATGCAGTTCTTGATCTAGATAGGCTCGATCGACTTGGCGCAGGAACGAGAGGAACTCTTGCCTGCGGTGCTCGGGCTTACATTCGCCAGTGACTTCGCCGGTGTAGAGGTTCATCGCGGCGAACAGGTTTCCAGTGCCATGGCGAACATAGTCATGGGTTCGTTTTTAAGTGTCTCCCATTCTCATCGGCAGCAACGCGCGGTGAGATCCAAGGCTTGAATCTGAGCCTTTTCGTCAATGCAGAGAACTATTGCGTTCTGGGGCGGGTTCAGATATGGGCCGATCACGTCGGTGACTTTGCTGATCTTTTCAGGCTCTGTAGAGAATTCGAACGTTTCACTGCGCTAGGGCTGGATGTCGCCCTCTCTCCAAGCCTTGTCTACGGTGGTGTTGCCGATGTCCAGATGAGTACCGAGCAGGCGTGAAGGCCAGTTTGTGACACCGTACTTTTCGGTGGTGCGGCCAGGGTCGCGGCGACGATGTCGGTGTGGCCGATTTGTTGTGGACGCCCGGCACGCGGTGCGTCGAGCAAGCCTTCGATCCCGGCGTAGTCGAGTCGGTGGCGTCAATTGATGACCTTTGAGGCGGTGGTGCCGAGGTGGTGGACGATGACCGTGTTGGCGGTCCCCTCGGAGC
>NZ_BJNY01000016.1 GCF_006539925.1 Glutamicibacter uratoxydans | reverse complement strand
GGGGATAGCAGCCGTTGGACGACTGCTATCCCCGCCTGCAGACGAGTGATGATGAAAGTTCTTTAGCGCAGAGACTTGAGCTCGTCGCGGATCTGCTCCAGCAGTGCCAGCTGCGGATCTGGCTCTGCTTCCTCTTCTTCTGCGGTGATGCCGCGCTTGCGGTTGAGCATTTCGGTGGCCTTGTTCATTGGCAGGACCAGTGCGAAGTACACGGCGGCTGCGATGAGCAGGAAGTTGACCAGGGCGGTCAGGAAGACACCGAACTTGATCTCGACACCGTTGATATCAACCAACAGGAAAGCGTCGAAGTTTGGCGAGCCGACCAATGCTGCGATCAGTGGCATCAAGATGTTGTCCACCAAGGCAGTTACTACTGCGCCGAATGCAGCGCCAATGACCACGGCAACGGCCAGATCGACAACGTTGCCCTTCATAATGAAATCGCGGAATCCCTTAAGCATGTTTAGAGCATACACAGATGACTACTAGCTGAGGGCGTTTTTCAGGCCAAAAATTCGAAGTATTTGATGAATGCACATGTGAAGTTCACGAAACTTAGATCTTTCGCAACAGCATTCGGCGCACAGAGTGGTCCGCATCCTTGCGCAGCACCAGCTGCGCCCTCCCGCGGGTGGGCAGCACATTTTCCTTCAGGTTCGGCTCGTTGATGCTGCGCCAAATCCCGTGCGCTGTTTCCCTGGCTTCTTCGTCGGTGAGCTTTGAATAACGGTGGAAATAGCTGGCCGGGTCGGAGAAGGCGCCGGAACGCAGCTTCATGAAGCGGCGGATGTACCACTCTTCAATATGCTTGGTCTTCGCGTCGACATATACGGAGAAGTCGAAGAAGTCGCTCAAGGCAAGGCCGACGGTTCCATCCGAACGGGTGCGCGCAGGCTGCAGCACGTTCAAGCCCTCGACGATCAGCACCTGCGGCGAGCGCACCCACTGGCGCTGGCCCGGAATGATGTCATAGGTCAGGTGCGAGTACACCGGGGCGCTGACTTCCTTGGCACCGGACTTCACCGCAGAAACGAACTTGAGCAGGGCCCGGCGGTCATAGGATTCTGGGAAGCCCTTGCGGTGCATGATGCCGCGGCGCTCCAGCTCGGCGTTCGGGTAGAGGAAACCGTCGGTGGTAATCAGCTGCACGTCCGGGGTTTCAGGCCAGCGGCGCAGCATTTCGCGCAGCACACGTGCGGTGGTGGACTTGCCCACTGCCACCGAACCTGCAACACCGATGACGAAAGGGGTGCGGCTGGTCTGCTCCCCGAGGAAGGTGGTGGTGGCCCGGTGCGTGGCCCCGGCCCCTTGGACATAGAGGTACAGCAGGCGGCTAAGTGGAAGGTAGACGTCGCGCACTTCCTGAAGGTCCAAGGCATCGCCCAGACCGCGCAGCCTCTCGATGTCATCGAGGTTCAGAGGCTGTTCCATCTGGTTGGAGAGTCGCGCCCAGGTAGCTCGTTCAAGATCTACGAACGGCGTGATGGTCGGTTCGAGTGTGTCGCGTGGTTCCACGAGGTCAAATTCTGCCAAGAATTAGTGCTCCAGCTCAAATACCGCTAACCCCGCTCCCAGTAATCCAGCGGATTATTACCCGGATTAGTGATCCATCACACGATCTTTTTTGAGGGGTGCACCACGATTAGTAACGCCCCCTTGGCCCGAACCGGTAGTCTTTTTCCCATGTGCGGAATTGTAGGATATGCAGGAACCTCCAGCGCTGTCGCCGATCACGGCGCACTGGACGTTCTAATTGAAGGCTTGCGCCGATTGGAATACCGCGGCTACGACTCTGCCGGCGTGGCAGTAGTAGCCGATGGCGCAATCCATGCCAGGAAGAAGGCCGGCAAGCTGGTCAACCTGGAAAACGAAATTGCTCAGGAGCCACTTCCCGAGTCGATGACCGGCATCGGCCACACCCGCTGGGCCACCCACGGCGGCCCAAGCGACGGCAATGCCCACCCCCACCTTGCCGACGGCGGCAAGCTGGCAATGATCCACAATGGCATCATCGAGAACTTCGCAGGCATCAAGGCCGAGCTCTTGGCCGATGGCGTCGAGTTCCTCTCCGAGACCGACACCGAGGTTGCAGCGGCCCTGCTGGGCAAGGTCTACGCCGAAGCCGACGGCGACCTGACCCGTGCCATGCAGCTGGCAGTGCAGCGCCTTGAAGGCGCATTCACCCTGCTGGCAGTCCACCAAGACCACCCGGGCGTCGTTGTGGCGGCACGCCGCAACTCCCCGCTGGTGCTGGGGCTGGGCGATGGCGAAAACTTCCTGGGCTCGGACGTCTCCGGCTTCATCGACTTCACCCGTCGCGCAGTGGAGCTCGGCCAGGACCAGATCGTCACCATCACCCCCGACTCCCACTCGATCACCGACTTCGACGGCAACCCTGCCGAAGGCAAGGAATTCACCGTCGACTGGGATGCGGCCAGCGCTGAAAAGGGCGGCTTCCCTTCCTTCATGGAGAAGGAAATCTTCGACCAGCCTGCAGCCGTGGCAGACACCCTGCTGGGCCGTGCCGACGCCGAGGGACGGCTGACCCTTGATGAGCTGCGCATCGAGCCTGAGAAGCTGGCGAAGATCACCAAGATCGTCGTGCTTGCCTGCGGCACCAGCGCCTACGCCGGCTCCGTTGCCAAGTACGCCATCGAGTCCTGGTGCCGCATCCCGGTAGAGGTGGAGCTCTCCCATGAGTTCCGCTACCGCGAACCAATCGTGGACAAGAACACCCTGATCGTCTCCATCTCCCAGTCCGGCGAGACCATGGATACCCTGATGGCCGTGCGCTACGCCAAGGAACAGGGCGCCAAGACCCTGTCCATCTGCAACACCAACGGGTCCACCATCCCGCGCGAGTCCGATGCTGTGCTGTACACCCACGCAGGTCCGGAAATCGCAGTAGCCTCCACCAAGGCATTCCTGGCACAGATCACCGCAACCTATCTGCTGGGCCTGTACCTGGCGCAGTTACGCGGGAACCTGTTCTCCGGGCAGATCAAGGACATCCTTGCCGACCTTGCCAAGATCCCCGCAAAGATCCAGGACATCCTGGACCGCAGCGGCGAAATCAAGGACCTCGCCCGCTCCATGGCCGAGTCCAAGTCGGTGCTGTTCCTCGGCCGCCACGTGGGCTACCCGGTTGCCATGGAAGGCGCGCTGAAGCTCAAGGAAATCGCCTACATCCACGCCGAAGGCTTTGCCGCCGGCGAGCTGAAGCACGGTCCGATTGCGCTGATCGAAGAGGGCCAGCCGGTCTTCGTGGTGGTTCCGTCCCCACGCGGCCGCGACTCACTGCATTCAAAAGTCGTCTCCAACATCCAGGAAGTCCGCGCCCGCGGCGCCAAGACCCTGGTGATTGCAGAGAACGGCGACAGCGCGGTCAAGGACTACTCGGAATGGGTCTTCTACGTTCCGGAGACTCCTACCCTGCTGATGCCGCTGCTGGCCACCGTACCGCTGCAGATCTTCGCCTGCGAATTGGCTACCGCCAAGGGCTATGACGTGGACCAGCCGCGTAACCTGGCCAAGTCGGTCACCGTGGAGTAATCCTTCACCAAGCACTGATTGCGGGTCTTCCATGTTGAATGGGAGGCCCGCAATTTTTTTGCCCCGAAACTGCTGGATAAACTGGAAGGCATGATTGCAGGAATTGGTGTAGACATCGTCGACGTGCCGCGCTTCGGCCGGCAGCTTGAAAAGACACCGAAACTGCGCGACAGGCTCTTCACCGACGTTGAGCGCGACCTTCCGCTGCGTTCCCTGGCCGCCCGCTTTGCCGCCAAGGAAGCCATTGCCAAGGCACTTGGCGCACCCTCGGGGATGAACTGGCAGGACTGCAGCATCATCAAGGACGCATCGGGCGACCCGCAGATCCACCTGATCGGTTCCGTGCAGGAAGAAAGCGAACGCCGCGGCATCACCTCATGGCATTTGACCATGTCCCATGACGGAGACATGGCCATCGCCATGGTCATTGCCGAGAAGTTGTAGATCACAGGCGACACGGATCGCATTAAACTGCTGGTTAGCGCCGCCGGGTGAGTATTGTTTGACTTATGATCCCTGTCTACAGTGTTGCGCAAGTACGTGTGGTTGAATCTCAGGAGATTGCTCGCCGCGGCGATGCCACGTTGATGAAACTGGCCGCCACCGCGCTGGCCAGCGAAGCTGTTGCCATGCTTGATGAGCACCCGCTGACTACCCAGAGCCTGGTTGTGGGTTTGATCGGCCCGGGCAACAACGGTGGCGACGGCCTCTACGCCCTGGCGCAGCTGGCTGAACTGGGATGCTCAATTCTTGCGCTGCAATGCACCGACAAGATCCATGCAGAGGCACTGGCAGACTATACGAAGGCTGGGGGCACATTGCTGCCGCTTTCCCAGGGCCAGGATGCACTGGCCAACGCCTCGCTGGTGATCGATGCGATCTACGGCATCGGCTACCGTCCCGGCGCCGACCTTCCAAATCTTCCCCGCGGAGCCCGCGTGCTCGCCTGCGACGTCCCCTCTGGACTTGACGCAGCCACGGGCCTAGCCGATGACGACGTACTGCTGGCTGAACGCACGCTGACCTTCGGCGCCATGAAGACCGGCCTGCTCATCGGGGACGGACCGCTGGTTACCGGTGAACTTTCGGTTGCGTCACTAGACTTCGACTTCTCAGAACAGAATGCCCAGACCCAGCTGGTGGATGAAAACGTTGCCCGCGAGCTTCTGGACCAGCACCGCTCCTGGCGCGACGCTGGACGGCACAAGTACCAGCGCGGCGTCCTCGGCCTGATTGCCGGCTCGGAACTCTACCCGGGAGCCGCACAGCTAACTGCCCGCGCCGCGGTGAACTGCGGCGTCGGCCTGCTGCGCACCCACGTGCCGGAAGAAATTGCTGGCTTAGTTGCCGCTGCGGCACCTGAAACCGTGCCGCTGGATGACGAGCAGATCCGCGAGGCATTGTCTTCCGCCCGCCGCTACCTGCATGGGCGCGGCGCTAAGATCTCTGCCTGGGCCATTGGCCCAGGACTGGACAGCCGTACTCCCCCAACCGGCATCATCGCCGATGTGTTCACCAGCCGTCAGCCGGCGGTCATCGATGCCTCCGGCCTTGAACTGGTGCCTACCGGACCGAGCGAGCAGCCTCGCGTGCTGACCCCTCATGCCAAGGAACTGCGCATGCTTCTGCGCCGTGCCGGAGTCAGCGTGACCACCGAGGAAATCGCTACCGATCCGGTGCGATGGACCCGATGGGCTGCGCTGGCCTATAACGCGGTGGTTCTGCTCAAGGGCCCCACCAGCTACATTGTGGCTCCTAACGGCAGCAGCCTGGTTGTGTGCCACGGAGCGGCGCAGCTGGCTACAGCTGGCAGCGGAGACGTGCTGACAGGCATCCTCGGTTACCTGCTCTCGGACAGCTCCATCACCGGCGTCAGCGGCCTGCAGACAGTCTCCAATAGCCGAATGATGGAACTGACTGCCTGCGCGGCATCCATCCACGGATACCTCGGCCGCATCACCGCCAAGGATGGCACCGTCAGCGCGTCGCGCCTGATCGACCGCTTGCCGGCAGCCATGAAGGAATTCGGGTTCTAGCAGATCCTCCGTCAGGCACTTTGGCCCGTCTTAGCTATTGCACGGCTAAATAAGCTAAGACCAAAGTGAACATTCCGGCCATCAAAATAATGGCGCTATAGCTCCAAAATGTCCAAGTCTTTTTGGCTCTGCCCTTCGGTGTACGCGAGAGAACAAACGCCGCAGCCAGCACGAGCGGCAGCAGAATCGGCAGCATTGCGGTCCAAGAGCCCAGGCCCTTGAATTTAAAGACTCCACTGGCGCCATAGAGCGCGAGGAACAATGCGGGCACACCGATGCCTATCGAGAACACCACGGCCAACACGTTGAACCGCGACTGTGCATCCGCTTCGCGAGAACTTGAGATTCCCACCACCGAAGAAACCAACGCTTGGATAGTCTGCGATTCCCTTTCCATCTGAAGCTGGAGTTGCAGGCACTGCCTGATAGCAGCATCATGTTGCCGAATCCATGGGCGCATCTCAGAAGTTGCAGGTTGCTCTTTAATAAGCAGTGTTGGGTCCTGCAGCTTTCGGTATCCGTGGTAAACGTCGCGATCGTACTCATAGACACGCAGGCCTTCACGGACTGCTTCACGCGCCTGATCGGCGACCTTGCTGCTGATGATATTGAATTGGAGTAGCTGCGCTGTAATTTCTGTAAAATCTTCCAGCGCATTTGAATTGCTGCTGGATTCAGCGAGACGGGACTCCAACTCATAACGGAGGTTTCGGATATCCACCACATTCTCACGAGACATCTCACAAATTGCCTTAGCCGCCGAAGGCAATAGATGTTCTCCGCGGTGCTCTACTTCGTGCTCTATGACATTCCTAAGTTCATTCCCGATAAAGTTCAATTCGGGGCAGTCACCTGAATTGGGCACCGTTGCTTCTGAGAAATGCACTATCGGAGTCCATGCAGACTTCTTGGTTCTTGACTTACGTTTAGAGTCTGCACGTGAAGTCAGCCGCCAAACGTCTGAGATAACAGTCTCCAACCTCAGCTCATCATCGTGTGTGAGCAACATAGTGCAATAGCCGACACCAATGACATGTTTCCCTTCGCCGACCTCAGTCATGCTGAAGATCGGGACTACGCGCAGATCCTTTGGCACAACTATGGCACCGCAGTCATTGGTGTATCTAAACGTCGAGCGCGCCACTTTAGAATTGCCAAAGTGCACCTGGCAGTCTCCGTTGAAGTTAGTAATCAATGCATCCTCGAATATTGCTCCTACATGGGCATCTCCAACCTAATCGATGTCTGTCCCTTTACCCAGTGACGCTATCGAATATTTCAGCTCTATGAGATAACTGGTTGGCTTCATCTTTGAGTACAGTGCGAAACTGACATTGTGAATTGAATGTGCCATACAAGGACAAGCATCAAAAACAAAGCAAAACGCCCCGCAGATCGTCATCAGTGACAATCTGCGGGGCGTAGCGCGCTGTGTATTAGTCCAGAGACAGGTGGGCTGAAACGGCCGCTGCCAGTACTTCAGCTTCGGCCTGGGCATGTTCTGGGGTAGCGGCTTCCACCATGACGCGGACAACCGGTTCGGTGCCCGAAGGGCGCAGCAGCACGCGCCCTGTGGAGCCCAGACGGGCTTCTACAGCAGCGATGTCGCGCTGCAGCGGCTCGGAGTCGGCAACGCCTGCCTTGTCCACTCCGCGTACGTTGATGAGCACTTGGGGCAGGACGGTGAGCACCGAAGCAAGCTCCTTGAGGGTCTTGCCGGTCTCCTTCACGCGCGCCGCAATCATCAGGCCGGTGAGCACGCCGTCGCCGGTAGTTGCGTACTGGCTGAAGATCACGTGGCCCGACTGTTCGCCGCCCAGCGAGTAGTTGCCTTCCTGCATGCCTTCCAGCACGTAGCGGTCACCCACTCCGGTCTGCTTCAGCGTGATGCCTGCGGCATCCATCGCAAGCTTGAGTCCGAGGTTGCTCATGACGGTGGCTACCAGGGTGTCGTCCTTGAGCTCGCCGCGTTCCTTCAGCGCAATGGCCATGATCGCCATGATCTGGTCACCGTCGACGACATTGCCTTCGTGGTCTACAGCCAGGCAGCGGTCCGCGTCGCCGTCGTGGGCGATGCCAAGGTCTGCCTTGTGTTCGATGACCGCGGCCTGCAGCTTCTCCAAATGCGTGGAGCCGTAGCCGTCGTTGATATTCACGCCGTCCGGCTCGGCGCCAATGACCACTACCTGGGCGCCGGCGGCCTTGAAGACCTCTGGGGAACAGCCCGAGGCCGCGCCGTGGGCGCAGTCAAGGACGACTTTGAGCCCCTCAAGGCGGTTGGGCAGCGACTGCAGCAGGTGCACGATGTAGCGGTCTTCCGCATCCGCGAAGCGTGCGACGCGGCCTACCTCTCCGCCGGTGGGGCGGGGCTTCGGCATCTTCAGACAGGCTTCGATGGCGTCTTCCAGCGCATCGTCAAGCTTCTTGCCTCCACGGGCAAGGAACTTGATCCCGTTGTCCGGCGCGGCGTTGTGGGAGGCGGAGATCATCACGCCGAAGTCTGCATCCAGGTCGCCGACCAGGTACGCGGCAGCCGGGGTCGGCAGGGTGCCGGCGTCTTGAACGTCAACGCCCGAGGCGGCAAGGCCTGCTTCGATGGCAGCCGAAAGGAAGTCGCCGCTGATGCGCGGATCCTTGGCCACTACCGCCACAGGTTTTCGCTCGCCTTCAGACTGGCTCAACCCCAAAACTACCGCAGCTGCTTGTGCGAGTTCCATCGCCAGCTCCGGAGTCAACAATTCATTTGCTTTTCCTCGGACACCATCGGTCCCAAATAACCTTGCCATCGTAATCAATCATAAGCCTTGGAATGCCCTTTGCCTTGAAAGTACGGGCGGTTTGAAGCTTCCAGTTCCCTCGGTGTTCTCGCGGTTAAACGGCCAACGGCCCCACAACTCCCGAATGGGAGTGTGGAGCCGTTGGGGCAAACCTTGTAAAGGTTTAGCGCTTCGAGAACTGCGAAGCCTTGCGGGCCTTCTTCAGACCAGCCTTCTTGCGCTCGATGACGCGTGCGTCGCGGGTCAGGTAGCCAGCCTTCTTCAGTGCTGGTCGGTTAGCCTCGCGGTCGATCTCGTTCAGTGCACGGGCGATGCCCAGGCGCAGTGCGCCAGCCTGACCGGAGATGCCGCCGCCGTGGATGCGGGCGATAACGTCGTATGCGCCTTCCAGACCCAGAACCTTGAAAGGCTCGTTAACATCCTGCTGGTGCAGCTTGTTTGGGAAGAAGTTGTCCAGTTCGCGACCGTTCAGGGTCCACTTGCCGGAGCCTGGGATTAGGCGAACGCGGGCAATAGCCTGCTTGCGGCGGCCAACAGCTGCACCTGGAACGGTCAGCGGAGCACGCTCGGTCTCGACAGCAGCGGTCGAGGCAGTGGTCTCGGTGGTGTAGGTCGAAGGAGCTTCGCCTTCGAATTCAGTGATCTCTTCAGCGTTCTGAGCCACGATAATCTCCTATTAAGTATTTCTTCTCGGGGCCAGGACTACTGAGCGACCTGGGTGATTTCCAGTGCCTTCGGGGCCTGAGCAGCGTGTGGGTGCTCGGAGCCACGGTAGACCTTCAGCTTGGACAGCTGGGTAGCTGCAAGCTTGTTCTTTGGAATCATGCCCTTGATGGCCTTCTCAACTGCGAGAACTGGGTTCTTCTCCAGCAGGTCAGCGTAGTTAACGCTCTTCAGACCACCTGGGAAGCCCGAGTGACGGTAAGCGCGCTTGTTCTGCAGCTTCTTACCGGTCAGAGCAACCTTTTCGGCGTTGATGATGATGACGTGGTCGCCCATGTCCATGTGTGGAGCATAGGTTGGCTTATGCTTGCCGCGCAGCAGGGTTGCGGCCTGAACTGCGAGGCGGCCGAGGACTACGTCGGTAGCGTCGATGACGAACCACTGACGGGTCTGGTCAGCCGGCTTTGGGGTGTACGTACGCACAGTAATTGCCTTACGTTGTTTCGTTTCTGGTCAAACAGTCGCAAGTCCGAAGGCGGTGAGATCCCCCGGTTACGAGCACTGTCGTGTTGTTCTTGTGTTTGGACCAGTACGTCAGGTGAGGACTGATATTGACCGGCCGTCCATATAGTGTTCGCGCACCCAGCAGACCAGCGGCTATGCAACTAAACCGTCACGCTTGGGTGTGTAGTGTCGAACGTGGACATACACAACTCATAAAAGTTTAGCTGATTAAAGTGTTTACGGCCAAAATTGCCCGACCCTCGTGAGCAACAACACCCTTAATCCACGCGGGTTTCAGCCCTGCTGATCCTCGGCCGCAGGCATCGACTCGACGTCGTCGTGCTCTCGCTTAGCTCGGGTCTGGGCAGCCCTGGCAGCAAGCTGGTCATCATCCGGGTAGTACACCTGCTCAAGGACCAGCGCCCGAGGGTGGGAGAGCTTGGTTTTTGAATCCCTGACCATTGCTTGAAGCCGACTTGCGACAAACCCTGGTTCTTCGCGCCCATCCCCCACCATCATTGCCGCGCCAATCAGTGCGCGAACCATGTTGTGGCAGAAGGCATCTGCTTTCAGGTGGGCAACAATCAGTCCGTCTTCGCCGCGCTCGAAGGTGAACTCCTGCAAGGTGCGGATCGTCGTCGCATCGGGGCGAGGCTTGCAGTACGAGAGAAAATCGTGGCGGCCCAGCACGCTTTGCGCTTCAGCATTCATGGCTTCGACATTCAGCGCCGAGCGGTGCCACGTTGTCAGATGCCGAGTCAGCGGATCCCAGCGTTCCAGGCCGTCTGCAATGCGGTAGGAGTAGCGGCGGGCAAGCGCCGAGAAGCGGGCGTCGAAGCCTTCTGGAGCTACCTGGGCTTCATGGACCCAAACGGCTCCGTCTTGACGGCCGAGAATACCGTTAATCCGACGTACCAGTGCTGGACCTGGAGCCAGCGGAGCACGGCGCGGCAAAGCGTCGAATTCGTCCTGGGTCAGGTCGAAGTGCACAACCTGGCGGCGTGCATGCACTCCTGCATCGGTGCGGCCGGCAACAACAACTCGAACCCTGCGCCGAATCAGCGTTTCAAGAGCTTCTTCGACCAACTGCTGAACTCCGATGACGTTAGGCTGACGAGCCCACCCGCTGTATGCGGCACCGTCATAACCCAAAACCATACGCATGCGGATCCATGCTGGCGCCTGCGTTGAACCAAGTGCTGTGGTGCCAAAAGGATCAATGGCTTCAGGATGCGAACTCATATATCCCATTATGCTCACCAGCAAGCAGTCGGTCCCAATCCAACCAGTGCGAAATACCTGACGCCGCATTACGGATGAACAGTGATTCGCCTGAATCTTCATCCCCGAAAAGGGAAAGTTGAAACTATTTATTAGTGTTCAAACGAATGCCGTCCGCCGTTGTCCAGCCAATGGACAAGCTGGATCACAGGAAGCGGCAGACGTTGAAAAAGTTTGCCACAGCACTCGCCATGCCAGCATTTCTCTTGATGACCCTAGCCAGCTGCAGCGCCCAACTTACTGCGACGGATACGCGCAACTATTTCAAAGAACAGATGGCAGCTTCAGATGTCAAAAGCACGTACTTGGCAAAGGAAGAGCTGGAGGGATCGATCAATAAGTTGGCCGTGCTCTTCAACAACGCATCTGCCAAGGCGGCTGATGCTCAACTGCTGTCAATCGACATGAACTCTTCGCCGACACTTCAGAAACTCTTGATCAAAAGACTGACGAAAAACTCTATGGCCAGCCATTAACAATTCGTATCCGCCGGCAACAATTCGTATCCGCCGGCGACTACTTTGCCAGCTCCTGCAAAGACTTCGGCGACTTCAAATAACACCGCTGCCAGACTAGTGCTCCCAAATCCGAATATAGACGGATAGACTCCAGTTCAAGTGATGCATCGCCCCGAACCGGAGATGGCTATGAAACGTACTCAGTTCGCAGCTGTTCTTTCAGCTGCAACTATAAGCGCCTCTCTGCTGTGAGTCTGCAGTGCGCAGCTGACTACCCAGGAGACTTGCGAGTACATCAGTTCCAGGGTCAGCGCTCCGGAACTGAACCAAACATTGGCAGATCGCAAAGATGTTGAGAAGATCTCGAAGACCGCCAGCGGCATTCTCGACGATGCAGCACAGCGTACCGGGGATGAGAAACTTCGTGATGCGCTGGTGATTCTCTCTGAATCGACCAAAGAGACGCTGCGGCAGTACAAGGCACACATGTCTGGTGGAACCGTTAGCGAACAAGAAGACTCAATGTACGATGCCAGACGGTATGAAACAGCCTCCTATTTCTTGACTGCGTGTCCGGGCATCAGCCCGTTCAGCTAACCTTGTTGGATTACAGTCAGCCTACTCATGGGGAGCACTACCCATTTTCGGCATTTCTGATACTCAATCAGTTGGCCATATGAAAGAGTGGAGACAACGGATTAGATTCCGATCATCGCCCAAATCTTGAAAGAGAGTTCCCCCATGAAGAAGATGCGTATCGTTTCACTCGTCGCCGCTCCCCTGATCGGCCTGACCCTGCTCACCGGCTGTGGCTCGTCCAACACCGCATTGTCTGACGACGCAGCGTGCAAGGAGCTGCGCAGCTCTCTGGAGTCCGTCGGCGCCAACATGAGCGCCGACTTTGACCCAACTAAGGACTTGGCCAAGCTGAAGGAAGCAGCCCCGAAGATCCAGGACATCGCCGACCGTACCGAGTCTGACTTCAAGACCCAGCTGGGCACCGTGGCCAACGGCTTCAAGGCAGTCGGCGATTTCATCGGTGATGATGGTCAGCTGGACATGGCCAAGATTATGGCTTCGAACGATGCTCAGAAGACCTTTACCGACATGGGTCCAGCCATCAACAAGGTCAGCGAAGTCTGCGGCGACACCCTGCGATAGTCACGCAGCTTGGCATTCTGAGATCCGTCTTCCTCGAGTTCTCGTTTACGTGAATGCTGTGGATTCCAACTGATTGTGAAAATCCGCCACTTTGCTAGGGCACAGTACTTCATCGAAGTCCTGTGCCCTTCGTTTAGATATCGACCGCTCGGTACCTCGACAACTTGTCAGCTCAGGACACCAGCTTTTTTCAAGGAGCATGCGATGCCATTGAGAGTCTTCGCCGCGGCAGCTCTCGTGCTTTCAACTGCAGCCATCACCGGTTGCTCTGCGAAACTTCCAGCAGCTGACACTTGTTCGCATTTTTTGGACAAGGCCGCCAAATCGGGTTTGGGAGAAAATCTTGCCGCAGCGAATAGAGCGATGGTCTCTGGTGACTATGGCATGGCAATAAAGCCCTATCGCGATTACGCTTCGCTGCTCTCCAAGGCAACCGATGATAGTTCCGATGAACAGCTTGCCACTTCCCTCAGAGCTGTTGCCGGCTGGTCTGATCGCATCGCTTCAATCTTGGGAGACGAAAGTCTAGACCGGACGTCGAAAGGGAAGCAGCTCACCGAGCAGTTGTTGAGCGCCGAATTCCAGGAGCAGTCACGTTCCCTCTATCGGGTTTGCCCTGGTATTGAGGAGCTCGGCTAAATCGCCTGGTGCTTTAGGACCGTGCTGCCTCTACGTGGTCGCCGCTCCAGTTTTCAGGCATAAAGAAATCCCTCCGTGAATTTCACGGAGGGATTTCTTTATGTGCTGAGCACTAAAGAGGATTTAGGCCTCTTCGGTTGCCTCTGCAGCCTTCTCGGCAGCCTTGGTGGCTTCCTTGACGACAGCCTGCTTTGGCGAAACTGGCTCCATCACGAGCTCGATAACAGCCATAGGAGCGTTGTCGCCCTTGCGGTTGCCGATCTTGGTGATGCGGGTGTAGCCACCGTTGCGGTCAGCCATTGCTGGTGCGATGTTCTCGAACAGCTCGTGAACGATCGACTTGTTGGTGCGCGAACGCGAAGCGATCACGGACTGGACGCGGCGACGCGATGCCAGATCCCCGCGCTTTGCGAAGGTGATCAGGCGCTCTGCGTGTGGACGCAGACGCTTTGCACGGGTCAGGGTGGTGGTGATCTTCTTGTTCTCGAAGAGCTGTGCGGACATGTTAGCGAAAATCAGTCGCTCATGTGCTGCACTGCCGCCGAGACGCGGACCCTTGGTAGGGGTAGGCATGGTAGTTCTCCTAGATGAATAACCCGTTCCGAACGGTCATAACCGTGCGGACGGATGAAGTAGTGTGTCGCGAGACGAGGTCTTTACAGACCTTCGTCGTAGTCGACGCCATCATCGATGGCGCTACGAGCGGCCAGATCGAAGCCTGGAGGGGAATCCTTCAGTGCTAGACCCAGTTCAACAAGCTTTGCCTTGACTTCGTCAATGGACTTTGCACCGAAGTTGCGGATGTCCATCAGGTCGGCCTCGGAGCGAGTTACGAGTTCACCCACGGAGTGGATGCCCTCACGCTTCAAGCAGTTGTACGAACGAACAGTCAGTTCCAGATCTTCAATCGGCAGAGCCATGTCTGCAGCCAGGGCTGCGTCGGTTGGCGATGGGCCGATCTCGATACCCTCAGCTGCGGTGTTCAGTTCGCGGAACAAACCAAACAGCTCAACCAGGGTGGTGCCTGCGGATGCAACTGCATCGCGCGGGGTGATCGATTCCTTGGTCTCCACGTCGACGATCAAACGATCGAAGTCGGTGCGCTGCTCAACACGGGTAGCCTCCACGCGGAAGGTCACCTTCAGCACTGGGGAGTAGATCGAATCAACTGGGATACGACCGATCTCGCCATCAGCGCTCTTGTTCTGCGATGCAGACACGTAGCCGCGGCCGCGCTCGATGGTCAGTTCCATGTCGAACTTGCCATTGGCGTTGAGGGTCGCGATGTGCAGATCAGGGTTGTGGAACTCCACACCGGCTGGCGGGGTGATGTCCGCTGCGGTGACGACGCCTGGGCCCTGCTTGCGCAGGTAGGCGACGACTGGCTCGTCGTGCTCGGAAGACACGGACAGGTTCTTGATGTTAAGAACCAGTTCGGTGACGTCTTCCTTGACACCGGCTACGGTGGTGAACTCGTGCAGTACGCCGTCGATACGAACGCTGGTGACAGCTGCACCAGGGATCGAGGACAACAGGGTACGACGGAGCGAGTTACCTAGGGTGTAACCAAAGCCTGGCTCCAGCGGTTCGATAACGAAACGGGAGCGGTTCTCGGCAACTACTTCTTCGGTCAGGGTTGGGCGCTGCGTAATGAGCACTTACATTTCCTTTCAGCGAGCGTCCGCTATATGACGCCTCACGGGGGTGGAAACGACGGTAGCCTTCAGGTGGCCGTTCGTCTTTTGCAGGCAGTGAGTCCAAGATAGTCACCGAGGCGTCAGTAGACACTTCGGTGACTTCCTTAGGCTTAGCCTAGCGAATCAATTAGACGCGGCGACGCTTCGATGGGCGGCAACCGTTGTGTGCGCTTGGGGAAACATCCTGGATGGATCCAACCTCAAGACCAGCAGCCTGCAGCGAACGGATCGCGGTTTCGCGTCCCGAGCCTGGGCCCTTGACGAAAACGTCAACCTTGCGCATGCCGTGCTCCTGAGCGCGCTTTGCAGCAGCTTCAGCAGCCATCTGGGCAGCGTATGGGGTCGACTTGCGCGAACCCTTCATGCCTACCTCGCCGGCCGAAGCCCACGAGATAACAGCACCAGTTGGATCGGTGATCGAAACAATGGTGTTGTTGAAGGTGCTCTTGATATGCGCCTGTCCCTGCGCAATATTCTTTTTGTCCTTGCGACGCGGCTTACGTACCGCTCCACGAGTCTTTGGGGGCATTTCTTCTCCTACGAAAAAGGTTTATAGATTAGGCCGCTAAAATTTAGCGGGCCTTCTTCTTACCGGCTACGGTGCGCTTCGGGCCCTTACGGGTACGAGCGTTGGTCTTGGTGCGCTGACCGTGGACCGGCAGGCCCTTACGGTGACGAAGACCTTCGTAGGATCCGATTTCAACCTTGCGGCGGATGTCGGCCTGAACCTCGCGGCGCAGGTCACCTTCCACCTTGTAGGTGCCTTCGATGAAGTCACGCAGCTGAACCAGTTCAGCGTCGGTGAGATCCTTCACGCGGGTGTCCGGGCTGATGCCGGTGGCCGCGATGGTCTCTTCTGCACGGGTCTTGCCCACGCCGTAGATGTAAGTCAGCGCGATGATTACGCGCTTCTCGCGTGGAATGTCCACGCCTGCTAAACGAGCCATATGTTGGCTACCTTTCAACGAACGGAGGTCTGGAGCAGTACCTTCCGCGAGTTTCCTCGCGGCCCCGGCCTCCGAATCCGGGGGTATACAGCACTTTCGTGCTGCGGCACTGCCTATTTTCGACTACGCGTGGGAATCCCGAAGAACGGGATTAGCCCTGACGCTGCTTGTGGCGTGGGTTCTCGCAGATCACCATGACGCGACCATTGCGGCGGATTACCTTGCACTTGTCGCAGATCGGCTTCACGCTTGGGTTAACCTTCAAGGGTTACTCCTCTTGCGGTTGCAGTTATTTGTGGAGCAGTAAAAAGCTTATCCAAGAACATTGCTCTAGCGGACGTTTTGCGATTGAACGCACAACATCCGCTAGGAAAGTCTTTTCAGTGCTGTTTACTTGTAGCGGTAAACGATACGACCTCGGTTGAGATCGTATGGGCTCATTTCAACCTGCACTCGGTCCTCTGGGAGGATTCGAATGTAGTGCTGACGCATCTTACCCGAGATAGTGGCGAGCACCACGTGTCCATTTGGCAGCTCCACGCGGAACATCGCGTTCGGCAGCGCTTCGGTCACAGTGCCCTCTACCTGGATGACACCTTCCTTCTTGCCCATTTTCCCCGCTAACTTTGGTTGTTGAGGATCACCCTCAACAAGTAATTGGTTCAAGTTCGCAACCAATGCGTCCAAGACCTGAAGTTTTGGGCGCACTTAAATAGCGAACCAACAAATAACAATACGCTATTGATTCTTCAATGGCCAATTCGAGTCGGCTTTTAAAGTGTTAGATCCAGCACTACGGCAGTTCGCCGGTGCTGGATCTAATCTGCGCTGTTGAGTTGCGGCTTGGCGCTATGGACGGATTGGCGATGGAGTCACGCCGAAGGGAGCAAGCCCAGCTTCTCCCCCGTCGTGGGCTGAGAGCACCCAGATGCCGCCCATGTGGAAGGCGACCGTGTGCTCCCACTGCGAGGCGTTGGACTTGTCGTTGGTGACAACCGTCCAGTCGTCTTCCAATACCGAGGTCTCAATGCCGCCGCGCACCAGCATCGGCTCGATGGCCAGCGCCATGCCCGGCTTGATGCGCGGGCCGCGGTGGCCGGAGTTGTAGTTCAGCACATCGGGCGCCATGTGCATGGCGGAGCCGATGCCGTGGCCGCAGTAGTCTTCCAGGATGCCCAGCTCATCGCCTGGCTGGCTGGTGACGAAATCGTCGATAGCTTCGCCGATCTGCCCGATGAACCGTGCATTGGCCGCGGCGGCGATGCCGGCCCACATGGCCTGCTCGGTGATGTCGCTCAAGCGCTGGTCTGCGGGGTCGATGTTCTTGCCGACCAGCACGGTGCGCGCCGAGTCCGAATGCCAGCCGTTGACGATAGCGCCGCCGTCGATCTTCAGCACGTCCCCGTCCTTGAGCTCGTACTCCGAAGGGAAGCCATGGACCACTTCGTGGTTGACCGAGGCGCAGATGGTTGCCGGGAACCCGTGGTAGCCCAGGAAGTTGCTGGTGGCGCCGTGGCGTTCAAGCACCTTGGCGAAGACCTTGTCGATGGCCGCGGTGGTCACTCCGGGCTGGGCCTTGGCGACAGCCTCGTCCAATGCCTCTGCCAGCACCAGGCCGGCTTCACGCATCTTCAGGATTTCCGAGTTGGATTTGTATTCAATGCGAGGCTGTCCAAAAGCCAAGATGACTCCCCTGGTTGTTCATGGGCTGATATAGGTAAAAAGAGCGCAGGGACCGTGCGGCAGCTGCATTGCTGCCTGTTCACGATCCCTGCGCGCTGCGCCTAGGACTTAGGCGTTGACGTTCAGTGCGGCCAGCACGCGGTCGGTGACCTCGTCGATGGCGCCGATGCCGTCGACCTTGCGCACGATGCCGCGCTCTTCGTAGCGGTCGACCACGATGCGGGTCTCAGCGTGGTACAGGCTCAGGCGGTGGCGGATGACGTCTTCGGTGTCATCTGCACGGCCTTCGATCTCTGCACGCTTGAGTAGGCGGGCAACCAGCTCGTCGTCGTCAGCGGTCAGCTGCAGCACCGCATCCAGCGCGATGCCCTTGGCTGCCAGCATGGCATCCAGTGCGTCGACCTGGGCGCTGGTGCGTGGGTAGCCGTCCAGCAGGAAGCCGTTGGCTACGTCGTCCTGGTTCAGGCGGTCCTCGACCATGTTGTTGGTGACCGAGTCCGGAACGAAGTCACCGTTGTCGATGTACTTCTTGGCTTCGATGCCCAGCGGGGTGCCGCCCTTGACGTTGGCGCGGAAGATGTCGCCGGTGGAGATCGCGACGATCTCCAGGCGCTCGGAGATCTTTATGGCCTGGGTGCCCTTGCCGGCACCTGGGGGACCAATGATTAGCAGTCGACTCATCGCAGTAGCCCTTCGTAGTTTCGTTGCTGCATTTGAGCATTAATTTGTTTGACGGTCTCGAGGCCAACACCAACCATGATGATGATCGAGGTTCCGCCGAATGGGAAGTTCTGGTCTGCGTTGATCAGCACGAAGGCGATCAGCGGGATCAACGCCACGAATGCGAGGTACAGCGAACCCGGGAAGGTGATGCGGGAGATCACGTACTGCAGGTATTCGGCGGTCGGCTTGCCGGCGCGGATGCCCGGGATGAAGCCGCCGTACTTCTTCATGTTGTCAGCCACCTCAACAGGGTTGAAGGTGATGGCCACGTAGAAGTAGGTGAAGCCGATGGTCAGCAGCGTGTAGACCAGCATGTACCACGGCGACGAGGTCGAGGAATGGGTCTGCAGCCACATGGCCCAGCCTGGCAGGGTGCCGTCGTCGTTCGTGTTGAACTGGACGATCATCTGCGGCAGCGCCAGGATCGAGGATGCGAAGATCACCGGGATCACGTTGGCCATGTTGACCTTCAACGGGATGTAGGTGGAGGTTCCGCCTACGGTGCGCCGGCCGATGGTGCGCTTAGCGTACTGCACCGGCACGCGGCGCTGAGACTGCTCCACGAACACGATCAGTGCCACGATCAGCAGGCCGATGGCCAGCACGCCAAGGAAGGTGGCCCAGCCCTTAGTCTGCAGAATGGAGGACATCGATGCAGGGAAGCCCGAAGCAATCGAGATGAAGATCAAGATCGACATGCCGTTGCCGACGCCGCGTTCGGTGATCAGCTCGCCCATCCACATGATCAGGCCGGTGCCTGCGGTCAGCGCGATGATCATCAGCATGATGACCATCAGGGAGTCGTCTGGAACCAGCGGCAGGCTGCAGCTTGGGAAGAGGTTTCCGGTGCGCGCCAGGGTGACCAGCGTGGTGCCCTGCAACAGGGCCAGTGCAATGGTCAGGTAGCGGGTGTACTGGGTGAGCTTGCCCTGTCCGGCCTGGCCTTCCTGGTGCAAAGTCTCAAAGTGCGGAATAACCACGCGCAGCAGCTGCACAATAATGGCAGCCGTAATGTACGGCATGATGCCCATCGCAAAAATGGAGACCTGCAACAGGGCACCGCCGCTGAACAGATTCACAAACGAATAGAGTCCACCGGTGGTGTTTCCCATAGCCAGACACTGCTGAACGTTGCTGTAGTCAATGCCCGGAGCCGGGATGAAAACACCGATGCGGTAGATCGCAATGATCCCGATCGTGAACAGCAACTTGTTGCGCAGGTCAGGCGTCCGAAAAATTCGGGCTATGGCGCTGAACAAGCGTCCTCCTGAAGTATGTTCCAAAGTCTAGTTGTCAGATATGACATAAGACCTAAATGATTCTAGCCGTCCAAGGTACTTATCCGCCAAACAGGCGACACGAAAAGTGGCCTGGTTGCGCTGATCTGTCATAAATACGACCTGATCAACTTCGGCTTTCGCAGATATGTGAAGAAATTCTTTCACGGATAGCAAAATTCCCCGCACACATTGATTGCTCAACGTGTGCGGGGAATTTCAGCAGCTTACCCGGTAAATTACAGGGTGTTAGCCGAGCCGCCAGCAGCGACGATCTTCTCGGATGCGGAAGCGGAGAAGGCGTCAACCTTCACGTCAACCTTGACCGAGATCTCGCCGGTGCCCAGGACCTTGACAGGCTGGTTCTTGCGAACGGCGCCCTTGGCAACCAGTGCCTCGACGGTGACTTCGCCACCCTCTGGGAACAGCTCCGAGATCTTGTCCAGGTTTACAACCTGGAACTCGACGCGGAATGGGTTCTTGAAGCCGCGCAGCTTTGGCAGACGCATGTGCAGCGGAAGCTGTCCACCTGCGAAGCCTGCCTTCACCTGGTAACGAGCCTTGGTACCCTTGGTACCGCGGCCGGCGGTCTTACCCTTGGAGCCTTCACCACGACCAACGCGGGTCTTGGCGGTCTTGGCACCCTCTGCTGGACGCAGGTGGTGAACCTTCAGTGCTTTTTCTTCAGCCATGTTACTTAGCCTCCTCAACCTTCAGCAGGTGCGGGACCTTGTTGACCATACCAACGGTCACTGGGTCAGCGGTGCGGACAACGGTCTGTCCGATACGTTTCAGACCCAGCGAACGTACTACGCTGCGCTGTGCCTCAGTGCCACCGATGATCGACTTGATCTGGGTGATTTCCAGCTTGGCGTCGCTTGGAACAATGTTCTTAGCCATTGAGATTAAGCACCTGCCTTCTGGGACTGGATGTGACGCAACATTGCTGCTGGTGCAACCTCGTCCAGCGGAAGACCGCGGCGAGCTGCAACAGCCTGAGGCTCTTCCAGAGCCTTCAGTGCAGCGATGGTGCCCTGAACGATGTTGATCTGGTTCTGCGAACCCATCGACTTCGACAGGATGTCGTGGATGCCTGCGCACTCCAACACGGCGCGCACTGGGCCGCCGGCGATAACACCGGTACCTGGAGCGGCTGGACGAAGCATGACGACGCCAGCGGCGGCCTCACCCTTGACCATGTGTGGAATGGTGGTGCCAACGCGTGGAACGCGGAAGAAGGACTTCTTAGCCTCTTCAACGCCCTTGGCGATAGCAGCAGGAACTTCCTTAGCCTTGCCGTAGCCAACGCCGACCAGGCCGTTGCCGTCGCCGACAACTACCAGAGCGGTGAAGCTGAAGCGACGACCACCCTTGACGACCTTGGAGACGCGGTTGATAGCTACAACGCGCTCAAGGAACTTGTCCTTGTCTTCGTTGCGGTTATCCTTCTGGTCGCGACCGCGGCCACGACCTTCACCACGACCGCGGCCTTCGCCGCGACCGCGACCCTCGCCACGGCGGGATCCGGCGTTCTCGGTAGCGGGAGCAGCTGCAGTCTCGACTGCCTCAGTAGCTTCAGACACCTGAGTTTCCTTCTTGTTAGTTGCTTCGCTCACAGTGCCAGCCCACCTTCACGTGCGCCGTCAGCAACAGCAGCCACGCGGCCGGTGTACTTGTTGCCGCCGCGGTCGAAGACAACAGCCTCAACGCCTGCAGCCTTGGCACGCTCTGCAACGAGCTCGCCAACGCGCTTGGCCTTTGCGGTCTTGTTGTCCTCGCTTGCGCGAAGATCTGCTTCCATGGTCGAAGCGCTGGCCAGGGTGATACCCTTCGAGTCGTCAACGATCTGTACGAAGATGTGACGTGCCGAGCGGTTGACGACCAGGCGTGGGCGGAGTTCGGTACCGACGATGCGCTTGCGCACACGCAGGTGGCGGCGACCGCGCTGAGCGGACTTGCTCTTACCCTTGATTCCGATAGCCATAATTACTTACCAGCCTTTCCAGCCTTGCGCAGGATCTTCTCGCCGGCGTAGCGGATGCCCTTGCCCTTGTAAGGCTCGGTCTTGCGCAGCTTGCGGATGTTGGCAGCAACTTCGCCGACCTGCTGCTTGTCGATGCCAGCAACGGTGATCTTGTTGTTGCCCTCGACAGACAGGGTGATGCCTGCTGGTGCTTCTACGTTGACTGGGTGGGAGTAACCCAGAGCAAGCTCCAGGCCGGTTCCCTTAGCCAGCACGCGGTAACCGGTACCGTGGATTTCGAGCTTCTTCTCGAAACCATCGGTCACACCGATGATCAGGTTGTTGATCAGGGTGCGGGTCAGACCGTGCAGCGAACGAGCCTCGCGGGTGTCGTTCGGGCGTGCAACGGTAACAGTGTTCTCGTCCTTGGAAACGGTGATCGGAGCCGAAACGGTCAGCGAAAGCTCACCCTTCGGGCCCTTGACGGCAACATTCTGGCCATCAACGTTCAGTTCAACGTTTGCAGGAACGGTGATCGGAAGACGTCCAATACGTGACATAGTGTTTTCCTTCCTTCCCGTTACCAGACGTAGGCGAGGACTTCCCCACCCACGCCCTTCTTTGCAGCCTGACGGTCAGTAAGCAGACCGGAGGAGGTGGACAGGATAGCAATGCCAAGACCGCCAAGTACGTGTGGCAGGTTGGTGGACTTTGCGTAAACGCGAAGACCTGGCTTGGAGATACGGCGTACGCCAGCGATCGAACGCTCGCGCGATGGGCCGTACTTCAAAGTGATGGTCAGCTTCTTGCCAACTTCAGCAGCCTCTTCCTCGAAGGAGGCAATGTAGCCCTGTTCCTTCAGGATGTTGGCAATGCGCACCTTGAGCTTGCTCGACGGCATCGACACAGTGTCGTGGTAAGCCGAGTTTGCGTTGCGCAGACGAGTCAGCATATCTGCGACTGGATCTGTCATAGACATGTGGGCTTCAGCCCTTCCTCGTTACGGTTTCCTTAGCGGACCTGTAACGTAGTGAGATTAGTTGTTGGTCTTGAATGGGAAGCCCAGAGCCTTAAGCAAGGCGCGGCCTTCGTCATCAGTCTTGGCGGTGGTCACCACAGTGATGTCCATACCGCGCACGCGGTCGATCTTGTCCTGATCGATTTCATGGAACATCGACTGTTCGGTCAGACCGAAAGTGTAGTTGCCATTGCCATCGAACTGGCGGTCGCTCAGGCCGCGGAAGTCGCGGATACGAGGCAGTGCCAGGGTGATCAGGCGATCAACGAATTCCCACATGCGATCGTTACGCAGGGTGGTGTGGGTACCGATCGGCATGCCTTCGCGCAGCTTGAACTGAGCGATCGACTTGCGGGCACGGGTAACCACTGGCTTCTGACCGGTAATTGCGGTCAGATCGCGCACGGCGCCTTCAATGAGCTTCGAGTCCTTGGCGGCCTCGCCGACACCCATGTTCACGACAACCTTGGTCAGGTTAGGAACCTGCATTGGGTTAGCGTACTTGAACTGCTCCTGCAGTGCAGGGCGGATGTCTGCGGCGTACTTAGCCTTCAGACGTGGCTGGATCTTGGTGGCTGCTTCAGTCATTACAGATCCTTTCCGGAAGCCTTGGCGTAACGAACGCGTACAGTCTTGGACACGCCGTTCTTTTCTACGGTTTCCTCGCGGAAACCAACGCGGGTTGGCTTCTTGGTTTCTGGATCAACCACAGCAACGTTCGAAACGTGCAGTGGAGCTTCAACAACCTCGATGCCGCCGGTGGCGTTACCGTTCTCGTTCTGGCCAGCCTTGGTGTGCTTGGTGACGCGGTTAACGCCTTCAACCAGTACACGAGCGTCGGTTGGGAAGACCTTCAGTACCTTGCCCTGCAGGCCCTTGTCCTTGCCGGCGAGGATCTGAACCAGATCGCCCTTCTTGATCTTTGCGCCCATGGTTACAGCACCTCCGGAGCCAGGGAAACGATCTTCATGAACTTCTTGTCACGAAGTTCGCGACCCACTGGGCCGAAAATACGAGTGCCACGAGGATCGGCAGCGTCACCCTTGAGGATCACTGCAGCGTTCTCGTCGAACTTGATGTAGGAACCGTCTGCACGACGGATTTCCTTCTTGGTGCGAACGACGACAGCCTTGACGACGTCGCCCTTCTTTACGTTGCCGCCAGGAATTGCATCCTTGACGGTAGCGACAATGGTGTCGCCAATGCTTGCGTAGCGACGCTTCGAGCCACCGAGCACACGAATGGTAAGGATTTCCTTAGCACCGGTGTTATCGGCAACCTTGAGTCGCGACTCCTGCTGAATCACTTCTTACTCCTGTCGTCTCGCTGGTTCTCATAAATGAGCCTTGCGGAACGGATATGGTCTCCACGATACGATCGCTTACCCCCACCGACGCGGGCGCACCGAATGCTGATCCCAAATGGCGGCAGGGCCGAGGCGTAAAATATCGAGGCTGTGTTGTGCATCCGGAACGTTTTCCGACCGCACTGCATCATGCCGAAGGTGGATAGTCCTCGAACATCATGCGCACAGATTCTTAAGTCTAGCCTAGAGTGGCGCGAATCTGAAATGGTGTGGTAGTGCGAATTGGCGCGTTCTTCGTCACACTCGCCATACAGAAGATCCCCGTAATATCAACGTTTCGACGTTGCGTGCATCTGAGCCAGATGGAACTCCACTCCCCCGCGATGGCGCATTGAACGCACTCCTGTGCCACGTAGATGGACACTTTCAGAAATTCTTGAGCACTCCCACAGCTCCTGGCTGCGAAGCCTCTACTACAAGCTGGAACGTACTGTCACGCTCAGGGCCAAATGATCGGATCCGGCGATCTTGATGCTCCGTGCATCCAAGACACTCATTCCGCGGGCAAGTACACGATCGATCCCCATAATCGGCGGATACTGGCGATCTGCTGGCCAAGTGTTCAGCGGCCACATCGTATTTTCCGCAGACATGTCCGCTGCCAATCGCCTGAACTGTGGATGAGTCCTCGTTGCGTTGAAGTCCCCGGCGAGAATGACCGGCTGCATTCCCTGCTGCCTGGCCCAGCGGTTCAACTGGTCAAGACCATGCTCCCACCGTTCTGCGTCATCCAGCGGCGGATAAACGTGCACTCCAACAACACTGAACACCCCCGAAGGCGAAGCAATATCAACTACCGGGAACCCGTACCAGCCAGTTTTCTGCGCGCTGATTTCTTCCTGACGTTCGGTCATCGGATAGCGAGAGAAGACGACGGTATCGCGGTCTCCCCCGGTCGGCACCGTGCCGCTGCGATGGCTCAGCACTTCGAGTGCGTTGAGCTTACCGATGGAGGCAATCAGCGGCTCGCTGGTTTCTACGAGTACCAGCACATCAGGGTCAGCCTCGCGTATGGCTTGGGCCAGCTGTAGCGGGTCAGCTTGAGCCCGCCCGGCGTTGAACGAGAAGACCTTCAATTCATGGTTTCCATTGCTGCCATTAGGCGCAGCACCGCTGAAGTGCACCAGGGGAAGTATGCCTACAAGCAACAGCGCTGCAGTGATTCCCGATGGCAGCCAACGCCTGCGGATCAGCGCGGCGATGATCGCGAAGACGATAATCGCCAGCAGCCATGGTTGGATTGCTTGGATCCGAGGGAGAAAGCCCGCCGCCAGCCACGGCATGTAGGGCAAAATCCCGATGAAGATGCAGCAGACACAAAGGACCGCCCAAAACCAGTTGCGGTTTGGACGGTCACTTTTCATGGTTCCAGACTATGCGAAAGACATTCCCGGCTCCCGCATTGAGCAACAGGCCTTACTGTTCAGCAGCCCATTGAGCCACCCGTCGAGCGCTTTCTTCCTCGGACAAGTCCTCAATCCTGCTGAGGATCGTCCAGCGTATTCCGAATGGGTCGATGATCGAAGCAAAACGGTCACCTGAAACGAAATTCATGGCGGGTTCTCGAACTGTTGCGCCCGAGTCGACTGCTTTGGCAAGCACGGCGTCGACGTCCTGGCAATAGAGCCCCATCGAATAGCAGGCGCTCGGCGCCGCGGGCGGAGGCACCAGGCCATAGTCCGGGCTCGGCTCGCCGATCTGAAGATGGCCTTGGCCGAAATCGATTTCCGCATGAACGACTACACCACCCAATTCGGTGGCATCAACAACCCTTGCGCCGAAGACGCCCGTATAGAATTCCAGAGCCTGCGCTGCTCCTTGGACCGCAAGAAAAGGTGTCAAAGTAGTGACTCCGTTGGGCACTCCAGCTGTGGCGTGGTTTCCAGTGATTCCCTTGGCTGGGAGATTCTCCATTTCCATGTCTCAAGGCTATGGGCTCATGGCATCCTTGTGCTTGTAAATTTGCGACAACCTTGAGGTGTGCTTGATGACTGGCATCGTTGACAAGCGCGGGGTCCTGTATCCGGCCCGGCTGCCCGAGTTCGAGCGCATTTTGCCGCCTAAAGATTTGAGCGACCGAGTCTATTGGTTCTGGATTTCGCGCTGGAGTATCGCTCCGGGACGTGTTTCACGGCAGCAGCTTTTGCCGTTCCCGCTGATGAACCTGGTGGTCCAGCCGGATGAAATTACCTTGGCCGGACCCGCCAGCGGTGCCTCTCACAAGGATCTCTCCGGGCAGGGGTGGGCAGTTGCCGCATTGCTGAAACCCGCGGCTGGCTTCGTATTCAGCAAGACCCTGCACACTCCAGTGAAGGACCTGCTGGACAGCGAGGTAGCTTACCCTTCCCCGGATTTGGCGGGCGATATCCGAGAACTACACTCCGACACGGGGCTGCGCCAGCTTAATCAGGAATGTGTGGATGTGTTCAGCACCTGGATCCAGCGATCGACTGAACAAGTTGACGCTACCGGCCTGCAGGCAAACTCCTTCATAGAATTTGTCTCTGCCACTCGGTCAATCATTCGCGTCGATCAAGTGGCCGAGCAGCTGAATATGACACCGCGCAGCCTGCAGCGCCTCTCAATGAAATACCTAGGGCTTTCGCCACTCAGTGTCATTCGCAGGTATCGCCTTCAAGAAGCAGCGCAGCAGCTGCGCGAGGATCCTGGAACATCCATAGCGCAGATCGCCGTGAACTTGGACTACTCGGATCAAGCACATCTAGCCAGCGACTTTCGCAAGGTCCTTGGTTTTAGTCCCAGCAATTACCGGCTGTCGGGCTGACCCGCCAGCGGTGCTCGTCTTCCCCGGTTCAGCTTCATGAAGAACTTGGAAACTAAAAGGTCCACGACAGCGCTAGACCATCCCCAAACGACTCCACAGTTCATCTCGTTCCTCTCCGCTGATCGGTCTCGCTGCAAAAGTAGTTTCCTTGCCGTTCTGAGGGTCATCGGCGACAAAGGATCCGCTCAAGAACTCTTCAACGGTGTACCACCCCGGGCCATAGTCCTCTTCTAGCTGTTCCTGGGTTCCATCGTCCCAATGGACTTGAAACCACATTTGCTCTTGTTTTTCCCAGAAAATGGGAAATGAACGCATCATGCCGATCGAGGTTGTCACCCATCCCCTTAATTCGCCATTGAACGACAATTCCCATACGGCATCACGGAATACGTCTAACCTAGCGTCACGCGGCCAGTTAGTTTCGTCGAACCACTTCTCAATCCAGTTCATGCCCCTGTTTCGATTTCGCTTCTAGTGACAACGCTGCGGGGACTCATTGCACGGCATGCAAAAACGCCCCGGCCTCATCTTGCGATGATACCGGGGCGTTTTCAGCAATTCACGTAATCCGTGAGATCACCAAGAAAGCTTACTTAGCCTTCTCAACGATCTCAACGAGACGCCAGCGCTTGTCAGCGGACAGCGGGCGGGTCTCAGCGATTACAACCAAGTCACCGATGCCGGCCTCGTTGTTCTCGTCGTGAGCCTTCACGTTCTTGTTACGACGCATAACCTTGCCGTAGAGGGCGTGCTTAACACGGTCCTCAACGTCAACGACGATGGTCTTCTGCATCTTGTCGGAAACCACGTAACCACGGAGGGTCTTGCGGTCGTTGCGCTCGGTTGCGTCAGCCACACCGTTCTCCTTCTCGCTCATTACTTAGCTTCCTTGCCCTTTTTGGTCTCTTCAACCGGGACAACGACTTCCTGACGAATGCCCAGCTCGCGCTCGCGCAGCACAGTGTAGATGCGTGCGATGTCGCGCTTGACGGACTTCAGGTTGCCATGGGTCTCGAGCTGGCCGGTGGCCGACTGGAAACGCAGGTTGAACAGTTCAGCCTTGGCCTTCTTCAATTCCTCGTTCAAACGAGCGTTATCGAAGCCGTCCAGGGACTCGATGTTAAGGTCCTTAGAACCGATAGCCATCCCTATTCACCACCCTCACGACGTACGATGCGTGCCTTCATCGGCAGCTTGTGGATCGCAAGGCGCAGAGCCTCACGAGCTACTTCTTCACTGACGCCACCGAGTTCAAACATGACTCGTCCTGGCTTGACGTTGGCGACCCACCACTCAGGTGAACCCTTACCGGAACCCATGCGGGTTTCAGCAGGCTTCTTGGTCAGCGGACGGTCTGGGTAGATGTTGATCCACACCTTACCGCCACGCTTGATGTAACGGGTCATGGCGATACGCGCGGCTTCGATCTGACGGTTAGTCACATAAGCCGGGGTAAGCGCCTGGATACCGAACTCACCGAAAGTTACGGTGGTTCCGCCCTTGGCAGCGCCCGAACGCTTCGGGTGGTGCTGCTTGCGGAACTTTACTCGACGTGGGATAAGCATTTAAGCCTCTCCTCCTTCCGCAGCCGGAGCTGCAGCAGCGCCCTTGTTGCGGTCGTTGCGACGACGACGCTCGCCACCACGTGGACGATCGTTGCCGCCACGGCCGCCACGAGCTGGAGCAGCAGCAGCCTGCTGTGCAGCCAGTTCCTTGGCGGTGACGTCACCCTTGTAGATCCAAACCTTCACGCCGATGCGGCCGAAGGTGGTCTTGGCTTCGAACTTGCCGAAGTCGATGTTCGCGCGCAGGGTGTGCAGCGGCACACGGCCTTCGCGGTAGAACTCCTTGCGCGACATTTCAGCGCCGCCCAAACGACCGGAGCACTGAACGCGGATGCCCTTGGCACCAGCGCGCATTGCCGACTGCATTGCCTTCTTCATCGCACGGCGGAATGCCACGCGGGAAGCAAGCTGCTCGGCGATGCCCTGGGCGACCAGCTGGGCCTCCATGTCAGGGTTCTTGACCTCGAGGATGTTCAGCTGAACCTGCTTCTTGGTGAGCTTTTCCAGCTCGCCGCGAATGCGGTCAGCTTCGGCGCCGCGGCGGCCGATAACAATGCCCGGGCGAGCGGTGTGGATATCCACACGCACGCGGTCACGGGTACGCTCGATCTCTACGCGGGCGATGCCTGCGCGGTCCATACCGTCAGAAAGCAGTGCACGGATCTGCACGTCTTCCTTGACGTAGTCAGCGTAGCGCTGACCTGGCTTGCTGGAATCGGCGAACCAGTGCGACACGTGGTCAGTGGTGATGCCGAGACGGAAACCGTTCGGGTTTACCTTCTGTCCCATTTAGTTCTCCCCACCCTTCTGGGTTGAAACAACCACAGTCACGTGGCTGGTGCGCTTCTTGATCTGGAATGCGCGACCCTGTGCACGCGGCTGGAACCGCTTCATGGTCGGACCCTCGTCAACAAACGCCTCGCTGATGTACAGCTCGTCCTCATTGAATGCTTCACCTGCGCGGTCCGCGGCGGCACGGGCGTTAGCCACTGCCGATGCAACAACCTTGTATACCGGCTCCGAAGCTGCCTGTGGGGCGAACTTCAGGATTGCCAGTGCTTCGTTGGTCTGCAGACCACGAACAAGGTTGACGACGCGCCGGGCCTTCATAGGCGTCACGCGGATATGGCGCGCAATTGCCTTGGCTTCCATTGCTTTCCTTCTCTCGTCTTTCGAAGAAGTGCTAAGCGATCACTAGTTCCCTTGCGGGGACTAGCGGCGCTTGCCCTTCTTGTCGTCCTTTACGTGGCCACGGAACGTGCGGGTTGGAGCAAACTCACCGAGCTTGTGACCAACCATGGATTCGGTAACGAACACAGGAATGTGCTTGCGACCGTCGTGCACGGCGATGGTGTGTCCCAGCATGTCCGGGATGATCATCGAACGGCGGGACCACGTCTTGATGACGTTCTTGGTGCCCTTTTCGTTTTCAGCAACGACCTTCAGGAACAGGTGCTGATCGACGAAGGGGCCTTTCTTCAGGCTGCGTGGCATGTTTCCAGGCTCCTATCGCTTGTTCTTGCCGGTCTTGCGACGACGCACAATGAGCTTGTCGCTTTCCTTGTTCGGACGACGGGTGCGTCCTTCACGCTTACCGTTAGGGTTGACCGGGTGACGACCACCGGAGGTCTTACCTTCACCGCCACCGTGTGGGTGGTCGATTGGGTTCATAGCCACACCACGCACGGTTGGGCGAACGCCCTTCCAGCGCATACGGCCGGCCTTGCCCCAGTTGATGTTGATCTGCTCGGCGTTGCCAACTTCGCCGATGGTTGCGCGGCAGCGCACATCAACGTTGCGGATTTCGCCGGAAGGCAGACGCAGCTGGGCGAAGCGACCTTCACGGGCTACGAGCTGGATCGAAGCACCAGCGGAACGTGCCATCTTGGCGCCGCCGCCTGGGCGAAGCTCAACAGCGTGAATCACGGAACCAACCGGGATGTTACGCAGTGGCAGGTTGTTGCCTGGCTTGATATCAGCGTTCGGACCGGCCTCAACGGTGTCACCCTGGTTGAGGTTGTTCGGAGCGATGATGTAGCGCTTGGTGCCGTCCACGTAGTGGAGCAGCGCGATGCGTGCGGTACGGTTCGGGTCGTACTCGATGTGAGCGACCTTTGCCGGAACGCCGTCCTTGTCGTGACGACGGAAGTCGATCACGCGGTAAGCGCGCTTGTGTCCGCCACCCTTGTGACGGGTGGTGATCTTACCGGAGTTGTTGCGGCCGCCGCTCTTGGTGAGCGGGCGAACCAGCGACTTTTCCGGAGTCGATCGGGTGATTTCTGCGAAGTCGGCTACCGACGAGCCGCGCAGGCCCGGGGTAGTCGGCTTGTACTTACGAATTCCCATTTATTCTTATTCCTCGTTAAAGTGGTCTCCGCTTAGGAAAGCGGACCGCCGAAGATGTCAATCGAACCGTCCTTCAGGGTGATGATGGCACGCTTGGTAGCCTTGCGTGCACCCCACCCGAAGCGGGTGCGCTTGCGCTTACCTGCACGGTTGATGGTGTTTACGGAGTCAACCTTGACGTTGAAGATAGCTTCAACGGCATTCTTGATTTCCGACTTGTTCGAACGTGGGTCGACCAGGAAGGTGTACTTACCTTCGTCGATCAGACCGTAGCTCTTTTCCGAAACGACTGGTGCGATGACCACGTCGTGTGGAGCCTTGGAGAAGGTGCTCACTTGGCTTCCTCCTTCTGGACCAGGGCATCGAAGGCAGCCTTGGTGAAGACTACGTCATCCGAAACCAGAACATCGTAGGTGTTCAGCTGGTCGACGTACAGAACGTGCACATCTGCGAGGTTGCGCACGGACAGTGCAGCAACATCGTTGGCGCGATCGATGACGACAAGCAGGTTCTTGCGCTCAGTCAGCGAGCGCAGGGTTGCCAGAGCGTCCTTGGTCGATGGCTTCTCGCCAGCAACCAGGTTCTCAATCACGTGGACGCGGTCGAAGCGTGCGCGATCAGACAGGGCGCCGCGCAGAGCAGCAGCCTTCATCTTCTTCGGGGTGCGCTGCGAGTAGTCACGTGGGGTTGGACCATGGACGATGCCGCCGCCGGTCATGTGAGGAGCACGGATCGAACCCTGACGAGCGCGGCCGGTACCCTTCTGCTTGAACGGCTTGCGACCTGCACCCGAAACCTCGGAGCGGTCCTTGGTCTTGTGGGTACCCTGGCGGGCAGCAGCAAGCTGTGCGACGACAACCTGGTGCAGCAGCGGGACATTGGTCTGTACGTCGAAGATTGCTGCAGGCAGCTCGACGTTAAGTGCCTTAGTCATTTACTTATGCTCCCTTCACGGCGGTGCGTACGAGGACGACGCGGCCGCGGGCGCCTGGAACGGCACCCTTGATCAGCAGGAGGTTCTTCTCAGCGTCGATAGCGTGAATGGTCAGGTTCTGAGTGGTTACACGCTCAGCACCCATGCGACCGGCCATCTTCTGTCCACGGAAGACGCGACCTGGGGTCGATGCGCCGCCGATGGAACCTGGCTTACGGTGGTTCTTGTGAGCACCGTGGGATGCGCCAACGCCCGAGAAGTTGTGACGCTTCATGGTACCGGCGAAGCCCTTACCCTTCGAGGTGCCTACGACGTCGACCTTCTGGCCGGCTTCGAAGATCTCGACGGACAGTTCCTGGCCAGCTGCGTACTCGGCAGCGTCTGCGGTGCGCAGTTCTACCAGGTGACGACGTGGGGTCACGCCAGCAGCTTCGAAGTGACCAGCCAGTGGCTTGGTTACCTTGCGAGGATCGATCTGGCCGTAGCCGATCTGAACTGCGGTGTAGCCATCGCGGTCAGCGTTGCGAAGCTGGGTGACAACGTTGCTATCAGCCTGCACGACGGTGACAGGGATCAGGTTGTTGTTCTCGTCCCAAACCTGGGTCATGCCGAGCTTCGTGCCCAGCAGGCCCTTAACATTGCGGGTTGCGGTCATAGTTTTCTCGCCACCTCCCCTTAAAGCTTGATTTCGATGTTGACATCCGCTGGCAGGTCGAGACGCATCAGCGAATCAACAGCCTTCGGGGTCGGATCGACGATGTCGATCAGACGCTTGTGCGTGCGCATTTCGAAGTGCTCACGGCTGTCCTTGTACTTGTGTGGCGAACGGATAACGCAGTACACGTTCTTCTCCGTTGGCAGCGGCACTGGGCCGACTACGGTTGCGCCTGCGCGCGTTACCGTCTCAACGATCTTCCGAGCAGAAACGTCAATGACCTCGTGGTCATACGACTTCAGCCGGATGCGGATTTTCTGTCCCGCCATGGCGTCATGCCTCTTTCTGATAGCACTATTTACAAGTTCTGTGCCTAATACGGGCTCTTGCGAGCCGGCACGCCTTACTCTGCGGCTGAATCCGGATAAATCCGGGTTCCTCAACCCCAGGAGGCTCCGACCCCCGAAGTCGGGCGTGTCGCAAATATTTTTGACACGCGTCGACCATCAAAGTTTTCACTTTTATCGAAGGCCTTATAGTTTGAAGCAGTTGTATCGATCCCGAACCCCAGGCATTATCCTGCGTGAGAGTCGATCCCGGTCGTTCAAACCAGACCGATTACCCTGTCAGACAGGGATCGGGTTGCACTGAAGCAACTTATCTAGTCTGACAGGTCGGCGGTGATCGCGCAAATCATTTGGGCGCATCGAGGCCCGTGATCTTGACCTCACCGCGTCCGGCGGCTATTGCCCCGGACGGTCATCTGCCTCATCAGGCCTGTTGGGCTGCCGGTTTTGCGGGTTCATCCACGGCATCGGGTTCGCGGCTGGCGGCTGGTGCTCGGGCCGCTGCTGCATCTGCGGCGGGCCCGGCTGGAAGTGCGGCTGCACTGGATGCCGTGCAGGAAGGTTCTGGGACGACAAGTCTTCTTGCTGTTCGGCAGGCTTGCGGTCTACGCGCACCAGCTTGCGCACTGCCACCACGATCAGGCCGATGCCCAGCAGCACGAGCCAGAGGAATGCCATGGAGCGCAGCGTCCACAGGATCGCTAGGGTAATTGCCGCAGCTCCCCACCAGATATACAGCTTGCGCCCCAATTTCAATCCCCAGGAAATCAACGCCGCGAAGAAGACCAGTGCGTAGGTGCGGGTCAGGCTGTTGCCATCGACCATGTTCAGCAGCATCACCACTGACACCAGCGCGCTGGCGGCCATGACGTATCCGTGGTGCAGCTGGCCCAGCGGCCGGTAGACGCGCCAGGCTGCAAGTGCTGCGATCACCAGGCTGAAGTAGGAGCACATCACATCTGCTGCAGGCACGTGGTCCAGGATGCTGTAGCTGTTCATGGCCAGCACAGCTGCCAGCGCGAAGAGCACGTCCACGGTGAACACGTTCAGACGCGCGGGAGATTCAAAAATGCGCAGGCCCACGACCGCGGCGAAGATCAGCACCGCGCCGCTGATCACCGGAATTACTGTGTAGTTGTCCAGGTGCAGCAGGAAGCCTGCGGCGAATACCGCGGCAAGGCACATCAGCAGGTACAACCTTGAAGATTCGGCTGCCGCCTCCTTCGAAGGATACCCGCCATTGGGATAACTGGGAGCAGGATCGGCGAAGCGTCCATGCGCTGCCGCCAGGAGCCCCAGCACCAGCCCGATGCCCAGCAACACCCAGGCGGTGTCGATGCTGCCCGAGGCGTAGTAGAGCTGCTCGGAGCGCCACAGGTCCACCCAGCTCCTCAGCCCTACAAAGAGGAACAGCGGGACTGCGATGGCGAACCATGCAACCTTTCGGGTGTGCACCATGGCGGCAAAGAACACCGCCGCCGCCAGCAATGCTGCCACCACCCAGCCCGCGTATGGATCCCAAGCCAGAACCATCCCCAGCGGAAGGAACATCGCCAGCCCGGTGGCATAGGTCAGTGAACCGACAGCACGCTGCAGCCATTCGGCAGCCAGTCCAAGCACTGCAATCAGCAACAGCAGAGCCATGGCGGTGTTTTCCGTCCACCAGGCGGTCCTGATCCATCCGGTCTGGTCGGCAAAGTGCCAGGCAGGAACCTGGGCCAGTGCAGTCAGGGCAACCACGGGGGCGCAAAGGTAGAACTGGCGGGCCTGGCGCAGTTCGCGGTCAGCAGCGAAGGCCGCGGCGCCGTAGATGCCCAGCAGCATTGCGGAAAGCAGCAGCACTCCCCTGTCGACCATGAACGCGGTTGCCGCGTACCCCACGATTGACGCCGGCAGGAACACGAGCATGGCGATCGCGATCACCCGCAGTTCCGCGCGAAGCCCCGTACCGGCTCGCCAGCTGGCGGCCAGGCGGAGCAGCTGCGGGACAGCCAGGGACAGGAGGAAGAAGGCGAACTTGCCGTGCACGTCGAAGTGCATGCGGTCCACAAACCAGTAGATGGCGCTGGAGAAGACGAGCTGCGCGCAGGCGGCATAGGCAATCTTCCATCCTTGCTCGCCCGCTTTTCTGGACTCGCGCAGGAAATAGCCAAGCAGCAGCAGCGCGACAAGTTCGGCCACCGGCCACCACTGAGGCAGGAAGCTGAGCCCATAGCCGGCCAACAGGCCGAGGCCCGCCACCATACGGATAGCTGCACCCAGGCGGCTACCGTATGAGGCAGCCGCGGTGTACTTGACGGCGCTGGCGATGACCAACAGGGTGAAGAGCACCAGGCCGGCAGTATACCAAGCCGAATCGATGATGCCTGCTACGGAGCTGTCATGGTACGGCGAGCTGACATGTGTTCGCAGCAGCACCAGGCTGATCAGCACCACGAGCGCCGAGCCAGCGATGCGCGGCAGCCTTGCCCCTGCGGCGGCCCAGCCGCCCTGGACACCAGTCCCGCCAGTTCCGTTTGGCCGGGCAATGTCAAGGATCCACCAGGCGAAAGCGGCGGCCCACACGCCAAGCGTGCTCGCCAGAGCCAGGGTGCTGGAGAGGTTGGTGACCAGTTCCGTGTCCACGGTGTAGCGCAGCAGTGCTCTGGCGGCGAAAAAGCCGAACACCAGGCTGCTCCCCCAGCTCGCCAGAGCGTAGGCAAGCTTGGTGTGGCCCTGGGCCCTGCGCTGCAGGGCAAGGAACAGAACGAATGCCAGCAGGAGCGAAACCAGCGGGCGCTGCGGGTTCATCACGGCAACGCCAATCGGAGACAGGGCGAGCAGCAGCAAAGCGGCAGCTTCGATCTTCGCGTTGCGCATCAGCGCCGACACACTCATCAGCATCAGCACCGGCACCGCCGCAAAGCTGATCCAGGCAAGGCCGGTCCCGGTTGGTTCGAGAACATAGGCCATCGCCGTGGCCAGCAGGACCAGTGCCCACAGCACCGCACGTTCGGCCCGCCACAGCGATGCCGAAATCTTCAGCAGCTTGCGGTAGGAACTCGAATACACCAGGACCAGCACACCCTGGATGCCCAAGGCCAAAGCCAGCACCACGGCGGCGGCCGAGGAACGCAGTCCCAGCACGCTGCAGGCGCTGACCAGCGTGACCATCGCGGCGGCCCGCGCCCCGAAGAATCGATAGGCCCGCAGGTTGTCGAAGAGCTTGACCGACAGCAGCAGCTGTACGGTGAGCAGGAAACCTGCCCAGAGGATCTGGGAATCGCTCAGTTCGGTGAACAGCACGGCACCCAGAGCGGCGACCAGCAGCGGCAGCAGCTGCGCGGTGGCGCTGGTGGCTTCGAAGAAGAGCGAGCCCCGCACGGCTTTGCTTCGGGTAGCTGCAAGCATCAACAGGATCGAGAGCACCAGCATCAGGAGCAGGTAGTAGAACACGCCTCGCTGCAACGTGGCCGCGGCGGCCATGGCGGTGCTGACCAGTATCAGCACGGCAACCCACGCCAGGACCCTTGAACGGAGGCGGATGGTGGCAAAACCGACGGCAACGGTTCCGATGACGGAGAAGATCAGCCACACGCTGGGGCCGCTCAGTGCCACGGTGTTGTAGGTGGCGATGGCGCTCAGCGGCAGCAGGGCCAGTCCCGTGCCGGCGAAGGCAGCCGCCGCCGGACGCAAGGACTTTTTGGTGGCGTGGACGATCAGGCCGCCGGCATAGAACGCTGCGGCGAGGACAAACAAGCCGACGACTTTGGCCAGCGGCGGGAGTGCGAAACTCAGGAACAGTGCACCTGCGGCGACGATCAGCAGGGCTGCCACATACAGAGTGATGTTGATGTTGCGCAGTTCGCGTTCGCGTTTGCTCAGCACCTTCACGGGAGCAACCATCTTCTGCGCTGAAGCTGGAACCCGCTGAATGACCGGGGTGCGCTGCAATGCAGGGTTCGCTGCAGCAGACGCAGCGGCTGATTGCGCATAGCCTGGATGTTCGGGGACAACAGGTTGAACCGGCGCTTGGCTGTTGGACAGGCCATTAGAAGTACCGACCCACTGATCCTTCAGGGTGGTTCCTTCGTTTGCCGGAGGGGCGTTCGGCTGTCCGGGGCGCCGCTCGCTCATGTAGGCGATGGCCGCGTCGTAGCCTTGGCGCCAGGCTTCAGCGCGGGCTTCCTGCATCGGCTGCGCGTCGACCGGCACCTTCCGACCGCCGACCTTGTAGCCGATGAAAAAGCTGATCGCCATGAAGACCAGGAAGATCACAACACCGAGCATCGGCTTTCCCCTTAAGCGAAGCGAGTAATATTAGCCGAATACTTACTCGACTACCATCAATTAGACCACCTTGTTGAAATACTCTCCACTTTGAACGCGGCTTAAATCAAAGAACCCCGCTTGCCTCACAAGGAGGCAAGCGGGGTTCTTTAGAAGATCAGTAAAGATCTACATCATCAAGTAATGACTACTTGGTGATTGCGGTGACCTTGCCCGAACCAACGGTGCGGCCGCCTTCGCGGATAGCAAAGCCGAGGCCCTCTTCCATAGCGATTGGCTGGATCAGCTCAACCGACATTTCGGTGTTGTCGCCTGGCATAACCATTTCGGTGCCCTCTGGGAGGGTGATAACGCCGGTAACGTCGGTGGTGCGGAAGTAGAACTGCGGACGGTAGTTCGAGTAGAACGGGTTGTGACGTCCGCCTTCGTCCTTCGACAGGATGTAGACGTTTGCATCGAAGTTGGTGTGTGGGGTGATGGAGCCTGGGGCTACAACAACCTGGCCACGCTCAACGTCGTCGCGCTTCAGACCGCGAAGCAGCAGACCACAGTTCTCGCCTGCCCATGCTTCGTCGAGCTGCTTGTGGAACATCTCGATACCGGTAACGGTGGTCTTCTGGATTGGGCGGATGCCAACGATTTCAACTTCCGAGTTGATCGCCAGGGTGCCACGCTCGGCGCGACCGGTAACAACGGTACCGCGGCCGGTGATGGTGAAGACGTCCTCGATTGGCATCAGGAATGGCTTGTCGCGATCGCGAACTGGATCTGGGATGAAGCTGTCAGCAGCGTCCATCAGTTCCTCGATCTTAGCAACCCAAGCTGGATCGCCTTCCAGAGCCTTCAGAGCCGAAACGTGGATGACTGGTGCGTCGTCGCCATCGAAGCCCTGGGAGGACAGAAGTTCGCGAACTTCCATCTCCACGAGCTCGAGCAGCTCTTCGTCGTCAACCATGTCGGACTTGTTCAGTGCGACCATCAGGGTTGGAACACCAACCTGGCGGGCCAGCAGAACGTGCTCGCGGGTCTGAGCCATTGGGCCATCGGTTGCGGCAACAACCAGGATAGCGCCGTCCATCTGAGCAGCACCGGTGATCATGTTCTTGACATAGTCAGCGTGGCCTGGAGCATCAACGTGTGCGTAGTGACGCTTCTCGGTCTGGTACTCGATGTGCGAGATGTTGATGGTAATACCGCGCTGGCGCTCTTCCGGAGCCGAGTCGATGTTAGCGAAGTCGCGCTTCTCGTTCAGGTCTGGGTACTTGTCAGCCAGAACCTTGGAGATAGCTGCAGTCAGAGTGGTCTTACCGTGGTCAACGTGACCGATGGTACCGATGTTAACGTGCGGCTTGCTGCGCTCGAACTTTGCCTTTGCCACAAGTTCCTCCTAGAAACATTTACAGAAGACATTTTTCGTCTGCGCGGTTCGCAAACGAACTGAACTTAGTCTACTGGGGGCGTGGATAAATATGGAAATTTCGGTCCTCTGCGGGCCCTGCATGTGATGCAAATCCCTCGTTGGCCGTTTGCGAGGCCGGCTTCAAGTGTTATCCGCCGGCCTCGCGATCGGCCACTTCCCCGCTACGGGGGTCACGGCCAAGTTTTTGTTCCGGGACGATTACTCGCCGCGGGACTTCTGGATGATCTCGTCGGCAACTGCCTTCGGGACCTCAGCGTAGCTGTCGAAGGTCATCGAGTAAACTGCACGACCCTGGGTCTTCGAACGCAGGTCGCCGATGTAGCCGAACATCTCGGACAGCGGCACGCCAGCGCGGATGACCTTGACGCCAGCAGCGTCGGACATCTCCTGGATCGAACCACGACGGGAGTTCAGGTCGCCGATAACGTCGCCCATGTACTCTTCCGGGGTACGAACTTCAACGGCCATCAGTGGTTCAAGCAGAACAGGGTTAGCGCGGCGTGCGCCTTCCTTGAATACCTGGGAGCCAGCGATCTTGAAGGCCATTTCCGAGGAGTCGACGTCGTGGTAAGCGCCATCGATGAGGGTAGCCTTGACGCCAACCAGTGGGTAGCCTGCGAGGATACCGTACTGCATTGCGTCCTGGATACCTGCGTCAACAGATGGGATGTATTCACGAGGAACACGACCGCCGGTAACAGCGTTCTTGAACTCGTAGGTTACGCCGTCCACAACTTCCAGAGGCTCGAAAGTAACCTGGACCTTTGCGAACTGGCCCGAACCACCGGTCTGCTTCTTGTGGGTGAAGTCGACCTTCTCCACAGCCTTCTTGATGGTTTCGCGGTATGCAACCTGTGGCTTACCAACGTTTGCTTCCACGCGGAATTCGCGCTTCATGCGGTCCACCAGGATGTCCAGGTGAAGTTCGCCCATGCCGCCGATTTCGGTCTGGCCGGTGTCTTCGTTCAGGGACACGGTGAAGGTTGGATCTTCTGCGGACAGCTTCTGGATAGCGGTCGACAGCTTCTCCTGGTCACCCTTGGTCTTTGGTTCGATGGCCACGAAGATCACTGGATCCGGGAAGGTCATCGACTCAAGAACGATTGGGTTGGCTGGATCGCACAGGGTGTCACCGGTGGTGGTGTCCTTCAGGCCGATCACAGCGTAGATGTGGCCTGCGTGGATCTCGTCTACCGGATTCTCCTTGTTGGAGTGCATCTGGAAGAGCTTGCCAACGCGCTCCTTCTTCTGCTTGGTGGAGTTCAGCAGCTGTGCGCCGGACTCTACCTTGCCGGAGTAAACGCGGATGAAGTTCAGCTGGCCAAAGAATGGGTGGGCTGCGATCTTGAACGCAAGTGCCGAGAATGGTGCATCCTCGGAAGGCTCGCGCACCAGTTCGATGCTTTCGTCCTTTGGATCGTGGCCGACCATTGCGCCCACGTCGAGTGGGGATGGCAGGAAGTCGATCACTGCATCCAGCATTGGCTGTACGCCGCGGTTCTTGAAGGCCGAACCACAGAATACTGGGTAGGCTTCCGAGTTCACGGTCATCTTGCGGATGCCGGCCTTGAGCTCCTGAAGGGAGATCTCTTCGCCTTCGAGGTACTTCTCCATGAGCTCTTCGGACGACTCAGCGACGTCTTCGATCAGCTTGGCGCGGTACTCTTCAGCTTTTTCCTGCAGGTCTGCAGGAATTTCGCGGGTCTCGTAAGCAGCACCCAGGGAAACGTCGCCCTTGGCGTCGCCTTCCCAAACGAATGCCTTCATGCTCAGCAGATCCACAACGCCGATGAAGTCGGACTCGGAGCCGATTGGCAGCTGCATAACCAGCGGCTTGGCACCCAGGCGCTTGATGATGGTGTCTACGGTGAAGTAGAAGTCAGCGCCCAGCTTGTCCATCTTGTTGACGAAGCAGATGCGTGGAACGTTGTACTTGTCAGCCTGGCGCCAAACGGTCTCAGACTGAGGCTCAACGCCTTCCTTGCCGTCGAATACTGCTACGGCGCCATCGAGCACGCGCAGCGAGCGCTCCACCTCAACGGTGAAGTCAACGTGGCCAGGGGTGTCGATGATGTTGATCTGGTTCTTGTTCCAGAAGCAGGTAACAGCAGCGGAGGTAATGGTGATACCGCGCTCTTTCTCCTGCTCCATCCAGTCGGTGGTCGAAGCACCGTCGTGGGTCTCACCGAGCTTGTGGTTCACACCCGTGTAGAAAAGGATGCGCTCAGTAGTAGTGGTCTTACCAGCATCGATGTGAGCCATGATGCCGATATTGCGGACCTTGTTCAGGTCAGTAAGCACGTCCTGTGCCACGTTGTCTCCCTAAAAGGTGGTGCTGGGATTGCTGGGCGCCCGTAGACGCCCAGCAATCTCATGCGATTCTTACCAGCGGTAGTGGGCGAAGGCCTTGTTGGACTCAGCCATCTTGTGAGTGTCTTCGCGACGCTTCACAGCGGCACCCAGACCGTTCGATGCATCGAGGATCTCGTTCATCAAACGCTCAATCATGGTCTTCTCGCGGCGAGCCTTCGAGTAGCCAACGAGCCAGCGCAGAGCCAGTGCGGTTGCACGGCCTGGCTTGACTTCTACTGGCACCTGGTAGGTCGCGCCACCAACGCGGCGGGAACGAACCTCAAGGGCAGGGCGGATGTTATCCATAGCCTTCTTGAGGGTCGAAACAGCGTCGGTGCCGGACTTAGCGGCTGCGCCTTCGAGTGCACCGTAAACAATGCGCTCTGCAGTGGACTTCTTGCCGTCTACGAGTACCTTGTTGATCAGCTGGGTGACCAATGGGGAATCGAAAACTGGATCAGAAACTAGTGGGCGCTTTGGCGCCGGACCCTTACGAGGCATTACTTACCATCCTTCTTTGCACCGTAGCGGGAACGAGCCTGCTTACGATCCTTCACACCCTGGGTATCCAGAGCACCACGAACAATCTTGTAGCGGACACCTGGCAAGTCCTTCACACGACCACCGCGAACGAGCACGATGGAGTGTTCCTGCAGGTTGTGGCCGACACCTGGGATGTAAGCGGTAACCTCAACGCCACCAGCAAGGCGCACACGTGCGACCTTACGAAGTGCCGAGTTTGGCTTCTTAGGGGTGGTGGTGTACACACGGGTGCACACGCCACGGCGCATTGGGTTGCCCTTCAGGGCAGGGGCCTTGGTCTTGACGACCTTAGGCGAGCGGCCCTTGCGGACCAGCTGCTGAATAGTAGGCACTTGCGTGTCCTTCCATTGTCTAAGTTCTTCGGCGCGGCAACACCGCGAAATCCGGAAAGGATCCACACTGCGCTGCAGCACTAACTGCTTGCTTTACCGCCCTACTCAAGACTGAATGTCTTCAGGCGTGCGAAAGTGTGGCATTCGTTGCGCAACCTACCCGCAACCCGGACCGTGTCCATTTTGCCACACATAAAACAATTGCTTTAAGACTAGCATTAATCAGCGCGCATGCCACGAACAGTAAGCTATCTCACCGAACGGCACCGTGCGACTACTGCTTGGCACCTTCTCGGCAAGACAACAAAACCACTGTGGCACCCCATCTTGAACACGGACCCGAAGTTGCATGACCATCAGCTGAACAGCAGCGCATCAACCAAGAATATTAGTCGTTTTATCACCTGATGTTTTTACATCTAGAGTCTCTAATTGCCGACCACTCCCCCATCGAGCAAAAAGCTGTAGCCGGCTGGTTGATTTGTCACCGACCTATTTCCCAGAGGTGATTAACTCTATCCGTTAGGCTGTATAGAAACAGTCTTTCGGGAAGGATCACCTGTGGGTGAAAAACAAGGCAAAGACGGAATCTTCTCCACGGCGGGAAGTGTCATAATCGTCGTACTATTGCTGTTGGTCATCCTGCTTCTCATCAGTCTTCCGCTGGTGGCAGGAATCGGCACAACGATCTGGATTTTCGGTTCAGAAGCAGTCAGGGATTCTCTGGGCGCGTGGCTGATCCCCTGGGCTGCCGGCAGTTTAGTCGCAACGTTCATCGTGACCGAAATTGTCGAGGCGAAACTCAAGAAGCACTCAAGCGCAGGAAAATTCACCATCGAAGCTGCTTCCTACACTGCATCCCTGGGCGTCATGGCATTGTGCTATTCCGGGTTCTTCGTCTCGTGGAAACTAAGCATGATTGCCGCCTTGTTCTCCCATGCGGTGATGATCCCGCTGTACCTATTGCTGGCAAAGCTGCCGGATCCGCAAAAGAAGCGGCCCGCGGCAGCTGACGAGGATTAGCCAGCTACCCCAAAAGGCAAAGCGCCCGCCGACACCATTGCTGGTGCCGGCGGGCGCTCTACGTTCTAACCGAAGCTAGGGCCTTCCGGTTTAGCGGAAGTCCGAGCCGTGGTCGTAGTCGTCCATCGAGATGGCACGGAACTCAGGCGACAGGCCGCCGTCCAGTGCATCGTCGTAGAGACCCGAGGAGAAGGCCGAGGTGCCGGTGAACAAAGTTGCCTTTGCTTCATCGGTTGGCTCGACGTCAACCTGGGTGTAGCGGTCCAGGCCGGTACCGGCCGGGATCAGCTTACCGATGATGACGTTCTCCTTCAGACCGCGCAGCGGATCTTCCTTGCCCTCCATCGCAGCCTGAGTCAGGACGCGGGTGGTTTCCTGGAAGGAAGCAGCCGACAGCCACGAGTCGGTGGCCAGCGATGCCTTGGTAATACCCATCATCTCGTCACGACCTGCAGCTGGGCGCTTGCCCTCTGCAACAGCCTTGCGGTTCGCCGCGGTGAAGCGCGAACGGTCTGCCAGCTCACCTGGCAGCAGTTCGGTTTCGCCGGACTCGATCACGGTGACGCGACGCAGCATCTGGCGGACGATGACTTCCACGTGCTTATCGTGGATGCCTACACCCTGGGACTGGTACACGTCCTGAACCTCGCGGACCAGGAACTTCTGAGCCTCACGTGGGCCCAGAACTCGCAGTACCTGCTTTGGATCCAGGGTACCGCTGGTCAGCTGGGTACCAGCCACGATGGACTGGCCCTCTTCCACCAGCAGGCGGGCGCGGCGCAGAACCGGGTAGGCCTGCTTCTCGTCGCCGTTGTCCGGGGTGACAACTACACGCAGCTGCTTCTCGTCGTCCTCGATCGACACGCGACCGGTGACCTCGGACATCGGAGCCACACCCTTAGGGGTACGGGCTTCGAACAATTCCTGAATACGAGGCAGACCCTGGGTGATATCGTCAGCCGATGCAACACCACCGGTGTGGAAGGTACGCATGGTCAGCTGGGTGCCAGGCTCACCGATGGACTGTGCGGCGATAATGCCAACGGCCTCGCCGATGTCAACGGTCTTGCCGGTAGCCAGCGAACGGCCGTAGCACAGTGCACAGGTTCCAACAGCGGAGTCGCAGGTCAGCACCGAGCGGACGCGGATCTCATCGACGCCTGCGTCATACAGGGTGTCGATCAGCACGTCGCCCACATCGGAACCGGCTGCTGCCAGTACGTTGCCTTCGGCGTCCTTGACGTCGGCTGCCAGCGTACGGGTGTAGGCCGAGTTCTCTACGGTTTCGTGCTTGATGCGAACACCGGTGGAGGTGTCTGCAATGGCAACGGTCAAACCGCGCTTGGTACCGCAGTCCTCTTCGCGGACAATGACATCCTGCGAAACGTCCACCAGACGACGGGTCAGGTAACCCGAGTTAGCGGTCTTCAGCGCGGTATCGGCCAGGCCCTTACGAGCACCGTGGGTAGCGATGAAGTACTCCAGAACCGACAGGCCTTCACGGTAGGAAGACTTAATCGGGCGAGGAATAATTTCACCCTTAGGGTTGGACACCAGGCCACGGATACCGGCGATCTGGCGCAGCTGCAGCCAGTTACCACGAGCCTTGGAGGTCACCATTCGGTTAATGGTGTTCAGCTCTTCCATGCCGTTCTTCATCGCCTCGGCAACCTCGTCGGTAGCCTTGGTCCAGATGTCGATCAGGTCTTGGCGGCGCTCGGTGTCTGCAATCAGACCCTTGTCGTAGGCTGCCTGCACCTTGCGGGCACGTTCCTCGTATGGCTCAAGGATCTGCGCCTTGTTCATGTTCGAGGTGATGTCCGAGATCGCCACGGTGACGCCCGAGCGGGTTGCCCAGTGGAAACCGGCATCCTTCAGGTTGTCGAGGGTTGCTGCTGCAATGACCTTCGGGTAGCGCTCTGCCAGATCGTTGACGATCTCCGAGAGTGCATCCTTGCCTGCCACGCGAGCCACCCATGGGTAGTCCTCAGGCAGGGTGTCGTTGAACAGCACCTGACCCAGGGAGGTCTCCAGCAGTGCCGGGGTGCCTGGCTCCCAGCCCTCAGGGGCTGGCTGCTCGGCGGAAGGCACGAAGTTCTCTACGCGGATCTTGATCGGAGCGTTCAGGTGCAGCTCGCCGCGGTCCTTGGCCATGATGGCTTCAGATACCGAGGTGAACACGCGGCCTGCGCCGGTCTCGTCTTCGCGCTTGGTGGTCAGGTGGTGCAGACCGATGATCATATCCTGCGAAGGCAGGGCTACCGGACGGCCATCCGAAGGCTTCAAGATGTTGTGCGAGGACAGCATCAGGATGCGTGCTTCAGCCTGGGCTTCTGGGCTCAGCGGCAGGTGCACTGCCATCTGGTCGCCGTCGAAGTCAGCGTTGAACGCGCCACACACCAGAGGGTGCAGCTGCAGGGCCTTGCCTTCAATCAGCTGTGGTTCGAAGGCCTGGATGCCCAAACGGTGCAGGGTTGGTGCACGGTTCAGGAGTACTGGGTGCTCGGTGATGATCTCTTCGAGAACATCCCACACCTGTGGGCGGTAGCGCTCGACCATGCGCTTTGCGCTCTTGATGTTCTGTGCGTGGTTGAGGTCAACCAGGCGCTTCATCACGAACGGCTTGAAGAGCTCCAGAGCCATCTGCTTAGGCAGACCGCACTGGTGCAGCTTCAGCTGCGGGCCGACCACGATAACCGAACGGCCCGAGTAGTCAACGCGCTTGCCGAGCAGGTTCTGACGGAAACGACCCTGCTTGCCCTTGAGCATGTCGCTCAGGGACTTCAGCGGACGGTTGCCCGGACCGGTGACCGGACGGCCGCGGCGGCCGTTGTCGAACAGCGAGTCAACAGCTTCCTGCAGCATGCGCTTTTCGTTGTTCACGATGATCTCAGGCGCACCGAGGTCAAGCAGGCGCTTGAGGCGGTTGTTGCGGTTAATCACGCGGCGGTACAGGTCGTTCAGGTCCGAGGTGGCGAAGCGGCCGCCGTCGAGCTGAACCATTGGACGCAGTTCCGGCGGGATCACTGGAACGGCGTCGAGCACCATGCCCTTTGGCGAGTTGCCATTGGCCAGGAATGCGTTGACGACCTTCAGGCGCTTGAGGGCGCGAGCCTTCTTCTGGCCCTTGCCGTTGTCGATGATCTGCTTGAGCTCTTCGGCTTCACCGGCAAGGTCGAAGTTCTCCAGGCGCTTCTGGATGGCTTCTGCACCCATGGAGCCTTCGAAGTACAGTCCGTACTTCTCGCGCATGGTGCGGTAAAGGCCTTCGTCGCCTTCGAGGTCTGCAACCTTCAGGCCCTTGAAGCGCTCCCAGACCGCGCGCAGGCGCTCGGCCTCGGCCTTGGCGCGCTTGTCGATCTGCAGAACAGTCTTCTCGGCCAGGGTGCGGGCCTTGTTCAGCTCGGCGTTCTTGGCGCCGTCTGCTTCCATGCGCTCCAGCTCTGCTTCCAGGTCGGCTGCAACAGCCTTCTTGTCGGCTTCGGCGTTGGTAGCCAACTGGCGCAGCTCAAGATCGTGCTGTGCCTGCAGGTTTGGCATTTCTGCGTGGCGGCGGTCCTCGTTCACGGAGGTGATCATGTAGGCGGCGAAGTAGATGACCTTTTCAAGGTCCTTCGGAGCCAGGTCCAGCAGGTAGCCCAAGCGCGAAGGAACGCCCTTGAAGTACCAGATGTGGGTCACAGGAGCTGCAAGCTCGATGTGGCCCATGCGCTCGCGGCGCACGTTGGCACGGGTCACCTCAACGCCGCAGCGTTCGCAGATGATGCCCTTGAAGCGCACGCGCTTGTACTTGCCGCAGTAGCATTCCCAGTCGCGGGAAGGGCCGAAAATCTTTTCGCAGAAAAGACCGTCCTTCTCCGGCTTCAGGGTGCGGTAGTTGATGGTTTCAGGCTTCTTAACCTCGCCGTAGCTCCACGCGCGGATTTCGTCCGCGGTGGCAAGGTTAATGCGCATGAGGCCAAATGAGGAATCGGTGGACATAGGGTCCTTTTCTCTCTTCTATGGTGTCTGAAGTCGATATGAATGAAGTGTTGTGCGGGCCGGTGCGGCCCGCAGACTACACCTCTTCTACGGAGTTTGGCTCTGACCGGGAAAGGTCAATGCCCAACTCTTCAGCGGCACGGAATGATTCCTCGTCCGATTCGCGCATTTCGATGGTGTTGCCGTCGGTGCCAAGCACCTCGACGTTCAAGCACAGCGACTGCATTTCCTTGATGAGCACCTTGAACGATTCCGGAACACCTGGCTCCGGTACGTTCTCGCCCTTGACGATGGCTTCGTACACCTTCACACGGCCGTGGATATCATCCGACTTGATGGTCAGGATTTCCTGCAGCGTGTAAGCGGCGCCGTAGGCCTCCAGCGCCCAAACTTCCATTTCACCGAAGCGCTGGCCACCGAACTGGGCCTTACCGCCCAGCGGCTGCTGGGTGATCATGGAGTATGGACCGGTGGAGCGGGCGTGGATTTTGTCGTCCACCAGGTGGTGCAGCTTCAAGATGTACATGTAGCCGACCGATACCGGATCCGGGAACGGCTCGCCGGAGCGGCCGTCGAACAGGCGGGCCTTGCCGGAGTTGCCGATCAGGCGCACGCCGTCGCGGGTCTTGTTGGTCGAGTCCAGGATGCCGCGGATTTCTTCTTCCGAAGCGCCGTCGAAGACCGGGGTTGCCACGGTGGTGGAATCGGACTGGCGAGGCAGGTTAGGAAGATCCTTGACCCACTCTGGCTCGTTCTCGATGTTCCAACCCTGCTTAGCAGCCCAGCCCAGGTGGATTTCCATAACCTGGCCGACGTTCATACGACCTGGCACACCCAGTGGGTTCAGCACGACGTCCAGCGGAGTGCCGTCCTCGAGGAATGGCATATCCTCCAGCGGCAGGATCTTGGAGATAACACCCTTGTTGCCGTGGCGGCCTGCAAGCTTGTCACCGTTGGTGATCTTGCGCTTCTGGGCAACGTAGACGCGCACCAGCTGGTTCACACCAGGGCTGAGCTCGTCGTCGTTGTCGCGGTCGAAGATGCGAACACCGATGACGGTGCCGGACTCGCCGTGCGGAACCTTCAGGGAGGTGTCGCGCACTTCGCGGGACTTCTCGCCGAAGATGGCGCGCAGCAGGCGCTCTTCAGGGGTCAGCTCAGTCTCGCCCTTAGGGGTGACACGGCCTACCAGCACGTCGCCGGCCTCGACCTCTGCACCGATGTACACGATGCCGCGGTCATCCAGCTGGGAGAGGATGTCTTCCGAGACATTCGGGATGTCGCGGGTGATTTCCTCGGCACCCAGCTTGGTGTCGCGGGCGTCGACCTCGTGCTCTTCGATGTGGATCGAGGTGAGCACGTCTTCGAAGACCATGCGCTGGGAGAGGATGATCGCATCCTCGTAGTTGTAGCCTTCCCAGGACATGAATGCCACGAGCAGGTTCTTGCCCAGGGACAGCTCGCCCTTGTCGGTGGACGGGCCGTCGGCGATGATCGACTGGTACTCCAGGCGGTCGCCCTCAGACACGCGAACGCGCTGGTTGTAGGCGTTGCCCTGGTTGGAGCGGGCGAACTTCATGATCGGGTACATGGACTCGGTGCCGTCGTCGTTCATGACGACTACCAGGTCTGCGGAAACCTCGGTGACCACGCCTGGCTTCTGGGCCACGACGGAGTCGCCGGCGTCGATTGCAGCGTACTTCTCCATGCCGGTACCCACCAGCGGGCGCTCGGAAGCCAGCAGCGGCACGGCCTGGCGCTGCATGTTGGCGCCCATCAGTGCTCGGTTGGCATCGTCGTGCTCGAGGAATGGAATCAGGGCGGTTGCCACGGACACCATCTGGCGAGGGGAAACGTCCATGAAGGTCACTTCAGAGGCGTCGACGATGACAGGCTCGCCGCCGCCGCCCTTTTCACGCACCAGCACGCCGTCTTCGATGAAGCGGCCGTTCTCATCCAGAGGCGCGTTGGCCTGTGCGATGTAGTGCTGCAGCTCGTCATCGGCGGTCAGGTACTCCACAGCGTTGGAGACAACGCCGTCGGTGACCTTGCGGTATGGGGTTTCGATGAAGCCGAAGGCGTTGATGCGGCCGTAGGTTGCCAGCGAGCCGATCAGACCAATGTTCGGACCTTCGGGAGTTTCAATCGGGCACATACGTCCGTAGTGGGACGGGTGCACGTCTCGAACTTCCATGCCTGCGCGGTCGCGCGACAGGCCGCCTGGGCCCAGAGCCGACAGGCGGCGCTTGTGGGTCAGGCCGGCCAGCGGGTTGTTCTGGTCCATGAACTGCGAGAGCTGGGAGGTTCCGAAGAACTCCTTGATCGCGGCGACAACCGGACGGATGTTGATCAGGGTCTGCGGGGTGATGGCCTCGACGTCCTGGGTGGTCATGCGCTCGCGCACAACACGCTCCATACGGGACAGACCGGTGCGGACCTGGTTCTCGATCAGCTCGCCAACAGCGCGGATGCGGCGGTTGCCGAAGTGGTCGATGTCATCCACGTTCACAGGGATGTCGACGATCTCGCCCTTGCGGGTGCCGGAGACGGTCTTCTCACCTGCGTGCAGGGCGACGAGGTAGCGGATCATTGCCACCAGGTCGTCCAGCGAGAGCACCGAAGCGTTCTCTGCGTTGACAGGAGTCTCCACGCCCAGCTTGCGGTTGATCTTGTAGCGGCCAACCTTGGCCAGATCGTAGCGCTTAGGCTCGAAGTACATGTTCTTCAGCAGTGCCTGGGCGGCTTCGACCGTTGGAGGCTCGCCTGGACGCAGCTTGCGGTAGATGTCCAGCAGCGCTTCGGACTGGTCCTTGATGTTGTCCTTCTCAAGGGTGGCGCGCATCGAGTCGTACTGGCCGAATTCGGACAGGATCTGCTCTTCGCTCCAGCCAAGGGCCTTGAGCAGGACGGTGACCGACTGCTTGCGCTTGCGGTCAAGGCGAACGCCGATCTGGTCGCGCTTGTCGATTTCCAGCTCGAACCATGCACCACGCGATGGGATGATGCGAGCCGAGTAGATGGTCTTGTCACTGGTCTTGTCCGGTGCGGACTCGAAGTACGCGCCCGGGGAACGGACCAGCTGGGAGACGACGACACGCTCGGTGCCGTTGATGATGAACGTGCCCTTTTCGGTCATCAGCGGGAAATCGCCCATGAACACGGTCTGCTGCTTGATTTCGCCGGTTTCATTGTTCATGAATTCGGCCTTGACGTACAGCGGTGCCGCGTAGGTGGCGTCGCGATCCTTGCACTCAGCAATGGTGTACTTCGGATCAGCGAACTCCGGATCCGAGAAGCTCAAGGACATGGTGTCCTGGAAGTCCTCGATTGGGGAGATCTCCTCGAAGATTTCAGCCAAGCCGGAGGTGTTGGGGACACTGGTGTCGCCAATAGCTTCGGCTGCTGCCAGGCGCTCTACCCAGCGCTGATTGCCGACGAGGCGGTCAAAGCTCTCGGTCTGCAATGCCAGCAGGTTAGGCACTTCAAGGGGTTCGTGAATCTTTGCAAAAGAAAGTCGGCCAGCGTATGCAGCATCGCGAGCCGAACTAGCGGTTTGGTTGTTAGGGTTGCTCGAGGCGACCAAGATGGATCCTTCCAAAGACCGTCAGGTTTCCTAACGCTTACCGTGATAAGGTGCCTGTCTTAGGACAGGTCCTCATTTTTCGACCACGCAGCCCACCGCTATATGAAGGTTGCGCGCGCAAACAGTAAGGCGCAAATTTCCACTCTACAGTAGGTTTTTCGGGTTGTCGATACCTGTCGCCCAAATCCGTGCTATAGTTTTCCGTTTGCCTTAAACCCACCGGACGTTCAACTCCGGAACCCAACACTTGTCCTGCGCCGACCACGCGCGAGCGGCACCGGAATTCTTCGACTTTTCCCACATGATCAACGGATTTTCCATGATTTAGGATAATCTCCGGCAAACCTCCGACAGGCCGTCTTGAAGTGCCGCAATCCCTGAGCCAAATGGTGGTGTGCATTTGATCACTCATGTCCCAAAAGTCCGACTTTTGGTTGCTTCTGCATTAAATTCAGCTGCCGGCACAGCCGGAATAGGCTTCTGCACCAATGACGTGCACTAGGCTCGTTGCTAAGTTGAACACTGCCCCTGGATGAAAGCCGAGGAAGCACGCGATGAGCGAACTGCAGGATTCGGAAGCACTGACCCGCGTCATGCTCGACGCCACTCGGCGCAATATCCCCATCGAGGTGGTGCCCCGCGCCAAGGCGAATTCGCTGGAAGAAGCCGCGCAGCTGCTGGGCGTGGTTCCGGAGCATCTGCTTAAGACTCTGGTGCTCAAGCGGTCGGATGGAACCTTCGTGTTCGCGTTGATCCCGGGAGGCAGGAAACTCGACTGGGCGAAGATCCGCACGGTGCTGCAGGTCAACAAGCTTTCGCTTCCTGATGCAGACACGGCGCTGGCTGTCACCCACTACGTCCGCGGCACCATCACGCCCTTCGGGTCGCACACTGTATTGCCCGTGCTGATAGACTCCAACGTTTTCGAGGAGCCTATCCCGGAGAAGATCGCTCTGGGCAGCGGCGACCCAGGCTACGGGCTACTGGTCGCCCCCGATGCCCTTGCCGCAGGCTTCGAAGCAACTATTGCTGATATTTCGGTCCCGCAATAGGGGTGCCGACCTGGCCGCGGCGTTTGGAGAACCAGCCTGCGGCAGCGGTGAGCGCATTAGTCGTCGCGTTGCGCAGCTTGAGACCAACCGGCTTCTCCACATATCGGGCAACCACGTAGGCCCAGGCAAGCATCAGAACAATGGTGCCAATCAACAGCACATACTTGTTCACCCATGGGTGTAGCTGGTTGATAATCCACCAGCCCCAGATCTCATGGAAGAGGTAGAGCGGGAACGTCAACGAGCCGGCGACCATGAGCCACTTGGTCTCAACCTTGTTCAGCGGCGTCAAGGTGAATAGAGCCAGCAGTCCCACGCACAGCACCACTAGGAGCTGGTAATGCCAGGCCGGCACCTGCATATTGGACAGGCTCAGCGCGTCGCTGCTTCCCTTGATGCCGGTGAAATAAGCGGCGATCACGGTATTGAAACCCACCAGCAGCCAGCGAATCATGCTGTGCCCCTGCTTGTAGATGAGGTAGATGACCATCCCGGCGGAGAAGAGGGCGGCGTACTGGCCAGCAATCCAGTCCTGGAGCTCGGTCAGTTCGGTGAAGTGCAAGAGGAATCCAGCCGACGGCCACAGCACGGACAACGCCATGATGTAGCGGTCTTTCGCCAGCCCGAGGGCGAGCATGACGCCCAGCAGTATGTAGAAGCGCAGCTCTACCCACAGCGTCCAATACACGCCGTCCAGATCTTCAATATTGAAGGCCCCCTGCATCATGGTCAGGTTGGGAATGATGTCGCTCGGTGCTCGGCCTTCGCCGATGCGCGGCCAGAGCACAAAGCACAGGATGGCCGCCGCGATGACCGCTAGCCAATAGGCAGGGTAAAGACGGCCAACACGCGAGCCAATAAAGTGGGCGACGTTTCGTCCCTGAAGCGACATCAGGATCACGAAGCCCGAGATCAGGAAGAACAGCTGCACACCGAGCTGCCCATAACGCGTCACAGCCGAAAGCAGCGGCCACACATCAGGGGCGTATGCGCCCCAATAGCTATGTCCCCAGGCAGTGTAGTGATACAGCACGACCAACAGGGCTGCCATAATGCGCAGCCCATCCAGCAAGCCCAGCCGTGGCCTTGCGCTCTTGTTAACTAAGATCTCGCGTTTTGACACAAAAACAAGAATAAACCTTACAGATACATAATTCCTGTTAATAGAAACGTTATATAGCTTTTATACAGAGATGTACAAGAGTTTCTCAGTTAACGGCCGAAGGCCCACAGGCAAAAACCTGTGGACCTTCGACAATAAGTTGCGAGTGACCGCTGAACTTACTTAACGGTGACGGTAGCGCCGGCAGCTTCCAGAGCTTCCTTAGCCTTCTCGGCAGCGTCCTTTGCAACACCCTCAAGCAGAGCCTTTGGAGCGCTGTCAACGAGCTCCTTAGCTTCCTTCAGGCCCAGGGAAGTGATTGCGCGAACTTCCTTGATCACTGCGATCTTCTTGTCGCCAGCCGACTCGAGAACTACGTCGAATTCGGTCTGCTCTTCAGCAGCAGCTTCGCCACCGGCAGCTGGGCCAGCAACGGCAACAGCAGCAGCGGTAACGTCGAAGGTCTCCTCGAATTCCTTAACGAATTCCGAGAGTTCGATGATGGTCATTTCCTTGAATGCGGAAAGCAGCTCTTCGTTGGTGAGCTTCGCCATGGTCGGCGTCCTTTCGGTTTTGGCCCAAAGGCCTATGAATTTGGGTTACGTTGCGAGAGAATCGCGAAAGCTTAGGCTTCTGCCGGAGCTTCCTCGGCAGCAGCGCCACCGTTCTCTTCGAGCTTTGCGCGCAGAGCGTCGACGACACGAGCAGCGGCGGAAGCTGGAGCCTGCAGCACAGCGGCAACGCGTGCCAGCTGGGTCTCGCGGGATTCCAGTGCAGCCAGGGCTGCAATGCCGGCGTTGTCCAGTGCCTTGCCTTCGAACCAACCGGTCTTGATAACCAGCTTGTCGTTGGTCTTGGCGAACTCCGTGAGGCTCTTAGCGGCAGCAACTGCATCGCCCTTGATAAAGGCGATTGCGGTTGGACCAGCAAGCGCGTCATCGAATGCATCGATGCCGGCTTCCTTCGCTGCGATAGCGGTCAAGGTGTTCTTAACAACGGCGTACTTGGTCTCCTGACCAAGCGAGCGGCGCAGATCCTTGAGCTGTGCAACGGTAAGCCCACGGTATTCGGTCAAGACAGCCGCAGTCGAATCTTTGAAGTCAGCAGTGATCTCTTCAATCGCTGCAGTCTTGCTCGGGGTTGCCATAACACTCCTTCCGGGGATTTGTTCGGTACCGTTTCATAACCGGCGAGGCCATAAAAAAGGCCCCGCGCAGGAGCACAGGGCAGTTTAACTCATTCAAAGTCAAAACAAATCTATGAAACCTGCGTTGGTTGTCCATGCGGACCTTTAGGGGCAGGTATTGCAACATGCCCAACCGACGGTCTTCGGTATTTCTATTTTATGCACGTGTTGGCGCGCACTCCAAATCCAGAGGGCTGTGGGATGCATGAGCTTGATCACTCGCCTGCCGCACGGATTAAAAAGACAAGGCCTGCGGCTAGCACTTGGGGGACGCTAGCCGCAGGCTACTTGTCGACGAATTGGCTTGGGGAAACCAACCCGCCCAGCGTCTGCATAGTCTTGGGGGTCCCATGCAGACACCGCTGAATCAATCAGTGCTTAAATCCTAACATTCAGAACTCATAGGATTGAACGCAAAGCCGCTATTTTTTAACTATTTTTCGTTTTTCGCGTCACGATTTGCGGATTCGCCTATGCATCCAGCGCGCTAAGCGCTTAATGAACAAGCTTCGGACGACATTCACATCTTGTAATGTACGCACCACTTGGCAAAACGGAGGAAATTACTCAGCTTTCCTTTCACTTTTCATGCCCTTCCTTGCTGGATATTAGTATCTTCGAGCAGTCGAGTTCTGGGTCCTGCATCGCTGAAAATGAACGCAAAGGCAACAGGAGTCAAAATTCAAGCTGTGCGCGGTCTTCCACTGCAATAGCAACTCAAGCTGCCGGTAATTCAATTGCCATGAATTATTGTTTCAATTAAAAAAATCCGGGGCATCATCACTTTCGTGACAATGCCCCGGCTCTTTAGCTATAAAGCTTAGACCTCAACGCGGGTTACGTTCGGGTCAACAGGGATGCCTGGACCGAAGGTGGTAGCGATGGTTGCCTTCGAGATGTAGCGACCCTTCGAAGCCGAAGGCTTCAGGCGCAGAACCTCATCGAGTGCAGCTGCGTAGTTCTCGGTCAGCTGCTTGGCATCGAAGGATGCCTTGCCGATGATGAAGTGCAGGTTCGAGTGCTTGTCGACGCGGAAGTCGATCTTGCCGCCCTTGATGTCCGAAACAGCCTTGGCCACATCCATGGTCACGGTGCCGGTCTTAGGGTTTGGCATCAGGTTGCGTGGGCCCAGGATCTTGCCCAGGCGGCCAACCTTGCCCATCAGGTCTGGGGTAGCAACTGCTGCGTCGAAGTCGGTCCAGCCGCCCTGGATCTTTTCGATCAGGTCGTCCGAGCCAACGAAGTCTGCGCCAGCTTCGCGAGCTGCCTCAGCCTTGTCGCCGTTAGCGAATACTACGACGCGAGCGGTCTTGCCGGTGCCGTGTGGAAGGTTCACGGTACCGCGAACCATCTGGTCGGCCTTACGTGGGTCAACACCCAAGCGGAAAGCTACCTCAACGGTGGAGTGTGCCTTCTCGCCCGAGATTTCCTTAGCCAGTGCGATTGCCTCGGCTGGGGCGTAAACCTTGTCAGCCTCGATCTTTGCCGCGGCGGCTACATATGCTTTGCTGCGCTTTGCCATCTGCGTTATCTCCTTATGCAGTCGTGGTCATATGGACCGCGCCCGGTCCTGCCACGGACGGTAAGTTCGCCAGGGAACTTATCGCCTTAGATTGAATTCTTTGGTGCCGTTCACCCAAGGGTGAATGACCGAAGGCGTTATTAGCCCTCTACGGTCACGCCCATGGAGCGAGCGGTGCCGGCGATGATCTTTGCTGCAGCAGCCAGATCGTTAGCGTTCAGGTCAGCCATCTTCGAGGTAGCGATTTCCTCTACCTGAGCCTGGGTCAGGTTGGCAACCTTGTTGGTGTGCGGAACACCCGAACCCTTAGCAATGCCAGCAGCCTTCTTGATCAGCTCTGCTGCAGGTGGGGTCTTGGTGATGAAAGTGAACGAACGGTCTTCGTACACGGTGATTTCAACTGGAATCACGTTACCGCGCTGCGCCTCGGTGGCAGCGTTGTAAGCCTTGCAGAATTCCATGATGTTGACGCCGTGCTGGCCAAGCGCTGGACCGATTGGAGGAGCTGGGTTAGCAGCACCTGCCTGGATCTGCAGCTTGATGAGTCCGGTGACCTTTTTCTTTGGGGCCATGTCGGGTCCTTCTACTCTTGCGGTTCCCACAGCACAGGAGCGTGGTGCGGGGGTTGGCTGTCGTGGCGCGACAGCCGAACGCGCCCGCACCTCAAAAGCAATTGAAGTGGGGCACGAAGACTTAATACTACTGGATCTTGGTGACCTGGTTGAAGTTCAAGGTCACTGGGGTCTCGCGTTCGAAGATCGAAACGAGCACTACCAGCTGCGATGCGTCCAGCTTGATCTCGGAGATCGTCGCCGGCATAGTTTCGAACGGACCGTCGTTGACGATGACCGATTCGCCGACCTCGAAGTCCACGGTGACCTCGGTGATTGGAGCACGGCCAGGCTTTGCAGCGGACGGCTGTTCCACCGGATCGATCACGGTGTGCTCAAGCATGGAGAACACTTCGTCCAGGTTCAGCGGGTTCGGATCATGGGCGTTGCCAACGAAGCCGGTGACGCCTGGAGTGTGTCGAACAACACCCCACGAAGCGTCGGTGAGCTCCATACGGACCAAAACGTAGCCCGGGATGCGCACGCGGCGGACGATCTTGCGCTGGGTGTTCTTGACCTCAACGACTTCTTCCATTGGAACCTGGATCTCGAAGATGTAATCTTCCATGTCCTGGGTCTGGATGCGGGTTTCGAGGTTGACCTTGACGCGGTTCTCGTAGCCTGCGTAGGTGTGGATGACAAACCAGTCGCCTGGAAGACGGCGCAGCTTGGTGCGGAATTCTTCCTTCAGCTTTGCAACCTTGGCGGCAGGATCTTCTTCCTGATCCTGTTCTGCTTCGGCTTCTGCGTCATCTGCAGCATCCTCTACGGATTCTTCAACAGGTTCGGTGGCCTCTACGGTTTCGTCGAAGTCAACCAGCTCGGTTTCCTCCACCTGATCGCCGGCGGCTTCAACGAACTCGTTTTCGACCTCGTCACTAATCTGCGGTTCGAGTTCCTTGTCGGACACTGCGGATCCTGCTTTCTTTGACTGGATGACACTAAAATTGCCTCGGAGCGATTATACCGCCGAGGCAATCAAATTACTGTTCTACTTGCCGTGTGAACAGGAGGATCGAACCCTGTCCGAAAACGAAGTCGAACGCCGTGACAATTCCGATAACTACCAAAACGAATGCCAGAACGACTAGGAAGTAGTTCACCAGTTCGCTGCGGGTTGGGGTAACAACCTTTTTCATCTCGGAAATTACTTGGCGCAAGAACAGAATGATGCGGGCGAAGAAGCCCTTCTTCTGCTGACCCTTGCCAGAGTTATATGCAGCGTCTGTCACGTTGCTCCTCGTTTCAATTTTTTTGGCCAGTTGAAACAATCACGGTGTGTCGCAGCCGATGACGACCACAACACACCGTGACGTGAGATTCTCGCTGAGCGATTTATCGCTACTGCGCAGGGCAGACAGGACTCGAACCTGCAACCTGCGGTTTTGGAGACCGCTGCGCTACCAATTGCGCCACTACCCTTTAGAGCATTGCTCCCGTTGAAAGATCTTACCGGACTTGGCGCTTTCGCGTTTTCGCCGGCTGCCTTTGCAACGAGAAATAACTCTACGCAACGAAATCCAAAATGTCGAACTGGCGGCATCCAGTGTGGCGCAGAACGCATTTTTTGCCGATTCAAAACGTGTTGCTAGGTCATTTTCCTGCAGCGTGATTCGATCGACAGCTGTGGGATCTAGACTGGAAGCATCAGCAACCCTCGTAGACTTCAGGATGAAATTTTCTATGTCCAGAATCTCTCGCCGCATCGGCGCTATTTCCGAATCAGCCACCCTCGCAGTTGACGCCAAAGCCAAGGCGTTGAAGGCGGCGGGCCGCCCAGTGATCGGATTCGGCGCTGGTGAGCCAGACTTCCCCACTCCGGACTACATCGTCGAGGCCGCAGTTCAGGCGGCCCGCGATCCGAAGAACCACCGCTACTCCCCCGCAGCAGGTCTTCCAGAGCTGCGCGAAGCCATCGCAGCGAAGACCCTCCGCGACTCAGGATACGAAGTATCGGCATCCCAGGTTCTGGTGACCAACGGCGGCAAGCAGGCCGTGTACAACACCTTCGCCACCCTGCTGGATCCAGGGGACGAGGTCATCGTCCCTGCTCCCTACTGGACCACCTATCCAGAGGCAATCCAGCTGGCCGGCGCCAAGCCGGTGGAGATCTTTGCAGGCCCAGAGCAGGGCTACAAGGTCACCGTCGAGCAGCTGGAATCGGTACTGACTGAACGCACCAAGATCCTGCTGTTCGTTTCCCCGTCGAACCCTACCGGCGCCGTGTACACCCCGGAGCAGGTTCGCGAGATCGGCCTCTGGGCTGCCTCCAAGGGCCTGTGGGTTGTCACTGACGAGATCTACGAGCACCTGACCTACGGCGATGCATCCTTCAGCTCCATCGCCACGCTGGTTCCAGAGCTGGAAGACCGCGTGGTCATCCTCAACGGCGCAGCAAAGACCTACGCCATGACCGGCTGGCGCGTGGGCTGGATGATCGGCCCGAATGACGTCATCAAGGCCGCCACCAACCTGCAGTCCCATGCCACCTCCAACGTTTCCAACGTGTCCCAGCGCGCGGCGCTGGCCGCGGTGGCAGGCCCGTTGGATGCGGTCAATGAAATGAAGCTTGCCTTCAACCGCCGCCGCCTGGCCATCGTCGAGGGCCTGAACTCCATCAACGGCCTGCACTGCCCAACCCCGGATGGCGCATTCTACGCCTACTCCGATGTCCGCGAACTGCTGGGCAAGGAAATCCGCGGCGTCGTGAACAACACCAGCGCCGAACTGGCGGCCTTCATCCTTGAACAGGCCGAGGTTGCTGTAGTTCCAGGCGAAGCTTTCGGCCCTTCAGGCTACATCCGCATGTCCTACGCACTGGGCGACGCAGATCTTGCAGAAGGCGTACAGCGCATGATCTCGCTGTTGAACGAAGCCAAGTAGCTTCAGCGCTAGGCCACCAACCAAAGGCTGGGCCCCGGAACGTCGAGTTCCGGAGCCCAGCCTTTGGCGTTTCCCCGCCAGCTGCCGCGCTAGAGGATTTTGCGCTCCACTGCCCAGCGGGTCAGTTCGTGCCGGTTGGACAGCTGCAGCTTGCGCAGCACATTGGACACATGGGATTCGACGGTCTTGACCGAAATAAACAGCTCCTTGGCGACTTCCTTGTAGCTGTAGCCACGGGCGATCAGCTTCATGACCTGCAGCTCGCGGTCGGTGAGCAGGTCAAGCTCCTCGTCGATTTCGGCAATTGACGCGTTCGAGCCGAAGGCATCCAGGACAAAACCCGCAAGCCGCGGCGAGAACACCGCATCGCCGGAGGCCACCCGGCGCACCGCGTCCGAGATCTCTTCACCGGAAATGCTCTTGGTGACATATCCGCGGGCGCCGGAGCGGATCACCAGCACCACGTCCTGGGCGGCGTCGGAGACGCTGAGCGCCAAGAACTTGGTCTGCGCGAAAAGGTGAGCGCAGGCCTTGAGCACTTCGGCTCCGCCTCCGCCCCGGCCGCCGGGCAGGTGCACGTCAAGCAGCACCACATCGGGCCGCTCGCGCTCGATGACCTCTATTGCCTGTTCCACGCTGCCTGCCTCGCCGACAATCTCCAGATCATCGGCCAGATCTGCGCGCAGGCCCGATCTGAAGATGGCGTGGTCGTCAACCAGTACAACCCGGTAGCCTGCTTCTGCTGCTTGATTCATCATGCTTTCTTGTCTTCTTGTTCCGCCAGCCGAGGCATGCTCAGCTGGACCTCCGTGCCGTCTTCGCCGCTGCGGATTTTCGCGGTGCCGCCAGCCCTGCTCATGCGCCGCAGGATCGATTCGCGCACCCCGTGCCGGTCATCGGGGATCGCGTCCATGTCAAAACCTGCGCCGCGGTCCCTGATGAACACTTCCACCTCGGTCTGCGTGCAATCGATAAACACCGAGATCTTGCCCTCCGCATGCTTGGCGGCGTTCATCATCGCCTCGCGGGCGGCCGCCACCAGCGATTGCTGGCCTGCGAAGACCTCTGCGGAGCCCGCAGAAATCACGTCGATGTCGCGCAGCATCAGCTGCTCGATATTCTCCGCTTCATGCTGGATTTCCACCACAACATTTTCTTCATCCAGGTCCTGCTCGCCGTAGAGCCACTGGCGCAGCTCGCGTTCCTGGACCCTGGCCAAGGTGCGCACCGCCGCAGGCTCTTCGCTGCGCTTTTGGATGACCGCCAGGGTCTGCAGCACCGAATCATGCAGGTGCGCGGCGAACTCGGCCCGCTGGGCCGCGGCCTGGCGGCTGCTGCGCTCGGCGAGGAAGTCGCGCCAGAGCTTGGCGCCCCACGGCAGCATCACCACCGCGGCGCCCGCCAAAATCCCCACGGCGGTCAGCAGACCGCCGAACAGGTCCGAGGTGCTTACCGTCCCGCTCAGGATGGCCAGCAGCCCGCCGATGACCAGCAGCAGCCCGACGCTGAGCCGGATGGCCAGGGAGGTCCTGGCCCTGCGGTCGTTCTTGGCATCGCTCTGGTCCACCTGCATCCAGGCCAGCAGCACGCCGGCGGCGATGCCGATGCACGGCCAGATCAAATCCCAGCGGATGTCCCAGCCGGCCCACTGTCCCCAGGCAAGCACCGCGAGCACCAGCATCGACGCCCCGATCAGCGCATCGCGCCAGCGGCCCATCCCGGCAGCGTTCTCGCGGGCGGCGAACAGCCCCTGCTGCACCCGGGACATCTCCTCGGACAGGGTGCGGCTCCTGGTCCCCCAGGAGCGCTCTTCATCCGCCTGCGCCTCGGCGACGCTGGGCGTGAAGACCCACAGCCAGCCGTAGAGCAGCGCGCCTACTCCGCCCAGTACGCTCAAGGCGATGAATCCCACGCGCACATAGTTCACCGGAACGTCCAGGTGCTCGGCCAGTCCCCCGCAGACGCCGGCAATCATTCGATTGTCGCTGCGCACAATGTCATGCCGAGGTGTTGGGGTCTGCATAGGTATAAGTCAAGCACGAAAACACCGATTACGTAGGGAATCTAGGGGTTGGCCCGGCTACCCCTAGGCAAAGATCAGGGTAGCCCCTCATAGCGGCCGGGGCGGCGCCTGCGGGAAAATTGATGCATGAGCAACCAGAGACCAGCATCCGGCGGCGGCTTCTTCAGCCAGATGCGCAAGACGCAGATTGTCCGCCAGGATTCACAGTGGCTGGGCGGGGTGTCCGCCGGCATCGCCCAGCGCTACAACATCGACGTGGTGCTGGTGCGCGGCGTCGTCGTCGCGCTGAGCATCCTCGGCGGCCTGGGCCTGGTGCTCTACGCCTTGGCGTGGGCCCTGCTGCCCGATGCCAAGGACCAGATCCACCTGGAGCAGGCGCTGGCCAAGAACTGGACCAGCGGCATGACCGGATCGGTCGTCATGCTCGCCATCGGAGTCTTCCCCGCCCCCTGGTTCCTGGACACGATCGCCCCGGTGCTCTGGCCCGTGGTGATCGTGGCGGCGGTGCTCTTCGTGGTCTTCTCCCGCCGCAACACCAAGTTCGAGAGGCCTAATAAGGCCAGCTCCTCTTCCGGGCCGCAGGGCTTCAGCGCGGCGGCCCCATCCGCCGGGGCCAGCGACGAGGACCTGACGGTGCACGGCAGCATTGTCGAAAAGAACTGGAGGAGCGACCAGCAGTCTTTTAGCGCACGGGCCTCGGCACAGAGCACCGAGCCGAAGCCCGCCCAGCAGCCAACAGCACCCAATGACTTTCAGGAGTACACCATGGGATCCCAGTACCAGGCACCGAGCGATCCTCTGCAGCCTGGCAGCGAGCCGACCGGCTCCTATGACTACACCAGCCACAACCCTGCACAGCAGGCCAAGGCGGAGCGCAAAGCGCGGCTGGCGCCCCCGGTTCCGGGCTGGGCCGCCACCACGGTGGTGGGCCTGACCGTCCTAGTGGTTGCCGGGGTGCTGGGCCTTGACTACCTGGGCATCATGGATCTTCCGGGCAGCGGCTGGGGCATCGCACTGGCCGCCGGGCTGCTGATCGTCGGATTGTGCATCGTGCTCGCCTCTGCCGCCAAGCGCACCAGCGGAGGGCTGCTTGGGCTCGCCATCCCGCTGCTGGTGCTGACGCTGATCTTCGGCAACAACATCGGCTCCTCCACCGATGCGGCGCCGGACAGCACGGACTCCGGCCGCTCCTACAGCGCGGTGTTCAGCAACTCGACAATTGACCTGAGTGACATGTCGGGAATCGCCGAAAACACCACGGTGGACGTCAGCTCCGTCTTCTCCAAGGTGGACCTGAAGCTGCCGCCGATGGTGAAGGTCAAGGTGCTGAACAACGGCGTCTTCATCTCCGACCTGGACGGGGAACTGCCACAGGACCGCTACTCGATGTCCGAGCAGACCCCGACCCTGACAGTCAACGTCACCGGCGCCTTCTCCAGCATCGACGCTTCCGTCTACACTCCGAACTCTTAAGGAGCCTAAGGTAATGAACACTCAACCCACCCGTGAAACGAAGTTCCCCACCGGAACTCTGGTCTTTGGACTGATCCTGATGGTCATTGCCGCGGTCTCGCTGAGCAAGAACCTCTTGAACTGGAGTCTGGACACGCCATTGCTGTTCATCGGAGTGTTCGCCCTGGCCGGCATCGTCATGATCGTCTCGGGCATCACCTCTGCCCTGCGCCGCAGCGAACGCAGCGACAAGATCCCGCCGCCGGCGAACCCCAACTTCTAGATCCACTGCGACAACCAGATCCCACCCGACAACCACCAAGGAAAAACCATGGACAAGTTCTTCAATTCCCTCCGCTCGATGCCGCTGCGCCGCGGCCCGGCCCGCATGGCAGGCGGCGTGGCAGGCGGCATCGCCGACAAGTTCGGCTGGGATGTGACCATCGTGCGCATCATCATGCTGGTCTCCTTCCTGCTTCCGGTGCTGGGCATCGGCGCCTACATCGTCGCCTGGCTGCTGATCCCGGCTCAGGACGACACCATCATCCTGCAGAAGTGGCTGCGCAAATTCTAGGATGCGCAGCGCGGCGCTCCGGGCGGGCTCATCTGCGGCTTTGGCCGCGGGCGAGCTCGCCCTTGTGGCGTTAAGCACGTACACTTAAACTCAAAGTCGATGCTCAATGGCGCGCGAAATCGAGTCGGATCCATACGGGAACCGCTGCCACGCTGCTATGGGTCTGAGCACCGACCTCCGCAGCCAGGTGGCAGCGCATCCCATCCTTAGCAAGCGAGGGTAAATGCGCATTGGAATCATGACCTCCGGAGGCGACTGCCCCGGCCTGAACGCCGTCATCCGCGGAGCAGTGCTCAACGGTATCAAGAGCTACGGCCACGAATTCGTGGGCTTCCGCGACGGCTGGCGCGGGGTCAAAGAGGCAGACTTCTTTGAACTGCAGCGCAGCGCCGTGCGCGGCATCTCCAAACAGGGCGGCACCATCCTGGGCACCTCCCGCACCAATGCCTTCGAGGGCGAGGACGGCGGGGCCGAGAACATTGCGGCAATGCTCGCCAAGAACAACATCGACGCGCTGATCGCCATCGGCGGCGAGGGAACCCTGGCCGGGGCCCAGCGCCTGTGCGAAGCGGGGCTGCCGATCGTCGGGGTGCCCAAGACCATCGACAACGACCTGGACGCCACCGACTACACCTTCGGCTTCGACACCGCGAACCAGATCGCGGTGGAGGCCATCGACCGGCTGCGCACCACCGGAGATTCGCACCACCGCTGCATGGTCGCCGAGGTCATGGGCCGCCACGTGGGCTGGATTGCCCTGCATGCGGGCATGGCCTCCGGAGCCCACGCCATCTTGATCCCGGAGGTCTCCACCTCCATGGACCAGATCTGCCAGTGGGTCAACGAGGCCCACGAACGCGGCCGCGCCCCGCTGGTCGTAGTGGCCGAGGGCTTTGTGCCCGAAGGCATGGAGGAGGCCTTCTCGGTGCGCGGGCTGGACACCTTTGGCCGGGCCCGGCTGGGAGGCATTGGCGAAATGCTGGCCCCGCTGCTCGAGGAGCGCACCGGCATTGAAACCCGCGCCACGGTGCTGGGGCATATCCAGCGCGGCGGCGTGCCAACTGCCTTCGACCGGGTGCTGGCCACCCGGCTGGGCATGGCCTCGGTGGATTCGGTCAGCGAAGGCGCCTGGGGCACCATGGTGGCCCTGCACGGCACCAAGGTGAACCGCATTCCACTGCGCGCGGCGCTGAACAACCTCAAGCGGGTGCCGCTCGAACGCTACAACGAGGCGAGCATCCTGTTCGGCTAAAGCTGCGGCAGACGCGAAAATGCCCTGGATCCATCGAAGGATCCAGGGCATTTCCAGTCTGCGGCAGATGCCTGGCTAGGCGCCGGGCGGGGTGCGCAGGAAGCCGGTGAAACGGCCCGCGACCTGGCCTGCGTCGGTGGCGACGATGACCTGCTGGGCCGCCGGGTAGACGCTGTCCCCGTCAACGACCGAGAGCACCTCTCCCGGATCCACGTTGCGCTTGATGACGCCCAGGGCGATGGGCCCCTCTTCAAAGTGCAGCGCAGCGGAGGTCACGCGCCCCACGGTGCGCTCCCCCAGCTTGATCTCGGAGCCCTCCGCCGGCAGGGTGTGCATCGACCCGTCGAGGTCAAGCAGCACGATGCGCCGCGGCGGGTGGCCGATGTTGTGCACGCGGGCGATGGTTTCCTGGCCCTTGTAGCAGCCCTTGGACAGGTGCACCGAGGTGCGCAGCCAGTCCAGCTCGTGCGGAATCGTCTTGTCGTCGATTTCTGCGCCGAAGCGCGGCTCCCAGGCGGCGATGCGCAGCGCTTCGACTGCCATCATGCCTGCCAGCTGCTCTTCGCCGGCTGCCTGCTCCAGCTCCTCCAGCTGAACGATGTGCAGGAACCAGGGGCGCTCGGCGCCCGGGTGGTCTTCGCGCGAATACGCCCAGCCCCCGGCGCTGACGCCGGGCCACGGATCCTGCCAGACCAGCTGGCCAGCCGTGGGGATTTCGCGGGTGGCGGCAAGCACGCCGTGGGTCGCCGACAGGTTCTTCACCTCGACGCGCAGCATAAAGCGCATGGAGTTCAAGAACTCTTCCAGCGCGGCCCCGCGTCCCGGCTCCACGATCAGCAGCAGCCTTTCGGCGCCGACCAGCACCTTCATCTCGTGTTCGATGCGGCCCTGGACCGAGAGCAGCAGCGCCTGGGTGCTGGCACCCGGTGCAAGGCTGTTGATCCGCTGGCTGCTGAGGGTGTCGAGCCAGCTTTGCCGGTCGGCTCCTGAAATTTCAAGCACGTCGAAGTGCGACAGGTCGGCAATCGCCTCGCCCCTGAACAGCCGGCGCGCTTCGCGGGTCGGCGCCCCATAGTGGGCCGCCACTCCGGCGTCCACGCCGCCTGCCTCCACAGCGCCTTCGCGCTGCAGGAGAATTGAACGGTAGTTTTCGCTCATCGTCAGTTCGCCGCTTCGCTGCCTGCCACGCGCTTGAGCGCGGCTGAGGCGTGGGCCTGCAGGTCCATGTTTCCCTCGGAAACATCCCAGCGCCAGAACAGTTCACCGTTGACCAGCCCGTAGATGCGGGTGGACGAGGCGTACTGCTTCGCGTGCTTGCTGCGCAGCAGCCCCTCGGTGGCCAGCTGAACGCGCGGGCCGTTGATCAACCCGTAGTACAGCTCGGAAACGCCGCCGGGGCGCACAATATGCGCCTGAATGTTGAACCCGTCATCGGTGTGCAGCTCCTGGACATCCTGTGCCGAACGCAGCACCGGGAAGATGTCGCCGGGCATCATGCCAGGGCCTGCATCCGCCTCGTGCTGTTCGCGCGCCAGGGACCAGAATCCGGTTTCGATGGTCAGCAGGCGCAGCTTGTTGCCCTGCTCATCGGCAAGCCACGATTCGCTGCGGTATTCCAGGTAGGGCGCCCCGCTGTCGCGGAAGACAACCTGCTGCCAGAAGTATTCGTCGTCGGCCTCGCCCTCGCCCAAACGACCCATGCCTTCCCAGGTGCCAATCAGCCACGCAAAGGGGACAAGTTCGGGGGTGAGGTCTGTTGGAAGCTCAAACGCCATGGGCTATTCGCTCCTTTTGAAAGTCGGCAAATAAAAACAGCGCACACGTTCTCGTGTGCGCTGTCAGTTATTTCTGGCCCTGGAACAGACGCTTGACGACCAGTCCGGCGAATCCGGCCATTCCCAGTCCAGCGATGACTACGAGGGCCTGGAAGAAAATCTCGAGTGCAAGGTAGTTTTCATTCATGGCTTCATCTTAGCGCGAGCTAAGTTCTCCTTGCGACATCTGCGTCCAAATCATGGTGATCAAACTGCCAGCGGTTGATTTGCTAGCCGAAATGTTCAGCCGAAATGCAATAATTCAACGGCGTACCAACTGGTCGCGCCCGAGATTAAGATCATGCCCACGGCCACCGCCAGCACCCCGGTGAAGTTCTTCACGCTGCGCGTGGACAGCGCCATCGCTCGAATCGCCGCAACCAAAATGCCGGCAACCAGGCCGATCACAGCCCCCTCGTACCAGGCCATGCCCAGCGGAAAGGCCGTCGCAGCGGCGCCCAGCGCGCCGGCCGCCAGCGGACCGAAGCCCAGGGTGATGCGGTTGGGCAACCGCGTCATCGCAAAAACACCCGAACCCAGCAGGCCGAGCACGGTGACCAAGGCCAGTGGGAACCCAAAGCTGGTAGTTCCGGCGGCCGCCCATGAGGAGCCGAGCACGGCCATCACCACGCCGGTGGTTCCAGCCACCACGGAGGACATGCGCCCCTGGGCTTCCGCGCCGCGCTGCACCTGGCTGATGAACACCAGCAGCACGCCGGCGGCGATGACCTCGATACCGTGGGACATCGGCGAATCGCCGGGCATGAAGAGCGTGGCGGCAGTGGCCGCGGCGGAACACAAGACCAGGATGGCGCTTAGCGCCCACCGTGCGTGCGCGCCGACAAGCCGGGGCCAGGCATAGGCGAATACCAGCTGCAGGACCAGGGCGGCCGCGCCCATGGCCCAGTCGACCGCCCCGATGCCTGCAGCACCCAAAAGCAGGGCCGAAGCGAGCAAACCGCTCAGTAGTACCTTGATTCTCAAACTTAGATTCCTGACCATTGTGTCGACGCACCTGTGTCTTCACATGCGCGCACCAACTGTTCCATTCCTTATACTGTCACACGTAAAAACGATTTTTTAGCAACCATCTGGCAGGGGGTCTTAGGCTGTGGCGCACCTACTGCTGCTGACAAATCATTCTGAGAACGCCTCCGAAGTGCTTCCGGCGCTGGAATTGCTGCTCCACGAGATCACCTGCCTTCCGGCGCGGACCGAGTCACTGGCCCAGCTGGCGGAGGTCCAAGGAGTCATCCTCGATGCCCGCACCGATCTGGTGGCGGCCCGCTCCCTGGCACAGGTGCTGCACTCGACGGTGAAGCTTCCGCTGCTGCTGGTGCTGGGCGAGGGCGCGCTGAGCATCGTCAACGCCGAGTGGCACTGCACCGACTTCATCCTTCCCACCGCGGTCCCCGCAGAGCTGGAGGCCCGCATCCGGCTCATGCTCGCCGCCGCAGCGCCGGAAGCTGAAGAGCCGGTGCAGATTTCACACCGGCTGGGGCTGGTGATCGACGAGCTGAGCTATACGGCGAAAATAGATCACCGGGTGCTGGATCTGACCTATAAGGAATTCGAGCTGCTCAAGTACCTTGCGCAGTTCCCAGGACGCGCTTTCACCCGTGAACAGCTGCTGCATGAAGTGTGGGGCTACGACTATTACGGAGGCACCCGCACGGTCGACGTCCATGTGCGCCGCCTACGCGCAAAACTGGGCACCGACCACGAACAACTGATTGGAACTGTCCGTAACGTGGGGTATCGATTCCACACCGAGCAATAACATTTCTCCATCTGTAGCGAGTCGCGGCGCCGAGCGGATATCGTGTGAGCATGAGTGAACAGCCGCAGAACACCGTGTCCCTTCTCAAGGTCCTTGGCGAGCTGGAACAGCAGACGCTGGCCGAGGTACGTAATTTAGCAACTGCCGCCCTGGAAGCCGACGGCAATCCGCCGCTGAGCGACCAGACGCTCGTAGCCCTGGGCTCCGAGGCTTCCGATGATTCGGTGATCTCGCTGCTGGCCCAATCCGGCCGCGGCGCAGAATCGCATATCAGCGGCATCATCGTGGCCATCCGCGACGAAGGCTCCGGCCGCTGGGTCGTGGAGCTGGTGGTCCATCCGGCGGACCGCGGCACCGGCATCGGGCGCCAGCTGCTCCAGGCGCTGGGCGGCGAAATCGACCTGGCGCAGATCAACACCTGGGCCCATGGCGACCATGAAGCCGCACGCAAGCTGGCTGAATCCATCGGGCTGTCCCGGGTCCGCGAACTGTACCGGATGCGCCGCGAAGGCACCGACTCGCTGGAGGAACCGGTGCTGCAGCGCGGACTGAGCGTGCGCACCTTCCGCGTGGGCGAGGACGAGTCGGCATGGCTTGAAGCCAATGCGCGGGCCTTCGCCCACCACCCTGAACAGGGTTCGCTGAGCCTCGCGGACCTGGACGCGCGGATGAACGAGAGCTGGTTCGACCCCTCCGGCTTCTTCCTGGCCTTCGACCCGGATGAGCGGCTGGTCGCCTACCACTGGACCAAGATCCACCCGGCCTCCGCCGACGCGGTGCGCCCCATGGGCGAGGTCTACGTCGTGGGCGTGGTGCCCGAGGCGCAGGGCCTGGGCCTGGGCCGGGCGCTGACCATCACCGGCATCAACTACCTGCTGGAGCAGGGCGTGGATCCGGTGCTGCTGTATGTGGATGCCGACAATGAACCGGCGGTCAAGCTCTACCGTTCGCTGGGCTTCACGCTATGGGATGCCGACATCATGTACGGCCCCGAACAGATAGACTAATACCAATGCGCGGTCCCGGTGCGCCGGGGCCGCCCAATTTCGCCGTACTTGGCCTCCACTTGCAGGAAGAAGTGAGTTCAGCACATGACAACCACCCCGAAGCAGCCACCAGCACAGTTGCGGGATGTCCCTTCTTCAAAGGTCAACGAGGACCGCATCGAACCGGCCGGCTCCCTGCCTGACCTGCACCCCGAAGGCGGCTTCGAGAACGAGCGCTTCCTGGACCGCGAGCTGAGCTGGCTGCACTTCAATGCCCGCGTCCTGGAACTTGCCGAAGACCCCGACCTGCCGCTGCTGGAGCGGGTGAACTTCCTGTCGATCTTCGCCTCAAACCTCGACGAGTTCTTCATGGTGCGCGTGGCGGGCCTCAAGCGCCGCATCGCCACCGGCCTGGCGGTGCCCGCCGCCAACGGCATGAACCCCATCGACCAGCTGGAGCTGCTGCTGACCAGCGCCCACGAGCTGCAGACCCGCCATGCCAAGGTCTACTCGGATTCGGTGGCCCCCGACCTTGCCTCGCACGGCATCCGCATCACCGGCTGGGATGACCTCTCCGCCGCCGAGCAGAAGACCCTGTCCGAGTGGTTCGTCGCCCAGGTCTTCCCGGTGCTCACCCCGCTGGCGGTGGACCCGGCGCACCCCTTCCCCTACATCTCCGGGCTCTCGCTGAACCTTGCGGTGGTGGTGCGCAATCCGCTGACCGGCAAGGAGCTGTTCGCCCGCCTGAAGGTGCCGGACACCATCTCCCGGCTGATCAGCATCGACGGCCCGCGCGCAGCGCATTCATCGCACCGCTCAGCGCGCTTCATCGCGCTGGAAGACCTGATCGCTGTGCACCTTGAGCTGCTCTTCCCCGGCATGGAGATCGTCGAGCACCACTTCTTCCGCGTCACCCGCAACGAGGACCTGGAAGTGGAAGAGGACGACGCCGAGAACCTGCTGCAGGCCCTGGAAAAGGAGCTGCTGCGCCGCCGCTTCGGCCCTCCGGTGCGCCTTGAAGTGGTGGATGACATCAACCCGCAGATCATGGACCTGCTCACCCGGGAACTGGGCGTGGAAGAGGACGAGGTCTTCAAGCTTCCGGCCCCGCTGGACCTGCGCGGCATGGGCGTGATCGCAGGGCTTGACCGCACCGAGCTGCACTACCCCAAGCATGTGGGCCATACCTCCCGCTTCCTGAACGAGTCGGAGACCGCCAAGGCCGCGAACGTCTTCGCCGCGGTGCGCCGCCGCGACATCCTGCTGCACCACCCCTATGACTCCTTCTCCACCTCGGTGCAGGCCTTCCTGGAACAGGCGGCCGCGGATCCCAAGGTCATGGCCATCAAGCAGACCCTGTACCGCACCAGCGGCGACTCCCCCATCGTCGATGCGCTGATCGACGCCGCGGAGGCCGGCAAGCAGGTGCTGGCACTGGTGGAGATCAAGGCCCGCTTCGACGAGCAGGCGAACATCACCTGGGCGCGCAAGCTGGAGCAGGCGGGCGTGCACGTGGTGTACGGCATCGTGGGCCTGAAGACCCATTCCAAGCTCTCCCTGGTGGTGCGCCGCGAGGGCGACAAGCTGCGCCGCTACTGCCACATCGGCACCGGCAACTACCACCCGCGCACCGCCCGCTACTACGAGGACTTCGGCCTGCTCACCAGCGACGACGAGGTCGGCGAGGACGTCTCGAAGCTGTTCAACCAGCTTTCGGGCTACGCCCCGCGCTCCACCTACAACCGCCTGCTGGTCGCGCCGCGCTCGGTGCGCACCGGACTGCTGGCGCACATCGAGCAGGAGATCCGCAACGCCCAGGCCGGGGTGGACGCCAAGGTGGTCATCAAGGTCAATTCCATCGTGGACGAGGCAATCATCGACGCCCTCTACCGGGCCAGCCAGGCCGGGGTGAAGGTGGACGTGATCGTGCGCGGCATCTGCGCGCTGCGCCCGGGAGTCCCGGGGCTGAGCGAGAACATCCAGGTCCGCTCGATCCTGGGCCGCTTTCTGGAGCACAGCCGCGTGTTCATCTTCGCCAATGCCGGGGACCCGCTGGTGTACATCGGCTCCGCGGACATGATGCACCGCAACCTCGACCGCCGCGTCGAGGCGCTGGTCTCGCTGAGCAATGAGGAAGACATCGCCGACGTGATCTCGCTGATGGACCGCTATGTGGACGACGGCACCGCCTCCTGGCACCTGAACGCCGACGGCCAGTGGGACCGCCACTACAAGGACGAGGAGGGCAATCCGCTCTCCGATGTGCAGTTCTGGCTGATCCAGGACCACTTCCAGCGGCGAAACAGCGGGCGCAACAGCTAGTGAATGAATCCAAAGCCCTGGACGCCGTGGAACGCGTGCGCGAACTGCACCGTTCCTGCGACGCCGAGGAAATACGACTAGGCAGCTTCGACATCATCGCCGCCGGGGCCATCCCCTGGCGGCTGGTCGACGGTTCCCTGCAGGTATTGCTGATCCACCGCCCCAAGTACAACGACTGGTCCTGGCCCAAGGGCAAGCTCGACGAGGGCGAGTCAATTGCCGAATGCGCGGTGCGCGAGGTCGACGAGGAGATCGGGCTTCAGATCACCCTGGGACTGCCTCTGGCCGCCACCACCTATTCGGTGCGCCAGCGCACCAAGGTGGTGTACTACTGGGCGGCCAAGGTCGCGCCCGGCACCGCCATCAGCCCCGACGGCGGCGAATGCGACGCGGTGCAGTGGGTGGCTGCTAAGCAGGCGGCGCAGTTCCTGACCAACCCGGCAGACAGCGCTCCGCTGGCAGACCTGGTCGCCGCGCACAAGGCCGGACACCTGGCCGCCAAGCCCTTCCTGCTCATCCGCCATGCCAAGGCCAAGCCGCGCGGCAAGTGGACCCGGGCGGAGGGCGAACGCCCGCTGGCCGCCACCGGACGCCGGCAGGCCCAGGCGGTCGCCCGGCTGCTGGAGGCCTGGAAGCCGGGCCACGTGGCCTCCTCGCCGTGGATGCGCTGCGTGCAGACCGTCGCACCCTATGTCTCCGCCCATGCGCTGAAGCTGAAGTCCATCCGCGCGGTCACCGAGCATGCGGCCAACCGGCATCCCAAGGCCGCAGCCCGCGCGGTGCGCAAGCTGCTGGAGAAGAACCGCTCCCAGGTGCTGTGCACCCACCGCCCGGTGCTGCCCCTGGCCTTGAAGGTCCTGGCCGGCCACAGCTCCAAGCAGGTGGCCCGGGTGCTTCCCGAGGCTGACCCCTACCTTGAGCCCGGGAGCCTGATTGTGGCGCACCACCTGCCAGGGTCCAAGGAGCGGATCATTTCCCTTGAGGTGCACACCCCGTACCACGATTAGCGGCTCGTTCGTTCAGAGCATTGCCGCTAGTCATTGCATCTATTGGCGATTGCGGCTATGACTGTTAACTAAGAAGGTTCGCCGCGCGGGCGGCCAGGGAGAAAGGGCCGGATCATGAGCGCTCATCAGCCGCAGCAGCCAGTGGAAAAGATCGTGCACCAGGGGCTGCGCCTTGACCATGAAGAAGACCGCGGACGCTATGCCCTGTGGCAGGGGCCCACCTACGTCGGCTTCATCGGCTACCACCGCGAAGGTGATGTGGCGACCATCCAGCACACCATCGTCAATGAGGAATTCGGCCGCCGCGGCTACGCCCGCGCGCTGGTCACCCTGGTGCTTGACCAATTGCGCAGCGAGGGCGTGAAGATCGTCCCGGAGTGCAGCTATGTCCAGGACTACCTGCGCCGCTACCCCGAGTACCAGGACATGGTGGTCGCCGCCGGCTAGCGGCAGTGGCCTGGCTTACCTTCGGGCCGGAGAAAACCTGTGGTGCACTAAACTGTTGGGGTGAGCATTCTGACCCCGTATGAAGACCTCTTGCGCGACGTTCTGGAGAACGGAGCAGCCAAGGAAGACCGCACCGGCACCGGCACCCTATCGGTGTTCGGACGACAGATCCGCTTTGATCTTTCCGAATCCTTCCCGCTGGTCACCACCAAACGCGTGCACTTCAAGTCGGTGGCCGCCGAGCTGCTGTGGTTCCTGCGCGGCGAATCCAATGTGAAGTGGCTGCAGGACCAGGGCGTGCGCATCTGGAACGAATGGGCCGACGAAAACGGCGAACTGGGCCCGGTCTACGGGGTGCAGTGGCGCTCCTGGCCCACTCCCGACGGCGGGCACATCGACCAGATTTCGCAGCTGGTGACGTCGCTGAAGGAGAACCCCGACTCGCGCCGCCACATCGTCTCCGCTTGGAACGTTGCAGAAATCCAGAACATGGCACTGCCGCCCTGCCATGTGTTCTTCCAGTTCTACGTGGCAGACGGCAAGCTCTCCTGCCAGCTCTACCAGCGCAGCGCAGACATGTTCCTGGGCGTGCCCTTCAACATCGCCTCCTATGCGCTGCTGACCATGATGCTTGCCCAGCAGCTGGACCTGGAGCCTGGCGAGTTCATCTGGACCGGCGGCGACGTGCACATCTATACCAACCACCTTCAGCAGGTGCGCGAACAGCTTTCCCGCGAACCCTACCCCTACCCGAGCCTGTCCTTCGCTTCGAAGCCTGCCTCGATCTTCGACTACAGCCTCGATGACTTTGTCGTCAACGGCTACCAGCACCACCCGACTATCAAGGGAACCGTCGCCGTATGACCCCGGACCCACGCCACGCCGCCACACCCGCAACACTGGTGGGAGCCATCTGGGCCCAGGCCAAGAACGGCATCATCGGCGCCAACGGCACCATGCCCTGGCATGTTCCAGAAGATCTGGCGCACTTCAAGCGCACCACCGCAGGCCACCCGGTGATCATGGGCCGCACCACCTGGGATTCCTTCCCCGCCAAGTTCCGCCCGCTGCCCGGCCGCGAGAACATCGTGCTGACCTCGCAGCAGGACAAGCACGATGAGCTGCGCGAGGCTGGCGCCCTGCCGGTGGCAAGCCTTGGCGAAGCTTTGGCCTTGGCCAAGACCTGCAAGGGCGGCGAAGAAATCTGGATCATCGGCGGCGGCAAGGTCTACGCGCAGGCCATGGACCTGCTCGACGTTGCCGTGGTGACCAAGCTGGACCTGGACGTCGATGGCGACACCCGCGCCCCGGTGCTCGACGCCAGCTTCACCGCTGGCGCCTGCGAGCCGGAGAATCCCGCCTGGCTGGAATCATCCACCGGCACTCGATACCGTTTTGAAACCTGGCTGCGCACAAAGGACTGACACCGCCAATGAAAAAATACATCGCTGACCTCAAACAGCACTCAGAGGCACTGTTTGTCCTCGGCTACATGCTTTTCCCATTGCTGGCGTTGGTCGTCGCGGTGCTTGGATTCTTCCTGGTGCTGGGCGGCCACAAGATCTTCGGCATCATTCTGCTGTTCGTCCCCACCCAGATCTTCATCTTCAGCGCCTATTGGGCGATCAAGAACCGCAAGCTGCTGCTTGAGGAGAAGTAGTACTTTCGCTTCGCCGAATCACACTCGAACCCTGCTGGGGCTCGGGTGTGATTCTGCTTTAACTCCTGTAACGAACCGGGGCCAAGGACCTGATTCCACCTACCATGGAGACATGACTTCATCTGTTGGTTTTGTTGGTTACCGTGGCATGGTTGGTTCCGTGCTGATGCAGCGCATGCTCGAAGAGGGCGATTTTGCGCAGATTGATCCAGTGTTCTTCTCCACGTCCAATGCCGGCGGCAAGGCCCCGGCATTCGCCGAAGGCGCAGACGCTCTGCAGGATGCCTATGACATCCAGACACTGGCCAAGCTGCCGATTATTGTGACTGCCCAGGGCGGGGACTACACCACCAAGGTGCACAGCGAACTGCGCAAGGCAGGCTGGGACGGCCTGTGGATCGACGCGGCCTCCACCCTTCGCATGAACGACGATTCGGTGATCGTGCTCGACCCGATCAACCGCAATGTCATCGACCAGTCGCTGACCGCTGGAGTCAAGGACTTTATCGGCGGCAACTGCACCGTCTCCTGCATGCTCATGGGCTTGGGAGGCCTGTTCAAGAACAACCTGGTCGAGTGGGGCACCGCAATGACCTACCAGGCGGCTTCCGGTGGCGGCGCACGCCACATGCGCGAACTACTCACCCAGTTCGGCGACATCAACTCCTCGGTGGAAACCGAACTTGCCGACCCGGCCAGCGCCATCCTAGAGATCGACCGCAAGGTGCTTCAAACCCAGCGCGGCGGCCTCGATGCTTCCCAGTTCGGCGTGCCGCTGGGCGGCTCGCTGATCCCATGGATCGACTCGGACCTGGGCAACGGCCAGTCCCGCGAGGAGTGGAAGGCAGGAGCAGAAACCAACAAGATCCTGCAGACCAGCGGCAGCCACCACATTGCCATGGACGGGCTGTGCGTGCGCATCGGCGCCATGCGCTCGCACTCGCAGGCGCTGACCCTGAAGCTGAAGGAAAACCTTTCGGTCTCCGAGATCGAAACCCTGCTGGCAGAAGACAACGAATGGGCCAAGGTGGTCCCGAATGAAAAGGAAGCCACCGTCGAGCAGCTGACCCCGGTGGCGGCCTCGGGCACCCTTGACATCCCGGTGGGCCGCATCCGCAAGCTGGAGATGGGCCCGGAGTACATCTCCGCATTCACCGTGGGCGACCAGCTGCTGTGGGGCGCTGCGGAGCCGATCCGCCGCATGCTCGCCATCGCGCAGGGCCGCCTCTAAACAAGCAGAGCGGGCCAGAAGCACAAAGCATAGCGCCGGCGTTCGAACACATTATTCGAACGCCGGCGCTATCGCAATTAAGGTGCAGCTGGCTCCGCAGCAGCCCATTCATCGCGCAGCAGCGAATACAGCAGCTGGTCATGCCACGCTCCGCCGCGCCACTGGGCTTGGCGGACGGTGCCTTCCAGCGTGAACCCCAGGGATTCCAGCACCCGCTGTTCTGCAATGTTCTCGGCGGCCGTTGTTGCCTGGATCCGGTGCCGCGGATAGTGGGTGAACAGGTAGTCGACCAGCAGGCGCTGGGCAGTGGTCCCGATCCCTTGTCCTCGGTAGTCGGCGAAGATGCCCACCGCGATTTCCCAGCAGGCCGAGGTGTTCGCCCGGCCCCAGGTGGTGCTGGTGAACCAGTCGACCTTCCCGACGATCTCATCCTGGAAGGCAATGGCCAGCGCGCCGTCCTGGGCGCCGATGAACTGGTCCTGGGCCAGCCTGGCGCGCAGCTTGGCGGTGTTCCAGAAGCCGAACCACTGGGATTCGCCGGCGCCTTCAAGGCACTGGAACTGCGACTCGATTTTCACGATGTCTGCATCCACGAGTTTTCGCAGCGCAACTTCCCCGGCCATCTGTTCCCGCTTTTCTTCGCTTGTTCTGTGCTGCTAGAGGCTCAGCCCGATCAGCAGCGGCTCGTTCACCAGCTTAATGCCGAAGCGCTCCTGCACCCCGGCACGCACCGCACGGGCCACCGCAAGAATGTCCTGCGCACTGGCCTCCCCGCGGTTGGTAATGGCAAGGGTATGCTTGGTGGACAGCGACGCCCGGCCGCCGGCCAGCTCAAACCCGTCCGTGCCTTCCAGCCCATAGCCCTTGGCGAACCCCGCCTGGTCGATCAGCCAGGCGGCGGAGAGCTTGACCATCCCAGGCTCGGCCACTGGGTAATTCGGCGCGTTCTGCGGCAGCTGTTCCAGGATCCCCTGTTCCACAATCGGGTTGGTGAAGAAGGAGCCCGTGGAGTGCGAGTCAGCATCCTTGGCCTCGTACACCATGCCCTTGGAGCGGCGAAGATCCAGCACCGTCTGGCGGACCTTGGCCGCTTCGGCGCTCTGCCCTGCCTCCACCCCGAGGCGGCGGGCGAGCTCCGCATAGCGGATCGGCGCAGAGGACTCGCTGCGCGCCAGCGTGAAGGCGACCTCAAGCACCACGTAGCGCGGCGAACCGTCAACGCTGGTCTCCTTGATTAGCGAATGGCGGTAGGAAAAGTCCAGCTGCTGGTTATCCAGCATCATGACCGCGCCTTCGCGGCGGTCCCATACCCGCGCCCAGGCAAGGCTCTGCGAGACGTCGGCGCCATAGGCTCCGACATTCTGCACCGGGGTGGCGCCGGCGCAGCCGGGAATGCCGGACAGCGCCTCCAGGCCGCTCAAGCCCTCCGCCAGGGAATACTCGACCACCGCATCCCAGTTCTCGCCGGCGGCCGCGAGCAGCAGCACCTTGTCCTCCCCCAGCTCTTCGAGCCGGATGCCGCGGGTGGCAATCTGGACGGCGGTGCCTACGTAGCCTGCGTCGGCGATGACCAGGTTGGACCCGCCGCCGATCAGCAGCACCTGCTCGCCGCGGGCGTCCGCCTGCTGCACAGCCTCGATGAGCTGTGCTTCGGTATCGGCGCGCACCAAGCGCTGTGCCGGGCCGCCGACGGCGGTGGTGGTCAGGTTCTTGAGCATTGGGAAGTACTTTCGGTCGAAATTCGTTATTCAGCAGTCTTGGCCCGGTAGCCGGCCGCATTGTTTGACAGGGCAAATGCCACCACGACCAGCACCGCGATGCATCCGAGCGCCGGCAGCAGGCCGATCGCCCCGGCCAGCAGGCCCAGCAGCGGCGGGCCGCCGAGGAACGCGGCATAGCCGATGGTGGAGACCACCGATACGCGGGCCGCGGCATGGACCGGGTCGTCGGAGGCAGCGCTCATGGCTAGCGGGAAGGTCAGCGCTACGCCCATGCCCCAGATGGCCAGGGCGATGAAGGCGAGCACCAGGTTCCCGCCGAAGGCGAAGAGCAGCAGGCCAACAAAGGCGAAGACCGCGCTGACGCGGATCATGAAGACCCTGCCCCTGCGCAGGATCATGTCCCCCGAGAGCAGCCGGGTCAGCGTCATGGCGGTGACAAAGGTTGCATAGCCCAGCGCGCCGGTGGCCTCGCTGGTGTCGTAGCCGTCGGCGAGCGCCAGCGCCACCCAGTCCCCCGCTGCGCCTTCGGCGAGCGCCATGCCCAGCACCAGCACACCGAGCAGCACGGTTTGCGGCTCTTTCCAGGTGTCCTTCAGGGACTTGCTGTTCGATGCGCTGTTCGTGCTCGAGCGGCTCGAGTCCTCGCCAAAGTAGCGGGCCGAGTAGAGCACGATGCCGATGACCAGCAGGCCCATGAGCGCGTAGTGCACGCCCAGCGGCAGCGCAATGGCCGCCGCCCCGGCGCCGATGCCTGCGCCCACGACCGTGCCGATGGAGAAGAAGCCGTGCAGGGCGGGCATGATGCTGCGCTGCAGGGCCCGCTCCATGGCTGCGCCCTGGACGTTGGAGGCAACGTTCCAGGAGGCGGAGCCCAGGCCCTGGATGAACAAGATCAGGGCGGTGAGCGTGGTGGAGTGCAGGATGCTGGCCGCAGAGCCGACGCCCAGCAGCCCTAGCCCCGAGACCGTCGCCCCGACGCGCATCACATTGGAGGCGCCGAACTTCATCACCAGGTGTCCGGCAAAGGAGACGGAGATGAAGGAGCCGGCGCTCATGCCCAGCAGCAGCAGGCCGACCTGGGCGTGGTCCAGTCCCAGCCCGTCGCGGACGGTGGGCAGGCGGGAGACCAGTGTTGCCAAAATCAGGCCGCTGGCCAGGTAGGCGGCCATCAGCCCGTTTCTCCAGTGCTTTACAGCCGCCGGAGCGTCAGGTGGCGGGGTCTGGTTCAGAGCTGCACCACTGCCTGGCATTTGAGCAGCACCTTGGCGCCGTTGGCGGAGACCGCCAGGTCGACGCGGGCGGTGCGGGCCTCGGCGTCCAGTGCGCCGATCTTGCCTTCCACCTCGATGGTGGTTCCTTCAAAGTCCGACGGGTTGGTGCCTTCCGGGTCCTCGACCACTACCGGCTTGGTGAAGCGGGTCTGGTAGTCGATGACGGCTGCCGGGTTGCCCACCCAGGTGGACACCAGATCGATGACCGAGCCCATGGTGAACATGCCGTGGGCGATGACCGATGGAAGCTCTACCTCCTTGGCGAAGCGCTCGTTCCAGTGGATCGGGTTGAAGTCTCCCGAAGCTCCTGCGTAGCGGACCAGGTCTGCGCGGTTGACCGTCACGGTGTGGGTGCCGATGACCTGTCCCTTTTCAAGGGTGTCGAAGTTGATCATGATTAGTCCTCGGCTCGTACCAGAAGGGATGAAACGGTGGTGGCGATCTTTTCTCCGCCCACGGTGGTGATTTCCGCGCGGGTGGTGATCATGGCGCCTGCGCCCATTTCGCGGATCTGGTCCACGTAGAGTTCGGCGAGCAGTTCGTCGCCGGCAACGATGGGGCGGTGGTGGGTGAAGCGCTGGTCGGCGTGCACCACGCGGGAGAAGTCGATGCCTGAGGCCGGGTCTGCGATCAGCTGCGCGTCGGCGCGCTGGGCGATGATGATGGCGAAGGTTGGCGGTGCGACGACGTCGCTGTAGCCCAGCTTGCGGGCGGCTTCCACGTCATAGTGTGCGCGCGAGGTCGCCTTGGTTGCTGCTGCGAATTCGCGGATCTTCTCGCGTCCTACCTGGTAGGACTCGCCAGCGGGATAGATGCGTCCCGCCAGATCAGGGTTGATGCCCATTGATTCTCCTGAATGTGGTGACTTGTTCGGGTGGTGCGGCCGCCTGTTGCTGAGCGCTGTGCCTTGCGGCCCGGCCGCGGAAGTTCGGTTCCCTGCCTGGGACAGGATTTCTAGCTGCCGGACTTGTTCTGTTTGTCCTTCGCCTCGCGGGGGTTTCTGACCAGCTCGTTGGCGATGCGCCAGTTGCGGGTGTCGCGTGCGCGGACTACCAGCCCTGCAAGATGGCAGATCATGCCGACTGCCAGCAGGCCAATGGCAACATACACGACGGGGCGGATATGGCTCAGCGAACCGATGATGGTCAAGATGATCCCCAGTCCAATCAATCCCATCGCAGAAAAGACGAGCTTTTTGTAGTGCGGTGAGGCCGCTTCCCAGGGAGTGTTGGTCATAGCTTCCAGTCTAGTTCAGTCGCTCCGCGCGGCGCTGGCGCCATTGGCCCATTTCTGGTGAGAACGCCCACGCAGTGTCGGGAAGATGTCAGCGCAGCTTCTAGAACAGCGCGGACTGCTCCTGCTCGAATTCGCCGTACTCGTCGCTGAGCGCGACATTCCTCGTTTTCAGCTCGGCTGCATCGATGAGGCGCAGGCTGCTCTGTTCCCCCTGGTCGACGAGCAGGCTCTGCCCCAGTACTCCGCGGAGCCTGAACTTCATGGTGCTGTCGGCAACGGCTGCAGTCCATGTGTGCAGTGTGCGCGCGTCCCATGCCGCAACAACCGGTTGAGCGAAGTTCGGCTGTTCCCAGCGTTCGTCGCGCAACTCGATTCCGTAGGCGTCCAGACCTCGCTGGCTGCTGAGGAATCCGCGGGCCTGCTGGGCCAAGTTGCTGTTCAGCTCGTCGAGCTGTGCATAGTTGAATTCCCAGCTGGTCAGTCCCTTGATCTTGGACTTCTGCCGCACCTGCTGGCTGAGGCCGACATGTTCGGTCACGAGATCTTCGAGGACTCTGATCGCGGCTCCGTCCGGAGCCTTGGCGATGTATCTGGCAATGACGGCGCCCTGTTGTGCCAGGCGGCTCCATTTGCTCTGGGTGGAGGTGGTTCCCACCTTGGTGGCGCCGTGGGCAAAACTGGCGATGTAGAGGAAATGCGGCTGCTCCAGATACTTCTTCAGGCCAGCTGGTGCTTCACCTGTCTTGTGGAAGTGGTGCATGAACTTGGTCTGGTCCAGCCTGCGGCACCCCTCGCATTGGGTTCCTGTGCGGATCGCCTTGTTCTTGGGGCAGGGAATCGTGTTTCGGCTGCCATCGCCGTTCATCGTGACGTATCCCAGACAGAATTTGAGTTCGCCGACGCTGACTCGCAAGTGGCGGTTTGCTTCCAAAGCTTCGTTGATCCAGGTATCCCCTCGGCGCAGCCTCAATGTGGGTGCCGGCTCGTGCTCAGAGAAGCTGATCCCATGGCACAGCTGCCGGCCTGCATTCTCGAATTCCATCTGCTGCCTTTCCACGATGAGTCGCATTCAACCCTAAGGCAGAGCCTTACGTGCTGCCGAACTAGAAACCATGCCAACAAGAAATCTCTGATTTTGTTGCACTGTCGCTATCCGTATTCCTAGCACGGCGCTCTAGTATGAGGTCAGAAGCCATCAAACGCTGTGCACGATGGTGTTAGACAATTAGAGGTGATCGAGATTTCAACTCAAAACTCAGACTCAGGGGCATCCGGCCCGGTAACAGTTCCGGTAAGCGCTATTGCTAACCCCGAACTGCAGATGATGGCTAAGAAGTTCCAGCAGCAGTTCCAACGCTTCATGATGGAGCATCAGTTTGCTGTGGATGAGATCCTCACCAAGGTGTCCATTCTCCGCGAAGAATTTCTGTATCTTCACAAGTACAACCCGATCGAACACGTCAGCTCCCGGGTGAAGTCCCCGGAGAGTATTGTCCGCAAGGTTGCTAAGCGCCAGATTCCCCCGACCTTCGATGCCATCCGCGAGAACATCAGCGACATTGCCGGCGTTCGAATCACCTGCAGTTTCGTCAAGGACATCTACAAGGTGCTCAATACCTTGACTTCCCAAAATGATCTCAAGGTCATCCAGATCAAGGATTACATCAAGAATCCGAAACCCAACGGATACAAAAGCGTCCACGCCATCGTACAGATTCCGGTGTTCCTGTCCGAAGGCCCTGTAGATATCACCGTTGAAATTCAGATCCGCACCATCGCTCAGGATTTCTGGGCGAGCCTGGAACATAAGATCTTCTACAAGTACGAAGGCGAAGTTCCCGAGCATCTAGTTGAAGAGCTAGCTCGGGCAGCCCGGGTGGCGGAGAAACTGGACATGAAGATGCAGCGGCTGCATACGGAGGTCCACGGCCACGACGTCAACAGCCAAGAAAACGACGATAACCGAGGCTTTGACGATTCGGTTCTCAAAGAATTGCTGATGATTGCGCAGCAAGGCGCCAAGCCCGCTGATAACGAGTAGAAAGGCACTAGTTGAGTGCCGTTTCATCAGACATCTGTTGAAGCGGCACTCATTGCTTTATGCAGAACCTTCTGCCGGTGCGAAGCTAAATTCTCTCGCTTGGCATCACAAGGCTTTTCGACTCGGCCATCACGCAAAGTTCCCCAGTGCTATTGCGCAGTTCTCCATGCAGTGAGATCAAATCTCCCCCTAGCTTTGATGCAGGTTCGATTTTTTTGATAACCCAATCGGCCGTGACTTGATCGTTTGCCAGTACTGCTCGACGAAATTGAAAATTGAATTCTAGGCCCAAACCGGTGCCCCGCTCTGTCAGGTATGATCCTACCATTCCCATCATCAACGCCGAGTAGTGGGTACCGCTGACGATAAGACCGCCAAACCGGCTGTTGCGTGCAAATTCTTCGTCGTGGTGCAATGGGCTGTAGTCGCCAGCAAGAGCAGCAAATTGTTTGACGTTCTGGGCGTTGAATTCGAACGTCTTCGTAAACACCTCGCCGACACTATACGTAGTACTTGGCAAAAGTCTCCTCCTTTGATGCGGTGCCTTATTCATGGGACGCAAGCCGAAAGAAAAGCTTGAAAAGGAGTCAAGAAACGGTCAACGTACTGTTCCGAGCACTTTACGATGCCCTCTGGCTGTGTTCGTCCCTTTGCGGACACACTCTGATCCAACTGTAGCGTCCGCTGGGGTGACGCAAAGAAGCCGAAGTTGCTGACAAGGGCGCCCGCAGTTTTACAGCATGGAGGCTATTGCGGAAGAAGGACCCCGAGCCAGCTCGGGGAGGGCTGGTCAGGTTGGACAGATTCACTGCTAAAACCTGCTGGAAATGGTGGTTTGAGTCGGAGCTCTCCCCGGCCGAGGCACCACTTCTGTCCTTTAGCCCCCTATAGGCTAGGCAATCCCATTTTCACCGAAAACGAGCAGGCCCTGACGTGGACACGTCAAAGTCAGGGCCTTAATTTCGGTAGCGGTGCCGGGACTCGATCCCGGGACCTCACGATTTGAAGTTTTAGAGCGCTCTTTCACTAATGTTGGATCTCTAAAATTCATTTAGACCCGGAAATTCGTTACTCAATCCCGCACTCGTGATATTTAGCTCAAACCGTGAAAAAGCGACCTCAGAACCACTCTCAATTAAGAACCTTTCGATCTTCAAAGATGAAGATTGACAAGGGGATTCTCACGAATCCCCTTTTTTCGCATTTAACCGGTTCTTTCAGAGGAGAGTAAGAAGGTGGATTGGGAACCACAGTAATCGACTGGTTAGATTGGCTCAAAGTTGCCAGGCGTGAAGATACGGTAAAAACACGTCAATACTGGATCGAGAGATTCCGAAAAGAACACCAGCACGTTTTCGAAAGCCCATTGGATGTGCCGACAGGCCAAATTGTTCGATGGCTAACAAATCCGTCCTGGGAACCACAAACCCGACGAAGCGTGGCAGCTACCATCAGGGGTTTCTACAACTGGATAGAACTCATGGATGAAGACATCAAGAACCCGACGACAAAGCTTCCGTCCATCCGGGTTCCACGCGGAATTACAACACCAGCGCCCCACGAAGTGATTTCCCGGGCGCTTTCACGATTTGATGATCCAGAACTGCAGAGACTGGTGGCACTTGGGATATACTCCGGCCTGCGAAGAATGGAAATCACGACGCTATACACCAGCAACATTTGGGGGTCTAGATTAAAGATCGTTGGCAAAGGCGGCAGGGAACGCCTCATTCCAATTCACGACGGATTGGCTCCACACCTATTTGAGGTGAAGTCAGGATGGTTCTTTCCTAGAAGATACACAGGACACCGTCATCACGACTTCATTGGCCGAAGAATTCGAACGGCACTCGGGAAGCCATGGCACACACATTCACTACGCCACCGCTTTGCTACGGATTTATACACGGCCACCAAAGACATTCGCGCCGTTCAACAACTCCTCGGCCACTCTTCAATTTCAACAACCGAAATTTACCTCATGCTCATGACAGATGATCTTGACCTAGCGCTACAGCAACTACCTCGGTATTAGGACGCAAAAGCATGATGATCAAATAGGAGCGCCCTGAACCTTTCAGCGTTACACGCGCTTCAGGTTCAGGGCAACACATTCACATTGACCTTCAGTGTGTTCATCCTGCTTGCCCCTTCCCTAAACGTTCTCGATCTCAGCAATTCGAAAGCAGCTCTCTGGATTCACGCATACCCAGCTAGTGAACGCAAAGTAATTTTGACATCCCAGCGTAGAGAAAACACCTGCTTACACCAATGGAATTGCCAATCCTTTGACACGACGTCCTGCATCATCAAGGATCTGCCCACCACGTTTTAAGGTTTTCAGTGCAATAAACCGATCCTGAACATAACTTTGCGGTGACAGTTTCTGAACTGTAATTTCATGGACATGGGAGGCATTCAGATCACGCAACCAAAACGTGGCGGCAAGATTCGACGAGTCAATCGTCCTTGCGCTAACCCTGCAAGCAGAGTCGTTGGCTAGAGCCTGGCCAACTTGATCCACGTCGATAGGGGGCACCGACCAGGAGATATTGAAGTCCTTTAACCCTCTGCTCGTCAATTCACCGCTGTCACAACGAAACGCTACTAGTCCACTGGCTACGAGCCTATGCACTCGTCGCTGAATAGTTTGAGCTGAGACGTCTAGAAGATTTGCTAGGTGCTGCCAGCTCTGCCGAGCGTCGATAAATAGGAGTTCAACGATTGCAGTATCGAGGCCATCTGGTTGAAAGTACCCAATTTCAGCGGTTTCAGATTCATTGAACTTTTGCTTATCGACTGCAGCGAGGGTACCGCTGCTCCATTCATTCGCTTGACGGTAGATCTTAGAAATGGGACTGATGTGTCGGCTTCGCACTCCGGGCAGTCTCCTGAATATCGTCTGCAACGCATCCATTCCGGCATGGTGTGACGCCGCGAAATAGTCGACATGAAATTGACGATGGTGGGTAATAAGCGCCACGGTGCCAAATGCTGGTTCAGCACAAAGCGCCTTTGCGAGCTCATCCTCCTGCCCTGGTTCGCATTCAATAGCAATGAAGGCAGACCACCCTGTTTCCAAGAATCGAGCTCCAGGTATAACCGTTGTCCATGCCACTCCTTCCGATTGCATCAGATCCCAGCGTCGCGCAACGGTAGAGCTGGAGACACCTAGGATTTGCGCCAGTTTAGTGAATTCGACTCGCGGTTGAACTTCAAGAGCGCCGACAATGGCAAGATCCAGCTCCGATCCAATGGAGTATTTTGGCATTACTGACTCTTCTTTGGAGGAAATCTAACATTTTGGAGAAAGCTCACGGATCATTTTTACACTTGTGATGGTTGGCACACAAGGTGCCTCGCATCACTTCAAGGTTGGGAATGACAATGGACAAACCTATATCCTCTGTGGCCAAGACGGCACCTAGGGGTACGTTTATCGGGCTGTTAATAGTTCTAGTGACGATTGAATCTCTCAGTGGCGTTGTACAAGGCTTTCTTAACCCGATACTCCCGGCGCTGGGCCCAGTGTTCGACATTGATGCCCCGACGATCAATGGCATTTTCCTCATCGCCAATGTGAGCTTTGCAGTCCTCACGCCGTTGATCTCACGGTTAGGTGACAGCTTCGGATATAAACGCGTCCTACTCATTTCCACCCTGCTTGTAGCCGCCGGCGTAGGTCTGCTGTCTTTCGTCCCAAGTCTGACCGCAATCATTATCGGCGTCATCCTGATCACCTGCGTCGTGGGATTCATTCCACTAATGATGGGCATATTGCGGCTTTCACATCCCGATGAAACACGACGAGGCGTCAGCTATTTGATCGGCACCCTAATGGTCATGGTCGGTCTCGGCGGATTGGTCGCGGGTATTTTGGGAGCCGTAGATCCTCTGCGTGGATTCTGGGTCGGGATTCCATTCGCGGTGGCGGCAATTATCTGCGCACTGCTCTTGCCAGATGTTCCTAGGCCAGACAAGGAGCCCATCGCGATATTCCCCATGGTCAGCTGCCTGCTCGGAATCATCCTCTTCATGGCAGGATTGTCAATGGCACCCGACTGGGGATGGGCATCGTGGAAAACACTAACCTGCGTGGTACTCGGTACAGGGCTGTTGGCGACATGGGCCTTGATGGATTCACGGTCAGACGATTCGATACGGCGCTTCACTGATCTGAGGATGCTCAAGCTGCGTTCTATTCGAAGCGTATCAATAGCGACTTTCTTCTTCGGTTTCGCATCGATTAGCTACTTCGGCACCAACGGTCTTGTTCTTCACTCTGAACGTGCGTCGACCGGCTATGGATTTGATTTCTCTCCCATGGTTATCGCAGTAATACTCGCGGTGACTTCCCTGTTCTCGCTGTTCTCTTCGCTCAGTGCTGGACAGATGATGAATCGGATTTCTGAACGCGCAGCGCTGGTTTCCTCTGGTGCGCTTTTGGCTTCAGGGTTCGTGGTGTTCCTTATCGCCGGCGACACTTTGATTGGCTATCTTGTTGGTTTCAGCGTCTTCAACCTTGCGCTCGGTTCTTACCAGAGCGCAACGAGAGCTCTCAGCGTTGAAGGTGTTCCGGTCGAAGAAACATCTTCGGCGGCTGGCATCAATGAGCTGGCATTGTCGGTTGGTATTGCCTGCGGGGCTGCCGTCATCAAGATGCTGTCTAGTATGAACGTCGATGCACAAGGTGCTATCACGGCCAATGGCATTCACGTCATCTGGGGCACGCTAGCCATTGCAGCAGCCATTGCTGCCTTGGCCGGCAGCCGCTATCCCAAGCGCCAGTTCACCCGACCTATCCGACAGGCAGAAGGGAGCGACATCCAGTGAGCACGAATCCAGGACTATCAGGATTGATGGAACAAATTACCGCTTCTCTTTCAAAGATCAAGAACGAGGTTGTCGAGTTAAGTCATCAGATACATCAGAATCCTGAACTCAGCGGAGAAGAATTCTTCGCACGTAAATCAACTATTGCTGTCCTGCAGAGGCATGGATTTATCCTGGACCGACAGCAACCCAGCGCTCCAACCGCCTTCAGTATGCGTAAAGGTTCCGGACAATTGGTCGTGACCCTTTGCGTTGAATATGATGCGCTACCAAACATTGGGCATGCTTGCGGCCACAACGTCAACGCTGCGTCCAGCGTGGCGGCGGCCATCGCTCTTAGCGAGCTCTGCGAAGAAATTGATATCACGGTCCACGTCCTTGGAACACCTGCAGAAGAGAGTCATGGTGGCAAAATTGATTTGCTCAACGAAGGTTTCTTCGACACCTCGCACCTGGCCATGATGGTTCACGCTAGCGGCGAAGATACCGTTGGGAACAGTTCTCTCGCCTTGAATGCTTGGGATATCACCTTCCTCGGTAAAGCAGCTCATGCCGCCGCTGCTCCAGAGCTGGGAACGAATGCTCTTGATGCCGCCAGTGTTACCCAGCATGCTATTGCACTAGCCCGGCAGCAATTGCCGCCGAATTCGATCGTCTCGCTCATAGTGCTTCAGGCAGGAAGATCCGTAAATATCATTCCCGACGAGAGCAATTTGAGAATTGAAATGCGTGCGCCCAGCCGCGAGCAACTCGACCTCATCAACCAGAAAATACGCAACTGTCTTGAAGCCGGCGCATTGGCCAGTGGATGCCGTTTGCAAGTACAAGAGCGTGGACACACTTTTGCTGAGCTACGCCAGGATCCTTTCCTTTCCACGGCTTATGCAACGGCTCTCTCCGAGCGCGGACGGCTGGCGGTCGTCAATGATTCCCCTGTCGCTTCAACAGACATGGGCAATGTTTCACTGGCTGTCCCTGCAATCCACCCGATGATTGGTTACGACGTCCAATCGGCAGCCCACCACACGCGGGAGTTTGCGCACTACGGAACTACAGCTCAAGCCGATGCTGCAATCATCGACTCGGCATACGCATTAGCTGGTGCAGCGGTACGTGCAGCGGTTGATGCTGATCAGCGCACGCGATTGCTGAGTCGAACTAAGCATTAGTGTGCGCTGGTTTGCCCTCGAGTGTGGCACCTGGACACTTGCTAGGCAATACAGCATGGTGTATGCCGAAATGGCTAGACAAAATCCTGCCAAAGATCCAAGTTGAAGGTTCAGCGCTCAATAAGGAGACTGCCTTCAAAGACAACTCTGAATTGATCTCTGCCGAGAAGGTGAAAACGTCGAGAAACCGGAGTGAAACGCTAGTCGTTCACCCCGGTTTCTCGCATTTCAGCCCCTAGTTTCGTGTCGCTCAGCTACCTTGATCTACTGAAACTTCAAAATGGCACGGCCTGCAGAATGCAAATCCATTTTCCATTTGGTATACGGACTGAATCCTACGAAGAAGCGAGCCCATGACCCAAGGAGAGGGGTGCAACACCATACACCCCGAAGCCACAAGCCGTCTTTCGTATTGTGAAATTTTGATCCCGTGTTGCGAAATGATGTGAAGTGGCTTACATTGATATTTGTCATCAAATACGGCACATATCTCGGAGAGAAATCTTCCTCAGGAGCAGCCATGAAAATCAAGTCTGCCGACGACTTCAAAGTCGCCGAACCAGCACCAAAAAAGCCCTTCTACACCTCCCTGTTCTTCCAGCTTGGCGTTGCCATTACTGCAGGTGTTCTGATCGGTCACTTCTTCCCCAACATCGGGTCGCAACTCCGTCCACTTGGCGACGGATTCATCATGTTGATCAAGATGATCATCGCCCCATTGATCTTCCTCGTCATCGTTACTGGCATCGCAGCGGTGGGCGACGTAAAAGCTGTCGGCCGCGTCGGCGTCAAGGCACTGCTGTACTTCACCTGCGCCACAGTGTTTGCTCTGATCTTCGGCCTAATCATCGGCAACATCTTCCAGCCGGGCGCCGGCCTGAACATCGACCCTTCCACGCTGGACGCGGGTTCGGTTGCGGAAAAGACCGGCGAAGCAAAGGGTGCCGCCGACTTCATCCTGGGCATCATCCCAGTAAGCGTGATCGGCGCCTTTGCCGACAATAATCTGCTTCAGGTGCTGTTCTTCTCGGTCTTCTTCGGTGCAGCCATCGTAGTTGTCGGCCAGGAGCGCTGCGCTCCCCTGTTAGCGGTATTCGAGAACATCCTCGAACTGATCTTCAAGGTCATGTCATGGGTCATGCGCGTTGCTCCGCTGGGCGCTTTGGGCGCCATGGGCTTCATCATTGGCCAATACGGGATTGAAACGCTGGGAACCTACGCGAAGCTTATCGCCGCCTGTTACTTAGCCGCACTGTTATTCATCGGCATTCTCTTCATTGTCGCTTGGAGCATCGCTCGTGTTCCGCTGTGGCAGTTCCTGAAGTACTCCCGAGAGGAATTCCTCCTAGCACTGGGCACCGCGTCCACAGAGTCAGTGATGCCTCGCATCATGACCAAGCTGACCAACGCAGGTTGCTCCCGCGCGACCACAGGCCTGGTAGTTCCCACCGGTTACTCCTTCAACCTGGACGGCGCTGCAATTTACCTGTCGATCTCACTGCTCTTCCTTGCCCAGGCGTTCGGACACAGTCTCAGTTTTGGCCAGCAACTGGCCGCACTTGGCGTTCTGCTGCTGACTTCCAAGGGCATGGCTGGAGTTCCGGGTTCATCATTCCTCGCGCTGTCGGCCACCGCGGCCGCTTTGGGTATCTTCCCCGTGGCAGGCGTGGCCCTGCTGCTAGGCGCGGACCGAATCATGGACTCCATGCGTGTAGCCGTGAACCTGTTGGGCAATTGTGTGGCAACTTTCGTTGTCGCCAAGTGGGAAGGTCAATTCGACCGCGACGCCATGAAGCGTGCATTCGCCGGTGAAATCACCAACGAAGATTCAGCCCGCATGCTGGGCCGGGACGACGAATGGGAAGCCATGGAGGCAGAGCGCATCGCTAAGGGCGAGGAGCCTTCACCGAAGTTCGGCGGTGGACCAACTCCAGATCAGCTTCCGCAAATCGATGTTAAGCATGCATCCGAGGTCGATACGATTGAAACCAAATAAAACAGGCGCAATCGGTCGAGAAATTTACACCTAAATATCAACTGAAGGTTTTCCCGATCACGCATACGTTCACGGCATTCTGCTAAAGAAACAACCCGTGCACAACGAAGTCGCATGTCGGTAGGTCCCACAATTTTTGTTGGACATACCGACATGCGACTTTCATTTCTGTCGTAGTGCTATTCGTTCGTTATGCGGTTGCTGACGTCTACAGTCGCGAATCTCATAGATTAGAAGCTCGAGAACTCCACCAGGCTTAAGCACTCGACGAATCGAATTCCAGTCGGGCTGCACGTGGTGGCGTGAAGTCACCAGTTCGAAAGCCGGGTCAGGAAAAGGCATCGGGTTCTCATCCGTCGTTTCCACTACCT
>NZ_BJNY01000015.1 GCF_006539925.1 Glutamicibacter uratoxydans | reverse complement strand
AGAAAATGCTTCCGTCTTTTCTTTTTATTCGACAAAAAATTTGATTGCCCCGCATCTATGGATGCGGGGCAATCAAGTCAGTGACTGGAACTGGCGACTAGCCTTCGATCTGGCCGGTCTGCTTGGCCTTCAGCGCCGCCAGGCGGGCTTCAACTTCAGTCTGTTCGCCAAGATCCTCCAAGGACTCGAACTGGGCGTCCAAGCTGGAAGAAGCCAGCTCGGCGGCTCCTCGAACGCGTGCTTCCTCGCGGCGGACCTTCTCCTCGAAGCGGCCAATCTCGCTGGAAGGATCCATGATGTTCACGGCCTTGACGGCTTCATTGACCTGGTTCTGTGCGTGGGCTGCCTTGGAACGGGCAATCAGCTCATCGCGCTTGCTGGTCAGCTCGGTGCGCTTTTCCTTCATCTGGTTCAGGCCAGTCTTGAGCTTCTCAACGATTTCACGCTGCGAAGCAATGGTCGGCTCTGCGGTCTTCATTTCAGATTCGGACTGCATCTGGCGCTGAATGGCGACCTTTGCAAGATTGTCGAACTTTGCCGCGTCAGCAGCATTCCCCGCAGTGCGGAATTCGTCGGCCTTGTTCGACGCCGCCAGAGCCTTGTTGCCCCAATCGGCAGCAGCCTGCTCGTCTTCCTTGTAGTCGTCTTCGATCATGCGCAGATTGCCAATGGTCTGGGCAATTGCCTGCTCCGCCTCGGCAATGTTGTCGTTGTAATCGCGGACCATCTGGTCCATCATCTTCTGCGGGTCCTCGGCAGAATCAAGAAGTGCATTGATGTTTGCCTTGGCCAGCTGGGTGATGCGGCCGAAAATAGACTGCTTTGCCATGGTTGAATTTCCTGTCTTTCAGATGTTCACGAACATGGGTACTACACTTGCAAAAACTTGAGAGCTAGGTGTCTAGAAGCTGCCTCCGGCACCACCGAAGCCGCCGCCGTCGCCGCCTCCGAATCCACCGTCGCCTCCACCAAAGCCGCCGAAGCCTCCTCCGCCGAACATTCCACCGCCGGAGTTGCCTCCGCCATGGCCGCCGCCGTGGAGAATCGAATCGATGAGAATTCCACCGAGCATGGCGCCTCCGAGGCCGTCGAACATGCCGCCGCGTCCACGTTGGCCGTAGCCTCCGCCAAATCCGTCGCCTCCACCGAAGCCGTTGACATCTTGCTCCGCCATATTGGCCGCCTGGTCGGCCAGCTGGATGGCGCGCTGGGCGGCAGCTACAGCAGTCGCCGGGGCCCGCTGAGCCATGGATTGTGCATCATCCAGGCAGCGCCGGGCTTCGGACAATCGGGTACGGGCAGAAGACCTCACGCCGCCGCGCCGGGCACGGATGTAATCTTCGGTTCCGTTGATCCGCGACTCAGCGGTACGCATCAGGCTCTGCAGCTGTTCGCGCGCAGCTTGCTGCTGCTCAGCCTGGTTGCGAAGCGAGGCCAGAGAAGAGGCCAATGGCTTATTTGCATCATCGAGCTGGGCGATCAGCGCGAGCGGATTGTGCTTGCCGCCCTGGATCGACTGCTTGATGTTGTTCAGTGTGCTCATCACGCTGGCTACAGCACCGGCCAATGCCGGCTGCGAGCCGTTGTCGACCAAGGCTTTGGCCTGCGCCACATCGCGGGCGGCCAGCGCCACTGCCGACTCCAAGTCCGTGTCAGCCTGCTTCAAGGCCTGTGCTGACTTCGAGATTGCTTCCATCAGCACCTCGGCCTGGTCCTGGGCTTCCTCGGCGTTTTGGATCAGCAGAGCGGAACCGGCACGGTCGCTGGAAAGCTGTTCACCAGCCTGCTTCAATGCCGAGGCCGCGAAGGTCAACCGCTCGGAGGCCTGCTCGGCATTATCCATGATCTGCGATACCGCGGACTGGTCGTACTTGGCGGTGAGCTGCTCCAGCACTGCAACTCGGGCTGACAGCTTCTGGCTCAACGGTTCCTGCTCTGCCGAGACTTCGGCAATTCGAGTCTCGGCATTCTGCTCTAGCTGGCGCAGGGACTTGAACTCATCAGCATGTTTCTGAAGATTCTCATTAACTTGGCCACAGCGGTTGATGATTTCGCCAAGCCAATTGCGCTGGTCCTGCTCGGTGTCTGGAATGTCGTCGTCGAGCTGCTGCTGTAGCCGGAACGATTCGGAAAGATGCTGTTTGGCCGCTGCCAGATCGTTGGAGAACACTTCAATGGCCGCCTTGCCATACTGTGCTTCGGCAAAACCAAGTTCCTGTTCAGAAGAGCGGATCGAATCATCGGCGGCAACCAAGAGCTGGTCTGCTTGGCGGCGCAGCTGGTCCAAAGGCACCAGCTGGCGCTGCGGCTGTCCGAACCCGCCCTGTGGTCCACCCTGCGGGCCGCCCTGGGGGAGCTGCGCGCTCTTGTTCTTGCTGCGCCTGTTAAGGACCAAGAAGCCCACGACGCCTACGCCGGCCACGATGATCATGACCCAGAAGAAGCTGATGCCCGAAGAGCTGGAGCTTACCGACTTGCCATTGGCGGCGTTTTCGATGCCCTTGATGGCGCCCTCAGCGGCTCCAGCCCAGTCGTTGTCGCCGAGCGCGGGAAGAACATTTTTGGAGAAGATGTCTTGGCGGTATTTATTGATCGGACTGTTGTCTTGACTGCCGAGATAGGCCTGGCGCTGCTGGGTCGCCACGACGAGGATCGCATCAGAGCTGCCCATATTCTTCTTATTGAAAACCTGTTCAGCCCACTTCTGCGCATCGCTCGGGTTGCTGAACTCATCCACATAGACGGCGAACAGGCTGATGCCGGTGTCTTTGCGAAGTTCCTTGATCTGCTTTTCTAGATCCTTCGCATCCGAGCCGAGAGCATTAGAGTTGTCAATGACGAACTGTCCAGGCGGGATTGTCACCGGGGATTCGGCCATGGCAGGGGCGCCTAGTCCTAAAGCTGCCACCGATGCCACCGCGGCACCAGCCAGCAATTGTCGAACTCTGATTCCCATACGTTCCCACCTGTATTGCCACGTCGATCTTAATAAGGAGCAAACAATTGTCTTGCCCTTAGAAGAAGGTGATTTTTCACTTCGTTTTGATTCTATTTGCCCCAGTGAGCCACGTCCACGACATTTAGCTGCCAGAATAGTTAACTCACAGCGATCGCAAAGAATGTGCAGTTTTTTGCCACAGACCACACCTGTTTAATAAAACCCAAGAGATCCTAGAATTCGAAAGAGGCGAATCATGAGCCAGAATCCGAATGAGCCGCGCGACACCAACTTGGGTGACTCTGCACAGCCAAGCAATCCAACGGAATCCGCCAATGCATCGGCCGAGCCGACCGTCAACCTGCCGCGCACCGAAGCGCAGGCAGCAGTCGGCGAACCAACCTCCGCCTACCCGCGAGTTGAACCGCAGCAGCCAGACTCCGCCGCCGCGAACCAGACAGCAGGATCTTCCAATTTCTACGGCGAGCAGCAGCCCAATACCCAGGACTCGGAATACTCGGCAGCCTACAGCGCGCCGGATGCAGCCCATGCCGGCTACCCGGTTCCACCAGAGCGTAAGCCTGCAGGCAAGAAAATGTTCTCCGGCACGACCCTGATTTCAGGCATGGTCGCCGCCGCGCTGATCGGCGGACTCACCGCAGCGGGAACCACCTACTTCATTTCCGGAAACGATGCTTCGCCGGTATCCAACTCTCCGGCGCCGCAGGCCGGAGTGGTCATCAACAATCCCGACTCGGTCACCGAAGTCACCGCAGCCGCTGCCAAGGCTAGCCCCAGCGTGGTGACCATCGAGGTCTCCGGCAATGGTTCCAGCGGTTCCGGCTCCGGCATCATCTACGACAAGGACGGCCACATTCTGACCAACACCCACGTGGTCACGCTGGGCGGCCAGGTAGCCAACCCGCAGATTTCGGTGCAGACGAACGACGGCAATGTCTACAGCGCCAAGGTGGTGGGCACCGACCCGCTCTCAGACCTTGCCATCATCAAAATTGACGCCCAGAACCTGGTGCCAGCCACCCTGGGCGAATCCTCGGCGCTGAACGTCGGCGATACCGCTGTGGCCATCGGCGCGCCGCTGGGCCTGAGCGGCACCGTCACCGACGGCATCATTTCCACCTTGAACCGCACAATCTCGATTGCTTCCTCGGCAGTGCCTGACAGCACCTCGACCGAGGGCAATGGAGATAACGGAAGCCAGTTCAACTTCCAGTTCCCGGGCCAGGAAAACCAGCAGCAGCAGCAGCGCTCCAGCGGCTCGATCTACGTCAACGTGATCCAGACCGACGCGGCAATCAACCATGGCAACTCCGGCGGCGCGCTGGTGGACTCCCAGGGCAAGATCATCGGCGTGAACGTGGCCATCGCCTCCGCCGGCGGCAGCGAAGACTCCGGTTCCATCGGCGTGGGCTTCGCCATCCCGATCGACTACGCCAAGCGCATCGCCAACGACCTCATCAAGGACGGCAAGGCCACCCATGGTCTGCTTGGAGCCACCGTACAGGCGACAGCGGGCTCCAAGAACGCATCCGGGGCCCCGACCACGTCGTTCTCGGTGGGGGCCACCGTAGTGAAGGTGGAAAACGGTTCGGCAGCCGACAAGGCTGGCCTGAAGTCCGGCGACGTGATCACCTCGGTCAACGGGCGTGCCGTGCGCGATTCCCAGACGGTTACCGCGGCGATCCGCGAAGTTCCCGCCGGCGGGCAGGCAGAGATCACCTTCCTGCGCAATGGAAAGGAACAGAGCGCCAGCGCAACCGTTGGCTCATTGAGCGAGCAGTAAATATGACTTCAAGAATCGTCATATAGTCACGCAACGACACGTGGCGCGGTGTGGTGAAGAACCAACCGCGTCACGTGTTGTTCTATGAGCGATAAAGGCCTTCAACCCTGCTTTGGGTAGATACGATAGAAACTGATGAATTTTCCGGGCAGGCAGCATCGCCTCCCGGTGTTGCCTAGTTTGAGGAAGGCTCGCATGAGCGACGCGAACAACACGCCACTGACTTTGGTGGTGCTTGTCAAGCATGTTCCAGATGTTCAGTTTGACCGACATATCTCTCAAGACTCGCTGCGCTTGGACCGCTCGGAGTCTGTTCTTTCGGAACTCGACGAGTATGCGGTGGAAGCGGCGCTGGCCATCGTTGAAGACAACGGAGGATTCGCGGCGGGCCATCAAGTCATTGCCGCCACCGTCGGCCCAAGCAGCTCCGCCAACTCGGTCAGGAAGGCCCTGCAGATGGGTGCTTCCTCGGGCCTTCACCTGAACGACGACGCTATTGCCGGTTCAGACACCGTAGCCACGTCCAAGGCGCTGGCGGCCTTGGTGTCCCATGTGCCGAACGTCGACCTGGTGCTCACCGGCATGGCATCCACCGATGCGGAGACCTCGGTGATCGCCGCACAGTTGGCAGAGCGCCTCGGCTTCGCCCAGCTGACCCACGCCCAGTCTGTTGAATTCGACGCGGCGCAGCGTGAAGTTACGATCCACCGCGAACATGGAGACCAGCGGCTGACCTTGAAGGCTGCGCTTCCAGCAGTCCTGTCGGTGACCGACCAGGCCAATAATCCGCGCTACCCGAACTTCAAGGGCATCATGGCCGCCAAGAAGAAGTCCATCGAGGAAGTCGATCTGGCAGCTGTGGGACTTTCCGCAGCAGAAGTCGGCACCGAAGGATCCACCACCAGTGTGCTGGCCGCAGACAAGCGCCCTTCGCGAGAAGCCGGCACCATCATTACCGACAGCGGAGAAGCAGGCATTGCACTGGTTGACTTCCTCGCCGAACAGAAGCTGATCTAAGGACCTATCGCGAACATGTCTTCTGCACTTGTATTTTTCTCCCACGTTTCCACCGTGCCCAGCAAGGCCCAGCGAGAACTGCTGACCCTTGCCTCCCGATTCGAAAACCCGACCGTCGCAATAGCTTCGGTTCCAGGCGAGGAGGCTCTCAAGGTCTTCGGCAGCTACGGCATTGCCACTGTGCTGCAGGCTGAGAATCCGCAGGCCAGCTTCGGCACCCATGAGCTTTCGGTGCTCGACGCGGCACTGCAGCACACCGACGCAGACCTGGTGCTGTTGGAGAACGACAGCTTCAGCCGCGAACTGGGCGCGCGCATCGCAGTGCGCCGCAACGCCGCAATCGTCACCGATGTCATCGACGTCTCCGCCGACCTGATCGCCACCAAGGACGAGCTGGCAGGCGGCTACAGCGCCAGCGTAAAGTCCGCCACCGGCGTGCTGATCGCCACCGTCAAGCCCAACAGCATCGAAGATGCGCCGCTGGACTGCCAGGACAGCGTCGAGGTCAAGAACCTGGAACTGGCGGCCCCTCTGGTGCCGGCAGTGAGCATCGTCGCCGCAGACCAGAAGGAAGCCTCGGACCGCCCGGCATTGAGCGAAGCGCGCATCGTCGTGGCCGGCGGCCGCGGCGTTGACGGCGACTTCAGCGCCGTGGAAGACCTGGCCGACGCCTTGGGCGCCGCCATTGGCGCCTCCCGCGCCGCCACCGATGCTGGATGGATCTCCCACGACGCGCAGATCGGCCAGACCGGCGTCACCGTCTCGCCGCAGCTGTACATCTCCGCTGGAATTTCCGGCGCCATCCAGCAGAAGGCTGGAATGCAGACCAGCAAGTTCATTGTCGCGGTGAACAAGGACATGGATGCTCCGGTCTTCGAGATCGCTGATTTGGGCATTGTCGGCGACCTGGCCAAGGTGCTGCCGCAGGCCGCCGCCGAGATTCGACGCCGCCAGGCATGATCGACGCACAGCAGTTCATCGCTGCCTCGACCCAGCGGGTCCTGGCCTTCGCCGCGCACCCGGACGATCTTGACTTCGGTGCAGCCGGCACCATTGCCGCACTCAGCGCCGCGGGCGTCGAGGCGCAGTATTGCATCATGACCGACGGGGACGCCGGCGGATTCGACGAGCGCGACCCGCAGGAGACCGCACGGCTGCGCCACGAGGAACAGCGTGTGGCCGCGGCCCGTGTGGGAGTGCAGCAGGTGCATTTCATGGGGGAGCGCGACGGCTACCTGGAAGCCAGCCATGAGGTGATGGCCAAGGTCGTCAGGCTTATCCGGCAGGTGCGTCCAACGATCGTGATGGCCATGCATCCTGAACGCAATTGGGATCGAATCCAGCGTTCGCACCCGGACCACCTTGCCTGCGGCGAAGCGGTGACCAGGGCGATCTACCCTGCGGTGGAGAACCCGTTCGCCTATCCGCAGCTGCTGCAGGAGGAAAGCCTTGAAGCCTACAAGGTGCCGTGGCTGTGGCTGTACGGTGCACCCAAGGAACGCGAAAACGGTTTTATCAACATCACCGATTTCTTTGGACAGAAAATGGATGCGCTGCGGGCCCACTTCACCCAGCATCCTGATGTCGCCGCCATGGAAAACTTTGTCGCCCAGCAGTGCAAGTTGAACGCCCAGCGCGGACAGCTGCCCGAGGGGTCGCTTGCCGAAGCCTTCCACTTGGTCGCAGTCAATGCGGATGACACCATTGCTGGCTTCTAGCCGCCAAGGCGCACCGGGCTGAAGAAACAACAAAGCGGGTGGGGCCTGTTCACGTTCTCAATGAACGTGAACAGGCCCCACCCGCTTTTAATGCCTAGCCAGATTCCTAGCCTTGGCCCTTGGCCTGATCCTGCTGATCGGCCTTCGGCTTCAGCGGAAGGTCGACCGAAGCTTCGGTGTCCTCCGATGGAGCTTGGGGGACCGGGGTGTCTTCGATGGTGATGTGGATGGCCAGCACGTCATCTGCCGGGGTGACCCCGTCGTCGATGTCTTCACCGCTGCTTGAAGCCACCACCGAGGCGCCGGTCTCTTCATGTACTGCCCAGACAACGTATTCCTGGGAGTCATCCAGCGGAGGCAGCCCGGTGATTTTCACGCCGATGGCGTTGTTTGCCTTGGACGTGCTCAAAACCGCTTCGCCGCCGTGCTGCAGGGCGACCGTCTGGGTGACAGCGTCGACGGCGCCGGAGGCAATGGATGCCTTGTTGCCGCTGTTGAGCAGCGTAAAACCGACAAGGGCCAGTACAACGACGATGACGGCTCCGATGATGCCGAAGATCCAGCGTTTTGGCTTCGAAGCAGATTCTGCCCGCGAAGTGCTGGATACCTGGCTCACTAGGTCCAGTCCAAGATTCTCGTCCTGCGGATCTTCGCGGTGCTGGGATTCGCTACCGTTCATAGTCTTGGTTACTCCCGAGTTGTCGTGGGCATAGTTCAATACCTGCAGTTTCGCAGGCACAGTAAAGAGCCTACTTTATAAAGATTGGGTAAAGCTGTATACGTGGCTGGATCGAGCTGGTATTTTATGCCCCGGCGAAGCCCTGCTGGCGCCATGCCTCGTAGGCGACGATGGATGCGGTATTGGCCAAATTCAAGGAACGGCGCCCCGGAAGCATCGGCAGGCGCACCAAGTCGGTGACGCGCTCATGCTTCTTGTCTTCGGCGCTCAGCCCCACCGATTCTTTGCCGAAGAGGAAAATGTCGCTGGGTTCGTAGCTGATGTCGCTGTACACGGTTTGACCTTCGGAGGTGAAGGCGAAAACGCGCCCCTCGCCTAGGGCTTCGAAGCATTCCTCAAGATTCTCGTGCACTGTCACAAAGGCCAGATCATGGTAGTCGAGGCCTGCCCGCCTCAGATTTGCATCTTCAAAATTGAAGCCCAGCGGCTTGACCAGGTGTAGCTGGGCACCGGTGATGGCCGAGAGGCGGATGGCGTTTCCGGAGTTACCCGGAATTTCTGGAGCATTGAAAACTATACGAAACACGTTTCCAGTTTAATGGTGTTTTCCCTGCCCGCCGACCAGATCAGTACATGCCGCCAAGCAGCCTGGCCAGCACCTCGCGGTCCACGACGTTCGGCGAGGGCCCCGAGCCCAGGAACAGCTTCAGCTCGCGCACCAGCGTGGCGGCGTTGACAACATTCTGGGACGCCGAGGCCGATGGCTCCGCATTGCGCCGGTATTCGATCACCGGCTCATGGTGGTTGCCGTTGGCAGCGAGCACCAGCGTGTAGGCTGCCACATTCATCTGCATAAAGGCCCGCTGCATCCCCGAAATCTGGATGACCGGTGGCTGGGTGAGCTTGTTGCCGTGGCGCAGCACGGCGCCGTCATAGGAGTAGTAGCCCTCTGGCAGCATCATGGTGTTGATTACCGCCATCCGGTATCCGGCGGTGACCACGTGGTCATAATGCCCGCCGCCGGGCGCATGCAGTCCGGTGACAAGCCGGGCCGCCGGCAGAACCGTCAACAGGTTTTTGGACAGCAGGTTGATGGCTACCGCCTCACGGGTCAGCCGGGAACGTGCGGCGAACAGGCCCCGCTTGCGCGGCTCTCCGTGCATCCGCTGCTGCGAGCGGGCGGCGTCCAGCGCGGTGAAACTCGCGTCATCCAACGGCGGAACGTATTCGGTGGGCAGCTGGGCTTTGGGCTGCTGGGTGTTGGTACGCAGGCGCTCGTCATAGGGCCGCGCCGCGTAGCCGGCGCGCGGAGCCTGTCCCGGGGCTTGGAAGGAGCGGTCGAACGCATCGGGTGACTGCCGGTCGCTAAGCACCTGGTAGGCCTGCTGCACCTGCTTGAACGCTTCTTCGCTTCCGCCCAGGTCGGGGTGAGTGGCGCGGGCCGCCCTGCGGTAGGCGACCTTGATTTCTTCGAAGCTTGCCGTGGTGGAAACGCCAAGAATTTCGTGGGGGCTCGGCGTGTTCATCGAGGGGCAAGGTCCTTTCGGCGGCGTGCAGGGATCAGCTGGTGGTTTCAATCCTAGCTAATGACCTGTGGCGAAGGCTTTGCGACTCTGGGCTTTTGCTGAGAGCCGCATGAATTGCCCGAGGAGCTAGCGCTGTACCCGGTAGTCGCACAGCAGCATCGACTCTTTTTCCAGCAGGGTGTGCAGCCGCAGCTTCAGCTGCTGCTCATGTTGCGCTACGCAGATCCTGGACCCCTGGCCGGAGGCAAGCACCGGCGAATAGCTCAGGCACAGCGAATCCAGCTGGCCTGCCGCCGCGAACTGGCCGAAGAGGCGAGGACCTCCTTCTGCATGGATGAAGTCCAGACCGCGGGCTGTGAGCTCTTGTACGACCTGCGCTGGATCGGCCCCTCCGCTAGCCTGCCCGACCTGGATGATCTGCACATTCTGCGGATAGCTGGCGCGCACCTGCTCATTGACAGGTTCGGCGCAGAACAGCAGCACCGGTGCGGGGGACTGGTTCAGCACTGCCATGTCGGGGCCCAGGCTCAGGCTGCGCGAGACAATGGCCAGCACTGGATCCGCGGCCAGCCCATGGGAGGTGCGCCAGGCGCGGTCGGCGTCCGAGACCAGAGGCCCTTCGTAGCCTTCTGCATGCACCGTGCCCGAGCCGACAAGCACCACCTGGGCCAGGCGCCGCAGCAGGGTGAACACCCGATGGTCGGCCTCGGTGCCCAGGGCGCCGGACAGTCCGTTCAGCTGGGCGCTGCCGTCCACGCTGGAGACGAAGTTGAAGCGGATGAACGGGCGCTGTTTGCTGTCATAGCGTTCAAGCAGGTACTCGTCGCTGACGGCTTCGCGCGCCTCGGGCAGCAGTGCTCTCATGGTCTGACCCCTAGGACTGGGAACTGGTTTCGCGTTCGGGATGGGCTGGAGGATTGACGTCTCCCATATTGTGGATCTGCTTTACCGGCTGGCGCCAGCCCTGGGCCGCTTCGATCAGCCGCACGGTCTGCACCGACTCGGCGACATTGTGCATGCGGATGATGCGCGCTCCGCCCATGGCGCACATGGTGGCCGCGACCATGGATCCCACCACGCGCTCGGCCTTGGGCAGGTCGAGGGTCTCTCCGATGAAGTCCTTGTTGGACACCGCCGCCAGGGCAGGGTAGCCCAGCGAGGCGATGTCCTGGAAGTTCGCGGTGATATCCAGGGTGTGGCGGGTGTTCTTGTTTAGGTCGTGGCCCGGGTCGATGATGATCTTCGATTCGTCGATGCCGAAGCTCTTGGCCAGCCGCACCCGCTGGTTGAGGTAGGAGCGGACCTCGGCCACCACGTCGTCATAGTGCGGGCGCGGGTAGATGGTGCGCGGCTTGGCCAGCGAATGGGTCAGCACGATGTGCACGTTGTTCCTTGCCACCACTTCCGCCAGCTGGGGGTAGGCCAGGCCGGTGGTGTCGTTGATGACGTCCGCGCCGGCGTCGATCGCCGCCTGGGCGACCTGGGGCTGGAAGGTGTCGGCGGAGATGATCACATCGCTGCGCCGGCGCACCGCCTCGATGACCGGGACGATGCGCGCGGCCTCCTCCTGCCAGGGCAGCTCCGGACCGGGAGAGAAGGGCACCCCGCCGATGTCCACCCAGTCGGCCCCTGCCTCCACCGCCGCCATCGCTGCTGACACCGCCTGGTCCAGGCCAAAGGTGGACCCGGCGTCATAGAAAGAGTCGGGGGTGCGGTTGATCACCGCCATGACGGCGATCCGCTGGGAGAAGTCAATGCTCTTGCGGGAGAAGTGATGGATGGGAACCTTCAGATCTGGCAGAAACATTGCTGGCGGCTCCCTTGTCATCAAAGCTTTATGGTTCAAAGTACTTCACCATTCATATCATTGACTGCGGTCAAACAGTCGATGTCCAAGACGGCTGGGTAGTCTTAAGTCATGCAGCTTTCCCATGTTTCACCCACTGCCGGCCAGTGGATCATCAACGCCTGCGCCAGCGCCGACCCCCTGACAGTGACCGCACAGGTGCCCGTCGGCTATGAACGCTACGTCCGCATTCTGCACCCTGCCCTCGACGAGGACGACCAGCAGGTCACCTGGGCGGCCGTGGCCGCCAGCCGCAACCACATCCTGACCGCCGCAGACCTCTTCGAAACCGTGGCCGGGCTGGACTCGGCAGGAAATCCGGTGGCCGAAGACGCCTGGGTGGACACCGACCTGCCGCTGGACGAGCTTCCCGAGAACCTCTGGAATCAGCTGGCGCAGCACCTGATCAAAGCAACGGCAGGCCAGAAGTTCATCGCCGGTCTCTGGGCGGGCTATGCCTTCATCGAGGGCGGGGAGCGAATCCAGATCGAGCTGGAGCCCGATGCCTCGCTGAGCGAAGAGGAGAACCAGGCTGCCTACCAGACGGCGCTGGCCCAAGCCCAGAAGCCCGCCTTCAGCAGCGAAGACCTGGCCCAAGGGGCGCTGGAACTTGGTGGCGGCTACCGCAACTACCACCTCTTCGAAGTCGACGCGGCCTTCATCGCCAACCCGCTGTGGGCGCAGACTGCAGAAGGGGAGCAGCGCCAGCGCCCGTCGCTGGCCTTCGCCGCCGACCACTCGTGGATGCTGTCCACCGAACCCTATGACGACTGCACCATCGTGGGCGGCCCGGCCGCGCTGATCGACGCGATCCTGCGCGATCCAAGCCTTGAAGCTATCGAGGTCGGGGAATTCACACGGATCGGGCATTCTAACTAGGTGCGCAAAGCTCGTACCATTGAAGGGATATGAATACTTCCGCCGTATACCTGGACCACGCGGCAACCACCGACATGAACCCGGCGGCGCTGGCGGCCATCACCGAACAATTCGCCCGCACCGGGAATCCCTCCTCGCTGCATTCGGCGGGGCGGCGGGCCAACCGCGTCGTTGACGATGCCCGCACGGCGCTCGCCGAAGCGGCCGGAGCCCACCCCAGCGAAGTGATCTTCACTTCCGGGGGCACCGAATCCGACAACCTGGCGCTTAAGGGGCTGTACTGGTCCCGCGTGCAGGCCAACCCGCAGGCCCGGGGCATCTTGGTTTCCGGCATCGAGCACCATGCGGTGCTTGACACCGCCGCCTGGCTCGAAGAGCACGAGGGCGCCCGGCTGCTGTGGATGCCGGTGGACGCCGACGGCGTGCTGGATCTGGACGCCGCCGCAGCCCTGGTGGCGCAGCACCATCAGTCCATCGCCCTGGGCACCATCATGTGGGCGAACAACGAGGTGGGCACGGTGCAGCCGGTGGCCCAGTTCGCCGAACTGCTGGCAGGCTACGGCATTCCCGCGCACAGCGACGCGGTGCAGGCCTTCGGCGCGGTAGACGTGGATTTTGCACAGTCGAAGCTGGCAAGCATGGCCATCAGCGCGCATAAGATCGGCGGACCGGTTGGCATCGGCGCACTGCTGGTGCGCCGGGACATCACGCTGACCCCGGTGCAGCACGGCGGCGGGCACGAGCGGAAGATGCGTTCGGGCACCATGAACGCCGCCGCCGCGGCAGGCTTCGCGGCCGCCGCAGCCGATGTGCGGGCACACCTGGCGGAGGAATCGGCCCGGCTCGCCGCCCTGCGCGAATTCGCAGTGCAGCGCATTGCCGAACTCGTTCCCGAAGCGGTGCTCAACGGACCGCGGGATGAAGGCAATGCAGGGACCCGGCTGCCGGGAAACCTGCACTACACCTTCCCGGAATGCGAGGGGGATTCGCTGCTGTTCATGCTGGACATGCAGGGGATCGCCTCCTCCACCGGCTCGGCCTGCACCGCCGGAGTGCCCCAGCCATCGCATGTGCTGCTGGCCATGGGCAGGGATCCGCGCACAGCGCGCAGTGTGCAACGCTTCACAATGGGGCATAGAACCACCCAAGAAGACGTTGACGCATTATTGGAGGCCTTGCCGCAGGCTTATGAGCGGGCAAGGAAGGCTGGCATGGCAGCCGATGAAAGCAGCATTCACACAGCAGGAACAGGTTTTTCACGATGAAGGTACTCGCAGCAATGTCCGGCGGCGTCGACTCGGCGGTGGCCGCGGCCCGCGCCGTTGAAGCCGGCCACGACGTGGTGGGAGTCCACCTGGCCCTCTCGCGCATGCGCGGCACCCTGCGCACCGGCTCGCGCGGCTGCTGCACCGTGGAAGACTCCAACGACGCCTGGCGCGCCTGCGACAAGCTGGGCATCCCCTTCTACGTGTGGGACTTCTCCGACCGCTTCGCCGAAGACGTGGTGGACGACTTCGTCGCCGAATACGAGGCAGGCCGCACCCCCAACCCGTGCATGCGCTGCAACGAGAAGATCAAGTTCGCCGCGCTGCTGGAAAAGGCGCTGGCCCTAGGCTTCGACGCGGTGTGCACCGGCCACTACGCCAAGGTCATCCGCGACGAGGCAGGCAACCCCGAACTGCACCGCGCGGCCGACTGGGCTAAGGACCAGTCCTATGTGCTCGGCGTGCTGACCCACGAACAGCTGGATCACTGCATGTTCCCGCTGGCAGAAACCCCGTCCAAGGCCGAGGTCCGCGCCGAAGCCGCGGCCCGCGGGCTGACCGTGGCCAATAAGCCGGACAGCTACGACATCTGCTTCATCCCTGACGGAGACACCCGCGGATGGCTGGCCGAGCGCATCGAGATGAAGCCAGGCGCCATCGTCGACCACGAGGGCAACCAGCTGGGCGAACACGGCGGCGCACAGGCATTCACCGTGGGCCAGCGCAAGGGCCTGCACCTAGGGCGCCCGGCGGCCGACGGCAAGCCGCGCTTCGTCCTGGAAATCCGCCCCAAGGAAAACAAGGTCATCGTCGGGCCGGAGGCGCTGCTGGCGGTAGACCAGCTCACCGGCATCCGCGTGTCCTGGGCCGGCAAGCCGATCGATGAGATCTCCGCAGGCACCAGTTTCGAATGTATGGTGCAGGTGCGCGCCCACGGAGACCCGGTGGAGGCGGTGGCCCACATGGAACGCACCGACAACGGGACGGAGCACCTGGTGGTCAACCTCCCCGAGGGCATGCGCGGCGTGGCGCCGGGCCAGACCATGGTGGTCTACCAGGGCACCCGCGTGCTCGGCCAGGCAACCATCGACTCGGCCCGCTCCAGCGCCTGGGATCCGGCGCAGGTCAGCTAGGCCGCAGACAGCAAACGCCATCGCCCTGGTTCAACGCTTGTTGAACCAGGGCGATGGCGTTTATTCGTTTTGCTAGGCCGCAAATGGACTAGTTGCGGACGAACTTGATCTTCCAGACCTCCGGGCCTTCTTCAAGGTAGCTGATCTCGAAGGCTTCAGGGCTGCGCGCCTGCAGCTGGGCCAGCAGCGGTACCGGGTTGTGCGTAGCAGAGAGGATGATCCCAGAGCCCGGGCGGATCGAATCCAGAGCACCGAAGATCGCGGCATGACGCACCGCATGCGGGATGGTTTGGACATCGAGCAGCGGCAGGTCTTCGTCGTGGCCGCCGCAGGCGCACGTGCCGCCGGGCTGAACCTTGGAAGCTTCTTCCTTGCTCGACGAAATCTCAATGAACTCAGCCATGAACCTTCTCCTTTAGACCCGCGGCCTGGCCGCAGTGTTCCGATCGCCACGTTGCGTGGCATGACAGGACTCATTTTATTACACTTAACTCAGTGGAAAATACGTTGAGGGCGAAATCTCACCCGGGAAAGGAACCACTCCATGAGTTCCAAGGAACCTAGGCGCCAACCACGGCGCAGCGGCGCCGGGCGCGTACATTCCCCGACCCGGGAGAAAATCCTCACCCTGATCGAAACGCACACCGATGGGGTCAGCCTGAACTGGGTGGCCCAGCATCTGGGCCTCCACGAAAACACGGTCAGGGCCCACCTCGAAGCCCTGCACGCCGACGGCTACCTCAGCCGCAGCCTAGCGGCCGCCAGCGGCCGGGGCAGACCGGCCTGGATCTGGACGCCGGCCCAGAGCGGGCCGAGCCCCTTCGCCCAGCTCGCCTCGGCGCTCGCCGGACAGATCGCCGCCGCCAGCGCGGACCCTGCCGCCGAGGCCATCGCGGCGGGCAGGCGCTGGGCATCATCACTTGCCGGAGCCAATGACCTGTCCCAGTCGACCGACCCGGTGCTGCGCTCCCTTGAAGAACTGGGGTTCTCGCCGGAAGCCAATGCCGGCGGCAGCCTGACCCTTCGCAGCTGCCCGCTGCTCAGCGCAGTGGCCGACCACCAGCAGATTGTCTGCAATGTGCATCTGGGCATGGTGCGCGGGCTGGCCGAAGCCCAGGGAGCTGATGCCGGCGGCATCCAGCTGCACCCCTTTGCCGGCGAAAACCGCGGCTGCATCCTCAACATGAACGAACCTGCCGGAAAGACCCGATGAACACCCCTGTCGCAGCCAAGCCCAAGCGCCGCAAACGGGGCGGGCGCTGGCGCTTGTCGCTGATGCTCCCTGCAGGACTGTGCCTTTTGATCGGGCTTGACGCCGCGCTGCTGCTGCTTGACGTGCCGGCTCCCGTGCCCGCGGCCTACTGGGCCCCGGCCCACGGGCTGATCATGGTCTATGGATTTGTGGGCGCGCTGATCTGCCTGGAGCGCGCGGCGGCGCTGGGCAAGCCGCTGGGCTATCTTGCCCCAATCCTGCTGGTCTCCGGCGGCGCGAGCCAGCTGATTGCCATCCCTCAGTGGGCCACCGGGGCGCTGCTGATCGCAGGCATGGCAGGCGTGCTCGCGATCTATGTTCCGCTGTGGAAGCGCCAGCGCGCCGACGCGGTGCTGATCCAGATGCTCGGCGCCTGCGCAGGCCTGGCCGCGGTGGTGCTGTGGACCGGGGGAGTGCAGATCCCGCTGCTGCTTCCGTGGCTGGCGACGTTCATGGTCGCAACCATCGCCGGAGAGCGCGTAGAGCTGGCCCGGGTGCAGCTGAGCGCTCGGGCAGAAGCCCTCGCGCCGGTCCTGGCCTTTGCGCTGATGCTCGGTGCCTTGGCAGCCACGCTTTTCATCGACGTCGGCACGGTTCTGTTCGGCCTGGCGCTGGCAGCGCAGGTTATCTGGCTGGCGGCCAACGACGTGGCACGCAGGACCATCAAATCCACCGGCGCCCCGCGCTATATGGCCGCCTGCCTGCTGACGGGATACTTTTGGCTGTTCATCGCGGCGGCAGCTTGGATGCTCGGCTACCCGAACACCACCGCCAGATACGACACCGTCATCCATGCGGTCTTCCTCGGGTTTGTGATGTCGATGATCATGGCCCATGCCTCCACCATCCTGCCGGCGGTGCTGGCAGTGGACCTGCCCTACCGCAAAGCCATGTGGATCCCGGCGCTGCTGATGCACCTTGGACTGGTCATCAGGATCTGGCTCGGCGACGGACTGGGCCTGCATCTGGCTTGGCAGATCGGCGGGGTGCTCAATGTGCTCGCTTTGCTGCTCTTTGTGCTCGTTGCGGCGGGGTCCGCAGTCTACGCCTCCATTGACAATGGGAAGAAGGTTCATTCCTCATGAACATCCAGCTCGGTTCCTCTCCGGTGCCGAACAAGGTTTCCAACCGCGGCTTCTGGCCGCTGCGGGATCTGCCCACGGCGATCTGGCTGATCCTGGTAGTGGCGGTGGCGCTGATCCACCGCCAGCTGCCGGCGCCGCGCTGGCTGCTCATCCACCTGCTGATGCTCGGCGCGCTCTCCCACGCCATCCTGGTCTGGTCGCAGTACTTCGCCACCGCGCTGCTCAAGCTCGTGGTGACCGAAAAGTCGCGCCGGGAACAGTCAATCCGCCTTGGGATGATGAACGGTGGCGCCGTCGTGGTGGTCATCGGGGTGCTGGGCACCCTATGGCCCATCACGTTGCTTGGCGCAACGAGCATTGCCGCCGCCGCCCTGTGGCACGGGATATGGCTCTATCGCCGGATGAAGGGCGCACTGCCTTCTCCTTACAGCCCCAGCGTGCGCTACTACATCGCCGCCGCCTGCTTCCTGCCCGTCGGAGCAGGGCTAGGCACCTGGCTATCCACCTCGCTGGCATCCCCGCTGCATGAGCGCATCATGCTCGCCCATGCACTGGTCAACCTGCTCGGCTGGGTGGGGCTCACCGTGGCCGGCACCCTGATCACGCTGTGGCCAACGATGCTGCGCACCAAGATCGCGCCGAATGCGGCACTGCGCCTGCGCCGCGCCCTTCCAATGCTCATTGCCGGCGTGCTGGTCTCAGCCTCGGGCGCCGCGGCAGGGCTGCTGCCTGCCGCGGCTGCAGGCGTGCTGGTCTATTTGACAGGGCTCGGTTTCATGGCCGCACCATTCATCTACGCCGCCAAGGCCAAGCCTCCGCGCAGCTTCGCCACCCTGTCGGTGCTCGGCGCCGTGAGCTGGTGGATCGGAACCCTGGTGTGGACGCTCTACGGGATGGCCGCCAGCAGCGACTGGGTGGCCATGGGAAGCATCTTCGACACGGTCGCCCCGTACCTCGTGGCAGGCTTCGGAGCGCAGATCCTGCTTGGTGCGCTGTCCTACCTGATTCCGGTGGCATTGGGCGGGGGACCTCGGCCGGTGCGCGCGGCGGCCACCTATTTTGACCGCGGCGCCTCTTGGCGCGTGAGCATGGCGAACACGGCCCTGCTGGTCTGCGCCCTGCCGGTGTCCTCCCTGGTCAGGGTCCTTGCCTCGGTGCTGTACCTCGTGGCCATGGCAGCTTTCATTCCGGTGCTCTTCGGCGCCTTGAAAGCGCACCGGACTGCAAAGAAGCAGGCAGGGGCCGTGCCGGCCGGGCTTCCAGCCAAGGACCGCACTCCGGTGGAGCCTGAAGGTGCGCGGCCCAGGGGACAGCGCCTGGGACAGGCCGCCGCAGGATTCATGGCAGTGGTCCTGGCCGTGGCGCTTGGCGTCGCCCTTGATCCAGCTGCCGCCGGCATGCGCGAGCCGGCAGCGGCAACTCAGAACCAGAGTTCCGCAGCAGGTGGAGACACTGCGCCGGTGAAGACCGTGGAAATGACCGCCCAGAACATGCGCTTCACCCCGTCGCGTATTGAAGTTGAAGCCGGCACCAGGCTGGTCATCAAGCTCACCAACACCGACGCCTCCCAGGTCCACGACCTGGTGCTGGCCAACGGCGCCGAGTCAGGACGGCTTGCCCCGGGGCAGAGCGCAGAGGTCGACGCGGGAATCATCACCGCGGATCTGGATGGCTGGTGCTCCATCGTCGGGCACCGCCAAATGGGCATGGTCATGCACATCGCGGTCACCGGCGCCGCCGACGGCAGTGCAGGCTCCGGACAGGACAGCCCCGCTCCGACGCAGCAGCCTGATGCCCAAGCCCACGGCAGCATGCCGGGGATGGATCATTCGGGGAATGCCACGCCCCAGGACGGAAAACCAGACCTGATGGCCACGCCGGGAGAAAACTTCAAGGCACACAATCCGGTGCTGGATAAGCTGCCCAAGAACAACGGCAAGCCAATGGTGCACAAGCAGAAATTCACCGTCAGCGAGCTGGAAGCTGAGGTCGCCGCGGGGTTCACCCAGAAACTGTGGACCTTCAACGGCACAGCGCCCGGCCCGACCCTTCACGGGCGGGTCGGCGACAAGTTTGAAATCACGCTGTACAACGACGGCACACTGGGCCATTCAATCGATTTCCACGCAGGATCCCTGGCCCCCGACAAGCCGATGCGGACCATCGCACCTGGCGAGGAGCTGACCTACACCTTCACCGCCACAAAGTCCGGCATCTGGATGTACCACTGCTCGACCCAGCCAATGAGCGCGCATATAGCCAACGGCATGTTCGGAGCCGTGGTGATCGAGCCCGAGGACCTGCCGGAAGTGGACGCTTCGTTCTTGATGGTCCAGTCCGAGTACTACCTCGGCGCGCAGGGCGAACCGGTGGACGTTGAGAAGGTGGCAACCCAGAATCCGGACCTGGTGGTATTCAACGGCTATGCCAACCAGTACGGCTTCGATCAGCTGCAGGTCAAGGCCAATGAGAAGATCCGCATCTGGGTGTTGGACGCAGGCCCCAACCGTCCCAGCTCCTTCCACGTCATCGGCGGGCAGTTCGATTCGGTGTTCTTCGAAGGAAGCTATCTGCTCGATGCCAGGGACAAAACCAGCGGGGGCTCCCAAACCCTGGCCCTTGCGCCGGCACAGGGCGGATTCGTTGAACTGAGCCTTCCCGAAGCCGGAAACTATCCCTTCGTCACGCACTACATGTCGGATGCCGAAAAGGGCGCCCACGGCATGATCCACGTGAGCGACTAGGGACGTGAAGAAGCCACGGCAGCGCACACCATGTGTGTTCGCTGCCGTGGCTTTTGTGCGCAGTTTTTAGGCTTCGTCGACGATGCCGAACATGCGCGCAGAAATATCTTGGTACTCCACCCGGGTCTTTCCAGCCTCCAGCTTGGGCAGCTGGGCCGGGGAGTGGGTATTGCAGTGGACAAAGTCGAAGGACGGCCACCACTTCTTCGGCCGCTCATAGTCTTCGGCTCCGCAGACTTCGCAGACCAAATGAATCCACACCGGGCGCTTGCCGGTGCGGTTGGAGCGCGACTGCGCCAACCACGCAGGGGGATTGGTGTTCAGCTCACGGAAATCAGCCTCGCTGATCTTGCCGGGAATGCCGTGCTTCTTGGCCATTTCTAGGGGAATATCCAACGCAATGGCCGCGTCTCTTCGTGTCATCATTACCTACCAGCGTAGTTCACGCCCAGAATGAACCACCAGCACGGCCGTCGCACATCACGTTGAGAAGGTGAACTCGTGATGCAGAACACCGGTTCTGCCCGCCCGAGGCCCAAGAAAAACGATCCAAGCAGCCAATGCATTAGTCATAGGTGGCTTTCATCACATAGTCTTATGTGAAGCATGTGTTATTCATCACCACCAGAAACATGCTCACGGATTATTAAGGATCACTCAATGACTCGCAAAAAGAACGGGCTGCGTCTCGCCGCAGCCGTTTTGGGTATTTCCGCTCTCGCACTCACCGGCTGCACCTCAGCTGCTCCAAGCGGCAATGAAGGCAGCGGCGGCGGCGACGCCGCCAGCTCGCCGATCACCTTGGGCACCACCGACAAGGTCACTTCCCTCGACCCGGCCGGCTCCTATGACAACGGCTCATTCATGGTCATGAACCAGATCTTCCCATTCCTGCTGAACTCGAAGCCGGGTAGCCCGGATCCGTCCAACGATCTTGCTGAATCCGCCGAGTTCACTTCGCCCAACGAGTACACCGTCAAGCTCAAGTCGGGTCTGAAGTGGGCCAACGGCCACGACCTGGACTCCAAGGACGTGAAGTTCTCCTTCGACCGCCAGCTGAAGATCGCCGATCCAAACGGTCCGTCTTCGCTGCTGGGCAACGTCGAGTCCATCACCGCACCCGATGCCAACACCGTGGTCTTCAAGCTCAAGGTAGCCAACGACCAGACCTTCCCGCAGGTGCTCACCTCGCCTGTCGGCCCGATCGTGGACGACGAAGTCTTCCCGGCAGACAAGGTGCTGGACGACACCGAGATCGTTTCGGCCAAGGCCTTCGGCGGCCAGTACGTGATCGACTCGTACAACAAGAACAGCCTGATCTCTTTCTCGGCCAATGACTCCTACGCCGGCGTGCTCGGCGCGGCCGCGAACAAGTCCGCCGCCATCAAGTACTACGCTGATGCCAACAACATGAAGCTGGACATCCAGCAGGGCAACATCGACGTGGCATGGCGTTCGCTGACCCCGACCGACATCCAGGACCTGGAAAAGCAGGACAACCTGACAGTCCACAAGGGCCCGGGCGGCGAGCTGCGCTACATCGTCTTCAACTTCGACACCATGCCATATGGTGCCAAGACCGCTGACGCCGATGCCGCCAAGGCCCTGGCGGTACGCCAGGCGGCCGCCAACCTGGTCGACCGTCAGGCCATTGCCACCGAGGTCTACAAGGACACCTACACCCCTGCCTACTCCTACGTGCCGCAGGGCTTCACCGGCGCCATCGAGCCGCTGAAGGATCTGTACGGCACCGACGGCAAGCCGGATGCCGCCAAGGCCAAGAAGGTTCTGGAAGACGCAGGCGTGCAGACCCCGGTCAAGCTCGCTCTGCAGTACAACCCAGACCACTACGGTCCAAGCTCAGGCGACGAGTACGCCATGATCCAGAAGCAGCTGGAAGCCGACGGCCTGTTCAAGGTGGACTTGAAGTCCACCGAGTGGGTCACCTACCAGAAGCAGCGCGTCACCGACTACCCGGCCTACCAGCTGGGCTGGTTCCCCGACTACTCGGATGCAGACAACTACCTGTCGCCGTTCTTCGCCAAGGACAACTTCCTGTCGAACAACTACGACAACAAGGACGTTGACAAGCTGATCGCAGAGCAGCGCGGCATGACCGACACTGCACAGCGCACCAAGGCCATCGAAGAGCTGCAGACCATGGTCGCCAAGGACCTGTCCACCCTCCCGCTGCTGCAGGGAGCCCAGGTTGCTGTTGCGGGCAAGGACGTCAAGGACGTCGACAAGACCTTGGACGCATCGTTCAAGTTCCGCTTGGGCGTACTGAGCAAGTAGCCGGCGGCTGCCTGTTCCAACCCACACCTCTAGGGGGTTCGCACGGCCGATCACACCGGATCGTGTCGTGCGGATCCCCTAAGTCTGCGCCCTGAACAGGGCGCCCCACGCATCAGATTTGCGACTTCAAAGGACTGACGATGACCATCACGTCACCACCGGGGCAAGTACCCAGCCCACTGGCGGCACCCAAGCCAGCCAAGCAGAAGCAGAAGGGCGGCGGCTTCCTCCGCTACCTGATTACTCGATTCCTGCTCATCATCCCCACCGTGTTCATCCTCATCACGGTTGTTTTCTTCCTCATGCGCATTACCGGCGACCCGATCACCGCGGCGCTGGGCGGACGCCTGACCCCGGATCAGCTCGCCGCCCGCATCCACGAGGCCGGCTATGACCGGCCGCTGATCCTGCAGTACTTCGAGTACCTGGGCAAGATCTTCACCGGAGATTTGGGACGCACCCTGAGCGACAACCGCGCAGTGTCCGAAATCCTGACCACCTACGGCGCGGCCACACTGGAACTGGCCATCAACTCGGTGCTCGTCGCGCTGATCGTCGGCATCCCGCTGGGCCTGGTCGCCGCGAAGTTCCGCGACCGCTACCCGGATGCAGTGCTGCGCGTGCTGGCCATCCTCTCCTACGCCACCCCGGTCTTCTTCGCCGGCCTGCTGCTCAAGCTGATCTTCGGCGTCTGGCTGCATGCGCTGCCGATTGCAGGGCGCGCCGACTGGCAGACAGAACTGCAGCTGACCAACCTGCAGGCGCCGACCGGCATCTACTGGCTCGATGCGCTGCGCAGCGGTAACATGGCAGCCTTCGGCAACGTCATGGAGCATGCGCTGCTGCCTGCCATCGCCTTGGGCCTGCTTACCGGCGGCGTGTTCCTGCGCTTGGTGCGCACCAACGCCATCGGCACCTTGGGCCGCGAATACGTGGAAGCCGGCCGTTCGCGCGGCGTCAGCGAGTTCCGCCTGACCACCAAGCACGCCTACCGTCCGGCGCTGATCCCGATCATCACCGTGATGGGCATGCAGATCGCCATGCTGCTCGGCGGCGCCGTGCTGACCGAGACCACCTTCGAATGGAAGGGGCTGGGCTTCAAGCTGGCCGAGTACCTGACCGCCCGCGACTTCGTGGCGGTCCAGGGCATTGTGGTGCTGTTGGCAATCATCGTGGCGGTCACCAACTTCATCGTTGATATTTTGGCCGCACTGATCGACCCGAGAGTCAGGTACTAGCCATGGGTACAGCAACTCTGTCCAAAGCAAATCAAAGCTGGGCCGCCAAGCTTCCGATCATCTCGCACCTGCGCATGTCTTCCGGCCTGCAGCGTGGAATGCTCGTCGCGGGCCTGATCTTCAGCGCCCTCTTCGTCATCTGTGCGGTCTTCGCTCCGTTGATCGCCCCCTATGACTTCGCCCAGTCATCCGACGCCAACGGGGACTTCCCGCGCCAGGCGGCTCCCGGAGGCCAATTTATCTGGGGCACCACCGCCAGCGGCTACGACGTCTTCTCCCGCACCGTCTACGGCGCGCAGACAGCCATTCTGGTGATCATCGCCGCCGTGGTGATGTCGCTGTTCATCGGCGTGCTGCTCGGCTTGATCTCCGGCTACCTCGGCGGCTGGTTCGACCGCATCATGGTCGTGCTGGCCGACGCGATCTACGCCTTCCCGTCCCTGCTGCTGGCCATCGTGATGTCGATCGTGATTTCCCAGGGCCAGTCGTCCCTGTACGGCGGCGTCATGGCAGCTGCCATTTCCATCACCGTGGTGTTCATCCCGCAGTATTTCCGCGTGGTGCGCGCCGAGGTGATGCGCCTGAAGGCAGAGCCCTTCGTCGAGTCCGCCCAGGTGATCGGCTCTAGCCCATGGCGGGTCATGTTCACGCACTTGTTGCGCAACGCCACCCGCACCCTGCCGCTGATCTTCACGCTGAACGCCACCGAAGCGCTGCTGACCCTGGCAGGCCTTGGCTTCCTGGGCTTCGGCATCGAGCCGACCAGCGCCTCGGAATGGGGCTATGACCTGAACCGAGCCATGTCGGATGCCACCAGCGGCATCTGGTGGACCGGCCTGTTCCCTGGCCTCGCCATTGTGCTCACCGTGCTGGGACTGACCCTGGTCGGCGAGTCGATGAACGACCTGAACGATCCGCGACTGCGCCGCTTCAGCCGCAAAAAGGCCAAGCGCATCACCCAGGCAGGAGGCAAGGCATGAGCCACGCAGCAACCGTCACCAGCGAGGGTGAAAACGTCCTGCGCATTGAAAACCTCAACATCGACTTCGTCACCGACGCCGGGGCAGTGCCCGCGGTGCGCGGCGTCGACCTGGAAGTCAAGGCCGGGGAGATCCTTGCCATCGTGGGCGAATCAGGCTCCGGCAAGTCCGTCACCGCGCGCACGGCGCTGGGCATCCTGGCAGAAAACGGTGCCTCGCATGGCGCCGTGTACCTCAACGGCAAAAACATGCTCACCCTGCACGGCGCGCCGCTGCGCGAAATGCGCGGCAAGGACGTGGCCATGGTCTTCCAGGAGCCGTCCACGGCTCTGAACCCGGTGTTCACCGTGGGCTGGCAGATCATGGAGGGCATCCGGGCGCATGCCAAGATTTCCAAGAAGGAAGCCAAGGCCCGGGCCATCGAGGCCATGCGCCAGGTGGGCATCCCGGATCCTGAACAGCGCGTCGACTACTACCCGCACCAGTTTTCCGGCGGACAGAAGCAGCGCGTGGTCATCGCCGCCGCGCTGGCGCTGAAGCCACAGCTGATCGTCGCCGACGAGCCGACCACCGCGCTGGATGTCACGGTGCAGGCAGAAATCCTGGCGCTGCTGCGCGAACTGCGCAACGAGCTGGGCACCGCGATCGTAATCATCACCCACAACATGGGCGTCGTCGCAGACATCGCCGACCGCGTGATCGTGATGAACCAGGGCAAGATTGTCGAGCAGGCCCCGGCGCTGCAGCTGTTTGAAGCTCCGCAGGAGGAATACACCCGCTCGCTGCTGGCTGCAGTGCCCCACCTGGGCCGGCAAAGCGCTTCAGAAGGCATGGAAGAGCGCCCCGCAGCCGGCTCCGAGGTGCTGGTGGAAGCCAAGGAGCTGGTGGTGCATTTCCCAGGGCGCATGGGCGCCCCGGGATTCACCGCCGTCAACGGGGTGGATTTGAAGATCCATGCCGGCGAGGTCTACGGCCTGGTGGGGGAGTCCGGCTCCGGAAAAACCACCATTGGACGCACCATCGCCGGCTTGAACAAGATGACCGGCGGCTCGCTGAAGGTGCTGGGCTACGAGATGGCCAACTTCAAGGAGCGCACCTTCAAGCCGCTGCGCGAGCAGATCGGCTTCGTGTTCCAGGATCCGGCGGCCAGCTTCAACCCGCACCTGACCATCGGCGAATGCGTAGCCGAACCGCTGATGGTGCACCGCCAGCTGGGCGCTTCCGCCACCCGCACCAAGGTGGGCCAGCTGCTGGAAGCTGTGCAGCTTCCGGCGGGCTTCGCCGACCGCTACCCGCACGAGCTCTCCGGCGGCCAGCGGCAGCGTGCCTCGCTGGCCCGCGCGCTGGCCCTAGAGCCCAAGCTGCTCATTGCCGACGAGCCGACCAGTGCACTGGATGTGTCGGTGCAGGCCAAGGTGCTGGAGCTGTTCCGCGAGCTGCAGGCTGAGCTGGGCTTCGCCGCCCTGTTCGTCTCCCATGACCTTGCGGTGGTTGACCAGCTCTCCACCTGGGTCGGAGTGCTCTTCCGCGGCACCCTGCTGGAAGAAGGCCTGGGCTCCAAGGTTTTGGCCAACCCGCAGCACGACTACACCCAGCGCCTGATCGCCTCGCTTCCGGTGCCAGATCCCCGCGAGCAGGCCCAGCGCCGTGCACGCATCGAGGAGCTGAACCGCCAGCAGGCCTAGCGGCGGTGCCCGAACAGGTCTGAGCCCGCGGCGGACCACTGTGAATTCACGGTGGTCCGCCGCGGGCTCTTCGCCTTTAAGTGCCCGGCGTCACCTTCTGGGTCAAGAGCCAGGTGACCACGTAAACTACAGATTATGAGCGAGCCGAACCTGAACGAGTCAACGCAAACCTTCGACCCGCATGCCAGCTCCCTGCAGGGAGAAGTGCAGCAGGAAGTGCTCGATGAGCTGTTTTCCATCCGCGGGAGCATCGACAACTTCGACGCCCAGCTGGTGTATCTGCTGGCCGAGCGCTTCAAGGCCACCCAGCGCGTGGGGCACCTCAAGGCCACCCACCAGCTGCCGCCGAGCGATCCGAACCGTGAAAAAGCGCAGATCGAACGCCTGCGCAGCCTGGCCCACGAGGCGCATCTGGACCCCGAGTTTGCAGAAAAGTTCTTGAACTTCATCATCTCTGAGGTCATCCGCCATCACCAGCACATCTCTGATTCGCACAAGTCCAACGGTGCAGATGCCTGATTCGAGCACTGCCAGCCAGGTCGGGCCGCACGCCGGCGTGCACGCCACGGCATTCTGCCATTTTCCAGGCACCGACCCGGTGGAGATCCACAAAGTCATCCGCGGGGAACTCGGCGAGCCGAACCTTGCAGTCTTTCCTCAGCTTGCGCAGCGCGGGGTGGGTGCCGACCCGCTGGGACGCAGCGCCGCGTTGGTTGCCGACATGGGCTTTGACCTGCAGCCGCACGGGTGGCGCATCGCCGTGCCCGATGGCATTGACGCACGCCGCGCCCGCAGCCTGCTGCGCAGCGATGAAAACCTGCTGGCCGACATCGCCGGCGCAGAAAAGAAGCATCCGGAGCGGCTGAAAACCACGGTGACCGGCCCCTATACCCTGGCCGCCGGCCTCTACCTGAGCGGCGGAGAACGGGTGCTGAGCGACTACGGCGCCCGCCGCGACGTCATAGAAGCCTACGCCCATGGGGTGGCAGCGCAGATCCAGCGACTGGCCAAGAGCACCACCATCAAGCACTTCACCATCCAGCTCGACGAGCCGATGCTGCCAGCGGTCTTGGACGGCACGGTGCCCACCGCCAGCGGCTACCGCACCCTGCGCTCGGTACCGCGCAGCGAAGTCCGCGCCGGGTACCAGCAGTTCACCCAGATTCTTGAGGATGCGCTCGGGTCGGATGCGGCGCACCTGGTGGCCAACCTTCCCAGCCAGGACGAGCAGCTGGTCGAACGCATCGACATTCTGCACCAGGCAGGAATCCGCGGGTGGGTCATCGATCCAGCCGGGCTGGGCCACCGACAATGGGAGCGCATTGCCGGGCTGGTGGAAGCCGAGGGGCAGATCTTCCTGCAGGTGCTGGAACCGGGAGGCAAGGCCCCCGGCGTCGTCGACGGCGTCAACACCATCCTGCGCCCCTGGCGCCAGCTCGGCCTGTCGCTGCATCGCCTGGGCCAGCTCACGCTTATGCCGCGCGGCAGCTTTGCCGAGTCTTCGGCGGCGCAGGTCATTCAGACGCTGGGGCACATCACCGGCTATGCGCAGGCGCTGGAGCAGACGCGGGTAGACGCCTAGCTGGGCTTTGCCTGCTAAACGGAGGAAATTGCGCCAGTCTCAGGGCATCTTTAAGGCTGGTTCATGTATCTTAGGAATATCGGCGATCACCAGATGACTCAAATCATCCCGATAGCTGACTGACGAGGAATTACATCTGGACAGACAGCAGCAAAAACGCCGAACCAAAATTTTCAGGGGGAAATTGCATGAAGGCACGAATTCTGGTCGTTGATGATGACGAGGCGTTGTCAGAAATGATCGGCATCGTCTTGCAGAACGACGGCTTTGACGCGTCGTTCTGCTATGACGGCTCCGGCGCCTTGGAAGCATTCCGCGAAGCGAACCCCGACCTGGTGCTGCTGGACCTGATGCTGCCCGGGATTGACGGCATCGAGGTCTGCAAGCAGATTCGGGCCGAATCCGACGTCCCGGTCGTCATGCTCACCGCCAAGTCGGACACCGCCGATGTGGTGCGAGGCCTGGAATCCGGCGCCGACGACTATGTGCCCAAGCCCTTCAAGCCGGCAGAGCTGGTGGCGCGCGTGCGCGCCCGGCTGCGCCCCAGCGAAACCCATGCGGCTGAAACCCTGCAGGTCGGCGAGGTCAGCATCGACGTCGCAGGCCACCGCGTGACCCGTTCGGGCCAGGTCGTGTCCCTGACCCCGCTGGAATTCGACCTGCTGGTCACCATGGCCCGCAAGCCGTGGCAGGTCTTTTCCCGCGAACAGCTGCTGGAGGCAGTCTGGGGCTACCGCCATGCCGCGGACACCCGTCTGGTCAACGTCCACGTGCAGCGCCTGCGCTCGAAGATCGAAGTTGATCCGGAGAAGCCTGCGATCATCCAGACTGTGCGCGGCGTCGGATACAAGGCTGGTTCGCAAAGTTGAGCAGTCACGCCCCGACCGGAAAAGAGCTGGTGCCGGTCGATGTGCGTGTCAATGATCTCCCTCAGGTAACGCGCTTCTACCGGATCAAGCACTGGATCCAGCGTCCCATCAACGTGCTACGCAACCGCTGGCAGCGCTATCTGATGTACCGCACGGTCATTTCGACCCTGCTGTTCACCTCGCTGGCGCTGCTCGCCGCCGGCGCGTTCCTCTCCAACCAGATCGCCTCCACGCTCTTCCAAGAGCGTTTCAACCAGATCGAAAAAGAATCCGAGCGCGGCCTGACCCAGGCCCGCTCCATTCTTGAATCCGCCGCCACCACCGACCGCGCCTCCACCCAGGCTCTGGTCAACTCAACCCTGGCCACCCTCGAAGGCGACGGCGCCACCGTCATCCGCGACTTTGTGCTCATGCCCATCGCCGGGGATGAAAACCTCTACGTCGGGCCGATGGCCTCCGGGTCGCTGACCCCGCGCATCATCCCTCAGGACCTGGCCGAACGCGTGGCGGCCGAGCAGGGCATCTTCTGGCGTTCCATCCAGCTGAACGCGGACAATGAAAAGAACCCGGGGCTCATCATCGGCACCAAGGTGCTGATCCCGCCGGGCCGCGAATACGGCCTCTACCTTGTCTACGACCTGTCCAGCGTGCAGGAGACCCTAGCCTTCATCAACCGCGCCATGACCTTCACCGGCATGGTGCTGCTGCTGGTCGTCGGCTTCGTCGCCTGGTCGGTGGCCCGCACCGTGGTCCGGCCGGTGGCCGACGCGGCCTATGTCTCCGAGCGCATCGCCGCCGGAGACCTGGACCGTCGCATGAAGGTCTCCGGCCGCGATGAAGTGGCGCGCCTGGGCACGGCGTTCAACCACATGGCCGCCTCGCTGCAGGAGCAGATCACCGCGCTGAACAACCTGTCGGCCATGCAGCAGCGCTTCGTGTCCGACGTCTCCCACGAGCTGCGCACGCCGCTGACCACCGTACGCATGGCCGCCGAGCTGATCCACGACGCCCGCGAGAACTTTGACCCGCTCACCGCGCGGTCTGCCGAGCTGATGTACAACCAGATCGAGCGCTTCCAGAACCTGCTCAACGACCTGCTGGAGGTCTCCCGCTTCGACGCCGGCGTGGCGGTGCTGGACCGCGAATCGGTGGACCTGAACGTGATCGTCGGCAAGGTCATCGTCACCGCCACCCCGGTGGCCGACGAATACGGCACAATCATCAGGCTCAATGCGCCGACCGAAGGCTGCGTGGCGGAGATCGACCCGCGGCGCGTGGAACGCGTGATCCGCAACCTGGTGCTCAACGCGGTGGAGCACGGCGAGGCCAAGCCCATCGACGTCACCGTGGCGGGGGATGAAACCGCCGTGGCCGTGACTGTGCGGGACTACGGCATCGGCATGTCGGAAGAGTCAAGCAAGCACGTTTTTGACCGCTTCTGGCGCGCAGACCCTGCCCGCGCGCGCACCACCGGCGGCTCCGGCTTGGGCCTGTCCATCGCGATGGAGGACACCAGGCTGCATGACGGGCGGCTGGAAGCCTGGGGCAAGATCGGCGAAGGCTCGGTCTTCCGGCTGACCCTGCCGCGCACCTCTGCGGACACCATCGATTCCTCCCCGCTGCCGCTGGAGCCCACCGCGGAGCCGACGCCGGTGGCCAGCGGCGCAGACAGCTTCCCGCTGACCGGCGAGGTGCCGAAGATCGGATTCACCCCGCTGGTGCTTGCCGATGAGGACGCCGACGACGACGTCACCGACCCTTCGGCACCCGGCCCTGCCGCCGGTGCCCAGGAGAACTCATGAAACGCTCACTGCTTCGAACCCTGGTCCTGCTGCTTGGATTCATGCTCGCCGCCAGCGGCTGTGCATCGATTCCGCGATCCTCCACGGTGCAGCAGATCGACGTGGACTCCAATGACGACGGGCCGGACAGCTACAGCTACACCGCCGACGGCCCGGCCGACGGGGCTGATGCCCGCGCCATCGTCGACGGCTTCGTCGCCGCCGGCCGTTCGGTGGACGAGGACTACGCGGTGGCCCGCGAATACCTGACCCCGGAGCTGAACCAGAAGTGGCGCGGAGACACCAACACGCTGATCTACGAAGCTGTCAACGTCGTCAACGGCGCAGGGACCAACCAGTACACCATCCAGCTGGAAATCATCGGGGACGTGGATGCCAACGGGGTGCGCACCACGTACCCGGACCACTCGACCAGGGCAGTGGATGTGGCGGTCAGCAAGGTCGACGAGCAGTGGCGGATCTCTGATGCCCCCAACGGCATCATGCTCGAAGCCTCCACCTTCAACAAGATTTTCGCGGCCCAGACCCTGTACTTCTACAACTTCAACCACAAGTATCTGGTTCCCGACATCCGCTGGTTCGCCAACGGCAGCGGCACAGCGACCTCGATGGTGCAGGCCCTGCTCAAGGGCCCGGCGCCCTACCTGCAGAATTCGGTAGTCTCAGCCTTCAATTCCGCCGGCTCTCTGGTGCGTTCGGCGGTGCCTGTACGCGACGGTACCGCAACGGTAGACCTCGACGCGGCAACCTTCGAAGACGCCACCGATCAGACCCTGCTGCTCATGCAGCAGCAGCTGGATGCAACGCTGACCACTTTGAAGAACTCAGTGACCAAAGTGAAGATGCTGCAGAATGAAACCGAAGTGACCCTGGCGGACCAGGGCACGAGCATTGAACAGGCGAAGATCAATCCAAGCTCCCCGGATACGCTGATCGGCGTATCGAAAAACTCGCTGGTCTACGTCAAGGGGCTGTCGCTGATTCCCGTCGGCGGGCTGCCGGATATCTCCGCGTTCAAGCCGGTGGAACCTGCAATGTCTCCGGTGGGCAACCGCTATGCCTTCTTGAACGGCTCCCGGACCCAAATGTGGACCATCGGGGAAGACGGCAAGCTGAGCCTTGCCATGGAAGGCAAGAAGCTGATCCAGCCGTCCATGGACGTGGCCGGATGGACCTGGACGGCCGACAACAAGGAAAAGAATCCCATCCACGCGATTCCGGACAACGCCAAGAACCAGGGCGAAGGCCGACCCATCAACGTCTCCTGGCTGGAGAACGCGACGGTGGATTCGCTGCGCATTTCCCGCGACGGGTCGCGGGCATTAATAGTTGCCACCAAGAACGAGACGACCACGGTGTATGTCGCTGGAATCATCCGCGACTCCGAGGGCATTCCACGCGGCCTGTCCAAGTCCCCGATGAGGATGTACCCGCACGTGCCGGTCAATACTGCGGTGTGGGCTTCTGACCGCTCGATCATCGTGGCGGGCCTGAGCAGCACCGACCAGGTTGCCCCCGTGCAGATGAGTTTCACCGGAGGCAGCGAAGACTTCCAGGTGCTGCTGGGCATGACAGGAATTACCTCAGGCATCGGCGACCAGCGGGAAGTTTATGCAGAAACCGTCGACCAGCTGTTTACCAGGGTCGGCAACTCGTGGCATGTCCTTGACGACTTCGCCAAGGATGTTGCCTACCCCGGCTGATATGCACACCTGGGACCCGAAGCGCCTGTGCTGACGGCCGACAGGCCCAATATGGGGGTATGGGCAACCAGTCATGGGACGGCGCACTTGACCGCCTGGTGCATTCGGCCCCGGTGCGCAGCATCGAATTCGCCGCGGTACAGGGAGCAAACCTGCTGCTTCCTGCAAGCTGTGCGGTCTGCTCGCGTGCAGACCACAGGCTGTGCAGCGACTGCAGGCGGGCCTTGCACGAACAGCTACGGCTTCCTCCGCTGCCGCACGGCCAGCAGGTCTATCTAGAATTGGCCGCACTGCAGCGGCAGATCCCTGTGGCAGCCGCCGGAATCTACGCCAATGAACTGGCGCGCGCAGTTTTGGCCTATAAGGATCATCAACGGTATTTCCTGCGCCAGGTCTTTGCGCCTTATCTTGCTGCCTGCCTGAACTCCATGCTCGTTCCGCAACCGGCGGACCGTCAAACACTATTGGTTCCCATGCCCAGCTCTCTGAAGGCGGTCGGCAAAAGGGGCTATCGTCCGGTCTTGGCGTTGTTGCGCGCGGCGGAACAGCGCGGACTGCTGGCTCGGGGATTGAGCATCGACACGCTGCTGCACTACAGCACCGGCCAGCTGTTCACCGGTACCCAGAAAAGTAAGTCAGGCTCGGCCCGGCGAGGGGCGAAGATCAGCTTCATTGCCCAGGAACCGGCTGTTCGCCGACAGCCGATTCTGCTGGTTGACGACGTTATGACCACCGGTTCAACTCTGAAAAAAGCCGCAATCACTTGTGAAAACGCGGGCTATGAGGTGCTGGGTGCGGTGGTTTTGGCGCTTACCAAGGGACCTTCGGATGGGGAAGAGGTGTGATTACGCTCAACGCGATATGAAATGTAGCTAAAGGGCATATGAAACTTCGCCGACGTGGCCTACAGTGAAGTATGGGTTGCATCCTAGAGATGCAGCGAAAGCCCATCTTCAGTTCGGAGGCGAAAACTCCGCAACTGTTGTGTCACCCGACTCTATTTTGGAGGACACCATGGAGCTGAACTACAGCGGACGCAACATCACCATTTCGGATCGTTTCCGTGAGTATGTTGACGAGAAAATCACCAAGGTCGACCAGCTGGCAACGAAGGTCCAGCGCATCGACGTGAAGGTCGTCAAGGAAGCTCATGCTCGTGACCAGAGCACCGCACTCTCCGTGGAATTGACGGTCGTCGGACGTGGACCTGCCATTCGAGCTGAGGCTCGCGGGGCAGACAAATTTGCCGCTTTTGATGTCGCTTTCGCAAAGCTCCTCGAGCGCCTGCGCAAGGCTCGTGACAAGCGCAAGGTCCACCGCGGAAGTCACACCCCGGTTGCAGTGCACCAGGCAACCAGCTCCCTGCCGGTAGTTTCTACCGAGAAGTCGCTGGTTGAAGAGACGCTGGCAGCCCGTGCAGCCAGCGAAGCGGAAGAAGCCGAGGCAAACCGCGAGTACTCGCCGGTTGTCATTCGCCGCAAGTCCTTCCCTGCTGAGGTCATGAGCGTGGACGACGCTGTTGACCGCATGGAGCTTGTAGGCCATCCGTTCTACCTGTTCATTGACGAGGCAACCGGTGAGCACTCCGTGGTCTACGGACGCACGCAGTACCAGTACGGCGTCATCACCTTGGACGCATCGCTGAATGCCGATGAGGTTTCCGCAACGGAGACTCGCGGCTACCGCGACAAGGCCATGGCGACCGAGGGCTAGTCATTAGCACTTTGATACCAGCGGGCGGCCAACGCACCCTCAGCCTGTCTCAGGCACGCAGGGTTGCGCTGGCCGCCCAATCTTTGTCCCGGGCGCGCCGGCGTGAGCCGGTGACTACCCGGAAGATCAATTCGACCCTGGATTCGATCGCTCAACTGCAGATAGACTCGATTAACGTCGTGACACGCGCCCACTACATGCCGCTGTTCAGCCGGCTGGGAAGCTACGACACCGCGCTGCTTGACTCGCATGTATCGAAAAAGCATGCGCGGACCACCGAATATTGGGCCCATGAGGCAAGCTATGTCCGCAGCGACCTCGTGCCAGATCTCATTGCCTGGCAGCGGCGGCGCTGGATTGACCGTTCGGAGCATTTCACTGCCGAGCATCATGAACTTTCTCGGAAGGTCATCGACTACCTGCGGCAGTGTCCTGGAACTACGGCAAGAGAGCTGAGCAGCGCGCTGAACGTCGCTCCGGTGGGAGAGAAAACGCACTGGGGATGGAACTGGAACGACACGAAATACGTCACCGAGTCGCTTTTTGCGCAGGGTAAGATTCTTTCGCTCGGGCGCAGCAGCCAGTTCGAACGCCGCTTTGCGCTGGCCTCGGACGTCCTGCCTGGAGACGGTGCGCCAGTGGTTCCAGAGGCCGCATTGGAGCGGTTGATTCTTCGTTCCCTGCGTTCCCAGGGCATCGGGACCGATCACTGCATTGCAGAGTACTTCAGGCTTCCACTCAAGCTGGTTGGAGCCCAGCTCGAACACATGAGCCAGCGCGGACAAGTCGAGTCAGTTTCGGTCCGGGGGATCAGCAAGCAATGCTACCTGCTGCCTGGTACATCTATCCCACGCAAAATCGATGACGACCTGCGCCTGCTCTCGCCCTTTGACTCGATGGTTTTCAATCGCCGGCGCCTAGAAGCGTTCTTCGACTTCAACTATCGCGTAGAGATCTACGTCCCGCAGCCGCAGCGCCGCTACGGATACTACGTGTATCCGATTTTGCTCGGCGAGAAATTCGTGGGGCGTATTGATCTGAAAGCTGAACGGCAGAAGCAAGTGCTCAAAGTGCAATCTGTGCACTATGAGCAAGAGTCGGATCCTGAAATTGAGCGCCAACTCGCCAGTGAACTTACCATGATGGCTTCATGGCTGGGACTGGATGAGGTCGAGCATAAACTGTGAGTCGACTGTTCAAGTGGTTTTTGTTGGCCATAAGAACCATGCAAGGTACGGGGAAATAGCCATCGTGGCGGTTTTCCTCACGTAGACTAAATACGCCAGATTTACTGTGCTTGAGATATTGGGAGCTACCACGTGGCATCATTGTTAGAACGTATTCTGCGTACCGGCGATAAGAAGACCCTCAAGGTTCTTCGGAAGTACGCCGAGACCATCAATACGTTGGAAGACGAGATTCGCGCACTGACCGATGAGGAGCTGAAGTCAGAGACTGACAAGTTCCGCGCCCGGTTGGCAGACGGCGAGTCCCTTGATGCCCTGCTGCCTGAAGCATTCGCTGTCGTGCGCGAAGCCGCAGACCGCGTGCTGGGCATGCGCCACTTCGATGTCCAGCTGATGGGCGGCGCCGCACTGCACCTGGGTAACATTGCAGAAATGCGCACCGGTGAAGGTAAGACTCTGGTTGCTACCGCACCTGCCTACCTCAATGCCTTGACTGGTAAGGGCGTACATGTGGTGACCACCAACGACTTCCTCGCCCAGTACCAGTCGGACCTGATGGGACGCGTCTTCCGCTTCCTGGGCCTGACTTGCGGCTGCATCCTGGCCAATATGGACCCTGCAGCCCGGCGCAAGCAGTACGCAGCAGACATCACTTACGGCACGAACAACGAATTCGGCTTCGACTACCTGCGCGACAATATGGCCTGGAGCAGCGACGAACTCGTTCAGCGCGGACATAACTTCGTCATCGTCGATGAGGTCGACTCCATCCTGATTGACGAGGCTCGTACGCCTTTGATTATTTCGGGCCAGGCATCGGGCGACGTCAACCGCTGGTACGTCGAATTTTCAAAGATCGTAGCGAAGCTGGATCGCGAGGACGACTACGAGGTTGATGAAAAGAAGCGCACCGTTGGCGTGCTCGAAACAGGCATCGAGAAGGTAGAAGACTACCTGGGCATCGACAACCTCTACGAAGCCAGCAACACCCCATTGATCGGGTTCTTGAACAATGCGATCAAGGCGAAGGAACTTTTCAAGAAGGACAAGGACTACGTTGTAGTCAACGGCGAAGTCATGATCGTGGACGAGCACACCGGCCGCGCACTAGAAGGCCGCCGCTACTCCGAAGGCATGCACCAGGCCATCGAAGCCAAGGAAAATGTTACGATCAAGGCTGAAAACCAGACCTTGGCGACCATTACCCTGCAGAACTACTTCCGCATGTACGACAAGATTTCCGGTATGACCGGTACTGCCTTGACCGAAGCCGCGGAGTTCCAGGGCACCTACAAGCTCGGCGTCGTGGAAATCCCAACCAACAAGCCCGCCATCCGCCAAGACCAGGCCGACTTGATCTACAAGAACGAAATCGCCAAGTTCAATGCTGTGGTCGAGGATATCGCCGAGCGCCACAAGACTGGCCAGCCGATCCTCGTGGGCACCACCAGCGTGGAAAAGAGCGAATACCTTTCCCGACTGTTGGCGAAGAAGGGTATCCGCCACGAAGTGCTCAATGCAAAGCAGCACGCGCGTGAAGCTTCGGTCGTCGCCATGGCCGGTCGAAAGAATGCGGTCACCGTGTCCACCAACATGGCTGGCCGCGGTACCGACATCATGCTCGGCGGCAACGCTGAGTTCTTGGCGGTTGCTGAAATGGAGCGTCGAGGCCTGGACGCAGAGCTCCACGCGGACGAATACAACAAGCAGTGGGACGAAGTATTCGCCCAAGCAAAGAAGACCGTTGCTAAAGAAGCAATCGAGGTTGCCGAGCTGGGTGGCCTGTATGTGCTGGGCACCGAACGCCACGAATCACGTCGCATCGACAACCAGCTGCGTGGTCGTGCCGGACGCCAGGGAGACCCAGGCGAGTCGCGTTTCTACCTGTCGATGACCGATGATTTGATGCGCCGCTTCAACTCGGGCATGGCTGAGCGGATCATGAACAATCCGTCAATGCCAGATGACGTTGCGCTGGAGTCGAAGATGGTCTCCCGAGCTATCGAGTCCGCCCAGGCCCAGGTTGAAGGCGTGAACGCCGAGCAGCGCAAGAACGTGCTGAAATACGACGACGTGATGAACCGCCAGCGTGAAGCCATCTACACTGATCGACGGGCAATCCTCGAAGGAAACGACCTTCAAGAAAAGGTTGGACACTTCCTCGAAGATGTCGTCAAGGCCATGGTTGTGGAAGCAACCCAGGTTGGAAATCCTGACGAGTGGGATCTGAAGCAGCTGTGGCTGAACTTGAAGCAGCTGTACCCAATCGGCATCACCCTGAGTGAAGTGACCGAAGAAGCTGGGGGAGTTGCCCATCTTTCGGCCCAGTTCCTCGAACGTGAGATCCTTTCCGACGCGCAGTACCAGTACGAACTGCGCGAGAAGCAGATCGGTTCCGGCGTCATGCGTGATCTGGAGCGCCGGGTAGTGCTGTCGACCATCGGCCGCAAATGGCAGGAGCATCTCTACGAGATGGACTACCTCAAGGAAGGCATCGGCCTTCGCGCCATGGCTCAGCGCGACCCGCTGGTTGAATACCAGCGCGAGGGATACACCATGTTCCTGACCATGATGGAAGGCATCCGCGAGGAAAGCATCGGCACCCTGTTCAACCTTGAGGTGCCCACCGGCGCCGAGGAAGCTGCCCAGGCCGGTCCGAGCGAACCTGCCCCGGCAACCAACTTGCAGTACACCGGTCCGGATGAGGACGGCCACGCGAACACCACCCGCGAGCCTGCTTCTAATCCACAGAAGAACAAGAAGAAGGCTAAGAACAAGCGCTAAAGCATTTCTAGCCCCGTCACCTGCCACCGTCCGTGCCAAGGCTCTATTCGAAGAGCTACGGCGCGGACGCGGTATTTAAAGCCAAGAATCACTGTGCACTCCCACGCACCGCCCAAGGTGGAGTGCAGACGCATCGATTGGACGCGTCCATGGCTGGTGCCGGGTTCCGGGTCGATTTTGTAGCCGTCAGTTTCGATGAGGGCCTGATTGCGGAGTTTGCTGATGCACTCAGCAGTCATAATGAAGCTCAATTGCGACACGCTGCGGTATCCTGCAATGATCTCGAAGACTGCCCGCGATACCGCATGTGAGAGTCGGATAATGCAAACCTTCTCCGGGTCGCTGGTGGCGCAGCGGTGAAAAATGTGATCCATTGAAAAAGCAATGCAATCCGGCGACGGCACATCGTTGCGTCCCTGGACAAATCTGTTGTGACAACGGCTGGAGCGCGCTTCGGGCTGCTCAGCTTGCGGCTGTACTTCTGCCAACTCGGCATGGATTAAATCCTGGTAGCTGGTGTCGATGCTCATGGGACTTCTCCTGAGGTAGTGGGTGGACGGCATGCGGCCCGGTGCACTGCGCAAGGGCCTCACACTAGGCAATGTGGGGTACTTGCAAGACCATTCCTGGTTCCAAGCGATCCGGATTTTCACCGATGATCTTCCGGTTCGCTTCATAGATCCGCGGCCAGAAGGCTGAAATTTCTGCGATCGTTGCCTGCCTTCCCAACTGCGCATCGGCAATGCTCCACAAGGTGTCGCCCGGCTTGACGATGATTTCCGTGCTGGCTTTGTCCGGTGCCTGCCGCTGGGAGTGCGGGGCGCCCAGAACCCGGGGAAGCTGAACGGGCAACGGTTCTGCGCTCCAGCGAGGGGTCGGCAGAAGCGAAGAGTTCTCCGATGACGCCTGCTGGGATTGATCTGCCGCGACGGTGTACGTGGCGTCGATTGACGAAGCTTGCAGATTTTGTGGTGCCGCGGCTGCGGCAGGTGAACTAGCCAAAAGCATCGAGGTGCTCAGGGCTGTACCTACTACTGCTTGTGTCAATGCAGGAGCCCAGCGGTGGGCTGCCCGCAGAAGCCGATGATGGTGGTTGCGTGCAGCCCAGCGCACAAGCAATACCAGCAATGCTCTCAGCAAGGCCAGCAGGCAGAGCACTAGCCCGGCAGCTAGGACTAGAAGCAGCATGCTGTCTGTGGCCGAGACTTCGGGATTGAAAACTGGCCGGGTGTTGAAAAACCAGTATGAAATTGCGGCGGCGGCAAATGCAGCTGAACCGCAGAATGTGACGGAGATGAACAGCTTCCTCTGCGTAATCATCATCAACAACCTCATTCACTGATGTTTGATCAAATTTGATAAAGTTAGATTCACATAATGACACTTCCGTGTGATTTAGGGAAGAGGGTTTCGAGAAATTGAATTGACTCGTACAGTGGGCACATGCGGTGGGAATCTCTATTCGATGATCTGGAATCGCAGTTGCAAGGAGAAATCGCTGCGCAGCTTCGCGAAGAAATCACGCAGAGCATCAGGGCCGAACAGGCCACAGAAACGTTAGCCGAGCGTCTAGAAAAACTGGCCGGACAAATGCTGCGGCTGCAGCTGGGATCCAAGCTCGAAGTTTCGGGAAGGCTCGGCCCACTCGGCGACGGCTACCTCTGTATCGATTCGGAGGCCGCAGATTGGGTGATCAACCTGCAGGCGCTGCGCCGCCTAAGCATTACCGCACCGCGTGCTGGAACGCGCCGATGCCGCGTGAATCGGTCGAAGATCAAGCTTCCAACGCTGTTGCGAGGCATCATGCGGGACCGCAACCGAGTCCAGATTTGCGCCCTCAACGGCGATGAACTGGCCGAAGGGACGATGGGCCAGGTTGGAAAGGACTTTTTGGTCATGCTCGTGCATCCGCGCGACGAATTTGCCCGAGACTCAGCGGTGAGCGAGCAAGCAGTCATACCGCTGGACGCCATTGGATGGGTCGTAATACCCAAGGGGATTTAATCCACAGATCGATAAAGTGCCTTTCGTGCACATGGAAGTTGTCGTAGGCTCACATCAAATGCATCGGTGGCATGGAGGTGTTGGTTGTGCCCAGTGAACAACGTTCCAAGGAATCGCTTCCCAAGCTTGCAGCGAGAGTCAAACGCCCTGGTTGGAAGGATCCCAGACTGGCGCTTGGAGCTGCGCTCATCACTGCATCGGTTATCGGAACTGTATTCCTTGTCAGGGGAATGAACGAGACAACCTCAGTCTACGTTGCGGCAACAAATATCACCCTGGGGGAGCAGCTGACCCATGAGAACCTCAAAACCAAGGAAGTGCAGCTCGGTGACTCGCTGCAGCACTACTTGGTAGTCGAAGAAACTCAGCTTGAACAGGCAAGGGCCAACACATTTATTGAAGCGGGAGAACTGATCCCGCAAACCTCGATCACCAGCAGCCAGCTGGGCTCGCGGAGACCGGTCAATATCGAGCTTCCCACAGGGCTGAGCGAGGCGATCACCCCGGGGACATTCGTGGATGTCTGGGTGGCTAAGCGTGAAGCGGGCGGCGCAGCCTATGGCGTTCCTGACCAGCTTGCAACCATGGTTGAGGTTTCGGCACGCAGCGACCGTGCCGGCGGCATTGTGGGAAACAATGGCACTAATCTCGAACTCTTAGTGGAAGCAGATGCACTGGAATCGTTCCTGCAAGCATTGGCCAACGACGCGCGGCTGACGGTGATCTACAATCCTGCCGGGGACCAGACATGAGCCTGACGGTGGTGATACTGGGACGTGAAGAACATCTGGTGCGCGAGGTCGAGGGATATCGTGGAGAACTGATCGTCGTGCGCGTCTGCGATGAAGTCCCCGAAGCAATAGCCGTCTGTACTGTGGAAGCAGTTGATGTGCTGCTCATTGCTCAGCGAAGCCTAGTGCCGCCGCCGGAGCAGCTCGATGACCTGAAGCTTCAACGTACAGTGGTGGTTTTGCGTGATGCCGACCCACAGGAGCAAACAGCAGAATCAGGCCTGATCGAGGTTGCAGACAACATCAGCATGATCGATTTAGAAGCGCGGATCCTTCACGCCCAAGAATTCCTGCACGGACATCATGACCTCGCGCACGACGCGGCCAGCGCCCAGACTCGGCAGGCCCAGGAACATCAAGGGCGGATGGTCTGCTTTTGGGGTGCCTCAGGCTCGCCCGGCCGCAGCACCCTCGCCTTGAACTATGCGGTTGAGGCAGCGGCACAGGGGCAATCGGTCGTCATCGTGGATGCCGACACCTACGCCGCGTCTATCGCCATCCAGCTGGGCTTGATGGACGAATCAGCCTCCATTGCGCAGATCTGCCGTGTTGCAGATTCCGGCGCCGCCGATCCTGCAAGGCTCAAGGCTGCCTGCATGGCTGTCCAAGTTGGCGGCTTCGTGATCCAGGTTGCCACCGGCATCCCTCGTGCCAGCCGATGGCCGGAAGTACGCGCCGCGGCGCTGCGCCGCGCCATTCAAGCACTGCGCAGCCACCACGACATGGTGGTCGTGGATGTCGCCGCGTGCATTGAACTAGACGAGCAGCTGAGCTTCGATACCCAAGCGCCGCAGCGCAACGCAGTCACAGTAGAAATGCTGCAGTGCGCAGACGAGATATTTATGGTGGTCGCGGCCGACAGCCTGGGAATTCCGCGCGCCATCAGGGCATTGGACGAGCTGGAGGAAAGGGTTCCTGGGATTGAGGTGAAAATCATATTCAACAAGGTCGCAGTGGCCAACTCTGGACGCAGTCCGAAGCGCCGCGTTGAAGAGGCTTGGGAGCGCTTTGGGCCAACGCACTTAATCGTTGGCTTCTTGCCCAATGACAACGCGGTCTGCAGTGCTGCAATCTTGGCAGGAAGCCCACTGTTAGAGATCGCTCCAAAAAGTTCACTTCGCGCCTCAATCCGGCAACTAGCTGGCATTAAATCTACGGATTCTTCCCGAAAGGGGGCAAGCCGTCGATTTGAGCGGAGCCGGTGAACAACGAGTCTTTGAAAACATGTAATGTGGATAAAACTATAGGCCCGCAACGGCGCGGGCCGATCGAACATCGTTCTTGGAGGCGTTCACTTGAACTCGTCGGAATCCAGCATGTCTGAATCATTCATGGATGCGACTCTCACCCCATCCTTGGTGAGCGAGTACTACGGCCAGATCGCGAAGGAGGACGTTGCGGCTTATCGGCCAGACGAACTCCAATCGCGTGTCGCCGCCCATCTGGAAATTGGTTATCAGCGCGAAGCAGATACAGCAAACGTCGCCATCACCGGTCATGCCGGTGTTTCGGTAGTTAACATCGTCACCGATGACATGCCATTCTTGGTTGACTCCGTGACCGCCGCGCTGGTCCAGCTCAAGGCCCCAATCCAGCTGGTTGTCCACCCAACGTTCGTGGTCGCGCGCGACCGCGCCAACGGCGAGATCTCCCAACTGAGCTTCACCGGCACCCAGCATGTTGCCAGCGGAGACACCGCTGCGCTGGCCGACCTGAGCACCTTGACTTCGACCAATTCGCTGACCAAGGTCGAGTCTTGGATCTCCGTTGAACTCGCCCGCGAGCTGAACGATGCGCAGGCAGAAGAGATCATCTCCACCCTGCACAAGGTGCTCAACGACGTGCGTGTTGCAGTCACCGACTGGGCCGCCATGCTCGACCAGGCACGCGAGATTGCCCAGAGCCTGCCGCAGACCGCCAATGCCGGCGAGATCGCCGAGCTGGACCAGGCAGTGCAGCTGCTCGAATGGATGGCCGACGACAAGTTCACCTTCCTCGGCTACCGCCAGTACGACCTGCAGACCGTCAACGGCGAAGACGTCTTGGTGCCCAACGAAGGCACTGGACTGGGCCTGATGCGCGACCTGGAAAACCAGGGCCCGCAGCATCTGACCAAGCGCGGCCGCATCACGGCCCGCGACAAGCGCGCACTGATCGTTACCAAGGCGAACTCCCGCTCCACCGTGCACCGCGGCGTGTACTTGGACTACGTGGGCGTCAAGAGCTTCGACGCTAACGGCGAGGTCAACGGTGAACGCCGCTTCATCGGCCTATTCTCCTCCAGCATGTACACCTCGAGTGTGGACACCGTACCAGTGGCCCGCGAGAAGGCTGCTGCGGTGCTCAAGTCCACCGGCTTCGCACCCAACTCGCACTCGGGCAAGGACATCACCACGATCCTTGAAACCTACCCGCGCGATGAAATGTTCCAGATCAGCGTCGAGGACCTGACCGAAGCAGCCCTGGGCATCCTGCGCCTGCAGGAACGCCGCCGCACCTCGGTCTTCCTGCGCACCGATGACTACGGCCGCTTCGTGACTGCGATGGTCTACATCCCGCGCGACCGCTTCTCCACCGCGGTGCGCTACCGCGTCGAGCAGGAGCTGCAGAACACCTTCAACGCAGAATCCGTAGAGTACGAAGCACAGCTGGGCTCCGGCTCGCTGGTCCGCCTGTTCTACCGCCTGCGCCTGCAGCGCCACGGTCTGGCCCCGGTGGTGGACCGCAAGGCCCTGGAAGACCGCATTGCCACCGCAGTGCGCTCCTGGTCCGAAGCCATCGTGGACACCGCACGCGCCAACCTTGAACTGGGCGAGGCCAACTCGCTGACCAGCATGTGGGCCGAGGCCTTCCCAGCCTCCTACAAGGTCCAGTTCGAGATCGACGATGCACTGAGCGACATCGAGCTGCTGGCCGAACTGGATGAGGAATCGGCCGCCCACGGCCCTGTCGTCTCCTTCTACAACCCGCGCACCGACGACGAAGATGCACTGGTTTCCAAGCGCATGAAGATCTACGTCGACCGCCCGCTGCTGCTCTCGCGCATCCTTCCGGTGCTGCAGGACCTGGGACTGGAAGTTGTGGACGAGCGCCCCTACGAGCTGAACCCAGAGGGCATCGGCCAGCGCTTCATCTATGACATGGGCCTGAAGGTCGATGAGAGCATCGACTTCGATGCAGTGCAGGACAAGCTCGCCGCCGCCTACGCGGCAGTGGTCCGCAACGCCGCCGAGTCCGACAAGCTCAACGCACTGGTGCTGCGCGAAGGCCTGGACTGGGAAGAAGTCGCCATGCTGCGCGGCTACGCGCACTACCTGCTGCAGCTTGGCGTGCCAAACTCCACCGGCTTCATCGCCAACGCACTGGTCAACAACGCAGACGTCACCCACGGCATCGTTGCGCTGTTCCACGCCACCTTCGACCCTCAGCTGTCCGCCGAGCAGTCCGAAGCTTCCCGTGCAGCTGCCCACGAGCAGATCGCCCAGGCGCTGGAAGCAGTTCCAACCCTGGACGCCGACACCCTGCTGCGCCGCATCGTGAAGGTCATCGAAGCCACCAAGCGCACCAACTACTATGCCCAGGGACACCAGGCGCTGGCATTCAAGCTGGCACCGGAGGAAATCGACTTCGCTCCATTCCCTCGCCCGAAGCACGAACTGTGGGTCTACTCGCCTCGCATCGAAGGCACCCACTTCCGCTTCGGCGCAGTGGCCCGCGGCGGCCTGCGCTGGTCGGACCGTCGTGAAGATTTCCGCACTGAGGTCCTAGGCCTGGTCAAGGCCCAGATGGTGAAGAACTCGGTCATCGTGCCTACCGGCGCGAAGGGCGGCTTCTACGCCAAGCAGCTGCCAAACCCTGCAGTGGACCGCGGCGCATGGATGGAAGAAGGCAAGGCGGCCTACCGCATCTTCATCCGCACCCTGCTGGAGCTGACCGACAACCTGGTCGCCGACGAGAACGGCGAGCACGTCGAGTCCCCGAAGAACGTTGTGCGCCGCGACGGCGACGACACCTACTTGGTGGTCGCCGCCGACAAGGGCACCGCAAGCTTCTCCGACATCGCCAACTCGATTTCCGAGGAGAAGGGCCACTGGCTGGGCGACGCCTTCGCTTCGGGCGGCTCGGTGGGCTACGACCACAAGGGCATGGGCATCACCGCCCGTGGCGCTTGGGAATCGGTCAAGCGCCACTTCTTCGAGCTGGGCATCGACACCCAGAGCGAAGAGTTCACCGCAGTGGGCGTGGGCGACATGTCCGGCGACGTCTTCGGCAACGGCCTGCGCCGCACCAAGACCGTCAAGCTGGTCGCCGCATTCGACCACCGCGACATCTTCCTGGATCCGAACCCGAACCCGGCGGTGGCCTTCGACGAGCGCGAGCGCTTGTACTTCACCCCGCGTTCCAGCTGGGCAGACTACAACCCAGAGCTGATCTCCGCCGGCGGCGGCGTCTACTCGCGCAGCCTGAAGTCGGTTCCGGTCAGCCCCGAGGTCCGCGAGGTCCTGGGCCTGGACGCTTCGGTGACCGCAATGTCCCCGAACGAGCTGCTCAAGGCCATCCTGTCCGCTCCGGTAGACCTGCTCTACAACGGCGGCATCGGCACCTACGTGAAGTCTTCGGCGGAGACCAACGGCCAGGTCGGCGACCGCGCCAATGACGCCATCCGCGTCGACGGCGCAGATTTGCGCGTGAAGGTCGTGGGCGAAGGCGGCAACCTGGGCATGACCCAGCTGGGCCGCATTGAGGCAGCCCGCAAGGGCGTCCTGTTGAACACCGACGCGATCGACAACTCCGCAGGTGTGGATACCTCGGACCGCGAAGTGAACATCAAGATCTTCGTCGACCGCCAGATCAAGGCCGGAAACATCGACCCAGCGGAGCGCAAGGACTTCCTGCTGGCGATGACCGACACCGTCGGCGACCTGGTGCTGCAGACCAACTTCAACCAGAACGTGCTGCTGCTGAACGAAAAGCATGCGGCGCTGACCTGGGCTCCTGCCTACGAGCGCCTGATGCAGTGGCTGGAGGAGCACGCAGACCTGAACCGCGCGCTGGAGTTCCTGCCAACCGCAGAGCAGCTGGACGAGCGCCGTGCCGCCGGCGAGGCCATGACTGCTCCAGAGCTGTCGGTGCTGGCCGCCTACGCCAAGATCCAGCTGGCCCACGCGCTGACCGAATCAGACTTGGCAGAAGACCCGTACTTCGCCAAGACCATGCACCGCTACTTCCCGCCACGCCTGGTGGAGCGCTTCGGCACCCAGCTGCAGTCGCATCCGCTGCGCAAGGAGATCATCGCCACGGTGATCGCCAATGATGTAGTGAACATCGGCGGCATCACCTATGTCTTCCGCGCCATGGAAGAAACCGGTGCCAGCGAACTGCAGATCGCCAAGGTCTTCTGCGCGCTGCGCGAGGTCTACCGCTTCGATGCGCAGTTCGAGGCCATCAACGCCCAGCCTGCCGGCACGGATGTCGAGTACTGGGGACGCCAGCACCACGACATGCGCCGCCTGCTCGACCGCGCCACCCGCTGGTTCATCAACCGCGTCGACCAGGAGCTGCTGGTCAGCCAGGCTGTCGAGCGCTACGAGGCAATTGTCACGCAGCTGCGCGAAGAACTTCCAAGCCTGCTGCGCGGTAACGACCAGGAACGCTTCCAGCAGTGGCATGCAGATGCCATGGAGAAGGGCATCGGGGAACGCCGCGCCAGCATGTGGGCCTCGCAGTTCGAGTCCTACGCGCTGCTGGACGTGGCAGACTTGGTGCAGCGCCGCCAGGACGACGTGGCCAAGGTTTCGGAAACCTACTTTGTGCTCTACGACATGTTCCAGGTGGACAACCTGCTCAACCGCATCACCAACCTTCCTCGTTCGGATCGTTGGCAGGCTCTGGCCCGCGCGGCCATGCGCGATGATCTGTACACCACGATCATCGACATGACCGCGAACGTGCTGGACGTCGAGGGCGAGTTCGCCACCGCTGACGAGCGTGTTGCAGCGTGGGAGGAAGCAAACGCGGCTAATCTTGATCGTGCGAAGGCAATGTTCGCTGAAGTGAACAGCCTGGAACGCGATGACATGGCATCGCTGTCCGTCGCCCTTCGCCTGCTGCGTTCCATCGTCCGGAGGTAATCACCCCTTATGGCCCTCATCACCGAAGATCTACGTCTAAAAGCCGACCTCGGCCCCGGTGATGAGGACTGGCTCCACCTGCTGGTGGGGGACTGGCAACTGGTAGCTGACCTCGCGTTCGCTGACCTGGTGCTCTGGTTCCCCACCGGCGACGGTTCCTATACCGCGTTGGCTCATGTGCGCCCTTCCACCTCGCACACGACCTTCCATACCGACTTCGTCGGCGAGCGGATCCGCAAGGATCTGCGCATCATGGTGGATGAAGCCTGGAAGACCCGGCAGATCCAGCGTTCTGCTGACCAGGCCGGCACCGAGATCATTCCCGGGCTGACAAGTGTTCAGGCGATACCGTTGGTACGCCAGAACCGCACCATCGCGGCGATCACCTCTCATTTCGACCGCAATCAATCGCGAACCCCATCAAATCTTGAACTGGTCTACCGCCAAAGCGCCGAAGACTTGCTGATGATGTCCACCCGAGGGCTGTGGCCCGATTTTGCCAGCCCCACAGGGTCTAGGCGGGGAGCACCCCGCGTCGGCGATGGATTCATCCGGCTTGAAGCAGGCGGCGCCGTAGAATTCGCCAGCCCCAATGCCGTCTCCGCCTTCCGTCGGCTCGGCGCCGCAGACGTACTGCAGGGCCAGCGCCTCGCGGATCTGACCATGGCGCTGGTGCGCGACCGCCGCGTCGTCGATGAAACCCTGCCGCTGGTGCTGCAGGGAAAGATGCCGTGGCGCACTGAAGTAGAGCACCGCGGCGTGACGCTCTCGCTGCGCGCCATCCCGCTGCGCGACCAGTCCCGGCGCTGGGGCGCGCTGGTCCTGTGCCGCGATGTTTCAGAACTTCGCCGCCGCGAGAAGGAACTCGTCACCAAGGACGCCACCATCCGCGAGATCCACCATCGGGTGAAGAACAACCTGCAAACCGTAGCTGCGCTCCTGCGGATGCAATCTCGGCGTATGAATTCCGATGAAGGAAAGCAGGGTCTCGAACAGGCAATGCGCCGAGTGTCGACCATCGCATCGGTGCACGACTTCCTCTCCAAGGGCCTGAACGAAACGGTCAAGTTCGACGAGCTCATGGATCGCCAGTTCCGCCTTATCGTGGAGATCGCTTCTCCGGGCCAGAAGGTTTCAACTCGGCGCGAAGGCAAATTCGGGATGCTTGACGCGGACCTGGCAACCCCGTTGTCCCTGGTCATCAACGAGCTAGTCACGAACGCCGTGGAACACGGCTTGGCCCACAGGGATGGCAACGTTGCCCTCATCGCCGAACGCTATCGCGGAGCCGACACCAGAGAATGGCTGCGGGTGACCATTGAGGATGACGGACACGGCCTGCCGCAGGGGGATCGGCGTGAAGGCCTCGGGCTGCAGATCGTGCGTACGCTGGTCAACAGCGAACTCTCCGGTGAGATCCAATGGCTTGACGGCGAGCCGACGGGAACACGCGTTGTCATTGACATGCCGCTGACCTTGGACCGGTAGGCTGCTGCCGCAGGCCAAACGTCATCCAAACCAAAGAAGAAGGCGAGCCGGGAATCATCCCGGCTCGCCTTCTTCTTTGGTTTCTAGCGGTACTGCTGCATCAGCGACTTCACGCTGGCAACATACTTCTTGGTGTCTTCATACATGCCGTACTTTCGCACGCCGCCCAGGCCCTGGTAGTACGCAGCGATGGCTTCGTCCAGGTTGTCGGTGTTGTCCAAGTTGTAGCGGATGACTGCGACGCCAGCCAAGGCATTGTCCTGTGGATCCATGAGGTTCAGCTTCTTGCCGACGCGTCCGGAAATCCACTCTCCGGTGCTTGGGATGACCTGCATGGCGCCAATGGCGTTGGCCGGTGAGACCGCACGCATGTTGAAGCCGGATTCCTGCATGCCATGAGCCAGAGCCAGCGCTGGGTCTACGCCCATGCGGTTGGCCTGGGCTGTAATGATGCTCTGCATCTCGGAGCGGCTTGGCACCGATATGGAATCCAGGTAGTTCTTGTTCTCATTGGCGTCATTGACCACGTGGTCTTCGTAGGTGCGGCCCAAGAAGGTGTTAGGCACCTTTCGCGGCTTTGAGTTGTCCGACGTAGAGGAAATCGATGAACCGTTGACCTTGAGCTTGGTACCGATCTTCAGCGGCGTTTGGGTGCTGATTGATGGGTTCAACTCCAGCAGGGCCGCCAGCTTCATATTGTGGCTGGTGGCAATCCCGCTCAGCGTGTCGCCGGACTTCACCGTATAGGTGGAGGACTTTGGCGCACTGCTCCTGGGAGCCTTGCTGGAAGAATTCGATGAGCCATTCGAACCAGATACCTTGATCTTGTCGCCCGGGAAGATCTTCTTGCTGGCGGAGATTCCATTCAGCGAAAGAAGCTGCGAAAGCTTCATATCGTGTTTGGCAGCGATGCCGCTCAGGGTGTCGCCGGACTTGACAGTGTAGCTTGCGCTGGACTTCGAAGACTTTGGAGCGCTGCTCTTTGAATTCGACGAAGAGGAGTTTGAACTGCCGTTGATCTTGATCTTGTCGCCTGGGCGGATGATCTTGCTGGCCGAAATGCCGTTCTTGCTCAGCAGCGCCTGCAGGCTCATGTTGTGCTTGGCGGCAATTCCGCTCAGGGTGTCTCCGGCCTTTACCGTGTAGGTTGCCGAGGACTTGGTCGACGATGACGAGCTCTTGGAGGAGCTGTTTGAATCGGAGTTGGAGTTCGACCCTCCCTTGACCTTGAGCTTGTTGCCTGGATAGATCGTCTTATTGGCCGAGATGTCGTTCAGGTCCACGAGGCTGGACAAGCTCATGTTGTGCTTGTGTGCGATGCCGCTGAGGGTATCGCCAGCCTTGACGGTGTAGCTGCCGGTGTGCGACTTCGAGGAGGAGTTCGAGCCGTTGGACTTGGAAGAGCTGCTGGACGAGCCGTGGCCGGGTACCTTCAAGGTTTTGCCGGCAACGATGAAATCGCTCTTCAGATGGTTCAGATCCTTGAGCTTGCCGACGGTGGTGTTGTATTCGGCGGCAAGGCCGGACAGCGTCGCTCCGGCTGGAATCTTGATTTCTTTCACGCTTGCCTTGGCCGGGAGGCCAAGCGTTGAAACGCGTGAAGCGATCAAATGAGCCTTGATCTGATCTTCAGCAAGCTTGATGTTTTCGGGAGTAATCGACTTGGCAGCGGATCCTGGAGTGGATACAGGACTGACCGGAGCAGCTTGAGCCGCCGGAGCCAGCGCGAGGCTGCCAATCACTGCGGCGGGGATCGCTGCGCCTGCAACGACGCCTAGCGTGTGCTTGGATGCGGATTTCGCTTCGTGGGGCATGTAGGCATTCCTCAGTTGTACGGTAGCGATGATTGCCATCACGATCGCGTACTACCAGCCCAACTGTGCTGAGTGAGGATCGTGTTGCAATTGTTATCAAAGTGATACATGAAAATTTACACTACTTAAGTGACGCATGGGAACAACTGGGACTCGATCTAGCCAATTTTCTGCGGTTATTTACGATTTGTGGGAACCTTAAAGGGTGAAAGACATCGAAAACCTTGTAGGCCAGTGGCTCAACTTGCCAACTGTTGCTGAGATCCTAGACGTTGATATCCGCCGAGTGCACCGGCTGCTGGATGAACGAGCCATTATCGATCTGCGAATTGGCGATCGCAAAGTGCGTTCGATCCCTGCAGATTTTCTCCAAGATGACCAGATCGTTGACAGCCTGAAGGGTACTCTTTCGGTTCTGAAGGATTCTGGCTTCTCCGATGAGGAAAGCATCGCTTGGCTGTTTACCGAAGATGAGTCGCTGCCTGGTACGCCGATGAATGCGTTGCGCACGGGGCGAAAGACCGAAATTCGCCGCCGCGCCCAGTCCTTGGCCTGGTAGCCAAGCGCACTGCAAAGCAAAAAAGTCTCGCTCATCCCCAATGGATGAACGAGACTTTTTGTTTATCAATTCTTGACCTAGCCATCTGGCTACTTGCTGCGTTTGGTCACCGCGTCGCTGAGGAATTTCATGCCGCCCAGTGCCAGTGAGGAGACCGGAATCTTCCCGAGTGCTTCCAGTGACTGCTCCGTCAATTCGCTAATGCTCTGCTCGGTCGCTTCCAGTGCACCGCTGTCGCGCAAGATCTCGCTGAGCTTCTGTACTTCGGCATCGCTCAGGTCGGTGGCTCCTAGGCGTGTTTGGATGAAGTCTTGATTGGCGGCTGTCGTTAAGGACAAGGCGTGGGCGATTAGTTCGGTGCGCTTTCCTTCTCGCAGATCATCACCGGCGGGCTTGCCCGTGATTGCAGGATCTCCGAATACTCCCAAGACATCATCGCGCAGCTGGAATGCTTCTCCCAGGGGCAGAGCGAAAGCGCTGTAGCTTTCCAGCAGTGGGGCGCTTGCTTGTGCCAGCGCTCCTCCCAGCAGGAAAGGGTTTTCGGTGGAATATTTAGCCGACTTGAACCTGACGATCGTCCGGGCTCGTTTGACTGCTTCTGCAGGATCATAGGCGGGACCCGCAGATTCTTCGAGGACGTCGAGGTACTGGCCTGCCATCACTTGTGTGCGCATGCGGTTGAAGATTTCGCGGGTTGGCGCGTTGACGCTTGGTATCGAGGCGAAGAGCTCCTCACTTAAAGAGAGGCATAAATCGCCGGTGAGTATCGCACTTGCCATGCCGTAGTGCTCGGCACTGCCGGAAAGGCCCAAAGACTGGTGCTGCGCCTCGAAATGCTTATGCACGCTCGGACGTCCACGACGGGTATCGGAATTGTCGATAATGTCATCGTGGATCAGGGCTGCTGCTTGGAACAGCTCAAGGGCGGCGCCTAGCTGCACCGCGTCAGGCGATGAGGGATCGCCGCCAGCTCCCAGGAAACCCCAGTAGGCGAATAGTGGCCGGAGGCGTTTTCCGCCGCGCGTCAAATCTCGAATGGCGTTGACGATTTCCGTGGCGCTGGTCGTGATCGAAGAAACTTCCTGATTCTTTGCTTCGAGGAAGTCTTCTAGCTTGCGCGCGACAGCATCCGTAAAAACCCGACTCAGTCCCTGGACTTCTGACTCGAGGGACGAGGTATTTTCAGGCATCGACATGCAAATTCATTTCTACGCGGTTCGAACTAGGTGTCTATTATCAACTGTACCGGGAATGTGCCGCGGCGACGGTACGCAAACCCGGCCCGGGTGAGATAGGCCGCGATTGATTTTCGAATGCACTTTCGAATATTTATGGTGCGCAGTTAGACTTGTTTGTATGGCCGAGCACGAACAACGAGCGATTCTCCATGTCGATATGGACGCGTTTTTTGTTTCCGTAGAGCTCTTGAGTCATCCGGAATTGATCGGTCAACCGGTCATCGTCGGATACCCTGGTGGTAGAAGCGTTGTTCTCTCCGCCTCTTATGATTGCCGCGCTCGCGGTGTGCACTCTGCCATGCCGATGAATCAGGCGATGGCGCTGATGCCGGAAGCTGTGATTATCGAGCCGCGGCACGAGCAGTATTATCAGTTTTCTCGACAGATCATTGGCTATCTGCAATCGATTACCCCGTTGGTGGAGCAGGTCAGCGTCGACGAAGCTTTCCTCGATGTCACCGGCAGCATGCGAATGCTCGGTGGGCCGGTCGCCATTGCCAAAAGCATTCGAGAAGAAATCGCCAGCAGGTTCGGTCTGCCGTCGAGCGTAGGCATCGCCAAGAACAAATTCGTTGCGAAGTTAGCTTCTAGCTACGCGAAGCCGAACGGTTTAACTGTCGTACCGCCAGAGCGTACCGTTGAGTTTCTCCATCAGCTGCCCGTCTCGAAGATGTGGGGTGTGGGAAAGCGTACGGCGCAGTCGTTGCATTCACTGGGAATAGATACCGTGGCACAACTCGCGCAGATGGGTGAGAAGCGGCTAGCCCAGCACTTCGGAGAGCATGGCCGGGGGCTCTATCTGCTGGCGCAGGGGATCGACGACCGCCCAGTTCAACCCATACGTGAAGAAAAAAGCATTTCTGCGGAACACACTTTCTCTGAAGACATCTGGTCCCCGGACATTCTCGAGCACGAACTACTTAAGCTCGGCCACCGCTTGGGCCAGCGGCTGCGTGCCCAAGACAAGAGCACGCGGTCCATTGGGATCAAAGTCAAATACCAGGACTTCAGCACGGTTAATCGGAGCAGGACACTCGCGGCGGCCACTGATTCTTCTTCAGCCATTGGAAAAGAAGCCAATCTGTTGCTCAGGCATCTCTTCCCGCTCAAACAGCCAATTCGTTTGCTGGGGGTTAAAGCTGAGCGGTTGGAGAGTCCCCAAAGTGGAATCCAGCTGAGCTTGGACCCGATGGAGGAAAAGACGAGGGATGCCGAGCGGGTCGTGGATCTCATTATCCAGAAATTTCCGCAGTCTTCACTTGGCCCGGCGCGTTTTTTGGACACGAAGGATAAATAGCCGCCTATCGGTACCTATGTATTAGTTAACAGTGTGGAAGATCAACTGGCAGGGTAGAGTCAAAAGAGACTATCCTTGAAGTAGGTTCAAGCACCGGTCTGGGAACTTAATTCCGAGGTCATGCGTTGAACTGGGGGATGGTGAATGACCGTCTAGAAAGTCATTGGAAGGAGAAGGCGATGCCGCTATCGGAACACGAGCAGCGTCTGTTGGAGCAGTTGGAAAAGCAGCTGCATGAAGACCGTCGCTTTGCCTCCAACATGAAAGCCCCAGCTAGCACGGGGCGGCTTTCAACCCGAAACATTGCTCTAGGCATCCTTTTAGTGATCCTTGGGCTCGCTGGCCTATTGTTCGGTATTTCCCAGCAACTCATCGTCGTAGGAGTCATTGGCTTTGCAGTGATGTTCGGTGGAGTCATGTTGGCGCTAAAGAAATCGGCAACGGGGAAGGTTGGCCAGGCGCGGGTCCATGGCGCAAAGGCTGCATCGGGCAGCAACTCCCAATTTATGTCCGGGCTTGAAGAGAAATGGAACCAGCGTAAGCGAGACCAGTCTGACGGCTGAGACAACTAGTTTCAAGCGAGGTGCAACCACATCGGTTGCACCTCATTTTTTTATGCCCGCTATCGGCCGGCGCAGCAGACAAGGTTCACGTGCCCTTCGCGCAGCGTGCAATCGACACACGGAAAAATGCGAGTTGCGATTCTCGGCATACTCCAAGGGTTCAGGTCCGAAAGCGCCTATCCAAAGCGCTCCACTTTCCTCCCCATCGTCCTCCATTCTGGTCCACTCGTTCAGTCATCCGCGGAAATACGGGAAAGAACTTCCGTTCTAGGCATGTTGCTGGGCTTGTGGCAGTCGAGGGAGTTCCCGATCCCTCCACTGCGAAAACGTCCAGAAACCTTGGAAAATACGCTCATTTTTATCTCTAAACATTCGGGATACCCCAGTTGGCGCGTTGACAGTGGAGGGTTGTGGAGTAAAGTGGAGTGCAGTAGAGGGAATTGGGGATTCCGACCACATTTCGTGAAAGGCGGTGTGCATGTTCCTTGGAACTTACACACCACGCTTGGATGAAAAGGGCCGCCTCATTCTGCCTGCTAAGTACCGTGACGAGTTGTCCTATGGACTTGTGCTCACACGTGGACAGGAGCGCTGCATCTACGTTTTCAGCCAACGAGAATTCGAGAAGCAACACGAGCAATTGGCTCAAGCATCTTTAACTTCTCGAAAAGCCAGAGACTATGCGCGTGTGTTCTTGTCTGGTGCTTCAGACGAGGTTCCAGATAAGCAAGGCCGTGTCACGATTCCTCAGATTCTCCGAACCTATGGGGGACTGGATCGTGAAGTCACAGTTATCGGAGCGGGCAACCGTATCGAAATCTGGGATACAGCAGCCTGGCAGCAGTACTTGCAGGAACAGGAAGAAGCATTTTCCGACACTGACGAGGATTGATTGTTCGACCGCCGGACATCAACCACGTAGCCGATGCTGGGATGAGATCTCCAGCCACCTTGAGGGGGAAATGTTCTGGCTTCACTTCCCCGGAGCCAGAACAGTTCACCGCCAAAGGGTTGGAGGGGGATCTGATCTCAGCAACAGATTTGAACGCGAAAAGGGGGCGCAGTGCCGAATCAGGATTCCCAGCGACCAGCATCCGAACGACATGTTCCAGTACTTCTGGACCGTTGCGTCAATCTGCTTGCACCAGGAGTTGAGCGGGCCAATGCAGAAGGACGCGAAGCTGTTGTCGTCGACTGCACCCTGGGAATGGGCGGCCACTCGGAGGCCGTCCTCCAGCGCTTCGATAATCTTCACTTGATCGGCCTAGACCGTGACGAGCAGGCCCACGCACTGGCCGGTGCGCGGCTGGCGCCATTCCAGGACCGCATGGATTTGGTCCACGCCGTCTACGACGAAATTGCCGACGTCGTCAAAGACCTCGGATATCCGGGTGTCGACGGCGTGCTCTTCGACCTAGGTGTCTCATCCCTGCAGCTTGACGAGCGTGAACGCGGCTTCGCCTATTCCTACGACGCGCCGCTGGATATGCGCATGGACACCTCAGTTGGACCGACAGCAGAGGATCTCGTCAATGACCTGGAACGCGACGAGCTGCTGCGGATCATTCGCCAATGGGGCGAGGAAAAGTTCGCCGGACGCATTTCAACTGCGATCGTCGAGGCCCGTGCCAAAGAACGAATAACCACCACCGCGCAGCTGGTGGATGTGATCCGTTCGGTGGTTCCGGCAGCGGCGGCCCGAAACCACGGACACCCCGCCAAGCGGACCTTCCAGGCCTTGCGCATCGCAGTCAACGAAGAATTGGACGTGTTGGAACGTGCGATTCCGGCGGCAATGCAGTCCTTGAACGTCGGCGGCCGAGTGGTGGTCATGAGCTATCACTCCTTGGAAGACAAGATCACCAAACGCCACTTCGTCCAAGGATCAACATCCTCGGCCCCTCCAGGATTCCCAGTAGAGCTCGAAGAGCACAAAGCGGAATTCAGGGTGCTGACCAAGGGCACCGAAAAGCCCAGCGAAGCTGAAATAGCAGAAAATTCCCGTGCAGCCTCGGCCCGACTTCGGGCCGTGGAACGAGTTCTTAAGAGGAGCTAGCATGAGCCAACGAGCCCAGCGCCGCGTGCAGAAGAATGCCGCCGTCACCGCACAAGCCATGGTTGACGGCAATGTTGCCCGTGCGGTGCGCCCAGAGCCCGTTCCAGCTAGCGACCTGCCGGTCGTCGACTCGCCGCATCGCGTCACCCTCTCCCTGGTGCCGCGGATCACCCAGGGCAACAAGCGTTCGGTGGTAGTGACCTCCGTGGTCATGGTGATGCTCTTCGTCGGCCTGATTGTCACCTTGGTGCTGATGAATACCTCGGTAGCCCAGCGCCAGTACGACATCGTTTCGCTGCGCAACCAAGAACGTGCGCTGTCGCAGGAAAACCAGGCACTGCTCAAGGAAGCCCAGTCGCTCTCCGCGCCCCAGGCGCTGGCCAAGAAGGCCAAGGATCTTGGACTGGTTGCACCGAGCGCACCGGGCATGATCGACCTCACTGAGGGGAAGATCACCCAGCAGGCAGAGGACGCGGTCAAGGGCGAAGAAGCCAAGCAGAAGTATGAGACGCTTCCGCTGCCGGGCGAGCCGATCAACGGCGCCAAGGCCAAGGCCAAGCCTGAAAAGCAGGAAGCCAAGTCACAGACTCCGCAGACGTCAGTGGGCAAAAAGGCAGAGGCGAAGACCACGGATTCCGATGCCGCAAAGGCGCCGGCCACTGTGGATCGCAAGGTGAACGAGGACGGACGCCCAGAATTCACCAATGCGGAACTCAACGGGGGCACGATTCCAGCGCCAAACATGAAATCCCCAACGAACTAGGCTTGTCTTTCTAAGCTTGGTCACGAACGGTTCACCACCGCTAGAAATTCAGGTTGACGGAAAGTTAGGTTCTGCGTGAGTTCGTCGATTATCAATACCGCGAAGAAGCGCATGCGCTTCGTCCTGCTGTTGTCGCTCACGCTGCTGGTGGTGATTGCTCTGCGCCTGTTCTGGGTGCAGGGGATTAACATGAGCGCAGTTGCCGACACCGCGCAGCAGAACCGCAGCCGAACCGAAGTCATTCAGCCGAACCGCGGCTCGATCCTCGACAAGAACGGGACCACGCTGGCGGTTTCGGTGGACCGTTACGACCTGGTTTTGGACCAGCGCAAGCAGACGGAGCAGATCCGCCGCAAGAAGCGCGACGGCTCCAATGTGCGCGAACAGATTTCCTGGGAACAGGCGATCAAGGAACTGTCCGAGGTGCTGGACCAGGACGTCGATGAGCTGACCAAAGCCATCCGCCCGCAGAACGGCGCCAAGCCAAAGGGCTATGTTGTCATCGCCAAGAGCGTCACCCCCGAGGTGCGCAACGAGGCCATGGAAATCGGCATCCCGCGCCTGTCCTCCCAGCTGCGCAGCGAGCGCCAGTACCCGCAGGGCGTCATTGCAGGCCCGCTGCTGGGCTTCGTCCGAAACTCCGAAGATCAGACCGGCGTCGTCGGCGCCGAAGGCCTGGAACTGAGCCAGGAAAAGCACCTGGCCGGCACCCCGGGCAAGCGAAGCTACGAAGTCAGCGCCGACGGCGTGCGCATCCCGACCACCGACCTGGATGAAACTCCAGCTGTGAACGGGCAGGACATCATGCTGACCCTCGACTCGGACATCCAGTACGAGGCGCAGCGCGCCGCGGAAGCCAAGCGCAAGCAGTTCAACGCCGACTGGGTCACCGTCATTGTGGAAGAGGTCAAGACCGGCAAGCTGCTGGCCATCGGCGACTCCGCAGAGCTGGATCCGAACAATCCCGGCGCCACCGATCCTGAATTCCGCCGTTCGGTGTCCGTAACCCGCGCTTTCGAGCCTGGTTCCACAGGCAAGGCCGCGACTTTTGCGGCGGCCATCGACGCCGGGGCGGTCAAGCCCACCGATGCGTTCACCGTGCCCAACGCCAAGACCTTCACCAAGGAAACTATTCACGACTCCTTGGAACACGCCACCTATGACATGACCGCCGCCGGCATCTTCGCCCGCTCCTACAACACCGGCACCGTGATGGTGGGCAACAAGATCAGCAGCAAGACCCGCTATGACTACATGCGCGCCTTCGGCCTGGGCTCGCCCATCGATGTGGGCCTGAACGGCGCCACCGCCGGCCAGCTGGCCTCGCCGGAGAACTGGGACCGCCGCCAGCAGTACACCACCCAGTTCGGACAGGGCTATTCGCAGTCGGCGCTGCATACCGCGGCGATCTTCCAGACCCTGGCCAATGGCGGCGTGCGCATCCAGCCAAGCCTCATCTCGGGGTACAAGAATGAGGACGGCTCGATTTCCGACCCGGCGAATCCCAAAGAGGAGCGCGTGGTGAAGGAATCCACCGCCGCCGAGATGCTCAAGCTCATGGAGGGCGTCGTCGAACACGGCACCGGTACTAAAATGAAGATACCGGGCTACCGCGTCGGCGGTAAGACCGGTACCGGCCAGGCGGCTGGACCCAACGGCGGCTACGACGGCTACACCTATTCCTTCGCCGGCGTCGCACCGCTGGATGATCCACAGTACGTAGTGGTCGCCACGATGTACCGCCCGAAGGGCGACTGGAAGCAGTTCTCGGTGGCCGACACCTTCACCGAGGTCATGAGCCACACCCTGCATACATACAATGTGCCACCGAGCACGACCGAATCTGAGGCGTACGACGCCTTTATAGGTAAGGAACAGAAGAAACCTTGGTAGTCCAGGAACCCGGCACGCCCCGCGAGCTGGAACGGCATCTGCGTCCACAGGACGTCTCCACCATCTTTTTCGACGATCTCTGCGCAGCCATCGGCGGTCAGCGGACCGCGGCGGGAGCAACGGACAATCCCAGGATTCTGGGCGTCGCCCTAAACCCGCAGGTAGTCCAGCCCGGCGACGTATTCCTCGCCATCTCCGGCGCCAAGCGCCACGGGGCCGAGTTCGCCGCCACCGCGGCGGCCAACGGGGCCACCGCAGTGATTACCGACCAGGCCGGGCTCGGCCACCTGGGCGAAGGCTTTGGACTGCCGGTGGCCAGTGTGGACAATGTTCGCAAGATCGCCGCGGCCGCTGCGCAGCGGGTCTACGGCACCGCCGAGCGCAGCCCGCAGCTGTTGGGCGTGACCGGCACCAACGGCAAGACCACCACCACCTTCATGATCCGATCCATCCTCGATGCCCTGGGCGTGGAGACCGGACTGGTGGGGACCATTGAGATGTCCGCCCGCGGGCAGATCATTCCCAGCGTGCTCACCACCCCCGAGTCCACCCAGCTGCACGGTGTGCTGGCCCGCATGGCCGAACAGCAGGTGCAGTCGGTGGCCATGGAGGTCTCCAGCCATTCGCTCAGCTACGGGCGCGTGGACGCGCTGCGCTTTGCGGTGGCAGGCTACACCAACCTCACCCAGGACCATCTGGATCTGCACGGCAGCATGCAGGAGTACTTCGAGACCAAGGCGCAGCTTTTCACCCCGGCCCACAGCCAGCGCGCAGTGGTGCTGGTCGACGACGACTACGGGGTGCAGCTGGCCCAGCGCGCGCTGGTGCCCACCGAATCACTGAGCCTGGACGAAGCCAATGACAAGGCCGACTGGCGGGTCATCGAGCTGGAACACTTCGCCCTGGGCCACAGCTTCACCCTGCTGCACCGCGACGGGCGCAGCATCAGCGCACGCACTGCGCTGCCTGGCATGTTCAACGTGGCCAATGCGGCGCTGGCGGTGTTGATGGTCCTTGCCAGCGGCGTCGAGCTGGACGCGCTGCAGGCAGCACTGGACGCCAATGACCCGCTCTCGGTGGCGGTGCCCGGCCGCATGCAGGTCGTCGGCCACGCCCCGGTAGCGGTGGTGGACTTCGCTCACAACTCCGACGCCATTGCCAAGGCCTTGGATTCAATGCGCCCGGGCTCAGACGGCCGGCGCATCATCGTCTTCGGCGCCACCGGAGACCGGGACAAGACCAAGCGTCCGGACATGGGCGCGGTGGCGGCGCGCCACGCAGACATCGTGATTGTCACCGACGATGACCCGCACAGCGAAGACCCTGCTCCGATCCGCGCCCAGGTGGCCGCCGGAGCCCAGCAGGTGATCGACTCAGAACGTCCGAAGGTGCAGCTTTTCAACCTCGCGCCACGGGCCAAAGCCGTAGAGTTTGCTGTGAGTTTGGCGGCGGAAAACGACGCGATCCTCGTTGCAGGCCGCGGACACGAAGTCAGCCAAGATGTCGCAGGAATCGACGTGGAACTCGATGACCGGGTGGAGCTGGCAAATGCGCTGAATCTTCATGGTTTTGTGACCATCCACTAGTACGTCCAAGTCCACGTTTATCCTCGCCCAAGTGTAAAGTCCTTAATGCCATGATTGAACTGTCTCTGACCGATCTGCTGAAGATCACCGGAGGGCATGCAACCGCCAGCGTTGCGCCTGACACGGTGGTTTCTTCGGCAACCACTGACTCCCGCGAAGTAGTACAAGGCTCGCTTTTTGTTGCCAAGCCGGGTGAATTCTCCGACGGCCACGCTTTCATCGATTCGGCCCTGGCCGCCGGTGCCGTGCTCGCGCTGGCTGAACGCGTGACCTACGACGAACACCGCCAGGAACACCCTGCGGTCATCGTCGACGACGCGGTCGAAGCCATGGGCCGCATCGCCGCCCACATCGTGAACTACCTCAAAGCCAAGAACAATGCCGAGGTCATCGGCATCACCGGCTCCGCCGGAAAAACCACCACTAAGGACCTGTTGGCCGCGATCCTCTCCGAGGTCGCCCCGACGGTGTCCCCGATAGGCTCCTACAACGGAGAGGTCGGCGTGCCGCTGACCGTGTTCAACGCCACCGATGACACCAAATACCTCGTCATCGAGATGGGCGCCACCGGGCTGGGGCACCTGACCTACCTCACCGACATGGTGCACCCGAAAATTGGCGTCGTGCTGTGCGTGGGCACCGCCCACGCCGGCGAATTCGGGGGAGTGGACAACATTGAAAAAGCCAAGGGCGAACTGGTCGAGGCCCTGGGCGCCGACGGCGTCGCAGTGCTCAACGCCGAAGATCCGCGCGTGGCACGTATGGCGCAGCGGGCCGCGGGCGCGGCGGTGCGCTACTTCGGCAGCGGCTCGGCCAAGCCGGAGAACGCCGGGGTCTGGGCCAGCGACGTGCTGGTCAACTCCAACGGGCAGCCGGAGCTGACCCTCGAATTCCCTAACGGCTACAGCCAGCGCATCACCTCGGGGCTGCTCGGACGCCACCACGTGGCAAATATCCTTGCGGCCGCCAACGCCGCCAACGAGCTGGGCGTAGCGCCGGAGCTGATCGCCCGCGTCCTGGACGGCCGCACGGCCGGCAGCCGCTGGCGCATGGAGCGCATCGAACGGGCCGACGGCGTGAGCATCATCAACGACGCCTACAACGCCAACCCCGAATCAATGCGCGCGGCCCTGGTCACCCTGGCCGAGCTCGGCCTTCCCAGCGCCGATGCGCCGGCCCGCCGCACCTGGGCGGTGCTGGGCGAAATGCTGGAACTGGGCGAAGAGTCCATCTACCAGCATGACCTGCTCGGCCGGATGGCGGTGCGGATGAACATCAAGAAGCTTGTGGTCGTCGGCCGCGGCGCCAAGGCGGCGTACAACTCGGCCGTGCTTGAAGGCAGCTGGGGCGACGAGGCCTACTACGTAGAAGATGCGCAGGAAGCGCGCGCGCTTCTGGAAGAAAAGTTGGAACCGGGAGACATCGTATTGTTCAAGTCTTCCAACGGTGCTGGACTGCGACACCTGGGCGACCAGATCGCGGCCTCCGGACAGGAAGGTAGCCGGGCATGATCGGACTCATTATCGGAGCAGGCCTATCGCTGCTGCTCACAGTGGTATTCATGCCGCTGTACATCAAGCTCCTGACCAAGAAGCAATACGGGCAGGTGGTCCGTGACGACGGACCTGACTCGCATGCGGTGAAATCCGGCACGCCCACCATGGGCGGCGTGGTGTTCGTCCTTGCGGTCTTCATCTCCTACTTCGCCACCCACCTGATCCTCGGCCTGCTGGGCAGGGTCAGCTCCGGAATCACCGCCAGCGGCCTGCTGGTGCTCTTCCTCTTCGGCAGCATGGGGCTGGTCGGCTTCCTCGACGACTTCATCAAAATCTTCAAGAAGCGGTCCTTGGGGCTGAGCCCCTGGCAGAAGATCGTGCTGCAGGGCCTGTTTGGCATCAGCTTTGCCGTGCTGGCGCTGCAGTTCCCGAACGACCTGGACCTGACCCCGGCTTCCACCGCGATCTCCTTCTTGCGCGACACCAACATTGATCTGGCCTTCGCCGGACCGATGCTGGGCCTGGTGCTGTTCGTGATCTGGGCGAACTTCATCATCACCGGAACCACCAACGGCGTGAACCTCACCGACGGCCTGGACGGCCTGGCCACCGGCGCTTCGATCATGGTCTTCGGCGCCTACACCCTGATGGGCATCTGGCAGCAGAACCAGGCCTGCAGCAACGTCAACGCCCTGGACGTCTGCTACAGCGTGCGCGACCCGCAGGATTTGGCCCTGCTGGGCGCCATCCTTTCCGGCGCACTGATCGGCTTCCTTTGGTTCAACGCCAAGCCAGCCAAGATCTTCATGGGCGACACCGGTTCGCTGGCCATCGGCGGCGCCGTGGCGGCCTTCGCGATCCTCTCGCGCACCGAACTGCTGCTGGTGGTCATCGCCGGCCTGTTCGTGATCATCTCCCTGTCGGTCATCATCCAGGTGGGCTACTTCAAGCTCTCCGGCGGCAAGCGCGTCTTCAAGATGGCGCCGCTGCAGCACCACTTTGAGCTGTCGGGATGGTCCGAAGAAAACGTCGTCATCCGATTCTGGATCCTTGCAGGACTCTTCGTCGCCGCAGGACTTGGCATCTTCTACTCTGAATGGGTCGTTGCACTGTGAGCGTAAACGCCAATGAAAAACTCGATGCGCTGAACAGCTGGGATGCCAACTGGTCAGGCCTGCGCGTTCTGGTGGCGGGCCTGGGCCTGTCCGGCTTCTCTGCCGCAGACACCCTGATCGAGCTCGGCGCCGTGGTTACCGTGCTCGACGGCCGCGACGACGAGCTGAACCGCCAGCGCGGCGAAACCCTGAAGATCGTCGGCGCCCACGAGGTGCTGCTCGGTGCAGCGCATGTGGCGCACCTGCCGCAGATCGATGGACAGGCCCCAGAGCTGGTCATCGCCTCCCCGGGCTGGAACCCGCGCCACCCTGTCATCGCCGAAGCGGCCGAGGCGGGGATCGCCGTATGGAGCGACATCGAACTTGCTTGGCGCGTGCAGAACCGCGCCGGGCGCACCGCGCCGAAGTGGCTGGTGATCACCGGCACCAACGGCAAGACCACCACCGTGGGCATGACCGAAGCGATCCTTCAGGCCCAGGGCCTGAAGGCCATCGCAGTGGGCAATGTTGGCACCCCGATCCTCGACGCAGTGCGCGACCCGGTAGAGTACGACGTTTTCGCCGTGGAGCTCTCCAGCTTCCAGCTGCACTACACGCACAGCATTTCGCCGGTAGCCTCCGTGGTGCTGAACATTGCCGAAGACCACGTGGACTGGCATGACGGATTTGAGAACTACAAGGCAGCCAAGGCGAAGATCTACGAGCGCACCCAGGTCGCCGCGATCTTCAACGCCGAGGAGCCGGTGACCATCTCCATGGTGGAAGATGCGGATGTCATCGAAGGCTGCCGCGCCATCGGCTTCACTACCAACACCCCGTCGATCTCCATGGTCGGCGTGGTCGAGGGCCTGCTGGTTGACCGCGCTTACCTGGACGACCGCCGCAATAGCGCGGTGGAGCTGATCGCCCTGAATGAGATCTCCGAGATCGTGCCGCGGCACACCGCCGCCAACGCCGCTGCCGCCTCTGCCTTGACCCGCGCCTACGGGGTGGACCCCGAGGCGGTGCTCAAGGGCTTGAGCGGCTTCGACGCCGGCGCGCACCGCATCCAGGCGGTGGCCCGCAAGAACGACGTGCTGTGGATCAACGACTCCAAGGCCACCAACCCGCATGCCGCCGATGCCTCGCTGGCTGCGTTCACCAAGGTGATCTGGATTGCCGGAGGCCTGTCCAAGGGCGTGGACTACCACGAGCTGATCGCCAAGCATGCCCAGCGGCTGAGCAGCGTGCTGCTGATCGGCACCGACATCCAGTCGCTGCGCTCGGCACTGGCCGAAAAGGCGCCAGAGGTCCCGGTCTTCGACATCACCGCGCAGAGCATTGCGGACGACGGCACCGCGCCGAGCGGAACGCAGGTCATGACCCGTGCTGTGCGCAAGGCGGCCGAACTAGCGGTCGCGGGGGATACCGTGCTCATGGCACCGGCCGCCGCCTCCATGGACCAATTCACCTCCTATGCACAGCGTGGCAACGCCTTTATCAGTGCGGTGGGTGATCTGATGGATAGTGATTCTTCGGATCAAGATTCCAACAACAAGCAGCAGTAGGATTCCCCGCAATGGCGGGACCGGAAAGACAGACGGGGGCATGGGTGGTGACCAAAGAGCGTAGGCAGCCAGGACGAACCGGGGCAGCACGCCAGAATCCAGCCAGCCCCCGCCCCGATGCCACCGAGTCTAAGGCCCAGAAATTTCTGGACCAGGTAGGCAGGCGTGGGGAGCGCCTGGCGGTGACCGACTACTGGCTGGTGCTGCTGGCATCCATCGTGCTGGCAGTGTTCGGTGTGATCATGGTCCAGTCTTCGGCCTCCGTCGAGGCCATTGCCGCAGGACGCAACGGCTTCACCGTGGCCCTGTCCCAGGCGGTGTTCGCCCTGGTGGGCATCGGCTGCATGCTTGCCATGCAGTTCATCAAGCCGGCAACGTTGAAAAAGCTTGCCTGGCCATCGGTCTTCGCGGCGGTTTTCTTGCTGTTCCTGGTGGCATTTACGCCTTTGGGTCACACCGTGCTTGGCAACCGCAACTGGATCAAGATCGGCAGCTTCGGCCTGCAGCCCAGCGAATTCGCCAAGCTGTCCCTGGCGGTCTTTTCAGCATTCATGCTTGAAAAGAAGCAGCATTTGATTTCCAACTTTAAGCATTTGGCGGTGCCTATAGTTGCGCCGGTCGGCATAGTCATTGTCGGCCTGGTGCTGGTCGGCAAGGATGTCGGTACGGTACTTGTTCTGTTGATGATTATCGCCACGGCGATGTTCATGGGCGGAATGAAAATGAAATGGCTACTCGGTCTGGGCGCTGTTGGCTTCGCTGGATTGGCAGTAGCTGTCGTCAGCTCTCAGAACCGCCGCTCACGCATAATGGCGTGGCTGGGCCAGTGCGATTCCTCGAATGAGTGCTACCAATCCAATATGGGCCTGCATGCCTTCGCCTCTGGCGGCTGGTTCGGCGTGGGCCCGGGGCAGTCCCGCATGAAGTGGTCCTATGTGCCCGAAGCGCAGAACGACTTCATCTTCTCCATCCTCGGTGAAGAGTTCGGCTTGATCGGCGTGCTGTTCGTCTTGGCGCTGTTCACTGTCCTCGCGCTTGCCATGTATCGGATCGCCGCGCGCGCGGCAGATTTATACACCAAGGTGCTCATGGGCTGCCTCATGGCGTGGATCATCGGCCAGACTTTCGTGAACCTAGGCACCGTGACCGGCGTGCTGCCGGTGATTGGCGTGCCGCTGCCGTTCATTTCCTCCGGCGGTTCGGCCATGCTCGCCGTCATGCTCGCCATGGGCTTTGTGCTCTCCAGCGCCAGGGAGCAGAAGCTGGCGCAGCTTACGGCTGAAGCCCCGGCTCCACGCCAGCAGCCGGACGCCCACGAATAAGCTTTTGCAGCTATTTCGCACACACTACTTTTAAGATTTCACGCCAGCTACTGGCAGCGTACCCAAGGAGCAGATCACCACCATGAGCGATACGATTTCTCTGGTCGTCGCAGGCGGAGGCACCGCCGGACATATTTCGCCCATGCTCGCCATCGCGGATGCCGTCAAGGATGAGATTCCGGGCGCGGAGATCACCGCCATCGGATCTCCCGGCGGACTTGAAACCAAGCTGGTGCCGGAGGCCGGATACCGGCTGGAACTGATCCCTAAAGCCCCGATGCCGCGCAGCATCAACCTGGACCTGTTCAAGTTCCCGCTGCGTTTCATCAAGGCTGTCAACGGAGCCAAGCGCGTGTTGAAGGAAAGCAACGCCCAGGCACTGCTGGGAGTCGGCGGATACGTCTGCACCCCTGCCTATATCGCCGCCAAGAAGCTCGGCGTGCCGATCTTTGTCCATGAAGCCAACTCCAAGGCGGGCATGGCCAATAAGGTCGGCGCCAAAACCGCGGTGGCGGTGGGCACCACCTTCGCCAATACGGGGCTTCCCGGCGAGGAGCAGGTGGGCATGCCGATGCGCTCCAACGTGGCCCAGATGGACCGGGCCGCCCTGCGCGAAGAAGCCCGTGCCTTCTTCGGCGTCAGCGACCAGAACCCGCTGTTGCTGGTTACCGGCGGCTCCTCGGGCGCACAGAGCATTAACACCGCGGTGGCCCAAAGTCTTGGCCTGCTGGCCGATGCCGGGGTCAACGTCGTGCACATCACCGGCCGCGGCAAGCAGATCATGGATGCCAGCGGACAGCTGTTGGCCCACGAACGCTACCATCAGGTCGAGTACGTCGACCGCATGGAGTACGCCTACGCCGCCGCAGACCTGATGATCTGCCGCTCGGGAGCCGGCACCGTCTGCGAGCTGGAAGTCGCAGGCACCCCGTCGGTGCTGGTGCCCTTGCCGATCGGCAACGGCGAGCAGAAGCTCAATGCCCGCGAACTGGTGGCCGCCGGGGGAGCAGTGCTGGTGGACGACAAGGCCTTCACCAAGGACTACATCGCCGGGCATGTCGCACCGCTGCTGGCAGATCAGCATAAACTTGAAGAGATGTCACGGGCCGCGGCCGCCCTAGGCCGGCGCGACGCAGCGCAGAACATGGCGCGCAAGATCATCGCTGAAATTTCATCCCGCAGCACCTCGGGACAGGAAGGCTGAATAATGTCGAATCGAGCCCAAGAGCTCAACGCTGAGCTAGGCAAAGTACACCTCATGGGTGTTGGCGGCGTAGGCGTATCGGCCGTTGCCCGGCTGATGCTCGACTATGGGCTGCGCGTCTCCGGGTCGGATGCCAAGGACCTTCCAGTGCTCGATGACCTGCGCGCCCGCGGCGCGCGCATCAGCGTCGGCTACGACCCTGCCAATCTGGGCGATGCAGATACCGTGGTGGTTTCATCCATCATCAAGCCGGGTAATGCCGAATATGACGAGGCAGTGGCCCGAGGCCTGAAGATCCTGCACCGTTCTCAGGGCTTGGAAGCAACCATGCGCGGCCATGAAATGATCGTTGCGGTGGCAGGAACCCACGGCAAGACCACCACTACATCGCTGACCGCCCACATGCTCAAGACCATCGGCGCCGCACCGAGCTTTGCCGTCGGCGCGAATATCGCCAGCCTAGGCACCAACGCCGAGCTGGGCACCGGCGAATACTTCGTGGCAGAAGCCGACGAGTCCGACGCTTCCTTCCTAAACTACCGCCCCGATGTCATCATCGTGACCAATGTGGAAGCCGACCACCTTGACCACTACGGCACCGCCGAGGCAGTGCATCAGGCGTTTGTCGACTTCGCCAGCCTGCTGCCCGAGGACGGCCTCTTGATCTGCTGCGCCGATGACCCGGGGGCCAACGAGCTGGCCCGCACGATGCGCCTGAAGCGCCCCGACCTGCGGGTGCAGACCTACGGCTTTGCAGAGCATGCAGACCGCCGCCTTTCCGACGCGCATGTGCGCGACGGCGGCAGATTCGCCGCAACCATCGAATGGGGCAGCGGCCAGGAACACGTCTTGAACCTTGCGGTGCCTGGGGCGCACAACCTGCTCAACGCCGCCGCCGCGCTGTCGGTCGGCATCAATGCGGGAATGGACGTCGACGAAGCGCTGGAAGCCCTTGGCAGCTTCAGCGGCGCCGCGCGGCGGTTCGAATTCAAGGGAGAAGCTTCAGGCGTGCGGGTCTACGACGATTACGCACACCATCCCACCGAGGTTTCCGCGGCGCTGAAGGCAGGACGTGCCGTGGCAGGCAACGGAAAGCTCCACGTTCTCTTCCAGCCGCACTTGTTCTCCCGTACCCGCGAGTTCTACCGCCAGTTTGCCCAGGAGCTTTCCTTGGCAGACAGCGTGACCCTCTTGGAAATTTACCCGGCACGCGAAGCTCCGATTCCCGGTGTCACCAGCGAGCTGATTGCCCAGCGCGTAGAAGTCCCGGCCCATGTCTTCGCCCCGGAGCAGGCAGTGGCGCATGTTGCGGGGCAGGCGGAAGCAGGCGACATCGTCATGACCGTCGGCGCCGGCGATGTCACCTACCTGGGCCCGCAGATCTTGGATGCGCTTGCCTAAGTCCTAGTCCCTCTGAGCCAGTAAAAGGAACCAATGGACCATCACGCCAAGGTTGTTGAACTACCTCAAAGCCCCGAGAAAAGGCGGCGCAAGATCCTGCTGATCACCGCAGGGATCATCGTCGTGCTGAGCCTTATCACCGTATTGGTGCTCAGCTTCTCGCCTCTTTTGGCCGCCAAAAACATTAAGGTCACCGGCACGAAGCTGATCAATGAACAACAGGTGCTCAAGGCCCTGGCGCCCTTGGAGGGGACGCCGCTGCCGAGAATTTCCGAGGCCAGGGTGACCGAGCTGCTGGGTGAGCAACCAGCTTTGGAGGGCGTCGTGGTCCGTGCGCAGATGCCTGACACGCTCGTCGTGGAAATCCTCGAATCGACTCCGGTGGCAATCCTGGTCGACGGAAAGACCAACTACCTGGTCTCCGACACGGGCACGAAACTGAAGAAGCTTGGCAGCAAGGACAAAACCAAGTTGCCGAAGATCAAAGCTTCCGACGCGACGAAAGACCCGGAGAAATTCAAGGAACTGGCCAGCGTCCTCTCGGGCGTTGACGAGAAGATCCTTGGGCAGGTCTCCACAGCGAGCCTGACCGATGCCGGCTTCGTCGAATTGGCTCTTCCCAATAAACATGTATTGATTTGGGGGAATGGAAATAATGCGGCGCTGAAGAACGAGGTGGCCAAGATCTTCCTCAAGGAATTGAAGGAAAAGACTTTGACGAAGAAGACCATCGACGTGTCAAACCCGGAGAATCCGGTGACGTATTAAGTCGGAGCACTCGGGCGCGGGATGAACATTCTTGCGAAAAATTCTGGAAAGATAGTCTTGAATAGACGACACGCCTAGAAGCGGTCGTTGCACTAAGACGACATGACTCATAGCGTTCTAACTAGCGATAGCTTGACAGGAACCTAACCTTAAGGCTAAAGGTGAAGGTTTCGCGCCTGAGTCGTGAAATATGTAGCACATCTAACAAGGGAAGCGGGACGTGGCAGCTCCACAGAACTACCTCGCGGTCATTAAAGTCGTCGGAATCGGCGGTGGCGGTGTAAACGCAGTCAATCGTATGATCGAAGTCGGTTTGAAGGGCGTTGAATTCATCGCCATCAACACCGACGCTCAGGCACTGCTCATGAGCGACGCCGACGTCAAGTTGGATGTAGGGCGCGAGCTGACTCGCGGCCTCGGCGCCGGCGCCAACCCAGAGGTTGGCCGTCAGGCAGCCGAAGATCATGTAGAGGAAATCGAAGACGTACTGCGCGGAGCAGACATGGTCTTCGTTACCGCGGGCGAAGGCGGCGGCACCGGCACCGGCGGCGCACCAGTCGTAGCGCGCATCGCACGCTCCCTGGGCGCATTGACCATTGGTGTGGTCACCCGTCCGTTCACCTTCGAAGGCCGCCGCCGCGCCAACTCGGCCGAGTCCGGCATCGAGGCGCTGCGCGACGAAGTCGACACCCTGATCGTGATTCCTAACGACCGACTGCTGTCCATCTCGGACCGCAACGTCTCCGTTCTGGATGCATTCCGCCAGGCCGACCAGGTGCTGCTCTCCGGTGTCCAGGGCATCACCGACCTGATCACCACCTCGGGCCTGATCAACCTCGACTTCGCCGACGTCAAGTCCGTGATGCAGGGTGCAGGTTCGGCGCTGATGGGCATCGGTTCGGCCCGCGGCGAAGACCGCGCAGTGAAGGCGGCCGAGCTGGCTATTGCCTCCCCACTGCTCGAAGCTTCCATCGACGGCGCCCACGGCGTGCTGCTCTCGATTCAGGGTGGTTCGGATCTGGGCCTCTTCGAAATCAACGAGGCTGCCCGCCTGGTCCAGGAAGTTGCCCACCCAGAAGCAAACATCATCTTCGGCGCCGTGATCGACGACGCCCTGGGTGATGAGGCACGCGTCACCGTGATTGCCGCCGGCTTCGATGAGCCTGATGTCACCAGCAAGCCAATGGCGCCTGCCGCTGCAGCTAAGCCCGCTGTTGCGTCCCGCCCGGTAGAGCCTGTTGCTGCACCAGTGGAGCCGGCCGCTCCGGCACCGGCGCCTGTAGCCGAGGAGAAGCCTGCCGCTGCCGAGCGCAGCTCCTTCCAGGATCTGCCAGACGTCGTCGATTCAGACCTGAATGGTTCCAACGACGACTTGGATGTTCCGGACTTCTTGAAGTAAACACGGCAAGAAGACCAGAAGTGCTACATTTCGCATCGAACCTCGATCCGAGAATCCAGCTAGCTTTCACCACGCAGTCCGAGGGAAACCTCGCCCTGCACGTGAACGATGACCCCGATACTGTCGGGGAGAATCGAGCTAGATTGGAGGACAGGATCGGGGTTCGACGTTTCTCTTTGCAATTCATGAACCAAGTTCATTCGAACATCCTGCACGACGCCGAACTTGTAGAGCGCAGCCAATGGAACGAACCTCCGGCGCCAACCTGCGACGCATTAATTGACGCCAGCGGCGAGGTGCCCCTTGCCGTGATGGTGGCAGACTGTCTGCCGGTATTGTTTGTAGGTACCGGTGGGCCGTCCGGCCCTACGGTGACGGCCGCAGTCCATGCGGGTCGCCGCGGCTTGCTTGACGGGATCCTGGCACGAACGGTGGTCCGACTTCATGAATTGGGTGCCTCCCAGATCGAAGCCGTCATCGGCCCGGCAATTTGCGGCCGCTGCTATGAGGTGCCCGTACAGATGGCCGAAGAATCTGAATCATTGCGTCCCGGAATCCGGACAACGACCAGCTGGGGGACTGATTCCCTGGATCTGCCGGCTTCGGCGCAGCAGGAATTGGAAAACCTCGGGGTTCAGGTGCTGCAAAGCGGCGCGTGCACACTAGAGGATGAGCGATTTTTCTCATATCGCAGATCCGAAAAATCAGGCAGGCTCGCAGGACTGATATGGCGTGATATCAATGCGGATGCGACACGCCGGACAGAAAAAGCCGAATGAACATTGCTACTGGAATTCGTTACGATAGCGTCGAAGTAGCGGAATCATGCATGGGGCGCATGCACGGGACAAACGAGGAGAAGTATCGTGGCTGACGGACTGCGTAAGGCAATGGTCTATCTTGGCTTGGCGGATGCCGTCGAGCAGGATGAAGCACCCGTTGAAAAGCCAGAACCGCGGCCTCAGGTTCGCGTTGTAGAAGACCCTGCGCCGAGTCGGCCAGTGGAGACACCTCGTGTCCAGCCGGCGGTTCGACCTGCAGCTCCGCAACAAACCACTCCAGAACCGGATGCCGAATATCGTGCACCGGTGACCCCCATCAAGCGTGCCCCTTCAGTGAGGGATGAGGACTCCGAATTGCGTCAGATTACTACCGTGCACCCTCGTTCTTACAACGATGCAAAAATCATCGGTGAGAACTTCCGTGACGGCATTCCGGTGATTATGAACGTCACCGATATGGGTGAAACCGACGCCAAGCGTTTGGTCGACTTCTCTGCTGGCTTGGTCTTCGCGCTGCATGGCTCGATCGAGCGAGTAACGAACAAGGTCTTCCTTCTTTCGCCTTCCACCGTCGAAGTGCTTGGTGAAGACCGCAAGCAGTCTGAAGCCCAGGCTACTTTCTTCAACCAGAGCTAAGACGCCAGGAGCGAGCGCACAAACATGGTGTTCGGGATCATCTATCTCGCTTTAGCAGTACTTCAAATTCTCCTTTTGATGAGAATTGTGTTGGACATTACGGAAAACTTTGCTCGGCATTGGCGTCCTCAAGGTATTGCCTTGATTGTCGCCTCGGTGATCGTCTCGATCACCGATCCGCCGCTGCGCTGGCTTCGCCGTCGCATCAAGCCCTTGGATATCGGTGGAATCCGGCTTGACCTGTCCTTTTTGATTTTCTTTATTGTCGTGATCATCGCAAAACTGATCGTCGCCAATATTGGAGCAAGTACAGGCATCTGAGTAGGAAATTCTCTTTGACCAGAGGGATTGTCCGCAGGTGTTTGGCAAGGTAGATTCAAAGAAATGAGACTCGGGGGAGCGACTTGGTTTCGTAATTAGTGACCAAATCGTTATACCCTTGAGGAAATAGTGCTCCGACTTCACCGGTCGCGACACTGAAGAACGGTAAGTGTTTCGTATGGCAAACCACAGGCCCTGCGAAAATGACCCAGTATTGAGGTGACCAAATGGCTTTGACGCCAGAAGACGTTGTCAATAAGCGCTTTCAGCCGACTAAGTTCCGTGAAGGCTACGACCAGGACGAGGTAGATGATTTCCTCGACGAGATCGTGGTGGAGCTCCGTCGCCTAACCGGTGAAAACGAGACCCTGCGCCGCCGCCTAGCTGAACTCGGTGAGGATGCTAACGCAGTTGCCAAGGAACAGGCAGTACCTGCACCAGTTTCTGCAGCTCCGGCAGCCAAGCCAGCTGAAGAGAAGAAGCCTGAAGCTAAGCCTGCTGAGGAAGTCAAGGCTGCTCCAGCTGCTAAGCCAGTCGAGGAGAAGAAGGCCGCGGCTCCTGCTCCAGCTGCTAAGCCAGTTGAAGAGAAGAAGGCTGCAGCTCCGGCCCCAGCTGCTCCAGCCGCTGCTGCTGCGCCTGCCCCTTCGGCAGAGTCCGCCGCCAACGTGTTGGCAATGGCACAGCGCCTGCACGACGAATACGTTGCATCCGGTGTTGAACAGCGTGACAAGATCATCTCCGAAGCAAAGACCGAGGCAGATACCCTGGTCAATACCGCTGAAGAGAAGAGCCGCAAGACCCTGTCTGCACTTGAGCAGCAGAAGTCCGTCCTTGAGCGCAAGCTCGAGCAGCTGCGCGGCTTCGAGCGCGACTACCGTGCCCGCCTGAAGACCTACATCGAAGGCCAGCTGCGCGACCTCGAGTCCCAGGGCTCGATCGACGGCTCGGCAGGCAAGGCCAACTAGTTGCCGTTCGTTCAGTAACTGAACACGTCATAAAGTAAGATCAACGGTGGTGCTCGGATATTCTCCGGCACCACTGTTGACGTTTAAAAAGGATTTTGATGGGAAACAGCGTGGGCGAATCACCACTTGACAGTGCAGCCTCCAGTAGAAGAAGCTATCTGCTCTTGGGCCTCGTGATCGCTGCGATCGCGTTGATCCTCGACCAGGGTGTCAAAACATTTGTTTCCGCCAACATGGAGCTTGGCGATTTGATCGAGGTTATTCCGGGCTTCTTCTCCATCCACTACATCCTGAACCCGGGCGCGGCGTTCTCCATGGGGGAGAACCTGACGATCTTGTTCGCGATCTTGCAGGCGGCCGTGGCCGTTTACGTCACCTACCTGCTGATCCGCAAGGTCAAGATCCTCAGCTGGGCCATCGCCTTGGGCGCATTGCTGGGCGGTGTGCTGGGCAACCTGGGAGACCGCATCTTCCGTGAACCGTACTTCGGCTTCGGACACGTCGTGGACATGTTTTCGGTCAATCACTTCGCCATTTTCAACGTCGCCGACTCCTTCATCGTCTGCTCGATGATCGCCGTGGCCTACCTGCTGATCCGAGGCGTCAACTTTGACGGAAGCATTGGCGATCAGCCCAAGGCCACGGGCAAGAACGACGACGCACCAACGGACCCTGAAGCATGAGCGGTGCCATTGAAGCTTCCCACCACGAACTGGTTGTCGAGCCAGCCGACAGTGGAGCCCGGTTGGATGCGTATTTGGCCCGCACCTTGCAGATTCCCCGCACCCTCGCCTCGACATTGTGCAAGGAATCCCATGTGCAGGTCAACGGGAAAGCAATTGCGAAATCATTGAAACTGAAATCCGGCGACAAGCTGTCGGTTGACATCCCGGCGCAGGCTGACCCGCTGGAGATTAGGGTGGTAGCCGTGGAAGACCTGAAGATTATTGCCGACGACGAGGACTACGTCGTCATCGACAAGCCGGTAGGCGTAGCAGCCCACCCGTCCCCGGGTTGGGTTGGGCCAACAGTAGTCGGCGCATTGATCGCCGAAGGCTATAACATTTCGACTTCCGGGGCCGCCGAGCGCCAGGGTATTGTGCACCGCTTGGACGTTGGAACCAGCGGGCTGATGGTGGTGGCGAAAACTGAGCGCGCCTACACGGCGCTGAAGCGTGCCTTCAAGGAGCGTACCCCGAAGAAGATCTACCATGCAGTGGTCCAGGGGCTGCCGGATCCGCTGCAGGGCACTATTGATGCGCCGATTGGCCGCCACCCGGGGCATGACTGGAAATTCGCTGTCCTGGACGGCGGGAGGAACTCAGTCACTCACTACAAGGTCATCGAGGCCTTCGGAAGGGCAAGCCTGGTGGAAGTGCATCTTGAAACCGGACGCACCCATCAGATCCGCGTCCATTTCTCTGCCTTCGGCCACCCCTGCGCCGGAGACCAGACCTATGGCGCAGACCCCAAGCTTTCGGCGGCGCTCGGCCTGACCCGCCAGTGGTTGCATGCCAAGCGCCTGGGCTTCGAACACCCGGTGACAGGCCAGTGGGTCGAATACGAAAGCCAATACCCGGATGATCTTCACGGAGCACTTGAACTGCTGCGCGAAGGAACCTACTAACCTCTAGCATAGGGCCGCCGCTGCCAGCCGCAGCAGGTGGTCCTTTGCTGTTGGGCACACTTGGGACAAGAGCCACTGAATACCCAGAATGTGTCGTTAGACTAGATGGGTGAGTGCGACACGTGACGGATTTGTTCATCTTCATACCCATACCGAATACTCTATGCTTGATGGAGCTGCGCGACTAGGCGAACTGTTCGCCGAGGCCAACCGCCAAGGTATGGAAGCCATGGCCATCACCGACCATGGATATCTTTTCGGAGCTTTCGACTTCTGGCGCCAGGCTACCGGTGCCGGGGTCAAGCCGATCATCGGTGTTGAAGCCTATGTTGCTCCTGGCACGCACCGCACCGATAAGACTCGCGTGAAGTGGCGCACCGAAGAACGCCAGAAGAGCGACGACGTCTCCGGCGGCGGCCTCTACAACCACATGACTCTGCTGTCCTACAACAACAAGGGCATGGACAACCTCTTCAAAGGCTCCTCGCGCGCCTCTCTGGACTCTGTCTTCGGCAAATATCCGCGCTGGGACCGAGAGCTGCTCAACGACCACCACGAAGGCATCATCGCCACCACCGGCTGCCCCTCCGGAGAAATCCAGACCAAGCTCCGCCTGGGCCAATATGATGCCGCTAAGGCCGCGGCCGCAGAATTCCAGGATCTGTTCGGCAAGGAGAACTACTTCTGTGAGCTGATGGACCACGGCCTGGAAATCGAACGCCGAATCACCAAGGATCTACTACGCATCGCCAAGGAACTGCAGATTCCACTGGTCGCAACCAACGACCTTCACTACACGCATGAGGCCGACGCCAAGGCGCACGAAGCGCTGCTGGCGATCAACTCCGGCTCGACCCTGGACGAACCGACCTACGATCAGGGCGGCAGCCGCTTCGCCTTCAGCGGCTCGGGCTACTACCTCAAGAGCGCGCGCGAAATGCGTGAGCTGTTCAAGGAATTCCCCGAAGCCTGCGACAACACGCTGAACATTGCGGACCGCGTGGAGCTGACCTTTGACACCAACGCCAACTACATGCCGAAATTCCCCTGCCCGCCGGGGGAAGACGAAACCAGCTGGCTGATCAAGGAAGTGGACAAGGGGCTGGCGTACCGGTACCCGGGCGGCGTCCCAGAGGATGTGCGCAAGCAGGCCGACTACGAACTGGGAATCATTATCAAGATGGGCTTCCCCGGCTACTTCCTCGTGGTGGCCGACTTCATCAACTGGTCCAAGGACCACGGCATCCGCGTGGGACCCGGACGCGGATCCGGTGCAGGCTCCATGGTTGCCTACGCCATGCGCATCACCGACCTCGACCCGCTGCAGCACGGCTTGATCTTCGAACGCTTCCTGAACCCGGAACGCGTTTCCATGCCCGACTTCGACGTCGACTTCGATGATCGCCGCCGTTCTGAAGTGATCCACTATGTGACCGAGAAGTATGGCGACGAACGCGTATCAATGATCGTGACCTACGGTTCGATCAAAACCAAGCAGGCACTGAAGGACTCTTCGCGTGTGCTCGGCTACCCCTTCAGCATGGGCGAAACCCTCACCAAGGCGCTACCTCCTGCGGTCATGGCCAAGGACATCCCGCTCAACGACATCGAGAACCCGAACTCCAAGCGCTACTCGGAGGCCGGGGACTTCCGCAACCTGGTCGCCACCGACCCGGAAGCCAAGCGCGTCTTTGAAACGGCCAAGGGCCTGGAAGGGCTCAAGCGCCAGTGGGGTGTGCACGCCGCAGGCGTGATCATGAGCTCCGATCCGATCATCGACGTGGTGCCGATTATGCGCCGCATCCAGGATGGACAGGTCATCACCCAGTTCGACTACCCGACCTGTGAAGGCCTGGGGCTGATCAAGATGGACTTCCTGGGTCTGCGAAACCTCACTATCATCTCCGACGCGCTGGCAAACGTGAAGGCCAACAAGAACGTCGAGATCGACCTGGAAACCCTTGCGCTGGACGACGCGGCAACCTACCAGCTGCTGGCCCGCGGCGATACCTTGGGCGTGTTCCAGCTTGACGGCGGCCCGATGCGATCGCTGCTGAAGATGATGCGCCCGGATAACTTTGAAGACATCTCCGCTGTGCTGGCGCTCTACCGCCCGGGCCCCATGGGCGCCAATGCGCACACCAACTACGCGCTGCGCAAGAACAAGCTGCAAGACGTGGTGCCGATCCACCCTGAGCTGGCGGAGCCTTTGGAAGAAATCCTCGGAGGCACCTTCGGCCTGATCGTGTATCAGGAGCAGGTGATGGCCATTGCGCAGAAGCTTGCAGGCTACTCTCTGGGCCAGGCAGATATTCTGCGCCGCGCCATGGGTAAAAAGAAGAAGGCGGAACTGGATAAGCAGTTCGCCGGCTTCAAGCAGGGCATGAACGACAACGGGTACTCGGACGAGGCAGTCCAGACCCTGTGGGACATCCTGCTGCCGTTTTCCGACTACGCGTTCAACAAAGCCCACTCGGCGGCCTATGGCGTGGTCTCCTATTGGACCGCCTACCTCAAGGAGCACTACACAGCTGAATACATGGCGGCGCTGCTCACCTCGGTGGGCGACGACAAGGACAAGCTGGCCCTGTACCTGAACGAATGCCGCCACCTGGGCATCACGGTGCTGCCGCCGGACGTGAATGAATCCGCGCTGACCTTCACCCCTGTCGGCGAGGACATCCGCTTCGGCATGGGAGCGATCCGCAACGTCGGCTCCAACGTGGTTGACGGCATGGTCCAGGCACGCACCGAAAAAGGCGCGTATGCAGACTTCAGCGACTTCCTGAACAAGGTCCCCGCAGTGGTCTGCAACAAGCGAACCATTGAATCGCTGATCAAGGCCGGCGCCTTCGACTCCATGGGCCATCCGCGCCGCGCCCTGGTGGCAATCCATGAAGAAGCGGTGGATTCGGTCATCCAGCTCAAGCGCAACGAGGCGGCCAACCAGTTCGACCTGTTCAGCGCGTTGGACTCATCGGAAGCTTCCGATGCCATGGCCGTGGCGATTCCCGACCTTCCGGACTGGGAGAAGAAGGAAAAGCTGGCCTACGAGCGGGACATGCTCGGCCTGTACGTCTCGGACCACCCGCTGCAGGGACTGGGCTCAGCCCTGGAGCAGTACGCCGACATGTCGGTCACCCATGTTTTGTCGGATGACGGGCCGCAAGATGGACACATCATTTCGATTGCCGGCATGATTTCAGGCCTGCAGCGACGCATCGCCAAGAAGAGCGGCAACCCCTATGCACGCTGCGAGGTCGAAGACCTCTCCGGCTCCATGGAAGTCATGTTCTTCGGCCAGGCCTACCAGCCGATTGCCGAGATCTTGGCAGATGACCTGATCGTGGTGATCAAGGGCCGAGTCCAGCGGCGCGACGACGGCTCGATTACCCTCAACGCCCAAGAAATGATGATTCCCGAGCTCTCCGAGGACGCCAACGGTGGACCGGTAGTCATCGGCATCCCGACGCACAAGGCCACCGAGTCGCTGGTGCAGCAGCTGGGCGACGTCCTGCGCACGCACCGCGGCAACACCGAGGTCCGCGTCAAGCTCTCCGGCAGCCGGGGCACCTCGCTGATGCGCCTGGGAATGAACTTCCGGGTGAACCCCAACCCTGCACTCTTCGGCGACCTGAAGGTGCTGCTGGGCCCGCACTGCCTGGACGTATAGCCGCGGCGCCCCGGAGAAAGTTAGATGACCGGCGGAGGTAATCAATAGATACCTCTGCCGGTCTTCGGCGTTAAACTAAGGATCGTGAACTCCAACCCAGAAACCACCTTTTCCGAACTGGCAACCCTTGACTGGCGCGAGCAGGACTTCTCCTACGCTCAGCTCAAGGCCCATCTGCCGCGGCCGGCAGTCAATTCCCAGACTGCCGCTGAAGCAGTGGGACAGATTATCGACGACGTGCGTGCCCATGGCATGCAGGCGCTGAAGGATCTGGCGCTGCGCTTCGATCATGTGGAACTGGAGCATACCCGCGTCGCCCAGGCCGAACTTGACCGGGCCCTAGAAGAACTCGACCCGCAGGTCCGCGCCGCTTTGGAAGAATCCATCGCCCGCGCCCGTGAATTCGCCGCCGCGCAGGTTCCCTCCGACGCGGTGGTCGGCTACAGCAACGGCGGCAGCGTGACCCAGCGCTGGGTTCCGGTGCGCCGAGTGGGACTGTATGCGCCCGGCGGCCTGGCAGTCTACCCTTCCTCGGTGATCATGAATGCGGTGCCGGCCCAGGCGGCGGGCGTTGCGTCGCTGGCACTGGCCAGCCCGCCGCAGAAGGAATTCGGCGGACTGCCGCACCCTACCATTCTTGCCGCGGCCAAGCTTCTGGGCATCACCGAAGTCCACGCCATGGGCGGCGCCCAGGCCGTGGCGGCCTTCGCCTACGGCGTGGAGGCGCCAGGGGACCCGCGCGGCGGCATCGAGCCGGTGGACGTGGTTTCCGGCCCCGGCAATGTTTTCGTTGCCACCGCAAAACGACTGGTCAAGGGAGTTGTCGGTATCGACGCGGAGGCAGGCCCTACCGAGATCGCAATTCTGGCAGATTCCACCGCCAACCCCGGATTCGTGGCGGCGGACATGATCTCCCAAGCCGAACACGACGAGAATGCCGCGGCGGTTCTGGTCACGGATTCTTCCGAACTCGCCGCCCAGGTGCGTGCGGAACTGGAAGTCCAGGTGGCCGCCACCAAGCACAGTCAGCGCGTGCGCACGGCGCTGGGCGGCAGCCAGTCAGGCATCATCCTGGTCAGGGACGTGGCACAGGGCATCGATGTCTGCAACGCCTATGCCGCAGAGCACCTGGAAATCATGACTGCACAGTCCGCACAGGACGCCGCCCGCATCACCGCCGCCGGGGCGATCTTCGTCGGCGATTTTGCGCCGGTATCGCTGGGAGACTACTGCGCCGGCTCCAACCACGTGCTGCCCACCAGCGGCACCGCGCTGCACGCCTCGGGCTTGAACGTGAACACCTTCCTGAAGGCCATCCAGGTTATCAGCTACGACAAAGCGGCGCTGGGCGACGTGGCCGCGCATGTGATCAACCTTGCCAATGCGGAGGACCTTCCGGCCCATGGCGACGCGGTCGCGATCAGGAAAGCCATCTAGGCGCTAAACTAATACATGACATGTGAGGATTGTGCGGCTATGCTTGTCCGCAACTTCACGGTTTGCCATGAGTTGGAGGTGCCATGAACTGCCCATACTGCCGCAACGCTGATTCGCGCGTTGTTGATAGCCGTGTTGCCGACGACGGCGTCTCCATCCGGCGGCGGCGCCAGTGCACCTCGTGCACGCGGCGGTTCACCACGATTGAGACTGCAAGCCTGAGCGTCTTGAAGCAGTCCGGGGCAGTGGAGCCGTTCTCGCGCAACAAGGTCATCAACGGCGTGCGTAAAGCCTGCCAGGGCAGGCCGGTGACAGACCACGATCTGGCGATCTTGGCCCAGGAAGTTGAAGAGGCGGTGCGCACCTCCGGCGCCGCCGAAATTTCCGCCCACCAGGTGGGCTTGGCAATTTTGGAACCGCTCTCGCGCCTAGACGAGGTAGCCTACCTGCGCTTCGCCAGCGTCTACCACAACTTCCAGTCCCTGCAGGATTTTGAAACTGCCATGCAGAAGCTGCGCGAACAGCGCAGCAGCTCGCCCAAGGGCACCCAGCGCCCCCTGAGCGCAGAGTAGATCCACCACAGCGAAGGGCCCGACCAATCTGGTCGGGCCCTTCGCTGTTTGTTGCACGCTCCCCGCGGGCTATGGCAGGGTCAGGATTTCCGCGCCGTCATCGGTGACCAGCAGGGTGTGCTCGAACTGGGCGGTGCGCTTCTTGTCCTTGGTGGTCACGGTCCAGTCATCGGCCCACATGTCCCATTCGATCGTGCCCAGGGTCAGCATCGGCTCAATGGTGAACACCATGCCCGGCTCGATCAGGGTGTTGTAGGCAGGAGCCGCGTCATAGTGCGGAATAATCAGCCCAGAGTGGAAGGCTTCGCCCACGCCGTGTCCGGTGAAGTCCTTGACCACGCCATAGCCAAAGCGCTTGGCGTAGCTTTCGATGGTCCGCCCGATCACGTTGATCTCCCGGCCGGGCATCACCGCCTTGATGGCACGGGTCAGCGCCATCTGCGTGCGCTCGACCAGCAGGCGGGACTCTTCGTCGACGTCTCCCACCAGGAAGGTCGCATTGTTGTCTCCATGCACGCCGCCGATGTAGGCGGTGATGTCGATGTTGATGATGTCGCCGTCGGCCAGCACCGTGGAGTCGGGGATTCCATGGCAGATGACCTCGTTCAGCGAGGAGCACAGGGATTTGGGGAAGCCACGGTAGCCGAGGGTTGAAGGGTAGGCGTTGTGGTCCATCAAGAACTCGTGGCCGATGCGGTCCAGCTCATCGGTGGTGATGCCAGGCTGGCAGGCCTTGCCGACTACTTCCAGCGCCTGGGCTGCAATGCGCGAGGCGATGCGGATGCGTTCGATGACCTCTGGGCTCTTCACCTCGGAGGCAGTATTCTCTGCGGGTTCTTTTTTGCCCACATATTCAGGTCGTTCAATATGCTTCGGGACGGGAAGCTGGGGGGAGACGACGCCCGGGATCAAATTTCCAATAGGTGCAGTTGCAGCAGTTGCCATGGCCCCATTCTAGCGCCCGAGGGGCAGTCAAGAGCCCCGATGCGGCACTTCACCGGCCTGATTGAGAGCTAAATCTACTGCGGATAGGCTAGCGTGGAGATCAACAGAACCCACCTGGATCCAAGGAGAAACCATGAGCTCGGTTGGCACCCCCGGCGAAGGCCAGTATTGGTACAACGTGGCCACCAAGTCCATCGAACGCGGCCCGCAGTCCGACTGGTCGCAGCTGCTGGGCCCCTATGACAGCGAAGACGAAGCACGCAATGCCATGGCCAAAGTCCAGGCACGCAACGAGGCCTGGGACGAACAGGACGAAGAAGACGATTAAGCTCGAATGCCGCAGGCACCGGAAGGGAAACCAACCGGTGCCTGCGGCATCTGGTGCAGCCTCATCGCGCTGCGCGGCCTGCTACTTGTCGAACTCGTATTCTTCGCTCGGGAACTGCCCCGTGAGCACATCCTGGTGGTAGGCGCCCACGGCCGCCGTGACCACCGAGCGCAGGTCCGCATATTTCTTGACGAACTTCGGGGTGCGGTGTCCGCCGAGTCCCAGCATGTCCTGCCAGACCAGCACCTGTCCGGTGGTCGAGGCTCCGGCGCCGATGCCGATGGTCGGCACCCGCAGGGCTTCGTCGATCTGCGCAGCGACCGGGCTTGGAACCATTTCCATCAGGATGCAGAACGCGCCGGCGTCCTGGAAGGCCAGCGCATCGCGCTTCATGGTCTCGGCGGCGTCGCCGCGGCCCTGGATGCGGTACCCGCCCAGCGCATGTTCGGCCTGCGGGGTGAAGCCGATGTGGCCGATGACCGGCACGCCTGCCAGCACCATGGCGCGCACGTGCTCGGCAAAGGCGGCGGTGCCTTCCATCTTCACCGCGTGGGCGCCGCCTTCCTTCATCAGGCGCACGGCGGTTTCGACTGCCTGTGCTGGGGATTGCTCGTAGCTGCCGAAAGGCAGGTCGGCTACGACCATGGCGCGCTTGGCGCCGTTGGATACGGCCTTGATGAAGACGATCATTTCGTCCACGGTGATCGGCAGGGTCGAGCTGTAGCCGATGACGGTATTCGCCGCAGAGTCGCCGACCAGCAGGATCTCAATGCCGGCGGAATCGAAGATTTCGGCCATCATGACGTCATAAGCGGTTAACATGGCGAATTTTTCGCCGCGTTCTTTGGCTTGCTGTAGGTGGTGAACCCGAATGCGAGACGGGCCTTTCTCAGGGTTCGCTACATATGGTTGGGGCATGAAATGACTGTATCGCACTTGAGGCTGGCGGTGCTTGCACCTGCGGGGGTGCTAAAAGATATAGTCTTGCAACAGGTCATGATTACTACCGGCCCAGTAAGCGCCGGATTCGAGGATTTACAAGGCGGTGGAAGATGGATCGTCAGCAAGAGTTCGTGCTGCGCACCATTGAAGAACGTGACGTTCGATTCGTGCGTATGTGGTTTACCGATGTGGTCGGCTCGCTCAAATCTGTAGCGCTTGCCCCGGCGGAGGTGGAAGACGCCTTTGAAGAGGGGCTGGGCTTCGACGGATCGTCGATTGACGGGCTCTCGCGCATCTCCGAATCAGACATGCTGCTGCAGCCGGATCCTGCCACCTTCCAGCTGCTGCCATGGCGCGGAGAGGTCGAGCCGACCTCCCGCATGTTCTGCGACATCCTCACCCCCGAGGGCCAGCCGTCGAACGCCGACCCCCGCCAGGTGCTCAAGCGCCAGCTGACCGAGGCGGCCAACATGGGCTTCACCTGCTATACGCACCCCGAGATCGAGTTCTACCTGCTGAAGAACGCCGAGCTGGACAAGCACGGTCGCCCGCAGCCGATCGACAACGGCGGCTACTTCGACCATGTCCCCGACGGGGTGGGCCAGGACTTCCGCCGCGCCTCGGTGACAACCCTTGAAGCACTGGGCATTTCGGTGGAATTCTCCCACCATGAAACCGGCCCCGGCCAGAACGAGATCGACCTGCGCTACGCCGACGCCCTGCAGACGGCGGACAACATCATGACCTTCCGCACCGTCATCAAGGAAATGGCCATGCAGAAGGGCATTCACGCAACGTTTATGCCCAAGCCCTTCGCCGAGCACCCGGGCAGCGGCATGCACACCCACTTTTCGCTGTTCGAGGGAGATGCCAACGCCTTCTTCGAAGCGGGACGCGAATACCAGCTCTCGGACGTAGCGCGCTCATTCATTGCCGGCATCCTGCACCACGCCCAGGAATTGACCGCGATTACCAACCAGTTCGTCAACTCCTACAAGCGCCTGTGGGGCGGGGGAGAAGCCCCGAGCCACCGCTCTTGGGGGCACAACAACCGCTCGGCCCTGCTGCGCGTCCCGCTGTACAAGCCGGGCAAGGGCCAGAGTGCCCGCGTGGAGTACCGCGGCATCGACTCGGCGGCTAACCCCTACCTGGCCTATGCCTGCCTGTTGGGTGCCGGCCTGAAGGGCATCCGCGAAGGCTACGAGCTGGAGGATCCGACCGAGGACGATGTCTGGAGCCTGTCTACGGCAGAACGCCGCGCCTCGGGCCACGTGCCATTGCCCGGCAGCCTGCACGATGCGCTGCGGGCCATGGAGGAATCCGAGCTGATGGCTGAAATCCTTGGAGAACAGGTCTTCAATTCATTCCTTGCCAATAAGCGCACCGAGTGGGAAGAATACCGGCAGGTCATCACCCCCTACGAACTGGACAAGTACCTGGGGAATCTTTAACCCCTCCGCGCGAGCGCAGCAAGAAATGCAGGAGCCAAGAACAACGCCATGACAGTAATATCCTCACGGGCACTGATCAACGCCGGATTCTCCGACATCGAGCGGGCCAAGAAGTTCCTCGAATCCAAGGAACTTGCCACCGTAGATCCAGAGCTCATCGTGAGGATGATGGCCCATGCGCCGGACCCGGACCAAGCGCTGCTGCTGGCGCTGCGCCTTGTGGACAAGCACCCGGCGGCAGTAAAGATCTTCTCCGATCCGCACAGCGCCCAAGCACTGGTGCGCCTGCTGGGCAGCTCCTCGGCCCTGGGCGAATTCCTGATCCGCTGCGCCCAGGGGCTTGAAGTCATCAGCAGCGCACCGCCCACGGGGTTCGTTCCCGTCGATGCGCAGACGCTCAAGAACGCGCTGCTCGACTCCGTGGGAGCGGTGCAAAGCCCCAACGGGCACTGGGTGGCCTCCTGCACCGGGGCAGAAGCCCGCAACAAGCTGAGGGTCGGCTACCGGCTGGCGCTGCTGTCCCTGGCCCACCGGGACCTGGGCAGCGCCCAGCCTCAGTGGGTCATGCCGCAGGTTGCGGCAGAACTGGCAGACATGGCGGCCGCCGCCCTGGAAGCGGCGCTTGCCGTCGCCCGCGCGGAAGCCGCAGAACAATTCAGCGCCCAGGACATCGACCAGGTCAAGGTTTCGGTGATCGGCATGGGCAAGTGCGGTGCCCGCGAACTGAACTACATCTCGGACGTCGACGTCATCTACGTGCACGGCAGCTTGCCCGGCATCAGCGAAGAACAGGCAGGAGCCATCGCCACGGTGCTGTGCGGGCATACCGCCCGCGCCATTATGGTCCCGGGCCCCGAGCCGATGCTCTGGGAAGTGGACGCGAACCTGCGCCCCGAAGGCAAGGACGGCGCCCTGTCCCGCACCCTGTCCTCCCACGAGGCCTACTACCAGCGCTGGGCGCACTCCTGGGAGTTCCAGGCCCTGCTCAAGGCCCGGGCCATCGCCGGAGACAAGGACCTGGGCCAGGCCTACGAGCGCATGGTCTCACCCATGGTCTGGTCCAGTTCGCAGCGCGAAGGCTTCGTCGAGTCAGTGCAGGCAATGCGCCGGCGGGTCAGCAACAACATCAGCAAGGACGACGTGCCCTGGCAGATCAAGCTGGGCCCCGGCGGGCTGCGCGACGTAGAGTTCACCGTCCAGCTGCTGCAGCTGGTCCACGGCCGCGTCGAACCCAGCATCCAGGTAGCCACCACCACCCTGGCCATCCAGGCCATGAGCGACACCGGGTACATCGGCCGCGACGACGCGGTGAACTTCGACGGCTCCTACCGCTTCCTGCGCCTGCTGGAGCATCGAATCCAGCTCAGCCAGCTGCGCCGCACCCACTTGATGCCGCGCGGAGAGCACGCCCAGCGGGTGCTGGCCCGCGCCATCCGCGGCGCCGGGGACCTGGCGCATGCCAGCCCCGAAGCTTTGATGCGGCGCTGGAACGAAACCAAGCGGCTGGTCCGCTCCCTGCACGAACGCATCTTCTACCGTCCGCTGCTGGTCAGCAGCTCCAACCTGTCAGCGGACGAAGTGCGGTTGACCGCAGAGTCCGCCCAAGCGCGCCTGAGCGCCCTGGGCTACCTGGACCCCAAGGCCGCCATGCGGCACATCGAGGCGCTCACCGGAGGCGTGTCCCGCCGCGCCTCGCTGCAGCGCCAGCTGCTGCCGGTGCTCCTGGACTGGTTTGCCCGGGGCGTCGACCCGGATGCAGGCCTGCTGGGCTTCAGGAGGCTGAGCGAGGCGCTGGGCAAGACCCACTGGTTCCTCGGCATGCTCAGGGATACCAACGCCGCGGCAGAACGCCTGAGCCACCTGCTGTCCAATACCCGCTTCCTGACCGACCTGCTGGCTAACGAGCCGGCCGCCGCCGCCTGGCTGGGCAGCGACAGCTCGCTCACGCCCCAGACCCGGGACAGCCTGCTGCAGCAGAACGCGTCGATCATCCAACGCACCAAACAGCCGGAAGCAGCCATCAGGCAGATCAGGCTGGTGCGGCGCCGGGAGATCCTGCGCGTTGCGCTCGCCGACGGCGCGGGGCTGCTGCGCGTGGACCAGGTGGGCCAGGCTCTGTCGGATATCGACTCGGTAATGGTCGACGGGATACTGCAGGTGCTGCTGCGCGCCGACCACGAGGAACATGGCGCCCAGTGCAGCATTGCGGTGATCGCCATGGGACGCCAGGGCGGGTACGAGATCGGCTACGGGTCCGATGCCGATGTGCTCTACGTCCAGCGGCCGCTGGAGGGGGCCGACCCGCAGCTGGCCCAGGAACAGGCGGCGCGGGTGGTGGCAGACCTGATCTCTTGGAGCTCTAAGCCGCTCAAGCCGGCAATCCCTGCAGAAGTCAAGCTGAAGATCGACTCGGATCTTCGCCCCGAGGGCCGCCAGGGGGCGCTGGTGCGTTCGTTGGACTCCTACGCCGCCTACTACGAACGCTGGGTGGAAGTCTGGGAGCGCCAGGCCTTGCAGCGTGCCAGGGCCTTCGCCGGCGATCAGCAGCTGGCAGAAGACTTCATGAAGTTGATCGAGCCGCTGCGCTATGGGCGCGGGCTTGATGACGCAGAAATTCGCGAAATCAGGAAGATCAAGGCCAGGGTGGAGGCGGAGCGGCTTCCGCGCGGCGCCGATCCCAACCGCCATCTGAAGCTGGGCCGCGGCTCGCTCTCTGATGTCGAATGGCTGGTCCAGTTCTATCAGCTGCAGTATGCCTGGAAGCATGAGGAGCTGCGGACTACCTCTACCTTGACTGCGCTGGACCAGCTGGCTGGCTTGGGGCTGATTGGCGAGCAGGAAGCCCAGCAGCTTGACATCGCCTGGCGGCTGGCCACGAAGATCCGCAGCGCCGAAATTATCACCTCGGGCCGATCCAGCGACGTCCTGCCAAGCTCTGCCAGGGAAATGGAGGCGGTGGCCCGCTGGTGCGGCTACGAGCCGAACACCGGGATGGAACTGGAAGAAGACTACCTTCGCGCAACCCGGCACTCCCGGGCTATCTTTGAACTACTTTTTTACGGATTCGAAGACTAGGTGCACACATGTCGCTGACCAATATTTCAAGTGCCCAATGGAACCCGACCGACAAGCGCTACAAGGTCTATGAACAGGAAACGCTGCTCGGCGCCGGCGAGGAGCTGTGGAGGGAAGCGGCCGCCGCGTTGATGCGCTGGAAGGTGAAGACGCGCAGCGGTTTCACCATCAAGCCTGAGAGCACCGTGGCGCTCGGCGCCCGCCCCAAGCTTTCGGTGACCATTGGACCTGTCACCATTGATGAACCCATCGAGGTCTGCGACGTTCTGGTGAGCCCTGAACGGATCGGATACGCCTACAAGACCCTCGAAGGTCATCCGATCGACGGCGAAGAGGCATTTATCCTGCATAAGCGCGGCGACAAGGTGTACCTGATCATCCGCTCACTGTCAGCGCCTGCGGCCAAGGGGGAGTGGAGCAAGCGCTTCGCGATGCTCAGCGCCGCGCAGAAGGCAGTGAGGGCCCGCTACCGCCAGGCGCTCGCGCCGCAGCAGAACCTTTCTCCGCTGGGCAAGCTTCTGCGCTCCGAGTGCGACTAGCGCCGCCTAGCGGCCAGCGCGTGCAAGCACTGGTGCGGTGTCCGGCCAAGGAATGCTGATGCGCGGCGTGGGCGCCAGCGCTTTGGTCCGCAGCGCATTGCCGAGGATGATTTCCTGCGGGGTGACTTCCAGGATGCTGAATTCTTCATCGCCTGCCTGGTCTCCAGCAGTGATGATCCACGCATTCATCAGTTCGCTGATGCCCCGTTCAATCAGCAGTTCTTCCCCGCTGCGGTAGTCGATGCCTCTCTGGATCGCGTGGCCGAGCACGTTGCGGGCTATCACCTGTTCGTATGCCGGATCCAAAGGCTGCAGATAGCCGACTGTTTCCCCGTCCTCGCGCTGAACGCTGACCCAATCTGACGTGTCCATGACTCACCACCATAGCCCAGAGCGCCAACGTCCGCCGTGCTGCGCCTGTGCCCGCGTGCCGGCGCAAAAAAGTCCGCACGATTCGCGCGGAGCAATGCTCTGGCAAATCGTGCGGACTCTGTGCGGACTCAGGCGGGCAGGACCCGCGTCAGCTGCTTAGCAGCCGTAGTACAGCTCGAACTCGTATGGGTTCGGGCGCAGGCTCAATGGCTTGATCTCGTTCTCGCGCTTGTACTCGATCCAGGTCTGGATCAGATCCTCGGTGAAAACGCCGCCTTCGAGCAGGAAGTCGTGGTCTGCTTCTAGAGCCTGCAGCGCCTGCTCAAGGGTCTCCGGCGCACGCTGGATGTCCTTGGCTTCTTCTGCTGGCAGCTCGTACAGGTCCTTGTCGATCGGCTCTGCCGGCTCGATGCGGTTCTTGACGCCATCCAGGCCTGCCATCAGCTGGGCTGCGAAAGCCAGGTACGGGTTCGAGGAGGCATCCGGTGCGCGGAATTCGATGCGCTTGGCCTTCGGGTTCGAACCGGTGACCGGGATGCGGACGCCGGCAGAACGGTTGCCCTGCGAGTACACCATGTTGACCGGAGCTTCGTAGCCCTTGACCAGACGGCGGTAGGAGTTCACCGTTGGGTTGGTGAATGCCAGCACGGCGTCGGCGTGCTTCAGGATGCCGCCGATGTACCAGCGGGCGATGTCGGACAGGCCTGCATAGCCCTTCTCGTCGTAGAACAGCGGTTCGCCGTTGCTCCACAGCGACTGGTGCACGTGCATGCCCGAGCCGTTGTCGCCGAAGACCGGCTTTGGCATGAAGGTTGCCGACTTGCCCCAAGCATCCGCCACGTTCTTCACGACATACTTGAAGAGCATCAGCTCATCAGCCGCGTGGACCATGGTGTTGAACTTGTAGTTGATCTCTGCCTGGCCTGCGGCGCCGACCTCGTGGTGGCTGCGCTCGACCTCAAGGCCGACATTGTCCAGCTCGATGCAGATCGCATCGCGAAGGTCTGCCTGCTTGTCGGTAGGGGAGACAGGGAAGTAGCCGCCCTTGAACGGGGTCTTGTAGCCCTGGTTGCCGCCCTCTTCCTTGCGGCCGGTGTTCCATGGAGCCTCGTCGGAATCGATCTTGTAGAACGCACCCTGGGGCTTGGACTCGTAGCGGACGTCTTCGAAGATGAAGAATTCTGCTTCAGGAGCGAAGAAGGCGGTGTCGGCGATGCCGGTCGACTCGAGGTAGGCCTCTGCACGCTCTGCCACGCCGCGTGGGTCGCGGTGGTATGGCTCACCGGTGCGTGGGCTGATGATGGAGAAGTTGAACGCGAGGGTCTTTTCCAGGCGGAATGGATCGATGAAACCGGTGGTGACATCCGGGATCAGCTGCATGTCGGAATCGGAAACGCCCGCGAAACCACGAATGGAAGAACCGTCGAAGAGCTGGCCGTTGACGAAGAAGTCTGCGTCGACCGACTTTGCTGGCACGTTGAAGTGCTGCTGTACACCTGGAAGGTCAGTGAATCGAATGTCGACGAACTTGACGTCCTCTTCAGCGATGTAGGCCAAAGCTTCTTCTGGACTGGTAAACATGTGCAGGTTGCTCCCTGTTGAGGTATGAGTTTGGTAAACGGAACGATCTGTGGAACTGATCTGTCCTCTTGCTTACATGACAACTTTACCTAGAATCCGTTTCACAATGGTGTCTCGATTGTTTCATCCGCGTTACATGCGCGCAGTTTGGGCGTGTCGTACGTCTCTGAGTTGGGGGAACAAGCCAATTAATTTTCAGTTTGTTTCTCAGTAACGCTCCAGAAAGATTACACAGACAGGCTAGATAGACTTGGAGCGTGGAACGTAAAGACTTTAGTTCGTGGCTTGAAGGCCCGCCTCAGCTCAACTCGCAGCAATGGCCCGGCGAAGGGTTGGGCCGCCCCGAGCGCGGCCCGGGTTCGGTGGCAAGATTCCCCCGCAGGCTGCTGGCGGTCTGCTTGGACTGGGGCCTGTCGATGCTGGTCAGCTATTGGCTGTTCAATTCCCACGAATTAGCAACCCTGCTAGTATTCCTCGCCGGACAGCTTTTGGGCGTGGGCCTGCTAGGGCACTCGTTGGGGCACCGCATCTTCGGGATGCAGGTTCAATCCATGGAAGGCAAGGCGCTCAAGTCCTTGCAGGGGTTGATTAGATCTGTGCTTCTGTGCCTGTTCGTTCCAGCCCTCGTGATCGACAAAGACCAGCGGGGATTGCACGACCGCCTTGCCAAGAGCATCTTGGTCAACATCAGATAGGAACATTTCTGGCCAGGCCGAACTTCGGCTTAAACCAAAAGAAACCGCTCATGGGCGGTTTCTTTTGGTTTATCGGGCTTTAGCGGCCGCGGGTTGCACGGCGGTTGGGCCGGACGCGATTTGGATCGATGCCCTTTGGAATAGGCAAGCGGTTCGCAGTCAGCGTGCCAAGACGCTTGTCGACTGCCGAAACTTCGAGCTTGGTGATCGACTTTGGAAGCTTCTTCATCTTCTTGGCGACGTCCTGCAGTTCAACCTGGCCTTCTTCTTGGCCAGCGTTGATGACATGGATCGGCACGTTGTTCAGCACTCGGCCGATGCGCTTGCGTTCGGCAATCGCCAGTTCGCGCACGCGCCCGGTAGGACCTTCGGTGACAAGCACGACGCCCGGACGGCCAATCGCCATGAAGACCAGGTCCTGATGGCGGTTGTAGGCAACCGGTTCTTCCTTCAAGATCCAGCCGCGACGCAGGACGCTCATGGCTGCGCCGGCGGCGCCGGGGCGGCCGACCAGCTGCGAGAAGGCGGCTTTCTCGGCTCGTCGAGACATGATGAACATTGCTGCCAGCAGTGCCAATGGGATGGCGATGATCAGCATGGTGACCACGTTGTTGATCAACATGCCAATGATCAGGCCTACAGCGATAACGCCCAAGGCTGCCAGCAACATCCACCAAACGACCATAGGGTCGTAGCGGCGGGTCATCTGGAAGACCTGGCCGATCTGCTTTAGGCGACCTGGCTCTTTATTCTGCTTCTCAGCTTTTGGTTTACGTGAAAAGAGACCGCGCTTTGGCTGCGAGGCGGCATCGTTATCGGAGTTTTTGGCCATAGTGCCTCAATTCTACCCGAGATTTCTATGTTCATTTTCGAAGACGCTGCGACGTGCGCAGCAGCTAGCTGATGCCCGCCTCAACGTAGTCGGGCTCCGCCGCCACCGAGCTTGAAGAAACTTGGTGGCGCCAGAGCCCTGACTTTTCCGTCTGCAGCTGCCAGCTAGCCTGTGACTAGCCGTTGATCAGCGAGGCAGCTTCCTGGCGGGTGTGGCCCGAGGATTCGATGTGGGACAACGCCTCAGGAATCTCGCGGCCCTTCTTGCGCATAGCACCGGCCCAGAGGCGGCCGGCACGGTAGGAAGAACGGACCAAGGGGCCGGACATGACGCCAGCGAAACCGATTTCTTCGGCTTCTTGCTGCAGTTCCAGGAACTCCTGTGGCTTGACCCAGCGGTCCACCGGAAGGTGGCGCTCGGTTGGGCGCAGGTACTGGGTGATGGTCAGCAAATCGCAGCCTGCTTCATGCAGGTCGCGCATTGCCTCGGAAATTTCTTCACGGGTCTCGCCCATGCCCAAGATCAGGTTCGACTTGGTGATCAGTCCGCGCTTGTGGCCATGGGTGATGACATCCATGGAGCGGTCGTAGCGGAATGCGGGGCGGATGCGCTTGAAGATGCGCGGAACGGTTTCAACGTTGTGCGCATAGACCTCGGGGGCCGAGTCGCAGATTGCGTCCAGGTTCTCCGGCTTGCCCGAGAAGTCTGGGATCAGCAGTTCCACGCCGGTGTTCTCGTTGAACTGGTGGATGCGGCGCACGGTTTCTGCGTACAGCCAGACGCCCTCGTCTTCAAGGTCGTCGCGGGCCACGCCGGTGACGGTTGCATAGCGCAGGTCCATCTTCTTCACGCTCATTGCCACCTTGAATGGCTCCGAACGATCCAAGGCAGCCGGCTTGCCGGTGTCGATCTGGCAGAAGTCGCACCGACGGGTGCATTCGGAACCGCCAATGAGGAACGAAGCCTCGCGGTCTTCCCAGCACTCGAAGATGTTCGGGCAGCCTGCTTCTTCGCAGACGGTGTGCAGGCCTTCGGACTGCACCAGGTTCTTCAGGCTGACATATTCAGGACCGATATTGAGTTTGGCCTTAATCCAGTCAGGCTTGCGCTCAACGGGAACGGCAGCATTGCGCTTTTCAACGCGAAGTAGTCGACGGCCTTCTGGCTCGATGCTCATGGACTGCTCTTTCTTAGGGAAGGAATTGTTGTCTAGACGACTTGTGGGCTGAGGAGACGCTCAATCTCTTCCTGCACCCGATCGACTACATCGCTGGGAGACACTTCTCGTCCCAGCTCCTTAGACATTGTAGTGACTCCGGCATCTGAAATGCCGCACGGGATGATCTGTTCGTACGCAGTGAGATCATTCGAACAATTCAGGGCAAAGCCGTGCATTGTCACTCCGTGGTTGATGCGGATGCCAATGGCCGCAATTTTGCGGTCCTGCTCTCCGTCCTTGCCTGGAACCCAAACACCGGAACGGCCCTTGACCTGAACGGTAGGGATTCCATACTCATCAATGACGTTGATGAGTGCTTGTTCCAAGGTTTCCACATACAGTCGAATGGCGCTGATTTTGCGTAGTTTGACTATGGGATAACCAATGAGCTGCCCTGGACCGTGCCAGGTGAGTTTGCCTCCGCGATCTACGTCAACAACAGGGGTACCGTCGAGGGGTAGGTCTTCAGGCTCAGTCCGTTTTCCTGCTGTGTACACTGCTTCGTGTTCTAGGAATAGGACTTTGGGGGTTTGTTCGTCCGCGGCTACTGCATCATGCAACTGGATCTGGTAGTCCCAGGCTTGCATATAAGGTACATATTTTGTGCCGAGTCCGACTCTTTCGAATTCGATCGCCATGCAAAATACCCTACGCCGTTCAACGAAACCTCGCTAATTCGACGGAATGTAGCAGTGCCTGTGGATAACCAGTTTGCTTTTTATTATTCTCCGGTACAACGGAAATATGAGTGAAATAGGTAACGTCCTGGCGTGGCCTACGTGCCCCGGGTATATGACAATAAAGCCGCTAACAGCCAAGTCACCATGTAAAGTTTGGCTGATTCGTCGAGAATCAGACCAAACTTATCTTGTGCTCAAACTTGCCGGTGATTCGGAAAATCTTGCGTCGTTGATGCAAGAAAACGTCGGCCTGAAGCAGAAATATGTCGTCGATTTTTACGGGATGCTCAGCACGGATTTCGGCGAAGGGCTGTTGATGGAGTACTGCCCGGGCGGAAGCCTGGCTTCGCTGGTCAGGCAGCGCTCGGCCGTATCGCTCGGCGAAGCGGTGACGGCGCTGGCACCCATCGCGCAAACTATCAGTGGACTTCATGCCGGCGGTATCAGGCATGGGGACATATCGCCGGAGAACATCCTGCTGACGGCCTCCGGGATGCCGAAGATTATTGACTTTCAAGAGTCCGCACTCGCCGCGCAGTCAACGCAGCCGGCTGGAACGCCGGGATTCATCGCTCCCGAGGTATTCAGCGGTGCCCCAGAAGCTTCAGTGGGGGAGCAGGACGTTTTTGCACTCGGAGCTTGCCTGTGGTTCTTGCTCTCGGGCAATCCTCCCGAGGAAACGATCTGTCGGCCGCCTGTCCGGCTGAAATTTCCAGATGTCCCCGAAATTATTCAGTGCCTCATCGCTGATTCGCTGTGTGATGATCCCTATGAGCGCCCAACCGCAGAGCAATTTGCTAGAACACTGTTTTCCAGCACCCAAGCGAAACCGATTCATTGGGAAGGGTGTATCGACACCGAAACAAACCACTTGATGGAAACCATTCACCCGGTGCAGGCTTCAAAGAAGCGTAGGCATGAAGCCAAGCGCCGTAGAGAAGGTACGCAGGCGGAACCGGGATGGCAGGGGCACGCGCTGCACAGGACGCCTGGGGCCCGCAGGATTGCCGCTTCAGTCTTGATTGCGGCCGGTGTGGTGGCCGCGAGCTTTTTTGGTGTCTCGCTGCTTTCATCCGGTCAACAGGCGCAGTCGCCAGCGGTCGCTGCAGAACCGAGTATGCAGGAGCCTTGCCGAATAAAAGACGTCGCGCAAGTACCTGCCTGTGCCATGGAATCGGATACTGTCATTTCCTCGTTCGTAAGGCTTTCGAACCAACGGGACCAGGCGATCAATTCCTCGGATTCCAAGGCGCTGTCGAGAATTTATGCGAAGGGCTCCGAGCAGCTTGTCCGAGACCAGAAGACAGTGGAGGACCTAGGGAAACTGGGATTGCACATCCAGGGTCTTCACACTTCTTTGCAGGACTTGCACGTGGTCGCACGCGGACAGGGCGACGAAGTTGTGCTCGGCGCGAGGTCGAGCATGAGCGGGTACACCTATGCTGATAAGTCAGGAAAGGTGCGGCATGAAGTTGAAGCCGGCGATGAGGAATGGATCAAGGTGCAGGTCAAACTGGTCGATGGGCAGTGGCGTCTGGGAAATGTCATCAGCCGGCAAAAATAGGCAGAAAAATGCCCCGGCGCCTATGCTCGAAGGCGCCGGGGCGTGGAATTTCTCAGCAGCTTAGCTCCAGAGTACTGCCACTGCGATGTTGATGAAGGTCATGCCGCCAACAGCGTGTGCCAGGCCCTTGGAAACTTCCTCGCCTGCCTTGACCTTCTTGCGGCCGATGAAAGCTGCTACGACGACGATGATCGCGATTACTGCCTTTACGCCGATTTTGATGTGGTTGACGTCTCCGCCATTTGCTTCAGCAAGGCCGACCATAGCCAGACCGGTGATCAGCTGTACCAGTGCACCAATCCACTGCCAGTTGGTGACGGTTGGAGTTTTGAAGTTGGCCAGCCAGCCGCCGAAAATTGCTGCTGCGCCTAGGATATGCACGAAAATCAGAATGGAAAACAGGATGTTCATACTACTAGCCTAATCGATATTCGACCGAACGTAGAAAACGAGAAAATCGCCCCTTCCCCATAAAGGGAGGAGCGACCTTCTCTACCTAGCGTCTAGGGTGATCTGGAATCCTTAGAGGCCCAGTTCGCCTTCGAATGCGCCGCCTTCAAGACGTGCCTTGACGGTCTGCAGGAAGCGACCGGCGTCAGCGCCGTCAACCAGACGGTGATCGTAGGTCAGGCACAGGTACATCATGTGGCGGATGGCGATCGAGTCGTTGCCCTCAGCGTCGGTGATGACCGCTGGGCGCTTCACGATGGTGCCGGTGCCCAGGATGGCAACCTCTGGCTGGTTGATGATCGGGGTGTCGAACAGTGCGCCTACCGAACCAATGTTGGTGATGGTGAAGGTGCCGCCGGACAGCTCGTTCGGGCCGATCTTGTTGCCGCGGGTGCGTGCTGCAACGTCGGCGATCTTGTTGGCCAAGCCAGCAAGGTTCAGATCGCCTGCGTTGGAGACAACTGGAACCAGCAGGCCCTTTTCGGAGTCCACCGCGAAGCCGAGGTGCTCGGCGTTGTGGTAGGTGATCTCCTGCTTTTCCTCATCGTAGTTGGCGTTCACCGATGGGTGAGCCTTCAGTGCCTCGGTGACTGCCTTGGCGATGAATGGCAGGTAGGTCAGGTTGACACCGTTGGTTGCCTTGAAGCTGGCCTTGGCCTTGGCGCGCAGGTTCACAATGCGGGTCATGTCGATCTCGTGGACCTGGGTCAGCTGAGTCGAGATGTCCAGCGATTCGCGCATGCGGCGGGCGATGACCTGGCGGATGCGTGGAGCCTTGACGGTGGTGCCGCGCAGCGAGGAAGCCTCGACTGCTGGTGCGGCTGGCTTTGCGGCAGCAGGTGCTGCAGCGGCTGCCGGAGCAGCTGCTGCTGCTTCCTTGGCTGCTACCGCGTCAAGCACGTCCTGCTTGCGGATGCGGCCACCGACGCCGGTGCCCTTGACCGATGCGATGTCAATGCCGTGCTGGTTGGCCAGGCGGCGGACCAGTGGAGTGACATAGCCGGAGTCGTTGGACTCAGCGGCAGGAGCAGCTGGAGCTGCAGCTGGTGCAGGTGCGGCGGCTGGCGCAGGGGCTGCGGCAGGAGCAGGAGCGGCTGCTGGAGCCGGAGCTGCTACTGGAGCTGCTGGAGCGGCAGGTGCAGGTGCTGCAGCCGGAGCTGGAGCGGCTGGGGCGGCAGGTGCTGGGGCAGCGGCGCCGGCGGCACCGATGACAGCAATAACAGCGCCAACTTCAGCGGTCTCGTCTTCTGGGACGCGGATTTCCAGCAGGGTGCCGGCAACCGGGGAAGGAACCTCGGTGTCGACCTTGTCGGTGGAAACCTCAACCAGAGGCTCGTCGACTGCTACTTCTTCGCCGACTTCCTTCAACCAGCGGGTGACGGTACCTTCGGTGACCGATTCGCCCAGTGCCGGCAAGGTGATTTCGGTGCCGGAAGCTGCGCCGCCGGCTGCTGGTGCAGCAGGAGCAGCTTCAGCGGCAGGTGCTGCTGGTGCTTCCTGGGCAGGTGCGGCAGCTGGCGCCTCTTCGGCTGCAGGTGCGGCTGGGGCAGCGGCTTCGCCGGCGCCCGAACCGTCGCCAATGCGGACCAGAGGTGCGCCAACTTCGGCTTCCTCGTCCTCGGCGACAAAGATTTCTTCAATAATGCCAGCAACTGGCGAAGGAACCTCGGTGTCTACCTTGTCGGTGGAAACTTCCACCAACGGCTCGTCTACCTCAACACGGTCGCCGACCTGCTTCAGCCAGCGGGTTACCGTACCCTCGGTAACGCTTTCACCCAGTGCGGGTAGGTTTACGGTTTCAGACATCGTCCCGTATCTCCTCGTTTATAAAGCTTGAATTCTGTAGGAGGCGTTGCCTCCGAGCCTAGTCCATTCAGGCAGCGCGCCAGAAAACGCGCTGCCTGAATGACTCAAATGCGTCGTTAGCCGTGCAGAGGAGCGCCGGCCAGAGCCATAGCTGCCTCGCCCAGGGACTCGTTCTGGGTTGGGTGCGCATGGATTAGCTGTGCAACATCTTCTGGGAATGCTTCCCAGTTCACGATCAGCTGTGCTTCGCCGATCTGCTCGCCGATGCGGCCGCCGATGCCGTGAACGCCCACGATTGGGCCGTTCTTGACGCGGACCATCTTGATGATGCCGCTGGTGCCCAGGATCGAGGACTTGCCGTTGCCGGCCAGGTTGTACTCGGTGGTCTCGATCTGGTCGGCGCCGAACTTCTCCTTAGCCTTTGGCTCGGAGTAGCCCACGGAGGCGATCTCAGGCTCGCAGAAGGTCACCTTCGGGATGTTGATGTCCTCGACGATGGTTGGCTTCAGGCCAGCGATTTCCTCGGCCACGAAGCGGCCGTGCTGGTAGCCGCGGTGTGCCAGCTGGACACCTGGAACGATGTCGCCGATGGCGTAGATGTTGCCTACGCCGGTGTGCAGGCGCTCGTTGGTGATGACGAAGCCACGGTCGATGGTGATGCCCTGCTCTTCGTAGCCCAGGTTTGCGGTAACTGGACCGCGGCCCACGGCCACCAGAACGATCTCGGCTTCCAGAACCTTGCCGTCGGCCAGCGAGACCTTGACGCCGTTGGCATCCTGCTCGACCTTCTCGAAGAAGACACCGGTGTTGAACTTGATGCCACGCTTCTTGAACGCGCGCTCCAGAACCTTGATAATGGCTGGATCTTCGTTAGGAACCAGCGATGGCAGGCCCTCAACGATGGTGACGTCCACACCGAAGGAGTTCCACACGGAAGCGAACTCGACGCCGATCACGCCGCCGCCCAGGACGATGGCGCTCTTCGGCACCGACTCCATGTTCAGTGCTTCGGTGCTGGTGAGGATGCGGCCGCCGATTTCCAGACCGAAGGTCTTGGACTCGGAACCGGTGGCAAGGATGATGTTCTTGCCCTTGTAGATGGTGCCATCGACATCGATGGAATCCTGCGAGACGAGGCGGCCGTTACCGGTGATAACGTTGACCTTCTTCATCTTCAGCAGGCCTTCAAGGCCCTTGTGCTTGCCAGCAACAATGCCTTCCTTGTACTTGCGTACTCCGGCCATGTCGATGGACTGCAGCGAGGAGTTGATGCCGTACTTGGCACCCTCGCGAGCGTTCTCGGCAAGCTCAGCTGCGTGCAGGTAAGCCTTGGTCGGGATGCAGCCGGTGTGCAGGCAGGTGCCGCCCAGCTTCTCCTTCTCGATCAGTCCGACGCTGTAGCCCAGCTGGATGGCGCGCAATGCTGCCGAGTATCCAGCGGATCCACCGCCGAGGATGAGGACATCAAATTCTTGCGTTGCTGCCGAATCGGCCACGTGAACGCTCCCTCGTAATTAGCTAAGTGAGGTCGGCTTTGGCCGACCAGGGGATCGGGTCGCAGAACACAGGGTTTTGCGCTGGTAGGCGCGGGCCTTGAGTCTACGGTGATGTTTCAGAACTTACCTTAGTACCGTGAATGCATCCGAGTCATCTTCGGGGGCTTAAAAGTCAGGCAAGTCTCGTCTTGTGAAACACCCCACGGCGCGCGGATTCCCGGGAATCCG
>NZ_BJNY01000014.1 GCF_006539925.1 Glutamicibacter uratoxydans | reverse complement strand
CCTCGGTCCTGGTTGCGCTCGTTGCGGTCGCGGCGGTTGTTGCGCTCGCGGCGGTTGTTCCGGCGCTCTTCGCGCTGCTCGCCATTGCGCTGCTCCGACTCGGCGCCGGCTTCTGCCGGGGCCTGCGCTGCGGCTGCTTCGGAGTTTGCTTCGCCAGCTTCAGCCTGCGCGGCGGCCTCGGCCTTGGCGGCGCGGGTGTTGCGGCGCTGGCGAGGTGCGCGGGCGGCGGCTGCTTCCTGGCCGGACTGCGCCTCGGCGGCGTCATCTGCCTGCGAAGGGGCGGCTTCGGTGCTCTCGGCGTCCTGCGCAGCTGCAGGAGTTGAGATCTTGCCCGAATCGGTGACGCGGCGCGATGGGCGGCGGGTGCGGGCAGGCTTTTCGGCCTTGGCCTCTGCAGCCGGTGCCTCGTCCTTGACCGCTGCGGTCGCCTCGCCGGTCACTGCCGGGGCGGCCTCAGTTTCAGCCTTTGCTTCGGACTTGGCCGAGCGGCGGGTGCGCGTCGACTTCGTTGCGCTCTTCTTGGCCCCAGCCGCATCTGCCGAAGCGGCCTCGGTCGTCTCTTCGGCCTTGGCGTCGGCCTTCTTGGCGCCGGCAGACTTGGCCGCGGCGTCCTTGGCAGGAATGGATCCACCGCGCTGGTGGGTTGCAATGGCTGAGACCAAGTCCGCCTTGCGCATGCGCGATCCGCCGGTAATACCGAGCTGCGAGGCAAGCTGCTGCAGCTGGGTCATCTTCAAAGAGGCCAGACCGGCGCTCTTGGTATCGGAAGTCTTGGTGTCCACGCCTTCATTCAGGCTCGTGGTTTCGGTCACGAAAGTTCCTTCTGACTCGTTGTTTGGGTGCCCTCAGGCAGCCCACTGTGCCGTAATTGAGGTGTTGCAGCGAAGAAAATGGCTGTTCCACCGCCCGGCCCGCCATCAAGGTACAACTGTTGATCGCGGAAATCCGGGATTGAAAACTGATATCTCGACGGCACGACTGTGCATGAGTGTGGGATATCAAAGGTGCTGCAAACTGCAGAAAATTCGGAACGGCTTGAAGAAGTAAGCACTTCCCTTAGCACTCGCCTGTTGGTTCATCACCGGGGTCAAACCCGCATGATCCGAGACTGCTTTGGTGCTACAGCACCTCTACTGTAACACCCTTGGTGGCAAGTGATGGAACTTCGACCCTCCACGACACCGTGGATTGTGCGCTGAATCGCTGAATTTGCTCGACGGCGCGCGCCGCCTGGTCCTCGTCGGCAACCAGCGTCATGACGGTCGGTCCGGCACCCGAAACTACCGCTGCCAGTCCCACGGCGCGCAGCTGCGCGATCAGTTCTGTGCTCTGCGGCATCGACGCGCCACGGTAGGACTGGTGCAGGTAGTCCACGGTCCCGGCCAGCAGGAAGGAAGGGTCGTTGCTCAACGCGTGGATCAGCAGTGCCGCGCTGGCGGAATTCGCTGCAGCCACCGAATGCTCGACCTGAGCAGGCAAAACGCCGCGCGCCACCTCCGTGGACAGGCCGTTGGACGGGATCGCGAGCACCGCGCGGACCTGCTCGTGCAGCGGAACCAGGGCCGTAGAGAAGCTGCCGTCGGGGTTGGTGGTGGAGATGCTCAGCCCGCCGAAGACTGCCGGGGCGACGTTGTCCGGATGCCCTTCCCAGGCGGCCGCCGCCTGGAAGACCGCCTGCTGTCCCCCGCGTGCGTGCTCTGGCAGCAGTGCGTCGGCGGCGGCATAGGCGGCGACGATCGCGGCGGCGGAAGAGCCCATGCCGCGGGCGTGGGGAATGTTGTTTTCGGCCTGCAGCTCGATGCCCACCGGCGCGAAGCCCCGGGCCGCCCAGTACTTGTACATTTCGGCGATGATCAGGTGCGAGGCGTCCTTGGGCAGCGACTCGGCGCCGTCGCCGGAAATCTGCACGCTGGTGTGCTGGCCGGTGCGAATCTGAATGCGGTCGCGGAATTCGAGTGCGAGCCCCAGGGAGTCGAATCCCGGGCCCAGATTGGCGCTGGTGGCAGGCGGTTCCACGATGAGCTGCTGTCCGGCGGCGATCTGCTGTTCCATCTGGGGTTCCTTAGTAAAAACTTCAGTAAATAATTCGGCCGCGAGGCAGGCCGGGGATGAGAGTGCGAAGCCCGCCGCCTGCCAAGATTCAGGCAGGCAGCGGGCCGCGGAGTTGCTGATTAGTGCAGGGCTTGAGTGAAGACCCAGCTTTAGTGAAGACCCAGGGCGGTGGCAACTTCCACCACGTCGAAGGCCACCTTGGTCGGCTCGACCTCGGTGCCGTCGGCCTGCTTCAGCGCCCAGTTCGGATCCTTCAGTCCGTGGCCGGTCACGGTGATCACGATCTTCTTGCCGCTCGGCACATTGCCGGCTGCATGGTGCTTGATCAAACCTGCGACGCCGGCGGCGGAGGCAGGCTCCACGAACACGCCTTCGCGGGAGGAAAGCCAGCGGTGGGCTGCGAGGATTTCCTCGTCGGTGACCGAGTCGATCAGGCCGCCTGACTCGTCGCGGGCCGCTTCTGCCTGCTCCCAGGAGGCCGGGTTGCCGATGCGGATCGCGGTGGCGATGGTGTCAGGCTCGGTGATCGGGTGGCCGGCGACGATCGGGGCCGCGCCGGCTGCCTGGAAGCCCCACATGATCGGGGTCTTGGTGGCCACCGGTGCCAGGGTGTCCCCCGCGGCGTTGGTGTACTCGGAGGCGTACTCCTTGTAACCCTTCCAGTAGGCGGTGATGTTGCCCGCGTTGCCCACCGGCAGCAGGTGGTAGTCGGGGGCGTCGCCCAGGTAGTCCACGACCTCGAAGGAGCCGGTCTTCTGGCCCTCGATGCGTGCAGGGTTCACGGAGTTGACTAGGAACACCGGGTAGTTTTCGCTCAGCTTGCGGGCCACCTCGAGGCAGTTGTCGAAGTTGCCGTCGACCTGCAGCAGCTGCGCGCCGTGGGCGATGGCCTGGGAGAGCTTGCCCATGGCGATCTTGCCGTCCGGCACCAGCACGGCGCACTTCAGGCCGGCCTGGGTGGCGTAGGCTGCGGCGGAGGCGGAGGTGTTGCCGGTGGAGGCGCAGACCACCGCCTTGGCGCCGGCGGCCACCGCGGCGGTCATCGCCATGGTCATGCCGCGGTCCTTGAAGGAGCCGGTCGGGTTCATGCCCTCGACCTTCAGGTACACCTCATTGCCGGTCAGCTCGGACAGGGCCGGTGCGAAGACGAGCGGGGTGCCGCCTTCGCCCAGGGTGATGACCTTGGTGTTTTCGTCTACTGGCAGACGGTCGGCATATTCGCGGATGACTCCGCGCCACTGGTGAGCCACGTTAGTTTCCTTCAACTCGCATAACGGATGTAACAGTATTGACCACGTCCAGCGCCTCAAGCGCTTCGACGGTGGTGCGCAGGGCGGCTTCGGTGCCCAGGTGGGTCAGGATGCGCAGGGACGCCGCCTCGCTGCCTTCGCCGCCGTGCTGGATCATGGATTCGATGGACACGCCGTGCGTGCCGAACACATCGGCGACGCGAGCGAGCACGCCCGGCTGGTCGGTGATGGATAGGCCGATCCAGTAGCGGGTGGTGATCTGATCGAAGTCCAACAGGTTCACCGGCAGGTCCGCCGAGCCGTTGGGCAGCGGAGCACCGGCCGCCAGCTGGCGGGCGACGGCGACGACGTCGCCCATCACTGCCGAAGCGGTCGGGTTGCCGCCCGCGCCGGCGCCGTAGAACATCAGGTCCCCGGCGTTCTCGGCCTCGACGAAGACGGCGTTGAACGCGCCGCGCACGCTGGCCAGCGGGTGGCTGCGCTTGATCAGCGACGGGTAGACCCGCACCGATACGCCGGCCTCGTCCTTCTGGGCGATGGCCAGCAGCTTGATGACATAGCCTGCATCCGCCGCGGCCGCCACGTCCTCGGCGGTCACCTGGGTGATGCCTTCGGTGTGCACCTGGTCGGAGGAGACGGTGGTGTGGAATGCCAGCGAGGCGAGGATCGCCGCTTTGGCCGCAGCGTCGTGCCCGCCCACGTCGGCGGTGGGGTCGGCCTCCGCGTAGCCCAGCGCCTGGGCTTCGGCGAGCACGTCGGCAAAGGCGGCGCCGGTGGAATCCATCGCGTCGAGGATGAAGTTCGTGGTGCCGTTGACGATGCCCATGACCTTGGTGATGTGGTCTCCGGCCAGCGAGTCGGCGATCGGGCGCAGGATCGGGATCGCTCCTGCCACGGCCGCCTCATAGCGCAGCTGGGCGCCGTTGGCGGCGGCCAGCGCGTTCAGGCGGGCGCCTTCGGCGGCGATCAGGGCCTTGTTGCCGGTGACCACGCTGGCGCCGCGGGACAGCGCGCGGGCGATGTAGTCCCCTGCAGGCTGCAGTCCGCCGAGCAGCTCGATGACCACGTCGGCCTGATCGATCAGCGCGTTGGCGTCGGTGGTGAACAATTCGGCCGGCAGCTGCACATCGCGCTTCGCGTCCACGGTGCGCACGGCAATGCCGATCAGCTCCAGGCTCACGCCGCTGCGCTCGGCCAGCGCTTGGGCGTCGTCGAGCAAAATCCTTGCTGTCTGCGCTCCAACAGTGCCGGCGCCCAGCAGGGCGACCTTCAGGCTCTTTTCACCGCTCAATTAAACTCCCATGTCGCGGGCTAACAAATCTGCTTCCGTCTCCCTGCGCACGATCAGCCGGGCTACTCCGTCGCGCACCGCCACCACGGCGGGCCGAGTGAGGTAGTTGTAGTTGCTGGACAGGGCCCAGCAGTAGGCTCCGGTGGCCGGCACGGCCAGCAGATCGCCGGCGGCGACGTCCTCGGGCAGGTAAACGTCCTTCACGACTATGTCACCTGACTCGCAGTGTTTCCCAACTACGCGAGAAATAATTGCGTCGCTTTGCGTCACACGGCTGGCCAGCACGCTGGTGTACTGCGCGTCGTAGAGCACCGGGCGCGGGTTGTCGCTCATGCCGCCGTCGATGGAGATGTATCGGCGCGGATGCAGCGCCCCTGCCTCGTCTTCCACCTGCACGTCCTTGCGCACGCCCACCTCGTAGAGGGTAAAGGTGGAGGGCCCGACGATGGCGCGGCCCGGCTCGATGGAGATGCGCGGGCAGTCCATCTCCAGCTCGGAGCAGGTTGCGGAGACGACGTCTGCCATCTGCGCTGCCAGCTTCATCGGGGTGGAGGGGTGGTCCTCGGAGGTGTAGGCGATGCCGTAGCCGCCGCCCAGGTCCAGTTCGCCCAGGCTCACGCCGTGGATGTCGCGGATCTGGGCCAGGATGCCGAGCATGGTGCGCGCGGCCATGGCGAAGCCCTCGGCCTCGAAGATCTGCGAGCCGATATGCGCATGCAGGCCCAGCAGGTTGATCTGGGAAGCTTCGATGGCGCGGGCTACCGCGGCCAGCGCCGGGGAGGTGCCGGAGGCGTCGGCCAGAATGGACAGGCCGAACTTCTGGTCCTCGTGGGCGGTGGCGATGGCCTCGTGGGTGGAGGCGTGCACGCCCGGGGTGATGCGCAGCATCACATTGGCGCGCTGCCCCAGTGCATCGGCCACGCGGATCACGCGTTCCAGCTCATCCAGCGAGTCGATGACGATGCGCCCGACGCCCAGCTCGATGGCGCGGCTGATCTCCGCGGCCGACTTGTTGTTGCCGTGCAGCGAGAGGTTCTCCCCCGGCACGCCGGCGGCCTGGGCCACCGCCAGCTCGCCGCCGGAGCAGGTGTCAAGGCGCAGCCCCTCGGCGGTGGCCGCGCGGGCCACCTCGGTGCACAAAAACGCCTTGCCGGCGTAGTAGACGTCCACCCCGCCGCACAGGTCCTTGAACGCGTCGTCGAACGCGGTCTTAAAGCCCTTGGCGCGGGAGCGGAAGTCGTCCTCGTCCATGACGAACAGCGGGGTGCCGAATTCGGCGGCCAGGGCAGTGGCGTTGATGCCCTGCACGGCCAATTGGCCATCAGCGCCGCGGGCCACGCCTGCGGCCCATTCAATCTCGCGCAGCGCATTAACGTCGTTCGGGAAATTCAGCCAGGCAGGTGCCAGCGGCGATGATGCCATAGGGTGTTACATCCTCTCTGGGGCGGAGACGCCCAACAGTTCCAAACCATTTGCCAGCACCTGGGTGGTGGCGTCGTTGAGCCACAGGCGCGATGAATGCACCTGTGCGACGGCTTCGTCCTCGCCGACCGGGGTGATGCGGGTGGCCGCGTACCAGGAGTGGTAGGCGCCTGCCACCTGCTCCAGGTAGCGGGCGATGCGGTGCGGTTCGCGGAATTCAGCCGCACCGGCGACCACCGACGGGTACTGGCCCAGAACTGCCAGCAGCTCGTTCTCGGTCGGGTCGGTGAGCAGGCCAGCGTCGAAGGAATCGCGGGTGACGTTCTTGGCGGCCGCATTGCGGGCCGCTGCGGCGGAGCGCGCGTGGGCGTACTGCACGTAGAAGACCGGGTTGTCGTTGGTGTTCTTCTTCAGCAGTTCCGGATCCAGCGAGATCGGCGAATCAGCCGGGAAGCGGGCCAGCGAGTAGCGCAGGGCGTCGGCACCGATCCAGTCGATCAGATCGCGCAGCTCGATGATGTTGCCCGCGCGCTTGGACAGCTTGGCGCCGTTGACGCTGATCAGCTGGCCGATCAGCACCTCGATGTTCTTGTCCTTGTCATCGCCCGCGCAGGCGGCGATGGCCTTCAGGCGGTTGACGTAGCCGTGATGGTCGGCGCCCAGCAGGTAGATCTTCTCTTCGAAGCCGCGGTCCTTCTTGGACAGGTAGTAGGCGGCGTCGGCGGCGAAGTAGGTCGGCTCGCCGTTGGCGCGGATCAGCACGCGGTCCTTGTCATCGCCGAAGTCGGTGGTGCGCAGCCAGACAGCGCCCTCCTGGTCGAAGATGTGGCCCTGCTCGCGCAGGCGCGCTACGGCGTCGGCCACTGCCCCGCCCTCGTGCAGTGCGGTCTCGGAGAAGAACACATCGAAGCTCACGCCGAAGTCGGCCAGGGTCTTCTTGATGTCTTCCAGCTGGGCCTTGTAGGCCAGCTCGCGGATCTGCGCGAGGACCGCGTCCTCTTCCTGACCCTTGAGCTCAGGCGCCTGGGCTTCGACGATGTCGGCCAGGTCCTTGATGTATTCGCCCGGGTAGCCGCCCTCTGGGACCGGCTGGCCGTGCATGCGGTTGTAGACCGAACGCGCGAACACGTTCATCTGGTTGCCAGCGTCGTTGATGTAGTACTCGCTGGTGACGTCGGCACCCGAGGCGCGCAGCACGCGGGCAATCGCATCGCCCAGCGCGGCCCAGCGGGTGTGGCCGATGTGCAGCGGACCGGTGGGGTTCGCGGAGACGAACTCCATGTTCACGGTGTGCCCGGCCAAAGTTTCATTGCGGCCATACTGCTTGCCAGCCTCGACGATGGTGCGGGCCAGCTCGCCGGCGGCCGCCGCGTCGAGCGTGATGTTCAAGAAGCCAGGGCCAGCGATGTCTACCGCGCCAACTCCAGGAACCTCTGCCAGTCGTCGGGCAAGGAGCTGCGCGAAATCGCGCGGAGCCATGCCGGCCTTTTTGCCTAGCTGCAGTGCGATGTTGGTCGCCCAGTCGCCGTGTTCACGGCTCTTGGGTCGCTCGACTCGCACATTATCGGGAACGTCGACGGTGATTTCGCCGGCTGCTACGGCCTGGGTAAGGCATGCGGATATTGCTGCGGAGAGTTCTTCTGGAGTCACCCGTTAAGACTACCGGTATTCATATGGCAGTTTGGGCATTCATGACGCGATCAATGTGCAAGATCACCAGCCCGCGACACCCGAAGCGCCGCATGTCCAGTTACGCAGAAAGGTCATTGACCTGATAAGCTCGTTCTCGTTGCTAACGCAACACGCCTCTGTAGCTCAGTGGATAGAGCGTCTGCCTCCGGAGCAGAAGGCCGAAGGTTCGATTCCTTTCAGGGGCACCAAATGGGCAGGTTCCACATGTGGAACCTGCCCATTTTGTTTGCCCTCTCGCGGATCAGGCCCGGCATTCGTGTCTTCTATACGTCCTCAGATTCAAGGCTGAAGCCGGGAAAATTCCGAAAATCCCCTTCGTAGTCAGCGGCATAGCCCAAGGACTCATAAAAAGAGACTGCTGATAAAGGCGCCTGCCAGTCGAGTATTAACCGTGTGGGACGAGAACTGGCCCACGCCTGCACAGACTCCATGAGCGCCTGCCCCACCCCTCGGCGCCGATGCGCAAGATTGACAAACATGTCATGCATCCGCCCGACCGAAAAAGAACCCCGCAGCCCAGGGCCAAAATCTTGAACCACTACGTATCCCAACAACATCCTTCCCTCAGCGGCCACGCCGATAAACCAGTTGGCGTCGTGCAGAATGTTCTGGAATCTGACAGTGAACTGCTCTTGAGGCAGCGACAACGACGGCGTGAAAAAGAACTCAGTTCATAGATCCGGGAAGAATCCGTGGCACGCGCTTGGCGAACCTGCACCATCGAATCAGCCATTGCTTTACCGGCCCTCTAATCTCAATGCAATGATCCTGCCCTCCACTTTTCATGTGGAGGGCAGGACCAAGCGAAAGAGCTATCTACTGAAGCATGGTGCGGTCATCGAGCTGCGCACCCTTGATCTTCTCGAACTCGCCGAGCAGATCCTTCACCGTCATCTGGCTCTTCTGCGCAGAATCCAGATCGAGGATGATTTCGCCGTCGTGCATCATGATCAGACGGGTTCCCAATTGCAGCGCCTGCTCCATATTGTGGGTGACCATCAACGTGGTGAGCTTGTGCCGTTCCACAATCTGGTTGGTCAGGCGCGACACGAGAGCTGCTCGCTGCGGATCCAGCGCCGCCGTGTGCTCGTCGAGAAGCAGGATCTTAGGCTCCGAGAACGTCGCCATGAGCAAGCTCAATGCCTGACGCTGGCCGCCGGAGAGCAGGCCAACTTTGGTCTTCAGTCGCTTCTCGAGGCCCAATTCCAGACTCTTGAGCTCCTCCACGAACAACTCGCGACGCTTCGGGCTGACGCCAAGGCCCAACCCGCGGAACTTGCCGCGGGAATAGGCCAACGCCATGTTCTCCTCGATGGACATGGTAGGTGCGGTGCCCGCCATTGGGTCCTGGAAAACTCGGCCGATGTACTTGGCGCGGCTGTAGTCCGCCATTTTGGTGACATTCTTGCCGGCGATGGACACCGAGCCTACATCCGGCTGCAGTTTGCCGGCCACCATATTCAGCACGGTGGACTTGCCTGCGCCGTTCGAGCCGATGACAGTGACGAACTCGCCGTCGGACAGGGTGAGGTTGATGTTGCGCAGCGCCTTGCGCTCATTGACCGTTCCAGGGAAGAACGTGCGAGACAGGTTCTTAATTTCAAGCATTGGAGCGAACCTCTTCCTTGGTTTCTGCTACTGGCTGCGGCTTGCCTTTGATGGACTTCACAATCTTCTGGAAGCCCTTCCACTTGGGCAGCAGCAGCGCAACGACGACTAGTACAGCGGAAATCAGCTTCATGTCGTTGACTTCCAGGCCCGCACCCAAGGCGAACTGGATGACCAGGCGGTAGATGACAGCGCCAATGACTACCGCCAGGGCAGCGAGCCAAATGTAGCGCTGGGTGAAGATTGCCTGGCCCACGATGACAGATGCCAAGCCGATGAGGATGACGCCAATGCCCATGCCGACGTCGGCGAATCCCTGGTACTGGGCAACGACAGCGCCGGACATGGCGACCAGGCCGTTGGACAGGGCCAAGCCCAGAATCTTCTGGTTGTCGGTGCTGACGCCGAAGGAGCGGATCATTTCTTCGTTGTCGCCGGTGGCGCGCATCGCCATGCCCATCTCGGTGTGCAGGAACCACACGGTCGCGCCGACGAGGATCAGGCTGACGAGGAAGAAGATGGCGATGGACTGCCATGTGCCCAGAATTCCAGCGGCGCGCATCGGGCTAATCAGCGTGTCTTCGCCGAGCAGCGGCGTATTCGCCTTGCCCATGATGCGCAGGTTGATCGAATACAGCGCGATCATCGTGAGGATACCTGCCAGCAGGCCGTCAATTTTGCCTTTGGTATGCAGCAGGCCGGTAATTGCGCCGGCGACCATGCCGGCAAGGAAGGCAAGCACGGTGGCGAGCCACGGGTTCATTCCGTTGACGATGCTGACAGCGGCCACTGCCGCGCCGGTGGTGAAGCTGCCATCGACTGTCAGATCGGGGAAGTCCAGAATGCGGAAGGTCAGGTACACCCCGAGCGCCATAATGGCGTAAATCAGTCCGAGTTCAACTGCGGTGATCATGTTCGGATCCTTGAGTTGTCAAAAAGTAGATGGTCACGACGAAGGCGAGGCGGTGTGCTGCTCGCCTCGCCTTCTGTCGCAGGTTGATGCTGATAGACCTAGTAGGTCTGGACAGCCTTGTCGCGCAGTTCCTGGGAGAATTCGATGCCGATCTTCTTCGCAGCGGTATCGTTCAGGTACAGCTCGACCTCGGAGATGGTCTCTACTGGCATGGTGGCCGGCTTGGCCTCGCCCTTGAGGATCTTCACTGCCATCGCGGCGGTCTGCTCGCCCAGCTTCTCGTAATTGATGCCGTAGGTCGCGGTGGCGCCGCGCTTGACCGAAGCGCCGTCGGCTGCGATCACAGGGATCTTCTTGTTGTTGGCGGTCTGCAGCAGGCCTTCAAGTGCAGAAACCACAGCGTTGTCGGTAGGTACGTAGAACGCATCAACGTCCAGGGAAGCTGCAGCCTGCTGGACTTCGCTTGGTGCTGAGATCGCGGCTTCCTTGATTTCCAGGCCCAGCTCAGAAGCGGCTTCCTTCGCCCACTTGACCTGGACTGCCGAGTTCGGCTCGCCCGAAGAGTAGACAATGCCGACGTTCTTGGCATCAGGCTTGATCTGCTTAAGCAGCTCCAGCTGCTCCTTCACCGGGTTCTTGTCCGAGGTGCCCGTGACGTTGGCGCCAGGTTCCTCGTTGGACTTGACCAGCTTGGCGTCCACCGGGTCGGTAACCGCGGAGAAGAGCACTGGGATGCTGGTGATAGCCTGTGCGGCTGCCTGCGCGGTCGGGGTGGCAACAGCAAGCACCAGGTCGATGTCCTTGTCCGCTGCAAGCTTGCCGGCGATGGAGGTGTTGGTTGCCTGGTCCGCCTGGGCGTTGTTCTCGTCGTAGGAGATCTTGTCGCCGGTGTAGCCAGCGTTTTCCATGCCCTTTTTGAAGCCCGTCACCACTGCATCCAACGATGGGTGGGTCACATACTGGGCGATGCCGATCTTAACTGGCCCGTCGCTGCCGGCATCCTTGGCGCCAGCGTCGCCGCTGCCGCCGCAAGCGGTCAGTGCCAGCGCGCTGGTGGCTGCGATGGCTGCGAATTTCAGTGCGGTGAAGCGCTTCATGAAGGTTCCTTTCAAAGTTCCCTGATGCGAGTTATGGCCGCCGTCGAGCAACAGGCCCCAGGAGCAAAGGCAGGATGAATGCCCCGCTTGGGAACACCCCAGACCATGTGACGGCGATTACCCACGATCTTACATGTGAACGACCTCACTTAGGCCACAATTTGATCTCCATCGCAGACACTTGCACCTTGAAATCGCCGTAGTTGCACACAAATGCGCTGGATTTGATGTTTCAATCACACTTTTTGTATTTTTGGCCTGGAAGCTGTCGACGGGTTTTTGGACAAAATTCGAATTTGACTTGCGCCGAACGTGATCTGGACCGCGCTGGTGAGGCGCGGTGTGTTTCGCTCAGGGCAATGCGGGCGCGATGGGCTGCGGCGCTAATAGAATGGAAGAATCATGGCGCTAACCATTTCCTATCCCGAAGCCCTGCCCGTCTCCGCCCGCCGCGAGGACATCCTCGACGCGGTGGCCAACAACCAGGTGGTTGTCATCGCCGGCGAAACCGGTTCGGGCAAAACCACGCAGCTGCCCAAGATGCTCATCGAACTGGGCCTGGCGGAAAAGGGCATGATCGGCCACACCCAGCCCCGCCGCCTGGCCGCGCGCACCGTGGCAGAGCGTATTGCCGAGGAAATGGGCACGAAAATCGGCGACGAGGTGGGATTCCACGTCCGCTTCACCGGCGAGGTTTCGCGCAACACCAAGCTGAAGGTGATGACCGACGGCATCCTGCTGGCGGAGATCCAGCGCGACAAGCTGCTGAAGAAATACTCGGCGATCATCATCGACGAGGCCCACGAGCGCAGCCTGAACATCGACTTCCTGCTCGGCTACCTCAAGCAGATCATGCCCAAGCGGCCGGATTTGAAGATCATCATCACCTCCGCCACCATCGACCCGGAGCGCTTCGCGGCGCATTTTGGGAAGCTCGACGCGGACGGCGAACTGGTGCCGGCTCCGATCCTCGAGGTGTCCGGGCGCACCTTCCCGGTGGAGCTACGCTACCGCCCGCTGAGCGCTGAGCTGGATCTCGTCGACGAAGACGCCGATGCCGATTCGCTGGAGGACGACCGCGACCCGCTGGATGCGGTGACCGATGCGGTGCGCGAGCTGGCGGCCGAGGCCCCGGGCGACATCCTCATCTTCTTCTCCGGCGAGCGCGAAATCCGCGACGCCGCCGATGCCCTGCGCGCGCTCGTCGCCAGCAATAAGCGGCTACCGCGCTATGAGGTGCTGCCGTTGTTCGCCCGCCTGTCGCTGGCTGAACAGCACAAGGTCTTCCATCCGGGCGGCGCCCCGCGCATCATCCTGGCCACGAACGTGGCCGAGACCTCGCTGACGGTACCGGGCATCAAGTACGTGATCGATACCGGTACGGCGCGTATTTCGCGCTACTCACATCGCACCAAGGTGCAGCGTCTGCCGATCGAGCGGGTCTCCCAGGCCAGCGCGAACCAGCGTTCGGGCCGCAGCGGCCGCACCTCCGACGGCATTGCGATCCGCCTGTACTCCGAGGAGGACTACCTCTCGCGGCCGGAATTCACCGACCCGGAGATCCTGCGCACCAATTTGGCCAGCGTGATCCTGCAGATGATCTCCATGGGCGTGGTGGCCTCGGCCGCGGAGGTGGCGCAGTTCCCCTTCGTGCAGCCTCCGGAAGCGCGGGCGATTTCCGACGGCGTGAATCTGCTGCGCGAGCTGGGCGCCTTGGAGGGCGACAAGCGGGCGAAGATCACCGCGGTGGGCCGCCAGCTGGCGCAGCTGCCGCTGGATGTGCGCCTGGGCCGGATGATCGTGGAGGGCGCGCAGCGCGGCGTGGCCAAGGAGCTGATGGTGCTGGCCGCGGGGCTGAGCATCCAGGACCCGCGCGAACGCCCGAGCGAGGACACCGGGCAGCGCGAGCGCGCGGTCGAGCTGCACAAGCGCTTCGTGGACGAGAAGTCGGACTTCATCAGCCTGCTGAATCTCTGGGCGTACCTGCGCGAGCAGCAGCAGGAGCTGTCCTCCTCCGCGTTCCGCCGCCTGTGCAAGGCCGAGTTCATCAACTATCTGCGGGTGCGCGAATGGCAGGATTTGTTCACCCAGCTGCGCCAGCTGGCCAAGCCCCTGGGCGTCACCGTGGCGGCTGCGCCGATTGAACCGGCGGCCAACGAGGATGCGGTGCACAAGTCGCTGCTGGCCGGCCTACTGGGCCACATCGGCCTCTATGACGAGCGCAAGCGCGAGTATGCGGGCGCGCGCGGCACCCGCTTTGCGATCTTCCCGGGCTCCGGGCTGTTCAAGAAGTCCCCGACCTGGATCATGTCGGCGGAGCTGGTGGAGACCTCGCGGCTTTGGGCGCGCACCAATGCGGCGATCGACCCCGCCTGGGTGGAGGAGCTGGCCCCGCACCTGGTCAAGCACACCTATTCGGAGCCGCACTGGTCGCGGCGCAACGGCTCGGTGATGGGCTATGAGAAGGTCACGCTCTTCGGGCTGCCGATCGTGCCGCGCCGCCAGTTCCATTACTGGCGGGTTGACAAGGACCTGGCCCGCGAGTTGTTCATCCGTCATGCACTGGTGGAGGGCGACTGGCGCACCCACCACAAGTTCTTCGCCAAGAACCGCGCGCTGCTCGAAGAGGTGGAGGAGCTCGAAACCCGCATGCGCCGCCACGACCTGCGCATCAGCGACGAGGACCTCTTTGCCTTCTACGACGCGCGCGTGGGCGAGCAGGTCTATTCGGAGCGCCACTTCGACCGCTGGTGGAAGAAAGCGCGGACCGAAGACCCTACGCTGCTCGACTTCGATCCCGAGGCCCTACTGGCAGCCGACGCCCAGGAGCTGGATGAGAAGGCCTTCCCCACCACGTGGCCGCTGGGCAGCATCCACCTGCCGCTGTCCTATGAGTACAACCCTGCAGCCCAGGCAGGCCAGGGCGACGGCGTGACGCTGACCGTGCCGGTGGTGTTCCTCAACCAGCTGGATCCTGCGCGCTTCGCCTGGCTGATCCCGGGCCTGCGCCATGAGCTGCTCACCGCGCTGATCCGCTCCATGCCCAAGGCGATCCGCAAGAACTTCGTTCCCGCACCAGATGTGGCGGCCAAGGCGCTGGCAATGCTGGACGCCGACTTCGACCCCGCGGTCGACGACCTGGCCGAATCCCTGGCGCTGGTGCTGCGGCGGCTGCGCGGGGTGGTCGTCGAGCCCTCGGTCTTCGACTTCAGCGCTCTGCCGGCGCACCTGCGCTTCGGCTTCATCGTCACCGATGCGGCGAACAAGGTCATCGGGCGCGGGGACGACCTGGCGGCGCTGCAGTACAAGCTGGCAAGCGCCAACCGGGCGGCGCTGGCCAGCGGGGTCAACTCCCCCGGCCTGCCAGGTCCTTCCGGGAAGAAGCAGGGCAAGGGCGGCAAGGCAGGCACAGCTGGCGCCGCGTCGGGCAAGCCCGGAGCCCCGGCGCCCGCAGCCAAGAAGTCCCAGGGCGCAACAGGCGCCTGGGACCAGCGGAAGCTGAGCGCCTGGCCGCAGCTGGAAGCCAAGGGCGAAACCCTGGGCGACACGCTGCCTGCCAAGGTCACCACCACCGTGATGGGCCAGCAGATCACCGCCTACCCGGGGCTGGTCGACAACGGCGCCACGGCAGACCTGACGGTGTTCCGCACCCCGCTCGAGCGCGATGCCGCACATCGCAGCGGCGTGATCCGGCTGCTCATGCTTTCGCTGCCGCCGGCGGCGAAGTTCGTGACTACGCACCTGAACAACACGGAGAAGCTCGCCTTCACGCAGAACCCGCACGGGTCCATCGACAAACTCATCGCCGACTGCACCATGGCGGCGGTGGACAAGCTGGTTCCTGAGAAGCTGCCGATGAACCGCAAGGCCTTCGAGGCATTGTTTGAAACGGTGCGCGCGGAGCAGATCGACACTGTCTTCACCATCACCGCAGTGGTGGCCAAGGTGTTCGCCTCGGCTACGCGCATCGCCAAGGCGCTGAAGTCCACCACCTCACTGGCAATGTTCGCCGCGGTGTCAGATGTGAAATCGCAGGTCGAGCAGCTGATCTACCCGGGCTTCATCGCAGCTACCGGGGCGGCGCACCTGATGCGCCTGCCGCGCTACCTTCAGGGCATTGAGCTGCGCCTTGAAAAGCTGTCAGGCGGCGCGGTGACCCGCGATGGGCAGGCGCTGATGGTGATCCAGAAGCTGGAGGACGACTACGATGCGGCGCTGGACCGCGTGCCGCAGGGCGCCAGGCTTCCGGCAACGCTGGCAGAGGTGAAGTGGATGCTGGAGGAGATGCGCATTTCGCTGTTCGCCCAAGAGCTGGGCACCGCCTATTCGGTCAGCGAGAAGCGCATCCGCAAGGCCATCAAGGACGGGCTGGACGCGCTCTAGCGCTGACCGCGCGCGGAAGCAGGTCCGCACTCAACCAGTCTGCAAATAACCGGACCACAGAAAACAGGCCCGCCCGAATCGCATGATTCGGGCGGGCCTGTTGTGCTGCCAGCTCAGCGCAGCGCCTGGAGGCTAGGCTTCGGGCACGAATTCCCCGTAGCCGTCGGCACGCAGCCCCTCGCGCAGTGCCTGGGCGTTGGCATCCATTTGCGCCGGGTCCGGGTTGACCGCTGCGTTGGACAGGTCGAAGTCGGCCAGCGAATTGGTGGGCCACACATGCACGTGCAGATGCGGGACCTCGAAGCCGGCGATCATCAGCCCGGCGCGCGTGGAGTTGAACACGCGCTTCTGGGTGCGGCCGATCTTCGTGGCCACCAGCGTCAGGTGGGCCACCAGCTCGTCGGAGGCGTCGGTGAATTCGTCGATCTCCTCGCGCGGCACCACCAGGGTGTGCCCGTCGGACAGCGGGCCGATGGACAGGAAGCCCACGCACTGCTGATCGGACCAGACGAAGCGGCCCGGGATTTCCTTGTTGATTATTTTGGTGAACAGGGTGCTCATTGCTGCCTTTCTAATGGCGGTGTTGTTCGTCGCTGGTGGCCACTGGCGCTTCGGGATGCGTCACGTACTCAGACCAGCTGCCCGGGTAGAGGCCCATGTCGATTCCGGCGACGGCGGCGGCCAGCACCTGGTGGGCCGCGGTGATGCCCGAGCCGCAGTAGGCGACCGCCCCGTCCTGCGCGCCGAGCTTCTGGAACTCAGAACGCAGCGCCGCGGCGGGAAGGAACCGCGCCTGGGAATCCAGGTTGTCGGTGGTGGGCCGGTTGCGGGCGCCGGGGATGTGCCCTGCCACCGGGTCGATGGGCTCTTCGATGCCCAGGTAGCGGGCGGTGGCGCGCGAGTCGATCAGCGTGCCGGCGATGGAGCTGAGGTCCTCGAATTCCGCCACTGGCATGCGGCCCCATGACAGGTTCACCTGCCCCGGGGAGTTATGCTCGGCGCCGGAGGCAAGTTCGGCGCCGGGAAGCTGCCGCCAGGCGTCCAATCCCCCGTCCAGCACCTGCACCTGCTCGAAGCGTGCGTGCTTCAGCAGCCACCAGGCGCGGGCGGCAGAGAGCGCGCCGGCGTCGTCGTACACCACGACCTGCGAGTCGTCGTTGAGGCCCCAGCCGCGGGCAGCGGCCTGAAAATCCTCAGGCAGGGGCAGCGGGTGGCGGCCGGTGCCGGGCCCGGGGGCGGAAGAGAGCTCGCGTTCAAGGTCGGCGAACACCGCGCCGGGGATGTGCCCGGCGGCGTAGCGTTCGGCGCCGTCGTCGCGGCCCAGCGACCAGCGCACGTCAAGCAGGATCGGTGTCTGCGGCTGCTGGAGCAGCTGTGCCAGCTCCTGGGCTGAAATCAGCGGGTTCATGCCAGTCCTTCCAGACTCGTTGCATCGGTGGCCGACTGCGCGGCGCGGGACAGAAGATCGTCGGCGCGGTACTCGGTGTGCACCTCAAGGCGTTGGTAGCTGGCCGAATTCCGGGCGGCGATGGCGCCCAGCTGCCGGTCGAACAGGGCCTTGCCGGCGTCGTTGAGCAGCCCGTCGTGGATCGGCACCCACAGTGGCGCGGCGGTGGCCACGGCGAAGTCGGCCGCCTCCGCCATCTTCCCCCAGGGCGCCATGATCGGCAGGGCCAGGATGTCGGGGCGCACGCCCACCGGCACCTGGTAGCTGTCTCCCGGATGGAAGAGCGTGGCGCCGCCCATGGCCTTGTCCCCGATCAGGTAGCCGACGTTCTGGACCAGGTCGATCGAATGGTGGATCGTAGCGTGGGTGCCGCCGAAGGTCCGCACCCTGATGCCGCCGACGATGAAGTCTGCCCCTTCGCGCACCGCACGGATCTGGCTGCGCACCGCCGCGGGAAGCTCGGTGCGCAAGGTGGCGGCCAGGGTGGCCGGTGCATGGAGTTCAAGGACCGGATCGGCGGCCAGCGCCGCGGCCAGCGCGCCCTGGTCGGCATGGTCGGCATGCTGGTGCGTGATCAACACCGCATGTTTGCCGGTGAACGCGCCGTCCAGCGCGCTGAAGGATCCCGGGTCGAGCAGCAACGACCCGTCAACTGTGCTAATTTCCAGGCAAGCGTGCCCGCGGGATGTGATGCGCATGTCATTAGCCTAGGCTTGTGCAACCTGCCGCGCCAGCACCAGACACGCCAGCGCCCACAAAGTTGGCTAAAATTAGGTAAAACCGCCGGTGGCTAGTGTCGGTTCGTCTCCTCGCGCCGCACCGCCCGCCGGACAACGCTGTGCGAGAGGAATGGTGGACGCCCATGGCCCAGCCCGAAACCCGAGTGACCAAGCAGCGCCTGGATCTAGCCGAGGCGCTGGAGCAGGTTGACGACTTCGCCACCGCGCAGCAGCTGCACCGCTGGCTGCAGGAAGCGCAGAAGAAGGTCTCGCTGGCCACCGTGTACCGGCTGCTGCAGTCGATGGCCGACGACGGCTTGGTCGACGTGCTGCGCAGCGGGGACGGCGAGGCGCGTTTCCGCCGCTGCATCACCGAGGTCCACCACCACCACCTGGTGTGCCGGGTCTGCTCGAAGACCGTCGAGGTGATGGCTCCCTCGGTGGAACGCTGGGCCGCCCGAGTGGCCGCCGAGCACGACTTCTCCGACCCCGAGCACACGGTGGAGATCTATGGGGTCTGTGCCGAATGCCGCGCCGCAGCCAACGCGTCCGGCGCTGGTGCCTAGGATCCCCATGACTCCGATGCCAGCCAATGCTCCTGGCACGCGCAGCGAAAAGGTAGTTTGTTTCCTGGTGCGCCAGCGGCATGTGCTGGTCTTCACCCATAAAGGCTTCGATCTGCGAACCACCGGTATCCAAGTTCCTGCGGGCACCGTAAAGCCAGGTGAAGATCCCGCCGCTGCCGCAGTGCGAGAGCTAGCCGAAGAATCTGGGATCCAGGCCCGCGTGCGCGCATTTCTCGGCAGTGAGGACTACGACCTGTTTCCAGTGCGCGATGAGGTAGCCACCCGCCATTTCTTCTGGCTGGAAGCCCCCGCTGATGCACTGCTGCCGGGCCTTGAGCAGAGCTTTCTCGGCGGCGAGGCCGATGCGGCCGACGGCCTCGACCGACCGTTCACCTGCTTTTGGATGCCTCTGGCCCAGGCACATGTGCTGGCCGCGGGGTTCAGCGCCAAGCTCGGCGCTCTGGCTCGGCTGATTGCGCAGGAAGAAGCAGCTGCGCACTAGCTGCCGGGCGCCATCAGGCAAGCGGTGCCAGGAAGGCGATGCCAGGTCCGTGCAGTGAGCCGGGCGCAGGCGTTCGGCCGGTAAGCGCCATCAGCAGTTCAAGCCGCGGGCCTGCCAGCACCGCTCCGAGACCCAAGCGCAGCTGCTGCTCCGCCCGCTGGTGGTCATCGGACACCAGCTGCACCCGCTGGGCCAGTTCCTTGGCCCCGCCCACCGCGCGCGGGGTGCGCGCCTGGTAGCCGATGGCCAAATCCAGCGCCGGGACCGGATACTCCCGGCGGATTCCCAGCGCGCGCCTGATGTCTTCGCCGTGGGCAATTTCCTCCACCAGCCGGCTGGCCAGCGGGGCGGGTGGGCCGGTGCGTGCATCGGCCGCAGCCACCAAGCGTTCAAGGGTTGCCGCAGGCTGGGCCTGGCGCTGGGCCGCCACGCCATTGGCGTTCTGCTTGTCGAAGTCGAATCCTGCGCGGAGCATGGCCCACAGCAGCCGGCCTGGCTTGGTCAGGGCGTTGTCGACCAGGTGGGCCGCGACGTCGTGCACGCTCCACCCGGCGGCGGCCGAATCTCTGGCCCACGCCTCATCATCCAGCGTCGACAGGTCGGCGATCAGCGCCTTGCGCTCGGCATGCACCAAGGCCCAGATGTGCTGTGCTTGTGCTTTATCCATGCTTCGATCCTTGCCAGCCTGCGGCCTGCGGTCAAGGCCTGATCAGCGAGGCCTGCCTGGCGAGACTTGGCGGCTGAACCTGTTGGCTAGACCTGGTGGCGTCGCGGCGAACGCAGCTTCTCCACGGCGCGGCACGCAAGGTAGATGGCGAAGGAAATGGTGGTGACATAGGGGCTGATGGGCAGCGAGCCTGCCAGCGCCAGCAGGATGCCGCCGACGATCGCCACCTCGGCGAAGATCACCGAGAGCACGACGGTGAGCACCGGGTTGGAGCTGACCCGCAGCGCCGCGGCGGCCGGGGTGATCAGCAGGGCCAGCACCAGCAGCGCGCCGACCACCTGGATGGTCGCCGCCACCGCCAGGGCCAGCACCATCATGAACACGATGGACAGCCCGCCGGTGCGCACCCCGCGCGCGTTGGCCACCAGCGGGTCGGCGCTGGCGAAGGTCAGCGGCCGCCAGATCAGCAGCAGCGCCGCCACCACCACCGCGCACAACCCCAGCATGCCGGTCAGCTGCACGTCGTCCACCGCGACGATCTGGCCGGTAAGCAGGCCGAACTTGTTCGCGCTGCGCCCCTCGTAGAGCGAGATGAACAAGATGCCCAGGCCCAGGCCGAAGGGCATGAGCACGCCGGTGATGGAGTTGCGGTCCCGCGCCCTGGTGCCCAGCACGCCGAGGATCAGCGCGGCGACCATGGATCCGATGACCGAGCCGGTGACCACGTCCGCGCCGACCAGCAGCGCAAAGGCCGCCCCGGCGAAGGAGAGCTCGGCGATGCCGTGCACCGCGAAGGCCATGTCGCGCATCATGATGAAGATGCCGATCAGCCCACCGACGATGCCCAGCGCGGCGCCGGCGACCAGCGAATTGGAGACCAGGGGCAGCAGCTGCGCGTAGTCCTGGAAGTTGAATGCCTTTTGCAGCAGGTCTGAAAAGTCCATGCCCGTTCCTACTTTCCGTCCCTGTGTGCCACGTCGTCGGCGATCTGCGGATGCTCGTGCCCGTCGGCAGGCAGCTCGCGCCCGCCGGCACCGGCCACCACGACGATGCGCCCGTTGACCCGCAGCACCTCGACCGGTGCGCCGTAGAGCTCGCTGAGCACATGCGATTGCATGACCTCGTCCACGGTGCCGATGTGGAAGCGCCCTTCGGCCAAGTAGAGCACCCGGTCCACATAGGGCAGGATCGGGTTGATCTCGTGGGTCACGAAGACCACCGCGCTGCCGCGGCGCACCGCCTGCTGGTGGATGACCTGGCTGATCGCCTGCTGGTGGTGCAGGTCAAGGGACAGCAGCGGCTCGTCGCACAAGAGCACCCGCGGATCCCCGGCCAGCGCCTGGGCCGCGCGCAGGCGCTGCTGCTCGCCGCCTGACAGGTCTGAAATGGCGCGGTTGGCGTAGCCGCTGGCACCGACCAGCTCCAACAGCTCGTCGACTTTCTTCGCCACCGCACGCCGTGCCAGCCTGACTCCGGGCTTGGTTCCGTCCACGCCCAACGCAACCAGATCGCGAGCGCGCAGCGGCACATTGTCCCCGAAGGGGCGCTGCTGCGGGATCAGCCCGACGGCGCGGGAGCCTCGGCGCACCGGCTGTCCGTCGATGCTCACCTGGCCGGCGTCCAGCGCGGTGGTGCCGAGCATCGTGTTAATGAAGCTGGTCTTGCCCGAGCCGTTGGGCCCGAGCACCGCGAGGAACTCCCCCGGGGCCACCTGCAGGTTCAAGTCCTGCCACAACACCCTCCGGCCGTAGGCGAGCCTGGCGTTGTTGAAGGCGACGATCGGCGTTGAGCTCATCTACCGGCTTTCTGTGTTCGGGGCGGCGCGCCCGGCCGCGCAATGTGCTGGACGCAAAAACTGCGGCACCGCACAATGCGGTGCCGCAGTTAATCCTACCAGTTGCGAGTCATTCGCAATACGGGCTGGTTCTCCAGCCTGCGTCCCCTGCCCGGCGAGGCGGGCTACTGGCCGGCGTTTCCGCCGTTCTCAGCCCGCGGCGGAGCCACGCGCTTTCGCGTGGAGTCGCTGATCTCGCCGACCAGCACCTCGATGATGTCCTCCAGGAACACCACGCCCAGGCTGGCGCCGTGCTCGTCGACCACCGCGGAGAGGTGGTTGCCCTCCTGGCGCATTTTCTCCAGCGCGTCCTCGATCTCCGTGTCCTGCTTGAGCTGGCCCAGCGGATGCAGGGGCAGGTCCTTCAGCGGCGCGGTGGAGTGCGCGTCGTCGATGAGCATGACGTCCTTCACGTGCCAGTACCCCACCGGGGCCTGGTCGCGGGTGATCAGCAGGCGCGAGAAGCCGGTCTTGCCGACCTTCTTCTCGAACTCGCGCGCCGTGGCGGTGCCCCATTCCAGGGTGAACAGGTCGTCCAGCGGCACCATGCAGGTCTTGGCGGTGACAGTGGAGAACTCCAGCGCCTTGGTCAGGCGCAGCGCATCGTCCTTCTCCAGCGCGCCTTCCTCGGAAGAGGTGTCGATGATGGTGCGCACCTCGGCGGCGGTATAGGAGCTGGCCACCTCGTCCTTGGGCTCCACGCCGAAGGCATGCAGCACCAGGTTCGCCGCGCCGTTGAGCAGCGCGATGATCGGCTTGAGCACCTTGGACAGCCCCACCAGCGGCATGGCCAGCAGCAGCACCGCCTTGTCGGCGACGGAGACGGAGATGTTCTTCGGCACCATTTCGCCGAAGGTCACGTGCAGGAAGGTCACCAGCACCAGCGCAATCAGGAAGGCGATGGTGTCCGCCGCCCCTTCGGCCAGGCCCAGCAGCATCAGCGGCTCGGCCAGCAGGTGGTGGATGGCAGGTTCGGAGATGTTCAGGATCAGCAGCGAGCAGACGGTGATGCCCAGCTGGCACACCGCCAGCATCGCCGAGACGTGCTCCATGGCGAACAGCGCCACCTTGGCGCGCTTGTTGCCCGCCTCCGCCAGCGGTTCGATCTGCGAACGCCGGGCGGACATGACAGCGAATTCGCCGGCGACGAAGAATGCGTTGAACAGCAGCAGGATGACAAGCCAGATCAGGCCCATGACGTCGCTCATTCGCCCTCACCTTCTTCAACCTCGGCAGGTTCGAAGCGGATCTGGGCGATGCGCCTCCCGTCGAGCTCGGTCACCGTGAAGATGCCCGCCTCGGTGTGCACCGCGTCGTTCAACTCGGCCAGGCGGCCCAGCTCGGCCAGCATGTATCCGCCGACGGTCTCATAGGACGCGTCATCCGGCACCACCTCGCGGCCGATCAGCTCGTTGACCTCGTCCGGGCGGTACATCCCGGGGAAGAGCCAGTTGCCGTCGGGCTGGGTGACTGCCTCTTCCTCGTCCTCGTCGTGCTCGTCGGAGACTTCGCCGACGATTTCTTCGACCAGGTCCTCCAGCGTCACCAATCCGGCGGTGCCGCCGTATTCATCCATCACGATGGCCAGCTGGTATTCCGCCTCGCGCAGCTGCTCGAGCAGCACGTCGAGGTGGATGGTTTCCGGCACGTAGAGGGCGTCGTGGGCGAATTCGCCCACCTGCAGCGCCGCGCGGCGTTCGCGCGGCACCGAGACCACCGCTTTAATATGGCATACGCCCTGGATCTCGTCACTGGAGCCTTCGGTCACCGGGAAGCGGGAGAAGCCAGTTTCCGCGCTCATCGCAATCAGCTCGGCGAGGTCCGCCTCGGAGTCGATGGTCGCCATGGAGGTGCGCGGGGTCATCACATCGGCCGCCGTGCGCTCGGCAAACTCGATGGTGGATTCAACGAAGCGGGCCGTCTGCACATCCAGGGTGCCCAGCTGCGCCGAACGGCGCACCAACGATGCCAGTTCCTGCGAGGAGCGCGCCGCCGAGATCTCCTCTTTGGCCTCCAGGCCGAAGAAGCGGTGCAGGACGGCATTGGAGAACCCGTTGAGCACGACGATGAACGGCTTGAAAATTGCGGTGAACACCAGGTGCGGCCGCGCCAGCGCCTTGCCCACCGCCATCGCCTTGGCAATGGCGAGGTTCTTGGGCACCAGTTCGCCGATCAGCATGGACAGCAGGGTGGCGATCACCATCGAGATGACCAGCGAAACCGCTGTCGCTCCGGTGACGTCGATGCCGACCAGTTCAAATACCGGTTCCAAGAGCTTGCTCAGCGAAGGCTCCAGAACATAGCCGGTAAGCAGGGTGGTGAGGGTGATGCCCAGCTGGCAGCTTGAAAGCTGGGTGGAAAGAGAGGTTAAACACTGCATCAGCGGCTTTGCGCCGCGTTCGCCGGCGGCAACCGCCTGGGCAACAGTGCTTTTATCGAGTGCGACCAGTGCGAATTCCACGGCCACGAAGAAGCCGGTGCCGAGAATCAGCAGCAGGCCGAAGATCAAATAGAGCCATTCCATGGGTGGTTATCTCCACCCGCGCAATGCTCTAGCTAGTGGTTCTTCTTGTTGCGCGCGGCAACTAGAAGGCTCCAATCGGGAGCCGGAACCGGTCTGAGATGGACTGACGTGGCCGGCGCTGCGCCGTCGGGCGGCTGGCCGGCTAGGAGAGTGTGATTCCATAGTGCGATTTAGTCTAACGAAACGAGGCGCAATCTGCATTACTTTGCGGCCGTGGCGTCGGACGGTAGTGAAGAAACGATAAGCGGGGTGTAATACGGGCCACTTTCGTGAGATTCGATACGTGCCGTGGCCAAGTGCGCAGAAAAGTTACTAGACTGGTGCGCAGGTCTAGAAATATTGTGAGTTCGGCGGTCACCATCACGTCCTCGTCAGACCACCGGCTCAAGCTAGAACAACGTAGAAATCAGGGAAGAGGCGTTGCACGTGCCAGAGCAAGCACACCACCGACTTACTGAAGAGTTTGGTGGAAACGAATGGCTAGTAGATGAGCTATTCGAACAGTATCTCGTTGACAAGAATTCGGTAGACAAGAAGTGGTGGGATATTTTCGAATCCCTCGCCGAAGAGAAGTCGACCCCAGCAGCACCGGCAGCGACGCCGGCGGCAGCTACCCCCGCAGCTTCCGCAGCTGCCCCCGCGAACGGTGTAGGAGCACCCCGCGCCGCAGCAGCCGCACGCTCTTCCGAGCCAGCGCCAGCACCGGCCGCCGCTCCTGCCGCAGCCGCCGCGCCGGCACCTGCGAAGAAGGCTGAACCAGCGCCGAAGACTGCGCCGATTCCAGCCCAGGCCCCGAAGGCCACCCCGTCGACCGAGCTGTTCGGCGAAGAAAAGCGCACCGCCCTTCGCGGCCCGCTGAAGGCCATCGCGACCAATATGGACGCCAGCCTGACCGTGCCGACCGCAACCACCGTGCGTGCGGTGCCGGCCAAGGTCATGATCGACAACCGCATTGTCATCAACAACCACCTCAAGCGCGCCCGCGGCGGCAAGATCTCCTTCACCCACCTGATCGGCTTCGCCGTGATCCGTGCGCTGAAGCAGATCCCGTCCATGAACGTCACCTACGACGTCATCGACAACAAGCCGACCGCAATCCAGCCGGCCCACGTGAACTTCGGCATCGCCATCGACATGCCAAAGCCGGACGGCACCCGCATGCTGGCAGTGCCGAACATCAAGGCCGCTGAGACCCTGAGCTTCAACGAGTTCTGGGCCACCTACGAAGATTTGATCAAGCGCGCCCGCGGCAACAAGTTGACCGCTGACGACTACGCAGGCACCACCGTGTCGCTGACCAACCCGGGCGGCATCGGCACCGTGCACTCGGTGCCTCGCCTGTCCAAGGGCCAGGCCGCCATCATCGGCGTCGGCGCACTGGAATACCCTGCCGAGTACCGCGGCTCCGCTGAGAAGACCGTGGCGCTGCTGGGCATCGGCAAGCACATCACCCTGACCTCCACCTACGACCACCGCGTCATCCAGGGTGCAGGTTCGGGCGAATTCCTGAAGCTGGTCGAGTCGCTGCTGCTGGGCGAGCAGGGCTTCTACGACGAGATCTTCGAGCAGCTGCGCATCCCTTATGAGCCAGTGCGCTGGGCGGTCGACAACCAGGTCGACATCGACCTGCAGGTCAACAAGGTCGCCCGCATCCAGCACCTGATCAACTCCTACCGCGTGCGCGGCCACCTGATGGCCGACACCAACCCGCTGGAGTACGTCCAGCGCAAGCACCCGGACCTGGACATCAAGTCCTACGGCCTGACCCTGTGGGATCTGGACCGCGAATGGCTGGCCGGCGGCCTGGGCGGCAAGGACCGTGCCCTGCTGCGCGACATCCTGGGCATCCTGCGCGACGCCTACTGCCGCACCATCGGCACCGAGTACATGCACCTGCAGAACCCGGTGGAGCGCGAGTGGTTCCAGTCCAAGCTGGAGCACGGCTACACCAAGCCAAGCCGCGAAGAGCAGCTGCGCATCCTGTCCAAGCTGAACTCCGCAGAGGCCTTCGAGACCTTCCTGCAGACCAAGTTCGTGGGCCAGAAGCGCTTCAGCCTGGAGGGCGGCGAATCGCTGATTCCTCTGCTGGACGCCATCATCTCCGACGCCGCCGACGCACAGCTGAACGAGGTGGCCATCGGCATGGCGCACCGCGGCCGCCTGAACGTGCTGACCAACATCGCCGGCAAGACCTTCGGACAGGTCTTCCGCGAATTTGAAGGCACCGCGACCCCTGGCTCGGTCCAGGGCTCGGGCGACGTGAAGTACCACCTGGGCACCGAGGGCTCGTACACCTCCGACTCGGGCAACACCACCAAGGTCTACCTGGCAGCGAACCCATCGCACCTGGAAGCAGTGGATCCGGTGCTCGAGGGCATCACCCGCGCCAAGCTGGACCGGCTGAACTCCCGCGAGGCAGTGCTGCCGATCCTGGTCCACGGCGACGCTGCATTTGCCGGCCAGGGCGTGGTCTCCGAGGTGCTGGCCATGAGCCAGCTGCCAGGCTACAAGACCGGCGGCACCGTGCACGTGATCGTGAACAACCAGATCGGCTTCACCACCGCTCCGAGTTCTTCGCGCTCTTCGGTCTACGCCACCGACATCGCCCGCACCGTGCAGGCTCCGATCTTCCACGTCAACGGGGATGACCCGGAGGCAGTGGTGCACGTGGGCCAGCTGGCCTTCGAGTACCGCCAGAAGTTCGGCAAGGACGTCGTCATCGACCTGGTGTGCTACCGCCGCCGCGGCCACAACGAGGGCGACGACCCGTCGATGACCCAGCCGATCATGTACAACCTGATCGAAGCCAAGCGCTCCACCCGCAAGCTGTACACCGAGGCCCTGGTCGGCCGCGGCGACATCACGCAGGAAGAGGCAGACAACGCACTGGCCGAGTACAAGGAATCCCTGGAGCGCATCTTCGCGGAGACCCACGCGGCCCAGACCTCGCCGATCCCGATCATCACCCCGGGCTCGACCATCAACGACCTGGAGAAGCCATTCGCCCAGGCCGCTGACGAGGGCACCGTCGACGGAGCCCGCCCATCGGCGATCTCCGCCCAGACCCTGGCGCACATCGGCGCGGCCCACCTGGCAGTGCCGGAGGGCTTCACCATGCACACCAAGCTGAAGTCGCTGCTGGAGCGCCGCGAGAAGATGTCCCGCGAAGGCGGCATCGACTGGGGCTTCGCAGAGATCGCTGCCCTGGGCTCGCTGTCCATGGAAGGCGTGCCGGTCCGCCTGGCAGGCCAGGATTCGCGCCGCGGCACCTTCGTGCAGCGCCACTCGGTCTTCCACGACCGCGAGAACGACAACGAGTGGTACCCACTGCACCACCTGAGCGAGGACCAGGCCCCGCTGTGGATCTACGACTCGCTGCTCTCCGAATACGCTGCCCTGGGCTTCGAGTACGGCTACTCGGTGGAGCGCCCGGATGCACTGGTGATGTGGGAAGCCCAGTTCGGCGACTTCGTCAACGGCGCGCAGACCGTCATCGACGAGTTCATCTCCTCGGCCGAGCAGAAGTGGTCGCAGTCCTCTTCGCTGGTCATGCTGCTGCCTCACGGCTACGAAGGCCAGGGTCCTGACCACTCGTCGGCCCGCATCGAGCGCTTCCTGCAGCTGTGCGCGGAGAACAACATGGTGGTGGCCCAGCCGTCCACCGGCGCCAACCACTTCCACCTGCTGCGCCGCCAGGCCTACGCCCGTCCGCGCAAGCCGCTGATCGTGTTCACCCCGAAGCAGCTGCTGCGCCTGAAGGCCGCGGCAAGCTCGGTGGAGGACTTCACCACCGGCGGCTTCCAGGAAGTCATCGGAGATGCATCGATCACCAATGCAGCCGCAGTGGACAAGGTCCTGCTGTGCTCGGGCCGCGTCTACTACGACCTGCTCGCAGCCCGCACCAAGGCCGGCGACGAGAAGACCGCGATCATCCGCGTGGAGCAGCTCTACCCTGCCCCTGTGGAGCAGATCGCTGCGCAGCTGGCCAAGTACCCGAACGCAGAAATCGCCTGGGTTCAGGACGAGCCAGCCAACCAGGGCCCATGGCCTTATGTCGGCCTCTACGTCGCACCGCAGCTGCCGCAGAAGATCAACCTGGTCTCCCGCCCGGCATCCGCCGCGACCTCGGCAGGCACCGCCAAGCGCCACGAAGCTGAAAACGCAGTACTGATGCAGCAGGCCTTCGCCCGCTAAGCCAGTTCCGCACTGAAGCAAACTCAGCCGGCGGACCTCGCCCCACCCGGGGCAGGTTCGCCGGCTGTGGCGCTTAACGCGCCCCGACATCCCCAAGACCACCTGGCAACACTGCTAAGGTTGTTCACGATTCATCTTTTGCCAACGAAAGGTCGCCAGTTGGAATTACGAACTATCCGCATTACAGCAATCGGAGATGAACTTCTGGCAGGCCACGGCGACCCGCGGGCCCTGGGCTGGTTTGGACGCGTTATGGCCCGAACCCAGGATCCCTCGCTGCGCCTGCAGTCCTTCGTCCTGGCCGCTCCCGCCGAAGGCTCCGAAGCGCTGGCCGAACGCTGGCTGGGCGAAGCCTCGCGGCGTTTCAGCGACCAGTACGAGAACCGCCTGGTCATCGCGCTCTCGGACCGCGACGTCGACCTGGAAGTCAGCACCGCGCGCAGCCGGCTGAACCTCGCGAACATCCTGGACTCGGCCTCCCAGATGAATATCAAGGCCCTGCTGGTGGGCCCGGCCCCCGGCCTGGACGAGGCGCGCAATGAACGCGTTGCCGAGCTGAACCGCGTCTACGCCGACGTCGCCATGCGCCGCAACCACCACTACATCGACACCTTCGCCCCGCTGCGCGCCCATGCGCAGTGGCGTGCCGACCTCAACGCTTCGGGCGGCGTCCCCGGGCAGGCAGGCTACGGGCTCATGGCCTGGCTGGTGCTGCACCGCGGCTGGTACTCCTGGCTGCAGCTGCCAGAACCCAGCGCAGGCTAGGCGCCTTCCGCCCTGCAGGGAGCGCGGCTCCTGCCCGATGGGCTGGACGCCACAGTCGCCCGTTAGGTTTTTGCGCCTCAAATGTGAAAGACTATTAGTCGGCCCGAACCTCTCGGGCAGTTGAAATGATCCCTCTAAGGAGTCACCATGTCGAAGCGCGCACGCAAGCGTCGCGATCGCAAGCGTGGCGGTGCCAACCACGGCAAGCGCCCAAACAGCTAAGCGAAGCGAAAAAGACGAAGAACCCCGTAGCACTCGAATATTTCGAGCGATACGGGGTTTTTTCCTGCGCCTGCGGCTAGTGTCCTGATTCGATCCGAATCTGCGAAATGCGCGTGATGATATTCGCCTTGAGCTGCTGCGGTGCATGCTCCTGGCAGCTACGGCGCACCACAGAGCGGATGATGCATTCAAGATCGTATTGCTCGGTGCATTCCGGGCACTGCTCCAGATGCGATTTGACCTCTTTGAGGTCTGCCAGGGTCAGCGCGCCGTCGAGGTACTCGTAGATGCGCACCATGCGGTCATCGGCGCAGTCCCCCAATGAATTGCAGTCCATCTTACTTCGTCCCTCCATCAACCTTGGCTGCGGATTTATCCGCCGCCTTGATTCCACGATCTGCCGCGTAGTCTGCCAACAGATCTCGCAGCTGCTTGCGTCCACGGTGCAACCGGGACATGACGGTGCCGATCGGCACCCCAAGGATCTCCGAGGCCTCCTTGTAGCTGAAGCCCTCGACGTCGACGAAGTAGACAGCCATGCGGAAATCCTCGCCGATCGACTGCAGCGCAGCCTTCACGTCGGAATCCGGCAGGTGGTCCAGCGCCTCTGCCTCGGCCGAGCGCAGCCCCGTGGCAGAATGCTCCATCGCGGAGGCCATTTGCCAATCCTCGACGGTATCCGTGCTGGTCCGCTGCGGTTCGCGCTGGCGCTTGCGGTAGAGGTTGATATAGGTGTTGGTCAAGATGCGGTACAGCCAGGCCTTGAGGTTGGTCCCGGGCTTGTACTGGTGGAAGGCCGAATAGGCCTTCGTGTACGCCTCCTGGACCAAGTCCTCGGCATCCGAGGGGTTGCGGGCCATGCGCAGCGCAGCTGAGTACAGCTGGTCGACATAGCCCAGTGCATCCCGTTCGAAACGTTCGCGGCGCTGGGCCTCGGTCTCGACGCTCACATCGGGAAGATTCGCGTCCACACTCTCATTAGTCATCGCCTTAGAGTCTACGCGCTTGCGCCGGGCCTCGGACAGTGAAACTGCCGGCCGCGGCGCATCCTCCACGGTGCATGAGCCGCCGCCCAGGGTGCTGGTGTCTTCAATCGTCGTCACACTTGATACAACCGGCCGCCGGCCGCCCTTATTCCCTGCTTCACCGCCCGTTCTCGGCTAGGATTTAACTACCGCGAAGAATCCGCCGCGCCGCATGTGCAGGCTCCGGCGCCAGGCAGCGACGAGGCTGCCCGCACCAGCACCCAGAGAGTAAGGACCAGCCAGATCAGCACCCAACCCAGCACTGGAAGCACCAGCAGCCAAGACCACGCAAGCAGCTGGTGGCAGGCCCCCTATGCGCAGGCTCCGCTCGACGCGACGGTGATCGTCCCAGCTTCCAAGTCGCTGACCAACCGCTATCTGATCCTCGCGGCCCTGGCCTCCTCTCCCTCCACCATCCACAACGCGCTGATCAGCCGCGACACCGAGCTGATGCTCCGTGCGCTGGAATCCTTCGGCGTGGGCATTGAGCGCAAAGAGCACCCCGACGGCTCCACCACGGTGCTCGTGGCTCCCCCGGCGCAGCTGAACCAGGCACCGGGCGACGTCGACTGCGGGCTGGCGGGCACCGTCATGCGCTTCGTCCCTGCCCTGGCCGCGGTGGCAGGAGCCAAGCTCGGCTTCGACGGCGACGCCTCCGCGCGGCTGCGCCCGATGGCTCCGGTGCTCGACGCGCTGGCCGCCCTGGGCGTGGACTTCGCCTACTCCGGCGAGCCGGGCAAGCTGCCCTTCACGATGGACGCACGCCAGCTGGCACCGGCCGGCACCGTGCAGATCGACGCTTCGGGCAGCTCCCAGTTCATTTCTGCCCTGCTGCTGGCCGCCCCGGCGTTGCCCGGCGGCCTACACCTGCGCGCCGCCGACGGACCGATCGCCTCCCCCGACCACATCACCATGACCGTGCAGACCCTGCGTGAGCTCGGCGCCGGCGTTCAGATCGATGCCGACGGGCGGGGCTGGCAGATCGCCGCCGGGCGCATTGCAGGCTTCACCGTGACCGTCGAGCCCGACCTGTCCAATGCCGGGCCGTTCCTAGCCGCCGCGCTGGCCGCCACCGGCACGGTGCGCGTCCCCTTCTGGCCCTCGCAAACCACCCAGGTCGGCGGCAAGTGGGTGCAGATCCTGCGCAGCATGGGCGCCGAAGTATCCCTGGGTGCGGACGGCGTGCTGACGGTGCACGGCACCGGGGCCATCCACGGCATCGACTACGCTGACGCCTCCGAGCTGGCCCCGACCCTTGCAGCGCTCTGCGCGCTGGCCGATTCGCCCAGCAGGCTGACCGGGATCGGCCACCTGCGCGGGCACGAAACCGACCGCCTGGCGGCCCTTGAAGCGGAACTGGCAAAGGTGGGCGCCGCGGTGCAGGCCACCGAGGACGGGCTGGTCATCACCCCGGGGCCGCTGCGCGCGGCTGATCTGGAAAGCTACGAGGACCACCGCATGGCCACCGCCGGAGCGCTGCTCGGGCTGGCAGTGCAGGGCATCCGCGTGCAGGACATCGCGACCACTTCCAAGACCATGCCCGGCTTCCCGGCACTATGGTCCGCCATGGCCGCCACCGGGCAGAAGCAGGACTGATGCGCTACTCAGACTACGATGAATCCGCCGTCCGCGTCCGCCCGAACAAGCGCGGATCCCGCCCGCGCACCAAGGACCGGCCGAGCTACGACAAGGCTCAGATCGGGCGCATCATCACGGTGGACCGCGGCCGCTATACGGCGATCCTCGACGAGGACACCGCCGCCGAGCGCATCGTCATCGCCGCCCGCGCCCGCGAGCTGCGCCGCCAGGCTATCGTCCCCGGGGACATGGTGGCGCTGGTGGGCGATACCTCCGGCAAGCCGGACACCCTGGCCCGGCTGGTGCGCATCGAGGAGCGCCGCACCCTGCTGCGCCGCAGCGCCGACGACACCGACGCCACCGAGCGCGTGGTCGTGGCCAACGTGGACAAGCTGGTCATCGTGGTCGCCGCCGCCAACCCGGAGCCCCGCACCGGCTTCGTGGACCGCGCGCTGGTCGCCGCCTACGACGCCGGCATCCAGCCGGTGCTCTGCGTGACCAAGGCCGATGTGAAGGACCCCGCAGAATTCCTGGCCCACTACGAAGGACTTGACCTGCCGGTGGTCATCTCCCGCACCACCTCCGCGGAGGCTTCCGGCGTGGACGCCCGAGGCGCCGACGGCTCCAGCGCCCGCTTGGATTCCGCGGCTCTGGGCGAGCTGGAAGAGCTGCTGGCAGGCTGCGTTTCGGTGGTGCTGGGGCATTCGGGCGTGGGCAAGTCCACCCTGGTCAATGCGCTGACCGGCGCCGAACGCGCCACCGGGCATGTCAATGCCGTCACCGGCCGCGGCCGGCATACCTCCTCCAACGCGCTGGCCCTGCGTCTGGGCGACACCCCCGGCTCCTGGCTGATCGACACCCCGGGCATCCGCTCCTTCGGGCTGGGCCTGGTGGATCCGGAGAACATCTTGGCAGCGTTCGAAGACCTGGCGCAGATCGCCACCGCGTGCCCGCGCGGCTGCACGCACGCGGAAGGCGAGGCAGGCTGCGCACTGGACGCCTGGGCCCGCGACGAAGCGACGCCTGCCCACGCCGCCGCCCGGCTGGCCTCCTACCGCCGGCTGGTCACCACCGAGGAAACTACCAACGAGAAGGAGCTCGGCGCTCTCTAGGCGCCCAGGAACATGGCTGAATACACCCTGCAGCAGGACCTCGACTTCGCGCTCGCTCTGGCCGACCAGGTCGATGCCTTCACGCTGGCCCGCTACGGCGCCAACGACCTGAACGTCGAGACCAAGCCTGACATGACCCCCGTCTCCGACGCCGACCGCGGCGCCGAGCAGCTGATCCTCGCCGCGCTGGCAGAACACCGCCCACAGGACTCGGTGCTCGGCGAAGAGTTCGGCGTGCACGGGAGTTCTTCCCGGCGCTGGGTCATCGACCCGATCGACGGCACCAAGAACTTCGTACGCCGCGTCCCGGTCTGGGCGACGCTGATTGCATTGCTGGTGGACGACGAGCCGGTGCTCGGCGTCATCTCCGCACCCGCCATGACCCGGCGCTGGCATGCCGCCACGGGCCTCGGCGCGTTCGTCACCGAACCAGGCACGCAGGTCGGCACCACTGCCACCCGCGCCATCCAGGTCTCGAAGGTCGGCCAGCTGGCGGATGCGTCGCTGTCCTATGCCTCGCTGAACGGCTGGAAGGAGGCAGGCAAGCTCGACGGGCTGCTGGAGCTGCTGGAGGCGGCCTGGCGCACCCGCGGCTACGGCGACTTCCTCTCCTACGCGCTGTTGGCCGAAGGCGCCGTCGACGCCGCCTTTGAACCGGAGCTTGAGCTCTACGACATGGCTGCGCTGGTCCCCGTGGTCCGCGAGGCCGGCGGCAGGTTCACCTCCGTGGCAGGTGCCGAAGGATGCCACGGCGGCAACGCGCTGGCCACCAACGGGCTGCTGCACCCGGCGATCCTGCCCTATCTGAATCGCTAGGCGTCGATGGCCAGATACCGCGACCCGCGCCAGCTGACCACCAGCGAAGAGGACTACCTCAAGGCGCTGTACATGCTCACCGAGTGGGAAGACACCCCGGTGAGCACCGGAGCGCTGGCCGACCAGCTGGGCTTGTCCCCCGCTTCGGCCACCACGATGGTCCAGAAGCTCGCGGTCAAGCAGCTGGTGCACCACATCCCCCGCGGCGCCATTACGCTCAGCCCCACCGGCCGGCGCGAGGCGCTGCGCATGGTCCGCCGCCACCGCCTGCTGGAAACCTTCCTGCGCGATGAGCTGGGCTACGGCTGGGACGAAGTGCACGATGAAGCCGAGGCGCTGGAACACACTGTCACCGACCGCTTCATCGACGCGTTGGATCTGCGCCTGGGCCGTCCCAGCCGGGACCCCCATGGAGATGCCATCCCCTCGGCCGACGGCACGCTCCCGGCCAGCGACGCAGTCCGCCTAGACCGGTACAGCGGATCAAGCACCGCCGTCATCGACCGGATCAGCGACGAGGACCCGGACTTCCTGCGCCGGGCGCATGAAATGGGCCTGGTGCCCGGCGCCTCCATCACGCTGCCGCATTCATTGAATTATCTGGATGCTTCTATGGTGTGGGTCCGTCCCGCCTAGCGCACATCGCATTCGCCGACGGCTTGTGCAAAAATGGAGCTGTCGGGAAGCCCGATGCGGCGGTGGGGCTCGCCGGAGACAAACTTCAGATCAGCGTAATACTGGTTCGACAACAGTCCCTACCTCAGCCACATTGTTGCGCCCACAGGTAGGAGAGACATGCACCAGCATCGTTCACGCAGAATCCAGCGTCAGGCAAGCGATGAATAGCCCAGGCCGTCCGTACGTTGTCGGCGTCTATCCCGGCCAGGATCCCCGCGTGGTGGAACAGGCCTCGAAATTCGCACGTCAGATGAATGCTCACCTGATCTGCGTCTGGGTCGATCCTTCCCGATACACCGTTGACAGGCTCCCGGACGGCACCGTGGTGTCTTCACCGATTGACCCGGAATCGGCAGGCAGCCAGACACAAATGATGCCCGAGAAGCTTCTGGGAGCAATCACCGCATTGCTTGAATCGACCGGCGTGGCCTGGTCAGCGGTGGCTCGCGCCGGCGACGCAGCCCATGAACTGGGACTGCTGGCTCAAGAACGAAATGCACTCGCTGTGGTTCTCGGCAGCCGTCCGCGTTCGCTTCGCACGACGCTGCATGAACTGGTCAACGGTTCAGTAGCCGTCAAGCTCGCTCAACGCCAGTTGCATCCGGTCCTCATCATCCCGCCGTCCGAAGCATCATCGTCCTTGAAGAGAAACGCCCTATGACCAAGCCAGAATCTAATTCACCAAGCGGCGGCGATACACACACAGATCCGCCGGCAGTAATGCGTCCGCTGCACTTGCGACCGGGCTTGTTGGCATTGGTATTCCTCGGCGGCACCGCCGGTACAGCAGCGCGTGAGGCGTGCAGCCTGATCTTTCCGACATCTACGGGGTTTCCACTGACGGTATTCATCATCAATATCGCAGGAGCATTCCTCCTGGGACTGCTGCTTGAGTCGCTGCTGCGGCGGGGCAGCGATCAAGGCTGGCGGCGACGGATCCGGCTCTTGGTCGGCACCGGGTTCATGGGAGGATTCACCACCTACAGTACGTTGGCCACCGACAGCGCACTGTTGCTGGCCGACGGGATGACCGGCACCATGCTCGGATATGCCGTTGGAACAATTCTCCTCGGTGCGTTGGCCACGTTCCTCGGAATTCTCGTCGGATCGAGAATCCCTCGTGCAGCAGCCTCATTGGAGGCCGAATGACTCCGCTACTATTTGTCGTATTGGCCGCCTGCGGAGGACTCGGCGCCTGCACTAGATTCTTCCTAGACGCGCTGATTAAGGCTCGCACTTCTGGAGCTCTGCCGTGGGGAACGATCACCATCAACATCTCGGGGTCTTTCCTGCTGGGCTTGATCACCGGCTTGGTTCTCGGAAACTGTCTTCCACCGGTATGGCAGCTGGCAGTAGGTACCGGATTCCTGGGCGGATACACAACCTTCTCCACGGCGAGTTTCGAGACAGTGAAACTAATTCAGGCGGGTAAGCCCGTGGCCGGTGCATTGAACGCTTTCGGGACACTTATAGGAGCTGTTGGAGCAGCACTCTGCGGGCTTTGGGCTGCCAGCTGGGTGTACTAGTCGACGTCTTAAATAGGTCATGCCGAAGCGACGCTTCGGCATGACCTATTTAAGACGTCCTATCTGGCAGCTCTGCGGCCGCGGGCTGCTGGTCGTTGGCTCTCCACAACTTGCGGTTGCGGTTTGCTCCGATCGTGGGGAACTACATATCCGCCCGTGGCAAGAATGAGGATTGCGCTGGTACCGGTCAAAATCAGCATGGCGATGGCCCAAATCTGCGACTGATCCGTAAATGAATGATCAACGCTAAGCCACAGCGTGTAGGCCCCAGCCAGGTAGATCAGATGGATCAGAACGATCCTGGTACGAAGCCGAAGTTTTACAACCGCCTTGGGCGAGAAGAACACTGACCAGATGACAAGCAATGGAACGACAACTATCAAAATGGCAATAATCATCGGCAACGGAATGAATGCGATTGCAGCAAGCGCCGCCGCAAAGAGCAGGCCTACTTCGAGGAGAAAAGCAACAGCAGCGTACAGGGACCTGACTATGGGAGAAACCTGCGTTGAGCCGCCCTTACCCATTGCTTACTTCCTTATCGTCTAAATGCGCTACTGATCCGACTATCTTCTTGCGGTATCTACTCAAGTCTATGTGTTTATCAATCCGCTCGCGAACAGGCTCGCTTTCGAAGCGAACCAGCCAGGATGCGAAATAGGCTTCTTCGATCAAATCAGGCTCAGAAAAAGCCCTTCTCCCCGAGGCTCAGCAGCTGTGAAAACATCGCCACGCGTCAATCGACCGCTAGTTAAATGAAAGAGCTCTGGAACTGAGAAGTTCCAGAGCTCTTATTGGTGGAGATGGGGAGAATTGAACTCCCGTCCGATGTAGTGTTGCCAGGTCTTCTCCGGGCGCAGTTTGCTGCGGATTTTCTCTGCCCCAGCCATCACGCAAACATGTGGCTGGTCCGGGCACAGTTGCCTAAATATGTACCTGGCAGCGGCAACAACTGCCCAATACAGTGGCTATCTAAATGACGTTAGGATCAGGGGCGATAGCATCCCCTGGCTAACGGACTGTCTGGCTGCTTAGGCAGCGAGAGCGAAGTCAGTGCGCTTAGATTCGGCACTTATTGTTTTGCAAAGAGCGTTTACGAGATAACTTTGCGTCCTCGGCCCGCTTCATCTGTCGCGACTTACACCGTCGAAACCGATCATCCCCGTATTTTGTTGTCAGTCCCGTCGCCGGGTGCAACTGCACCGAAGTGCGTTCATCAATCATAGCGCAATCACTGGTCAGAACCCAATGAGAGCTTCGCCATGAACAACTTTATGTTCAGTTATGCGCTACGACGGTTGCGCTCTCGCATCGCACGCTGCGCTTCACGGTTGTCTTGCTTTTCTCGCAAGGTCTGGCGCTTGTCGAATTCTCGCTTACCGCGTGCCACACCGATTTCGAGCTTGGCCCGGCCTGATTTGAAATACAAGCTCAACGGAACAATTGTCAGACCCGCTTCGGAAATCTTGCGTTCGATCTTAATGAGTTCCTGACGGTGCAAGAGCAGTTTGCGGCGCCGCCGTGCCGCATGGTTCGTCCATGAACCATTGAGGTACTCCGGGATATAGCAATTCTCGATATACAGTTCCCCACGATAGAACTGGCCGAACCCGTCGACAAGCGATGCCTTGCCCTCGCGCAGCGACTTAACTTCGGTTCCGGTAAGGACCATGCCTGCCTCGAAGGTATCGAGAATTTCGTAATCGTGGCGTGCTTTTCTATTGCTGGCAATCACACGATCTTCTTGGTTTTTCTTGGCCATGACACTCCTTGCATCGCGCAGTCGAATTCCTACGCACAATCACCAAGTCTAAATGAAAAGTGCTGATGAAACGCCAAAGCTACCCCTAACCGCTTGCGCGTGGGGTAGCTGACGACGGTCACCCGTAATTACAGATCTACAAAAGCCCCATCGGATTGACCGCTTGTCCGTTGATCACGGTTTCAAAGTGCAGGTGGCAGCCAGTTGAGTTGCCGGTAGTGCCGACATAGCCGATCACCTGTCCCTGCGAGACCTTTTGGCCGACGCTCACAGCAACCTTGGACATGTGATGGTATCCGGTAGCCAATGCCTTGCCGTTGACTACGCCGTGGGAGATGAGAACCTTGTTACCTGCGGTTCCACCCCAACCAGCCATCCATACTTCTCCGCTGGCGGCTGCATAAATCGGTGCTCCACATTGCCCGCCGAAGCCCCAGTCAAGTCCTGCATGGACATAACCGCCGCGGCCACCATAATCGATAGTCCCAGCCGGTGTTGGACGCCATCCGAAGGTTGAAGTGATGTTGTTGCTGTTCGTAGGCTTGATCAAGCCCCACGCGCTGGAGCCTGAGCTGCTCGACTTTGGCGCGCTCGACGATGCCTTGGGAACATACTGTTTCTTGACGTAAGTCTTCTTCTGCGCCTTGGCGGCTTTTGCCTTGCGTTGCTGCTCAGCTTCGAATGCAGCCTTCCGCTTAGCTTCAGCTTCAGCTGCTTTTCGCTGGCGTTCCTTCTCTTCACGAATCAGGCGTTCTTGGCGCTCTTTAATCGCGGCGTTATTCTGAGCCCGCTCCTCTTGCTCAGCATTGAGCTTAGCTTGAATCTGAGGCTTCTTGGCCTCCAGCTGGGCGCTAAGAGCTTCAGTACTGGACACGAGAGCGTCCAGTTCATCCTTCGCGGACTGGGCTGCGTCACGCGCATTTTCTTCCTGCGCAAGAGCATCTTCAGCCTGAGACTTCAGCGAAGAGATTTCCTTCTCCACTGCGACAAGGCGTGCCTTGTTGTTCTCGTTGTTCGCACGTTCCTGCGCCAGATCGTTGTAGGCAGAATTCTGCGATTCCATGGCGCGGTTGGCCATATCCAAGCCATCAGCCATGGCCGTAGCCGAATCCATATTGAGGATCATATCCAGGCCGCCGGAGATCCCTCCGCGCTTATAGGCCTCTGAAGCAATCTTGGCCATGGCATCTTCGGCTTCGGCGAGCTTGGCGTCATTTGCCTGTATCTGCGCAGCGACCTTGTCCCGAGTATCCTGCGCACTGATTAGGCGATTATTCAGATCTGCAACTGCCGCTTGCGCGTTGACCACTCTGCTCTGAGCGTCAGCAAGTGCTGACTGCAACACGGGAACTTGGGCTTGCTGCTCGCGCAGCTTCTTATCGGTTTCTTGGATGTCAGCATCCAAGAACTCCATATCCTGTTCCAAGTTGTCGATATTCTGCTGAATCTCGACCTTTTTGTCGTCTAACTCGTCGGCTACCACTAGCCCTGCAGGCAACGTGAGGGCAAACGCCATGGCTCCACCGATGGTGGCGCGCAGGAACTTGCGCCGAACTGCGTTGGACAGCATAGGACTCCTTGGGGATAAGTAGTGCGTCATGGTAGCCACCGGCATGGGTGGATTGAACTAAACCTTCAGGTATCGCTTCAACGTTACCACTGATGAAATTGTTGCCAAAACGATACCAAGTATCAAGAGGGCCGGGGCAATGAGCCAAACTTCGCCAGTCGAAATGAACGCAACTCCTACGTTTTCACTTGCTAGTTTGTCTTCTACCAAGAACTTCATTAGGAGCCAAAGTGTTCCTGTGGCCAACACGCCACCGATTAACGATGCGATAACGCCTTCAATAACGAAGGGCAACTGAATCGTCGCTTTAGAGGCACCCACCAATCTCATGATGGTGGTTTCCAACCTGCGATGCATGGCCGAGAGCTGAATCGTCGTACCTGTCAGCAGGACGGCGCAGACGATCATTACGGCAGCTACGATGGCTGCTGCACCCGAAGCAACTCGAACCAGCTGGAAGACCTTTTCCAACAACTCGCGCTGGTCCACGACTGACTCAACCCCAGGAACCGTAGACAAAGCTTCATTGATCACCTGATACTTTTCAGGATCGACAAGGGCAACTCGGAAGGACTCAGGCAACTGATCAGGCTTAACCTGGTCGACCAGAGAAGAATTCTTGTACTGATCTAGGAAATTCTTGTAGGCCTGGTCTTTGGACTCGTAAGCAATTTCTTTGATGTAAGGCTTTAACTGCTCAGACTCTAGAAGCGACTTGATGTCGTTGCGCTGTTGCTCGGTAACTTCTTTCCCCGCGCAATTTGTGGCCGCACTGGTGTCGTCGCACAGATAGACCGCTACTTCCATGCGGTCATACCAGTAGCCCTTCATCTGGTTGATTTGAAGCTGCAGCAAGGCCGCGGCCCCGACGAATGTCAAAGAAACGAAGGTTACAAGTACGACTGAAACGACCATGACGACGTTCTGGCGCAGCCCCTTGACCGCTTCGCGCAGGATAAATCCAAGTCTCACTAGTCTTCGTCCTTCTTGTCATTGATAGCTTCGGTCGCGTCGCTGTCCCGTTCCTGCGGGGCCGAATCGTCGCCAAAGAGCAATGCACGTGATCCGTCCTGATTGATCACAGTAGTCATCTTCGTATATTGGCCCTCAACCTCGTCACGGATGATGCGGCCTCGATTCAGCTCGATCACTCGATGACGATATTCACTGACCAGTTCATGAGCATGCGTCGCCATCAAAACGGTGGTTCCGTTCTGATTAATCCTGTCGAGCACGTTCATGACCTCGATGCTGTTCTTCCGGTCGAGGTTACCGGTGGGCTCATCTGCCAAAAGAATCGCTGGCTTATTGACGATTGCACGGGCAATACCCACGCGCTGCTGTTCACCGCCCGAGAGTTCTGTAGGCTTGCGGCGAGCCTTGTCTTCCAGCCCGACCAGCTTCAATGCGTCGGGGACCCGATCCCGAATCTGTGCCCTAGACGCACCAATGACCTCCATCGCGAAAGCCACGTTGTCGAAGACTGTACGTTCACGCAACAAACGGAAGTCCTGGAAGACGAACCCGATATTACGGCGAAGTTTAGGAACTCTACGGCTGGAGATCCTATTGAGGTTCTGGCCGGCGACATAAACTGCACCAGCGGATGAGCGCTTTTCGCGCAGCACAAGACTGAGGAATGTAGATTTTCCCGAGCCGGATTCGCCGACGAGGAATGCGAACTCGCCGCGGTTAATCTCGATGCTCACGTCGTCCAAAGCAGCATTTTCCTGCCGAGGCTCGTAAACCATCGAGACGTTTTCGAATTTAATCATTTCTTCAATCGCCAGCTTTCGTCGGGGCGCGACCCACGAAAACCAATCTCGAGTGCAAACGTCATTTGATGCGCCAATCAACCAAACCTTATCGGTGCGTTGCTGTCATTTCTGAGGAATTCAAGGGCGTGTTGCCAGATTCATCAGCTACTAACAGCTTGCTCCAAAGTATGCCGAAAATCAGATGCTAAGTACCAGTCCCATAGTGATTTCAACGACTTTCGACCTAAAGCGATGCAAGAGCGAGTCTCCGTTGGCCATAGCCACAGTACCCGCGCTTCTTTACACCGCTTTTTCTAGTGTCTGAAGTCTTATTTTTCTGGTCGACGCTGAGCAGCACGCCAGCGAATCCCAGCATCGATGAAATCGTCAATCTCTCCGTCAAGCACTGCTTGCGTGTTGCCAACCTCATGATCAGTGCGCAGGTCCTTCACCATCTGGTATGGGTTCAAGACGTAGGAACGCATTTGATCGCCCCAAGAAGCTTTGACGTCGCCGGCAAGTTCCTTCTTCTTAGCGTTTTCCTGCTCTTTCTTCAGCAGCAAAAGTCGCGACTGAAGCACGCGTAACGCCGCGGCTCGGTTTTGAATCTGCGACTTTTCATTCTGCATTGACACTACGATTCCTGTTGGAATGTGCGTCATTCGAACCGCTGAGTCAGTGGTATTGACCGACTGGCCACCAGGACCAGACGAACGGAAGACATCAACACGAATTTCAGACTCAGGGATATCGATAGTGTCGGTCTGTTCAATCAGCGGAACCACCTCAACCGCGGCAAAGGAAGTCTGTCGGCGGCCCTGGTTGTCGAATGGGGAAATTCTCACGAGGCGATGGGTACCAGCTTCGACTGAAAGAACGCCAAATACATATGGTTCATCGATTTCGAACGTCGCGGACTTCAGGCCAGCTTCTTCCGCATAGGAAGTGTCCATGACAGTTGCCTTATAACCACGTTTCTCAGCCCAACGCAGGTACATGCGCAGCAGCATTTCTGCGAAGTCCGCGGCGTCTACGCCTCCCGCACCAGAACGAATGGTGACCACGGCACCGCGAGAATCGAATTCTCCATTGAGCAGCGTGACGATTTCCAGGTCGTCCAGTGCCTTGTGAATCGAAGCCAGTTCTTTGTCAGCTTCGTCGATCGTGTCAGCGTCGTCCTCCAACTCTGCCAACTCGACTAGTACTTCCAAGTCATCGATCCGTGTCCGCAGTTTGGTCAGACGTTCCAGTTCAGCTTGGCGGTATGACAATTTACTCGTGACGATTTGTGCACTGGCTGGATCGTCCCAGAGGTCTGGGGCACCGGCTTCCTCAGACAAAACGGCGATATCCGCCTTGATCTGTTCAACGTCGCTCACTTCCTCAATGGTGGCGTAGGTCGCACGGAGGGAGCGGATTTCAGCAGTAAAGTCAGTTTTTGCCATGGTCTTCTAAGACTACGTCATAGCTCCAGCAGATCCCGATTTCTGAGCTTCATCGGCTCAATACCGTCTGCGCGCTAGAACTAACTTCGATGGTGATGCCTGACGGAACTACCCAGCCCACAATTGGCGGGCTCACGGTGCCTTTCAGTGTAAGTTCTGCGCCTTGCCCGCCCGGCAGAATTCTTACCGAACCGATTTCCAAATTGTCTATTCGGCCACTTGCCCCAATGTCAGCCAAGTAGCGTCTAACGCCCTGGCTTACCTGATCGGTGGTCAGCTGGATTCGAGGAGACCCCTCATCAGCCACAAACTCAAATTCATCAACTGCTGCAACAACTGCCCCGTCGGCAATGGCCAACAGCTGCCTCGCTTTGAGATTAACTGCACTAGCACCCATGACTACCGAAATGGTCAACAACGTGAGCGCGCAAAGTCCTATTGCAAGGACTAGAGATTGGCCTGCTTCCTCAATCAGCAGCTGTTTGGCACCTCGCGACTTACGGTGTTTTTCGCCCATCCTGTGTTCGGTGCCTTCGTTCTCATTAGCCAAAGCGATCAACCCGTTGTGCAGCGGTCGAATCAACGGTGAAGACCGATGCTTCGAAATAATCCGAGATGAAAGGCAACGGAACTGCCAGACTGACGGTCACGGTCACGATTGACCCAGGCTCCAAGCACTTCGGTTCGCAAACGATGTTGGACTGCGCCTCAGAGAATTCAAAATTACTCATCGCTCGGTGCACCACATTGCGCACGTTCGATTGCCCCTGGGCAGGGGTCTCTGAAACTGCATAGACTTTCGCCGCCTGATCTGCAGCTGAAACCACGGCATAACTTCCAGCTTCTAACGCCGCCGCAGCAAGCACCAGATAGATCATGGGAATGATCAAAACAGTTGCGGCAAAAATAAACTCGATGATTGCGCTGCCTTTAGTATCCAAGAATTTCCCGCTTGTCCGCTCCCGGTAGGATCTTGCGGTCGCACACGGGTCAGCCATAACGAACTGCACCTGCACTAGTTGAAATCTCCCATCCGTTAGGAAGCAAGCCAACCAAGGGGACACGGGTATTGACCGTTACGGTGACTACCTGCTCGTCGCCCACCGATCGCACACCGACTGCAATATCGTTGGCAAATCGACTGCTGAGTGATTCAGTGATTAGTGTCCGCGTCCGTCCTACCGCATCGGCCGGAGTACGGTTTGCCAAGGCGCCATAGTGAGCACCATTTGCAGCAGCGTCAACGAGCGTGTTTCGAACATGCAGGATCAACGCGAGTTGTATTACTGTCATCGCCAGGACGATGAGCAATGCCGTAATCATGACGAACTCAGCAACTGCAGAACCTCGTTCCCCGTTTCGACGAAGCGAAACAGGGAACGACTGGCAAACTGCCGAGATGCATTTCATGCCGTTTTATCCCAAACCGGAGACTCGATCAATTGCCTGATTGAAGAGTTCCTGAAGCCGGGGCCCAGCGATCGCAAGCAATGCCGCAACCAGCAACGCGGACATTAATGTGATCATGACCCATCCGGGCACATCTCCCCTTGAGTCATGGAACTTTCGAATGCCAGCGGACGAAGTTTTCTGGATCCGTTCTACGAGCCCGGCGGCTAGGGTGCACATCAAGATCTGTAGCCTAAGCATGTGAGCAACTCCTTCGTTTGAGGATGACTATTTATTTGGGGATGTCGTCGATGGTTTTTGTTCAATAACTCATCTCCAAAAGCGCTAGTCCCGGGAAAATAGCAAAGACAATTGTCAACGGAAGCACACCAAAAACGATGGGCACGAGCATGGAAATTTCACGCTTTCCTGCTATTTCCATCAGTTCACGCTTTGAGGCATCCCGCACGTCCTGTGCTTGATCACGAAGCACCTGCCCTAGTGGAGTGCCTCGTTCGCTCGCGACTGCGATGGCATCGACAAATCTCGTCATGGCGCCAATTTGGACACGGTCCGCCAAATTCGACAATGCTGCAATTAGGCTTGATCCCGCATGGATGTCGTTGAGTGCTTGGGTAAATTCCTCACCGATTTCTCCGTGGCAAATTCTGGAAATTCGCTCAATTGCACCGGTCGTTGATTCACCGGCGCCTACTGTCAGTGCGAGTACTTCGGCCACCGTCGGAAACTGTGTCAGTATTCGGCGAGCGCGCTTCTTAACTTGCTCGCCAAGCCACCAGCCGCGCAGAAAGTAGCCAAGAAGCCCGCACCCGATCACGACTACGAGCGAAAAGAGAACAGGAGAAGGTTGTCGCAAGGACATTGCGGTCATCAGGGCGGCACCAACAACTAGTCCTATGAAAGTGCACAACAATTCCTGCGATCGATAGTCCACCAAGCTCATGCGCAGGCCTGCTGCTTGGAGCCGTCTTCGAACAGTCGCAGAAGTAGGGCTGTGAACTGCTGCAATTCGTTTAAGCTGTTCAAGTACTGGACGTGCCAATTGCCACATCGCAGAAGTTCCTGAATCTTGCTGCCACGAATCTTGCAGCATCCGAGACGATCTCATTCCAACTCGAATATGCGGAGCAACACGATCGGCAAACCCCATCGCTCTCCAAGCTGGTAGCCGCAGGACGACAAGCCACAGTCCGAGTCCCAAGCCAATTCCGCACAATATTGCCCAAGGCATGAAGCTGCTCATGACAGCACCCGTTCTTCGACAGGTAATGTCCCAAGCCGCAGCATGACACGATAGCAGACAAAAGAAACAACAAGGCCTGCACCAAGCACTACCACTCCGCTCGGCGTCATATAGGCTTCTTTGGCAGCTGGCTGAGTTCCCAATACCAACAACAGGATCCACGGAGCGGCCACTGCCAACCGAGCTGCTGAGACAATCCAAGACTGCCGCGCCGCCAGCTCTCCACGTGTTCGCACGTCATCCCGCAAGAAAGCCGCGAGAGTAGAAAGCGTCAGCCCTAGATCTGTGCCGCCTACTTCTCTGGTGATTCGCAGGGTGGTGATGATTTTGTCTGCAATGGGGTCTGCTAATCGATCTGAAAGCTGGTTGATGGCAACGCTGAAATTTGCGGTAGCCCGATAGTCCAGAGCGAACTCTTTAAAAACAGGCCGAAGGGCTTCGGGGCCCACCGTAGCAAGTTGGCTTAGTGATTCTGGAAGCGAAAGGCCTGCCCGAATTGCGCTACGAAGATGGTCGACAACCTCCGGCCATTGCTCTTGAAGGGCAGCCTGGCGTTTTGCAGCTTGGTGCCGCAGATAAATCCAGGGTGCAAGCAGACCGAAACCCATAAATATGACTGCAAATAGCCAAGACGATGTCAGTCCAAACGTTACTAGTCCGAATACTATGGCACTGGCACAGCAGATCATGATGAATTTTGTGCGGCTGACGGTAGTAATCCCTGCTCTCAAAAGCGCCAGCTGTATGACCGAGCTTTTCCTTCGTTCTTTCTCCCAGGGCGCAAAGAACCACCAATCGGCAATGAGCGCCAGCCCCAGTCCCCCGAGCAACCCGAGCAGCAGACTCATGATGCTCGCCCCATATGCTCAGCAACATTGAACCCAGCCAAATCAAATTTTGCGTGCGCCCAGTCTGCTCCAGCTGCAGGAAGGAGTTCTCCTTGCTGTCTATCGAAGAGCGTCGACGTTTCTATGGCCCCTGCTTCAACTCGGTTGCGAACAGCAAGGATTTCGTTGACAAACCTGTGGCCAGAAGCATCTCGAATGCAATGAACTACCAAATCAATGCAGGCGGCAACGGTCTTTATCGTGAAATCGCTGGTGATGTTCGGGCCTGCCAGCAATGGAAGCGTCGAAATTTTAACAATCGCATCTCGTGCAGAATTTGCGTGAAGTGTGCAGAGCCCAGAAACTCCCGAGTTTAACGCAATCAGCATGTCCAAAGATTCCGCTTCCCTCACTTCACCGATGATGATGCGATCCGGCCGCATACGCAACGCTTCTTTGACAAGGCGTCGCATCGTTATTTCACCGGTGCCTTCTAGGTTTGCCATGCGGGTCTGCATCGCGACAACGTCACGAAGTTTGAGGTTGAGTTCAAAAATTTCTTCAATAGTAATTACGCGTTCACGTGATCCAATCGCAGCAGACAGTGCATTGAGCATCGTCGTTTTGCCTGCCTGGGTTGGACCGGTGACGATGATATTGAGTCCTGCTGAAATCGCCCAGCCTAGATAGCTGGCAGCTGCTGGCGTCAGCGAACCAAGGTCAACGAGGTCTTCGAGTTTTGATGCCCTAGCAATAAACTTTCGGATGTTTACTGCCCAATGTTCGTGGGTAATGTCGGGAATAACCACATGGAGTCGGGAACCGTCCGGCAGCTGACAGTCGACGAACGGCTGCGACAAGTCCAATCGTCTCCCCGAGGACTTCAACATGCGCTCTACAAGTGATGCCACTTCTTCGGAGTTGAGTCGAATGTGGGTCAACTCGCTCTGTCCCCCACGAGCGCAAAATATTTGTTGCGGCGAATTTATCCAGATTTCTTCAATGCTGGGGTCATCGAGCAACTGCTGCAATGCACCAAAGCCTGCAACGTTGTCATAGATTGTCTGCCTAGCAAGTTCGATCGCACCCAAGGCAGGAACAGCACCGAGCAATGCTCGTTCGTCATAGTCACGCAGGACGTCATCAATCAGTGATTTCATTGCTGCCGGCTGTTTCGCCGGATCTAGTCCGCGCCGTCGGACTAGTTCACGTACTTCGTCTTCCACGATGGATAAGGCATCCACGATTAGATCCTTCATGCCTTGGGGGGGTCGGCAATTTCCCGTTCGTTCCGGGGACGACCGGGAGTGTTCACCGGTTCAGCAGGTCGGTCTAAAAGTATTTCAACGAATTTTGCGAGTTATATCACCGGAGCCTATCCCCGACAATGTGGGCTTTCAAGGTGTACGAAAAATTTGTGGATAAACCACCGTCATATCCACAACCAGCTAGAAACTCGAATAGCCATTCTCACGACACTGCTCAAATGGAATTTCATAGACTCCCACCTCAACAAAGCGAGCAACAATGCATCAGTATGAAGTAGTCGTTTCATCAAGAGCTTTTGCCCATCCGCACCAATTGCATCTGGAAGTCAATGACGAGTTATCTGGCTGTCAGCTGGCCCTGCTGCTTGACCCCATTTTCCCTGGACAGCATTGGTTTCTTGGAGAAAACCGCTTGGATGATTATCAGACTGTCATACCTTCGACTGCCGTGCTCCTATCCGATCTACCGCGCCCGCAGTTGCTTTCGAAGAATCAGTCGATCGCGCTGAAACTTTTCGTTGTTGACGGCCGCGACTCAGGTGCATTCATCAACCTTTCCCATGGCGTCCATAACGTGGGGCGTTGCGCGCCACTGAAACTATCAGATGCCAAAGTCTCCAGAGTTCATGCCAGGGTCAGCGTGACCGATCAGCGACTGATGATTCGTCCTGAGCCCGGAAAATCATTCCGGCTCGCTACAGACTCAGGGTTTCTGACAGTCGATGACGAGGCAGAACTTCATGACGGTTCCATTCTCGTATTGGGCGATACAGTCTTGCAGGTGGGCGAGCCAGCCAGTTTGGAAGCGTCGCATCTAGTTTCTTCGGACCAGCTGACCTTCAAGATTCCAGAGGCCCCGGAACTTGGTCGTTTGCTTGCCCTCTGCTTGGCCTCGCTTGTGCCGATACTTTCCGGCATTTTCTTGGCACTGTTTACCGGGTCATTTCTTTTTCTCGCAATCAGCGGGCTTTCAGCTTCCCTTGGCCTTATCCCTGCTGGTGAGATGCTCTCCCAACGACGCTTTTGGAAGCGCAAGGTTATGAAACAGCAAGTTCAAGTATCGCGCGCTCGTGCGCAATACGCTTCACCTCTGGGACCTTCATTAATTGCTGGAATTACGCGACTCGAGCTGGGAATTCTTCCCAAAGAGCTCCCACCGCTCGTGCTCGGGAAAGGCACTTGGAACCTTTCCGGCGTTGACAGCCAAAGTACTCGCCGCTCTCATGCTAAAAAATCCTGGTTGAATCCAAGGTCCACGCCATGGAAAGAATTGCATAATGCCCCGGTATTTGCTCACGTCTGCGCGCAAACTTGGCAGGTCGTATGCGAACAAGATCCGAGTCAACTGGGATTGTTTTACGCAATTCTTGGACGTTTTATTCCACATGTTGCCTCCGGTGGCGTTTCACTTGTCATCGACCCATCCTTTATCGAGCTGCCACCTGAAATCATGTTGTTGGCAAACGTTCAGCAGAAAGTGATGGCTCCAGAGCAAGCTGATGAGGATCGCAACGGTGTTCTGTCTTCATTTGTCCCTGATGCTTCGAATTCGGATAGAAGGCAGAAAGTAACGACCATCTACATCACGACAACGCCGTGTTCCGTCGATGGGGCCTTTGTTTTGGCGGTAAATCCTGTCTTGTCCAACAAGAGTGATTTTTGGATAAACCCACAGACGAAAAAAGCCAAGCTTCCCGACGCTCAGATGACCTTAGAACAACCGCTGCTTCTTAATGCTGATCGACTCATGAGAATCGTCCAAAGATGCGTAGACCTTGCGGAACCGGAAAAACGTCAGCGGACCACTTCAAGCTGTCGCTCCTCGCTCCAAGCTCTCGTCGGAACGGATCAGAAACATGATTTCCAGTTTCTCGATTTCGATATTGACGGCCCCCATGTATTGATCTGCGGCACCACCGGGTCGGGAAAGTCTGAAGCATTGCGCCGGATAGTTTCAGACCTTGCGGCGAACTACGATCCACAACAGCTGGCCCTCGCGCTCATCGACTTTAAGGGCGGGGCGGGACTTGCTGCATTCCGAAATCTTCCTCAGGTCCAGCTTTTTGCCAGTGACCTCGATGCCCCCAGCGCCCAGCGCACCCTGGCGCAGCTAGAACATGAGGTGGCTAGGCGCGAACGTATCTTGTCGAGCCACAACTGCAGCGATCTTGAGGAATACTACAAACTCCCGGAAGCACCGATGCTTCCACGTCTTTTGATAGTCATTGATGAGTTCCGAGTATTTATAGAATCGGTTCAAAGAGCCAACGAACGAATTGACCGTCTCGCGGCGGTAGGACGTTCATTGGGGATGCACCTTCTACTCAGTACCCAACGGGCAGCAGGCGCCGTAAGCGGACAGACTCGCGCCAACATCAACACCATCATCGCGTTGCGCGTAAAAGATGCTGCGGAGTCATTGGAGCTGGTTGGCAGCACGGCAGCTGCCAATCTAGTCGATCCAGGTAGCGCAATCGTGGCAAGGAGCAACCGCACGACCCAGAACATTCAGTTCTCTTTATCGGTATCCCCTGAATTGCACGGTGTACTTTCGATGCGCGGCCCCAACAACTTGGTCCTCGAACCGGTGAAAACTTTCGGCGAGTCAACTGCTCATCCCGATTCATCGATGCTCCCGGAACTCGTTCAGCAGATTCAAGAAAAGTGGTCGTACGTCGAAAGGCCATCCAGGAGCTTCGCAGAAGCACTGCCCGATGCTTATGACGTCCGAGTTGATTCCTCGCCAACAGACGAGATCGATTCAATCTTCTGCGGTTTGCTCGACAATCTGGATAATGGTTCTCTCGACCCACTGGTCTTGGGCCCTGCAAGTTCGCGCGGGCTGCTCGTTTGTGGCCTTCCCGAATCTGGAGGGCGGCTGTTGATTCAGTTACTGGCGAGCCATCATCCCCGGGTAATCGTTTTTGGACCTATGCCCGTCGGAATGGATGCATCTGCACCGAATATCCGCTGCGTCACGGGGACGAACAGGTTTGAGTTCTCCGAAGCACTCGATTTCATTGAGACATGGTCCGATGACAAGGAAATATTAGTCCTCGTTCACGACGTCGCAAATCTGTGCGCACAGCTTGATCCAAGAACATTTCAGCGGTTTGACGAGGTGCTCATGACCTTGCTTCGTCAACAAAGCACGTCATCATATCGGCTCGTTCTCAGCGTCGACAGGGATCAAAATCTGTTGAAGGCTACAACTCTTTGTGCAGAACAATGGTATTTTCCGCTCGATGCGACTGAGCAGCTAAGAATGGCCTGGCCCAAGATTCCTCCATGCAGCCAAATTGTTGGACGTGGCATCCGCTGTTCTTCGGCTTCTGTACCGGCTACTTTTCAGTTGCTAGTTCCAGAGAATCCCAAGGTACAGCGGAATGAAGAAACTTCATCGTGGGTGCTGGACAGCTCCGGTCGGAACACGATGTCCGACGCTGAACTGTATCTCGGTTCGACGTCATTCACGGCAGAGCCGTATCTGCTTCCCGTCGAAGGTACGACATATTTCTTATGTCCACAGCTGCACCAACGATTAAATCTTCCACGAGTTCTTGCCCGGCGCTGGAACTCAGACTTGCTGACGACATTTGAACAAGCTTCCCAATGGGCCGCCGCAAATAGCCATAGTGCAGACGTGCACAAAACTCCGATTCTCTGCGTCGAATTGGCTTCAACGTCCGTTCCAGAGCTTGGTCAGCTCATTGCATGTTTGTCTGCACAAGTACTCCACTTGGCATTGTTCATTCCGCCGTCTCCCCGCTTGGCGTTCGATTTAGGCGTTCCAGGAGGAATGCTGGATGAGCGTCATGTCGTCGCAGTCGAAGCCGAGCATCCACAAGACTTGCAGCCGATGAACTGGCCGCCCCTGCCGATTGAACCAAACAGGAATACTGGCGAAGACAAAGAATCTTGGCGTGCACTGGCTCAAGTCTCTGGTCAATTGCACGCCATCGAGATCCGTCGAGATTAGTTCTGCGGGCGGTCCCCAAGGAATCTCGTAGTTTGAGGAGCAAAGAGAAGCACTACGATCGTTCCAGCGATGGCAATGGAAAGGATAGCCCCGATGATGACGCCCATGATGTCTGATTTGAGGAAAGAGACTGACAGGATCAGCTGGAACAACTGCCAAACGATGATTGGTGCTCTGGTGAAGGCTTTCCCCTTGAAAAAGTTCACCGCAACCGCTCCTTGCCAAACGGCCAACAGCAGACAGAGGGCCAGCATGAATAACTGGCCGCCTAGGTTCAGAGCTCCGTCTCCCGAAATGTTGAACGCGTAGTTCACCGCATAGGCCAGTACCGCGAGAGCTTCGAGCAGGACAAGTCCTGCGATGACGACAACGGTCGTTGGTCGGGGAAATTCAGTCTCTTCGTTGTTCACGTCAACAATTTTCGTCGACCAGAGTCGGGAACTCAAACGTAGCCCTGCAATTCTGCGGGAGACGTAGCCAGAGCCTTGTCAACTAGCCTAAGTGCAACGTGAAATCCATGTGAGAAAGCACTCAGGCAATACGACATATTTCGCATGAATGACCCTTGTTTACTTTCCCGTAACATGAAAACCTTATGTGGTCGGCAAAACGATGACCCCTTCGTATCGCCTGACCATTCGAAGAGCACTTCGGTAACTGGACCGCAATCTTGAACTTCACCTTAAATTTGGTGGTTCTTTAGCGTGCGTTCATTCGAGAGGCTGTTCGTTACCCTCAAAGATTTCAAGGAGCATCAATTAGCATGGATTGGCGTAGCCGCGCGGCGTGTCTGGATAAGGACCCGGAACTATTCTTCCCGGTGGGCAACACCGGTCCGGCCCTCTTACAGATTGAAGAGGCCAAGAGCGTTTGCCGTCGATGTGAAGTCACCGAAACCTGCCTGCAGTGGGCAATCGAATCTGGCCAAGATGCTGGTGTTTGGGGTGGCATGAGCGAAGACGAGCGTCGTGCTCTAAAGCGCCGTGCAGCACGTGCACGTCGCGCATCTTAATAGACTGCGCCCGAGGTAAATCTCGCAACCCGGGACGCTGTACGAAATCCGTCAGTGGTAGACACCGCTGGCGGATTTCGACTTTAAACCGGGATTTCTCAGGTCAGCTAGGTACATTTAAAGGTAGTAATCTTGTTCGAAAGGAGTCGTGGGTGATCCTCACCTATTCGGCATCCCAACATGTATCGGGGGTGAGCTCACGTTGAGCCAAGCGCACACCGACCCAAACCTCGGCAGAACCCTCGATGAACGCTACCGAATCGACCATCTGCTCGCTTTGGGCGGCATGTCTCGAATCTATCGCGGGATGGACAAGCGCCTGCACCGGGCCGTTGTCATCAAGATTCTCAACGAGAATTTTGCCAATGAATCCACTGTTCGCGAGCGATTTGAGTCTGAAGCCGTCATCGCAGCGAATATTACTCATCCGAACGTAGTTTCCATTCGTGATCACAATGTCACCGACAACATCGTGTATCTGGTTATGGAATATGTGAGGGGTAGAAATCTCGAACAGGTCATCGCCGAACGCGGACGGTTCACTCCTCGGCAGACCTTGAGCGTTTTGGAGCAGGTTTGCCGTGGACTGAGTGCCGCCCACGCCGAAGACATCATTCATCGAGATATGAAGCCGGCGAATGTCCTCCTGGCAGATTCGGGTGAAGTAAAGATTACTGATTTTGGGCTAGCCCGTGCTGCCAGCGCACACACGCAGTCGGCAACACTAGTTGCCACTTTGTCGCATGTCTCCCCCGAATTGGTCTCTGGCTCACCAGCTGATTCGCGCAGCGACATCTACGCAGTTGGCATCATGATCTATCAGATGCTTACAGGGCGTTTGCCCTACAGCGAATCCAATGCCGCAGCCCTGATGAAGCACCACTTGGACTCGCCCATGCCACTGCCTTCGTCGATAGTTCCAGGTGTGGCCCAAGACCTTGACGAGCTGGTTCAATGGTGTACCGAAAAGGATCCGGAGCGCCGCCCGCAGAATGCAGGGCTGTTGCTAGATGAAGTAGTACAGATCCGTTCTATGCTGACCGATGACCAGCTCGATCTCGACGCCGAGTCCCTCGGCGGCGTTGAGGACCTCATCCCTCGCGCCATCACCCACATGCCCACGACCCTGCAGCAGCGCCTTGACGAGATGCAGCGAGAGCGTGAAGAAGAGCGTGAAAAGCAGTGGCACCTTCGAAAGTCTGAGCAATTGACCCAGGCTTCAACCAGGACTGACAGCGTTGACCCAGAAGCTACGTCTGTTATCGCTACCTCGGATGCCACTGAGGTACTGAATCTTCGTGAGGCCCAGGCAACTGTGGTGCATGCTCCAGGGGCTCTCGATGTCGAGCGCCTCAAGCACACGGAAGCCATGATGCGCCCAGAATTCTCTGATGAACTCTCAGCGCGAACGATTCAGCCAGATGCGTCGTTGGCCTCCGGTACTTCAGCTCGGACGCAGAAACGAGCTGAAAAGCAGGCAGAGAAACAATGGCGCAAAGAAGCGCAGATTCCCACGCATCGACTCCAGAAGGCGAAAAGCAGTTCGCAGAAACTCGTCATCGCCCTTGTCTGGATTTTTGTTGTCGCACTTGTAGCGTCTGCCGGCTGGTTCTTCGGCAAGGGCCCTGGGACGATCATCAGGATTCCCTCGCTGACAGGATTATTACAAGAACAGGCCGTGGCACAGTTGGAGGGTCAAGGCGTTCCTGTACGCGTCACCACTGCCTACGATGATGAGCTTGCAATTGGAAGAGTCGTCGACACCCGCCCTGAATCCGGGATGAATATCATGAAGTTCCAGGGCGTGGACCTGACCGTCTCGCAGGGCCCTGAACTATTCGAAGTCCCCTCACTCAAGGGCGAGGGGCTTGACGACGCTATCGCTGAGCTTGAGAGCCTCGGTTTTGCCAATCACAAGAGCAAGTCCGAATATTCTGCAGACATCCCGGAAGGCTCAGTGATCGGCTCCTCGCCGGCTGCTGGAAAGAACATCGCCCGCAAGGATCTGGTTACCTTAACCGTGTCGAAGGGACCCGCTCCGGTCCAGATTCCCGATCTGCGGGGCATGAGCGAGGACGAAGCGCGCACCGCACTTGAAGAGATCGGTCTCAAGCTAGAAACCGGAGATTCCGTCTTCTCTTCAGATGTTCCGCAAGATCAGGTGGTCTCGCAGACTCCTTCTTCTTCGACAGCAGACGTCGGCAGCTCTGTGGAAATCCGGCTGTCCAAGGGTCCGGAATACATCGAAGTTCCTTCGGTCGTCGGAATGGAAGCCGACCAGGCTGTTGCAGAACTTGAAGCTGCCGGGTTCAGCGTGAATACCCATAATGTTCTGGGCGGTTTCTCGCAAACTGTCCGCATGCAGACTCCTTTGAATCAAACTGCTGTCCGCGGCAGCGAAGTCACCATCTACACCTTTTAGGTAGAGCGCAGACGGCAAAAGGTCCGTTAGCTTTCACTGAGTGAAAGCTAACGGACCTTGTTTTTGTGCTGCTAGCTATCGGCGTGCACGGCTTTGCAGAGCCGAAGACACCAAGAACGCCATTTCCAGGGACTGGCGATGGTTCAAGCGCGGATCGCACAATGATTCGTACAGCGAATCAAAGTCTTCCTCGCGGATTGGATCTGCACCGCCGAGGCATTCTGCCACATCGTCGCCGGTCATTTCCACGTGAACGCCGCCTGGGTAAGTGCCCAGCGAGTCGTGGACTTCGAAGAAGCCGCGGACTTCGTCCATGACGTCGTCGAACTTTCGGGTCTTGTAGCCGTTCTTGCTGGTTACGGTGTTTCCATGCATCGGGTCGGTGACCCACAGGACCTGGGCACCAGTATCGGTGACCTTCTCGACAAGATTCGGCAGCTTCTCGCGGATGTTTTGGGCACCCATGCGCGTAATGAAGGTCAATCGGCCCGGCTCGCGATTCGGGTCGAGCTTGTCGATCAGCGCGATCGTATCGTCGACCGAAGTATTCGGGCCGAGCTTGACGCCAATCGGATTGCGCACACGCGAAAGGAAGTCGACGTGTGCATGGTCCAGCTGACGAGTGCGTTCGCCGATCCACAGGAAGTGTCCCGAGGTGTCGTATGGCAGACCGGTGCGTGAATCAGTTCGGGTCAGCGCTCGTTCGTAGTCGAGCAGCAGTGCCTCGTGAGATGCAAAGAACTCAGTGCGGGTCAGTCCCTCGAATCCGGCTCCGCAGGCATCCATGAAACGGATTGCCGAATCGATTTCTCCGGCAAGCTGTTCGTACTGCGAATGCGCAGGGTTCGCCATAAATCCGCGATTCCACGAATGCACGCTGCGCAGATCGGCGAATCCACCCTGGGTGAAGGCGCGGATCAGGTTCAGGGTCGCAGAAGACGTGTTGTAGGCCTGGACCATGCGCTTTGGGTCGTGGGCGCGGGATTCTGGCGTGAACTCGTAGCCGTTGACGATGTCGCCGCGGAATGCCGGCAGGGTAACGCCGTCTCGGGTTTCGTCGTTCGAGGAACGAGGCTTTGCAAACTGGCCAGCCATGCGGCCCATCTTGATCACTGGCATCGAAGCGCCGTAGGTCAGCACAACGGCCATCTGCAAAATGGTGCGAACACGGGCGGAAATCTTGTCGGCAGTGGCATCTGCGAAGGTTTCAGCGCAGTCGCCTCCCTGCAGCAAGAAGGCCTTGCCCTGGGCGGCCTGCGCCAGGCGCTCGCGCAAAACATCGACTTCGCCGGCAAATACCAGTGGCGGACGCGAACCCAGTTCAGCAATTGAGGCACTATAGTCCGGATGCTCACTCCAGGTGGGCTGTTGGGCAATAGGCAGATCACGCCACAGATCAAGTTGCGGGTCGGTGGCGGGGCCGGCTACAGAGGAGCCTGGCAATGGGGTTCGGTTTACTTCGCTCACCTTGACAAGTCTACGTGTCTTCGGGCCAAAGCACCGCGTGAAATGTAACAGCCACACGTAACACTGGACACGAGCAGTTCCCCATCTGGCGCTTCGCGGAACCGGCTACTTCTTCTTGGCCTTGCTTGGCGCATACACGTCGGCATAGACCTGTCCTGAGAGAACATTGATGGCCTTGCGGATTTCGTCGGCTACCTGTCGCATCACGATCGGGTTGCCTGCCTCGTTCTTCAGGTGCGAAAAGTCCAGCGGCTTGCCGATCTTAATGCCGATGCGTCCCGGATGCGGCAGGCGCTGGCCAATGGGCTGCACTTTGTCAGTGTTGATCATGGCGATGGGAATGACCGGAACGCCGGTTTCCAATGCGAGCTTGGCTACCCCGAGCTTTGCCCGGTACAAGCGTCCGTCCGGCGAGCGCGTGCCTTCTGGATAGATCCCCAAAAGCTTGCCTTCAGCCAAAGCGACGTTGGCGCTGGCCAGCGAGGCGGCGGATTTTTGGCCTCCGGAACGGTCCATCGGCAATTGGTTGATGTTGCGAAAGAACCAGGCAACAAAGCGGCCCTTGAGCCCCTTGCCGTTGAAGTAGTCATCCTTCGCCAAGAAGACGACGGGCCGTTCCAATGAAGCAGGGAGGAAAACGGAATCGCTCACAGACAAGTGGTTGGACGCGAGAATGGCCCCGCCCGAGTCCGGAATATTGTTGAGGCCTTGAATCTCGATCTTGAAGAAGATCCGCAGCAATGGTCTGACAGCGAATCGTTTCAGAAAGTCGTAAAGCACGGTGCGGCGATTCCTTTTCTCGTCTTCAAGCCTTGCACGGTCCTCTCATCGCGAAAGTTGACCGCAATGCGGGTCCGCACCCTTCAATTGTGCACTACGCTCGAGGGAGATTGCAGTCAATGTAGGGGGATGCAATGAATCAAGACCACGATGCGCCAAAGTCCATGCAGCCCGCAGTGCTGCTGATCCATGGTTTTACCGGGTCGACGACGGCGATGAAGCCATGGGCGCAGTATTTGCAGGATGCCGGATTCGAAACTTCCTGCCCTGTGCTGCCCGGCCATGAAACGCAGTGGAAAGATATGATCGGCGTCGAATTCGGACAGTGGATTCAGGCTACAGAGCAGGCATTTGACCAGCTCGCCGCCGGCCATGACCGCGTCTTCGTCGCCGGCCTGTCCATGGGCGGTGCGCTGGCCCTGCATCTGGCAACCCGCCGGAACGTCGCCGGTGTCTCCTTGGTTAATCCCGGACTAGTCGTTGACAGCAAGCTGGCTCCGTTCACGAAGTGGCTGAAGCATGTCGTGAAGTCCGTGGAACCCATCAGCAACGACATTGCCAAGCGCGGAGCCGATGAACAGGCCTATGAGCGCACTCCGGTGGCTGCAGTGGAAGAACTGTACAAGCTTTTCGCCCAGACCCGCAGCCGGTTGGGGCTGGTGACCGCACCGGTGCAGCTGTTCCGTTCGACGGTGGACAACATCGTGTCCGAAGATTCCGTGCGGGCCCTGTCCAGTGGGCTGCGGCAGGGGGTTTTGGTCGAACATCATCAGCTGCTGCATTCCAAGCACGTGGCAACCCTGGACTATGACGCGGACCAGATTTTCGAGGAATCCGCCAGGTTCTTCCGCCAGTTGATCTTGCCCCCTGCCAGCCGTCCGGAAGCCGCATCATGAAGCCAGAAGATATGACTCCAGCCGGGTCGGACGATCCGAGGTGGGACGAGCTGGTGGAGAATTTCCGCACCTTGGACCAGGATGCACCGCGCGAACCCAGCGCCCAGGAGCGTGAACAGCAGCTACGAAAGCTGTTCAACACCGGGCCCGGCGCGCTGCCAGGTCCGCGGGACTACCAGCCTCAAGATGACCAGGAGGATGGCGGCGAGCAGTTCATTCCCGAAGAGCCTCCCGCATTGGGGTCTGGAAATCCGCTGGTGAACCTCGCGTGGACCGCCGCGGTCGGCGGGCCGGTCGGGCTGCTGCTGTGCGTCATCCTGTTTCGGTCGGCTCCAACATTTGTCTACATCGGACTGGCCATCGCCGCGGTGCTTGGCACGGCCTACTTGCTGCTCCGGCTACCCACCGAACGCGATCCGGGAGATGATGGGGCCAGGGTCTAGCGGACTTTGTACTTGCAGACCGCTAGGTTACTGTAGAGTAATATCATTGTGACGCGGATTACGTCGCGTTGCTCATGGGGTCACATCAAAGTTCAGGAGATGAGTATTAGATGCGCGAATATAGCTCACCGCTACGCATTCACTCGCCAGCACAGTCCAACATCACCGATTTACTACTGCGCCATGCGAACTCCGCCGCTAACCCCGCCCTATTCTCTAAACCAACTGACGGCTCGGGCTGGCAGGATGTCACCGCATCGCAGTTCGCCGCCGAAGCCGGAGCAATCGCCAAGGGCTTCATCGCCAACGGCATCAAGCCCGGCGACCGCATCGCACTCATGGCGGCCACCCGCTACGAATGGTCGCTGGTCGATTTCGCCATCTGGTTCGCCGGCTGCGTCACCGTCCCGATCTATGAGACCTCCTCCCCCAGCCAAGTCGCCTGGATCATCGCCGATTCCGGAGCCGTCGCCGCCGTCGTCGAATCAGCGTCGCATGAAAGCGTCGTACGCCAGGCAGCCCATCAGGAACAGCTGGAGGGCCTGAACCACGTATGGCAGTTCGGCGCCGGCCTGCAGCAGCTTACAGAAGACGGTGCGAAGATCAGCGACGAACAGCTCGAAGAGCGCCGCACCGCAGCGGGCCTGAGCGATGTCGCCACCATCATCTACACCTCGGGCACCACCGGCCGCCCCAAGGGCTGCGAACTGACCCACTCGAACTTTGTTGAGCTGGCAGAGAACTCGGTGGCAGAGCTTCCAGAAGCCGTCTACCCGGGGGCATCAACTATCATGTTCCTGCCCCTGGCCCATGTCTTTGCGCGCTTCATCTCCGTGGTCAACGTGGCCGCAGGCTGCCGCACCGGCCACACTCCCGACGTCAAGCACCTGCTGGAGGATCTGCAGTCCTTCAAACCGAACTTTATTCTGGCTGTGCCGCGCGTCTTCGAAAAGGTCTACAACTCGGCCATGCTCAAGGCCGAAGACGGCGGCAAGGGCAAGATCTTCCATGCCGGCGTCGACGTGGCAGTACGCTATTCCCGCGCGCAGCAGGCAGGGAAGATCCCGCTGGCCCTGACGCTGAAGCACAAGCTCTTCGACGCGCTGCTGTACAAGAAGCTGCGCGACGCGATGGGCGGAAACATCCGCCATGCAGTCTCCGGCGGCGGACCGCTGGGCGAACGGCTCGGGCACTTCTTCAACGGCATTGGCGTGACCGTGCTGGAAGGCTACGGCCTGACCGAAACCACCGCGCCGATCTCCGTGAACACCCTGGCAAAAATCAAGATCGGCACCGTCGGCAAGCCGCTGCCGGGCAATGCTGTGCGCATCGCCGACGACGGCGAGATCCTCGCCAAGGGCATCTGCGTTATGCGCGGCTACCGCAACCGTCCGGAACTCACGGATGAAACCTTCACCGATGGCTGGTTCCACACCGGCGACATCGGAGAGCTGGATTCCGAAGGCTTCTTGAAGATCACCGGGCGCAAGAAGGAAATCATCGTCACCGCCGGCGGCAAGAACGTCATCCCGGCCCTGCTGGAGGACCAGATCCGCGCCGATGCGCTGGTGTCCCAGTGCCTGGTGCTCGGCGAAGGCCGCCCGTTCATTTCCGCACTGGTCACCTTGGATCCGGAATCACTGCCGGGCTGGCTCGAACGCCACAACCTGGACAAGAACACCGCCATGAAGGACGCCATCGAGCTTCCGCAGATCTCCGAGGCGATACAACAGGTCATCGACAAGGCGAACAGCACTGTAAGCCGCGCCGAATCAATTCGCGCATTCCGCATCGTTCCAGATGACTTCACCGAATCTTCGGGACACCTGACCCCGTCGATGAAGATCAAGCGCGCTGTAGTCGTCAAGGACTACAGCGACGTCATCGAAGGCATCTACTCGGCGCCCAAGCCGACAGCGTAGTCCAGCACGGCGCGGGCCAGAGCCCACGAGTCGTCGGCAGAAGCGGCCCAGGGAAACCTGCGGCCGCTTTGCTGTTCCCCGCCGAGGTAGGAAGGCTGGAGCACCACATGGTTGAAGACCGGCTGGTGCTTGGCTCGTCCTTCGCCCCATTGCGCGAAGACCAGGTTCTGGGCCAGCGCGGTGCGCCCATTGGCCAAGAGCCACTGCACCAGATCCATGAGCTGGTCTTCGCCATCAGGCCCCGACCCGCCGAGCACGACCAGGACGTCGACGTCGTCGAACTTCCCGTCCATCACGCTGCGCACCCGGGCAGGGCCTGCGGTGTCTACCGCAGCGGCCAGGCCCAGCGACTCCAGCTGGCTTCCCAGGCGCTGCGCAACCTCCTGGTGCGGCAGCTGCCCGCCCAGGGTGAACAGCAGGATCCCGAGCTCTCCAAGCGTCGAGGAAACGTGGGCCGCGGCCTTGCCCAGCCGCCGCTGCTCGGCCCGCGAAGAAGTTCTTGCTGGTTTCATACTGGCTCCCCTGTTGCTCCTGGACTGCTGCATGGTGCCGGCCGCTGGACTCGGCGCCGCACACCAGCACGATTTTTCCACAAACAAGGGGCGGTGCACGATTCATTGATCGCGCACCGCCCCTTGGCGGCAGATTGCCTGCCTGCGGCTACTTCGGCTCGACGACTACCAGCAGGTCTCCGCCCTGCACCTGGCTGGTGCCGTTGAGCGTCACCTGGGCGACGATGCCGGAAACGTTGGCGGTGATGCCTGCTTCCATCTTCATCGCCTCAATGGTCGCGACCGATTGGCCCGCCTCCACCAGGTCGCCGACCTGGACGTTGACGGTGACGGCGCCGGCGAATGGGGCCGCCACATGGCCGGTGTTGTTCGGATCCGCCTTCGGGGCGGTCTTGATCGTGGACTCCACCGACTCGTCGCGGACCTTGACCTGGCGGGACTGGCCGTTGAGCGTGACGACCACGCTGCGCATGCCCTTCTCGTCGGGCTCCGAAACCGAGACCAGCTTGACCAGCAGGCGCACGCCGGTGCCCAGCGAAATCACGTGCTCGACACCGCGGACCAGGCCGAAGAGGTAGTCGCGGGTATGCAGCACCGACAGGTCGCCGTAGTTCTCCACCGACTTCGCGAAGTCGCGGGCCGGTCCGGCGAACAGCAGGCGGTTCAGGGTGGCGCGCACGGTTGCATCGTCGCCTTCCAGTGCGGCGGCGTCCTCTGCGCTCAGCTGTTCGATGTGCGCCTTGACCTTGCGGCCCTGCAGCGCCTTGGTGCGGAAAGGCTCAGGCCAGCCGCCTGGAGGGTTGCCGAGTTCGCCGGAGAGGAACTGGATCACCGAATCCGGGATGTCGTAGTTCTGCGGGTTCGCCTCGAATTCCTCCGCTGGCACTCCCGAGCCCACCAGCTGCAGCGCCAGGTCGCCGACTACCTTGGACGACGGGGTCACCTTGACCACATTGCCCAGCATGTCGTTGACCGAGGCGTACATCGACTCGATGGCTTCGAAGCGCTCGCCAAGCCCCAGCGCGATGGCCTGCTGGCGCAGGTTGGACAGCTGTCCGCCGGGGATTTCGTGCTGGTAGACGCGGCCGGTGGGAGCCGGAAGCCCGGACTCGAACGGCTTGTACATCGCCCGCACGGCTTCCCAGTACGGCTCCAGCGAGGCGACCGCTTCCAGGGACAGGCCTGGATCGCGCTCGGTGAATTCCAGCGCCGCGACCAGCGCCGACGCCGATGGCTGCGAGGTGGTGCCGGCCATCGCCGCGCTGGCGACGTCCACGGCGTCCACGCCCGCGTCGATGGCGGCCATCAGGGTCGCCATCTGTCCGCCGGAGGTGTCGTGGGTGTGCAGGTGCACCGGCAGGTCGAAGCGCTCGCGCAGCGCGGTGACCAGCTTGGCCGCCGCGGCCGGGCGCAGCAGGCCCGCCATGTCCTTGATCGCGATGATGTGGGCGCCGGCGTCGACGATCTGCTGCGCCAGGTCCAGGTAGTAGTCAAGGGTGTACAGCTTCTCGTTGGCATCCAGCAGGTTGCCGGTGTAGCACAGGGCCACCTCTGCCACCGCCGTGCCAGTCTCGCGCACCGCCTTGATCGCCGGGGCCATCTGGGACACGTCGTTCAGCGCGTCGAAGATGCGGAAGATGTCGATGCCGGCGGAGGCCGCCTGCTTGACGAACGCATCGGTGACCTCGGTGGGGTACGGGGTGTAGCCCACGGTGTTGCGGCCGCGCAGCAGCATCTGCAGCGGAATGTTCGGCAGCTCAGCTCGCAGCAGTTCCAGGCGCTTCCACGGGTCCTCGCCCAGGAAGCGCAGCGAGACGTCGTAGGTTGCCCCGCCCCAGACCTCCATGGAGAACAGCTGTGGGACGGTGTGCGCGTAGGCGGGCGCGGCGGCCAGCAGGTCGCGGGTGCGCACGCGGGTTGCCAGCAGCGACTGGTGCGCATCGCGGAAGGTGGTATCGGTGATGCCGACCGCCTTGGAATCGCGCAACGCCTTGGCAAAGCCCACGGGGCCTAGCTCCAGCAGCTTCTGGCGCCAGCCGTCGGCAGGATGCGCTTCAGCCGAAGGGCCGTCGAACGGCGAACGCAGCGGCTCGCTGGACTTGTCGCCGGGGAAGGCAGGCAGCTTCTTGCGCGGGTCGATGCCTTCGATGCGCGGCCCGTTGGGCTGGTTGACGGTGACATGCGCCAGGTAGCTCAGCGCCTTGGTGCCGCGGTCCTGCGACTCATTGCCGGTGAGCAGGTCGGGGCGCGAGTCGATGAAGTCGGTGGCGACGTCGCCGGCGATGAACTGCGGGTCGTTGAGCACGTTGAGGATGAACGGGATGTTCGTTGCCACGCCGCGCACGCGGAACTCGGCCAGCGCGCGGCGGGCACGGCCCACAGCGGTGGCGTAATCTCGGCCGCGGCAGGTCAGCTTGACCAGCATGGAGTCGAAGTGCGGGGAGACTTCGGCGCCCGTGTAGATGGTGCCGCCGTCAAGACGCACGCCCGAACCGCCGGCCGAACGGTACACGGTAATGGTTCCCACGTCCGGACGGAAGCCGTTGGCCGGGTCCTCGGTGGTGATGCGGGACTGCAGTGCCCAGCCGCGAACCTTGATCTTGTCCTGGCTGATGCCCAAATCGCTCAGGGACTCGCCCGAGGCAATGCGCATCTGCGCCTGGACCAGGTCGATGTCGGTGACTTCTTCGGTTACCGTGTGCTCCACCTGGATGCGCGGGTTCATTTCGATGAAGACATGCTGCCCTGCACGTTCGCCGACGGTGTCGACCAGGAATTCGACGGTGCCGGCATTTTGGTAGCCCAAGGCTTCTGCGAACTTCACCGCATCGCGGAACAATGCCTGGCGGATGCTCTCATCCAGGTTCGGCGCCGGGGCGATCTCGACGACCTTCTGGTGGCGGCGCTGCAGCGAGCAGTCGCGTTCATGCAGGTGGACGATGTTGCCATGCTCGTCGGCAAGGATCTGAACCTCGATGTGCCGCGGACGCAGTACCGCCTGCTCAAGGAATACCGTGGAATCGCCGAAGGCCGTGCCGGCCTCGCGCATCGCGGCGCCCAGTGCCTCTGGCAGGTCCTCGCGCTTGTCGACGCGGCGCATGCCGCGGCCGCCGCCGCCGGCAACTGCCTTGACGAAGATCGGGAATCCAATCTTGTCCGCCTCGGCAATGAGCTTTTCAGCATCGTCGCTCGGCTCCGAGGAGGCCAGTACCGGGATGCCTGCTTCACGAGCGGCCTTCAAGGCAGCGACTTTGTTGCCTGCCAGCTCGAGAATTTCGGCCTTCGGTCCAATGAACTTGATTCCGTTGGCTGCCGCGGTGCGGGCCAGTTCCGGGTTTTCCGAAAGGAATCCGTAGCCTGGGTAGATGGCATCCGCGCCGGCTTCCTTGGCAACGCGGACGATCTCATCAATATCCAGGTACGCACGAACCGGATGTCCTTCTTCACCAATCTGGTAGGCTTCGTCGGCCTTCTGACGGTGAACTGAGTTGCGGTCCTCATGTGGGTACACGGCAACAGTTTTTGCGCCTACCTCGTAACCTGCACGAAATGCACGGATTGCGATCTCACCGCGGTTGGCGACCAAAATTTTTTCAAACATAGTGTCCCTACATCGAATCAGCACAGCTGCTTCCCGCCGGCATTCGTGGCTCTGAACGAATTCAATTCCGGAGGCAACCAGATGTGTCGGGTCTGGCAAAGGCGCTGAATCAAGCACCTTCTGGCAACACCCTACACGGGTGACCCACAGAACACCCAAACATTTCTTCATGTGGTCAGACCACATGAAATATTGGGCGAAGCTGATGCTTTAATCACTAAGTTGGTTCTAAGTGCGAAATCCGCCGTTGCAAAGTCGGGGAAACACCCTCTTGCACACTATGATGATGAGAGACTAAATAATTCGGTGGGACGTTCAAGAAGCGAACAGTGAAAGGCGTGGTCTGGTCCGTGCACGTAGTGAGCATCAGCAGCCTCAAGGGCGGCGTTGGAAAGACCTCCGTAACACTCGGGCTGGCTTCGGCGGCACTTGCCGCAGGCATCCCGACTCTGGTCATCGACCTTGACCCTCATGCTGACGCCAGCACCGGCCTTGGCGTCCGAGTCAACGGCAACCAGCCTATTGGCCAGATGCTGAAGTACGCACGCCGCACCCGCCTGCAGGACAACGTGGTCGCCGCCGCGTGGCAAACCAAGGCAGCCGAGAAGAAGTCGCGTACGCGCATCCCGGTTCTGGACGTTGCCGTCGGCGACGCATTCACCAGCGTCTACGACCGCCCGGACCTGCGCACTCGAGACCTGCGCCGCCTGACCCAGCTGCTTAGCCGCACCAGCGGCTACCAGCTGGTCCTCATCGACTGCCCTCCCTCGCTCAATGGCCTGACCCGCATGGCATGGAGCGCTTCCGACCAGCTGCTGCTCGTCGCCGAGCCAAGCCTCTTCTCTGTTGCAGGCACCGAGCGCACCCAGCGAGCACTGGAGCTGTTCCGGCGGGAGTTCGCCCCTTCTTTGGGCCCAGTCAGCGTCGTGGCCAACCGCGTCCGCAAGGACTCGGCGGAACATACTTTCCGCTTGGCTGAGATGCGGCAGATGTTCGGGGACTCGATGGTCAAGCCAGAGATTCCTGAGCATCCTGAATGGCAACAGATCCAGGGTGCCGCCTACTCGGTCCACCTCTGGCCGTCGAAGAGCACTGCCCCGATGCTTTCGCAGTTTGATGCACTGCTCAAAGACGTCATGAGCAAATCATCCCAGGGAAATAAATAGCGCTCCCCCACAGATCCCGACCTGTCGGGACACGGGCCAAGCACAAACAAAGAAGTGCGGCGGTTGAATCTAATGATTCAACCGCCGCACTTCTTGGTCTTCTCTGAACTTGTTGTCACCCGACGTGGCGGGCCGCTTTGGCCGCCCTGCGGGCCGCCAGCTCGTCTCCGAGGCCTGCCTGCTCAGCAGAACTTTCTGAGGGCAGCTGGGCCAGTGAGCCTTCTACTTCTCGCCAAACTCGGCCGACAGCGATGCCAAAGACGCCCTGCCCCTTCTGCACGAGGTCGATGACCTCATCTGCGCTGGTGCATTCGTACACCGAAGCGCCATCGCTCATCAGGGTGATCTGAGCCAGGTCCTCAACCCCGCGTTCCCGCAAATGCGCGACGGCAGTCCGGATCTGCTGCAGCGATACGCCGGTGTCAAGCAGCCGCTTGACGACCTTGAGGACCAAGATGTCCCTGAATGAATACAAACGCTGGCTGCCAGATCCCTGCGCACCCCTGACCGCGGGCTCAACCAAGCCGGTTCTCGCCCAGTAGTCCAGCTGCCGGTAGGTGATTCCCGCCGCCTTGCAGACAATCGGCCCGCGGTACCCCGCATGCTCGTCGAGCTGCGGCAGGTCGTCGGTGAAGAGAAGGCCTTGAGTATTGGACCGATGCATACCACCGACGGCCCCGGTACGGGGACCCACCTGGTTAGTCTCCATCCAAATGCTCCTTGCAAGTCAGCGCGAATCGTTACGAGTTGGGGACTGTCGTGCGATACCTGCAGGTACGAGTGATGATAAGCCATGCAGAGCCAGCAGAATAATCCCTATGCCTCGACGGTACGGCTATATTGAAGCAGGGTCAAAGACCTTCAAGCTTAACTTTAATCCGTGTCGCTTTCCCCGAAATTACGGCTGCCGCACGGAGCAAAAGTCCGTTCAGAAAATCGCCATGAATCCAGGGCCTAGGTAAAGTCGTCAGGATCGATATTGTCGAGGAATTCCCGAAATTCGCGCATCTGTTCTTCGGGTGCTTCTTCGCCCTCGGAGCTACTCTCGATAACCACGCCGGCTTCGTTCATGACTTCCTCGGTGCATTGGATAGGACACTGCACCCTGACGGCAAGGGCCACGGCATCTGAGGATCTGGAATCGACCCGCTTGCCGTTGGAGAGAACCAGCTCGGCGGTGAAGACTGCATTCTGGACGGCCACAATCTCGATGCGCTCCAGAGTCACTTCCATGGCTTCCAAGACGCTGAGCAGGAGGTCGTGGGTCATCGGCCGAGGTGGTGTCAAACCCTGTTCAGACATGGCGATCGCCGAGGCTTCCGGCGCGCCGATCCACAATGGGAGAAAGAGATTTTCATGTTGCTGCTTCAGCAACAGCAGCGGCTGATTCGTCGGCAGTTGGATACGTATTCCTGCGAACTCCAAATCCAGCATGATTGCCCCCTGAGAGTTGGAAAGTCGCTTCTGGCTTCAGCTTAGCGGTCGATTTGCGAAACAGCACGCTGCACCAAGGCATCGTGCAGTTCCAGGCATTGCCGCGAAATTTCTTGGGCTTCTTCCGCCGCCCGTGCCCGGGCAGACACCTCTGGCTTGCGCAGATCGTTTCCGACGATTGATTCGATCAGCGAGTACTCGCGCTCGGCGGCGGTCCTGAACTGGCGAAGATGCCTAGGCTCGACTCCATGCGCGGAAAGCTGCACAGCGGACTTCGTGACGCGGATGCAATTTGCGTCGAAGAGGCCGTTCGCTGATTCAATGAGCCCGTAGTTCAGCAATTCGACGACGAGTTTCTCGCTGGCGCCGGTGATCCCCTGCAGCTCGGCAAGCGACACCGAGCGCGAATGAAGCTCGGCCGCTTCGGTCATATCGGTGCTTACGGCTACAGGGGCCGCTGGCGCGCCTCCAGGCAGGGCAGCAGGGCTTTCGCCCCGATCAACCGCGTCTAGATGGTCTTTGATGACCTTCAGCGGCAGATACTGGTCGCGTTGGACCGAGAGGATGAACCGCAGCCGGTTGACGTCGGATGCTGTGTACTTGCGATAGCCAGCCGAGGTGCGCTGGGGAATGATCAGCCCCTTGTCCTCCAAGAAGCGGATCTTGGAGGCGGTGACCCGGGGAAACTGGTCTTTAAGTTCAGCGAGGACTTCGCCGATGTTCAGGACTGCCTGTCGCACATTATCTTGGCGAACTGCCTCGATTCGTGGGCTGCGGGCTGCGTCAAACATCGGCAAAGAACAAACACCTCAAAGATCAAATAGACGCCAAAACATCATTGGCGTTGGAACCTAATACTTCAAACTTCACTAGTTTAAAGGTTTGGCACACTCTGGTAGAAATTGAGCCGGAACTTTCCGATCTGCACCTGCACGCCGTTGCTCAGGGCAATGGAGTCAATCCGGTCGCCGTTGATGTAGGTGCCGTTCAGCGAGCCAATGTCGCTCAAGGTGAAGCCCTGTGCGGTGCGGACGAATTTTGCATGTCGGCGCGAAACGGTGACGTCGTCCAGGAAGACGTCGGCGTTTGGGTGGCGGCCGGCAATGCTCTCGTCGGTATCCAGCAGGAATCGAGCGCCCTTGTTCGGACCGGTGTGCGCAATCAGCAGGGCAGAACCCTGGGGCAAAGCCGCAACAGCCTTTTTCTCATCGTCGTTCAGCGCATAGATAATCGCTGGTTCCGAAGAGCTCTGGAACGTCGGAAGGGAAATATTCGTCGTCTCGGAGGCAGACTCGATATGCGGGTCAACCGGCCCATGTTCCGACATTTGTGGTCCTCCAGAAAATCTGCATCAAGTTCGTACACGACGAGCTTGTATTCAACATCGGCTTGGTATGAGTACCAAACTATTTCCAGATTAGCCTACTCAATGCGCAAGCGATAACAGAAAAGTCGATATTTTCATCTCGCTCCAAGCTCAAACGTGGGATGATTCGAATATGGATGGTGTTCAGGGCGCATCAACCGTGAACATCTCAAACGATGAAAGCGTGTGGAGCAATGACCGATATTCTTCTCAAGCGCGCCTATTCCGACCCTGAAGCATCCGATGGATTCCGGATTCTGGTGGATCGACTGTGGCCCCGCGGGCAGTCAAAAGACAAATTGAAGCTGGATCTGTGGGCGAAATCCATCACCCCCAGCCCCGATCTGCGCAAGGCCTGGCATCATGACCCGGACCGTTTTGACGAGTTCGCCGAGCACTACCTGCAGGAGCTGAATCAGAATCCAGCGGTTGATGAATTTCTAGAAGTTCTCAGCGAGCACCCGAAGGTTACCTTTGTCTATGGGGCCAAGGACGAGCACATCAACCACGCGGTGATTCTTCGGGACTATCTGCTGGATCAGTTGTCTGGACACTAGGCGGCACGAAGCACACACCGTCAGTACAGATCTGTTCGGAGTCGACCACCTGCTGGAGGTGGAAAGTGAATTCTTGGCTCATGGCATTGACCTTCCACGAATGCTTGCCTGTTCAGGAGTTTCAACCTCCAGCAGCCAGCAGTTATTCCTGCGGACGCCGAAGTGTTCTGCGGCGCCCGCTGGCTGCTGGCTGAAACGCCCGTCTAGCCGTGCTGCTGGAGCATGATGGGTTCAAAGAACGATGCCAACGCGTCAGTGGCATCCAGCGGAAGAATATTGGCAACATACATGTCCGGGCGGACGATCACGATGGCGCCGTCGCGCGAGATCTGCCGTTCGTCAAAAATGTCGGGGCTTCCAAGCGTGGTGTAGACCTTTTCGTAGTCAGTCAACCCGAATTTTCCAACGCTGGGACGGAAGACCTTGGGCGCATCATTGATGTCCATCTGTGCATAGTCCTGCTGGTACACCACCTTCACGTCGAACACTGCGTCGACATCAGCACCAGCAGGCGTGAACCTCACGATCGGCGAGCGTTCGGATCCAAGCAGCCAGTCCGACAGGTCGGCGATCTTCTGGGACTGGCCTGCCGGGTGCTCATCGGCGAATACATAGATCCGGTAGCGCCCGTCGGCCCGGTGGTGATGGCCCAGATGCCGTGGATTCGCATCGGCCAGGCGCATGACCTGCCCTGATTTGAAGCGCTTGCCAATCGGGAAGCCCGCGGCCAGGTGCTGGTGCGCGGAAGCGGCAGTCAGCTCGGACGGCGCATATTCGGTCATGAAACCGGCAGGGAATTCCGCGGTGCGGACGTAGAATTCGGCCACGCCCTCCTTGCCTTCAAGTTCTGCCGGGCTGGCTGCCATCATCGAGGACCACTGCTTGTCGAAGTCGATCAGGTCGCGGGCGATCACCGTGCGCTCTGCCGAGTAGGTGCGCAGCAGCGACTGCGGGGCCCGTCCGGACAACACGTAGCCCAGCTTCCAGGCGAGGTTGAAGCCGTCCTGCATGGAGACGTTCATTCCTTGGCCAGCCTTGGCTGAGTGGGTGTGGCAGGCGTCGCCGGCAATAAAGACCCGCGGCTCGCGGGTGCCGGCCTGTTCCAGTGGAACATCGTCGAAGCGGTCGGCGAGGCGGTGCCCTACCTCGTAGACGCTGTGCCAGGCGACGTCCTTCACCTCAAGGGTGTAGGGCTTCAGGATTGCCTGGGCGCGCCGGATGATTTCCTCCAGCGGGGTCTGCCGGATGCGGCCGCCGTCATCGGCAGGAACTTCGCCCAGGTCCACGTAGAGCCTGAACAGCTGGCCGCCTTCGCGGGGAATCAGCAGGATGGAACCGGCGCTGGAGTGGATGGCGCATTTGGTGCGCACATCCGGGAAGTCGGTCACGGCCAGGGTGTCCATGACGCCCCAGGCGTGGTTGGCCTTGTCCCCTGCCAGTTTTGCGCCGATACAGCGGCGGACGTTGCTGCGCGCGCCGTCGGCGCCTACGGCGTACTTGGCCCGCACGACGCGTTCGATGCCTGCGTTGTCTTCCCCGCAGCCGGTCAGCACGGCTTTGACCGGGTAGTCGCCGGCCTGATCGACCGACAGTTCCTTGAGCTCCCAGCCGTAGTCGGGCGCCGTGCGTGCAGGGCTGTTGGCTGCGAATTCGGCGAAGTAGTCGATCACGCGGGCCTGGTTGACCACCAGGTGCGGGAACTCGCTGACCCCGGTCGGATCGTCCGCGGTGCGGTCAGTGCGGATGATCCGACCAGGATCCTGGGGGTCAGGATTCCAGAAGGCGGTCTCGGTGATGACGTAGGCCTCGGCAGTGATGCGCTCGGCGAATCCGAACGCCTGGAAGGTTTCCACGGTGCGCGATTGGATGCCGTCGGCCTGGCCGATTTGCAGGCGGCCGGGCCGGCGGTCGATGATGCGCGTATGCACGTCGGGGAAGGCGGAGAGCTGGGCGGCGGTGATGATGCCGGCCGGGCCTGCGCCGACGATCAGCACGTCCATTTCATCGGGCAGCTGCTCGAGGCGGTCGAGCCCGGTTCCCGCCGCGGGCTGGACCCGGGGGTCCGCGGACACATATCCGTTGTGGTGGAACTGCACAGCGTCAGCCTCCCTTTCTCCCTGCCGGTGGCCCTGGCTGAGAACTTGTAGCGCTACATTGCAGATAGATCATATACGATATGTGATCCAATGCACATAAAAGTCCACCATCTGGGCACCGGCGGCTAGCCCAGCTGCCGCACGGTGCCCGTCCGGACCTCCAGCCGGTGCAATGCTCCGTTCTGCCCGAGCTTCTGCTGCCACCTGCGGTCATGGCTGACACTGATCACGGTGCCCGGGTACTCCGCCAACGCATCTTCAAGCTGTTCAACCAAGGCCGGGGACAGATGGTTGGTCGGTTCGTCGAGCAGCAGCAGCTGGGCTTGCGAGCTGACGGCAACCGCCAGCTCAAGGCGCCGCTGCTGGCCCGTTGACAGGGCCTGCGGATGGCGCAGGAAATCACGGGGGTCGAAAAGCCCCAGGGCGGCCAGCGTCTCGGCTGCATCGTCGAGGTATTGGCCGGTGGCCAGGGCAAACGACTGCAGCAGGCTCTGTCCGCGCAACGGAGCCGCTTCCTGCCGAAGCCAGGCGCAGCGCAGGTCCTCGGCGCGGTGGATGCCGCCGCTGCTGTACTCCAGCTCCCCTGCCAGCAGCCTGAGCAGGGTGGTCTTGCCTGCGCCGTTGGGGCCTGTCACCAGCCAGCGCTGCCCCAGGCTGATGTCCAGATTGGGGCACGCCAGCCGGGGCTCGGTGGCACGCACCGGTTCATGCAGGCTGAGCAGCAGCCCGGATTCATTGCCCTGCTCCCCCGCTGTAGGCAGCGTGAATTCAAGTTCTTCCGCAGGGCGCGGAGCAGGATGGGATTCGAGCTCCTCGATGCGCGACTTGGCCTGCCTGACTTTAGAGGTGGAGCCGTGGTTACGGCTGCGCGGGCGGAAGTTTCCATGGCCGAACGCGGCCTTTTCCTGCTTTCGCGGAATCGCGGCAACCCTCGACGTGTTCTTCCGCACCAGGCTTTGGGAGCATTCAAGCTCGTCTTTCCAGCTCTCATAGGCCGCCAGCGCCGCCTGGCGTTCCTGCTCCTTGGCCTTCAGGTAGCCGTCATAGCCGCCCCCATAGTGGCGCAGCGCCCCGTCGGCGACTTCCACGATGCTGCGGGCGAAGCGCTTGAGGAACATGCGGTCGTGGCTGACCACCAGCAAGGCTCCGCGATGCGCGTCGAGGCTGCGTTCCAGCCAAGCCATCGCCGTCTCGTCGAGGTCGTTGGTCGGTTCGTCAAGCAGCAGCAGCTGGGCCCCGGAGCACAGCACGCAAGCCAGGGCCAGCCGGGAGCGCTGCCCTCCTGACAGCCTTGCCGCCGGCATCCGCCGGTCCAGGTGCGCCAGCCCCAACTGCTGCAGGGCGCGGTCCATCCGCTGCTCCAGCGAATACCCCTGGGCCGCTTCGTAGATGTCGGTCAGCTGCTGCAGCTGGCCCAGCAGCTGCTCCTGCCGGCTGCCCGAAGCTGCGCCAAGCCGCCTGCTGACGGCATCCATCAGCCGCTCCAGCTCGCGGAAGCGGTGGTGGTAGGAGTCGATGACCTGGCCGATGCTCAGTTCCGGCCCGAACCGGGGAGCTTGGGCGGCGTAGGCGATATGGCCGGGAACATTGGCGCGCCGTACACCATGGACGGGGGCCAGCGATCCGGCGGCCAGGCGGAGCAGCGTGGATTTTCCGGAGCCGTTCTCGCCCAGGACCGCCACGCGGTCAACGGGTCCAAGGCTGAGGTCGACGCCGTCAAGGACGTCACGGTCGCCGAAGCTCATGCTGACGCCGCGCAGTTCAAGGCAGAAGGCCTCGGGAGTGTGGAGTGTTTCTGCAGGCAAGGGGGAAGTCATGGTGTGTTCTCAATCCTCACGTCGACGGCATGACAACCGCCGCTGGACGGGCGAGGGATGCCGCGAGCTGCGATGCAGCTGGCGGCGGACCGTGGTGCGCAGCGGTGCTGGACGCAAGACGGTCATTAGTTGAACAGCGTACCCATGGGTACAAGCCTAGGCGCGGCGCCGGGTTCTGGCAATCGCCTCGATCACATTGGCGCGGCCCTAGATGTCGATGTGCCCGTCGATCAGGGTTGCCGCCGCGCCTCCGGTCCATAGCAGGCCCTCATCCAGCGTGAAGTCGACGCGTCCAAGATGCCCCATCGCCGTGCCCTGTCGATTTGAAAAGGGCAGCGCCGCCCGGCCGCTGTCCACGAGCCATTGGGCAATGCCCGCGTTCAGGCTTCCGGTGACCGGATCCTCGCGCAGCGCGCCGTGGTTGAAGTTGAAGGCCCGGACCTCGAATGCCGCATCCGATCCCCCGGGCAGGGCGCCGACGACGCCGATCTTCCATTTTTGGCGGTGCGCCGAGGCATCTGGTTTCAAGTCCAGCACCGTTTGCGCGCTGTCGAGCAGTACCGCGCTCCAGCCCGGCCCGTTGTCCACCCACTGGGTGGCAAGGATCTGGGAGTCATCAACGCCCAGGATGGCGCGCACGGCCTCGCGGCGCTGGGCGTCGAATTCACCGGTCCGCTGCAGCGGCGGGGACACAAAGGCGTATCCAGCGGCCCCGAATTTCACCGGGACGATTCCTGCGGCGCACTGGGCGTGGATCTTCCCCGGCACCCGCGGGGCGCCGCCGGCGGCCAGCCAGGCATGGGCGGTACCCAGGGTGGGGTGGCCGGCAAAGGGGAACTCCGTGTCTCCGGAGAAGATCCTGAACCGGTAGTCGGCTGCGCGCTCCTGAGTGGGGAGGATGAAGGTGACCTCGGAGAGGTTCGACCAGCGGGAGTAGTCGCGCATCTGCTCATCGCTCAGTCCGCTCCCGTCCAGCACCACGCCCAGCGGATTGCCCTTGAACGGGTGGCCGCTGAAGACATCGACCTGCATAAAACGGCGCTTCACTACATCTGCTCCTGTGGTTGTGGCCCGCGCTGCAAGACGGCAAAACCCCGGCAAGCATCTCTGCTTGCCGGGGTTGCGCGGTTGGTCGGGCTAACAAGATTTGAACTTGCGACCTCCTGACCCCCAGTCAGGCGCGCTACCAAGCTGCGCCATAGCCCGATGCCTCCGCAGCCGTTATCCCCAAGTCGTGAGAACCAAGGGTGCCGTCTGCGAAAAGCTCCGTTATTACCCTACACCAAGTCGGCAGGTAATTTCGAACTGCTAGCGATTGCGGCCGCGGCGTTCGCGGATGCGCATCGAAACTTCGATCGGGCTGCCCTCGAAACCAAAGGTCTCGCGCAGGCGGCGGGTGATGAAGCGGCGGTAGCCCGGATCCAGGAATCCTGTGGTGAACAACACGAAGCGCGGCGGACGGGCCGAGGCCTGGGTGCCGAACAGGATGCGCGGCTGCTTGCCTCCGCGCACCGGGTGCGGGTGGGCCGCGACAAGCTCGCCGAGGAAGGCGTTGAGCTTGCCGGTGGGGATGCGCTTGTCCCAGGATTCCAGCGACTTGTTCAGCGCCGGGATCAGCTTGTCCTTGTGCCAGCCGGTCTTCGCCGAGATGTTCACGCGCGGCGCCCACTCAATGTGGGCCAGGTCCAGCTCGATTTCCTGCTCCAAGTAGTAGCGGCGGTCCTCGTCCACCTCGTCCCACTTGTTGTAGACGACCACCAGGGCGCGGCCGGCCTCGATGGCCAGCTGGATGATGCGCACGTCCTGTTCGGAAACGCGTTCGTTGGCCGCAAGCAGCACCACGGCGACCTCTGCCTTTTCAAGGGCGGCCTGGGTGCGCAGCGAAGCGTAGTAGTCCGAGCCCACCGCCATGTGCTGGCGGCGGCGGATGCCGGCGGTGTCGACGAAGCGCCAGACTTCCCCGCCCAGCTCGATCAGCTCGTCAACAGGGTCGCGGGTGGTGCCCGCGTAGTCGTCGACGACCACGCGCTCGGAGCCTGCCAGCTTGTTCAGCAGCGAGCTCTTGCCCACGTTCGGACGGCCGATCAGCGCGATGCGGCGCGGGCCACCCGAAGGGATCAGGCCGCCGTAGGCCGAATGCTCGGGCAGCTTCTCCATGACCGCGTCCAGAAGGTCTGCGGCGCCGCGGCCGTGCAGCGCGGAAACCGGCCATGGCTGGCCGAAGCCCAGGCCCCAGAGCACTGCTGCTTCTGCTTCCTGGTTGAAGTCGTCCACCTTGTTGGCCACCAGGAAGACCGGCTTGCCCTTCTTGCGCAGCATCTTGACCACTGCCTCGTCGGTGGCGGTGGCGCCCACGTGGGCGTCGACCACGAAGAGGATCGCGTCGGCCACGTCGGCGGCGATCTCCGCCTGGTCGGCCACCGAGGCGTGGATGCCCTTGGCGTCGTGCTCCCAGCCGCCGGTGTCAACGATGGTGAACGGACGGCCCATCCATTCAGCGGAGTAGGACACGCGGTCGCGGGTCACGCCAGGGGTGTCTTCCACCACTGCCTCGCGGCGGCCGATGATGCGGTTGACCAGGGTGGACTTGCCAACGTTGGGGCGTCCGATGACTGCCAGCACCGGCGGGATGACCACGTCTGCGTCATCGTCGTCGTACTCGTCCAGGCCGGCGAGCAGGGCTGCGTCTTCTTCGTCCAGGTCGTAGTCGTCCAGGCCGGAGAGCAGCGCCTGCGTGCGGATGGCTGCATCCTCATCGCTCAGTTCGGCAAGGCGCTCGGCGATATCGTCGTCTCCAACGGGGATGTAGTCCTCGTCGTGGGTGGAGTTGTTTTCGCTCATGATTTTCCCTTCACAGCGATTGTCATCTTCATCGGCTCCCGCCGAGGATGGGCACCAGCTCGAGGCTAGTTTTTCTTAGCCGCCTGCACTGCGTCAAGCACTGCGGCGATGGTCTGTTCAAAGTCGAGGTCCGAGGAGTCGACGGTCATTACACCGTCGGCTGCTTCGGTGAAGTTCACGACGGTGGAGTCCTTGGCGTCGCGGGCAAGCACCTGAGCCTCAAGCTGCGCGTCGTTCTGGGTGCCGCCCAGCTGCAAGCCGCGGCGGCGCAGTCGCGCCTCTTCGGAGGCGGTGAGCAGGATGCGGGCGTCGGCGTCGGGGGCCACCACGGTGGTGATGTCGCGGCCTTCGGCGACGATGCGCTCATTGGCTGCGATGATTTCCTGCTGGCGGCGCACCAGTTCGGCGCGGGCCTCCAGGTTGGTGGCCACCGCGGAGACGTTCTCGGAGATGCGCGGCTCGCGGATGGCCTGCGTGACGTCCTGGCCTGCGATCTGCACCAGCTCGGCATCCGGGTCCACCGAGATCTGAAGCTGCGCATCGCGCACCGCCTGGGCCACAGCTGCGGCATCGTTGAGGTCGGCTCCCTCGGCCAGCACCGAGAAGGTGATGGCGCGGTACATGGCGCCGGTGTCCAGGTAAGCGGCGTTCAGGGTGCGGGCCACGGCCTTGGAGACCGAGGACTTGCCCGAACCGCTGGGTCCGTCAATTGCTACTACGATGCGGCCGTTTTCTACGCTGCTCACTGGGCAACCTTCCATCCGTTGAAAGTCAGTACGTTGATAAGTTCGTCGCGCCGTCCCGGAACCACCGAGACGTCGACCATGCCGACCTGGTGGCCTGCCGAGTGGTCCATGCGCAAGTCTTCGATGTTGATCCCCGCCTGCCCGATCTGGGTCAGCAGGGCCGCGATCTGGCCGGGCTTGTCGTCAATGACGACGGTGACCAGGGCAAAGGCCTGCGGCGGGGCGCCGTGCTTGCCCGGAATTCGGGCCTTGCCTGCATTGCCCTCGGTCATCAGCTGGGACAAGTCCAGCAGCGCGCCCGGCTCGCCGGGGTGCTGCAGGGTGTTGATCAGGCGGTCCAGGTCTTCTTTCATCCCTTCCAGGATCGGCACCAGCGCCTTGGCATTGTGCGAGAAGATCTGGATCCACAGCTTCTCATCGCTGGCCGCGATGCGCGTGGTGTCGCGCAGCCCGTTGCCCGCCAGGGCCAGCTGGTGGCCCTCGGCGTTCAGCAGCCGAGAGGCGATCATGGAGCTGGCGGCCTGCGGGAAGTGGCTAATCAGGGCGACGGATTCGTCGTGCTCTTTCACGCTCATGCGGTGCATGGTCGCGCCCAGGTCGATGGCCAACGATTCGGCGACCTTGACCCGTTCGGCGGCGGCCTGCTCATGGGCGCAGATCACCCACGGCATGGCGGTGAACAGCTCGCCGCGCGCAGCGGCGGGGCCTGACTTTTCGCGACCTGCCATCGGGTGGGTGCCCACGTAGCGGGAGGTTTCCGCCGGGCCCAGGCGCGGGTCGGCCAGCACCGCGTCGAGGATCGAGCCCTTGACGCTGGCGATGTCCACCACGGTGGCGTTCGGGTAGGCCAGCAGCGCGTCGCCCACCAGGGCCGCGGTGACATCCGGCGGGGCGCCAATCACTACGAGCTCCGGTGCGATCTTTGCATGCTCCAGCACCACGCCGGCGCCGATGTCCTGGGCCACGCCCTGGGCGGTCGGCGAGATGTCCTGCAGGTAGACGCCCACGCCCTTGGCGCGCAGGCCAAGTCCGATGGAGGTGCCCAGCAGGCCGGTGCCGATGACCAGCACCGGTCCGGCGAGATGTGAAGTTGCCATGCGAATTACATTCCTACCATTTTCATCAGGTGGCCGACTTCCTGGTTGCCCAGGGAGCGGATGGTGCCCTGCTTCTGGTCGCCGAGCTGGATCGGGCCGATGGCCACGCGCACCAGGCGCTGGACCGGGAAGCCGACGGCGTCGAACATGCGGCGCACAATGCGGTTGCGGCCCGAGTGCAGGGTCACTTCCACCATCACGTGCTTCGGGGACTGGTCGATCAGCTTGAAGTCGTCGACCTTGATCCAGCCGTCCTCCAGCTTGATGCCGTCACGCAGCTGCTTGCCCACGGAGCGCGGCAGCGGGCCGGGAACCTGCACCAGGTAGGTCTTGGGGACCTCGTACTTGGGGTGCTGCAGGCGGTTGGCCAGCTCGCCGTCATTGGTCAGGATCAGCAGGCCCTCGGTCTTGTAGTCGAGGCGGCCGACGTGGAACAGGCGCTGGGAGTGGTGCTCGTTCTTAAAGTAGTCGGAGATCACGCGGCGGCCCTCTGGGTCGTCCATCGTGCACATCACGTGCTTGGGCTTGTTGAAGACGTAGTAGCGGGTGGCCTTGCTCAGCTGGATGCGCATGCCGTCCACGTGGATCGAATCCTTTTCGGGGTCCACGCGGCTGCCCAGCTCCACGACCAGGTTGCCGTTGACCTCTACGCGGCCTTCGAGGATCATCTCCTCGCAGACGCGGCGCGATGCAACGCCGGCGTTGGCCATGGCCTTCTGCAGGCGGATGCCGTCCTGCGACTCGCCGAACGCGGCGCGGTTGGCCTGGCTTTCGGCCCGGGCCTGGGCGCGGGCGCGCTGGGTCGGGCGGGCGTAGTTGGTCGGCACGGAATTGCCGAAGCGCTCCTTGGCGAAGGCGCGCTCGGAGTTCTTGCGCACTGCCGAGGTATTGCGCTTGGCCGAGCCGCTGGCGGACTTGGAACCGGCTGCCGGCTTGCCGAAAGGCTTGGCATCGGCGGACTTGCCGTAGGGCTTGGCCGAACCTACGCCCGGACGTCCCGGCTTGGAGCCGAAGGACTTGCCGCCGCTGGACTTGCCGCCCGTTGGCTTGGAGCCCTGGCCGCCGCGGCCGCCGGAGCTCTTGCCGCCGAAGTTCGAATTGTTGCCGCGTGGGGTGCGGCCGGAGGATGATCCCCTGCTCATGCTAAACATGTCCCTTGCTGTTACGTGTTCGCGAGTTCTTCTGCCCGGTGCGGGCAGCACTCTGCGCTGGTCCTTGAAGCGGTGCCGCGCTGCGGCGCCGCTTAGTCGTCGTAGGTTGCCGAATCCAGCGATTCGAGATCCGCCACCCCTGGCAGATACGGGGACAGCGCAGGCAGCTCATCCAGCGAGCCCAATCCCAGTCGTTCCAGGAAGTATTCGGTGGTCTGGTACAGCGTTGCGCCGCCATCGCCCATTTCCGGATACTCGGTAATCAATCCGCGGGTGAGCAGCGTGCGCACCACCGAATCGACGTTGACACCTCGAATCGCCGAAATACGTCCACGCGAGACCGGCTGTCGGTAAGCGATGACAGCCAGAGTTTCTAGGGCGGCCTGAGACAGGCGTGCTGTTTGCCCGTCGAGCACATAACTGGAGACGAAATCGGCATAATCGGCCCGCGAATAGAAGCGCCACCCGGAGGCGACGCGACGAAGTTCAAATCCCCGCGGTCGATCCTTACTATCATACTCGGTCGCCAGCTTCTCCAGGGCGGCGGCCACCCGGGCCACCGGCACCTCGAAGATCTGGGCCAAACGCGCCGAAGTTACGGGGGAATCGGCGACCATCAGCACCGCTTCCAACCCTGATTCAAGCCCTCCGGGCAGCTGGTCTATGGGTGCAATCTCACTCATGATCCCCCTCACCCTCCGACGCGTCGTAGTCGTCCTGCACCGCTTCGGCGTCAAAGTCCGACTCCCCTGCCAGGCTGATCTGCAGGTCTCCCAGCGGGTGCTGCTGTTCAAACACGATGACCTTCTGGCGGAACATCTCCAGCAGGGCCAGGAAGCGCACAACGACGACCAGGTGGAGCTGCGCGTCGGCCACCAGCGCGGTGAAGTCCATGGCGCCGTGCTCGCGGAGCATCCCCGCGATGGCCTCCGCCTCTGCGGCGATGGTGACATTCGCGCCGTGCAGGTGGCCCAGCCCCACCTCGGTCTGCGGCTCGGGCTTGGGCTCCAGCGCGGCGGCCGCGATCTGGGCGAAACGCTGCGCGGAAATGTTGAAGACCAGTTCGGGCAGCAGCGCCGCAAACTGCGGCTCCAACGCCACCTCGCGCGGCTTGCGGGCGCCCTCCGACTCATAGCGCCCGCCTAGGAATTCGGCGGCAGTTTTGAAGGCCTTGTACTGCAGCAGCCGGGCAAAGAGCAGATCCCTTGCTTCAAGCAGCTCGAAGTCTTCTTCGTCTGCCATCTCCCCGCGTGGCAGCAGCCGGGCGGCTTTTAGGTCCAGCAGCGTGGAGGCGACCACCAGGAATTCTGTGGTTTCATCCAGCACCTTCATCCCGTCATCGCCCTCGTAAAGGCTTCTTGCCTGCAGCTCGCGCAGGTAGGCGATGAACTCGTCCGTGACCTCCGCCAGCGCGACCTCGGTGATGTCCAGCTCGCGCTTGGTGATCAGGTGCAGCAGCACGTCGAAGGGGCCGTTGAAGTTGTCCAGGGCAAGGCGAAAACCGCCAGCCGATTCCTCGGCCCCGCTCTCGGGGTCCGTGGCAGGTGAATCGGCGGCGGTTTGCACGCTGGGTTCTTCGCGCAGTACTGCGCTCATTACGGGGCGCCGCCGCGCCAGATCAGCTCCCGCGCCAGGCTGCGGTAGGCCTCGGCGCCAGGATGGTTCGCCGCATAGGTGGTGATCGGCTCGGCCGCGACATTCGCGTCGGCGAACTTGATGGTCCGCTTGATGACGGTCTCGAACAGCTTTTCGCCGAAGGCCTCGTCCAGTCGGGTGATGACTTCGCGGCTGTGCAGGGTGCGTGGGTCGTACATGGTGGCCAGCACGCCGTCCAGCTCCAGTACCTGGTTCAGCCGGTCCTTGACCTTGTCGATGGTTTCCATCAGCAGGGCCACCGCGCGCAGGGCAAAAAACTCTGCGGTCAGCGGGATGATGACGCCGTGGGCGGCGGTCAGCGCGTTGATGGTCAGCAGGCCCAGCGAAGGCTGGCAGTCGATGAGCACGACGTCGTAGTCGTCAATCACGTTGCGCAGCTCGCGTTCGAGCACCTGCTCGCGGGCTACCTCGTTGACCAGCTGCACTTCGGCGGCGGAGAGGTCGATGTTTGCCGGCAGCAGGTCGATGTTCTCGACATCGGTGTGCAAAATGGCGTCGGTGATCTTCACGTTGCGGTCCATCAACACGTTGTAGACGGTGATGTCCATTTCATGGGGGTTGGTGCCGAAGCCTGCCGACAATGCGCCCTGCGGGTCGAAGTCAACCAGCAGCACCTTGCGTCCGTACTCGGCGAGCGCAGCGGCCAGGTTGATGGTGGACGTGGTCTTGCCAACGCCGCCCTTCTGGTTCACCATGGCGATCACGCGCGCTGGACCGTGCGAAGGCAGCGGTGCAGGGACGGGGAATTCGGACAACGGCTTGCCAGTGGGGCCTAAGGGGCGCGGCTCCTTGAGCATTCCCGCGCCGCGGACCTTGCTTCCCTGTTCCTCGCTCACGATGGGTCAACCACACTTCCCGTTGATTTAAGACAAAACTCTGAGCTCAGCGCTCCATTCAAGATTATCTTCCAGCACCGACTTTAACTATTTTTTGTCCCGTTCTACGGCGAGCCTTTACCTTGAACCTTAACTCAAACGTTGTATGGAAGCTGGGTGGATCCTTCGTCCCAACGCAATGGTCGGCCCGGTTCTAGCCTCAGGAGCTCTGGGCGGCGTTCCAGTCGAAGCCATAGGGCAACAGCTCCTGGATTTCCATGCTTTTCACACCCTGACTGGTGGGAGTGATGACACGAATCTGCGGGTAGTTGTCTGACATGATTTGGCGGCAGCGCCCACACGGCGCTTTGACCCCGCGCCCGGCGTTTCCAACAGCGACGATCAGTTGCGGGTTGCGGGCGCCGGAGGCCCGCGCGGCGCCCAGCGCGACAAGCTCCGCACAGGGGCCTCCGGTGAAATGGTAGAAATTGACTCCCACATGGACCCTGCCCTGCTCATCAAGCACCGCGCAGCCCATGGTGTGGAAGCCGTCGCCATGCTCATCGGCGTCGGTGTGCTTCTCGATGACTTCTCGCGCGGCCTCGATCAGCTGTAATTCTTCTGGGCTCATGCCCCGAGCCTAGCCGCTGGCCCAAGACGCAGAAAATCCGCTGCCTCAGCTTTGGCTGCGGCAGCGGATTTTCGATGATCACACGTGGGCTAGTGCATGCTTTCTTCCAGCATTGCCTCGTCGAACGGGCGTTCGCCGGAAAGTACTGCCTTGGCCTGCTCCAGATCGACTTCCTTGGTCCACTTGCCGATCAGCAAGGTCGCCACGGCGTTGCCGGTGAAGTTGGTCAGTGCGCGGGCCTCGGACATGAACTTGTCGATGCCCACGATCACGCCCATGCCTCCGAGCAGCTCGGGGCGGTGGGCCTGCAGGCCGGCGGCCAGCGTGGCAAGGCCTGCGCCGGTGACGCCTGCGGCGCCCTTGGAAGCAATGATCATGAACACCAGCAGGCCAATCTGCTGTCCCAGGTTCATCGGCATGTCCATTGCAGTGGAGACGAACAGGGCTGACATGGTCAGGTAGATGGCGGTGCCGTCGAGGTTGAAGGAGTAGCCGGTGGGAACGGTGATGCCCACGACCGGCTTGGAGACTCCGACGTGTTCCATCTTGGCGATCAGTCGGGGCAGCGCGGTCTCCGAAGAGGAGGTAGAGAAGATCAGCAGGTATTCGCGGGCCAGGTACTTCAGCAGCGCGAAGATGTTCAGCCCGGTCACCACCTTCAGCAGGGTGCCCAGGACCACGACGATGAAGATGATGCAGGTCAGGTAGAAGGCGCCCATCAGGATCGCCATAGAGCCGATCGCGGCCCAGCCGGTGGCGCCAACCACTGCGGCGATCGCTCCAAACGCGCCCAGCGGCGCAACCCACATGATCATCATCATGATGCGGAAGACGACCTTCTGGATGGCCTGGATGCCGTGCAGCACCGGCTCTCCGGACTTGCCCATGCCCTGCAGCGCGAAGCCGACCAGCAGTGCAACCACGAGGGTCGGCAGCACCGGGATGTCGCCGGGAATCAGCGACATGAAGAAGTCGACGGTGCCGTTGGAGGCCTTCGGCTTGTTCGGGTCGTAGGGCTGCAGGTCGAGCCCCGACCCGGGGTGGATGATGTTGCCGACGATCAGACCCAGGGCCAGGGCAAAGGTGGACATCGTCAGGAAGTACAGCAGCGCCAGGCCGCCGACCTTGCCCACGGTGGCAGCCTTGGCGATGGAGCCGATGCCCAGCACGATGGTGCAGAAGATGACAGGTGCGATGATCATCTTGATCAGCGCCACGAAGCCGTCGCCCAGGGGCTTAAGCGCCTTGCCCAGATCCGGGGCGATCAGGCCGATCGCCGCGCCGAGGATGACAGCGGCGATCACTGAGATGTACAGCCAGTGGGTCTTGTCTTTTTTCTTCGCCTGCCCGGAAGCGGCGGGCGGGGTCTGTTCGGCGATAGCCATGGGTTCAACCAACCTTGTGCGTGTGAAAGCCTGCGCAGCTTCATTGCTGCGAAGGCGGTGGGTAAGATCGTCAAATCCATGGTGCGCCCCATCGTGATGTTCATCTCCTTTGCGTTCATATTGGTCATGCGGCGCTTAAGATCAGGCACCCGTTGGCTGGATACTGGTGTTGCGCAGGGGCGTTGGCGCCGGGCTGTTATACGAAGGGCAGGGCAATGAGCGACCACTTTCTCGACTCCGGAACGGCCAGCGCCGCGGCCAATGAACCGGCCCCGCTCTCCCGCGACGGCTGGTCCCTGGCGCTGCTGATCTTCATCGGGCAGATGCTGGTGATGCTGCTGCTGGTCTCAGGGCTTGGCTTCGCCGCCTACCAGCAGCAAAACAAGGTGATCCTCGCCGACCGGCAGTCCACCGTCGCCGCGATCACCGTCACCCTGGCCAACGACCCGTTCGTGGGCAGCGCGCTGAGCTCGAAGAACCCCACCGAACAGCTGCAGCCCTATGTCCAGAAGGTCCTGGACCGGGCCGAATCGGTGGACTTCATCACGATCATGACCCCCGACGCCATCCGCGTCACCCACCCGGACCCATCACAGATCGGTAAGAAGTACATTGGCTCCACTGCGCAGGCGCTGGCCGGGCAGACCTACAACGAGCAGGCCACGGGCACCTTGGGAAATTCGGTGCGCACCATCGCCCCGGTCTACCGGGACGGCCAGCTGGTGGGGATGGTCTCCAGCGGCTTCACCATGCACAACCTGCAGCTGATCTACCGCAGCGAGCTGCCGCAGATCCTGCTGTTCTCAGCGCTGGCGCTGCTGCTGGCGGGCTTCACCTCCTGGCTGTTCTCCCGCTATGTCAACCAGGCAACGCTGGGCTTCGGCCCGGCCGGGCTGCGCCGGCTCTATGCCTTCTACTTCTCCGCGCTGCATTCGGTCCAGGAAGGTCTCGTGCTGCTGGACCGGCGGCACCGCATCGTGCTCTACAACCAGGAGGCTGCCAGGCTGCTGCGGCTGCCCGAACAGGTGCCGGCCGAGGGGCTGGACCCGGGCCAGACGGCCATGCCCGAAACCCTGGCGGAACTGATGCGCACCGGGCGCAGCTGCAAGGACGAAATCCATCTGGGCATGGACACAGTGCTCTCGGTGTCCCAGTCCCCCGCACGCCTGTCCAACGCCAAGCTGCCGCGCCGCGGCAGGGCCCGCTGGCACTGGTTCGGCACCGCCCCGCTGACCGGCCAGGTCCTCACCTTGAAGGATTTGACCGAGGTGCAGGAGCTGGCCGGCGAGGTGCGCTCGCTGAAGACTTTCTCCACCGCGCTGCGGGCGCAGACGCACGAGCATGCCAACCGGCTGCACACCATCGCAGCGCTGATCGAGAACGGCAGGGCCGACGAAGCGCTGGAATTCGCGGTAGACGACCGCCAGCACTCCCAGCAGCTGACCGACGCGATCGTGCACAGCATCGACGATGTGTACCTGTCGAGCCTGCTGGTGGCCAAGGCCGCCCAGGCCCACGAGCGCGGGGTGCGCCTGGACATCACCGCGCACGGCACGGTGCCCAACGACGTCTTCCACGCCACGGACCTGGTCACCATCGTCGGCAACTTGCTGGACAATGCGCTGGACGTCTCCGTGGGCACCGCCGAGGCCACCGTCTGGGTGGAGGTCAGCGTGCTGGATAACGAGCTGATGATCCTGGTGGCGGACTCCGGACCGGGCATCGAGCCGGAGTTCCTGGAGAACCTGCTGCGCCTGGGCGTGAGCACCAAGGAGGGGGTGCTGCCGCGCGGGCTGGGGCTCGCGCTGGTCCAGCAGGCGGTGCTGCGCCTGGGTGGCACAATAAGTGTTGACAACGACGCCGGGGCGATCTTCACCGTGAGCCTGCCAATGGCCGCTTGAGAACGGGGTGAAAGGAACGGATGGGCACAGCCGATCAGCAGAAGGCGCTCAGGGTGCTGGTAGTGGACGACGAGCCGGGCACCGCCGCCGCCCACGCGGCCTATGTGGATCGCGTGCCGGGATTCACCGCCGCCGCCACCGCCGAAAGCGGCCAACAGGCCCTGGCGCTGCTGGACCAGGCCCAGGCCGCGGGGCGAGGATTCGACCTGGTGCTGCTGGACATGACGCTGCCGGACCTGCACGGGATCGACGTGGCCAAGCGGATGCGCGGCCGCGGGCTGACCACTGACATCATCGCCATCACCGCGGTGCGGGACCTAGGCGTCGTGCGCTCGGCGGTGGCCACCGGCATTACCCAGTACCTGATCAAGCCCTTCACCTTCGCGGTCTTCGCCGAAAAGCTTGAAAACCACCGCAGGTTCATTGCCGGCATGCAGGCCGGCGGAACCGACACCAGCCAGGCCGCGCTGGACCACGCCTTCTCGGCGCTGCGCAGCGCCGGCGCCTCCAGCACCCTGCCCAAGGGGCTGATCCCCGAAACACTGAACGCCATCGGCGAATTCCTGGCGGCGCACCGCGGGCAGGCATTTTCAGCCACCGAACTGGCCGCCGCCCTGGGCATGTCCCGGGTCACCGCCCGCCGTTACCTGGAGCACCTGGCCGAGGGCAACAACGCCGTCAAACAGCCCCGGCACGGAACCCGCGGGCGCCCGGAGTACGAATACCAGGCCCGCAGCTAGGGCGCATATCACCGCGCAGGCTGCTTGTTTTCCCCCGCGCAACTGCGCATGATGGCAACCATGAGCCACACAGCGCCGCATGAAGGCGAAGCCCACGACCAGCCCCGCGTGGGGCAGAAGCTGAACTGGCTGCGCGCCGGGGTGCTCGGAGCCAACGACGGCATCGTCTCGGTGGCTGGCGTCGTCGTCGGCGTCGCCGCCGCCACGCCGCAGAACATTCCCGCCATCGCCACCGCAGGCATCGCCGCGCTGGTCGCCGGGGCCTTCTCCATGGCCGGCGGCGAATACGTGTCGGTCAGCACCCAGCGCGACACCGAGAAGGCGATGATCGAGACTGAACTGGCCGAGCTGCGCGAACAGCCGGCACAAGAGCTGGAGGAACTGGCAGGCTTCTACCGCGAGCGCGGCCTGTCCGAGCACCTGGCCGCCCAGGTGGCCGAGGAGCTGACAGCCCACGACGCGCTGGCGGCGCACGCCGAGGTGGAGCTGGGCATCGACCCCGGGGACCTGACCAGCCCGCTGGGCGCGGCCCTGTCCTCCTTCATCGCCTTCACCATCGGCGCGGCCATCCCGCTGCTGATGGTCTTCCTGCCCTTTGGGCGCCCCGTGGTGAACACCGCTGTCGCCGTGGTGCTCGGGCTGTTCCTGACCGGATGGATCAGCGCCACCTTGGGCAAGGCGCCGCGCGGGCCGGCAGTGCTGCGCAACGTCGTCATGGGCAGCGCCACCATGGCCGCCACCTACCTGATCGGCCTGCTCTTCGGCGTCGCCGTCTCCTAGCTAGGCTTCCGGGCGCAGCACCGGCAGCAGCGCCTCGATCACCGAGGCGTCCTCGATGGTGGAGGGCACCACATAGTCCTGCCCGTCGGCGATCTGCCGCATGGTCTTGCGCAGGATCTTGCCCGAACGGGTCTTGGGCAGCGCGGCCACCACCTGCACCTGCCTAAAATCGGCCACCGGGCCGATGTGCTCGCGCACCATGGCCACGATCTCGGCGCGTAGCTGCTCCTCGGTGATCTGCACCCCTGATTTGAGCACGACGAACCCGGCGGCGCGCTGCCCCTTGAGCTCATCGGCAAGCCCGATCACCGCGCACTCGGCCACCGCGGAGTGGCTTGCCAGCACCTGTTCCATCGCCCCGGTGGACAGCCGGTGACCCGCCACGTTGATCACGTCGTCGGTGCGCCCCATCACGAATAGGTAGCCGTCCTCGTCGATGAACCCCGAGTCCCCGGTGAGGTAGTACCCGGGAATCTGGCTCAGGTAAGTGTCGATGAAGCGCTGGTCGTTGCCCCACAGCGTGGTCAAAGCGCCAGGCGGCAGCGGCAGCTTCACCACAATATTCCCCTCGCCGCCGGCGGGCACCGCCTCCCCCAGCACGTCGCGGATCTGCACGTCGAAGCCGGGCACCGGGGTGGTCGGGCTGCCGGCCTTGGCGGGCAGCTGCTCAAGTCCCAACGGATTCGAGGCGATCGGCCAGCCGGTTTCGGTCTGCCACCAGTTATCCACCACCGGCACGCCCAGCAGCGAGACGGCGAAATGATAGGTGTCCGGATCCAGGCGCTCGCCGGCGACGAACAGCGCCCGCAGCGTTGACAGGTCGTGCCCGGTGAGCAGCCCGCCGCCCGGATCCGCCTTGCGCACCGCACGCAGCGCGGTGGGCGCGGTGAACATCGTGGTGACCTTGTGCTCCTGGATGATCCTGCCGAATACCCCGGCGTCGGGAGTGCCCACCGGCTTGCCCTCGTAGAGCACCGTGGCAGCCCCGGCAATCAACGGCCCGTAGACGATATACGAATGCCCGACGACCCAGCCCACGTCGCTGGCGGTGAACATGACATCGCCCTCGTGCACGTCGTAGACCGCGTTCATGGAGAACTGCAGCGCGGTGCCGTAGCCGCCGGTGTCCCGCACCACCCCCTTGGGCGTGCCGGTGGTGCCGGAGGTGTACAGCACATAGAGCGGATGGGTGGAGGGCACCGGCACAGGATCGGCCGGCTCAGCATGTGCGGCGAGGCGGTCCCAGTCGTGCCAGGCCACGCGATGCCCATTGAAGGACTGCCCGTCGTATTCGCATGTCCCGTGCTCGAATCCTTCGCGGTGGGCGACGATGACGTCCCTGACCTCCGGCTGGGCCAGCTCCAGGGCTTCGGCCACCGCCGGCAGGTATTCGATCCTGCGCGCCGGCTCGATGCCTCCGGAAGCCGTCACGACGGCGACCGGGGCGCAGTCGGTGATGCGGGCGGCGAGCTCCTTGGGCGCAAATCCGCCGAACACCACCGAATGCACCGCGCCGATCCGCGCGCAGGCAAGCATGGCGATGGCCGCCTGCGGGATCATCGGCAGGTAGATCAGCACCCGGTCCCCGGCCTGCACCCCACGCTCGCGCAGCACCCCGGCAAAAACAGCCACCTGCTGGAGCAGCTGCGAGTAGGTGTAGGTCGTGGAGGTCCCCAGCATGGCCGAATCGTAGATCAGCGCCGCTTGGTCCCCGCGGCCGGCCGCCACGTGCCGGTCCAGCGCGTTGGCCGAAAGGTTCAGCTCGCCGTCCGGGAACCAGCTGTACAGCGGCGCCCGCGATTCGTCGACAGCGATGCTCGGCATGCGCTCCCACTCAAGTTTTTCTGCGGCTTGGAGCCAGAACTGCGACGGGTTTTCTGTGGCCTGGGCATAGGCCCTGCGGTATTCCTGCGCCATGTTCTTCCTTCCCGCGAACCCGGCGGCCCGCCCCTGGACTATGCACCCAGCCTATGGCGCAGATCACAGCAAGACAATGGGCTTGTATACACATTTTGGAGTTTTATCGATATATCACGAGGAGCTTCGCCCATTGCCCGTTTTTATGTATACACTCGAAGCATGAGAGCGAGCGACAAGGTCTACGACACCCTGCGCACCGAAATCGTCGAATGGCAGCTGGTCCCCGGTACCGTGCTTGCCGAGGTCGAACAGTCCGAGCGCCTAGGCGTCTCGCGCACCCCGGTGCGCGAAGCCCTGGCCCGCCTGGTGGCCGACGGGCTGGCAGTCGCCCAGCGCGGGCGTGGCGTCGTCGTCTCCGAGGTCGGCAAGGACCATCTGGAGGACCTGTTCGTCCTGCGCCGCGTGCTTGAATGCGAAAACGCCAGGCTTGCCGCCGACTCCGCCCACGCCGGTGAATTCGCCGAACTAGCCCAAGCCTTCGACCGCGCCGCCGCCCAGGAGTCCATGCCGGATGCCGCCAGCGGCTACTACCAACTGGTCGCGCGGCTCGATGAGTCGATCGACCAGGCCGCCGGCAACTCCTACCTGTCTGCCGCGCTGCGCAACCTGCGCGTCCACCTGCAGCGGGTCCGCCGGCTGGCCCAGGACAATCCGCAGCGGCTGCGCGCCTCGGCAAGGGAACACGCATCCATCGCCTGGGCCATCGCCCAGAAGAATCCGGATCTCGCAGCGGCGGCCACCACCGTGCACTTGCACCAGTCTTTAACGCACATCAAGAACTACACCCCCACCACCGAAAGGCAGCATCCATGATCAATCACCCAGTGCGCGTCTACCGCTCCGAAGAAAACCTGGCCCGCGAGGACCAGCTGGCCCACAAGATCGCCGTCGTCGCAGCAGACCCGGTCGAGGTCGGCGACGAGGTGCGCGAAATGATCATCAACCGCATCATCGACAACGCCTCGGTGGCCATCGCCTCGCTGAACCGCGGCCCGATCATCGCAGCCCGCGCCCAGGCGCTGGCCCACGCCCCATCCACCGGCGGCGCCGGCGCCCACATCTTCGGCATCAGTCAGAAGGTCTCCCCCGAATGGGCCGCCTGGGCCAACGGCGTGGCAGTGCGCGAGCTGGATTACCATGACACCTTCCTGTCCGCCGAGTACTCCCACCCGGGCGACAACATCCCGCCGATCCTCGCCGTGGCCCAGCACACCGGAGCGTCGGGCCGCGATTTGATCCGCGGCATCGCCACCGGCTACGAAATCCAGGTGGACCTGGTCAAGGCCATCAGCCTGCACAAGCACAAGATCGACCACGTCGCCCACCTGGGCCCGTCGGCCGCCGCCGGCATCGGCACCCTGCTGGGGCTGGATATCGAAACCATCTTCCAGGCAGTGGGCCAGGGCCTGCACACCACCACCGCCACCCGCCAGTCGCGCAAGGGCGAAATCTCCACCTGGAAGGCCCACGCCCCTGCCTTTGCTGGCAAGATGGCCATCGAGGCAGCCGACCGCGCCATGCGCGGACAGACCTCGCCGGTGCCGATCTATGAGGGCGAAGACGGCGTCATCGCCTGGATGCTCGATGGCCCGGATGCCGCCTACGAGGTGCCGCTGCCCGAGGCCGGCGAAGCCAAGCGCGCCATCTTGGACACCTACACCAAGGAACACTCTGCCGAATACCAGGCCCAAGCCTGGATCGACCTGGCTCGCAAGCTGCACTCCGAGCACCCGGAAGCCACCGACCCGAAGAACGTGGCCTCCGTGCTGATCAAAACCAGCCACCACACCCACTACGTGATCGGCTCCGGCGCCAACGACCCGCAGAAGTACGATCCGACCGCCAGCCGCGAAACCCTGGACCACTCGATCCCGTACATCTTCACCGTCGCACTGCAGGACGGCGCCTGGCACCACGTGGACTCCTACGCTCCGGAACGCGCAGGCCGCGCTGACACCGTCGAGCTGTGGCACAAGGTCACCACCGAGGAAGACCCGGAGTGGACCCGCCGCTACCACTCGCTGGACATCAACGAGAAAGCCTTCGGCGGCAGCGTGGAAATCACCCTGAACGACGGCACCGTGATCACCGATCAGATCGCCGTGGCCGACGCCCACCCGCTCGGCGCCCGCCCGTTCGCCCGCGAACAGTACGTGAACAAGTTCCGCACCCTGGCTGCCGGGCTGGTGGAAGAGGCGGAGATCGAGCGCTTCATCGCCGCCGCCGAGAACCTTGAAAACCTGGCAGCAGGCGAGCTGGACCAGCTGAACATCACCGCCGCCCCGGGCGTCATCGACCTGGCCAGCGCACCCAAGGGGCTGTTCTAAATGCTGTACTCGACCGTCTCCCCCGCCGCCAAGCGCCGGGCCCTGCGCGAAATGCTCACCCCGGGAGCCGCCCGCCAGTTCCCCGGGGCGTTCAACCCGCTCTCAGCCAAGCTGATCGGCGAGAAGAACTTCGACGGGATCTACATCTCCGGCGCGGTGCTGGCCAATGAGCTGGGTCTGCCGGATATCGGGCTGACCTCGCTGACCGAGGTCGCCACGCGCGCCGGGCAGATCGCCCGCATGAGCGACCTGCCGGCCATCGTGGACGCCGACACAGGATTCGGCGAGCCGATGAACGTGGCCCGCACCATCCAGGAACTTGAATATGCGGGCCTTGCAGGCTGCCACATCGAGGACCAGTACAACCCGAAGCGCTGCGGGCATCTGGACGGCAAGAACGTGGTGGACACCGACACCATGCTCAAGCGCATCGCCGCGGCCGCCGATGCCCGCATCGATGAGAACTTCCTGATCATGGCACGCACCGACATCCGTGCCATCGAAGGCCTGGATTCGGCCATCGACCGGGCCAAAGCCATGGTGGACGCCGGGGCGGACGCCATCTTCCCGGAGGCGATGAAGGACATCTCCGAGTTCGAGGCCGTCTGCAAGGCGGTGGATGTGCCGGTGCTGGCGAACATGACCGAATTCGGCAAGTCCGAGCTGTTCACCCGGGCGCAGCTGGCCGACGGCGGCGTCGCGATGATCATCTACCCGGTGACCCTGCTGCGCAGCGCCATGGGCGCGGCGGAGCGGGTGCTCGACGCGATCGCGCAGGACGGCACCCAGGAACGCGAAGTGGATAACATGTTAACTAGGTCACGCTTGTACGAGCTGGTGGACTACGAGGCATACAACCGTTTTGACACCGGAATCTTCAATTTCCAGGTCCCAACCCTGGATATCGATTCCAACAACGCGAACCTGTAGGCCGGGGCGCAGCATCCCTTGGCCTCCGAGCCGCCGCCGGGCGGCCCGGAGGCCGAGGAACCATAAAGTTTGAGTCAACGAAGAGGAGAACGAGCATGAGTACCGAGGACATCAAGAAGGGCCTTGCAGGAGTCGTCGTCGACTACACCGCCATTTCCAAGGTCAATCCCGAGACCAATTCGCTGCTGTACCGCGGCTACCCGGTGCAGGACTTGGCGGCCTCGAAGTCGTTTGAAGAAGTTGCGCTGCTGCTGTGGACCGGAGAACTGCCCACCCAAAGCCAGCTGACCGAGTTCTGCGCTTTCGAACGCGCCAACCGCGCACTGGATCCAGCGGTGAAGGCCGCAATCGACCTACTTCCGGCCGACTGCCATCCCATGGACGTCTGCCGCACCGCTGTATCGGTGATCGGCGCGAACCACGCCGAAGCCGAGAATTCATCGCCAGAGGCCGAGCTGCTCAAGGCCAAGGAACTGTTTGCGGCGTTCCCCGCCGTCGTGGCCTACGACCAGCGCCGCCGACGCGGGCTGGAGCTAGTGGCCCCGCGCGAGGACCTGGACTACTCCGCCAACTTCCTGTGGATGACCTTCGGCGAGGAGGCGGCGCCGGAAGTAGTCGACGCATTCCGCGTGTCGATGGTGCTTTACGCAGAGCATTCCTTCAATGCCTCCACCTTTACCGCACGCGTGATCACCTCCACGCTCTCCGACCTGCATTCAGCAGTCACCGGCGCCATCGGCGCATTGAAGGGCCCGCTGCACGGCGGAGCCAACGAGGCCGTCATGCACACCTTCACCGAGATCGGCATCAACAAGGACGAATCCCGTGAAGACGCGGCGGCCCGCGCCAAGGCATGGATGGAAGAGGCCTTGGCCGCCAAGAAGAAGGTCATGGGATTCGGCCACCGCGTCTACAAGCACGGAGATTCGCGGGTCCCAACCATGAAGGGCGCGCTGGACAAGATGATCGAGCACTACGGACGCCGCGAGATCCTCGGACTCTACGACGGCTTGGAAGCCGCCATGGACGAAGCAAAGAACATCAAGCCGAACCTCGACTACCCCGCCGGCCCGACATACCACCTGATGGGCTTCGACACCGAGATGTTCACCCCGCTGTTCATCGCTTCGCGCATCATCGGCTGGACGTCGCACATCATGGAACAGCGTGCAAGCAACGCGCTGATCCGCCCGCTCTCCGCCTACAACGGCCCCGAGCAGCGCGCACTCTGACGCACTTCCCTCCCAGAAGGCACCGCCACCCGGCGGTGCCTTCTTTGTGTGCGCAGCGAGGATTGCGCGGCCGGCTGATCAAGAATAAGCTATCGTTTAACGATAGAAACATTCTGCCCTACGATAGGAAATAGCCATGGGTCGAGCGACAGTGACAGCTTTGCGCATCGTTCTTGCATTGGTGCTGGCAGGCACGCTGTTCGTGCAGCTGGTGATGATCCCGATGATTGTGCTCAATTCCTCCCCAGGCACCGGGACCGAACGGATAGTGGAATCATCGTTCCTCGCATACCTGTTTCTCGCCGGGCTGATCATTGAGACCTGTGTGTACTGCGTATGGAAGCTGGCAACCAGGGTAGCCCGCGGCACCGTGTTCGACAGTGCATCGAACAAGTTCGTCGCGCCGATTATCATTTCGATCGGCTGCGGCGCTGTGGCCACCTTCGCCTTTGCCGCCATACTTGCCAGCAGCACCGAAATTGCCCCGGGTGTAGTGCTGCTCTTTGGCGGGGTTGGAGTGCTGCTGGTGGGCGTCGGCGTCATCGTGCTGGTATTGCGCCAGCTGCTCATCCAGGCAACAACCACCCAGTCGCAGGCAGAGGATCTGCGTGCGGAGCTCGGGACGGTGATCTAGTGGCAATCCGCGTAGACATCGACGTCATGCTGGCCCGGCGCAAAATGGCGGTTGGCGAACTGGCATCGCGCATCGGAATCACCCCTGCGAACTTGGCCGTGCTGAAAAACGGCAGGGCCAAAGCTGTGCGCTTCACGACCTTGCAGTCCCTGTGCGAGGTGCTCGACTGCCAGCCCGGAGACCTTCTGGTTTACGAACCGGACGACACGCAGCCGGACGCCGTTGCAGAGACTGGTCCCAGCGGAGAACTGGCTGAAACTACGGCTGCTGCCAATCATTGAATTCCACCCGCTGCACACCGAGGTTGTCCTCGGCCATGACCACCGTCGCGGTGAACTGTTCGCCGTGAACGATCTTCGGCAGCCAGTGGTCGGCGTCCTGCCACATCTGGTCCAGCGGCAGGTCTTCTACGTCGTACCATCGCGCGTCAAGCTCGCTGCTGGGGCGCGGCGTGCCGCTGAATTCATGAGCGGTGAACACTTCGCAGTCCATATCCGAGGCCGGGCGGGCAGGGAAACGGAACAGTACCGTGGCCCTGTGCATCAATAGCTCAGCCGGCGTACTCAGCGACGTCTCTTCGGCCAGCTCGCGCGCAGCTGCCTGCCGGGCGCTCTCCCCCGGTTCGACCTTCCCACCGGGGGCCACCACATTTCCGGCGCCAAAACCGGTGAGCTTTCGCCCCAGCAGGACCTGCTGCGTGCCATGAATTTCCCGCAGGACAAGGGCTAGGACTACTGCTTTGGGGTCGGTGGATTGCTCGCTCATGGGGCTAGTTTACGCGCGGGTGCGCCAACTGGTAAGCCTCACGCAGCGAATCAACGCTTACCTTCGTGTAGATCTGAGTAGTGGTGACCGAGGCATGCCCCAGCAGCTCCTGCACTACTCTCACATCCGCTCCACCCTCCAAAAGGTGGGTGGCAAAAGAATGGCGCAGCGTATGCGGGGAAACTTCTGCGGTAATTCCTGCCTGGGCGGCGGCCTTGGACAAGATCATCCACACCGATTGGCGGGATATTCTTCCTCCGCGCTGGTTCAGGAACAGCGCAGGGGTGCCTTTCCCCTTGGAAGCAAGGCCTGGGCGGGAACGCACCAGATAGTCGCTGACCGCACGCTGCGCATAGCTGCCTACCGGCACCACCCTTTCCTTGGACCCCTTGCCGAAAAGCCGCACCACCGCATCCTGGGCGAAGTGCAGGTCATCGACATCCAGTGCAACGACTTCCGAAATGCGCGCCCCAGTTGAATAGAGGAACTCCAGCATCGCCCGATCGCGCAGCCCCGAAGGGGTTTCAAGGGAGATCGAGTCCAGAATGCGCGTCACCTCGGCAATCGAAATCGCCTTGGGCAGCGATTGTCCCACTGCCGGAGGCTGCACCTCGCGGGCAGGGCTCGGCGTGCAGATCCCTTCCAGCTCCCAATACTTGTGCAGCTGGCGAATCGCGACGGTATGCCGCGCCACCGAACGCGCGCCCAAAGCCGGGTGTTCTTCATCCCCGCGTGCCAGCTGCTGCAGGTAGCCGTTGATGAGACCTTCGGTGATCTGGGCAGGACGGTCCACCCCGGCTTGAGCTAGGGCCGATAAATAGCGGGTCAGGTCCCGCCGATAGGAAGCAAGCGTGTTCTCGGCCAATCCGCGTTCGATGGCCAGGTGCTGCAGATAGCGCCTCAGCGCAAGGCCCAATTCATCTTCCATCTCGAAGCCCTGCTATTGTCCGCGCAGGCCTGGGTGTACGTCGAAAGGCTCCCGAGCATCACGCAGGGTTTCGTAGTTCACCGCGCGGGCCGCCTGGGCCGCGAGCAGTCCTACTGCCGCGGCTGGGTTGTGGATCTTTCCTGCAAGAATTTGGGCAACAGCATCATCCAACGGCACCCAGGCGGTCACCATCTCCGCTTCTTCGTCAGTACGGGTATGGCGCTGGTCTTCAGGAACCAGATGCACCCCGCGAGCCAAGTAGATGCGAATGGCTTCTGAGGAGGATCCTGGGCTCAGGAAGATGTCAGTTAATACCGACCACTGGTCGGCGGTGCGGTCGGCTTCTTCCCAGAGTTCGCGCTTGGCTGCCTCCAGCGGCGGCTCTCCGGCGACGTCGAGCAGTCCTGCTGGCAGCTCCCACAGCCTCATGGCAACCGGGTGTCGGTACTGGTTGATCATCAAGACGCGGTCCTGCTCATCCAGAACCAGGACGCATACCGCTCCGGGATGGCTGATATAGTCCCGCTCGATGCGCGAACTAGGCGACAGCTGGACTGTGTCGTGCAAAACGTCCCAGATCCGCCCCTGATAGACAGTTTCTCGGGCTACCAGCTCGCGGTCTGAAAATTCGTCGGCTACCTGTTGCTTGCTCACGCGTGCCCCCTGGACTGCTTCGTTCTCTTATTGACTATTTCAAGCTTAAATCAGCAGCGCGCCGGTCATGATTGACCGGCGCGCTGCCCTGCTGAAACTACCGTTGTACCGGGTCCCAGCTGATGCTATCTGCTACTTGGCGTCACGCTGTGCAATGGCTGCCGCTACCAGACCTGCAAACAATGGATGAGGTCGGGTTGGACGGCTGGACAGCTCAGGGTGGGCCTGGGTTGAGACGTAGTAAGGGTGTACGTCCTTTGGCAGCTCGACGAATTCAACAAGGCTGTTATCCGGCGAGGTGCCCGAGAAGACCAGACCGTCTTCTTCCAGCTGTGCGCGGTAGGCGTTGTTGACCTCGTAGCGGTGGCGATGGCGTTCCGCGACGTCCGTCTTGCCGTAGGTCTCGGCCACGACCGAGCCTTCCTTCAGCTTTGCGTCGTAGAGGCCCAGGCGCATGGTTCCGCCAAGGTCGCCCTTGCCGTCGACGATGGCCAGCTGCTCTTCCATGGTGGCGATCACTGGAACAGTGGTTTCAGGATCGAATTCGGTGGACGACGCATCGGCCAGACCTGAGACGTTGCGGGCGTACTCGATGACCATCGACTGCAGGCCAAGGCACAGGCCCAGGGTCGGAAGCTTGTGTTCGCGTGCGAACTTCAGCGCACCGAGCTTGCCTTCCAGGCCGCGGATGCCGAAGCCGCCTGGAACACAAATTGCATCAGCGCCGGCGAGAGCCTTCTTTGCACCTGCTTCGGTAGCGCAGTCATCTGCAGGGACCCAGCGGATGTTGACCTTTGCTTCATTGGCAAAGCCGCCGGCCTTCAGCGCCTCGGTGACCGAAAGGTAAGCGTCGGGCAGGTCGATGTACTTGCCGACCAATGCCACGGTGACTTCAGTCTTCGGGTTGTGCACTACGTCCAGCAGGCGATCCCAGTCTTCCCAGTCGACATCGCGGAACTTCATGTCAAGGGTCTGCACGATGTAGGCGTCGAGGCCCTGTGCGTGGATGACCTTTGGAATGTTGTAGATGCTTGGTGCATCGGCGCAGTTGATCACTGCTTCGGTATCAACGTCACAGGTGCGGCCGAGCTTGGCGCGCATCTCATCTGGAATTGGACGATCCGAACGGATGACCAACGCATCAGGCTGGATGCCGATGGAACGCAGGGCCGCGACCGAATGCTGGGTTGGCTTGGTCTTCAGTTCCTGGCTTGGGCCGATGTACGGCACCAGGGATACGTGCACGAAGAATGCGTTCTTGCGGCCGATGTCCTGGCGGACCTGGCGGGCTGCTTCAAGGAATGGCTGGGACTCGATATCGCCGACGGTGCCGCCGATTTCGGTGATGATCACATCTGGAGCCGACTTGCCCGCACCTGGTTCGGTGGCGGCCAAGCGCATGCGGCGCTTGATCTCATCGGTGATGTGGGGAATGACCTGAACGGTGTCGCCCAAGTACTCGCCGCGGCGTTCGCGTTCGAGAACAGTGGAGTACACCTGGCCGGTGGTCACGTTGGCGCTGCCTGGCAGGTTTTCGTCCAGGAAACGTTCGTAGTGGCCAATATCCAGATCGGTCTCGGCGCCGTCGTCGGTAACGAAGACTTCGCCGTGCTGGAATGGGTTCATGGTACCTGGATCAACGTTCAGGTACGGATCGAGCTTCTGCATGGTCACAGAAAGACCACGAGCTCGAAGGAGATGTCCGAGACTGGATGCCGTCAAGCCCTTACCCAGGGAAGAGGCTACGCCACCGGTGACGAAGATATGCTTTGTCGTTTCAGACGACCGAGAATCACGAGTTAAATTACGCTGCACCACGGAATTTCATCCTATCACCATTCCAACAATAAACATCCACATTCACTGTAGTGCACACTTCGGCATTGCCCTAGCACGCACCCGAATTTGCCTGACGACCGCGTCATTTAGGACTTTTTAGCAGGCTGCTCGGTGAGCGAAGACACTAACCTCTGAGCTTCAGACAACAGCTCTTCGGCGTGGGCCTGGGCTGTATCGGATTCTTCCTGCCCCGCCAGCATGCGCGCCAACTCACGCACCCTGTCCTGCTCATCGAGCATGATCACATCGCTGGCGGTGAATCCTGCACCTGCGTTCGATTTGGCATTCGAATTTTTGATGACGCGAATATGGCGATCCGCATAGGCGGCCACCTGCGGCAGGTGAGTCACGACAATGACCTGTACGTGGCGTGCCAGCATGGCCAAGCGCTCGCCAATGCTCACCGCGGCCTTGCCGCCGACGCCCTGGTCGACTTCGTCAAAGACGAATGTCGGCACCGGGTCTACGGCAGCCAGCACCACTTCGATCGCGAGCATGACGCGGGACAGCTCACCGCCGCTGGCGCCCTTGCCCAGCGGCCGCGGCACAGCGCCCGCATGCGGGGCCAGCAGCATGGCAACGGCATCCTGGCCGAAGGCCCCCGGTTCTTCGAGCTCGTTGACTTCGATAACAAGCTTCGCATCAGGCATCGCCAGAGCCGTAAGTTCCGCGGAGACCCTAGTAGCCAACTTCTTGGCCGCCCTACGGCGGGCGTCGCTGAGGTCGGAGGACAGCGCAGCGACTTTCTGTTCGAGGACAACCACTTCAGCTTCGAGCTCCTCGATACGCGAGTCGTCTCCCCCCAGCTCGTCAAGGCGCTTGCGCGAAGCCTCGGCCCAGGCGATCACTTCGTCAATGCTTGGAGCATATTTGCGCATCAGCTTGCTAAGCTCCGCCCGGCGGGACTCGATCTGGGCCAGCAGCTCCGGGCCTTCTTCATCCAAGTCGGCGACATAGCCGCTCAGGTCACTTGAGAGCTCGGCGGCAAGAATTCCCAGTTCCGCGGCCCGCTCGGCAAATCCTGCCAGCGCCGCGTCGTCGCCGCTGGCCTGCGCAAGCACCGACCGGACGGTTTCAACCAGGGTTGTCACACCGGGGTTCTCGAAGTCCTCTGAATCAAGCACCGATTGGGCTTGCAGGCTTGCGTTGCGCAGCGACTCGATATTGCCCAGCTTGATCGACTGCTCGCGCAATGCTTCGTCCTCGCCCGGCTGCGGATCAAGCGAGTCGATTTCATCAAGCGCCAAGCGCAGGTTCTCTGCTTCACGCACGCGGTTGCGGGAATCCTGCTTCAGCGAGGCCAGCTCCTTGGCAGCGGCACGCCACAGCCGGTAGTTGCGCTGGTAGCTGCTCAGCGTGCGGGCCAGGGAAGAACCCGCAAAACGGTCCAGTGCGTCCCGCTGGGCGCCGGGGTCCTTGAGCCTGATCTGGTCGGACTGGCCATGCACAGCAACCAGCTCCTGCCCCAGCTCGGCCAGCAGGCCCACCGGCGCGCTGCGTCCGCCTACGGTGGCGCGGGAGCGACCTTGGGAGGATAGCGAACGGGACAGCAGCAGCTCGCTGCATCCGTCAGCGGGCTCTATGAACGCGCCGGCCTGCGCCGCCGCATCAAGTACGTGATGGTCGGGATCCAGATGCACCACGGCCTCAGCCAGCGCGTGGTCAGCGCCGTTGCGCACCGCGCCTGCATCGGCACGCCGCCCGAGCAGCAGCGAAAGCGCAGTGATCACCATGGTCTTGCCCGCGCCGGTTTCGCCGGTGACAACGGTGAGCCCCGGTCCCAGTGGAAGGGTGGCGTTGGTGATGACGCCGAGGTTGGAGATCGAGATTTCCTGAATCATGGCCTGCTCCCGAAAGTCGAGTTCATGTTCGATCGTGCAGGATTAGTATATGTGTTCTAAGCGCAGTTTCGTAGCTACATTCGAACATGTGGAAAACTCGTGGCGCAGTCTCGGACGGTGCTAGTGCTCCTGCGACGAGTCCTCGGGGCGGCCAACCATCGGAATGCTCGGTTCGTCCTTATGGTGCGGCTCGACGCTTTGCATGCCGGGCACGATCACCGGCAGCGCGGTGGTAGCAGTCCGCCGCTTGTCTTCCTTGGCTGGGCCGCGCCATCCGGTGATCGGGAGCTCGAATTTGTTGACCAGGCGTTCGGAGAATGGGGTGGTGTTCATGCGCGCCAGGCGCACTGGAGTGGCGCTGCGGGTGACCTCAATTCGCGCTCCCGGCGGCAGATCCAGTGTGCGGCGCCCATCGCACCACAGCACAGCAGTGGCGTCGGTGCGGGTGAGCATTTCAACGGCCATGGTGGAGGTCGGGGAAACAACCAGCGGCTTGGCGAACAGGGCATGGGCGGAGATCGGCACCATGATCAGCGCCGCAACATCCGGCCAGACAACGGGCCCTCCGGCGGAAAACGAGTAGGCGGTGGAACCGGTAGGCGTTGCCATCACGACGCCGTCGCAGCCGAAGGTGGAGATCGGGCGCCCGTCGACTTCGATGACTACCTCGACCATGCGTTCGCGGTTGGCCTTCTCCACTGCGGCCTCGTTCAGCGCCCAGGTTTCGGCCAGGCACACGTTGTCCGCCCAGACCTTGACCTCGATGGTCATGCGCTCTTCGACCGTGTAGCTTCCGTTGACGATGGCGGCCACGGTGGCTTCCAGTTCGCTGCGCTCCGCCTCTGCAAGGAAGCCGACATGTCCAAGGTTTACGCCCACCAGCGGCAGGGCTGCATCGCGGACCAGTTCTGCCGCGCGCAGCACCGAACCGTCGCCGCCCAGCACCACCCCGAGGTCGATGTCGTCGAGCTGGCAGTCCACATCCAGGATCTGTACCCCCGGCACTGGTTCGCCCACTGCCTGGGTCAACGCGGCCTGGTCTTTGGCCCGCATGACCGGAACGATCCCGGCGGCTGAAAGCAGGGAGCAGGTTTCAAGGGTGGCGACTACCGCGTCCCTACGGCCGGTGTGGGTGAAGACAAGGATTCGGCGCAAGGCGGTGTGCCCCTCTCAACGATGATGGGTGCGTCAGGTCTGCCGCGCTGGGACCTGCATTAACCAGCAGGTCTTGCCGCAACAGTTCTAAGAATAGTCAACGCTCTGTAGCATTGCAGAGTTTGCCACGTCATCTTCGGTAGCTTCTTGAGCTCCTTGCGCCGACCCCGGGGCTGCGAGCCAGAGGAAGAATTCAGCGTTGCCGTCCTGCCCGGCCAGTGGGCTGCGGGCCAGTCCGCGTAGCGTCAATCCTGCGCTCTTCGCCTTGGCGATCACCGCTTCCACCGCGCTGCGGCGCAGCTGCGGGTCGGTCACCACGCCGGTGCGGTTCAGATGTCCGCGTCCCACTTCGAATTGGGGCTTGACCATGAGCACCAGCGAGCCGCCGGGTTTGGTCGCGCCCGCGAGGGCATCGAGCACCAAGGTCAGCGAAATGAATGACAAATCGGCTACTACCAGGTCGACAACTCCACCAATATCTGATGGCTCCAGGTACCGGACATTCAATCCTTCAAGGACCACGACGCGGCGGTCCTCTCGGATCTGGTCAACCAACTGCCCATGTCCGACGTCTGCCGCGACGACTTGCCGTGCTCCGCGGCGCAGCAGCACATCGGTGAATCCACCGGTCGACGCGCCCGCGTCCAAACAGCGCAAGCCTTCTGGGGAAATAGTCGTGAATACATCTAGTGCCCCGGCAAGCTTGTGCCCTGCGCGGGAGACGTATTCTTCGCCCTGCGCCGCGATGACTTCAAGTACTGCCTCGGGCTCGACCTTCTTGGAAGCTTTGGTGCACAGTACGCCGCTGAGCGTGACGCGCTGGGCTTCGATCAGCTTCGCGGCTTCAGTTCGAGAGCGTGCAAGCCCCCTGGCTACCAGTTCCTGGTCCAGCCTGCTCATGCTCCATGCTCCGAACTGTTCAGCTCCTGCTGCAGCCCTTCCAACAATGATTCGTAGATCCGGGCATGCTCGGTGACGTCGTGGTCTGCCAGCGAAGACAAGGCAGATTCAAGTTCATGTTCATCTAGGCGCCGTACAGGGGCGGCGGGACGCGGATCCCGTGGGCTGGGAATCCCAGCTGCTCCGAACTGGCTCATGCGTTCTCCCCCGTCTTGCGGCGCAGCATCTGCAGCCCTCGGGAAGTGAATTCGATGTCTGGACTCTGGTGGGTCTGCTGGCGGGGATGTGCCAGCCACCAGGCATGGCAGGCGGCGCGCCAAGCGTTCAAGTCTGATTCGTTGCCGTCTACTTGAATCGAGCCGTCCTTGATGCGGGCCACGGTGTCGCCGACCTGCACTCCGTAGCCGAGCACCTTGATGGTTGGATACGGCCGATAGATGTCGGCAAGAGTGGAGATCAGGTAGTTGGGGCGCTCCTGCACCGGTGCGCCCAGTGCGGTCTGCGGGGTATCCACGCCGGTGAGCACCAACGCAGTGGAGAAGCCCGCGTGGAAGCCGCCGAGGATGTCGGTGTCCAGGCGGTCCCCGAGAACCAGCGGACGCTTGGCATCCAGACGGTCTGCAGCGCGCGTGAAAAGGTAGGATTCCGGCTTGCCCGCTACCCGCGGGGTCACACCGGTGGCAAGCTTGACCGCATGAACCAATGATCCGTTGCCCGGGGCGATGCCCTCGGCGCGCGGAATTGTCAGGTCGGTGTTCGTCGCCACCCATTTTGCCCCGTTGTTAATGGCGTAGGATGCCTGGGCGAGGTCATTCCAGGAGACGTCCGGGTCGAATCCCTGGATGACCGCCACGGGCTCGTCCAGATGGGATTCGACCACTTCAAGGCCCCGCACCGCGATGCATTCACGCAGGTACGGGGACCCGACAACCAACACCTTGCTGCCCGGATTCAACTCGCGGGCCAAGAGCTCGGCTCCAGCATCTGCCGAGCCGAAGACCTGCTCCGCGCTGGTCTTCACACCCAGCTTGCGCAGATGGGCGGCGACAGACATTGGCGAACGCCCCGCATTGTTCGTAATGAACGCGTGCGCAACGTTGACTTCAGCCAAGGTATTCAGCGATTCAACTGCGTCTTCGATCGGGTCCGGGCCGGCGTAGACGACGCCGTCCAGGTCGGAGAGCACAGCATCAAATCCGGAGATCAGCATGTGGTGGTGGTTCCTACTTCTTGAAGCTAACTAGTACTACTGCGAGTCTACGGTGTACTAGTTCTCTTCGCTGTCCTCGGCTGCCTGGACAGCCTCCGATTCAGCTGCTTCATCTGTTGCAGGGACCTCGTTCAGGCCGTCCTCTTCATCGATGCCAGTCTGCTCGGCAGCATCGTCAGCTTCCGGTGCTTCCTCGGCGTCGGCGTCCTGGTCTGCTTCAACGAGATCGCGTGCACGAGGAGTTTCCTCTTCCTCATCCATCTCTGGGGCCAGATCGACGATGAAGGACTCGGTCTCTTCTTCGATGCCCAATGCGCGTTCGGCTACAGCTACCTGCTTTTCCCAGCGGGCAGCTTCTTCAGAGCGGCCAGCAGCAGCCAGCAGCTCTGCATAAACTGCGAACAGGCGAGGGCTGAAGGAGAAGGCGCGGTTGAAGTCCAGCTGTTCCAATGATTCCAGCTCAGCCAAGGCCTGATCCAGTTTGCCCAGATCAGCGTAGCTGCCGGCGGCAACAATCTGCATCTCGACCTTGACTGCTGGCTCCAGGTTCGCGCATTCCTCGGACTGCGCCAACTCGATAGCCTTCTCGACGCGGCCTAGGCCGCGCAGGGAGTCGGCGATCAATGGCAGGTTGTAGTCAGAACCTGAAATACGGCGATGGGTGCGCAGCTCACGCAATGCATCTGCATATTTGCCTGCGTGGTATGCGGCAATGCCGACGGCTTCGCGGACTACCGCTACACGGCCGCCACGGCGTGAGGCTGCCAGGGTGTGTTCGTAGGCAAGCTCTGGATCTTCTTCCAGCAGACGCCCTGCCATGACTAGGTGCTTGGCAACCCATGATGCTGAGCGGTCTTCAAGGTAACGCAGCTGGGCGCGAGCGACGCGGTCCAACTCCTTACCGGTGACATCCTCATCGATTTCTGGAGACTGGGCGCGGTCAGCACGGTTCGAGATACGAAGATCGCCCGGGTTGTGGGCGCGAGGAGCCTGTGCCTGTGGATCTTCAAATTTCTTCTGCTCGCGTGGC
>NZ_BJNY01000013.1 GCF_006539925.1 Glutamicibacter uratoxydans | reverse complement strand
GGCCGGCAACAGACAATATCTGTTGCCGGCCGCCGTTTTGCTGGGCAGAGGCTACTGCTGTGCAGCGTCGTACGCCTGGATGACTTCGCCGGTCTCGGCGTCCACCAGCAGGTAGCTGGAGAAGTCAGTAGTCTCCAAGGCGTCAAGGACGGCAGGATCGATGGCATCGCTGGAGAAGGATTCATAGCTGAAGAGCGGGCCGAGCGGCATCTCGAACGGCTTCTCCTGCGGGCCCAAGAGCTGTGCAATGTTCGCCCCGGAATTTTCGGTGCTCTCGGAAGCCTGGGCCGGAACCACCGCAGCTGTGGCTGCCGTCAACACGGCGGCACTTGCAGCGAGCAGTGATTTTGTCGTCTTGCGCATCGCGAATCAATCCTGTTAAAAAGTCGTCTGATCAGTGAAAAAATAATTCACTTCCAAGCCTGTCGAACCGAAATCGGGAATCGACCAGTTCATTGACCGTGTCTTCTCCGCCGACAGGTCTACTGCTGGCTGGCGAAGAACTCCCGATCCAACAAGCCCATGATGACCTCGTCGTGGAAGACCCCATCGTGGAAGAAGGAATCGCGTTCCCGACCCTCGATGCTGAACCCTGCCTTTTCATAGGCTCGCTGGGCCCGCGGGTTGAAGGACGCAACACGCAGCGATATGCGGTGCAGCCCCAATTCCCTGAAGCCATAGGCGGTCATGAGCTTCACTGCCCTGGTGCCCAACCCCTGCCCGACCCACGACGGCCCGATGATCACAGCCATCGACGAGGAACGGTGGGGGAGAACGCCGCCATAGAGTGTGATGTGCCCGATGAAGGAGCCGCTGGCCTTCTCGAAGATGCTGAAACCGGCATCCCCCGTATTGGTTTGATTCTGGCTCCAGGAATTGAATAGGTCAACCAACGAGGCCGTCTGCCTCGGCTTGATCACCCGCTGCTGCAAGACCGCCCAATGCGGGTCGTTCCACCACTCGGAGAGCTTCCTGAAGTCTTCAGCTTCCGACTCTCGAAGCACAATTGCTTCGTCTTCAAGCAACAACGAAGCATAGGCTTGGGCATCTTCTACAGTGTTCCACTCGCGGTTAGTCTCCATGCCAACTACGATAGACATAGTCTGTCGACTAACCGATTATTTGTTTCAGTCACTGCAAGAACTCGCCTCATCTGAAAGCGACGCGCATGGGAATCATCTACAACACCTCGATGAAGCCGGGCAAAGACGAGCTGGTCTCGGCCTGGCTGGTCAAGCAGGCATTTTTCACCAGCAAACGCGAGCCGAACCTGCAGCATGTTGGCGGCTTCCGCTTAGAAGACCCGGCTGGCAAAGTGGGAATTGAATTCAGGTTCTATGCCGACAACGCCGACCTGAGCGACGTCGTCTACCACGTCCCGCTGACCTATCGAGAGGCCCCTCTCAAGGGTGCCCAGCAATACCTGATCGGCACCAGTGAACATGGCATCCTCGGCACCCGCTATATCTATGACGCGCTCGGGGATCCTGTCTTCACCGCGCAAGTCGCCGCGCTGGCCGCTGGAACCGCCGTGGCCCAGCACCGCTATGAATCATTCACCGAGGAGCCGCGCGTACAGCGCAGGGGAGAGCTCGCAGGAAAGAAACTTGAGGTCGTGCGCAAGCCGGTCGTGGGCGGGCAGGAACCCGAAGGGATCATCGGTTTCTGGGAGAACGCCCTGGGTCAGGAACTTCGCGGACTGGTATTGCGCACAGCGTAGCTGATTGGCCACATTAGGGCCTTGATGGGCGCCGGTACGGGATAGACTTGTCTATGAAACCCAACCGCCCATTCTAGGGAGATATATGTCTGCCATCAGCCGTGAGGACCTTGTGCACCTGGCACAGTTGGCCCACATCGAGATGAGCGACGCAGAGCTGGACAAAATGACCGGTGAGCTTGGCGCAATCGTCAATGCCATCGCCTCTGTCAGCGAAGTCGCATCCTCCGACGTCCCAGCTACCAGCCACCCGATCCCGCTGACCAACGTCCTGCGCGAGGATGTCGTAGGCGAGACCCTGAGCATCGACGAAGTGCTGCTCAACGCACCGGATTCGGACTCGGATCGCTTCAAGGTCCCAGCAATTTTGGATGGTGAATAATTCCGTGACTGATTTGATCCGTCTTTCCGCCGCAGAGCTGGCAGCCAAGCTGCGCTCCGGCGAAGCAACCTCCGTGCAGGCAGTCCAGGCGCACCTGGACCGCATCGCCGAGGTTGACGGCACCCTGAACGCCTTCCTGCACGTGAACGCCGAAGAAGCGCTCGCCGTGGCAGCCGAGGTGGACGCCATCCGCGCCGCCGGCGGCGCCGAGGCAGAAGCACTGCACCCGCTGGCCGGCGTGCCGATCGCGATCAAGGACCTGATCGTGACCAAGGGGCAGCCGACCACCGCCGCATCGAAGATGCTCGAGGGCTGGATGAGCCCTTATGACGCGACCGTGATCGAGAAGATCCGCGCGGCCAAGCTGCCGATGCTGGGCAAGACCAACCTTGACGAATTCGCGATGGGTTCCTCCACCGAGCACTCCGCCTACGGCGTGACCCGCAACCCGTGGAACACCAACCGCATTCCGGGCGGCTCCGGCGGCGGCTCGGCCGCAGCAGTGGCGGCCTTCGAAGCTCCACTGGCACTGGGCACCGACACCGGCGGCTCCATCCGCCAGCCGGGCGCAGTCACCGGCACCGTCGGCGTCAAGCCGACCTACGGCGCGGTATCGCGCTACGGCGCGATCGCCATGGCTTCCTCGCTGGACCAGATCGGCCCGGTCTCCCGCACCGTGCTGGACTCGGCGCTGCTGCAGGAACTGATCGGCGGACACGACCCGAAGGATTCCACCTCGCTGCCCAACGCCCTTGAGGGATTGGTGGCCGCGGCCCAGGAAGGCGCCAGCGGCGACCTGAAGGGCCTGCGCGTAGGCGTCATCAAGGAGCTGCAGGGCGAGGGCTACCAGGAGGGCGTGCAGGCGCGCTTCAACGAGTCCCTTGAGCTGCTGAAGTCTGCAGGCGCCGAGATCGTCGAGGTCTCCTGCCCGAACTTCAAGTACGCGCTGGGCGCCTACTACCTGATCATGCCTTCGGAGGTCTCCTCCAACCTGGCCAAGTTCGACGGCGTGCGCTACGGCCACCGCGTACTTCCAGAAGAAGGCCCGGTCACCATCGAGCGCGTTATGGCTGCCACCCGCGCCGCCGGCTTCGGCGACGAGGTCAAGCGCCGCATCATCCTTGGCACCTACGCACTGTCCGCAGGCTACTACGATGCGTACTACGGTTCGGCCCAGAAGGTCCGCACCCTGATCCAGCGCGACTTCGACGCCGCGTTCGAGCAGGCCGACGTGCTGATTTCCCCCACCGCACCGACCGTGGCCTTCGAGCTGGGTGCGAACGACAACGACCCGCTGGCCATGTACCTGAACGACGTGGCCACCATCCCGGCAAACCTCGCAGGCGTCCCAGGCATCACCGTGCCCGGCGGCCTGAGCGAGAACCTGCCGGTGGGCATCCAGTTCCTGGCGCCAGCCTATGAGGACGCCCGCCTGTACCGCGCCGGCGCAGCACTTGAAACCCTGCTGGAAAAGCAGTGGGGCCACTCGCTGATTTCGCAGGCACCAGCCATCGAATCCGCCTCAGTTGCACAGGAGGCCTAGGAAGCATGAGCAACTACACCGATGAACTAGTCGACTTCGACGAGGCACTGGACCGCTATGATCCGGTCCTCGGCTTCGAGGTCCACGTAGAGCTGAACACCAAGACCAAGATGTTCTCCGACGCGCCGAATGCCTTCGGCGACGACCCGAACACCAACGTCACCCCGGTGGACCTGGGCCTGCCAGGCGTACTGCCGGTGGTCAACAAGACCGCAGTGGAGTACTCCATCCTGATCGGCCTGGCGCTGAACTGCCAGATCGCCGAGAAGTGCGGCTTTGCCCGCAAGAACTACTTCTACCCGGACACCCCGAAGAACTTCCAGACCTCGCAGTACGATGACCCGATCGCCCACGACGGCTGGCTGGACATCGAGCTGGAGGACGGCGAGGTCTTCCGCGTGGAGATCGAGCGCGCCCACATGGAAGAGGACGCCGGCAAGCTGACCCACATGGGCGGCGCCGCGGGCCGCATCCAGGGTGCCGACTACTCGCTGGTCGACTACAACCGTGCCGGCGTACCGCTGGTGGAAATCGTGACCAAGCCGATCGTGGGCGCCGGCAAGCGCGCTCCGGAGCTGGCCCGCGCCTACGTGGCTGCCATCCGCGAGATCGTGAAGAACCTTGGCGTTTCGGATGCAAAGATGGAGCGCGGCAACGTGCGCTGCGATGCCAACGTTTCGCTCATGCCAAAGGACGCCGAGAAGTTCGGCACCCGCACCGAAACCAAGAACGTGAACTCGCTGCGCGCCGTGGAGCATGCAGTGCGCTTCGAGATCGAGCGCCACGCAGCGGTGCTGGATTCCGGTGCGAAGATCGTTCAGGAAACCCGCCACTGGCATGAAGACACCCGCACCACCACCTCGGGACGCCCGAAGTCGGATGCGGATGACTACCGCTACTTCCCGGAGCCTGACCTGGTGCCGATCGTCACCACTGCAGAGTGGATCGACGAGCTGCGCGCCCGCCTGCCGGAGCCTCCAGCAGAGCGCCGCAAGCGTCTGAAGGCCGAGTGGGGCTACGCGGACAAGGAATTCCGCGACGTGGTCAACGCCGGTGTGCTTGACGAGATCGAGCAGACCGTGGCCGCAGGTGCCTCCGCAGCTGTTGCCCGCAAGTGGTGGATGGGCGAGATCGCCCGTCTGGCCAAGGCGGCTGACAAGGAGATCGCTGACCTGGGCGTCACCCCGGAGACTATCGTTGAGCTCAACTCCCTGATCCAGGGCAAGAAGATCAACGATAAGATCGCCCGCCAGGTGCTTGAATTCGTTCTTGCCGGCGAAGGCACCCCAAGCGAAATCGTTGAGAAGCGTTCGCTGGCAGTCGTGAACGACGACGATGCGCTGGGCAAGGCAGTCGACGAGGCCATGGCTGCTATGCCAGACGTGGTTGAGAAGATCAAGGGCGGCAAGATGCAGGCCATCGGCGCGCTGATGGGTCCTGTCATGAAGGCAACCCGCGGCCAGGCCGATGCAGGCCGCGTCCGTGAAATCGTGATGGAGAAGCTGGGACTCTAGCCCGAGCTGAACCACCATCAACCGAAGGCCCGCACTGTTCAAGTGCGGGCCATCGGTCTATGGTCAACCTGTATGAGGGAAATCAGCAACTCAGAGCTTCTGCGCCTCGTTCGCAGGCAGCTGGATGGACCAGGTTTTATGGAAAAAGAGCTGGGCCGCTATTGCGTGGAAATAATCGGCTCCCAGCTGGTGCTCCGCTATGAGGGAAGCGGGGCCAAGCAGGGCCGATTCAAGACTGTTGTTGACATTCCTGAATTCATCGGCGATGACATTTGGAACGACTATTGCAATGACAGCAGCGATATTGGCTATTGGATCATCTGGGCAGTGGTAGTTCCGGTGAGCGAGGCGTACTGCACCGGCGACATTTTCACGCCTATGGATTCCGACGGCTATATCAATTTGCCGCTGGTTCGATAGGGAGCCGAAGGCTGGGCCGGGAGCTAAGCATGCTGGTGCGTCAGCGACGCCACGACGAACTTGCCTGAAGCCTCTATGGGGGAGTCCTCCAGCAATTGCGCCGCATCCAGATACGACAGCTGCTCCCCGTTGAGGGTGCAAGTGTCCTCCAATGCAATGAGCACTTGCAGGACGCCGTCTTCGAACTGGAGCCGCGGCGAGTCGACGATGGACACCGCAGGATTCCAGCACTCCCTGAATCCCATGACATTCAGGTCGAGAAAGCCTTCGCTGTGAGGAGTCGCTGAAACATCGTCTTCCCCTTCAAAGACGATGGTTCCCTCTACTGGGAGGAGGACCTGCCGGCCATTGAGCACCAAGTCCACCGCACCCGGGCCCAGAGCCACCTGTCCTCGCCGGACGCCTGAATAGTGGCTGTATGGCTGCGTCCCGGTAATTTCAGCAATGCTGATCTTCCATGTCCACTCTCCGCTTGACTCGGAGGCATCGCTGAAAAGTGTGCGGGTGATGCCTTTGCCGTTCTTCCACGGTTGCGGCGGCAAATCTGCGTAGCGGACAATGGGCAATTTCGTCATGAGTATTTGGTCCTTCGTATTGTGGCGGGATGAATTAATGCTTACATTCCGAGGCCATTGTTCAGCGGTTGAATTTCAAGCAGTGTCTGAACAGCCATAATCGCCGCTGTGTGCGGTGCTCCGTTCCAGTTCCGCCGTGGGTAGGATGAAGCCATGGAGCTGCACTTCATTCCAATGGATGAGTCCGATGTTGACGCCGTCATTGAGTTTCTGACCAAGAACAAATTTCCCTACCATGTACGCAGCGAATGGACGGATGACGATGCCGCCAAAATTGTGGGAGATGGGCGATTCTGGAATGCATCGTCGCAGGGCTACTGGATCGTCGACGGCCACAAACGTTTGGGAATGGTCAGCCTTGAGGACCTGGATGATGACTCGCCCATGTTCGACTTGAGGCTGTCCGAGGAACACCGCGGCCGCGGCCACGGTGTCGATGTCCTCAAGGCTCTCACGGATAAGGTTTTCACCGAGATGCCCGAAGCCATCAGATTCGAAGGGCAAACGAGGGAAGACAACATTGCCATGCGGAGAACATTTATGAAGGCTGGGTTTTTGAAGGAGGCGCACTACCGGCTGGGTTGGCCTGTTGGCGGAGGCCAGTTCGTATCATCTGTGGCCTATGCAATGATTCGGCCCGATTGGAAATCCGGAAAGACTACGGAATTCGTTTGGGAAGATTTGGCTTGATTGTGGCATGATGGCATGAATAATTGCCGGTAATATTTCAGCAAATTAGCAGGCCCATTGATTATTGTTTCAACATGGGAAACTTTCGAGTATTAAGAAAACCATCGCAGTTGGCATTCCTTGGTTTCTGGGCGGTGCTGGTGCCCGCCGTAATGACGGGATGCAGCTCGACTCCCGATTTGCCGCCGCCGTGCATGCCGCCAAGTTTTTCGACGTCTGTCAGCGAAGCTCGGGCTGGGGATACGGTCATCATTTCAGCGCCTGCTGCAACGTGCAATCCGAGTTACGGAGCGGACGCCAAGGTGGAAATTTCAATCTCTACAGCTTCCGGCGAGAAGCTGCTTGATACAAAAGCCGCCATGGAAGATAACGGTGCCTTCGAATACTCCTACCGAATACCGAAATCGGCCAAACCCGGTGTGCTGGCGGTCAGCGCAGCGCCCGCTGATGTCGACTGGTGTGATGACACCGGGACCAACAACCGGCTCAAGAATCAATCCGACATCGATCGGACCTCCTGCATGCTTCCAGTGAAGCAGATAGCCATAGTCGACTAGCGACACCAAGGATAGAAGGCTGGAACGATAATTTTATCGTTCAGGAAGATCGGGCAGACCGACATTTTCGCTGCTCAATTTCGAGCTCGATTGCAGGGTCTTGGCCTCTCCACAAAATGTCGCCGAGTCTCTTATTTGAAGCTGCTAACTTGTCGTAATCCTCCGCACTGAGTAAAACGTGCGAACGGCGTCCGTGGTCGGTAATTGTCACTGGCCCACGGAGAGCGGCTTTCTTCGCAGCTGATATGTCCCGGTCGAACTCTTGGCTGGTAAAAGTTGTGTCCATCACAATCTCGCTAAAGTATCTTCAGTAACTACTGTAGGCATTTCTAGTCGTGCAGAGAATGGCGGAGGACATTTTGTGGGCTGTGATGCACTATTGCAACGTGAACCGCTTTCAATTGAAAAAGATGGTCCTACACGCCCAGAAATGAATCTGGTTGGCTAGGCTCGAAGGATGACGTTAGAAATTAGGCCAGCTACTCTCGACGACGTGCAATCCATCCAAGAGATTGGCCTGTTGACTTGGCCGCCAACATACCTTCCATTCACTTCGCCTGACTACGTGCTGGCAAATCTCAATTCTTGGTGGAGTGGATCTGCTGTACGAGAATCAATCATGGTCGATACGACCCTGGTTGCACTCGAAGCTGGCCGGGCCATTGGCACATGCACCATCGGTGAGTTCGAGGGTGATGCGGTGATCTGGAAAATCTACGTGGTGCCGTCGGCTCACGGTCAGGGCATTGGGGCCGCCTTGATGCGTGCGGCGCTTGATCACATTGGGCGGCGGGAAGTTCGCCTTGAATTCGTCAAAGGCAATGACCACGCCTCGAACTTTTATGAACGCTTTGGATTTCGGTTTGATTTTGAGGAAGAGCCGGGCGACGGAACTACTACTGTTTGGATGAAGCGCCCAGTGAAGTAGTGCTTCTAGCCTACGATGGAGCAATGACTCTTCCCTCTCCATCGATACCTGGACTGCCTCCGGCCGAAGTAAGCATCGACCTAAACCTAGTTCGAGAACTCATCCTGCAGCAGGCGCCACGATGGGCTGGGGAACAGATTTCCTATGTGGCTACCGGTTGGGACAACGAAGTCTACCGGCTCGGAAACGAGCTGATCATTCGACTTCCGCGACGAGAACTTGGCGACGTGATCGGTCATAGCGAACGCCAGTGGCTGCCCAAATTGGTCGCAGAAACTGGCTTGGATATTGCCACGGAAATCTTCCATGGAGAGCCGACAGCAATCTATCCATTCACCTTCTCGGTAACGAGATATGTTCCCGGAAAAAGCGCAGCGACGTTGGAACGGACAGACCGGAACGGCTACGCAGCACAGCTGGCAGACTACTTTAATCAGCTGCATCAGCGCGCGGTCGAGCCGAGACCGGTGAGCAGCTACAGGGGATGTCCGTTGTCTGGACTAGATGAAAATACCAGAGGACAAATCGCCCTGTTATCTCCTGAACTCCGGGCCGCCGCCTCCGGGCTGTGGCAGGAAGCGGTCAGCGCACCAGTTTATGCAGGTCAACCTGTGTGGCTGCACGGCGATCCGCATCCGCATAACACGATCGTTGTCCCGGAAAACCAAGGATTTCGGTTGTCAGGATTAGTTGATTTCGGGGACTTGTGCACTGGGGATCCTGCTTCCGACTTAGGCATGGCGTGGATGCATTTCAGTGTGGATTCCGTCGAGAAGTTCATGGCCGAGTATGGCGTACAAGCGGACGATGCAACGTGGCTTCGATCCCGCGGATGGGCTCTGCGATATTCCATGTTGACCGCTGGGCTTGAAGAAGGCGATCCTCTGGGGGCCGTTGGCAGGCAGACCTTGAAGATCCTTCTTGCCTAGCGTTGCTGCCCACTACGATTGCGGAAGCAACCATTCCGAATGTCAGAATGAGCTAAGTTACCAAACATGGTCTCAGCCAGAGAAAGGTGCCAGCTTCCATGCCCCGAAAGACCGACCCGGCGCGAACCCGGAACTACTCCATGGTGCTTCGCGAGATTTTTGCCGGCCCCGGTCGTTCCCGCAAGGAGATTGCCGATTCCATTGGCATCAGCGCCGCCTCGGTGACTAGCATTGCCTCGAACCTGTTGGGCGGTTCGCTGATTGTTGAATCGGCCCCCGTTGCTTCAGGCCAGGGCCGGCCGCGAGTTCCGCTTGCGATCGATGCCGACTCTCAGCTGGTGATGGGTATTCATCTGGGCCCGCGGGTGACAGGAATTGTGCTGACAGGATTGGATGGAATTGCCAAGGCCTCTGTGCTGGTTCCTCACTCCGGGTTGGATGCGAGCACATCTTTTGACCTGGTGATCGAACAGGCTCAGCAGCTCATCGCAGATCATGCCAAGGGACGCAGGGTCCTGGGCACAGGTGTTGCCACCGGCGGCATCGTTGATCGCGTCAACGGCCGAATTGTGGAGAATTTGGGTGCCGGCTGGCGGGAGGTTCCGGCGGTGCAGATGCTTGCAGGCTTGCCCCAGCCGTTGATCTTGGACAACAACGCCCGAGCGGCCGCCCAATCGGAGCTCTTCTACGGACACGGGGCGCGAGAGCAGGATTTCCTGTTGATGGTGATCACCTCGGATCTTGGTGCTGTCATGGTCAGCAACGGCAAGATTCGTGCTGGCTGGTCACAGCACGCCGGAAATATTTCCCACCTCAAGGTCAGTGACGACGGATTCATCTGCGAATGCGGCAGGCGAGGGTGCCTGCAGGTGATGGCAACTGATGAAGCCACGGTCAGGCGTGCCCACGAAGCAGGACGCATGGACGTGGCCAACTACGGCGACATTGACCGGCTCTATGAAGCGGGGGATGAACAGATTCGCGCGCTGGTCGCCGACCGAGATGCTTTTGTCGCCAAGGCTGCGGCAACACTGTTCGACCTGCTTGATCCCGGGCTGCTGGTCATCGCTGGCACCCCGGCCGAACGCCCCGAAACCTTGACTCACGTGAAGTCAGTGGTCTCTGAATGGGCCTACCAAGGCGCCACTGCCGGCAGCCGTGTCGTCTACTCCAGCGAGCATGAACTATCGCTGTCGATCTTCGCTGCGAGCATCATGGTCAATGAAGTTCTGGCAGATCCATTAAGCTTCCTCACCGCCGCAAGTGAGCTTTCCGCAGACATGTAACTTCTCCTGCACCTGTTGACAGGCGGATCACAACATGTTTATTTTATTTCATAAAATAAAACAATGTGGCCGTAATCACGAATGTCGAGTCTGTGTGGACGCCGCATCGAGGAAGGAACCCGATGAAGCAATCGAAGAAGCTTGCGTTTGTTGCAGGCATTGCATCGCTGATGCTGGCGGCAACAGGCTGCTCGTCATCCGGCGGGCAAGCAGGTGCCAGCTCTGGGAACGGCGATGCTTCACTGTCGTTCATGACAACTGAGCCAAAGAGCATTACCCCTCAGAAGGATCCGGGAAGCCAGATCGGCATGGCGCTGTGCGCAAACCTCATGGAGGTCAACTCGCAGACGCAGAAGCTTGAACCGCTGGCAGCCAAATCGGTGGAAAGCAAGGACGCCAAGGTCTGGGACATTGAGCTTCAAGACGGTTGGACCTTCCATGACGGAACCCCTGTCACCGCGAAGTCCTTCGCTGACGCCTGGAACGCAACTGCCACAGGATCCAACGCCTGGCAGGGCAATGGAACCTTCGTCGCTTTCGAAGGCTACGACAAGATGAATCCACTGGACGGGAGCAAGGCGACTGCCGATAAGCTCTCCGGCGTCAAGGTCGTTGACGACACCCATCTGCAGGTCACCCTGACCGCTCCCAATGCCGACTTCCCCAAGATCCTGAGCACCAACCCGACCTGCCCCATGCCTGAATCGGCGTTCAAGGATCTAGACGCCTACGAACAAGCGCCGGTTTCCAACGGCCCCTACAAGTTCATCTCTTGGGACCACAACCAGCAGGTAGTCCTTGAAAAATGGGACGGGTTCAAAGGCGGCGACGGATTTACCGGTGGCGCCAAGACCCTGGTCGGCAAAATCTACACTGCCGTTGACGCGGCCTATACGGATATGACCGCAGGCAACCTGGACATGATCCGCAACGTCCCGGCAACCATGGTGGACAAAGCCAAGAGCCAGCTTGGTGACGAATCCTTGTATGAGGTCAAGACTGCTTCCAAGCAGCAGACCCTGCAGATTCCCGAGTATGTGAAGGAACTGAAGTCCCCGGCCCTGCGCAAAGCGATCTCCCTGTCCATCGACCGCGATGCCATTTCCAAGTCGCTGCTCAAGGGCTATTCAACCCCATCTGATTCGCTGGTGCCGCCATCGCTGGCATCCTATGTTGCAGGATCCTGCGAGGACTGCGTCTTTGATCCAGAAAAGGCCAAGAAGATTCTGGCTGATGACGGCGGCTTCGACGGCACCCTGATCATTGAAAGCAATTCGGCTTCCGACCAGCAGCTGGTGCAGGCGATTGCCAAGCAGATCCAGGACAATCTGGGCATCAAGGTTCAGCTGAAGCCGACCCTTGGCACCGAACTGTCCGAACGCCGCAACAACCAGAAGCTTGACGGTGCTGTCTTCGGACTATGGGGCTGGTCCTATATGTCTCCTGACCAGTACCTGAGCCAGTATGAGACCGGTGGCGACGGCAATGCGGCTACCGGCTACTCCAACAAGGAAGTGGACAAGCTGCTGAAGGCGGCGCGCGGCGAACTGGACGAGGCCAAGGCCACCAAGCTGTACAGCCAGGCAGAATCCATCATCATGAAGGACATGCCGGCCATCCCGCTGTTCATCCCGACCGACTTCGGGCTGCAGTCCAAGTGCGCACAGCTTAACGATGTGCAGGGAGACCTGCAGTACTACCGCGCCGGTTACGGCTGCTAGCCACGTTCCATCAGCTGCTGGTGCGGCCATGGTCCAACTGGCTCATGGCCGCACCAGCGGCAAGTAATCACGGGAGAACCCATGCTGGGATACACTCTTCGGCGCATTCTGCAGATGATTCCGGTGCTGCTGGGAGCAACATTCATCATCTACGCGCTGACCTTCTTGATGCCCGGCGACCCCATCGCCGCATTGACCGGAGAACGCCCGCTGCCAGAGGCTACTGTGGCGCAGATCCGGCAGGCGTACCATTTGGACGACCCATTCTTTGTCCAGTACGGAAACTACATTCTTGGCGTCTTCCGCGGAGACTTCGGGATCGATTTCTTCGGGCGTCCGGTCCTTGACCTGATTCTCGAGCGGCTGCCGGTGACCTTTGCCCTCGCAGTCACCGCGTGGGGGCTGAAGCTGGTGATCGGCCTGGTCATCGGCGTGTACGGCGGACTGCGAGCAGGCAAGGCGGCCGACCACTTTGCTTTGGTCTTCACCGTCTTGTTCATGGGCATCCCCGGGTTCGTGATTGCGCTGGGCGGGCAGACCTACTTCGGCGTCCATCTTGGCTGGGTCGACCCTGCAGGCATCCGCGCGGGATGGCCAATGGCGTTTATTCTTCCAGCGCTCGTCATGGCCCTGGAAGCTGCCGCCGGATTGGCCCGCCTGACCAGAACTTCCCTCGTCGACGTGCTGCGGGCCGAGTATCTTCGCACTGCGAAGGCCAAGGGTCTTTCCCCGCAGCGGATCATCTGGGGGCATGCACTGCGCAATGCCATGATCCCGGTAGTGACCTATCTGGGACTGAGCCTTGCCGGGATGCTCGGCGGCGCGGTCATCATCGAAGCCATCTTCAATCTGCCGGGCATCGGCGGACTGATGGTTGCGTCAATCAACAACAAGGAAGGCACCGTGGTGGTCGGCATCGCCACCCTGCTGGTGCTGGTGTACCTGGTCTTCAATCTGCTGGTTGACCTGACCTACGGACTGATCGACCCACGGGTGAGAATATGAGCACAACGATTACGACAATCTCGACATCAGACGGCGCGGATGCCGTCGACCGGGCTCCGAGCCCAATGCGCGGAGCCCACCGCCGCTGGTGGCTGCGCCCGCGCTTCGCCATTTCGGGCACCATTGTGCTGCTCATGATCCTGATGGCCGCCTTTCCGCAGATTTTTACCGGCTTTGGACCCGGGCCCACCGAGAACTGCGACATCCTGCTGACCAACCAGCCACCGAGCGCGGCGCATATCTTCGGCATCGACATTCAAGGCTGCGACTATTACACCAACATCATCTATGGGGCCCGCGCCTCCATCCTGGTGGGCATCGTGGTATCAGCCATTGCCTTCGGCATTGCCGCGGTTGTGGGAGCCATTGCCGGATACTTCGGCGGCTGGATTGACGCATTGATCTCCCGCATCTGCGACATGGCCTTTGGTCTTCCGTTCATCCTGGCGGCAATCGTCGTCCTGCAGCTGTTCGGGCAGCGCAATATCTGGACAGTGATCTTTGCACTGGCGCTGTTCAGCTGGCCAGGCGGTGTGCGTTTCATGCGCTCTTCGGTGCTTGAAGTGCGCAACCGCGAGTATGTTCAGGCCGCCAAGCTTCTGGGAGCTTCCAACGGCCGCATTATCAAAAAGCATATTGTCCCCAACGCCATCACTCCGCTGCTGGTCCTGCAGACGCTTGGCGTCGGCGGAATGATCTCTGCCGAAGCTGGCCTGACATTCATCGGCATCGGACTGACGCCGCCGGCAGTCTCCTGGGGCCTGCAGCTTGCAGCCGCTAGGGACTACATTGACGCAGCCCCGCATCTGCTGATTTTCCCGGCGATTTTCCTCACCGTGACAGTGCTTGGCTTCGTCCTCTTTGGCGAAGCCCTGCGCGACGAATTTGATCCGAAGGGCAAGTAATGACGCAGCTTCTTGAAGTACGTGACCTTCGCGTCCAATTCTCCACCGCCCAGGGGACGGCCACGGCGATCAATGGCGTGAACCTGAGCCTGGAACACGGACAGTCACTGGGAATTCTCGGCGAATCAGGTTCCGGCAAATCGGTGACAGCTCGCACCATCATGGGGCTGCTGGACATGCCGCCAGCAAAAATCAACGGCGGAGAAATTCTGTTGGAGGGCGAAGACCTGCTCACCGCCACCGCCAAGCGCCGCCGCCAGCTTACCGGCCCGGTGATGTCCATGGTGTTCCAAGATGCGCTGAGCGCGCTGAACCCAGTGCATCCGGTGGGACGGCAAATCGGTGAACTCTACCGGGTCCACCGGGGCTATAGCAGGAAGGCCGCCAAGGCAGCGGCGATCGAGATGATGGACCGGGTTCGCATCCCTGCCGCAGCCAGCCGAGTCAACGACTATCCCCACCAGTTCTCCGGAGGAATGCGCCAGCGAATCGTCATCGCGATGGCGTTGGCGCTCGACCCGCAGCTGCTGATTGCCGACGAGCCGACCACCGCCTTGGACGTCACCGTGCAGGCACAGATTCTTGAACTGCTCAAAGAGCAGCAGGCGGAAAACAATATGGGCCTGATCTTGATCACCCATGACATCTCGGTCGTCCGAGAAGTGACAGACCAAGTAGCTGTCATGTATGCCGGCCGCATTGTTGAGCAGGGGCCTACAGCCCACGTGCTCGGCGATCCACGCCATCCCTATACCCTTGGCCTGTCCCAATCAGTGGCCAACGAGGACTTGAAAGGACGGCGGCTTCCAGCCATCGAAGGCAGCCCGCCGGACCTGCTTGCGCTGCCGCGCGGCTGTTCTTTTGCCAACCGCTGTCCGCTGGCCGATGAGCAGTGTTCTTCGTCGGCGCCGCCGCTGGAATCGGTTGGCGCAGGCCGCACCTCAGCATGCTTCCACTCGGGAAAGGTTGCCTCCAATGTTGCATACAGCAATTGACAACGACGAACGGGCAGTAGCCAGCAGTCCCATCATGGAACTTCGCGGCATCAAAATGCATTATCCGGTGGCCAAGCCCATGCCTTTTGCTCCCAAGAAGGTAGTCAAGGCACTGGACGGGGTCGATTTGAAGGTCTTGGGATCGCAGACCTTGGGAATCATCGGGGAGAGCGGCTGCGGCAAGTCGACGCTGGCCAGGGTGCTTTCAGGCCTTGAAAAGCCCACCGAGGGCAAGGTCCTGTTTGACGGCGTTGACATCAACGAACTGCGCGGGGCCGAACGCGCAGCGATGCGGCGCAACATCCAGCTGATCTTCCAGGACCCCTACGCCTCGCTGGACCCGAGAATGACCGTCGAGCAGATCCTTTCAGAACCCTTTGAGATTCACCCCGACCTGGTTCCAAAGGGCGGCCGGAAGGCGAAGATCGCCGAGCTGATGGAACTGGTGGGGCTGAACCCCGACCACCTGGGCCGCTACCCGCACAACTTCTCGGGCGGGCAGCAGCAGCGCATCGGCATTGCCCGGGGGATCGCACTGAATCCCAAGGTGCTGATCTGCGACGAGGCAGTATCGGCCTTGGACGTATCGGTCCGCGCCCAGGTGGTCAATCTGCTGCAGGACCTGCAGCGCGAATTGGGGCTCAGCTTTGTTTTCATCGCCCACGACCTGCAGATTGTCCGGCACATTTCTGACGCTGTGGCAACCATGTATCTGGGCCGAGTTGTCGAGCAGGGAAGCTACGCACAGGTCTACGACCACAGCTCCCACCCCTACACCCAGGCACTGCTGTCGGCTGCTCCGGAGCTGCGGCAGGGGTCAAATACCGCACGCGAACTGATCATGCTGCAAGGAGATCCGCCCTCGCCCATTGACCCGCCCGCCGGATGCCGCTTCCACACCCGGTGTCCCATTGCGCAGCCCAGCTGCTCGGCCAGCGAACCGGATCTGGAAGAAACGGCTCAGGGGCATCAGGTGAGATGCTTCTTCCCTGGGCCGCTCGCGGGACGCTTGAACTAATTTTTATGGCAGTCAGACATGACGCCAGCTATGACAAGGAGAACTATTAATGGACCTCAAGGTCGGAATTATTGGGTTTGGTCTTCGGTCCTCATTGCACCGCCACCTGCAGCGCCCGGGGGAGGGCAGCGTCGTCAGCATCGTCTGCGACACCAGCCAGCGAGGCCGCGAAGACGCCGCCGCGGCACTGCCGGATGCGCAGATCACCGGGGACCTGCAGGAACTGCTGGACTCGGGAATCGACGCGGTGCTCGTCTTGACCCCCGACTACACGCACCGGGACGTCGTGGTGCAGACGCTGGAGGCAGGCATTCCCACCTTTGTCGAGAAGCCGCTGGACATCAGCATCGAGGCGGCCGACGAGATTCTCGCCACCGCGCAGCGCACCGGGACCAGGCTCTATGTTGGGCACAACATGCGCCACATGCCAGTGATCTGGCAGATGAAGCAGATGATCGACGAGGGAACCATCGGCGAGGTCAAAGCCGTTTGGTGCCGGCACTTCGTCGGCAACGGCGGGGACTACTATTTCAAGGACTGGCACGCCGAGCGCCGCTACAGCAACACCCTGCTGCTGCAGAAGGGCGCCCATGACATCGATGTGATCCACTGGCTTGCCGGCGGCTACAGTACCCAGGTCTCCGGCATCGGCTCCCTGGCAGTTTATGGGGACGTGGTTGACCGCCGGGACAATGCCGACCGCCGGCTGCGCGACTGGTTCTCGCTGGAGAACTGGCCGCCAGCCGAACAGACTGCCTTGAACCCGAACTTAGACGTCGAAGACATCTCGATGGTCCAGATGAAGCTGGACAATGGGGTGCTGGCTTCCTATCAGCAGTGCCACTTCACACCGGACTACTGGCGCAACTATACGGTGATCGGGACCAAGGGAAGGATCGAGAACTTCGGCGACGGCCCGGGAGATTTCATCCATGTCTGGACCACCAGGACAACGCATGGCTTTACCGAGCCGGATCAGAAAGTCGAGGTCCTCGGCGACGAAGCAGACCACGGCGGAGCCGACCCGAATCTGATTGCCGAATTCCTGCGCTTCGCCAAGGACGGAGGCGCCACGGAAACGTCGCCGGTGGCAGCACGCGCCGCGGTGGCAGTCGGGGATCTGGGCGCCAGGTCGCTGCGCTCGCAAGGCGAAGCCCTGCAGATCCCGCAGCTGGAAGAGTCGACGCTGCGGTACTTCGCCGCCAACCAGAGCACCGAAAGCGTGCGCTAAAGCGAATCGCTCAGAGTCCCTTGCGAGTAGGGATTCTGAGCGATTTTTCTTTGTCTAATGCGAGGCCAGGTCCGGCAGCTCGGCCATGTCGTTGAAGACGTGGGCGGCGCCTGCATCGAGCAGCTTCTGCGGCGCCGTGCTGGTCGGCCCGTTATTGGAGAAGCCGAAGACCGTGGCTCCGGCGCCGATCCCCGCAGTTGCGCCGGTGGCAGTGTCTTCAATGACCAGCGCCTTTTCGGGGTCGATGCCTAGAGATGCCGCCGCGGTCAGGTAGACGTCGGGGGCTGGCTTGGACTTGGCGCATTCCATTCCGCTGAAGACCCTGTCGCCGAAGTATTTGGACAGGCCAGCGATTTCCAGTTGCATTTCCACCTTGGCCCGGTCCGCCCCGGTGACGCAGGCGATATTCTCGCCGTAGAGCTCGTGGATCGCTTTCACTGCCTTGACTGCGCCGGTGATCGGCTGCAAGTCGGTGCGCAGCGCCGTATCGCGCCGTGCCCTGAAAGAAGCAATCCAGGCTTCGTCGATGCGCACGCCGGTGTGTTCCAAAATCGGTTCCCACTGGTCCTTCAGGGCTTTTCCGATGAAGATGCGGATGCATTCCTCTGCACTGATATCCCAGCCCAGCTCTATGAGCATCTGACGCAGCACGGAATTCGTAATCGATTCCGAGTCGACGAGTACTCCATCGCAGTCAAAGAGCACGGCTGAAAATTTTGGTTCCACGGTGCGTGGGTCCTTTCAGTTGTTGCTATGAGGCGGGGATCTGGTGCAGGATCCGAGCCAAGGGGGCGAGTTCCGGCTGCTCTTCGGCCTGCGCCAAAACACGCTCCAATGTGGCATCGTGGATCGGCTTGGCCCGCTGGTACAGGTCCTGGCCGATCGGCGTCAGCTCTGTATAAATGCCTCGGCGGTCATCTGCGCAGAGGACGCGCGAGAGCAGGTTGCGGTCTTCAAGCCGGGTGACCAGACGGGTGGTGGCACTGGGGCTCAATGCTGTGGCGCGGGCTAGCTGGGCCATGCGCATATGCCAGCCGTCCTGGCGGTTCAGCGCGTCCAAAAGTGTGTACTCCACCACAGAAAGGCCGACCTCCTTGCTGAGGTCTTTTTCCAATGCGGCGTCGATAATTCCGTGCAAAGCCGCCAAAGTACGCCATCCGCGGGCGCGGATTTCGACAGCGTCATCTGCGATTCCCATAATTTCCTCCAGATCATTGCTTGCGCTTATTAGTTGCGTATGCAACCATTGTATTCATCGACGCAATAACAAGCGTCTGCAACTATCTATCTCTAGTCTATCAGGAGTAACGCTATGCCGCTCGGTCTTATTGCACTGGCCATAGGTGCCTTCGGCATCGGCCTGACCGAATTCGTCATCATGGGCCTGCTGCCCGAGGTTGCCGCGGACTTCGCCGTGAGCGAGGCTGCCGCCGGCTGGCTGATTTCCGGCTACGCCTTGAGCGTGGTTGTCGGAGCCCTGGGCCTGACCGCCGCCACCGTCCGCTTGCCGCGCAAGCCGGTCCTCGTCGGACTGCTGGTGCTGTTCATCATCGGCAACACGCTCACTGCGGTGGCGCCGAGCTACACGGTGGCAATGATTGGCCGCATTATCGCGGCCCTGTGCCATGGAGCATTCTTCGGCATCGGCTCGGTGGTCGCCGCGGACCTAGTCCCGGCCGATAAGAAGGCCCGCGCCATCGCCATCATGTTCACCGGCCTGACTGCCGCCAATGTGCTCGGCGTCCCCTTCGGCACCTTCCTGGGCCAGCAGGCCGGCTGGCGTGCAACCTTCTGGGCCATCTCCGGTATCGGCGTACTCGCCCTGGTCGGCATCATCTTCCTGGTCCCAGTGCTCAAGCACGTCGGCGAGCAGATCTCGCTGCGCAAGGAACTGGGAGCCTTCCGCAACTCGCAGGTATGGCTCTCCCTCGGAGTCACCGTGCTCGGCTACGGCGGCATGTTCGGCGCCTTCACCTACATCGCCTACACCCTGACCGAAGTTTCGGGCTTCGCCTCCGCTACCGTGCCGTGGCTGCTGGTCCTGTTCGGCGTGGGCCTGTTCGTGGGCAACTGGCTCGGCGGCCGCATGGCCGACGGAAACATCGACCGCACCCTGCTGATCTTCATCGGCGCGCTGCTGGTAGTGCTGATCGGCTTCGGCGCACTGGCCACCAGCCAGATCGCTACCATCATCGCCCTGTTCCTCATGGGCGGGTTCGGCTTCGGCACGGTTCCAGGCCTGCAGTCCCGCATCATGCAGTACGCAGGTTCGGCTCCTACGCTGGCCTCGGGTGCCAACATCGGCGCCTTCAACGTGGGCAACGCACTGGGCGCCTGGGCCGGCGGCGTAGGCATCGCGGCAGGACTTGGCTACACCTCGCCGATCTGGATTGGCGCGGCCATCACCGTCGCCGCACTGCTGCTGATGCTTGTCGCAGCGGGGACCGCCAAGAAGCTCAACGCCCAGCCTGTTGAACTAGTTGCCGTCAACTAGGCGCAGACAGAATTCACATCTTCCCTTCTTTATCAACCATCCACATAAGGAGAGTCTCATGACTACCGCAATCCCAACCATCACCCTGAACAACGGCGTAGAAATGCCACAGGTAGGCTTCGGCGTCTTCCAGGTGCCGAACGAGGAAACCACCGCCGCCGTTGCCGAAGCGCTGAAGGCCGGCTACCGCAGCATCGACACCGCTGCCATCTACGGCAATGAAGAAGGCGTTGGCAAGGCGCTGGCAGAATCCGGCATTGCCCGCGATGAACTGTTCATCACCTCCAAGCTGTGGATCGCAGACCTGGGCTACGAAGAAACCCTGAAGGCCTTCGATGAGAGCCTGCAGCGTTTGGGTCTGGACTACCTTGACCTGTACCTGATCCACTGGCCAGCACCTGCCAAGGAACTCTACGTGGATTCGTGGAAGGCGCTGGAGAAGCTGTACGCAGAGAAAAAGATCCGCGCCATCGGCGTCTCCAACTTCCAGCCTGCACACCTGGAGAAGCTAATCGAGGCTTCGAGCATCGTTCCCGCCATCAACCAGGTCGAGCTGCACCCAGCCCTGCAGAACCGCGAAGTCATCGCGGCGAACACCAAGCATGGCATCGTGACCGAGGCATGGAGCCCGCTGGCACAGGGCGCCATGCTTACCGATGAGACCATCCTTGCTATCGCCGAGGCCCATAAGGCCACCGCGGCCCAGGTGATCCTGCGCTGGCACCTGCAGGAGGGGCGCGTCATCATTCCTAAGTCGGTCACCCCATCGCGCATCGCCGCAAACCTGGACCTGTTCGGCTTCGAGCTGACCAGCGACGAGCTGGCAAGCATCGATGCACTGGACCGCGACGGCCGCACCGGCCCACACCCGGACCAGTTCAATGGCTAATTTCACCGCAGTTTCGAACTAACTGCCCGGGGCCGACTACCCCCGGTCGCTGCTCCCGCCCTGCGGCGGGAGCAGCTGCCATTTAATGTTCCAGATCAAGGGTCCCCACCCCGAGCTGTTCGGAAGGCATGCTGAAAAGCAGCTGCAGACATCCATCCGTATAAACCTGTTCGACAGTAATTCCATAAACCTCGTTCAGAAGTTCTGGTTTTAATACCTCTACCGGTGTTCCGGCCGCCACGATTCGCCCTTCAGAGAGCAAGACGAGTTTGGTGCAGTATCGGGCGGCCAAATTCAGATCATGCAGGACAACAACTGTGGTCAGCCCCAGCCGCCCCACAAGATCCAATAGTTCGTGTTGATACCGGATATCCAAATGATTGGTCGGCTCATCGAGCAACAGGTGATCGGCCTGCTGGGCTAGGGCGCGGGCCATGAGAACTCGCTGCTTCTCTCCACCTGACAGCGTTGCGTAGCTTCGATCTGCAAGGTGCCGCACCTCAAGCATCCTCAGGGCCGAGGCAGCGGTGCGATGGTCCTCTACCGTAAATGAAGCAAGGGCGCCACGATGCGGAGATCGTCCCAGGAGCACCGTTTCGGCCACGGTCACCGGAAGATCTCCCGGAGATTCTTGAGCCACCACCGCCACACGGCGTGCCAGGGCGGTGCCGCGCAATTCGCCAATCGGCTGACCATCCACGGTAACAAGCCCGGCTCGCGGGCGCAGAGCTGCATACAGCGTCTTGAGAAACGTGCTTTTGCCGCTACCGTTGGGACCGATCAGTCCAAGCACCTCGCCGCTGTCAACATGTAGCCCAGCACCGTGGACAATCATCTGCCCGTCATATCCAGCGGACACGTCGGAAGCTGAGATCATCTTTTACACCACCTTCGGAAGGAAATGACTAACTATTTGAATTGAGTCGGCGCACCAAGACGAAGAGTAACGGGGCACCCAGCAACGCAGTGACGATGCCCAGCGGCAGTTCTTGCGGAGCAACCAGTACACGGGCCAGCACATCGGCCCAGACCAAGAAGATCGCGCCGAGCAGCGCTGCGACCGGGAGCAGCGTGCGGTGCGTGGCTCCTACACATAAACGGGCAATGTGCGGAACAATCAGGCCCACAAAGCCAATGCCTCCGGAAGCGGCAACCAGCGCGCCGACGCATAAAGCCGTCACGATCATGACTGCCGCCCTCAGCTTCGTCGGAGAAATCCCCAACGTTTGCGCCGTCGCATCGCCGGAGGCCAGCGCGTCCAAGGGCCTAGCCCTATAGAGCAGCATCACCAGAGCTAGCACCACGGCAGCCCATGTGGTCAGCGCCGATGTTCCGGTCGCCTGGGTCAGGGAGCCCAAGGTCCAGAACAGCACAGAGCGCCCGGCATTTGGATCGTCGGACGCAAAAATCAAGAGCGATGTGAGCGCGTTGAGCACGTAGCCGACGGAAACTCCTGCAAGAACCAAACGCACGGAGGTCATCTGCGATCCGACGCGGGCCAGCAGAAATACCGCTATTCCTGCGCCCAGCGCCCCGAGGAATGCGCCCGAGGCCAAGGACACCGAACCGATGCCGGCACCGGCCCCGAAGAGGATCACCGAGGCGGAGACCGCCGACGCGCCGGATGTGACGCCAAGCAGGTATGGCTCCGCGAGGATGTTTCGAGTCAGCGCCTGCAACGCCACACCACAGAGCGCCAAACCAGCCCCGACCGCCGCCCCCAACAGCACGCGTGGGGTGCGCAGCAGCATGACAATGGATTCTTCGGAAGTGCTCCACGTCGCCGCCTGCGATTCCCCGGACACCTGGCCGCTGAAAATCCGCAGCACGGTGTCAAGCGGAACAGCAACTGGACCCAGCCCGACGGCCAGCAGCATGGTGACCGCAAGCATCATGCCAAGGCCAAGAACCCACCACATCGAAGTGCGCCTTCTGCGTCCGTGCTCCAGATCATCGGCCCCAAAGCCTGTGGCTGTTGAAGTCACTTCTATTTGATTCAACCTCATGAAGTCTGCCCTGCCGGTTCCGAGGGCGATGAACCTATATTTAGGGCGGCAATCAACGCGAGCACGGTGAACCCGACAAGCACGGCACAGGCTGCCGGATATCCGGCAGCGGCCAGGGCCGCTCCGCAGGCCGCAGTTCCGAGGAACAGACCCAAGCTCATGCCCGCCGCGTTCAGGCTCAAAGCAGTCCCGCGGACGTCGGAACACCGCTGCACCAGCAGCGTCGTTACCGCCGCCGCGACGACCGCATGACTGGCTGAAAGCACCGCGGTGCCTGCCAGCGCGAGGGGAAGAACCGGAGAAAAATAAACACAGAGCAGGGCACCCAGTGAAGTTCCCAAACAGGCGACCATCCACATTCGAGGCCGCGGCGAAGTCCCTTCAGTATTCAGCATGCGTCCAGCCAGCAGATGGCCAAGGAAGAACGAACCGCCGCTCAGCGACCAGACGAACGCGAACCAGCCGGTTGAGAGATGGAACTTCTCGGCGTACAGCGGTGCAAGAAAAGCCAGATGCCCCATGAACGCGCCGGCGCGTCCGAAGGAAACCAACAGCAGCGCCCGAGCTCCGCGGATGCGGCTGAGCGCCTTGAACGCTGCAACATACTTCAACGGAGGTTTCGGGCTTCCTAGTTGGGTGCTCTGCCTGCCGAAACGCAGCAAGGCTGGTGCTAACGCGAACGCAGCAATCGCAATGGCAATGAGGTTTCCCTGCCAGCTCCACCACATGGCAGGCAGCACCAGCAATGGCGCCCCGGCGGTGGAGGCAAGAGTCTGCGCTGTCATCACCAGTGTTGCCGCACGACCGGCGGCGGGGCCTTCGCCGAATCGATCTGCCGCCGCCGTGGAAAGCGCCGGGTACAGCAAGGCATTGGACATGCCGGTTGCCAGACAGAAGATCGCCAATGCCCACGTTCCGGAGAAGGTGCCGATGATTGCGGCCAAGCCCATGAGCACCAGCGCGGCGGCCGCAACCCTTCCGGGAAGGATACGACCAATTAACGGAGCAAGGACAACTCCGACGATGACTGCACCAATGCCCGCCAAGCCGCGCAGCGATCCGATCTCTGCCACGCCAGCACCGGTCCATTGCGCTATGGGAATGAGGAATGTCGACAAGAGGGTAAAGGGCAGCAAGCCCAGCGCAGAGGCCAGCAGAGCGGGCCAGACGGCGGCGACGATTCGACGTTCGCTGGGAAGCGCCAATGAGGGATTCACTCGCGTATTGCTCATGCGTTGACCCCGAGTTTTGTGAAGATGATGGAGAGATCATCGGCGAAGTCCTGCACTTCAAAAGCTGACGTCAGTGGATGGTTCAGCAGCGCTTCTGCGCTGCTTATAAGGGCGGATTCATAGCGGTTCACGAGCTTGTCTATGGTTGGGCAGGCCACCGCGAGCTGGTGGGCAAGGCCCTGGATGATTTTGGTGCGGTAGTAGTCCTCCTTAGGCATGCGCGGAATGTCCCAGCGTCCGGAATCGTCGAGAAAAATGGGGCGAATGGGGATTGCTGAGAAATCAAAGTACCGTCCCGCCGCATCCGGTTCGGAGTATGGATCGATCAGCAATGATGCATAGCGGACGTACACCAAATATTCCTGCTGTATTGCGGGAAGAGAGTCAAAGGATGAAACCAACTCCGCTTCGATGCTTTCGGGACGGATCCGGTAGCCGTCAGAGAGCATGAATTCAAGCAGGTTGACTCCTGTTCCGCCTAGGGCCTGGATCAGGTCGGTCAATTCTCTCCAGTAATCAACCATGCAGCGAATCAGCGTGGTGGTGATGGGCCCTTCGGGATAGAGCTTGTAAACGAATAGTTGAGGCCCCGAAGGATTAAAGACGGCGTTGAGGGAGACATCGTTCATGAACAGTGCCGGGTGCACGTACAGCGACATGTTCCTGGCCTCGGCATCCAGGGGACAGGCCAAGGAGCGTATCGTGGTGCCGAGCGATTCGAATAATGTGCATAGGTGTTGCAGAGTCGGGGAGCTGTCGAGGGTCGAGCCTGCATAAATTCGCGCCTTGAGCCCGGTTGTCAGGACGGCGTTTCCGGGTGATCCTTCAGGCCATCTGCTGTCTCCGAGGTAGCTTGAAAAGCTGATGACTTCTGCAGATGCTGCCCGAGCGTCGAGGTATTCCTGCACTAAGGTCCCGGACCCCAGAGTGGGGGAGAGCAGCAGAACGTGTTCAGTGCGTTCGAGCACTGCGGCCGGCAGCTGGCGCAGCACCGGAAGATACGCGTCGGCAGGCACGGTCAGGACTAAAGTCTTCCACTCGCCGTTGACCGTCTCATATCCGATAAAGCGCCGATCGATGTGCTGCCTTCCGGCAAGCGCTTGGTGCGCGGTATTTTGAACGGTGGCGCATAAGCTGCCCTCGGCGTCGTCAAGGTTCTGGAAAAATTCTTGCGAACGGCGAGTGTCCCTTCCGACGAGTCCCAGGGTGCCCGTCAGCCGTCCCAGCAACAAAGACATTTGGACGGCGGTTGGCCCCGTGCCTGCGATCAGTATTGGTCCCAGTTCGTCCATTGTTCAGAACCCCTGTCCCTGATCGTCTGGTTTTACATACAGTGCGATATCGAAGACTTGATCCGGTTGGCAGACGGTTCTCTCCAAGCGCCACAACCTAGAATCGACTGGTTGGCTCGGATAGTTGAACAGCGATTTCAGATTGTCGCCGAAGCGCATCGCCACCACGACGTCTTTCCTGGTGAGGGCATGAAGCTGCTCCAACAGCTCGTACTTCGCGGCAACAGTTGAACTGATGACGACGTGGGTCACCTGCCCAATGTCATCCAATTCATTGATGCGACGTTCTGACAACCCGATCTCCAACCCTTCGCCGAGAAGCTGAACGACCTGGCGGCCTAGAGCGATGGCTTCGTCGTCGATGTCGATGCCGTAAGTTGAGGCACCGGTGAGCTGGGCGGTTGACAGCAGCGTCATGGGGAACGCCCCGGAGCCGATGAGCAGAACCTTTGAATCAGCCTTCGGCGCCATGGCGCCGAATTCCTCGGCGATGCACGATTCGATATTCAAGAAGTATTCTGCGGGCCGGCTCTGTCCTGCCAGCAGGTGCAGTGCACGATACTTCTCCATGACCGCGACTCCTCGCGCCGAGATTTCGCGCAGCCGGATGATGAGTTCTTCACTTCCGGGCTGAGTGGAGAAAGCTGAAAATTCCTGAGCGAAGGGCTCGTGTGTAATGAAGGTCGAGTATTCGCCAAGCAGCTCGTCGAGTTCTTGGGCGCTGTGCGTTGACCCATCGTAATTGCCGATGGCTGATTCGAAACGCGGCACAAAGTTTTCTAGAGCGGTGCGCATTTCCTGCGCTGTCGTTGCCTGCTTCTGAGATGGGTCGGTCAATAGCTTAGACATGAACATAGGCCTTTCCTTCGGCGACGATAGATACTTCTCCCGTGACGCGGAGATTGGTGATTGTTCCTGCCCGGTTGTCGGCGGCGACGTGGAGGATGCCGCCCGGCTGCTTCACTGCCAGTGATATGGAACGTTGGGAGCGAACTGACAAAAAAGCACCGAGGGCTGCAGTTCCCGAACCGCAGCTTCCTTCCCAGATCATGCTTCCCACCGCAGGAACATGTACCAGGGGAGTAATTGAGCGGTCGGCGGGGTTGTAGAGCATGACGCCGACAACGCTGGCAGCCTCCCTGGCCGCTAACTGGCGGGCCGCTTCTAGGGCATGACGGCGAAGGTTCTGCGTAGGAGCGGGGACTTCAACTACCAGATGCACCGAGTCATGGAATTTCACCACGCTTGCTCTGGAATGCTCTGCGGGAAACGAATAAGGTTCGATCTGCAACGGAGATGCAATACCCAGTTGGCAGCGGAATCCCTTCGAGAACGGCTCGACTCGGCAGGCGATTAGTTCATTGGTTCCCGAGGCTTCGATGACAAGGTCTAGGGATGCTTCTTGCTTTTGCTTCACCGTATGGAGGGCTGCCAATGCCATGCAGGCATTGGCACAGAATTCACCGCCAGCCATGGTTAGCCGCAGTGGAGCCCGGTCCGACGCAGAGGGAAGAACGAAACCAATTTGCTCTGCATGCAGATGCTCGGCACTTAGCAGCTGTTCGGCGATTGTCTGATAGTGCTGTACCGGGTGGTGGCTGGTGATCAGCACCGTGGAATTCGACGTTGGATTCAACTTGACGAAATCAATTTCGGTGACGTGCCGAAGGGCGTTTCGCCGGCAAGTGACGCCAGCGGCAGATGGGGATAATACTGAAGTGTGTTGTGCAGTTTTCTGCGTCACTGGCCTGCCAACCGGTCTGCCAGCAGTTCAACGCCGTCGACCGCTAGGGGCCCCGGTGATGAGTAGTAGTAGTTGAGAGGGAAGACCGAGCCGACGGTGTCGACTGCAGGCAGTCCATTGAGTTCTGGACGCCGGCGGAGATCTTCAATCACCTGTTCATCATTCTCAAGTGATGAAGTTCCGGTGGGGAGATAGAGTGCAAAGATCTTCTCGGCTGCGCTGTCAACGAGGCTTTCTGTAGATGGCTCGAAATAGCGTTTGGCAACGTCATTGAAGACATTGTTCATGCCAAGTAGTTCCAGCTGCTCTGAGATCAGCGATTCATGCCCGTAAGAACCCAGGGTTCCGGCCGCAGGTACGTATAAAGGCAGTGCTTGTTCTCCGGTTGAGTTCTGAACCTTATCGGCTGCCGCGGCGACGCGCCCGCGCATGTCATCGATCGCTGCCTCGGCTGCCCGTTCCGTGCCAAATAATTTTCCGTAGGATTCCACATCGTGGTAGATCTGATCGAAACCGTTGAGTCCGCCGGTGGATCGATCCTCGAAACCAGCACAGTAGCCGCTGACCGTCAGCATCTTGATGCCTGCTTCCTCGAGGCGTTCTGCCAGAGAATTCAGGTCGACGCCCGAGGTGATGTCTGTGCCAATGACTACGTCGGCTCCGGAATTGATGATCATCTCGTAAGACACATCATGAGAGTCCTCAACGACTCTTTCGGCATGGGCGACGGCATGGCTGGTTCTGTTGTCGAAAGGAACGTTCAGGCTTCCGGCATAGTGGGTGAGCTTGTCGCCGGCGCCCGCAGCCGTCAACAGTGCGGGTGCTTCGGAACCCACTGCGAAAACACTCTCGGGTTGATCCGCAAATTCCACGTGGCGGCCACAGCTGTCGAGAACAATGGGGTCGTTAGAAGTTGAAGGTCTTGGCTCCTGGGCCATCCCGCTAGGTGCTCCGCAGGATGTGAGTGTCAGTAGAAGAATTGCAGGAAGGGACATCTGCCAAAAATTTGCTGTGCGCAAGGATGGTGCCTCAATTCATGGTGGGCGGAGAAACGAAGGGTGCTTAGTGCTGGGATGCGACTTCGAACTAAATGCTAATGAGAATTATTCTCATTAGTCAAGAAGGGGGAGGTGTTGTCCAGGCTCAACTGCTATCGGCAGGAATGGTGCATGGCTAGGCGATTTCATGCCTACGCAACGTAAAATCTGCGTGAAGCCAGCGCCGAATCGCGGGGTGGAAGCATCAAACAGGACGCTGCAAGTAAAGAAAAACTCGACCGGAAAAGTTCCGGTCGAGCATGAAATATTACGATTTGAGCGGTTGCATGATGCGGCTTTGCTAGTACCGATTGAGTCTTCGGTCCAGCTCGTTGCGCACCTGAGGCCATTCGGCAACGAGTATCGAGAAGACTACCGTGTCGCGCAGGGACCCATCAGCCATGCGGGTATGTGCTCGCAGTACTCCGTCCTGCTTGGCGCCGAGGCGGCTGATGGCGGCCCGAGACTGCTGGTTCATCCAGTGGGTGCAAAATACCACCGCTTCACAATTCATCTGCTCGAAGGCGTGGGTTAGGAGCAGTCGCTTGCTCTCTGCATTGGTGCCGGTGCCGTGGGCGCTTGCGGCATTCCAGGTGTAGCCGATCTCCACCTTGGGAACCGATAGGTCGATGTCGCAATAGGTCGTCATGCCGATGATCTTTCCCGGTTCTCCGGTCTGGGGGTCATTGAGGCGAGTGGTGAATGGAAGCATGGAGCCCTCGGCTTGCAGTTTCAACCGTTTCTGAATCTCTGCAGCCATAGCTTCCGGACGCGGCACCGAGGTATACCAGAGATTCCACAATTCTCCGTCGCTGGCTGCTTCTACCAGCCCATCGTGATGTTCAATGGACAGCGGCTCAAGGGTGACTAGTTTTCCGCGAAGGGACAGCGGCTCGAATTCTGGCATGGCATTACTGTATGCGTGTGTGGCGTTACGGGAAACCTAGCCATAGGGATTCTTGGAGTGTCGGAACTCATCCTTAGGATGTTGCATAAGCAAAGGCAAGCGAAGGATCTAACGTGGAGCAATTTCAACTCATTGAACAACCGCCAACACTGGAAGAATATCTTTCCCTGCGCCGCGAATCGGGGCTTTCGCCCAAAACCCCTGAGCAGGGCCGCGGCGCAATAGAAAACAGCTGGTACTTCTGCCACTTTGCCGATTCTGAAACCGGGCGAGCGGTAGCCATGGGTCGAGTGATCGGCGATGGCGGCTGGTATTTTCACATTGCCGATATGGCAACGCTTCCTGCGTATCAAGGAAAGGGTTTGGGGCGCAAGATTATCGATACGCTGATCGCAAAGATTCGATCTAGTGCACCTGAAAATCCCTACATCACGCTGATTGCTGATCCGCCCGGGCGTAGGTTGTATGAAAAGGTTGGTTTCCACGAAATCTCACGCTCGCGGGGCATGCAACTGCCCGTCCAGCCGCTCAACTGATCACCAGCCGCTGGACCGTGCTTCTAATTGCCTCGATGACTTCAACAACTGGAGCGCGATGCAAGTGCTCTGCACGTACCAAAAGGTCGATTTGTCGACCGGAATTCAACCCCTTGATTGGTCGTAAAGTCACTGTCTCGTCCAATGAGCGCCGTGCCGTATACCGAGGAAGAATCCCCAGGCAGCCGCTGGCTTCGACCAGGGCGCCTGCCGTGGCGTAGTCATTGACCCGGTGCTCAATCTGCGGTGCGCTGCCTGCTAGGGCAGCGATGGTTTCCAGCACGTCCGCAGGGGAATAGCCAGAGCGTGAAACCACCCAGCGCTCGCCGATGACCTGGGTCGGGGACAGCTGCTCGAACTTGGCTAGCGGGTGGTCGCGGTGCAGGGCGATGTCCAGCGGCTCGAAAGCCAGAGGGATCACTGAAATGCGGTTTTCCGGCCACGGAGCGGTATGCGGCATGCGGTGGGCGAGGACCAGATCGTAGATCGACGTCAGTCCCGGGAAGTCCTGCTGGGAGACGTCTTCATCGGAAAAATGCAACTGCGGAAGCTGACCTTCGGGGAAGGCGAGCAGCGGGGCGAAGATCGTTTGGCCAATGGAGTGGAAGCCTGCAATTTTCACTGGAGTCGTGCGGTCCTGGTCCTGGCTCTGGATTTTCGCCGTTGCCTGGGCCAGTGTCGAAGCTACGTCTCCTGCAGCTGAAGCGAGAATTTTCCCCTCGGCGGTGAGAACGAGCCTGCGCCCATCTTTCTGGGTGAGGGGAGCAGCGAACCCTCGTTGCAGTTGCGCCAAGTGCTGCGAAACTGCTGAAGGGGAAACATAGAGGGCCTTTGCTACGGCGTTGACGCTGCCCAGATCCGCCAGCTCGCGCAGGATCTTCAGCTGATGTAATTCCATGAAGTAAATACTAAATCGTAAGATCAGTAAATCGAGGATCAACTAAGGTGTTTTAGTGGGGCTCCCGGTGCGACACTTGAAGTGAATCACTTCGATATGTGTTGCTTGCAACCTCCGATACCTAAGGACGCCTTGATGAAAGCCCTGTATAAGTCCGGCCCGCACGCAGGCCTAGAACTCGTTGACCGTCCAGAACCAGAGGTCGACGTCCACGACGTCAAGATCCGCGTGATGACCACCGGCATCTGCGGCACCGATCTTCATATCGAAGCCTTTGACGAAGCCGCCAAGGCAATGATTAACACCCCGCTGGTTCCGGGCCACGAGTTCTACGGCGAGGTTGTCGAGGTGGGCGATTTCGTCCACAACGTCAAGATCGGCGACCGCGTCTCCGGCGAAGGCCACATCGTCTGCGGGCTGTGCCGCAACTGCCGTGCCGGCCGCAAGCAGATGTGCATCAATGTGGATTCGGTCGGCGTGCAGCGCGACGGCGCCTTCGCAGAATTCGTCTGCATCCCTGAAAGCAACGTCTACGTTCACCGCGACGAGCGCATCACCCCGCTGCTGGGCGCCATCTTCGACCCATTCGGCAACGCCGTGCACACCGCGCTGCAGTTCCCAATGGTCGGCGAAGACGTGCTGATCACCGGTGCTGGCCCGATCGGCCTGATGGCGGCCGCAGTGGCCCGCCACATCGGCGCCCGCAAGATCGCTATCACCGACGTCTCCGAGCAGCGCTTGGAACTGGCAAAGACCATGGGCGTAGACCTGGCAGTCAACGTTGCCAAGCAGCGCATCCGCGAAGCGCAGCAGGAACTGGGCATGATGGAAGGCTTCGACTACGGCATGGAAATGTCGGGCCACAAGACCGCGCTGCCTGAAATGATCGAAAACATGAACCACGGCGGCAAGATCAGCATGCTTGGCCTGCCCAGCGAGTCCATCGACATCAACTGGGGCAAGGTGGTCACCCACATGCTGACCCTGCGCGGCATCTACGGCCGCGAGATGTTCGAGACCTGGTACGCCATGAGCGCCATGCTCACCAGCTCCGAGCTGATGCGCGAACGCATTTCCTCGGTAGTCACCGACTTCGTGCCGGCCAGCGAATGGCAGGACGGCTTCAACGCCGCCCGCGGCGGTCACGGCGGCAAGGTGGTCCTGGACTGGACCGTCTTCAACAAGTAACTTTCCGACTAGTTTTCTGACAAGGAAGTAGTACCCATGTACACCGATCTCAAAGAACAGCTCGCCGGTGAACTGGCAGAGCTGAAGACTGCCGGCCTGTTCAAGGCAGAACGCCACATCGATTCGGCCCAGTCGGCCTCCATCCTGGCAGGCTCGCTGGGCGACGAAGCCCGCAAGGTGCTGAACTTCTGCGCCAACAACTACCTGGGCCTGGCCGATGATGCGCGCATCATCGAAGCCGCCAAGCAGGCAATGGACGAGCGCGGCTTCGGCATGGCCTCGGTCCGCTTCATCTGCGGCACCCAGGATGCGCACCTGGAACTGGAAGCCAAGCTGTCCTCGTTCCTAGGCACCGAAGATACCATCTTGTTCTCCAGCTGCTTCGACGCCAACGGCGGCGTTTTCGAGTCTCTGTTCGGCAAGGAAGACGCCATCATCTCCGATGCGCTGAACCACGCTTCGATCATCGACGGCATCCGCCTGTCCAAGGCGGCGCGCTTCCGCTACGCCAACCAGGACATGGCAGACCTGGAAACCCAGCTGCAGGCCGCCGCCGCAATGAACGACGGCAAGGGCGCGCGCCGCACTATCATCGTCACCGACGGCGTGTTCTCCATGGACGGCTACCTGGCTCCGCTGGAAGCCATCTGCGACCTGGCGGACAAGTACAACGCACTGGTTATGGTGGATGACTCGCACGCAGTGGGCTTCATGGGCTCCACCGGCGCCGGCACCCCGGAGCACGCTGGCGTCTCGGACCGCGTAGACATCTACACCGGCACCTTCGGCAAGGCCCTGGGCGGAGCCTCGGGCGGCTATGTTTCGGGCCGCGGCGAGATCGTTGCGATGCTGCGCCAGAAGGCGCGCCCTTACCTGTTCTCCAACTCGGTGGCCCCGTCCATCGTGGCTGCGACCCTGAAGGCGCTGGAACTGGTAGTGGACTCCGGCGAGCTGCGCGAGAAGCTCTTCGCCAACGCGGCGCTGTTCCGCTCCAAGATGGCGGAAGCCGACTTCGAGCTGCTGGAAGGCGAGCACGCGATCATCCCAGTGATGTTCGGCGACGCAGTAGTGGCAGGCAAGGTGGCTGAGAAGATGCTGGAGCATGGCGTGTTCGTCACCGCCTTCTCCTACCCGGTGGTGCCGCAGGGCCTGGCGCGCATCCGCGTCCAGCTCTCCGCAGCGCACAGCGAGGCAGACATTGAAGCCTGCGTGCAGGCATTCATCGCCAGCCGCGACGCAGTGCTCGCTGCCTAAATCCCGAGCACAGCAAGCAGGGGCCGCCAGCCGGCCGGATCAGTCTGTAATCCCAGACTCTCCGGCCGCTGGCGGCCCCTGTCGGGTTAAAAACCGCGCTAGGCTCATCCAAGGGCCTAGAACCCGCCCATCTGCGACACCACTACTAAGGGGATAGATCCATGGCCACGCTGCTGCTGACCAACATCTCACAGCTGAACACCGTCGACGCCGCACACACCGTGATCGCCGATGCTGCGGTACTCATCGAAGACGGCCTGATCAGCTGGGTCGGTGCCGCAGCCGACGCCCCTGCCGCAGACGAGATCCACGATCTGGGCGGACGTGCAGTGCTGCCGGGCTGGGTCGACTCCCACAGCCACCTGATCTTCGCCGGAGACCGCGCCGAGGAATTCGCCGCCCGCATGGCAGGCCAATCCTACGCCGCGGGCGGCATTGCCGTGACCACCGAAGCCACTCGCTCCCAGACCGACACCCAGCTGGCAGACCTGGTGTCCGCACGCCGCCGCGAGGCCCTGTCCATGGGCACCACCTGGATGGAGACCAAGACCGGGTACGGCCTGAACCTCTCGGAGGAGACCCGCCATGCGGCGCTGGCCAAGCCCTTGGTGGAGAACCTGACCTTCCTCGGAGCGCACCTGGTTCCCGCTGGGCAGGACGCTGACGAATACACCGCCCTGGTCGCCGGGCCGATGATGGATGCGGTGGCCGCCAACGTCGACTTCGTCGATGTGTTCTGCGAACGCGGAGCCTTCAACGAAGAACTGACCCGCACCGTGCTGACCTCCGCAGTGGCCCACGGGATCGCCACCAAGGTACACGGCAACCAGCTGGGCCCAGGCCCGGGCGTCAAGCTCGCCGTTGAATTCGGCAGCGCCTCGGTGGACCACGTGAACTACCTGGATGAAGACGACGTGCAGGCATTGGCCGGCACCTGGACCGGGTGGGACGCCGCTACCCGCACCGGAAGCGCTGGCACGGTGGCCACCTGCCTTCCCGCCTGCGACCTGTCCACCCGCCAGCCTCTGGCGCCGGGCCGCGAACTGCTGGATGCCGGGGTGCAGATTGCCTTGGCCAGCAATTGCAACCCGGGGACCAGCTACACCAGCAACATGAACTTCTGTGTGGCGACCGCAGTGCTGCAGATGCACCTGTCATTGGATGAAGCCATCGAAGCTGCAACCTACGGCGGCGCATTGGCGCTGGGTGTTGCCGACAAGGTGGGTTCCGTGGAGGTCGGCAAGCGGGCAGATCTGCACGTGCTGGATGCTCCTGTGGCGGCTCATCTTGCCTACCGTCCGGGAATGAACCTGACCCATAGCGTGTACCAGGGCGGCGCGCTGGTCAGCGAAGGCTAGGAAGCCCACCTAGATTTTCTTCGGTGGCTGCCGCCAATAATTCCTGTGTCTGTACGATGTCGGCGAATCCGCCGCCGTACAAGTTGGCGGCAGTCACTGCGGAAAGCTGTTCGGCGCTGAACCTGCGTCCAGCTGGTCCCAGCAAATCGAAAGTATGGCAGGCGTCGAGTGCCACTTTCGTGCTGAAGCCCAGGTTCCCCGCCATCCGGGTGGTGGTTTCGACGCACATGTTGGTCTGGATTCCGCAGATAACTAGCTCACTGATCTCTTCCATATGTAGCCATTGAGCCAAATCTGGGGTGCCCAGAAAAGCCGAATTAACGGTCTTCGTGATGTGCACTGCCGAAACAACACCGCGCAAGAATGGCTTCAACTGAGCTGATTGATGCTCTGGGTAGAAGCTCGATTCTGGGTTACTGGACGTATGCGTCACCATCACGATCGGTTGGCCGATGTCAGTCCAATGTTTGACCAGCAGGTCGATGTTTGCTTCTGCTGAAGGATTATCGCGCGTACCCCAATATGCATGATTGTCGAATGTGTTTTGGACATCGATGACGACCAGCGCAATTCGCTGAGATTTTGGTTTCATGCCTTCATCATCTATTGATTGACGACTTGGCGACAGTGGCGTAAATGTCATTATCCGATGGATTCCCGCCATAAGCTATTTGCATGATTACAGTGGCATTGCTGTTGATTCCAGGTGCACGCTTATTCGACGTAGCCCTTGTCAATGAGACATGGGCGCCAACTCGGCTGTCCTCCGGAGAATTGGATGTCGACCTTCGCAGGTGTTCGGTTGTTCGAAACGTGCCTTTGAGCGATGGGGCATCATGTGCTTCTGATGAAAATCTGGCGTGGGCAAAAACAGCAGACTTGGTGCTTGTTCCGGGCCTGGAAGACCTGAATTCTGAGCTAGACATTCGGTATCTGGACGTGATCCGTGCTGTTCATGCGCGCGGCGGAATTGTTGCATCACTGTGTTCTGGGGCGTTCGTGCTGGCGAAATCAGGGATATTGGATGGCCGGCGAGCAACAACTCATTGGGCTCTGTCAGAGAGGCTTGCTTCTGCATTTCCACAGGTAGAAGTCGACTCCGGGGCACTTTTCGTCGGTGAAGGAAATGTGTGGAGTTCAGCAGGAGTCGCTGCAGGGATTGATCTTTGCGTCGAATTGATACGGCGGCTGTTTAACGCCCGCACTGCGAATATGGTTGCTCGGTCCATGGTGATGGCGCCGCATCGTGAAGGCGGGCAGGCTCAATTCATAGAGTCGCCGATTCCTGTTTCGGAACTAGAAGGGAAAGTTTTCGAGGCTGTTAGAGCTCTATTGCATTCTCAGCCTGCTGCACAGTGGAGCGTTGCCTCACTGGCTGGCGAACTACGGATGTCCGAAAGAACTTTTCTGAGAAAGTTCAAGGATGAAACTGGAACGACTCCGGCTCGATGGATTGCCTCGTGGAGAATTTCTGAAGCCTGCCGCCTCTTGGAAGAGAGCGAAGCCAGTATCGGTCAGATAGCCAGCAAGACGGGGTTCGCCTCTGAAGTAGCATTTCGGCAACGTTTTATCGCACTAAAGGGGACTGCTCCGAGCGAATATCGAAGGTCATTTCAGCTCAAGTTGGAACGTGCTACCAACCTTTGAAGTTAGTAAGGTGCCTCGGCTTGGGATGGAGCTAGGCTGGCAGCACGAAAATGCCATCGGGTGCTTCGAATGGCCCGCGGAGATTTTTGACTGTGTAGACGCTCACCGACCATGGAGATTCGGGTGTGAAGGGGTTCAGGTGCCAATCGCTGAATCGTTGCTGCACATGCAGTCCGTGGGATTGCGCTAATTCGTCTAGGTAGGCTGTGCCGTGAGGGGCCGCAGAGCTGGTTCCGATGACAAGTGACCCGAAGTTTGTGAGCCTCTGGCGGGCGAAGTCGAAAACGATCTGGAGTTCCGTTTCAGTCAGGAATTCAGGGACATTCCCCGAGGCGAGAACTACATCGAACCGCTCGGGCAGTCCTGCTTCGGAGAGCTTTGGATCAAACAGGGCGCCTGCATTAATCTGTCGGAACCACGAGGCGTCGTGTAGCGCTGTGGCCGCGAGGAACAGTTCCGGGGTCGGATCAATACCGAAGGCCTGATGTCCTCGGGATCGCAAAGCCGCAACGGCATTGCCGATGCCGCAGCCAATGTCCAAGATGCGTGCTCGCCGCGGGACCAAGACATCAATGAATCGAGCATCAACCTCGAAATCTACTCCGCGCTCAACAAGTGTCAGCATCTTTCGCGTGTACTCGGCATAGTTTGTCTGGGCACCCATGGATAAAGTCTGACATCAATGGCTTCAACCGACTTATTGGGCTCGCAGTCGATACACATTTAGCGATGAAAAGCCCATCCGTGATAAACAAGAACCATGGCTAATACTGCTTTCCAGGGAACCCCTGTTCAGACCGTTGGAGAACTGCCAGCCGTTGGCTCGCAGGCTCCTGCTTTTACTCTTGTCGGCACCGACCTGGCTGACGTCACCAGCGAATCGCTGGTTGGCCGCCGCGTCGTCCTCAACATCTTCCCATCGGTAGACACCGGTGTGTGCGCCGCCAGCGTTCGTCGTTTCAACGAACTTGCAGCTGGTCTGGAGAACACCACCGTTGTCACCGCTTCGGCAGACCTTCCGTTCGCACTGGGCCGCTTCTGCGGTGCCGAGGGCATCGAGAACGTTGTTCCAACCTCCGCATTCCGTTCGAGCTTCGGCGCAGACTACGGCGTGACCCAGGCTGACGGCCCGCTGGCAGGCTTGTTCGCCCGCTCCGTCGTCGTTCTGGATGAAGCCGGCAAGGTTGTCTACACCGAGGTAGTCCCAGAGATCACCACCGAGCCTAACTACGACGCAGCTATTGCAGCGCTGAGCTAAGCAACCACCTTCGGCAGTGCTCGCGCTGCTGACGCCAATAAACGGTGTTCCCAAGCCCTTCGGGGTGCGGGGACGCCGTTTTTTGTTTCCAGCTTGAAGGGAAGCTGTAAGTTTCTCCACTTCTTTGCTCCAAAGGATTTTCAAGTGAAGCAACTATCCCTATACTCTTTATAGATTGCTTATGATTGTTCTCTGTGAAAAATGATCATAAAACATCACAGAGACTTCTCCGGCTGATTGGCCGGTTGCGATGGAGACTACGAGGGAGAGCGAAGATGAGCGAGCAGTCGATTCTGGGCGCACACATGGAAGAAGAACTGGTTTCACAGCCTGCAATGTGGCGCCGTGCCATCGACCAGCAGCAGTCCGAGGACCTGCTGCCCGCCAAGGGACTGAAGGTAGCAGTCGTCGGCTGCGGCACCTCATGGTTCATGGCTGAAGCCTATGCTTCGGCGCGAGAAGCAGCAGGGCACGGCGTCACCGACGCCTTCGCCGCTTCCGAGGCCCGCATCGCCGGCCGCGACTACGATGTCCTGGTGGCGATCACCCGCTCCGGAACCACCTCAGAGGTGCTGCAGCTGCTCGATGAGCTGGCAGGCAGCATCCGCACCGTCGCGATCATCGGCGACACCACCTCGCCGATCGTGCAGAAGGTCGACGCCGTCATCGAGCTGCCCTACGCCGACGAGCAGTCCGTGGTGCAAACCCGCTTTGCCACCACAGCCCTGGCCTACCTGCTCTCCAGCGTGGGCGAAGACCTTGAGCCGGCCATCGCCCAGGCCGCAGAACTGGTCAGCCTGCCCACTGCCAAGGAGCTGGTCGACGCCGAGCAGTTCACTTTCCTGGGCCGCGGCTTCTCGGTGGGCCTGGCCCACGAGGCGGCCTTGAAAATGCGCGAGGCAGTCCAGGGCTGGACCGAAGCCTACCCGGCCATGGACTACCGCCACGGCCCAATCTCCATTGCCGCGCCGAACCGGGTCACGTGGATGCTCGGCACCCAGCCAGAGGGCTTGGATGCTGATATTCAGCGCACCGGCGCCATCTACATCAACGAGGACCGCCACCCGCTGGCAGACCTCGCCTACATCCACCGGGTGACCCTGGACCGCGCCCGCGCGCGCGGCCTGGATCCAGACAGCCCGCGCAATCTGACCCGATCGGTCATCCTGGAAGGCTAAAGGCCATGAACGAACACTTCCTGCTCTTTGACGTCGGAGGCACCGACATCAAAGCGGGGCTGGCCGACAGCAATGGCGAGATCCTGCAGGTCCTGCGCGAGCCGACCCGCAAGGTGGCCCCGGAAGATTCAGCGGAGGTTCTGGTGTCGCAGCTGCAACAGCTGGGCACCCGCCTGCAAGACAGGGCGGGAGCCGCGGCGGCTTCCGCCGGCTTGATCGTCTGCGGGCTGGTTGACGCCGACGAGGGCATAGGCATCTTCTCTGCCAATCTGGGGTGGCGCAATGCGCCGCTGAAGGCCATGACATCCACTGCTCTGGGGCTTCCGGTGGGCTTTGGTCATGACGTTTCGCTGGCAGCGCGCGCCGAGCTCGAACTGGGCAGCGGCGCCAAGGATGAGGCCTTGCGCCACAATGCTGTGGTCATGATCATCGGCACCGGCATTGCAACGGCATTGATGGTCGACGGGCGTCTGATCAGCGCAGGCGGCTACGCGGGGGAGCTGGGCCATTCCCAGGTGCCCGGCGGGTTCGAATGCCCCTGCGGCGCGACCGGCTGCCTTGAGACGGTTGGCTCGGCAGGCGCCATCGCCAAACGCTACTTTGACAAGACCGGCCTGAAGGTCGGGGCCAAGGAAGTTTTTGCTGCCCGGGCCGCCGGTGACGAATTCGCGGCGTCGATCATCAATGATGCAGTTGAAGCATTGACCTTCACCATGGCGCAGCTGTGCTCCTCGGTAGCTCCGGAAGGCATTGTGCTCGGTGGCGGACTGGCCCAAGCGGGCCCGGAGTTCTTTGCCGAGCTGGAACAGTCCCTGGAATGCAGGCTCTCCTTCCACCGCCGCCCGCGGCTGATCTCCGCCCATCTCGGCGCGGATGCGGGACTGCAAGGCGCATTGATCCTGGCCCGCGAGGCCAGCGGAGTGCAAGCTGGACAGGCCTCATGATCCTGGCCTTCACGCCCAACCCGGCCATCGATGAAACCTATACCGCTCCGGGCGCCGCAATCGACGCCAGCCACCGGGTGACCCTGCGCCACCGCCAAGCCGGCGGCAAGGGAGTGAACGTCGCCCGGGTGCTGCACAGCCAGCAGTACGAGGCCAGCGCGCTTTTTCCCTTGGGCGGGAACACGGGGCGGGAGTTCTTGGAAGAACTGACAGCGGCCCAGGTGCCCTCTACTGCGGTACCGGTGGGCGCCGCGACGCGCCGCTCCATGTCGTTCTTCGATCCCAAGGCAAATACCACCAGCGTCTTCAATGAGGCAGGGGCGCCGCTGACCGCCCAGGAATGGGAACAGGTTCGGGCCACTTATCTGCAGCTGCTCGAATCAGCACAGGCGGTGGGCATCTGCGGCTCCTGGCCTGCCGAGACCCGCCGATCTGTAATGCGGTCCTTTATCGTCGATGCGACCAAGGCAGGGGCCTATACCCTGGTTGATACCAGCGGAGACCTGCTGCTGGAAGCCGCTTCCAACGGCGCGGTGCTCAAGCCCAACGAACATGAGCTGCTGGCGGCCACCGGCGCGCCAACCCTGCTGGAGGGGGCGCAGGAGCTGCTGCGGCGCGGATCCGCAGAAATCTATCTGAGCGCCGGCGAGCGGGGACTCTACCACTTCACCCAGGAGACCCCGCTGATTGCGCACGCCCACTTGGGGCGCAAGCTGTCGGGCAACCCCACCGGCGCCGGCGACTCAGCGGTAGCCGCAATTCTCGCCAGCCACGTGGACGGCGCCAGCAGGGAAGAAACCCTGCGGCGCGCGGTGAGTTGGTCGGCTTCCACAGTGCTGATGCCAACCGCCGGGGTGCTGTCCCCTGCCCACCAGGCCTTGAGACAAGAGGTCGCCTATCGAATCCTGCCTGAGGGCGAGGACATCTAAAGGAGCAATCCCATGCCGCTAGTACCTACTTCTCAGATTCTCGACCAGGCTGTGGCGGGAAACTATGGCCAGGGCGCCTTCAACGTCATCCACCTGGAAACTGCGCAGGCGCTCATTGCCGGTGCGCAGCAGGTGAACCGCCCGGTCATCTTGCAGATCAGCGAAAACTGCGTCAAGTACCACGGCTCCCTGCGCCCCATCGCGCTGGCCGCCTTGGCCATGGCAGACGAGGCCGCCGTCCCGGTGGCCCTGCACCTTGACCATGCAGAGGATGAAGTCCTGGTCTATCAGGCACTGGACCTCGGCTTTGGTTCTGTCATGTATGACGGCGCCAAGCTGCCCTTCGAACAGAACGTCGAGGCCACGCGCAGGGTGGTGGCCGCGGCTCGCCGGGCCGGCGCCAGCGTCGAAGCCGAGCTGGGGGAGATCGGCGGCAAGGACGGGGCACATGCGCCTGGTGTGCGCACCGATCCGGACGAAGCAGTGCAATTCGTGCAAAGCACCGGCGTCGATTCCTTGGCTGTGGCCGTCGGCTCCTCGCATGCCATGCTCGAACGCGGGGCGTCGTTGGATCTTGGGCTGATCGCCGCGCTGCATGAGGCAGTAGATGTTCCGCTGGTGCTGCACGGCTCCTCGGGGGTGCCCGATGAAACCTTGGTAGCTGGCATTCGCGCTGGCATGCGGAAGATCAACGTTTCAACGCACTTGAACGGCTACTTCACCCGCGCCGTGCGGGAGTGGCTGGCCGCCAACGAGCAGGCAGTGGATTCCCGAAAGTATCTGGCCGCTGGGCGAAAGGCCATGTCAGCAGAGGCTGGGCGGATGCTTGAGCTCTTCGCCAGCGCCTAGCTCGTGGAATTTGCAGTGACCGTTTGAGTGATTATTTGATTGATTATGATCTTTTCGATCATTATCAAGCCAAAAAAATCACAGTTTCCTCTTGACGCAGGGTATGGTGCACCTCATACTCGAATAGAACATGATTTTTCTTGATCGATATTTCACGAAAAAATCATGAATCGTTCACTTGCACCGGTGCTGCGGCATCCCAAACGATTGAGGAAGACAATGAAACGATCCAAGCGCACAGCGGCCCTTGCTCTCTCGGCCGCAGCCGCACTGCTGCTGACCAGCTGCGGTTTCTCCGGCGACAAGGGCGGCTCGAACACCGCCGAAGGCGGCCAGACCACCCTTGAAATGCTCGTTCCAACCTATTCCACCGGCACCAAGGCCCTGTGGGAAGGCGTCATCAAGGATTTCGAGGCAGAGCACTCGGACATCAAGATCGATCTGGAAGTGCAGTCCTGGGAGAACATCGAAAATGTTCTGAAGACCAAGCTGCAGGGCAACCAGGCTCCGGACATCTACAACGGCGGTGCGTTCGCTGAGTACGCTGCCGAAGGCCTGCTGGCTCCAGCCACCGATATTGCATCCCAGGCAACCATCGACGACTTCCAGCCGACCTTCGCCGACGCTGAGAAGTTCGAAGGCACCCAGTACGGCCTGCCGCTGATCGCCTCGGCCCGTGCGCTGTTCTACAACGAAGACCTGATGAAGGAAGCCGGCGTCACCGAGGTTCCGAAGACCTGGGACGAGCTCTACGATGCTTCAAAGGCCATCAGCGAGAAGACCAAGTCCGATGGCTACGGCATGCCACTGGGCAATGAAGAAGCACAGGGCGAAACCCTGATCTGGTTCGCCGGGAACGGCGGCAACTTCGGTGACGCCGAAAAGATCGCGGTCAACACCCCGCAGGATCTTGAAGCCGCAGAGTTCATGCAGAAGATGATCAACGACGGCGTCACCCAGAACGATCCGGGAGCCACCCAGCGCACCCCGATGCTGAACACCTTCATCCAGGGCAAGCTCGGCTTCGCCTACGGTCTGCCTCAGACCGTTGGCCAGATCGAGAAGGAAAACCCGAAGCTGAACTACGGCATCGCACCGGTGGCCACCAAGACCGGCGAGCCTGCCACCCTGGGTGTTGCCGACCGCCTGATGTCCTTCAAGAAGGACGGCAAGAACTCGGCTGCAGTCAAGGAGTTCTTCGACTACTTCTACTCGGCTGACGTTTACACCAAGTGGGTCAGCACCGAAGGATTCCTTCCAACCACCAAGTCCGGTTCTGAGAAGCTCTCCGGCGACAAGGCCCTGAAGCCATTCCTGGACCAGCTGCCCAACGCAGTCTTCTACCCAACCACCAACCCTGCATGGAATGCCACCGACGGCGCATTCAAGTCGCTGATGGGTGAGATTGCCACCGGCAAGTCCGCAAAGGACGTCCTTGACGCAATCCAGGCTAAGGCCGACGCCGCGGCGAAGTAGCCCGCAGCAGCACTCCTTAGCTCACAGGCAGAGGCCCGGCGTGAGAACGCCGGGCCTCTTGTCAAAACACCGCACCCATTCTGCCGGTCCCTTCCTGGGCCGAATGCAACGAAAGCGAGCCGAGAATGAGCTCCTCATCACTGCCAGTCAAAGCCCCGGCAGGGCGCAAACGCAAGCGCAGCACCGACAACCAGTCTTTTCTCTCTTCCCTCCCGTGGATCGGCCCGGCACTGCTGCTGATCCTCGCGATCGTCGTATTCCCCGCCGGATACATGATCTACAACTCGACCCGCAAGATCTCTTCGGTCGGCACCGATTTGAAATCGGTCGGCTTTGACAACTTCGCCACGATCTTCTCCGACCCGGTGCTTCCCCGCATCTTGCTGAACACCTTCTTCTGGGTGGTCTCGGTGGTGCTGATTACCGTGATCCTCTCCCTGGCGCTCGCGCAGTTCCTGCACAAGCCGTTCCCCGGACGCACCCTGGTGCGTATGGCAGTGGTCGTTCCCTGGGCAGCTTCGGTCGTCATGACCACCACCGTGTTCTACTACGGCCTGGACCCGAACTACGGCATCTTCAACCACTTCTTCGTCCAGATCGGCTTGATGGATGAAGGCTTCGGCTGGACCAAGAACGCGGTGCCGGCCATGGCAGTTTCGGTCATCGTCGCCATCTTCGTGTCCATCCCGTTCACCACCTACACCCTGCTGGCAGGACTCCAGGCGGTTCCCACCGAGACCCTGGAAGCAGCCCGTATGGACGGCGCAGGCCGCTGGAAGACCTACATCTTCGTCGTGCTGCCGCAGCTGCGCTCCGCCCTGGCAGTCTCCGTGCTGATCAACATCATCAACGTGTTCAACAACCTGCCGATCCTCAAGATCATGACAGGCTCCATTCCCGGCAACGACGCAGATACCCTGATGACCTACATCTTCAAGGTGCTGCAGTTCGACCGCCGACTGGATCTATCTTCCGCCCTCTCGGTCCTCAACTTCGCGATCGTGCTGGTCATCGTCGCTATCTACCTAAAGACCGTCAAGCCAATGGATGAGGTTTAATCGTGGCTTTCCTCGACACAGAAGACCGCGCACCGCGCAAGACAGTCATTGGCCGCATGATTATCGGGCTGGTCGTCGGCCTGGTCTTCATGATCCCGTACATCACCATGATGATCGGCTCGCTCAAGACCCAGGCCGAGATCCTGCAGATCCCGCCGAACTACCTGCCGCAGGACGGCGCCCAGTGGTCGAACTACGTGAGCATGTGGGACACCCCCGAGACCCCGGTTCCCTACAACCTGGTTTCCACCATCGTCATCTCCGTGTGCGCCACCTTGCTGGTGCTGCTGGTGGCTACTCCCGCCGCGTACTTCACCGCGCGCTTCAAGTTCCCCGGCAAGCTCGCGTTCATGTTCCTGGTAATCGTCACCCAGATGCTGCAGCCTGCGGTGCTGACCGCCGGCTTGTTCAAGCAGATGCTCGCCTGGAACATCAACGACACCTGGCTGGCGATGATCTTGATCAACGCGGCCTTCAACCTCGCCTTCGCGGTGTGGATCATGCACTCCTTCTTCGCCGGCGTCCCCAAGAGCATCGACGAGGCGGCGCAGATCGACGGTGCAGGCAAATGGCGTGTGCTGTTCAAGATCAACCTGCCGCTGGTCTGGCCGGGCATTGTCACCGCAGTGATCTTCACCTTCGTCTCCTGCTGGAATGAATTCGCCGCATCGCTGGTAATCCTGTCCACCGCAGAGAACCAGCCGCTGTCCGTGGCGCTGACCAAGTTCGTCGGCCAGTATGCCACCGCATGGCAGTACGTCTTCGGCGTATCGATCGTGGCAATTGTTCCGGTGATCATCCTCTTCGCGATGATCGAGAAGCGCCTGATCGGCGGCCTGTCCGCAGGCGCCGTGAAATAAGGGTGGAACACATGTCTGCCAAGCTTCCGGCCCTGGAAATCGTCGCCACCAGCGGTGCCTGCGCACAGGCCGCCGCTGGGGCGGGAGCCGATCGGATCGAAGCCTGCGAGGCGCTGGAGCTGGGAGGGATCACCCCGAGCCCCGAGGTGCTCGACGATATCCTGGAGCACCGCCCGGCACTGGGCGTGCACGCACTGCTGCGCTGCCGGCCGGGCGACTTCCACTACGACCTGGCCGATGTAGCGGTGATGGAACGCCAGGCCCGCCGCCTGGTACGGGCTGGAGCCGACGGCGTGGTGCTCGGCGCGCTGACCGCCGACGGGCAGCTCGACCTGCAGGTCATCGGCAGGCTGGCCCAGGCCAGCCTTGAGGTGAACCCGGAAGTGGAAATCACCATCCACCGAGCGGTCGATGCCAGCAGCGATCCGGTACACGCAGTCTCCCAGCTTTTGGCACTTGGGGTAAAACGAGTGTTGACTAGTGGTGGCAGTGATGCCGCCGGCGATGGCATGGAAACCATCGCGCGCATGGTGCAGCAGGCCGGAACCACGATTCAAATCATGTCCGGTGGCGGAATGCGGGTGCAGGACATCGCTGCAGCACAAGCTGCGGGCGTATCCGCGGTGCATTTCTCCGCCAAGACACAGCAGGCTGGCACCATCAGGGTGTCGGCAGACCACGTCCGTGAACTGCGCAGCGCAGTGAACGCGCTCGATCGATAGGGAGCAGGATCTATGAAACGCGAGGAGCGGCTTAACCACATCCTCGATCTGTTGGCCAACAAGGGGCAGATCGATGTGGATGAGATCGTGCAGCAGCTGGGAACCAGCCCGGCTACGGCCCGGCGCGACCTTGACTCCCTGGCCGCCGCCTCGCTGCTCACCCGGACCCACGGCGGGGCGGTGTCCAACACCGTCGCCTACGACCTGCCCTCGCGCTACCAGCGCGAGGACCACGACGAGGAAAAGATACAGATCGCCAAGGTCGCCGCGGCCATGGTGGGCAGGGACATGGTCGTCGGGCTGTCGGGCGGCACCACCACCAAGGCGATCGCCACCGAGCTGAGCCTGCGCCAGGACCTGGTGGGGGAGCCCGGGCGGGTGACCTTGACGGTGGTGACCAATGCGGTCAATATCGCCTCGCTGCTCGCGGTGCGCCCGCATATCCGGGTAATGGTCACCGGCGGCGTGCTCAACGACCGCTCCTATGAGCTGGTGGGGCCGCTGGCCCAGTCCTCGCTGTCGAAGATCACCATGGACCTCTCATTCCTCGGTGTCAACGGGCTGGACCCCGAGGACGGGCTGATGGTCTCCGATGAGATGGAAGCGGCGGTGAACGAACTGCTGATCAGGCAGGCCACCCGCAGCTTCGTGGTGGTCGACTCCTCCAAGATCGGCCAGCGCTCGTTTGTGATCCTCGACCGGGAAAACCTCACGGGCGTGATTACCGACCAGCACATCAGCAGCGAACAGCGTGCGGCGCTGAATGCGGCGGGCATGCCGGTGACGGTCTAGTCCTTCGATGGCTCTAGGCTAGAGGCCGCGGGAATCCGCGGCCTTTGCCGCGTTAATGATGCGCGGGCCGATTTTGCGCAGCAGCTTGCCCAGCTTCGGGTTATCCGTGCGGGAGACCGTGTCCGAGAGCCGTTCAAGGCTCATCAATCCAAGCCAGATCTGCGCGCGGTGCGCCTGCTCGGCATCAGGGGCGATCTGCTCGATGAGATCCTGCCCATGCCACAGCGACAGGTAGGCGGTGTTCAGGGCAGGATCCCAGGCCGCCGCCAGATCCCAGTCCAGAATGCCGCTGATCTTCCCGTCAATCCAGTGCATATTGTGTCCGGCAAGGTCCCCATGGACCAGAGACGGGGGCACCTGTTCCAAAGCCTCCAGCTGGTTCCAGATCGCCAGCGAAGGCTGGCGCAGTTCCTCGGGCAGGGCGTTGTAGCTTTCGGCGACACGCTGTTCGGTCCATGGGCCGCGGAAGGCAAATGGCTCGGAGAGGTATTCGCTCAGCCCCGCTAGGTCCACCGCCGCAAGGTCGGCAACCAGCTGGCGCAGTATCTTCGCGTCTCCATGGTGCGGCGGATGGGCGGCTCCGGGCAGGAAGGTCATTGCCACGCTGCTCAGCGTGCCGCGGGTGACGACGGGGCTGAGCGCAGTGGGTATCGGGTAGTCCAGCTGCTGCGCGAGCAATTCATGCAGCTTGAGGATCCGAGGCATCTGGGCGGAGGCCGCCTCGGTGCGGGCCATGCGGATCACGGCCTGGTCGTTGGCGATCAGCACGGTGTGGAACTGCCCGCCTTCTTCAACATGGGCGTTCTCCCAGGAGAACTGCGGGCACAGCTGCTCGGCCAATGAAAGTTCGGCAGTGGTGGCTGGACGTGTCACTGACAGTTGGCTCTTTTCGACGGTGCGGTGGATTCAAGGCAATGAGAACAGCCTATCTGCTGGGCCTGTTCACAGGCATTTCTGCTTATGATCAACGAGTGGAAGACCCAAAATTGGCGCCTGCGGCGCGGCGGAACCTCAAACTTGAAATCCTGCTGGTGATGGCCCTGTCGCTGGGGCAAAGCGCTGTGTATTCGCTGGTCAGCTTCGCAGACAAGGCAACCCGCGGCCCCCTGGGCGGCCAGACCACCGCAATGAACACCGCCAAGAACACGCGCGAGTATTTCGATCTGGCCTACCAGCTGTTGGAAATCGGCTTCGCCCTGGTTCCGGTGCTGCTGGCGCTGTACCTGATGAAGCGCAGCACCGGGACGACAGCGCGGATGATCGGCTTCGACCTGCGCCGCCCCGGCCGGGATTCGCTCGCCGGCCTCGGCCTGTTCCTGGCCATGGGGATCGGCACGCTCGGGGTCTATGCCGCGGGGCGTGCCCTGGGCATCACCACTGCGTTATCCACGGCAAACCTCGGCGACTATTGGTGGAGCATTCCGGTGCTGCTACTCTCGGCGGCCCGGCACGCGGTGGTGGAAGAAGTCATCATGCTCGGGGTGCTGTTCACCTATGGCAGGAAACTGGGAGCCGGGGCCTGGAAGATCATCATCATTTCGGCGGCCATCCGCGGCAGCTACCACCTGTATCAGGGTATTGGTCCGATGATCGGCAACATGATCATGGGTATTGTCTTCGGCTGGGTCTACCACCGGTTCGGCAGGGTCATGCCGCTGGTCATTGCCCATTTCCTGCTTGATGCCTTCGGATTCGTTGGTTTCCTGCTGCTGGGGCCCGCCATTGGCATCGGCGCCTGACTCCGCATAGCCTGAGCCAATGGACATCGCAGAACTTGAAGAAGCAATGATTCCCCAGGCAGTTGAGCTGTGGGAGCGTACAGGACTCACGCGCCCGTGGAACGATGCGGCTGCCGATGCGCGCCAAGCACTTTCCACCGAGACTTCGACAATACTGGCACTGGTCCACGGCGGGAGCCTGCAGGCAACGGCAATGGCAGGCTTCGACGGCCACCGCGGCTGGCTGTACTATGTGGCGGTCGACCCGCAGCTGCAGTCGCGCGGCTTGGGGAAGCGCATCGTGCAGGAGGCCATCGAATGGCTGAAGGGTCGCGGAGCGGTGAAGGTGCAGCTGATGATCCGCAGCGAGAACAAGAAGGTGGCTGAATTCTACGAAGCGCTCGGATTTGAGGATGCTTCCGTGCAGGTCCTCGGCAAGAGGATCGCTCCTTAACGACCCAGATGCGAGGAATCTGGCACGTAAGCGGATAGAGTTGCTCCGGTATGTAAATTATCCAACAGGATGACAAGAATCTGTCTGATGGCATCCAATCTGTCAACAGCAGTGGAAGGGCGCCGTGTCTGCAACAGAGCTTTGGAGCAAATCCCGTGCCTCCTTCGTGCTGATGGTGATCCTGATCTGCACCGAAGTCCTCGCCCTGCTGCTTCCTGTTGAAGTTGAAGACACGACGCGTGAAGGCATGAGCGTAGCCTCGTCTTTCGGGCTGGTGTTCTGCGGTCTGATTATTGCCGCCTACAGCGCATGGACGGCTTCGAATTTTGCCCCTCGGCTGCTGAAGGGCAAGTACGGTGCCCCGCAAAAGCTGTGCTCGGCACTCAAGCTTGCAGCTCCTGCCCTGATCATCGGCGCCAGCGCCTATAGCCTGGGATATCTGACGGTGATGTACCGGCTGAGGCAGGTGTTCGCCCTTGAACCCAAGATGATTGTACTGGCCGCGGTGATGCTTCTGGGATTGATCTTCGGCGGGCTCGGCGTGGGGCTGCTCCTGCCCCGTTGGGTTGCCCTGCCGGTAAGCATTGTGCTTTTTGGAGGCCTGCAGCTGGCAGCACTGGTTCAAAAGACGCCGATGGTTTCCAATATGGCGGGCCTTGCCAGATGCTGTTCCACCGATTCAACTGCCAATCCGCAGGTCATTACCGCAGTGGGCCTGTGCTATCTCGGGTGGTTGGCCTTTGGCATGGTGGTTCTGCTGCTCAAATCCGGTTCGCTGCAGCGATGCAGCCCCCTTGCCGTGGCCGCATGCTCGTCGCTGCTGGTCGGCGGACTCTGGTCGGCGGCGGCAGTCAACGGCTTCGAGGCAGGGGAGCAGCAGGCAGTTGACCTGACGCCGAATCTTCAGTGCGTTGCCGGCGGAGCGGGGGCGAAGCACGACTATTGCTTCTGGCCCAGCGAGGCGGGGCAGTGGGAAGAGCTTGGACAGAATCTCGTCCAGGGGGTGCAGCGGCTTGAAGATGCCAGCGGCATTGAGCTGCCTCGAATCATCACCACCAGCAAGGGCTACGCGGCCGCTACCGGGGGCGAGCATGTGAAGCTCGCTCAGCAGTACACGGTGGAATCGGCGATGTGGGATCTTGCCATGCGCAACGTCAACGAGCCCGATCAGCAATGCATGGCTTCGCTGGAGCAGTCGGCAGCCTATGAAGACATCGTCGAGGAGGAATACAACCCGCGGGTGGGCCATCGCCAGCGCATGCTCCACCAGGCTCGGCTGGTGCACCTGTGGTGGGCATCCAGGGCTGATGAAGGCTACCTTAATCTTGACGATGAGACGGCGTTGGAAGTCTTGCTGGAATTGCCCAAGGAGCAGCAGGCTGACTGGGTCCAGCAGGCCCGTGCGGGAATTGACGAGTGCCGGTTGGTGGCTCTTCCAACCTCAAGCCAGGCTTCCTAGATCGCGCAGCCGCAGTTTTCCCAACGGGTGGTTAACCAACTTGAGGTAGGTGGGGACGCCGTTGTCCCCGCCTACCTCAAGTCCGGTGCTGTTCGTGTCCTACAGTGCAGCCCCTAGAGGACTACTGTGCCGCGTTCGGTCTCGAACGTCACGGACAGGATTCCCGGATTGCCGTTTGGCGCCTGGTAATTGGTGGTGACCCCGCCCAAATTGACGTTCTCCGGTTGGCCCAGCCATTCAAGGACGCGTTCTTGGGAACCAGCAATCGAAATCTCACTGATGGAGCCTACCGGCTCCAGGGCCTTGGACGGGTGCAGCTCCTCGGTGCCGTCGTCCCAGCGCAGCAGATAGGGCACCTGCGGATCGGCGATTAGGCCCTTGATGCCGATCTGCTGCCACGTCAATTCGCGGCCGTCGGGGAATTTGCGGTTGCCCGGGACTGCCTTGCGGCCCAAACGCTCCTCAGCTGCGCTGAGGTCTTCCAGCGATACGCACCAGCCCATCCAGCCGCCGCCGAGCTCGGAACGAGCCCTGACTGCCTGGCCGAAAGGCGCCTTGTCGCTGGCAGGGTGGTTGAGCACCTCAACAACCTCAAGGAACTGGTCGTGCTTCAAGGGGAAGATGACATTTCGAGTTCCGAAACGTGGATGCACGCCTCCCTTGACGAATTCCAAGCCCAGGGACTGCGAAATTCTCTCAGCGGTTTGCAGCAGCCCGTCGGGGCCGCATGCGTACGTAACGTGATCTAGCCTCATCATGTGCCCATCATGGCAATATTGTGATCCGAGTCTCTACTTAGGTGTGCCTAACCCGAGAAAATTGATCGAATAGTATGCGACAAAAATGTGATTATGTATCGAATGTGAACGAATGAGACATTCTATCTGTCGGTGAATTGCGCAATTATTCGATTTTCAGGCACACTGGTTACAGGTCATGAGTTCCAGTAACAAGCCCCGGCTTACTGGACGGCAACCCTCCAACCGCGGTGGGGTGCCCCGGGTGAAGACCTGGCTCAACACGCACAAGGCGTGTTGAACAAGCGCGGGTTACCCCTCTGGAAGCACCTATGCCTAGGTACTTCCTGCTGGTGTGCTTTTCAGTGGCGTACCCCCATAGTTACAGAACTTTTGGAGGCAACCATGAGCAATAACTGGTCATTCGAAACCCGTCAGATCCACGCCGGCCAGGCGCCGGATCCAGTCACCGGCGCACGCGCGCTGCCGATCTACCAGACCACTTCCTTCGTCTTCCCTTCGGCCGAAAGCGCCGCTGCACGCTTCGCACTGCAGGAGCTGGAGCCGATCTACACCCGCATCGGCAACCCCACCGCGGACGCGGTGGAGACCCGGATCGCAGACCTCGAAGGCGGCGTGGGAGCATTGCTGCTGTCCTCCGGCCAGGCGGCCACCACCTTCGCCATCTTGAATATTGCCGAGGCCGGCGACCACATTGTCGCCAGCCCGAGCCTCTACGGCGGTACCCAGAACCTGCTCAAGCACACCCTGAAGAAGCTGGGCGTCGAGGTCACCTTCGTTGCGGCTTCCGATGACCTGCAGTCCTGGCGCGACGCGGTGCAGCCGAACACCAAGGCGTTCTTTGCAGAAACCATTTCCAACCCGCGCCAGGACGTCCTGGATATCGAAAACGTCGCGGCCATCGCGCATGAGGCAGGCGTTCCGCTGCTGGTGGACAACACCCTTGCCAGCCCATACCTGATCCGCCCGATCGAGTGGGGCGCTGACATCGTGATCCACTCGGCCACCAAGTTCCTCGGCGGACACGGCAGCGCCATTGCCGGCGTGATCGTGGATTCGGGCAACTTCGACTTCTCCAAGGACCCGGAGCGCTTCCCGACCTTCAACACCCCGGACGAGTCCTACAACGGTCTGGTCTACGCCCGCGACCTGGGCGTAAACGGCATCCTCGGCGCCAACCTCGCCTACATCCTCAAGGCCCGCGTGCAGCTGCTGCGCGACCTGGGTTCGGCGCCGGCGCCGTTCAATGCCTTCCTGATCGCCCAGGGTCTTGAGACCCTGTCGCTGCGCATCGAACGCCATGTGGAAAACGCCACCAAGGTGGCGAACTGGCTTGAAGGCCGCAGTGACGTCGAGACCGTGGCCTACGCCGGACTGGAATCCTCGCCATGGTACGAGCTGGGCAAGAAGTACAGCCCGAAGGGCGCAGGCTCGATCATCGCCTTCGAGCTCTCCGGCGGCGCGGAGGCGGGCAAGGCCTTTGTCTCGGCCCTGCAGCTGCACTCTCATGTGGCAAACCTGGGCGATGTCCGGTCGCTGGTCATCCACCCTGCCTCTACCACCCACGCGCAGCTCTCCGAGGAAGAGCGCCTGGCCGCCGGCGTGCGCCCGGGCTTGGTCCGCCTGAGCGTCGGGCTGGAGAACATCGACGACATCCTGGCAGACCTTGAACTCGGCTTCCAGGCAGTGGCGGCCCTTGATGCCAAGGAACTGCAGGAAACCCGTTAGGCATGACATCCATTGTGACTACCAAAGACACTGTGGGGGCGGCGACTATCACCGAGGGCGAGCACGGCATTCTGCGCCGTGCCGCCGTCGGCGCCTACGACTTCGAATTCGGCGGACACCTGCCGCAGGTCGAGCTGGCCTATGAAACCTGGGGCACCCTGAACGCGGACGGCGGCAACGCCGTGCTGGTAATGCATGCGCTGACCGGCGACGCCCATGTTTCGCAGGGGGACTCGCAGACCGCGGGCTGGTGGGAGGACTTCGTCGGCCCCGGACTGACGGTGGACACCGAGAAGTATTTCGTGGTGGCGGCCAACATGGTCGGCGGCTGCAATGGATCGACCGGGCCTTCTTCGCTGGATGAGTCCGGAACGCCCTGGGGGTCGCGATTCCCCTTCGTGACCATCAAGGACTCGGTGCGCCTGGAGCAGCGCCTTGCGCAGCAGCTGGGAATCGACCGCTGGCATGCGGTGATCGGCGGTTCCATGGGCGGGGCGCGGGCGCTGGAATACGCGGTGCAGTTCCCGGACGAGGTGGCCAACCTTGTGGTCATGGCCTCGACCGGGCAGTCCAGCGCGGAGCAGATTGCCCTGGCACAGGTGCAGACCCAGGCAATACGGCTGGATCCGCATTTTGCCGGCGGAGACTACTACCTGAACCAGGCGCGCCCGGATGCGGGGCTGGGGCTGGCGCGGCGCCTGGCCCATATCAGCTACCGCAGCGAGGCAGAGCTGGAAACCCGCTTTGGCCGAAGGGCCCAGGACGGGGAAGTCCCCGACGGCAGGTTCCACGGCGCCCGCGGACGCTACCAGGTGGAAAGCTACCTGGACCACCAAGCCAACAAGCTGGTCAACCGCTTTGACGCGAACAGCTACCTGGTGCTGACCGAGGCTCTGATGAGCCACGATGTGGCCCGCGGCCACGAATCCTACGAGGCGGCGCTGACGCGTCTGGCTCCGGTAAACGTGGTGGTCGCCGCGGTGAGCACCGACAGGCTGTACTTCCCTGAACAGTCCGAAAGGCTGGCCGCCGCGCTGGTGCGCAGCAAGCCGGTGCACTATATCCAATCGCCGATCGGGCATGACGGCTTCCTCACAGATGCCAAGCAGCTTGATCCGGTGCTGCGCACCCTGGTCTTCGACGACTAGGAATATGGCCCCATACGAAAAACCAGCCGCACCAGTAATCGGTGGCGGCTGGTTTTTTGTGTCCTTGTGCCCGGGGCCTAGTTGCTGCTGTCGCCGGCGCCCAGCGAATCGTTGGCTGCGGTCTGCGAGAACGGAGTGGGGGTAGGGCGCTTGGGGGTGATTCCGTCGCCCGAGGACTGGTGGCGTAGGCGGCGCAGCACCCACGGCGCCAGGTGCTCGCGGGCCCATTGGAGGTCTTCAATGCGCGCTTCGCGCCAGGTGCGGGTGTCCACCACGGCCTCGACGCTGGTGTCCAGCTGGTGCGGGACGTTCAAGGAATCCAGGGCCATGGCGGCGATGCGCTGGTGCCCCAAAGGGGAGAAGTGCAGGCGGTCTGCAGACCACATCTGCGGCTGGTGCAGGTCGCGCAGGGCCCACATGTCGGCGACGATCGCGTCGTAGCGGGCTGCCACGGTGCGCACGTTTTCGTTGTAGATGGCCACGCGGCCGCGGATGCTTCCGAGCACAGGAGTGTCGCGGATGTCCGGGCCGGTGAACAGCAGGATTGTTGCGCCTAAATCACTGAGCCTGCTGATCATTGAGTCGAGCAGGTCTGCAATCTTGTCCGGGTCCCCGCCCGGACGCAGCACGTCATTGCCTCCGGCGCAGATGGAGACCAGATCCGGCTTCAGGGCGATGGTTGCTTCAAGCTGTTCATCGATGATCTGCTGGATCAAGCGTCCGCGGATGGCCAGGTTTGCGTAGGCGAATTCCGGGACGGTGCGGCTCAGCTCTTGTGCCAGACGATCGGCCCAGCCGCGGAACGCACCGGGGTTCTCCGGGTCTGGATCGCCTACGCCTTCGCTGAAGGAATCGCCCATGGCGACATAGCGCCGCCAAGGATGCGCAGTTGAATTGGCTGAATCTGAGTTCTCAAAACTTGGGGAATTAGGCACAGACTACATTGTTACTTGCCAGTAGTGAGGTGTCAACGGGCTGGGCAGCTACTCCGAGAGAATCTTCATCCTTGCCGCGGAATACTCTTCGTCGGTGACCATTCCCTTTCGTTTGAGTCCGTCCAACTCTGCAAGCTTCTGCTCTTTGGTTTGGGCAGGAGCGAGGAACTGGGAGTTGGCAGCCTTGACCGCCAAGTCTGTCTGCAGGGTGAAGATGTCAGCTCCGGCCTCCTTGGCTTTGCGGTAATTGCGCACCCAGAGAACAATCGCAGCAACGAAAACTCCTGCGACCAAAAGCATGACCACGAGGAAAAAGATTCCCATACCGCCGGCAAACAATTCAAAGGAATTCGGCACGAGCGGATTATTGGTGTCATTAGTGAACTGGTCCTCGACGTACTGGACTTCGAAGTTCATGGATGGCAAAGAAATCATGGCGCCCGATCTGACTAGTGAGCAGAAGTGAAGAAACTCTTGACTTCACTAGTCAAGCACGAAATATCGAGATTTACAGGCAAATAGTTCAATCGTTATATTTTCATGACCTGAGAAAGCTTCAGGCGGGCTGGATCGCGCTGGGACGTCGGCACTCGCTAGGCTGAAGGAACTATGACTACCAATGACGCACAGCCGGTTGCGCTGATTTCACGCAACGACGATTCACGCCTTGGCACGCCGCTGCTGGTGTTCCTCCACGGATACGGTTCCAACGAGCAAGATCTGATGGGCCTGTCTCAGTACCTGCCCGATGAATTTACCTACCTTTCGGTGCGTGCACCGCTGCAGGCAGGGCCTGGCTTCAGCTGGTTCCCGCTAAGCCAGGAAATCGACTACAGCATTGAATCGGTGGAAGACAGCATCAGGTCGCTGTGGGCATTCCTCGAGCCGCTGGCGAAGCAGCATTCCTCTGTGACGCTGCTTGGCTTCTCCCAAGGCATGGCCATGGCCACGTCGCTGGCCCGCTACCAGCGGGAGGCGATTGCCGCGGTGGTCGGACTCTCGGGCTTTGCCATCGAGGCGCCGGAATCTGATTTGTTCAAGGACGAGGCACTCATCGCCGCGCCGCTGCCGATGTTTTGGGGCAGGGATCTTGCGGATCCGGTCATCACCCGGGACAAGATCGCCTACACCCTGGGCTGGGCTCCGAAGCACACCGAGCTCGTCCACGAAACGTATCCGCAGATCGCACACTCGGTATGCATGGAGGAGATCCAGGACGTCGCCGCGTTCCTGAATCGGGTAGTGCTGGACAAGCAGCAGGACTAGGCGCGCGAAGCAACCTTCACGCACTCGCCCTCAACGCAGACGACGTCGCCCGGGCGCACCTGGGCGCCGCGTCGGGTTTCAACTTGGCCGTTGAGGGTGACAATTCCTTCGGCAATCAGCTCCTTGGCGTGGATTCCGTCCTCCGCCAGGTTGGCAAGCTTGAGCAGCTGGCCCAGGCGGATCGACTCGTCGCGGATTTCAAGATCAAAAGCATCAGTTGCACTCATGTTCTCCATTGTTCCCTACCGGTGAACGCCTGGAAGCATGCAAGAGGGAAAATAGCGGGGAAGTTCACGCTTAAGTTACCTGCCGGCGCTTAGTGCCACAGCCCTGGTAACGATAGGCTTGGCAGGTATGTATTTTTCTGCGGACCGCAACCAGCGGCCTCGTAAGTCCCTATGGAGTTGATATGGCGCCACAGTCCAAGCTTGATCAGGTCATTTCCCTCGCAAAGCGTCGCGGGTTCGTCTTCCAGGCCGGTGAAATCTACGGCGGTTCCCGCTCCGCATGGGACTACGGCCCCCTGGGCACCGAACTGAAGGAAAACATCAAGCGCGAATGGTGGCAGAACTTCGTGCGCGGCCGCGAAGACATGGTGGGCCTGGATTCCTCCATCGTTCTTCCCAAGGCAGTCTGGGAAGCCTCCGGCCACGTCGCCACCTTCACCGACCCGCTGGTGGAGTGCACTCAGTGCCACAAGCGCCACCGCCAGGACCACCTGATCGAGGCCTTCGTCGCGAAGAAGGGCCGCGAACCGCAGGACGGCATGAGCGAGATCGCCTGCCCTGACTGCGGCACCAAGGGCCAGTTCACCGAGCCGCAGCAGTTCTCCGGCCTGATGAAAACCTTCCTGGGCCCGGTGGACACCGAAGCCGGCCTGGCCTTCCTGCGCCCGGAAACCGCGCAGGGCATCTTCGTGAACTTCGCCAACGTGCTCACCGCCAGCCGCAAGAAGCCGCCGTTCGGCATCGGCCAGATCGGCAAGTCCTTCCGCAACGAAATCACCCCGGGCAACTTCATCTTCCGCACCCGCGAGTTCGAGCAGATGGAGATCGAGTACTTCACCGCACCGGAGGACGCACCGAAGTTCTTCGATGAATGGGTCAAGGACTGCTGGAACTGGTTCATCGACCTGGGCATCAAGGAAGAGAACCTGCGCCAGTTCGACGTGCCGGAAGACGAGCGCGCCCACTACTCGGCCGGCACCATCGACTTCGAGTACCGCTTCGGCTTCCAGGGTTCGGAATGGGGCGAACTCATGGGCGTGGCCAACCGCACCGACTACGACCTGTCCTCCCATGCCAAGGCCTCCGGCGCCGAGCTGTCCTACTTCAACCAGGCCAGCGGCGAACGCTACACCCCGTACGTGATCGAGCCTTCCTTCGGCCTGACCCGTTCGATGATGGCATTCCTGGTCGACGCCTACACCGAGGACGAAGCCCCGAACACCAAGGGCGGCGTGGACAAGCGCACCGTGCTCAAGCTGGACCCACGCCTGGCACCGGTCAAGGCCGCCGTGCTTCCGCTTTCCCGCAACGAGAACCTTTCGCCGAAGGCCAAGGACCTTGCCAACGAGCTGCGCAAGCGCTGGAACATCGACTTCGACGACGCCGGAGCGATCGGCCGCCGCTACCGCCGCCAGGATGAGATCGGCACCCCGTTCTGCATCACCGTGGACTTCGACACCCTCGAAGACCAGGCAGTGACCATCCGCGAGCGCGACACCATGGCCCAGGAGCGCGTATCCCTGGACCAGGTCACCGCCTACCTGTCCGAGCGTCTGAACGGAGCCTAGCCCGACGATGAACGAACTGGCATTCCGCCCCTGGCGTTCGGGCGACGACCTGCAGCTGCTGCAGATCTTCGGCGACCCGCGCTCGCCGCAGGCCCACCAGGACCGCACCATGCTGCGCGAAAACTCGGACGCGCCGTTCTCCCGCACGCTGGTGGCCACCGTTGACTCGGTGGCCATTGGCGCCGGCGTGGTCTTCGCTTCCTCGCTGCACCCGCAGCGCCTGTGGCTCTACGTCGAGGTGGCCCCGGACCAGCGCCGCAACGGCGTAGGCACCGCACTGGTGGAGCAGCTGCGCGCGCAGATCCCCGCATCCCAGGTCGGTGAGCTCAAGGCCCGCTACACCGTGACCGCCGGTGACGACGCCCAAGCGGCCGCCGGGTTCTGCACGGCGCTGGGGCTGGGGGAGATCCAGGTCTCGCGTGATGTCATCATCGAGCCCGGCGCCCTGGCCGAACCCGTCTTCGACACCAATGACCGCGTCATCGAGGACCTGGCCACCGGCAGCGTCGAGCTGACCAAACTCGTCATGGACTTCTACAACGCGGTGCATGAGGGCTGGGACCCGGCGAAGATGACCGTCGGCTCCGCCCAGAAGATGCTGCTGGATGAAAACACCGGCGCCCAGGGCGCCCTAGTGCTGCGCGACAAGCCGAAGTCTGAGGGCGGCGTGCCGCTGGCCTTCGCCATCAGCTACATTCCGGCGCGTGAGAACGCGCCGACCGATGTGCTGGTGGGCTACAACCCGGTGTTCAGCGACGACGAGGTGGCCGAGGCGATCCGCGACATGGTGGCCATGCTGGTCTACCAGTACCCGGTGAAGCTCGAAGTCGACTCCTCGATGTTCGTGCTCTCTTCGCTGGTGGATGCGCTGGCGAGTGTCGAGCAGGCAACTGTCATCTCGACGACGCATATTGTGGCTTCCGACGCCTAGCCGGAACTTCGACAGCACGGGATCCCCGCTACGGGGATCCCGTGATGTCGTTAAAAGACTTGTTAACCAAATGTTTGCCTTGCTGGCCTAGGCTGAAGTTCATGGAAAAACAGCATTCACCTGCCAAGGCGCTGGAAGTCTTCCGGGTGTTTCTCAAGCTTGGCGTGACATCTTTCGGCGGCCCCATTGCGCACCTGGGGTACTTCCGCACCGAAGCAGTCCAGCGCCGGCGCTGGCTGGAAGACCAGCAGTATGCAGACCTGGTGGCGCTGTGCCAGTTCCTGCCGGGGCCTGCCAGCAGCCAGGTAGGTTTTGGCATCGGCCTCTACCGGGCTGGACTGCGTGGTGCCATCGCTGCCTTCCTCGGCTTCACCTTGCCTTCGGCGGTGCTGATGGCGCTGTTCGCCTATGGTGCTTCGCTGTTTTCCGGGCCTGTCGGCCAGGGGCTGCTCCAAGGGTTGAAGATCGTGGCCGTGGCAGTGGTCGCCCAGGCGGTGCTGGGGATGGCCAAGTCGCTGACGCCGGATGCCCAACGCGCGAGCATTGCCGTCGCCGCTGCTGCGGCGGTGTTGTTGATCGGAGGAACTTTTGGCCAGGTGCTGGCCATCGCCGCCGGCGCGGCCGCAGGGTTTTTCCTTCTCAAAAACAGCGCCTCGCAAAGATCGCTGGGCCTGAATTTTCCCGTGAGCAGGCGGTTTGGAATGTGGTGCCTGGCGGCCTTCGTCCTGCTGCTTTGTGGGCTGCCGCTGCTTGCGGCGTCCACTGGATGGGCGGACCTGCAGCTCTTTGACGCATTTTTCCGCTCCGGGTCTCTGGTCTTCGGCGGCGGCCACGTGGTTCTGCCGCTGCTGCAAAGTGCCGTGGTCGAGCCGGGCTGGGTCACGGACCAGCAGTTCCTTGCAGGCTATGGCGCCGCGCAGGCAGTGCCGGGGCCCTTATTCACCTTCGCCGCCTATCTGGGAACCTTGTCCACCAGTGGCTCCGGCGGCATTCTCGGAGCCGCGATCGCGCTGGCGGGAATCTTCCTGCCAGGGTTCCTCCTGCTGCTGGGAGTCCTGCCATTCTGGAACTTGTTGGGCACCCGTCCGGCAGCCCAAGCTGCAATGGGCGGAGCCAGCGCCGCGGTGGTTGGCATCCTCGCCGCTGCACTCTATGACCCAGTATTTACCAGCGCAGTGACAGGGGCCGAAGAATTCGCGCTGGCCCTTCTATGTTTCGTCCTGCTGGCCTCTTGGAAGCTGCCGCCGTGGATCGTCGTGGTTGTCGGCGCACTTGGGGGAGTTGTTGTGGCGATCGCTAGTTGACCCTGGCGTCGACGACTTGCGTACCTGCGGCCAGGTCGTGCGGCCCGCGGCGATCGCGCTGAAACGCCACGCTTGCTACGTAGGCAAAAGGCAAGGCATCGGCGAGGAGTGTCACTGCCATGAGCCGGCGGTTGAAAGCAGGCTGGCCGGAGGAAACTCGTGCCACGATATGCCATACGGCAAAGTGCGCGATTTCCCAGGGGAGAAGTTTTATGGCTGTGCGCAGCAGGACCTGTGCCTTGGACGGCTTCCCGCCTGTCGCGGCATCGACTACCTTCAGCCCGAGCTTGGCCTTGCCCCACGTTGCCTGTGCTGAGAATGACTCGGTCGCATAGAGATAGATCCCCACCGGTGCTACCAAGACGAGGAAGCCCAGCGCCTGGGCGCCGGTGACTCCCAATTCCAGCCAGTTGTGGACTTTTCCGGTCAGCAGCCACAGCAGCAGAGTTGCCAAGGCGAGAACCGCCATCCACCCGAGGATCACTGAGTAGTCCAGGAGCATGGCCTTGAGCCTACGCGGGAATCGAGGCGGAACCAGAGCTGGCGAGAGCGGCATGCCCCGCAGTCTAGCATGGGGCAAATCACCTGAAAAGGGCACCTGATCCGGGCAAATAATGCTATTTTTCAACTATGAGCATCCTGCGGATCGAAGATGTTGAACAGGCGGCCTCCTTCCCAGAAGGTATGGAAATGGCTACCGAGAACGTCTGGGGCTACCTCCTGCTGCTTTGCCTGCAGGAATCGGGCCATGGTTCACGCATCGTGCGGGTCTCCCGCGAGCAAGAACCCATCGAATACCGCACAGAAATCGATGAGGGCATCCGCTCTCATGTCGCGGATGTTGACGGCGTGGATTATGCGCCGGGGTTCTTGGACTGGGCCTGGTACTTCCAAGCGCCAGGTCCGTGGATCAGCTTTTGGTCGAGGCTCGCCGATGCCATGGAGCCGCTGCTGGCTTCTGAGGCACCGACGCCGACGGAAAACTATCAGGCCATGAAGCAGGCGGTCGCGGCGCTGTTTGCCGACCGCTGACCTTAAGCAGCCGCTGGCGTTGGAAGCTACCCGGACTCTGCCCGGAAGCATGAGGCGAGGGCTATCCTTGAGCCATGTCTGGACAGCTGAAGTCCGCTGAAACCTCGGCTGCCGCGCTAGCCGGTTTCGCACTGATTGCGGCTGTTGCGGTGCTTGCGGGTTTGTATGGTTCGATTTTCGGACCGTACTACTCCGGTGCGCTCGCCATCATTATGCTGCTATGTGCTTTTCGGGCTTTGCGCATTCATCGCGCTGCGCGGGCACATGTTCTGCTGGTCATCAGTGCTGGTCTCATCGCAGGAATCTCGACCTATATTGTCCTGGGACTCGCTGGCTGAAGACCTGAAGGCCCGGCGGACCGGGATGCCTCGTGTTTCGCGGCGAATACTGCCTTGATCGGACTCGGGTCGCAGTACAGCTCATAGCGCGCGATCTTGCCCGCCTCATTAAACGTGACGACCTCGGTCTCGGGGTAGTCGAGCGGTTCGCCGAGAATCTCCAGATGATTGTTCATGGTGGCGAAAACAGTTGTGGCAGAAGCGTCGAGGCCGTGCACGATCACGCGGCGCTGGAGCATTTTCCAGTACACCAGGGTCTTTTTCAGATCTGCTATGACAGCATCGATGCCTTTGGATGCAGGAGCGTCCATCCCTCCAAAATAGAGGACGCAGTCCTCGGCAAGAAAAGCGGTCATCGCATCCCACGCTGATTGCGGTGAATCCAGGGTGAGTCCGATGATGGCGTCCCACCACTCTGAAAGTGTTTGGTGAAGCGCTGGGGCTTGAAGAATCGGATCGGTCATTGGGCGTCTCTTTCGTCTGTGACGGCTTCGCGACTGGCGATGGCTGTCCTGTAGCTGATGATCTTGTGATCGATGGCGGCAAGGTGCCGTTGAGTTTGTTCCAGTTGCTCGATCACGCGGGTGCGATGCTCTTCGAAGAAGGCCAGGCGCTGGCTCTCTGTGCCATCGCGGCGGCTCAGATCTGCGATCACACGGATGCTGGCAATCGGCATTCCGGTCTTGCGCAGCAGCACCAGGCCTGAAATCCATGCCAAATCCCGGGCACCGTAGCGCCTGCGGCCTCCTGCATCTCGTGGCGTCGCCCGCAGCAGCAGGCCTTCGCGTTCGTAGTAGCGCAGCGCCTCGACGCCTACACCGAGAACTTCGGCGGCTTTCCCGATCGGTAATCCATCGGCAGGCACCTCGAAATCAATGTGGGGCAGCAAAGGGTCAGACATGTTTCCATTGTCTGGCCTGTAGCGCACTACAGGTCAACTTTGGGCCATGAAGGGGTGGTCCGGAGCAGATGGTACGAATTTGATAGGCCATGATTGCGCTCTGCTGCGCAGAATTCTGCGACGCCGCGAGGAGCTTGCACGCCGCTTTGACCTCCACCTGAGATCAGCATATTACAGGCAGCAGCGCCCGAGATACCGGGCGCCGCTGCCTGTCGGTCATCTAGCGCCAACCGATGGCCGGGGCCACATGGGTCATGAATGCTTCCAGCACATGCGTGTTGTAGTCGACTCCCAGCTGCGTTGGAAGGGTCAGCAGCAGCGTATCCGCCGCCTGCAGCGCTTCATCCTTCAACAGCTGTTCAATCAGCGCATCAGGTTCATCGGCGTAGGAACGGCCGAAGACCGCGCGGGTGCGCTCGTCGATATTGCCGAACTGGTCTCCGCGCTCGCCGCTGCCCAGGAAATAGCGGCGGTCTTCGTCATTGGTGATGGCGAAGATCGAACGCGAGATGGATACCCGCGGGGTGAAGCCGTGGTCATGCTGCGCCCACTGTTCGTGATAGGCCTCGATCTGCTTGCGCTGCTGAACATGGAACGGCTCGCCGGTCTCGTCGTTCTTCAGCGTCGACGACATCAAATTCATGCCCTCGTCCGCCGCCCAGCGCGCGGTGGCATCCGAGCCCGCGCCCCACCAGATGCGTTCGCGCAGGCCGGGGGAGTGCGGTTCGATGCGCAGCAGCCCCGGCGGGTTGGGGAACATCGGCCGCGGGTTTGGCTGGGCGAACTTCTTGCCTTCGATGGCCGTGAGGAATTCGAGGGTGTGGCGCCGCGCCATGTCCGCGTCGTTTTCTCCCGCGGCGGGCTCGAAGCCGAAGTACTTCCAGCCGTCGATCACCTGCTCGGGTGAACCGCGCGAAACACCCAATTGCAGCCGCCCTTGGGAAATCAGGTCGGCGGCGGCAATGTCTTCGGCAAAGCCCAGCGGATTGGAATAGCGCATGTCCACCACGCCGGTGCCGATTTCAATGCGCTTGGTGCGTGCGCCTACCGCTGCCAGCAGCGGGGCAGGCGTGCCCAGCTGCTGAGCGAAATGGTGCACTCGGAAATAAGCGCCGTCTGCACCGATCTCCTCCGCGGCAACCGCAAGATCGATCGACTGGAGCAGCGAATCGCCGCCGGTGCGGACCTTCGAATCTGGGTGGTCCATCCAATGTCCAAAGGACAGGAATCCAATTTTCTTTGGCATGCCAGTGACAACCTTGCCGGGGTGGAAGTTATTCCTAGAACTGCGAGGCCACGTGTTTAAACAACCGCAGTTAGAGCACGTAGCTGCCGATCAGCTGGGACAGCGCTCGGATGTTCACCTGACCCTTGAACTCGAGGCGGACCTTACCTAAACCGCTGAACCAGAGATCAAGTTCAGCGTCAAGGTCAAAAGTTCCTGCGGTTTCCACAGAAAATGCCTGGACCTTCGAATAGGGCAAAGAAGTGTAATCGCGCTTTTTGCCGGTGATGCCTTGGACGTTCACGGCGATCAGTCGTTTGCTTGTGAACACGACGTAGTCTCGTGCTCCCTTGAACGCCGCGTGCAGCTCCTCGCCTTGGACCAGCAGCGGGGTGATTTCAGATGACACTTGGCCAAGGTCCCATGGGCCGAGCTTGAATACGGAAGAATTGTTGAAATCAATCATGTATCCGAGGCTAGACCGTCAGACCGACGGTATAGAAACGGAGAGTCGACTGGACCAATGACCGGGGCAGCTTATTTTTCGCCTGGTCGAACAGAGATTTCTTCTGTACCGAACTGGGTATAGCTTGATGAATCTGCTTGCCGCGGGCTAACTGGAGCAGTACCCAGTTATTGGACGGTCGCCAAATGCATGTCTGAGAGCCAGGAGCCGCAGCCGCTACTTTCTGACGCTGCCTGCGGAATGGGGCGTTCAATGGCTCACTATTCATGGAACGGAAGTACACGCACCGCATGGGAGCAAGGAAGCATGAAGGACGACGGCCCGATTCTTCTGCATCCTCTCGCCGCTGCTGAGCGTGCTCTACGGGTTCACCGGGTTCAAGATCGAGAAAAGTGCCCCGGACCAAGCCGACGCCTGAAGTTGAGCAAGATCTCACCCTCCGATTTGCCCGGATGGGCGATAATGGATAGGTGACGATTCTGACTGATGCGCAAAATGACACGCCGACCCTGAAGCTGCCGCCGCTGCAGCTGGGCAAATTGACCATCGAGACTCCGGTGGTCCTCGCCCCCATGGCCGGCGTGACCAACCGCGCCTTCCGCCGCCTGTGCCGTGAATACGGTGGCGGGCTCTACGTGACCGAAATGGTCACCGCCCGCGCCCTGGTGGAACGCAACCCGGAATCCCTGCGCATCATCTCCCATGACCCGGATGAAGAGATCCGCTCCATCCAGATCTACGGCGTGGACCCTGCCACCGTGCGCGCCGCAGTGCGCCTGGTGGTTGAAGAAGACCGCGCAGACCACATCGACTTGAACTTCGGCTGCCCGGTGCCCAAGGTGACCCGCAAGGGCGGCGGCTCGGCCCTGCCGTGGAAGACCGACCTCTTCACCGGCATCGTCGCGGCCGCCACCGAAGAAGCCGCGAAGGGCGATATCCCGCTGACGGTCAAGGTCCGCACCGGCATCGACAAGGACCACCTGACCTACATCGATTCGGCCAAGATCGCCCGCGACCACGGAGCGGCTGCCGTCACCCTGCACGCTCGCACCGCAGGCCAGTACTATGCCGGCCACTCGGACTGGTCGGCAATCACCACCCTGCGCGAGGCAGTGGACGACATCCCGATCTTGGGCAACGGAGACATCTTCAGCGCTGAGGACGCCATCGAGATGGTGGAGCAGACCGGAGCGGCCGGCGTGATGATCGGCCGCGGCTGCCAAGGCCGCCCATGGATCTTCGGCGACCTGCAGGCAGCATTCGAAGGCCGCCCCGACCGCTTCCGCCCGGGCGTGCGCAAGGTGGCTGAAACCGTATACCGCCATGGCGAACTGCTCGCAGAATTCTTCGAGGACGAAGGCAAGGGCATGCGCGATATCCGCAAGCACATCGCCTGGTACTTCAAGGGCTACCCGGTGGGCGGCGAAATCCGTTCGCAGCTGGCCCAGGTGCCGTCGCTTGAACGCCTGCGCGAGCTGCTCAACGAGTTGGACCTCGACCTGCCGTACCCCGGCATCGGCGCCGAAGGCACCCGCGGCCGTGCCGGCCACCCGAAGAAGACCCACGTTCCGGACGGCTGGCTGGACACCCGCACCATGACCGATGCGCACCGTGAAATGATCAAGGCCGCCGAACTGGACATCTCCGGCGGCTAGGGCGCGGCGGCACTTCGCTACGCCTACGGTGGATAACTGAAGCGCACCGCTAATTAGTTACTAGACTTGGAGCTATGACTCAGATCCCCGGATACACCGAAGCCGATGCGGAACGCTGGGTTCCGGAGCCGGCCAAGAAGTCGTACCGCACCGCCTTTGAACGCGACCGCGCCCGCGTGCTGCATTCCTCGGCGCTGCGCAGGCTCAGCGCCAAGACCCAAGTGGTAGCGCCCTACCAGAACGACTTCATGCGCAATCGGCTGACCCATTCGCTGGAAGTCGCACAGGTGGGCCGGGAGCTCGGCGCGGCCCTGGGCTGCGATCCGGATGTAGTGGACACCGCGTGCCTGGCCCACGACCTGGGGCACCCTCCCTTTGGCCACAACGGCGAAAAGGCGCTGAACAAGCTGGCCGCGGATATCGGCGGCTTCGAGGGCAACGCACAGACCCTGCGCCTGCTGACCCGGCTGGAGACCAAGACCTTCAGGCACAACGGGCATTCGGCGGGATTGAACCTTTCGCGTGCCTCGCTGGACGCCGCCTGCAAGTATCCTTGGCTGCGCGAGGACGCGCCGGAGGTCAACGGCAAGAAGAGCCGCAAGTTCGGCGTCTACGCGGATGACCAGCCGGTGTTCGACTGGCTGCGCGCCGTGTCCGATGCGAAGCCCGGGGTGGTGTGCATGGAGGGCCAGGTTATGGACTTGGCCGACGATATCTCCTACTCGGTGCACGACGTGGAGGACGCAATTGTGGGCGGCGCCCTGCAGCTGCGCTGGCTCAAGCAGGACTCGCCCCGGGACCGCGCCCTGCAGGTCACCCGCGACTGGTACCTTCCGAACACCGCTGAACAAGACATCGACGCCGCGCTGCGCAGGCTGGAACGCAGCCAGGAATGGGTGGCGCACTTTGACGGGTCGCGGCGCTCAATGGCTGCGTTGAAAGACATGACCAGCCAATTCATCGGCCGCTTCGCCGCCGCCGCGATGGATGCCACGCGCGCCCGCTACGGCGCCGGCCACCTGACCCGCTACAACGCGTCGCTGATCGTGCCGGAGGAAACCGAGCATGAAATCGCGGTCATGAAGGGCATCGCGGCCAGCTATGTGATGACTTCCGAGGGCCGCCAGCCGCTGTATGAGGACCAGCGCACGCTGCTGGCGGAGCTGGTGGAACTGCTGTATTCCACAGGCAAGGAAAACCTCGAACCGATCTTCGCCGCAGACTGGGAAGACGCGGCGGATGCCAGCGCCCAGCTGCGCGTGGTGATCGACCAGGTCGCTTCGCTCACCGACGTCTCGGCCATCGAATGGCACTCCTACCTGGTCAAGGGCGAAGCCCCAGACATCAAGCTGTTTTAGAAGGGAATCATGGCAGGGCTGATCAAGCGCGAAGACATCGACGAGGTGCGCAACCGCACCGACCTGCGCGAGGTCGTCGAATCCTATGTCACGCTCAAATCCGCGGGCATCGGCTCCTACAAGGGCCTGTGCCCCTTCCACGACGAGCGCAGCCCCTCGTTCCACATCCGCCCGCAGCTGGGCACCTTCCACTGCTTCGGCTGCGGCGAATCCGGAGACGTGATCGCCTTCATCCAGAAGATGGACCACTCCTCGTTCACTGAAACCGTGGAGCTGCTGGCGGCCAGGATCAACTACGAGCTGCACTATGAGGACGGCGGTCCGGGGCCGAACCGCGAAGATTACGGAAAGCGCCAGCGCCTGGTCGACGCCCACAAGGTGGCCGAAGAATTCTTCCGCTCCCAGCTGGCCACCGAAGAAGGCGCCATCGCCCGCGAATTTCTGGCCGGCCGGGGATTCGACGAGCAGGCAATCGCCACCTTCGCCGTCGGCTATGCCCCCAAGGGCTGGGACGCGCTGCTCAAGCACCTGCGCTCCAAGGGATTCGTCGACGAGGAGCTCAAGCTCACCGGCATGTTCTCCGAGGGCTCCCGCGGGATCTACGACCGCTTCCGCGGGCGCGTCATCTGGCCTATCCGCGACCTGTCATCGGCCACCATCGGCTTTGGCGCGCGCAAACTCTACGAGGACGACCAGGGCCCCAAATACCTGAATACCCCGGAGACCCAGCTTTACAAGAAGTCCCAGGTGCTCTACGGGCTGGACCTGGCGAAGAAGCAGATTTCAAAGAACCGCCAGATTGTCGTGGTGGAGGGCTACACCGACGTGATGGCCTGCCATCTTGCGGGAATCACCACGGCGGTGGCTACCTGCGGCACCGCCTTCGGCACCGACCACATCAAGATTTCGCGGCGGCTACTGCAGGACGACGGCACCGGCGGAGAAGTGATCTTCACCTTCGACGGTGACGCCGCCGGACAGAAGGCCGCGCTGCGCGCTTTTGAGGAAGACCAGCGCTTCATCGCCCAGACCTATGTCTGCGTTGAACCCACCGGGGCCGACCCCTGCGATCTGCGGCTGCACCGCGGCGACGAGGCGGTGCGAGAGCTCATTGAGCTGAAGCGCCCGCTGTTTGAATTCGCCATCCGCGCGGAGCTGAAGAAATTCAACTTGGACACGGTTGAAGGCCGGGTCCAGGCGCTACGCCAAACGGCGCCCATCGTCGCCGCCATCCGCGACTCGGCTATCCGCCCCGCGTATTCCCGCGAGCTGGCCGGCTGGCTGGGCATGAACAATGAAGACGTCAACCGTTCGGTGGCCGCGTCGATCAAGAGGGCAAAGCTGCCGCGCAACACCCCAACCCATCAGCCACCGGCTGGGACCGAACCGCAGCCGGCGCCGGCCGCGCCTGCCTTTGAACGTCCCGACAGCAGGGATCCGGTGATGCGGCTGGAACGCCAGGCGCTGGAAGTTGTCATCCAACAGCCGCAGCGCTTGAACGATGAACAGTGGCAGGCGTTCTATGAGGCCAGGTTTATGGCTCCTGCCCATGCTGCGGTGCACGATGGAATTGTCGCCGCATCGACGGCTGGCGCCTCGGCCGCGTCCTGGGTGGAAGTGATTCGAGAGGAAGTTCCTGAGCAGCTGCGCAGCTTCGTTTCCGAGCTGGCGGTGTCGATCATCCCAGCCTCCGATGAACATAACCTGACACGCTATTGCTCTGACATCATCAACGGGTTGATTGAGCTTCAAATCACACATCGCAAGGCGGAGCTGATCGGCAGGCTTCAGCGTGCTGAAGTAGCTCCGGAGGGTGAGGAATACGCCCAGATCAACAGGGAATTGATGGAACTTGAAATGCGCCGGAGAATCCTCCGGGGCAACTAGCGGATCGATTTTGCAAACGAGGATAACTCGGGTAAAGTTATATCTCGTTGCAATCCTCCATAGCTCAATTGGCAGAGCATTCGACTGTTAATCGAAGGGTTACTGGTTCAAGTCCAGTTGGAGGAGCGAATAAGAATCTCCCAGCCGTCTCACGGCTGGGAGATTTGTTTTTGCCGGACCGTAATCCCAATTCGGCGGCCTTCACGAAACTGGCTCGGCACAGAAATTTTTCTGGCCGAAGTTCATTACCTAACTTTGAAGTCTCTTGGGTTGGGTCCTGCCAAGAACGAAGACTATGAGTAATGAGGCTGCAATCAAAAGAAGCCCAACGGTAGTAAAAGCCCACGGGTTCCATGCATCAATGCAAGATGTTCCTGAACCGCTGCTGCTGCAAACCTCTCCAGGTCCACCTCTGTTCAGCCAAGCCAAATAGAAGACAACGAGAGCAAATCCTGCCAGGGCTGCGGCCACAGATCTGTTGCATAGCCTTGTTGTCCAGAGCCCAAACACGGCAAGGGCCGCCCCAATAGGAACGATGAATATCCCGATCGTGAGTATTGATGCGGCCCCTAGACCCAGCAAAACTCCACAGACAAGCCAATAAGCATACTTCCACACAGGTGTGTGTCTCACGAGAACGAGAGAACGATGATTATCCGAAGTCATTTTTTCCACCTGAAGTTCAGCGCTGAAAATCCGGTATGACTTTAGGCGGTTGCCGTCTTCATTGGAGCAGCATCACTTTTGGGCCGTCGCATCCGCATCAAGCCAATAATGACGTAAAGCATGAGGAACGGCAGCGTCCAGACCCACTGAGTCCAGGGCAATAACTCTCCTGAGACTGTCGAAACACTTGCCTCACCGACTATCCGGTCTAGCCATGGCAACAGGAGTTGCTCACCGAAGACTGGCGTAAGAAACCATGCAAGCCCTGCCGAAGCAAACCACCAAAGCTGGCTGCCAAGAGTACCTGCCTTGAACAAAAGTGCGCCGAAGCTCAGCGTGAACATCAAGGGGACCATGGGGAGGCCTGAAACACCTAGAAGCAGGCCAGGCAAGAGCAGATATGGGACTAAGTATGCAAGAAGGAAAATTGCGATGAGAACTGATAGTGCCGTGAAGTTGTCAGTCAACAGAGTTCGCCACGTGATCGACGTTCCCGCAGCACCTGGGTCGCGTGTCATGACCACGATGCTACTCCTAAGTCAGCTCCCCGTATACGCTGATGGCCATCCGCTGCGGAAGTCAAAATCCCACAAACGCCGCGATTCCAGATACCAGAAATAGGCAAACAAGCTGATCTGATACCACTCGATGATGAACACTGTTTGTGCGATGCCGCTAAGCTTCAGGATCGGCCAGGCAATCAAACCAGCCCCCATGAGATACAGCAGGACCGCGTAGTGGATCCTTTTGCCTCCGCTGGTGTCATCGGCACAGAGCGACCGGTGGCCAAGATGGCTGGCGATTGCCACACCCATCGAGGTAATCAGCAGCGCCGCGGCGCTGGTGTGGACCCACGCAAATTCGGTGCCTTCGATGGCACGCCACAGAACCAAGATCAGGAATGCCGCGAGCAGCACGGCGCATCCGATGCTCAGATACTTCGTCCAAGAGCTGAAGAGGAATTCTCCCTTGGGCCAGCGGTTGGTTCTCATTCCAAGAAAGACGAAAACCGCACTCACAATGATGATGGCAGCGATGCCCACTCGCACCGAAAGAATCTGTTTCTGCTGCGCGTCTGGATCCAGCAGTTTCAGCGAGTTTCCCAGTTGGGTTGGCACCAAGGCGATGAACATTGCGTAGAATCCTGCGAGGTTCAGTGCGAAGTCTTCCAGCGGCGGGCCTGAATAAACCACCAGGAGTACTCCTGTAGTAACCATCATTGCTACGAACAGATCCCGGGCAGGGCCCAAATAGTAGGAGCTGATCGAGTCTTCGACGCGGTGGTTCACCACGGCATAGACGATGATGGCCACGATCATGAGCAGCGGAACGACAAGGAGCATCAAGCGCACATAGCGCAGCGTGTCTTGTCCATATGACGATCTGACCTCATGACTCATGCTTGCATTCTGCATTGCCGGGCAACTTCGTGTGAAGAGATGACAAGCCTCGGCGCGTCGGCGAGGTTATCGGCCGACGCGCCGAGACTTGGAGAAGCCGCCGGTGCTATGCCCCGATCTTCTTGCGATAGATCACCAGGGAAAGGACCCATGCAACGCCCATCAAACCGACCAGCCAGGCCAGCGCAATCCAGATGCTGCCACCGGCGCTTTGGCCATCGAGCAGGGAACGGATTGAGTCGACGATTGCAGTCACCGGCTGGTTCTGTGCGAACCAGGCCACCGGGCCGGGCATTGACTGTGTTGGAACGAAAGCGGAACTGATGAACGGCAGGAAAATCAGTGGATAGCTGAACGCGCTCGCGCCGTCCACGCTTTTGGCGCTGAGGCCTGCAACGACCGCGATCCACGTCAGCGACAGCGTCGTGACCGCCAGAATTCCGGCAACAGCAAGCCAGGCTAGGAATGAGGCATGGGAACGGAAGCCGCACAAGAAGGCGACGGCTACGACAATCAACAGCGATGCCGCATTGGCCGCTAGCGACGTCAGCACATGCCCCCAAAGGATGCTTGACCTGGAGATCGGCATTGTCTGAAGCCGGGGGATCAGACCATCGCTCAAGTCCAGGAACAGTCGATAGGACGTGTAGGCGACGCCGGAGGCAATGGTAATGAGTAGGATTCCGGGGAGAAGATAGTTGACGTACGGCTCAGATCCAGTGGACTGAAGTGCACCGCCGAAGACGAAGACAAAGAGCAGCATCATGGCAATCGGAGTGACCGCTGTGGTGATGATGGTGTCGGGGCTGCGCAGGATATGCCGCAGCGATCGGCCGGTGAGGATCCTTGTTTCCTGAAGTGCCGCGATGCTCATGACTGGGCTCCTTCTTCGACGTTGGCGGATGGCGAGACGAGGCTGAGGAAGATGTCTTCGAGGGTTGCCTGCCGAACTACCTGTTCCACGCGTGGAGCAGGCATCAGGGTCCTCAGTTCTGCCAAGGTGCCTTCTTGGATGATCGTTCCTTCGTGGAGGATCGCGATCCGATCGGCAAGTTGTTCTGCCTCATCTAAATACTGGGTTGTCAGCAGCACTGTGGTTCCAGCCGCTGCCAGATCTTTGATCGACTGCCAGGTCTGGATTCGGGCTTGGGGATCAAGCCCTGTGGTCGGTTCATCGAGTATTACCAGCAGAGGATCGCCCACGAGGCTCATGGCAATGTCCAGACGTCGGCGCATGCCTCCGGAATATGTGGAGACTTTCCGTGCTGCGGCATCGGTGAGGTTGAAGCGCTCCAGCAGGCCATCTGCGATTTTTCCTGCGTGAGGCAGCTTGCGCAGCCGCGCGATGAGTTCCAAGTTTTCTCGGCCGGTGAGCACGGCGTCGGTGGCGGCGAACTGTCCGGTGACGCTCAAGGAAGCTCGCACCTGTGCTGGCTCAGCGGAGACATTGAAGCCGTTGACCATTGCCTTGCCTGAATCCGGTTTGAGAACGGTGCTCAGGATTTTTACCAGCGTAGTTTTACCTGCGCCATTGGATCCGAGCAGTGCGTAGATGCTGCCGGATGGGATGCTGAGATCCACTCCTCGCAGCACATCGAGGTCGTTGAATGATTTATGCAGCGAATGAACTTCTACGGCATTCATGGTTCTTGTCTTTCTGATTCGGATTCGGCGCGGTTGATCGACTCGATCAGGCGATTGCGTTCCTTGTCGATCCAGCGTTCTCCGCCGTAGGCCTTCGTGAAGTCTTCGGCGAATTCCACAGGATCGTCGGAAACGATGTCGCGGATCGGAGTCTGTTCGGCAGCGGCTGCTTCAAGGAGATCTGCTAGATCCGAGAGCATGTCGACGAGGATTTGTCCGTCGGTGACGCCTCCCTGGTAGAGGAAGTAGCGCTGCAGGGCGGCTGCTGTTTCTGCGTACGGCCGTGGCAGGGCCTTGAGCCTTGCTGAGCTCAACTTGTACTGCTTCTTCTGTTCGAGGGATCCGGTGAAGGTTTCGATCCATTTGGCGGCCATGATTAGTTTCCTTTGCTTGTGTTGTTTTGATTTGGAAGGTGGTTGATGCGTTCAACCAGTTGATTCCAGGTGCTCCAGAACTCGTTGAGTTCTAGTTGTCCGGCGGCATTGAGCGTGAAGACTTTCCGCGGAGGGCCCTTTTCTGATGCGACCTTCTCGACGCTGACCAATGACTTCCGCTCGATTCGGACCAATAGGGCATAGATCGTGCCCTCGGCAATATCGGTGAAGCCCCGGTCGCGCAGCTCTGCGGTAATTTCGTAGCCGTATGCTGGGCGCTCGGCGAGGATGGAAAGAACAATGCCTTCGAGTGTGCCTTTGAGCATTTCTGTCATCTGTGTTCCCATGCGTTTCACCCCTCTCTACTTAGCGTTGTTAAGTACAAGTAGATAGTAGAACTAAGTACCACTATTTAGCAACACTTAGTACTGAAGTTTTTTTGGGCATTGGAAAGACCCGAACTTGACTTGGGGAAGTGTGAAATTATTGAACGTGCCGTTGATCGATAGCTAGTGTGGCGCCATGGAACCTAGGCATGAGTGGCGCATCATTGACCAAGAACGTGCACGGCTTGATTCGCTGTTTTCGGATCTTAATGCAGACAGCTGGAACGCAAAGAGTCTCTGCAACAACTGGTCGGTCCAAGAAGTAGCAGCCCACCTCAGCGCCGCCTCGCAAACGGGGTCAACAGCCTGGCTGGTGAATATGGCTCGCTGTGGATTCAACACGGATCGACACAATCAGCGTCTCCTGGAGCAGTTCGTCGGCACAAGCTTTGACCAGACTTTAGCCCGTTACAAGGAAGGGATTTCGGCGCGGAAAGCGCCGTTGGGTTCAAGGATGGGCTTGTTGGGTGAAGTCATCGTCCACGGGCAGGATATTGCCCGGGCGCTGGGCAGAAAGTTCAATCCTGCGCCTGAAGCCGTGCTGCTGGTAGCCGAGTTCTTTTCTTCCAAAGACTTCGCGGTAAACAGCAGGAGCATGATCAAGTCGATCTCAATCGTCGCTGATGACCAAGATTTCACGGCAGGTTGCGGTCCAGCCGTACACGGCGAGTTGCTTGATCTGGTCATGGCAATGGCTGGGCGCAAACAGAGTTTGCAGAGCCTGTCCGGTCCAGGCCTGTCGAAGTTGACGGCCGCAATGGCATAGGACCCCGTGGCGCATGTTCGAGCAGAACATGCCACGGGGTCCTGGAGGATGAACTTTCGGTCTATCTATTCAACGGCTCGGCACCACTGCTGCTGCCAGTGGATTCTCCAAGTCTCCGGCGTAGAGCAGACCGCCTGATTGGTCGCTCAGATCAAGCATCTGCTGGTTATTTCGAAGCTGAAGGCGATTGAGGCAAGACAGCGGGAAGGTTTCGGCAAAGAGCCCCAGTTGATCAAAATACTCGGCGAACTGCGGGTGCTCGGCCCTATAGGACAGCAGGCTCTCTGCCACAATGGCCCAGAAAGAGCTTTCCGGTACCAGTCCTTCACCATCCAGTAAGGGAGCTAGGAATCTGAAGAACGAGTCGAAGATATCGGTAAACACCGAAAGCACCGGATCTCCTCCCGTGCGGACTCGCCGGATTTGCTCCGGCAGTTCGACCCTGTCGGACAGCACAGCAATTTCCTCGCCAAGATCCTTCAAAAGTACGCGTTCAACCAGCCCGTCCTTGAGGACCATGATGACATTCTCGCCGTGGGGCATAAAGACCAGATCATAAGCGGCAAGACAGTGAACCAATGGAATGAGGTAGGCGTCCAAGTACTGCCGCAGCCACTTTTCCGGAGCAACCCCGCTGCTCCTAATGAGTGCGGCAGCGAAGGAGCCTCCCTGTGCATCAACATGCAAAAGGCTGGCCATGGTGGCCAAGCGCTCGCCGTCATTGAGCATTCCAATTGGAGATTCCCTCCACAGTGCGGCCAGCATCTTGCGCTGCGCCGCTGCAGCATTCGTGGCTGCTTCGAATTGTGGGTTCCGATAGCCTACGGCCGCAATCTCGCGCAGCAGTGCGACAGGCTGGGAACGGAGCACTGGATCGCTGTTGAACAGTTCGCCGAGCCATTGGTTGATAGCGGGAGTGACCTTCATGTATTCGGCACTCAACCCGCGCATGAATCCCATGTTCAAGATCGACATTGCCGTCTTCACGTAGTGCCCTTCGGGACGGTCTACGTTGAAAAACGTGCGGATCGATTGCTGTGCTTGATACTGTTCCGAGGCCGTCCCCAGCCACACGAGCTGCTTGCGGGCGATGTCGTTGGCGAAGGTAATCGAGAGCCTGTTTTCCCACTGCCACGGATGCACCGGAAGCAGAAGATAGTCCGAGGCTTCCAGCCCGGTGCCCACAAGCGTCTGGCTAAGCACACGTTCGAAGCGCTCCCGGTCGGCTGGGCTCAGTTCGGAGGCCAACAGTGATTCATAGTCTTGGGAGTCAATGGAATTGAACTGCGCGCGGGAACGATGCGCGGCAGCCCAGCCCAAGCGCACCGCTGACCCGGTCTCCGGAGCGAAGCGAAGATAATCGGATCGGCCAAGCCCCAACCGGCCGTTGTTCGCGACAAAGCACGGATGTCCTTCTGTCATCGAGGACTCAATGCGCTGGAACGACTGGGCCGCGGTGCCGGCGAATTGCGCAAGCTGGGTGCTGGTGGACTGAGAATGCAGTTGCTTGTAGCAATGGCTGGTGAGTGTGGAAGATAGTTCTTCGAGATACGTTGGAAGCTGGGCAGCAGACAAAGTCAGCTCAGTTTGGAACAGCGTCACGAAATCCAGCACGTCAATGTCTGCAGGCGTCCACTGGCCCGTGGCATAGACCTCATGGCGTAGGCTTTCAGGATCCACCACCCAATGGTTCAGCTGATATCGGCGGGCGCTGAAGAGATAACGATGGTTTTCCTTGTGCACGCTGAACTCGCCGTGTCCATGTCCAGCGGGATCAAGCAGCCGTTCATGGCTGAACTCTCCCAGCGCCTTGGCAAGAACGTGGCGATTGGCAGTTTCCCAGCGCTGCGGAGATAGGTAGGTCGCGGCAGATACGACACCGGTGGCCTGCTCAAAGTCGGTTCGAGTAAGAACTGAAAGCAGCGCATCTTTGATAGAACCATCATGTTCAAGCAGCTGTACCGGGGCAATCACTTGGAAGCCGACCCTTGCGTTCAGGGCGTGTATAGCCTTGTTGCGAATGTCCGGCTCGACAATGATCCGCTCCACCGATGGATCGTCGAAGGCGTGCTTGACCGCAGCAGTCATCGCATCGAGCGTAAAGCCGGATTGCGACTCCTGTACTTTTGGCGACAAGAAATGCAGTCCCCGGTCGCCGGAAACGTATGCGTAGCGCCCAGATAAGGGTGAAGTGGCTGGATCATAGAGCTCGATCAGAAATCGCTCTTCCCCTTCTTGCAGTCCTAGGAGGACTTGGTAGTCATCTGTGTTTGCCAGCTGTTCGTATTCAGCGAGAATTTGGTCCTGCGAAGCATCGGGCATACCCCAGAAGGCGGCATGGTCATTGGCAATCCACGAATGCAGCAATGCTGCATCGTCAGGGAGAGCGAGCGGGCGAAAGGAGAAAGTCATGGGAATCCTATACGTTGCTTGAAGTGGACGTTGGAAGGCAGTCGAGCGAAGCGGCGCCGAATTGCTGGAATGCTACGCGCTCTTCTACCTGATAAGCAGTTGTCGAAGTGATGCGGTTGAGCAGTACGGAATTGCGATAGGCACCCATGCCCAGGTCGGGCGCGGTGAAACCGTGGGTATGCAGCTCGGCATTCTGGACGAAGATGTCTTGGAAAGCACCAATGGAGTAGTTGCGGTCGACGTCGTACCGGCCGTCGGCAAGGAAATTCACGCGGTCTTTGATTCCTTCGAGGAAGGAAGGGATCTCTGCCCGGTATCCTGTCGCCATGACCAAGTGATCCGACGCGAAGCGCAGCTGTTCATTTGTCCGCTCATGCAGGAGCGTCACGTCGAGGCCGTTGGGGGAGCAGTCGATGGATTGGGCAACGCAGCCGGTTCTCAGATGGACATTGACTGTTTGTTCGATGCTGCGCTGGTAGAGCTCTTCGTGAATCTCATTAATCAGGTCGGCGTTGATGCCCTTATATAAGCCCTTTTGCTGCGAGGAAAGACGATCCCGTTCGGACTGCGGGAGCGCATGGAAATGGTCGATATATTCGGGAGAGGTCATTTCCAAGGTGAGCTTGGTGTACTCCAGCGGGAAGAAGCGTTCCGAACGGGTAGCCCAAACGAGGTGGTCGTCTTCTGGAAGGCTGCGCAAAAGGTCCAGGAAAACCTCTGCGGCGCTTTGGCCGCTGCCGATCACCGTCGTGACGTGGGGTCGTTCGCGTGGCGTAGCGAGCAGCTCGTCCCGGTTAAAGACGTAGTCGCTGGTGTGGATGAGACGTCCTGTGGCTGAGCCGGCGACGATCGGCGGGATAAACGGCTTGGTTCCGGTCCCGAGGACGAGCTTGTCTGCAGTGAATTCCGTGATGCCGGTATCGGTGAGGACCGAAAGCTGATATCTGCCTTCTGCATGGGAAACTGCCAATACCTGGTGGTTGAAGCGGACGCTGTCCAGGCCCTCGGCGGCCCACGCCAAATAGTTGCTGTACTCCTGTCTCAGAGCATAGAAGTCTTCTCGGATGTAGAAGGGATAGATCCGATTCTGGGTTTTCAGGTAGTTCAAGAACGAGTAGCGGTTCGTGGGGTCCGCCAAAGTGACAAGATCTGCCATGAACGGTACTTGGAGATGCGTTCCGGGCAGCATCATCCCTGGGTGCCAAACAAACTTGTCCTTGGCTTCGAATACGGCTACGCGAAGATTGGGCAGCGGCTCGGCAAGCGCCGCAAAACCCAGGTTGAAAGGTCCGGCACCGATGGCGATGACATCGAAGTGCTTCATAGGTTTGCTCCAGTGTTTTGTTCGTCGAGGATTGCCCGTCCGACCCGGCAGATGGCGTCGAGGATCTGGGAGATATCGCTCAAGGTGGTATTTGGATTCAAGAGGGTGAGCTTCAGCAGCCGCTGGCCATTGACGGTGGTAGCGGCGATCATGGCTTCGCCGCTGGCATGCAGGCGTTTGCGGATGAGATTGATGAACGCATTGGCCTCGTGCTGGGGGTAAGTGTCTGCCGGCAGCGAATATCCGAAGACGAGTGTGCTCAGCTGCACCGGTGCAACGAGGAAAAGTTCGTCGCGTACCGCGATTTCGCGCTCGGCCATTTGTGCGAGTGAAATAACCTGGTCAAACATGGATCCGAGCTCTTTGACGCCAAGGGTTCGCAATGAAACCCAGAGCTTGAGCGCGTCGAATCGTCGGGTCGTCTGCAGCGACTTGTCGACTTGGTTGGTGCTTTGGGCCGCTTGATCACGTGGGTTCAAGTACTCGGAGTAATGGGCGATTGATTGGAAGCTGTCGGCGTGCCGCACAACTAGAGCACTTGAGCCAATGGGCTGGAAGAACGATTTGTGGAAGTCCAGGGTCACGGAGTCTGCAAGTTCAATGCCTTCCAAGCGTTCCTTGTGGATGTGGGAAATCAGCAGGCCGCAGCCGTAAGCCGCGTCGACATGCAGCCATGCGCCGACCTGATCGGAGATCTGCCGCAGTTCGATCAGCGGATCAATTGCCCCGAAATCGGTAGTTCCCGCGGTGGCGCTGATCGCCATCGGGACGAGCCCGGCTGCCATGTCAGTTTCCAGCTGTAGTTGCAGGGCTTTGGCATCCATGCGATGCAGATCATCGGTTTTGATAGCAATGGCTGCCTCGGTTCCCAATCCCAGCAGCATTGCGGCATTGCGGATTGAGAAATGAGCGTCTTCGGAGCAGTAGATTCTGAGCTTGCTCAACCTTTCGGGAAATGACCCGGCTAGTCGCCCTGCAGCGCGATTCCGTGCAATGAGCATGGCTTGAAGATTTGATTGGGTTCCGCCAGACGTGAATATCCCGTCTGCTTCGGCTGGAGCGAAGCCGATGAGCTCGGCGCTGAAGTCAATAAGCTTACGTTCGATCAGTGTAGCCCCAGCGCTCTGATCGAACGTATCCATGGAAGTGTTAATGCTCGTGACCAGTGATTCCGCGGCCACCGCTGGGATAAGCACGGGGCAGTTCAGATGCGCCGCATACTTGGGATCGTGGAAATAGATCGCGTCGTGCAGGTACAACTGCGAAAGTTCGGAGAGCGTCTCATCCAAAGAGCTCAACGGTGTGCTGAGATCCACCGCTTCGATTGCAGGCTTGAGTTCGTCTGCAGTTGCGCCAGTACTCGGTGATGACACTCGGGCGAGGTGGCTCGCCGCATGTTGCAGTGCTTGAATGCTCTGCCCAGTAAATTCGCCAGTCGTTCCGGAGTTAAGCAGTGCGGGAAAGGAAACTGGCGTGTCAGACAAGGTGTCTTGAAAAGTCGGAGTGGGGATACCCAAGGGCATGCTCCTTGATCTGCGATCGATTGATATTTGGTCAGGCTCACCTAACTGAAACTATTAACATCACACACTAATTAGTTAATGCAAGCCGACTAACTGGAGGCGGGGTTGCCGAAAAATCGGATGAAGGTATGTTGGAGTCATTTGATGATCTCAATTAATAGCATTTGACTAGTCATTTTGATGGCAGTGAGATGGTATTCGCGCGATCGTTGCTCTAGACGGTCCTCGAGATGCAAGTGGCAGAAATTCGTAGAATCGGATGACGTTAAAAAAGTGACGTATTTGGCTTTGAGAGTGATAGGTTTCCTCTGAACTGATCGAAAGGCATGAAGTTGTCGGAACTCCAAGGGCAGAAACGCCTTGTGGCATCCAATGCTGCAGACGCGGCGGGACGCGGGCTGAGCGATTTCACGTTGGAAATGCTTTTTGTGGTTACGCTCAGTGCCTCGGCTTTTCAGATGGGACTGCTGAATGCGCTGGGCTCTGTCGCGTTCGTAGTTGCAACCATTCCTGCCGGCTATCTGGTGGACAAGATCAGCGCGCTGAGAATTCTGCGCTTAGGCCTTGGCGCCAAAGTAGTTCTTCTCGCCTGTCTGCTGATGCTGACAGTCACTCAAACACTGAATATTGCCGTTGGCTTGGTGCTGGCCACGTTGCTTGGATTCTGCAATGTATTCTCAGAGACGTCGCAAGTCGCGGCAGTTCCTGAGGTAGATCGAGGGCGCAAGTCCCTTGGAGCTCTCATTGCCCGATTGGCAGCTGCAGACCAAGCGATCGGTATTATCATTCCTGCAGTTGCTGGTACCCTTTTTGCCCTATTGGGTGCTGCCCCGCTCCTTGCCGCCAGCCTGACCCTTGCTTTGGCAGCGTTGGGATTAGCCTATGCAATTCACCGTGCCAGAGATCCGCACAAAGATGCCCCTGCAGTGGACGCAAGCTTGCGGGGTGATGTGAGCTTCTTCGGGGGAGTTAGATATTTGTTTAGCAACCGCACCCTGGTCGCACTAACTTTTTCTGTAATGTTCTGCAATCTCGGCCTCGCCATCGGTTCGGCAGTCGAAGGAATTTTTGTGGTTAATGAACTGCAATTCGGCGCTCAAGGGTACGGCGTCTATGCAGCAGTGGGTGGCATCGGAGGACTGATTGGAGCTGCGGTTTCATCGCGGCTGGCCCAGCGGTTCACTCCCGTCCAGCTTGCAGTCCCAAGCGTCGCTGGCCAGATCGTGTTCTCGGGATTCGTCCTGCTGGCGAATTTCACAGACCGGCATTGGGCAATGATCCTCCTGGTAGTACACGCACTTGGCTGGGGTGTTGTGGTCATCGTATTCAACATTGCCGTCTCGACCTGGGTTGTGGAAGTTACCCCGGAAGATCTTCTGGGACGTTTACTCAGTGCCCGCCGGCTTTTCACCTTTGGTGTCGTGCCGCTGGGCGGATTACTGGGCGGCTATCTGGGCAGTACGTTTGGGATATACATTGCGCTGGCAGCGTGGGTTGGTTCGTCCCTGATGGGATTGCTGTGCTTCGCCGTATTCAAGCCGCGGAGTTTCGACTCGCAGCTAGATGATCAGACGGAAGCAGTTGCAGAATAGGAGCCGGTAGGCTGGAAGCTGATCCGTTATCTAACAAAAGGCTGCTCAGCACGTGAAACTCGTAATCGACGCCAGATACACTCGAATCACGCATCACGACGGCATCAGCCGCTATACCGCAGGTCTGATTGAAGCCGTCCGCGGCAAAGCTGATGTCACCATGCTGATTCATGATGAGCGTCAGTTGAGGATGCTGCCGGAAGTTCCCTATCTAAAAGTCAGCTCTCCTACGAGCGCATTAGAGCCATTTGTCGCCTTGCAGGTTAACAAGCTTCGACCTGACGTCGTCTTCTCTCCTATGCAGACTATGGGCACTTTAGGACGCCGGTATCCGGTTATTCTGACTTTGCATGATTTGATCTATTATTCCCACCCTCATGCACCAAAGTTTCTTCCAGCACCAATTCGCTGGGGTTGGTATCTCTTCCATCAGGTCTATTGGCCGCAGAGAGTCTTGCTCAACCGGGCAAATGCGGTGGCAACCGTGTCCGAGACAAGTGCCGGGCTCATGCGTCGGCATCACCTGACACGTAAACACATCGGCCTAGTCTCCAACGCCCCCAGTGGATCTTTTTCCTCGCGAGACACCAGAGTTCCTCCTCGGAAGACTCTGCTTTATATGGGCTCCTTCATGGAATATAAAAACGTGGAAACCCTGATTATCGCGATGGCCGAGCTCCCTGACTACGAATTGCATTTGCTCAGCACCATTGCGCCCGAGCGCAAAGATGAACTGGAACAGCTGATATCAGACGGATCGCAGGTTGTTTTCCATAATGGAGTCAGCGACGAGGAATACGAAGAGTTGCTGCGAGAGTGCACTGCCCTAGTCACGCTGTCCAGGGAAGAAGGCTATGGGCTTCCATTGGTCGAAGCCATGAGCATGGGGACGCCGGTTGTGGTGACGGACATGCCGATCTTCCGCGAGGTTGCCGGTGAGGATGCACTTTTTGCATCTCCAGACGATCCGATGCAATTCGCGTGCAATGTTCGACAATTGGACGATATTGAAACTTGGAAAAATTACTCGCGCCGGGCGCTGAAGCGTGCTTCCAATTACTCTTGGGAACGATCTGCTGAGCAATTGCTCGATCTTGCGCAATATGCGATAGATCACAAATAGGGTTTTGGATTCACTTGAGCTCAGGGCGGCGGGTGAACGAGCAGAATTCCCGATAATTCACGGAAAATGGCTTGTTCTCCGGCGGTCGGTCCTGGATTTGAATACCGGGACTGGCTAGTGCTAAGGTATTACACGTTGCAATCCTCCATAGCTCAATTGGCAGAGCATTCGACTGTTAATCGAAGGGTTACTGGTTCAAGTCCAGTTGGAGGAGCGAAAGAAGCTCCGAATTACTTTTTGTAATTCGGAGCTTCGTTTTTATTCGTTTTGGAATCTAGAAATTGACTTCGGAATCCAGCAGCGAACTTTCTTCTGATAGTAGACGTATTCCTCTCCGAAGCGTCGGCGAAGATCAGCCTCCTCATCTGGCCTGACAAGCCAATGCCAAAATACCGCGCCTGATAATGCGTAAAGAACCACAAGCCACGAACCTAAGATAAGTCCCACCGCGATTCCTTGGGCTATGCCGGCAACGGCCATTGGATTTCTGAGCCATGCGTAGGGCCCGCTGACGACCAATCGAGAAGGCATCTGGGAAGGCAGGGGAGTTCCTCGCCCCTTGATGGACATGCAGAACGCAGACCATAGTCCGAGTGCTGTCCCCAGGAATAACAGGAGCATCCCTAGGCTTGTCGCGGTCAAAGTTCTCGGGAGAGCCAAACCTGCACGCGCTTCAAAGGACGCGACAGCCCATGGGACGACGACAAGAAAAACCAACCAGAAGAAGAGCGTCTGGCCGCTGGTTTTGAGGATGTAACTACTGGTGGAAGTCCGAGCTGCTGTATGAAATGCGAATGGTCCACGAAGCAGCAAATGGGTGGGAAGTCGAGGAAAGTAGAGAATTGCACCGCAAGAAATGGTGAATCCAGTGGCGAGCGTCATGAGGAGCGATCCCCATCCTGCCTCACCGGTGATGCAGGTGTAAGAAACCATGAATGTGGTCATAGCTACGGTGTATGGCACAAGCACGATTAAGGCGCACTTATGACCGAAAGCTGCCAGTGCCGAGGGCAAAACGAAGAGTGCAAGGTCGAGGAAAAGAATGGCAGTAAGCGGCAATGCCGACAAAGTTGCATGGCGTACGTCCGGGACCTTGAACACCAGTATCCACCACACAACAGCAAGGACGCACTGTGAAGCGAAGTAGCCGCGTGAAAGATCGCGAACCAGATTGTGGAACTTTACCAGCATAGGCTTCAGCCTAGAGTAATTGCTTGGTTCTAGATGATTTCCCCCGTCGAGGCCTATTAGCAGTGGCATTAGCCGTGACACGCAAAGGCATCACATCAGTACCAAGCTGTGAGCGGCCTCTGGTGGAAATTTGATGCGTTCAGGATTTTGATTCCAGACCAAATGACGATACATTTTTATCTGTATTCCTCCATAGCTCAATTGGCAGAGCATTCGACTGTTAATCGAAGGGTTACTGGTTCAAGTCCAGTTGGAGGAGCCAGGAAAGCTTTCCAACCGCTCAACACGGTTGGAAAGCTTTTTTCATTTCCAGGTTGGTCGTGTCTTTGGTCACTGGCGGGATCCGTGAGAATTTAGTGCATCTCTTAGAGTCGTGGCTAATCAGACGATAGACTTTCGATTCGAGAAGAGATACACCCATGGCATGAGACATAGCTGTGGGTTTTACGCCTGAAGACTGAGTCGTCGAGTGCAACGCGGGTGCTAGCGTAAGTTGTACCGGTTGCCCGGCGATCAAGAATATGGAGAAGCCATGTCTGAAGCTGAATCGACACAAACTGATGACAGTTTGAAGTCGAGCGTCAAGAGTGCCAAGGAACAGGTCAACGGACTCAAAGAACTTGTTCCGCAGCAGATTTCCGACGAGATCAAGCTGGCGACCACCCTGCTTAAGAGCAAGGGAATCAGCCTAGGAGTTGCGGCGGCCTTAGCTGTTGGCGCTCTAGTGGTTGTTCTGCTTTTCGTGATCGCCGTGGTGGTGACGCTGGTGAACGTACTGTCGATTTGGCTGCCGGGCTGGGCCGCCGGACTGATCGTCACCGGTTTCTTTTTGATTGTTGCCCTAATCCTGGCCTTGGTCGGGTACAGGAAAATCAAGAAGGCCATGCCGCTAACTCCAGATGCCGCGATACGAGGCCTGCGCCACGATATCGGTGTGCTTAAGGAAGGAAGCAGCTTTGATGTGAGTTCATTGGACGAACCGCTTCGCAAGAAGTCGGATGACGAGGACAAGAACAACAAGTCCAAGGAACCAAAGGCTCCGGCTCCTACTGCCGACGAACTTGTGCTGCGCACCAAGCGCCGCCGCCGTCAGATTCAGGCGCTGCGTGACAATCTGGGCGAGAGTATCCAGGTGCCACTGGCCAAGGTCAACAAGGTTCGCAATTTTGCTGAATCCACTGGTGACAAGGTTGGCGGCGCAGCTGCCAAGGTCCGCAGCTTCGTTCGACCTTCGTCTTCAAATACTGAAGACCAATCGGAGGCTGACAGGGCCAGCGCTGAACGAATGGAAAAAGCCAAGCCCTTTGTGGTGATTGCAGGTTCTGCTGCCGCGCTGGGCGCGGTAATTCGTAAGCTCGTCAAGCGTTCCTAAACTTATTCTTCATCCGTCGGACTGCCAACCGACTAAAGCTACGACACTGAGGCCAGAAAGGCACTGACATGGTTTGGATCGCTATCTTAGCGGCTCTATGCAGTGCCTTTTGCCTTGCCTTTGGAGCGCACTTTCAGGCAATGGCAGTGCGTACTTCGGTCGATGGCCTAGAACTTCGCCTCGGCAATATCGGCAAGCTTGTTTCCAATGGACGGTGGATGGGCGGCTTGCTGCTCATGATCCTGGGCATGGCCTTGAATGTATTTGCCTTGGCCAACGCGCCATTGACGGTTGTCCAGCCAATTGGCGCGATTGCCTTGGTCATAACGGCTCTCGTCAATGCCCAAGAAACCGGAATGACGCTGAACAAGCCGACGATCTTGGCCATCATCAGCTGCATGGTGGGTTCGGCGAGCTTTGTGCTAATGGCCATCATGGTCATCAACGACGACCAAACCATGACAGAAGCCGAAGCTCATCTCATTGAGATCATCTTGGCTGTAGTTGTAGCGCTGGTGGGCATTGCAGCGGCAATCTTCCATAAGAGGCTCGGAGCTTTCTTCTACATAGCTGCCGCAGGTGTCCTGTTCGGCTTCGTCGCAGTATTGGTCAGGATGATCGCAGTGACGGTCCTGCACATTGAAGAATCCACCGTCAGCAGCCTGCCTTGGCTGGCCGGATTGTCGGTGGCTGTCGCAGGCCTGCTGGGATCCTATTTCGTTCAGAAGGCTTACTCGAAGGGTCCTCCGGATTTGGTCATCGCCGGGCTGACGGTCATCGATCCGATTGTCGGTATAGCCATTGGCGTCATGATCCTGGGAGAACTTCGCCCGGATGTCCCACTTTTGCTGACAGCCGCCATGGTGGTTGCAGGTGTTCTAGCAATTATCGGTGTCGTGGCCCTATCGCGGCACCACCCAGATGTTGTTGAACGTAAAGCGAAGCGTGCAGAGCAACACGCACGCGACGCGCATCAATAAATTCCAGATTTGTGCAGCGTTGCACGAGAACAAAAAGTACATGTAGAAGAACGACAAAGGATGCTTGTGGCCGAGGAAAAACCGCTGACCATCGTCATCGCTGCCGATACCTATCCACCAGACGTGAATGGTGCGGCCATGTTCTGTTTCCGCCTTGCGACGGCCATGCATGCACGAGGGCATCGCGTCCACGTGCTCGCTGTTCGAGGCGAAGCTGGGGACACCTTCACGGAGGTACGCGACGAAGCGATTGTTCATCGATTGAAATCCCACTCGGTTCCAACCCACGAGTATTTTCGAATTGTCTTTCCATGGGAAGTTAATCGAAAGATCGACAAGCTTCTCGATGAGATCAACCCGGACGTGGTTCACGCCCAAAGCCACTATATGATCGGCCAAGAAACCTTGTCGTGGGCACGTAAAAATCAGGTTCGGTCTGTGGCGACGAACCACTTCATGCCCGAAAATCTGGACCCGTTCCTGCCATTTCCAGTGTGGTTCAAGAAAATTGTTGCCAGGAATTCGTGGAAAGACATGGGCAAGATCTTCGGACAGGCAGATGCCGTCACAACGCCAACGCCCTTGGCTGCAAAGGCCATGCGCGAGCGGGCAAAACTAAAGAACGTGATGCCGCTGTCCAACGGGATTGAAGTGGGAAACTACGAGTTGGAAGACGGCGAGACCATCACCAAGAATGATGCTCCCACCATTCTGTTCGCCGGTCGCCTTGCTGTAGAGAAAAATGTCAATGAATTGATCGAGGCGCTTGCCTTGATGAAAAGTGTTCCACAGGCGATATTGGAAATCGTCGGCGGGGGAGAACAGCGCAAGTTCTTGGAAAAGATCGTTGCTGAGCATCATCTTGGCGCCCGCGTGCGCTTCCTGGGCCATGTTTCGGATGAAGAGCTGCGACGGGCATACCTTCGCTGTGATGTCTTCTGTCAGCCGGGAACCGCTGAGCTGCAGTCACTGGTGACCTTGGAAGCGCTCTCAGCGTCGAAGCCAGTGGTCCTCGCCAACGCCATGGCGCTTCCTCACCTTGTAGATGAAGGAGTCAACGGCTATCTGTTTAGGCCCGGAGACCGACAGGACTTGGCCGACAAATTGGACAGAATCCTGAGCATGGATGAAGCTGGCCGAGCGAAGCTTGGAGCTGCTGGACACAACAAGGTGATGAACCACGCTCAAGACAAAACGATGAATGCCTTCGAAGCTCTTTATCGCGGTGAAAGCATCAGCGCGCACTGAAAACTGTCGTTACTGTCGTGGTACTCGAATCGGTGTTTTGGCATGTGATGCCCTAGAATATTTCAGGTGTGCAAAGACATTATGTGCTTGGCATATGGTTCGGGGAGTTAGCTCAGTTGGTTAGAGCAGGGGACTCATAATCCCTTGGTCGTCGGTTCAAGTCCGTCACTCCCTACCAAAGACAATCGCCCGGTGACCTGTGAGAACAGGTTGCCGGGCGATTCTTGGTTCATGGCCGAATGGCTACTTTTGCCGAAATTTTGGTTTCAGAAATCAAGGATGAGCGGCGTCTGCAGGTCGGCTAGTGCAGTTCACTGGCAAGTTGCCTGCTTGTCTTGCCTGTGATCTGCAACGCATGCCAAGATCGAGACAGTCGACGGAAATGGCTTTTCGGACCGCCTGTGATTGGACTCGTCGTCGCCGAGGAAAAGCCTCCGTCAAATCCTGTAAATGGGTCCGAACCCGGACTTCACTACCCAGACGGTCCGATATATTCGCCGGTGACAAGGTATTTGAGTGAAAGCACCGACGGAAGTAGCGGACAAGGCTGAACCGATGAGAAAAATTCCGGTGAACACCCCAGGTTGTGCTTCGTGCTTCATTGCCTTTGCGTTCTTGAAAAATCTACAAGATGGTGTCGCATTATCGAATAAATTGAATGCATCGCCTTCGACTAGGCTTTAAGAAAAACTTACATGTGGAAGGAATAGAGCGATCCTCTCGTCAATTTTCCGAAAAACCCCGACGAATACTGCGGTGCTAGAGATTGCCTTCGTTTTGATAGCAATTCTTATGATTACGTGGATCGATCCTCCAAATGGGCTGGACCTCAAGGTTTATCGAGAGGGCGGTTTGGCGCTGCTTAACAACCCCAGCTCGCTCTACGATCCCATTCTCGGGCCGGTGAATGACCCCGGATTGCCTTTCACCTATCCACCTTTTGCAGCACTGCTGTTTATTCCGATTGCGGTGCTGCCCTTTAATGCATCCCTGCTTTTGGCTACGGTGGCTTCGCTGGTTATCACCCTGCTGATTGGCCATGATCTGGCACAGCGCGTAGCAGCCCGATGGGCGCATCTGCAACCATATTTCACCACGCTGACCATCAGCTCATTGCTGGTTATTTCTGGCCCCTTTAGGGATACCCTATGGTTCGGTCAAATCAATATCCTTATATTGGGTGCTTGCTACCTAACCTTCGTGAGGTTCAAGTCTCTGACTCCATTTGTCATCGCAGTAGGCATTTTCGCCGGGATTAAGCTGACTCCGATCGCATTGCTCATCCTGCCTCTGGCAATGAAGCAGTGGCGGGCGATGTTCATTGGAATTGCCTCGTTCGTGGGGACTCAGGTGATCGGCCTTTTGGTTTCGGCGCACAACACCATTCACTACTGGACTGTGGTGCTCCGTGATCCGACGCGCGTCGGGGATTTGAGTTTTCTGGACAACATTTCACTGCAAGCCGTCATTGATCGCTCTGGACTTTCCCAAGGCGTTTGGTTCGTGATTGCGCTAGCTGTGGGTGTTTCTTTCATCGCCTTGCTGTGGAAAATTGCTCCGCTGGTCGACCGCGCTGCCTTGATCGGCGTCGCTTCGGCTTGCCCGCTGCTTGTTTCGCCGGTCAGTTGGTCGCACCACTGGGTATGGTGGCCGATTATTGCTTACGGTTGGTTCTGCGTCGCCAGTCTGATGCTTAACCCGCTGAATAAGCTTGCTATTGCCCTCACCACAGTGTCCAGCATCGCGCTGGTGATCGCGCCAAAGTATGTGGTCAATCTCGTTGGTATTTATCCCGGCGGCCCGCTGCCGATCTGGGCGTATGTCATTCCAACGATCCCAGTGCTGGCGAATATTATTTGCCTGTATCTTTCACTGGGCAGCATCAAAACCAAAGCGCCTGCCGTTCGCGAAGACGTCTTGCTCTAGTCTGCGGTTACTAACAATAAGTTTTCTCCCTGTTTGATCTTCAAGCAGGGAGAAAGTTTTTTTGTGCCTAGGCCAGTGGAAGCAGGATCGACGGACGCAGGTCTTTGATCAATAGCGCCGGATCAATATATTCACCATCTAACCGAACACCCCAATGTAGGCACCGATTAGAACAGTGCGCGCCGGTAGAGACCGTGCCGATTTTGGAGCCGGCCTCAACCCACGTGCCCACCGATAGGTCGCTTTCGGCAGGCTCGAGACTTGTTTTGAAGCCTGAACCGTGGTCGATGACGATCACAGGCCGATCCACGACTGTCGAACGAAACGTCACCCTGCCCTTATTGGGTGCATAGATTTGGTCACCTTGATCCGCCGACAAGTCGATGCCTCGGTGGCCCGAGGACCAGCGCTGTTCTGGCTTGTCGAACGGAACCAGGATTCTTGGTTCGCCTGCGGTCGGCCAACTCCATCCGGACTCTTGGCGCAGCATTTGCGTCGGGGTCTGGGGGAGTGTTGGAACGCTCGCGGGGCTCGAGGTCAGTGACGCTACAAGGGCGATGGCTTGGATCGTGGCTAGGAGCAGGTGTTTCTTCATGGTTCAAGGGTGGGATGGGCGTACGGTGCCGAGCCTCATAATGATGCCGATTGTGGGCAACTTTTGTGGAGCTAGATCACCTTTCATCCCGTGCCGCTGCTCATAACCGGTGTAGTACACTTGAGATTGCAGTTTTCTTACTTAGCCGTGTCCAAAATGGGCCGGTTTCATCAGGAAATTGACTTCGCGTACAAGCTCTTCCGCCGTGGATGGTGGAAACCGGCAGTTCCAGTGGTCCGAGAGAATCGGTGGACGCCGGGCAGGATGCCAAGCATTCCGGGGTTTGTACTAGGGCGGATGAACACAACGTTGATCTGCAACAACCCAAACCAACTAGGGCAGTTACCGCGGGCGTTTGCGCGCCCGGTCCGCTACTGCTGAAAGGAGTTGCGACATGCCAGTCGTAACCATGCGAGAGCTGCTGAACAGCGGCGTCCACTTCGGCCACCAGACCCGTCGCTGGAACCCAAAGATGAAGCGCTTCATCCTGACCGAGCGCAACGGCATCTACATCATCGACCTGCAGCAGTCGCTGTCGTTCATCGACCGCGCCTACGACTTCGTCAAGCAGACCGTTGCACACGGCGGCTCGATCCTGTTCGTCGGCACCAAGAAGCAGGCTCAGGAAGCAATTGCTGAGCAGGCTAACCGCGTTGGCCAGCCATACGTGAACCAGCGCTGGCTCGGCGGTATGCTGACCAACTTCCAGACCGTCTCCAAGCGCGTTCAGCGCATGAAGGAACTGGAAGAGATCAACTTTGACGATGTTGCCGGTTCGGGCCACACCAAGAAGGAACTGCTGCTGCTGAAGCGCGAGCTGACCAAGCTGCAGAACAACCTCGGTGGTATCCGCAACCTGAACCGCACCCCATCGGCAATCTGGATCGTTGACACCAAGAAGGAACACCTGGCAATCGACGAAGCTCAGAAGCTGGGCATCCCTGTTGTCGCCATCCTGGACACCAACTGCGACCCAGACGAAGTTACCTACCCAATTCCGGGTAACGACGACGCTATCCGCTCCGTCAACCTGCTGACCCGCGTTGTTGCCGACGCTGTGGCCGAAGGCCTCATCGCCAAGAACAACAAGGCTGCAGGCAAGACCGAGGGCGCCGCTGAGCCACTGGCTGAGTGGGAGCGCGAGCTGCTTGAGGGCGAGAAGGCTAAGGCCGAGGCTGCTGCCGAGACCGAGGCTCCAGAAGCCAAGTAGTCATTTTGATGACTCTCGGAGTTTGCCTGCAGGCGCTAACCTGCCTGTAGGACAACTCCAAACTCTCGTGGGACGGGTTGGTGATCCGACCCGTCCCACGGGCAAACTAACTTGAAAACTCCTAGCTGAATGGGATTGCACGTGGCAAACTACACCGCTGCTGATATCAAGGCACTGCGCGAGCGCACCGGCGCCGGCATGATGGACGTTAAGAAGGCTCTGGACGAGGCCAACGGCGACGCCGAGAAGGCCATCGAGATCATTCGCGTCAAGGGCCTGAAGGGCGCTACCAAGCGCGAAGGCCGTTCGACCGCCGAGGGCCTGGTTGCCGCCAAGGTCGAGGGCAAGGTCGGCGTCATGATCGAGATCAACTGCGAGACCGACTTCGTTGCCAAGAACGACAAGTTCATCACCCTGGCAAACAAGGTTCTGGACGCAGCTGTTGCTTCCGGCGCTGCAGACGTTGAGGCTCTGCTGGCATTCGAGGTTGACGGCAAGACCGTTGGCGACACCGTCATCGAAGAGGGCGCAATCCTCGGCGAGAAGGTTGTTGTCCGCCGCGTATCCCGCGTTGAGGGCGAGCACGTTGCTGCTTACCTGCACAAGACCAGCAAGGACCTGCCTGCACAGGTTGGCGTTCTGCTGGCCGTTGACTCCGCTTCGGAAGCCGCTGCAGCCATCGCACACGACGTTGCTGTGCACACCGCCGCAATGGCTCCTACCTTCCTGACCCGCGACGAGGTTCCAGCAGAGAAGGTTGCCGACGAGCGCCGCATCGCTGACGAGACCGCTCGCGCCGAAGGCAAGCCAGAGGCTGCACTGACCAAGATCGTTGAAGGCCGCCTGACCGGCTTCTTCAAGGAGATCGTCCTGGTTGACCAGGCTTTCGCCAAGGATGCCAAGAAGTCCGTCGGTTCCGTACTGGAAGAAGCAGGCACCAAGCCTGTTGCTTTCGCACGCTTCCGCGTCGGCGCCTAAGCATTTTCGCTTTCGCCGGCTGACTAAAGCATTTCGCGGCGGTTGACCCCGCTGCACCAAAGAAAAGGGAGGTGAGCACCGAGCACAACTCGGTGGCTCGCCTCCCTTTTCTTGAGCCCGAATCACAGGGTAGTTTAGATTCGGATTGATAAGATCCCCTCAGATTTACGACTTGCAGGAGTTAGACCCCATGTCAACCAGCCCAGAAACCAAACGACGCCGCGTACTGCTCAAGCTTTCCGGAGAGGTGTTCGGCGGCGGCAAGGTGGGCGTCGACCCCAAGACCGTGCGCGGCATCGCCGAACAGATCGCACAGACCGTGGGCGAGGTCGAGGTGGCAATCGTCGTCGGCGGCGGCAACTTCTTCCGCGGCGCCGAGCTGTCGGCTTCAGGCATGGACCGCTCCCGCGCAGACTACATGGGCATGCTGGGCACCGTTATGAACTGCCTGGCCCTGCAGGACTTCCTGGAGCAGTGCGGCGTTGAAACCCGCGTGCAGTCGGCCATCGCCATGGCCCAGGTCGCAGAAAACTACATCCCGCGCCGCGCCATCCGCCACATGGAAAAGGACCGCGTGGTCATCTTCGGTGCCGGCGCTGGCCTGCCGTACTTCTCCACCGACACCGTCGCTGCCCAGCGTGCGCTGGAAGTCGACGCCGACGAAGTGCTGATGGCCAAGTCAGGCGTGGACGGCGTGTACACCGCCGACCCTAAGACCGACCCCACCGCCACCAAGCTGGACACCCTGACCTACACCGAGGCGCTGGTCAAGAACATCCGCGTGATGGACCAGACCGCCATGACCATGTGCAAGGACAACAAGCTGGACATGCTGGTCTTCGGCATGGAAGGCGAAGGCAATGTGGCACGCGCCATCCGCGGCGAGCGAATTGGCACCACCGTCACCGCATAAGCGGTGATCGTGGCATAGGATTGAACTAGATTTAAACTTTTTGTACTTGAGGAGTACCGGTGATTGACGAAACTTTGGCGGAGACCGCCGAAAAGATGGACCGCACCATCGAGGCAGCCAAGGAGGACTTCGCGACCATCCGCACCGGCCGCGCACACCCAGGCATGTACTCGAAGGTCATGGTTGACTACTACGGTTCGCCAACCCCGCTGCAGCAGCTGGCATCCTTTGCAGTGCCTGAAGCGCGCACCATCACCATCACCCCGTTCGACGTGACCGCACTGCGCGAAATCGAAAAGGCCCTGGGCGACCCGGAGGTCGGCGCCAACCCATCCTCCGACGGCAAGATGATCCGCGTGGTGCTTCCGGTGCTGACCGAAGAGCGCCGCAAGGAGTATGTGAAGCTGGCCCGCGCCAAGGGCGAGGACGCACGCGTGGCGCTGCGCAACCACCGCCGCAAGGCCAAGGACGCCATCGACAAGCTGGTCAAGGACGGTGAGGTCGGCGAGGACGACGGCAGCCGCGGCGAGAAGGAACTGGACGCGCTGACCAAGAAGCACGTGGATGCGGTAGACGAGATCTTGAAGAACAAAGAAGCCGAGCTGCTGGAAGTCTAATGCCAGGCTCGACAGAAAACACTGAGGGCACAGCTTCGGCGGTGCCCTCAGTGGCATCCGGTGACGGCGCCCCGCTGACCAGACGCGAAGCACGGGCGCGGCGCGAGGCCCAGGAAAAGGCCGCCAAAGCCGGCACGGCCGAGCCGGGCCAACAACTGCAGGAAGCAGCCGCCGCGGTAGAGCCTGCCTCGTCGGTGCAGGCTTCGCCCGAGCCGGACGAGCCAGTTGAAGCGCCGCCGGCCCCGGAGCCTGCGGCGATTGCCGTGCCGTTGAACCCGGCCGCGGCGGTGGCCGCACCGCCGGCAGCCCAGCCCAAGGCCTCGCGGGCCGGGCGCAACCTGCCGGCAGCCATCGCCGTCGGCGCGCTCATGCTCGGGCTGGTGCTGGCGGGGCTGTTCTGGTTTGAACCGCTGCTGGTCTTCCTGGTGGTGCTGATCTCCGGAGTGGGCTGCTGGGAAGTCGCCCGGGCCACTACGCATGCCAAAACCTCGGTGCCAATGCTGCCGCTGTTTCTCGCCTCGGCCCTCATGCCCATCAGCGCGCTCTGGGGCGGCTTGGAAGCACTGGGCTTCACCTACCTGGTCAGCCTGCTGATCGCCCTGCTCTTCAGGCTCATGGAGGGGCTGAAGGGCGCCGCCGCCTCGGTGATGAGCAGCGTGTTCATAATCAGCTGGGTGCCGTTGCTGCTGTCCTTTGCGCTGCTGATTCTCGAAGGCCCGCGCGGCCAATGGATGATCGCCACGATCCTGCTGCTGGCTGTCAGCAACGACACTTTCGGCTATATCGTCGGGGTCTTGTTCGGCAAGCACCCGATGGCCCCGAAGATTTCCCCCAAGAAGTCATGGGAGGGCTTTGCCGGCTCGATGCTCGGCTCGATGCTCGTCGGCGCGCTGGCTATGCATTTCTGGATGGACATGCCTTGGTGGACCGGCATCATCCTGGCGTTCTTCACCACCATCGCCGCAACCACCGGAGACTTCTCCGAATCAATGGTCAAGCGGGAACTAGGCATCAAGGACATGAGCAGCCTGCTGCCGGGCCACGGAGGCATCATGGACCGGCTGGACTCGGTGCTCTTCGTGATTCCGCTGGGCTACCTGATTTCCCACCTGCTCACCTGGAGCCTTTCGCTGAGCTAAAAGCAGGCCGGGGGTGTGGCCATTAAGCAATGTTTTGCCAGAACCCATAGAATAACTAGGGACGTTGGGCGCAAGCCGCCCACCTAGAAACCCAAGACAGAAAAGGAACAGTGTCGTGTCGCAGCAGCAAGATGCTCCGTTTTCCCGAGTACCGGAAACGGAATTCGGCTACAGCGTTAAGCAGGTTGATGCGTTTCTCAGCCGGTCCCGTGCCACCTTCAACGGGGAAGGCAATGACGACGCCGTGGTCACCAGCCACCTGATCCGCCGCACCACTTTCGCCCCGCAGAAGGGCGGCTACCAGGCCCGCGAAGTCGACGGCGCGCTGGACCGCCTGGAAGACGTCTTCGCCAAGCGCGAGCGCGACGACTTGATCGCGCACCAGGGAGAAGAAGTCTGGCTGCAGCAGGTGGGCCGCCTGGCAGCGATCCTGCGGGCGCGCCTGCACCGGGCCAAGGGCGAGCGCTTCCGCCGCCCCTCGCGCTCGAACGCCTCAAGCTACAACATCAAGGACGTCGACCGGTTGTGCGACCAGCTCATCGACTACTTCGAGCGCGACGTGCCGATGTCTGTGGACGCCGTGCGCCGCGTGGAGTTCCGCTCCGCCACGGGAACCGACGGCTACGAGGAGTCGCAGGTCGACGCGTTCCTGGACCGCGTGGTCGAACTGATGGCATCGATCGACTAGGCATCACCTTCACGGCAAGCCGCCGCAGCGGGAGCATCTTCCCGCCGCGGCGGCTTGTCCTGTATTCGGATGCATTCCAGTGGCAGGATGCTTCGCGCGGCCCGGCGGATCCTAGAGCTGGGCCCCGCGGTCCGGCACATGAAGCCGCGCCATGACCGTATCGGTGTTCGAAGGGACCGCGCGGCGGGTCGAGCGGGACACAGCAATCATCACCGCGAAGGCCAGAGGCACGCTCCAGGCGGCAGGCTGGCGCATCATATGGAACCAGAGCTCGTCCACCGGCGGAATCACGCTGGAAAGCATTAACGCCAGTCCACAGGTCACCGCGCCGACCAGCATGCCGGCCATCGCCCCCTTGGCGGTCAGCGACCTCCACCAGATGCCCAGTAGCAGCAGCGGGCAGATGGTCGAGGCAGTGAACGCAAAGACGTTGCCAATGGCCCCGGCCAGCGCCAGCGAATTGGTCACTACAGCAATCAGCACAGGCAGCGCGGTGGCCAGCACCGTGGAGATCCTGAAGCCGCGCACTGTGCCGGCGAAGAATTCCTGGGACAGAGCGCCGGCCAGGGACACCACCAGGCCGGAGGTGGTGGACAGGAAGGCGGCAAAGGCCCCGCCGACAACAATGGCGGTCAGCGCGTCGGCGAGGAAGCCGTCGAAGATTGCCGAGGGTAGCAGCAGCACCGTCGCGTCGGTCTCGTTCGTGGATCCCAGCCATGGCATATAGAGCAGCCCCAGCACGCCCAGGGTGGTGGGCAGCAGGTAGAAGGCGGAGAGCAGCCCGAGCACGATCACCGTGGTGGTGCGGGCCGTGTGGCCAGTGGGGTTGGTGTAGAAGCGGACCAGCACATGCGGCAGCCCCAGGGTGCCGAAGAGCAGGGCAAGGATGATGGAGATCGTTTCGTAGAGGTTCAGCCCGGAGATGTTCTCCAGCTGCGTGCCCAGGCTGCGCAGCCTGTCTGCGGTGTCCTGCTCGGGGATCACCTGGATCAGCAGGAAGATTGTGGGGATCACCAGCGAGGCGAGCTTGAACCAGTATTGGAATGCCTGCACGAAGGTCACCGAGCGCATGCCGCCGGAGACCACGGTGATGGCCACCACCGCCGCTACCACGACCGGCCCCACCCAGCCCGGAAGCCCGGTGGCGATGGACAAGGTCAAGGCGGCCCCGTGCATCTGCGGCACGATGTACAGCCAGCAGATCACCACCACCAGGTAGGTGGTCAGCTTGCGCAGGGACTTTGAATCCTCAAAGCGGATCTGCGCGAAATCAGGGATCGTATAGGCCTGGGAGCGGCGCAGCGGCGCGGCGACGAACAGCAGCAGCATCAGATAGCCGGCCGTATAGCCGATGGGGAACCACAGGCCCGACTGCCCGGTGAGCATGATCAGCCCGGCCACGCCGAGGAATGATGCGGCGGAGAGGTATTCGCCGCCGATCGCTGAGGCGTTCCACCAGGGCTTCACGCTGCGGCTTGCCACGTAGAAGTCGCTGGTGGTGCGCGAGAGGCGCAGCCCGTAGAACGCGATCAGCATCGTGGTGACGCAGACGACGACCAGTGCGAGCGATGAAAAAAGACTAGTCACGGCTGATGCTCCGGTAGCGTTCCTCGTTGCGGGCCGCCGCGCGGTTGTAGAGCACCCCGGCGATGATGATCAGCGGGTACATGCCGATGCCCAGGATCCACCAGGGCAGCGGGATGGCCAACAGGGTGAACTCATAGGCCGTCGGCCACAGCGCCAGCAGAGCGCTGATGCCCACCAGCATGGCCAGCAGCCCGGCGGCCACTGCCACGGCAAGGCGTAGCTGCGAGCGGATCAGCTGGCGGACGTAGAATTCCTGAGCGGTATTGTGCTCCGGGCGGGCCAGGGGAACATTCAGCGACGCATCCTGCGGGGCTTGGACCCTGATGCGCTGCGGGCGCTGCGAGGCAAGGCGGCCGGGCAGCTGCTCTGGTTGCTCGTTTTGCTCGTTGCTCACTGGGCGGGCCGCCGGCTACAGCGGGCGGACGCGGTTGGCGGCCAGGCGCTCGCGCAGGTAGGGCAGGGCGCGACGGGAGATCGGCAGCTCGGTGCCGTTGACCAGCACCGCGGCCTTGCCGGTCTGCAGCCTCACGTTCTCGATCTTGTCCATGCTGACAAGGTATGAGCGGTGGATGCGCACATATCCCGATTCGGCCCACTGCTGCTCGAGGTCGTTGAGCGGCACGCGGATCAGGTAGCTTGAATCCTTGGTGTGCAGCCGGGCGTAGTCGCCCTGGGCCTGCACATAGGAGATTTCGCTGCGCGGGATCAGCTTGGTGATGCCGCCCTGGTCCACGGTGATCATTTCCGGCTTGGCGGGGGTCTCTTCGACCAGTTCGCACAGCCGGCGCACCGATTCTGCCAGGCGCTGCGGGCGGATCGGCTTCAGGACGTAGTCCACGGCGGCCAGCTCGAAGGCCTGGAGCGCCTGGTCTTCGTCGGCGGTGACGAAAACTACTAGCGGGGGATGGGAGAAGCGCGAGATGACCCGGGCGATGTCCAGCCCGGACAGGGCCGGCATATGGATGTCGAGGAACAACGCGTCGACTTCGTTTTCCTCCAGGGCCTTGAGCGCGGCGGCTCCGGAGGTGGCCCGGTGGATCTTCCCAATCCTTGAATCCTGGCTCAGCAGGAAAGCGATCTCCTCTACCGCAGGGAGTTCGTCGTCGGCGACCACCACATTAATCATGATTCGATTCTACCTAGTCTATGTTCAGCGTGTTCAGGCGCCGGTGCCGGCCGGGCGAGGGGGCCTGAACTTCGGGATCCTCATGGTGATCTGCGTTCCAGCCCCGGGCGCCGTATCGATGATCAGCCCATTGGCGTTGCCATAGAGCTGGCGCAGGCGCACATCGACATTGCGCAGACCCACATGCATGTTCACGGTGGTGCCGGCGAGCACGCTGGCCAGCTGCTCAGGGTCCATGCCCACCCCGTCGTCCTCCACGCTGATCACCGCATGCAGCCCGTCCTCGGTTGCGGTAATGGAGATGACCCCGCCGTCCTCGCGGGCCTCCAGGCCGTGGCGCACAGCATTTTCCACCAGCGGCTGCAGCGAAAGGAAGGGGATCTGGGTGGGCAGCACCTCGGGGGCGATGCGCAGCGAAACCTTGATCCGCTCGCCGAAGCGGGCCTTTTCCAACAGCAGGTAGCGGTCGATGGCCTCCAGCTCCTCGGCCAGCGTGGTGAATTCTCCGCGGCGGCGGAAGGAATAGCGGGTGAAGTCGGCGAACTCGATGACCAGTTCGCGGGCGCGGGCCGGATCGGTGTTGATGAAGGAGGCGATCGCATTTAGCGAGTTGTAGATGAAGTGCGGGGAGATCTGCGCGCGCAGCGCCCGCATCTGGGCTTCGAGCAGCATCGCCTTGTTCTCGTCGAGCTGCGCGGTGGAAACCTGTGCGGAGACGAAGACCGCCACCTCGGAGACGGCTCGGACGAATCCCGCACCGGCTCGCGGGGTCAGTGCTGTCACGGTTCCCACCGCCTGGTCTCCGACCATGATGGGGGCCGAGACGAAGTCCTGCCCCGACGAGCGGTTCACCTGCGTCTTGCCGGTGGCCAGGGCGGTGGAAAAAGCCTTGCCTGCCTCCTCTTCCAGCGCCGCGGTGAAATCGATCCCGGAATCCGTAGCAAGGATGCTCCGGGTGTCGGAGATCAACAGCACTGGGCAGTTCAGCAGCCGACGCAGTGCCTTGGCGCTCTTGGCGGCTCCCTCGCTGGTCAGGCCACGTTCCAGATGGGGGACCGCAACGGACATGTGATGCAGCGTGGTGAATGTTGCCTCCTCCGCGTCGGTCCCCATCTCCTTGGTTGACCTGGAGATTTTGAATCCGAAATAGCCGATGGCGGCAATGCCGACAGCCACGATGGTGGCGATGAGCGTGATCTGCAGCGCGGGAGACATAAAAACAATCTTACGATCTGCGCCGTAACCATGACCGCTTGCCGACCGGCGGTGCGCCGTTGAGCGCAGGATTTGCTCCGTTGAGCCACGCGGGCTCTCAAAGCACTAGTGGGAAGCTCGTTTATCACTAATAGTGAACTTAGTCACAGAAAGGGTGTGCCCCTGGTCACACCATTGGAAATGTATTCATCACTCGCACAAGGAGGGCATCATGAGTGCCAATCCCCACAACGAAGTCGGGAGCGACATCGACTTTGTGGCGGAGAGCCAGTCCGAGGAGTTCCAGGAGCTGCGCCGCACCCACCGCAGCTTCGTATTCCCCATGGCGATCTTCTTCATCGTCTGGTATTTCGCCTACGTACTTTTGGCTGACTACTTCCACGAGTTCATGTCGATCAAGGTCATCGGCAATGTCAACATGGGCATCGTCCTAGGCCTGTTGCAGTTTGTTTCGACCTTCACCATTACCGCCCTGTATGTGCGGTTCTCCAATAACAAGCTAGATCCAAAGGCCACCAAGATCCGCGAGCGCCTTGAGAAGCAGGGAGGCGTAAAGTGAACCACCTGAGCATTTTGGCGCAGGCCGCTGAAAAGACTACCGTCGGCAACCCGATCGTGAACATTGCGATCTTCGTGGCGTTCGTCGGTGTCACGCTGGTCATCGTGCTGCGGGCCAGCAAGAACAACAAGACCGCCGCCGACTACTACGCTGGCGGGCGCTCCTTCTCCGGCACCCAGAACGGAACAGCCATTGCCGGCGACTACCTTTCCGCAGCCTCCTTCCTGGGCATTGTTGGAGCCATCGCCATCAACGGTTACGACGGCTTCCTGTACTCCATCGGATTCCTGGTGGCTTGGCTGGTAGCCCTGCTGCTGGTTGCCGAGCTGCTGCGCAACACCGGCAAATTCACCATGGCCGATGTGCTGTCCTTCCGCCTCAAGCAGCGCCCGGTGCGCATTGCTGCGGCAGTTTCCACCCTTGCTGTCTGCGTCTTCTACCTGCTGGCCCAGATGGCCGGCGCGGGCGCGCTGGTTTCGCTGCTGCTGGGCATCGATTCGAAGGCCGGCCAGTCGCTGGTCATCGTGATCGTCGGCGCGCTGATGATCCTGTATGTACTGGTTGGCGGCATGAAGGGCACGACCTGGGTGCAGATCATCAAGGCAGTGCTGCTGATTGCCGGCGTGCTGGTGATGACCGTCTGGACCCTGGCACTCTTTGGCTTCAACTTCTCCGCTCTGCTGGGCAAGGCCGCCGAAGTGGCAGGAAACCCTGAAATCCTGAATCCGGGCCTGCAATACGGCAAGACCGGGACCACCAAGCTCGACTTCATCTCACTGGCCTTGGCCCTGGTGCTTGGCACCGCCGGCCTGCCTCACGTGCTGATGCGCTTCTACACGGTGCCAACCGCAAAGGAAGCCCGCAAGTCGGTGGTTTGGGCGATCTGGCTGATCGGCGCCTTCTACTTGTTCACCCTGGTGCTGGGCTTCGGCGCCGGTGCGCTGATCGGTCCGGACAAGATCAAGGCCGCCCCGGGCGGCGTGAACTCGGCGGCTCCGCTGCTGGCCTATGAACTGGGTGGAACCGTCTTGCTGGGCCTGATCTCCGCGGTGGCTTTCGCAACGATTCTGGCGGTGGTTGCCGGCTTGACCATCACCGCAGCGGCTTCCTTCGCCCACGACATCTACGCATCGGTGATCTCCAAAGGCAAGTCGAATCCCGAGCAGGAAATGAAGGTTGCCCGCCGCACCGTTGTGGTCATCGGCCTGTTCGCCATCGCCGGCGGCATCGGCGCCCAGGGTCAGAACGTGGCATTCCTGGTGGCGCTGGCCTTCGCAGTCGCCGCTTCGGCCAACCTGCCGACTATCCTGTACTCGCTGTTCTGGAAGGGCTTCAAGACCCGCGGCGCTGTTTGGTCGATGTATGGCGGCCTGATCTCGGCCATCGTGCTGATCATCTTCTCGCCGGTATTCTCCGGCAAGGAAACCTCGATGATTCCAAGCATCGACATCTCCATCTTCCCGCTGGCCAACCCTGGCCTGGTCTCCATCCCGCTGGCATTCCTGCTCGGCTGGATCGGTTCGATCACGGACCCTGGTACGGAAGACCGGGAAAAGGCTGCAGAGATGGAAGTCCGCTCGCTGACCGGTGTCGGTGCTGAAAAGGCGGTCGACCACTAAAGCGCAGAAGCGCTGCAGATAATTCAATAAGAGCGTCCGGGGGCCAGCGCGAGCTGGTCCCCGGACGTTCTTCGATTAGCTTCAGGATTTGAGCGAGTGGGCCAGGAGATTAGTCGTGCGGTAGGGGACCAGCTCGGCCATCGACAGGGCCGAGTCGGCCCGGTTGACTCCTTGGATGTGCAGCAGCTGGCCGTGGACGCGGAAGAGTTCCTGCGCGTCCTTAGCCGCCACCCGGACCAGGATGTCGGCGCTTCCGGTCAGCCCATGCGCTTCTAGCACTTCAGGGATCAGCCGCAGCTGCGCCGCGATGTCTTCGAGATGGCGCTGGTCGACGTGGAGCTCCACAAAGGAGAGCAGCCCGTAGCCCAGGGCGGCCGGCGGGACTCGATGGTCGATGGAATCGAGCACCTCATTTTCAAGCCGCGTCATCCGGGTCTGCACTGTGTTGCGCCCCAGCCCTAGGGTGGCGGCAATGGCGGAGCCGGTCTTCTTTGCGGCGGTGGAAAGCGCCAGCAGAATACGGCGGTCTGTTTGGTCCAGAAGCTGCATAGTGTGCACGTTATCACCGAAGTCAGGTCCATAACAGGGCTTTTTACACTAATTGTTTCCAAGCCATTGTGCAATCTGCGTTGCGTGAGTAGCATCACATTAAAGGCGATGTGAGAATCCATATCGCTATACCGACAACGCAAGAGTAAGGATGCTGATCGTGTCCACCAAGCATGTTGACGTTGCAGCGGAGAACATACCGACGCAACAGCTGCTAAACGTCGCCGGGGAACGAGTTCCCGATTCAGAACTAGACCACTATGTTGCCAAGCTGACCGAATCGGATCTTGCAGATTTCCTGCGGGACATGGTCGTGCTGCGCCGCATGGACACCGAAGCCACAGCGCTGCAGCGCCAGGGTCAGCTGGGGCTGTGGGCTCCGCTGCTGGGCCAGGAAGCGGCGCAGATCGGCTCCGTGCGCGCCACCCGAGATACCGACTTCATCTTCCCCTCCTACCGCGAGCACGGCGTCGCCTGGGCCAGGGGAGTGAAGGCTGAAGACCTGCTCAGCGTCTGGCGCGGAGCCCAGGCCAGCGGCTGGGATCCGCATGAAGTGAACATCGCCTGCCAGCAGATCGTCATCGGCTCCCAGGCCCTGCACGCCGCCGGCTACGGCATGGGCATCAAGTTCGACGGCGGAGATGAAACCGCCATCGCCTACTTCGGCGACGGGGCCACCAGCCAGGGCGACGTCAACGAAGCAATGGTCTTCGCCGCCAGCTACCAAGCGCCGGTGCTGTTCTTCTGCCAGAATAACCAGTGGGCCATCTCCGAGCCGGTAGCCCTGCAAAGCCGCACCCAGATCGCAGACCGCGCCCACGGCTTCGGGCTGAAGACTTGGCGCGTCGACGGCAATGACATTCTGGCGGTCTACGCGGCTACCCAGGCGGCGCTGGCCCATTGCCGCAACGGTCTGGGCCCGACCTTCATCGAAGCAGTCACCTACCGCATGGGTTCGCACACCACCGCGGATGATCCAAAGCGCTACCGCAAGGACTCCGAGCTGGAAAAGTGGCGGGCCAAGGACCCGATCGACCGGCTGGTCAAGTACCTGCATGTGATCGGCGCCGATGTGCAGTCCTATGAACAGCGGGCGCAGAACGCGGCCGACGAACTGGCAGCCCAGCTGCGCGCGGCAATCACCGCGATGCCTGATCCAACGGTGGAGCAGATGTTTGACAATGTCTACGCCGAGGCGCATGAGCCAAGCCGCCGTGCGCGCGATGAGTACATGAACTACCTTGCAGGATTTGAAGGGGATGGGCGCTAAATGGCAACAACAATGCTCAAGGCATTGAACCAGTCCCTGCACGATGCCCTGAGCGATGACGAAAAGGTCATCCTGCTCGGCGAGGACATCGGCACCCTGGGCGGCGTTTTCCGCGTGACCGACGGACTGAAGAGCGAATTCGGCGAACACCGGGTGGTGGACACCCCGCTGGCCGAGTCCGGCATCGTGGGCAGCGCCATCGGCCTGGCCTACCGCGGCTACCGCCCGGTGGTGGAAATCCAGTTCGACGGGTTCACCTATCCAGCCTTCGACCAGCTGGTCTCGCAGCTGGCTAAATTGCACTACCGCTCGCGCGGACGCGTGAAAATGCCAGTCACCGTGCGCATTCCCTACGGCGGCGGCATCGGCTCGCCGGAGCACCACTCGGAATCTCCCGAAGCCTACTTCGCCCACACCGCGGGCCTGCGCGTCTTCGCCCCGTCCAGCGTGCAGGACGCCTACACCATGCTGCGCCAGGCGATCGACTGCGACGATCCGGTGATTTTCTTCGAACCCAAGCGCCGCTACCACGAGAAGGCGGACATCGACCTGTCCACACCTGCCAAGGACGGCTCGCCCAAGGCCAAGGTGGTCCGCGAGGGCGAGGACGTGACAATTGTCGGCTATGGCCCCACCACCTACACGCTGCTTGAAGCAGCCCTAGCGGCAGAGGATGAAGGCGTCAGCCTTGAAGTGATCGACCTGCGCACACTTGACCCGCTGGATATCGACACAGTGGCCAACTCCGTGAAGCACACCGGCAAGCTGGTGGTCGTTCATGAGGCCAGCCGGACCAGCGGCGTGGGCGCAGAAATCTGCGCGCAGATCACCGAAACCTGCTTCGACTACCTGGAGCATGCCCCGCTGCGGGTGACGGGATTCGACATTCCCTATCCGCCATCCCGGCTTGAAAGCCACCACCTACCTGACCTGGATCGGGTGATGCACGCGGTGGACACCGTGATGCGCCACCACGAGGCAACCGAAGGAGCTGCCAAGTGATGACCGCCCAAACTTTCAACCTGCCGGACCTCGGCGAAGGCCTGACCGAGTCCGAGGTGCTCAACTGGAAGATCAAAGTCGGCGAGCATGTTTCGCTGAACCAGATCATCGCCGAAGTGGAAACCGCCAAGGCAGTGGTGGAGCTGCCTTCGCCATTTGCAGGCATCGTCCAGAAGCTCCATGCCGATGAAGGCCAAGTTGTCCCAGTCGGGGCTGCACTGGTCACCTTTGACAATGACAAGGCCCCTGAAGATGCCGGGGGCGATACGCCGGCACCAACCGGCGAACGCACTCCTACCCTGGTGGGCTACGGCGCTCCGGCCGCCAGCGGAAAGCGTCCGGCGCGCCGCGGCCGCAGCGCCGCACCGGCTGCCGCCGAGCAGTCGGCCACGCCGGAGCCGGTCGTGCACCACGAGGTTGCACGCAGCACCCCGCCGGTGCGCAAGTTCGCCCGTGATCATGGAATCGAGATCTCCAGTGTCGTCGGCACGGGCCCCCACGGGCTGGTGCTGCGCCGGGATGTTGAAGCGCTTCTGAGGCAGCCGGCTGCCGCGGCTGCCCCGGCCCAGTCCTCCGTTCCCGCCGCCTCTGGCGGCCAAGACCGCCGGATCAAGATCAGCGCCATGCGCAGGGCAACCGCCAAGGCGATGGTCCAATCCGCCTTCACCGCGCCGCATGCCACGGAATTCCTGACGGTGGACGTCACCAAGTCCTTGGAACTGATCGACAAGCTGCGCCAGCGCAGAGAGTTCCGTGACACCAAGGTCAACTTCACCTCGCTCAGTGCGCTATTGGTTTCCCGCCTGCTGCTGAAGTTCCCTGCCTTGAACTCGCGCTGGGATGAGGTAAATGACGAAATTATCCAGTTTGGCGCTGTAAATCTGGGCATGGCAGTCGCCAGTGACCGCGGACTACTTGTCCCTGTGGTCAAAGAGGCACAGAATAAGGCATTAGAACCACTTGCCGCAGAATTGAACCAGCTGGTTGCCCTCGGACGCTCGGGCGACTTGACACCGGCCCAGCTCAGTGGCGGGACATTCTCTATCACTAACGTCGGGGTGTTCGGCGTCGACGCCGGTACACCTATTCTGCCTCCCGGGCAGACGGGAATCTTGGCCTTGGGCCAAGTCAAACCACGCCCTTGGGAGTACCAAGGAGAATTGGCCCTGCGCAGCACCTGCACGCTGGCATTGTCCTTCGACCACCGTGTTGTCGACGGCAAGGAAGCCAGCGAGTTTTTGGCTGGTATTGGCGCGGTGCTTGAGGACCCAGGGATGATGAACTTTTTTATCTAATTTTCATCACCCTCTTGACAAGCGACAAAATCAGCTACTTGAATGAAATAGTGGATCTCAAGCGTAAGCTTCATTAATATTCATTGGTTGTTTCGCAATATTTGATGTAATCTCATTCACTAAGTGCTATAGCTCACGCTATGACGCACAGCTGACGCGAATTGCGGAAGCAGCAACGAACTGTTGAGGAGAAAAAGGATGCGATACTCGCACGCATCAAAGGCACTGGCTCTGTCCGGCGCCTTGGCACTGACCCTGTCTGCATGTGGCGGCGGCTCGTCCGACAAGCCAGCTGACAACAATGCTGAAGGCGGCAACGCTTCGTACGTTGTCACTGCCAACACCACCGAACCGCAGAATGGCCTGTTGCCGGCTAACACCAACGAAGTTGGCGGCGGCCGCGTCATGGACCTGATCTTCACCGGCCTTGTCAGCTACGCAGCTGACGGCACCACTCAGAACGAGCTAGCAGAGTCCATCGAAACCAAGGACTCTAAGAACTACACCATCAAGCTGAAGAAGGGCCAGACCTTCTCGGATGGTTCGCCAGTGACTTCGGCTTCCTTCGTGGATGCATGGAACTTCGGCGCTGCAGCGAAGAACGCTCAGCTGAACTCGTACTTCTTCGAATCCATCAAGGGCTTCGACGAGGTCAACGCAGCCAAGTCCACCAAGGACAAGATGTCCGGCCTGAAGATCGTGGACGACACCACCTTCACCGTCGAGCTGTCCAACCCTGAGTCGGACTTCCCGCTGCGCCTCGGCTACACCGCCTTCATGCCACTTCCAGAAGCAGCATTTAAGGATCCAAAGGCCTTCGGCCAGAAGCCAATTGGCAACGGCCCATACAAGCTGACCGAGTGGAACCACGACGTCAACCTGAAGCTGGATGTCAACGACAAGTACCAGGGCCCACGCGCCGCCAAGAACGGCGGCATCGACTTCAAGGTGTACCAGTCCACCGAGTCGGCATACAACGACGTCATGTCCGACACCTTGGATGTCCTGGACCAGATCCCGCCAAATCAGCTGGCTTCGTACCAGACCGACTTGGGCGACCGCTGGGTCAACTCGCCATACGCAGGCAACGCCACCATCACGATCCCTGGCTACTTGGATCACTTCAAGCAGGGCGAAGAGGGCAACCTGCGCCGTGCGGCCATCTCCCGCGCCATCGACCGCCAGCTGATCATCGACAAGGTGTACCAGGGCGGCAAGGTCAAGGCTGAGGACTTCACCGCACCAGTTCTTGAAGGCTACAACAAGGACATCCCAGGCTCGGATGTGCTGGACTTCAACGCTGACGAAGCAAAGAAGCTGTGGGCACAGGCCGATGAGATCTCCAAGTGGGCTTCGGATGCTGAGTTCACCGTTGGCTACAACGTCGACGGCGCCGGCAACAAGGAATACGTCGAGGCTGTTGTGAACCAGCTGAAGAACAACCTTGGCATCAACGCAGTTGCACAGCCATTCAGCTCCTTCAAGGAACTGCGCAACAAGGTCACCAGCCACAAGATGACCGGCGGCTTCCGCACCGGTTGGCAGGCCGACTACCCATCGCTGTACAACTTCCTGGGCCCACTGTTCGGCACCGGAGCCGGTTCCAACGACGGTCTGTACTCCAGCAAGGAATTCGACGCAAAGCTCTCCGAGGGCTTGGCAGCGACCGATCCAACTGAGGGTGCAAAGATCTTCAACCAGGCCCAGGAAATCCTGTTCAAGGATCTTCCTGCCATCCCGCTGTGGTACCAAGCAGTGCAGGGTGGCTGGAGCAACAACGTTTCCAACGTTCACTTCGGCTGGAACGGCGTACCGCTGTACAACGAAATCACTGGCAAGTAAGTCTCTTCCTTCAGCAATTGGCCTGATCAAGGCCAAATCTGACTGAAAACACGTCAAGGGAGGCCCAACATAATGAGGGTCTCCCTTTGGCGTGTCTGTCCTACCTCGCAAAAAATATCGTCAGACGACCTCTGACGGAAAGAGGAAAATAATGGCCAAGTGCCCTCTGGTGTCTCGAGGTGAGATGCAAGCATGTTAAGTTTTACCCTCAAGCGAATCGCGCAGCTGATTCCGGTATTTATCGGTGCCACGCTGCTCGTGTACTTCCTGGTCTTCGCGACTCCCGGCGATCCAATTGCCGCGCTGTCCGGCGGCAAGCCGATGAGCGATGCCACCCGCGAAGCGCTCACAGCGCAGTACAACCTGGACAAGCCCTTCTGGGTGCAGTACGGCCTGTACCTGAAGAACCTGCTGACCTTCGATCTGGGCATGTCCTTCTCAGGCCAGGAAGTCAGTGACCTGCTCGGACGCGCATTCCCAGTCACTGCCCGTCTAGCAGTTCTGGCATTGCTCATTGAAGGCATCTTCGGCATCCTCTTCGGTGTCATCGCCGGTATGCGCAAGGGCAAGCTCTTCGACTCCACCGTGCTGATCGCATCGCTGATCGTCATCGCAGTTCCAACCTTCGTTCTGGGCTTCGTGCTGCAGTTCGTCATCGGCGTGAAGCTGCAATGGGTGAAGCCGACAGTATCCGGTGCGGCAACATGGGGCGAATTGATCCTGCCTGCACTGGTGCTTGGCCTGGTATCCCTGGCCTACGTCATTCGCCTGACCCGTACCTCGGTCATTGAAAACAAGACCGCAGACTACGTCCGCACTGCAACCGCCAAGGGCTTGTCCCGCCAACGCGTCATCACGGTGCACATCCTGCGCAACTCGCTGATTCCAGTAGTGACCTTCCTCGGCGCCGACCTCGGCTCCCTGATGGGCGGCGCGATTGTCACCGAGGGCATCTTCAACGTCCCCGGCGTTGGCAACCTGCTTTACCGGGCAATCCTCAAGGGCGAAACCCCGACAGTGGTTGCCGTGGTCGGTGTTCTGGTGATCGTCTTCGTGCTCGCCAACCTGATCGTGGATATGCTGTACGCACTGCTTGACCCAAGGATCCGTTATGCCTGAGAACCAAAATAATAATCCTGAAGCTGGTCTGCCGATCAGCAGCCACCGTGCCGGCAAGGTCTCCAAGTACAAGATCGAGCACTACGTTGCTCCTTTGGAGGAGACCCCGCTGCAGGCAGTCGATTCGGTCAAGGCGGCCGGCAAGCCGCTGTCCATGTGGGCCGAGGCATGGCGTTCACTGCGTAAGCAGCCGCTGTTCATCATCTCGGGAATCTTGATTCTTGCAGTCATCGTGGTGGCGGCATTCCCGCACCTGTTCACCTCGATTGATCCCACAGGCAAGGAAGCTTGCCAGCTGGAGAATTCTAATGAACCTGGCCGCGCTGGCCATTTCATGGGATTCAACCTGCAGGGCTGCGACATCTACGCACGAGTCATTTTCGGCACGCGCGCATCCCTGATGGTCGGCGTCATGACCACCATCGTCGTAATCATCCTCGGCGGCGCCATTGGTGCGCTGGCAGGATTCTACGGCGGCTGGATCGACACCGTGCTTGCACGCCTGGGCGACATCTTCTTCGCACTGCCAATGATCCTGGGCGCCATCATCGTGATGCAGCTGCCTGCCTTCCGCGACAACAAGAGTGTGTGGACGGTGATCGTCACGCTTTCGATCTTCGGTTGGCCTCAGCTGGCCCGCATCACCCGCGGCGCAGTGATCGAGGCGCGCAATGCGGACTTCGTCAAGGCTTCGCGTTCGCTGGGCCTGTCCAAGTTCAAGTCGCTGGTGCGCCACGTCATTCCGAACTCGCTGGCTCCAATCATCGTTGTGGCCACCGTGAACCTCGGCGTCTACATCGTGGCCGAGGCGACGCTGTCATTCCTGGGCGTCGGACTGCCGCCGGACATCATGAGCTGGGGCAATGATATTGCCTCGGCCCAGACCCAGCTGCGTACCAACCCGATGATGCTGATGTGGCCTGCACTGTTCCTATCGGTAACGGTTCTGAGCTTCATCATGCTCGGCGATGCAGTGCGCGATGCACTGGATCCCAAGGCCCGGAAGGGAGCCTAAGCCATGACTGAGAACGCAACCCCAAAGCCGTTGCTGGAAATCAAGGACTTGGCGATTACCTTCTCCACTCCTGATGGACCGGTCCACGCAGTGCGCGACGCGAATTTCACCGTGATGCCCGGCGAGACCGTGGCCATCGTGGGCGAGTCGGGTTCCGGCAAGTCCACCTCGGCGCTGGCTGCCATCGGCCTTTTGGCTGGCAACGGCCGCGTCTCCGCTGGACAGATCCTGTTCGATGGAGAAGACATTGCCCATGCCAGCGAGAAGCGCTTCGTTGAGCTGCGCGGCAACCACATCGGCATGGTTCCCCAGGACCCGATGTCGAACCTGAACCCAGTGTGGAAGATCGGCTTCCAGGTCAAGGAAACCCTGAAGGCCAACGGCTTGGCGGGGGACAACCCCAAGAAGCGCGTGGCCCAGGTGCTGGCCGATGCCGGCCTGCCCAACCCCGAGACCCGCGCGGGTCAGTACCCGCACGAGTTCTCCGGTGGCATGCGCCAGCGTGCGCTGATCGCCATCGGCCTAGCCTGCCGCCCGCGTCTGCTGATCGCTGATGAGCCGACCAGTGCGCTGGACGTGACTGTGCAGCAGCAGATCCTGGACCACCTGGACAACATGACCAACGAGCTGGGCACCGCGGTGCTGCTGATTACCCACGACCTTGGTCTGGCAGCGGAGCGTGCCGAGAAAGTCGTCGTGATGTACAAGGGCCGCGTCGTTGAATACGGACCAGCTCTTGAAATTCTGCGCAACCCGAAGCACCCATACACCCAGCGCTTGATCAACTCCGCACCTTCGCTGTCTGCACAGCGCGGAGACAAGCACGAGGCTGCCGTGGACGAGGTGGCCGCTGCGAAGGCAGAGCCGCTGCTGAAGGTCAGCAACCTGACCAAGGTCTTCGACATCCGCAAGGGCTTTGGCAAGAAGGAGAAGTTCACCGCGGTGGACAACGTCTCCTTCGAGATTCCCAAGGGCACCACCACTGCTGTGGTGGGCGAGTCGGGCTCGGGCAAGTCGACCATCGCCCAGATGGTGCTGAACCTGCTTGACTCGACCAGTGGCGAGATCCACTTCGACGGCGAGCAGATCGGCAACCTCAGCGAGAAGAAGCTGTTCAAGTACCGCCGCCGTGTACAGCCGATCTTCCAAGATCCTTATGGTTCCCTGGATCCGATGTACTCGATCTACCGCACCATCGAAGAGCCGCTGCGCATCCACGGCATCGGTAATTCGGCGTCGCGGCAGAAGAAGGTCAAGGAGCTGCTGGAGCAGGTTTCCATGCCGGCAGCGACTATGCACCGCTTCCCGAATGAGCTCTCCGGTGGCCAGCGCCAGCGCATCGCCATCGCGCGTGCACTGGCACTGCAGCCGGAAATGATCGTCTGCGACGAGGCAGTCTCTGCGCTCGACGTGTTGGTCCAGGCCCAGGTCCTGGAGCTGCTCGACGAGCTGCAGCGCGAAATGGGCTTGACGTACTTGTTCATTACCCACGACCTCGCGGTGGTCCGCCAGATCGCCGATGACGTGTGTGTGATGGAACGCGGAAAGATCGTTGAGCAGGGATCTGTCGACGAGATTTTCGATGCGCCGAAGAGCGACTACACGCGCAACCTGTTGAATGCGATCCCAGGTGCGAGCCTGATCTAGTTCTACAGAAGAATCTTCGAGAAGGGCGCCGTTTGCCAAAAG